>JAJDUD010000003.1 GCA_022826825.1 Acidobacteriota bacterium | reverse complement strand
CGCGAGATTCGTCGAGACCATACGGGAACCCGGATGGTACGGCGACGGCCGCGGCTCCGGAGGTTTGTCCCTCCGGGTGAAGCGCACCGCACGCGGCCACCTCGCCAAGTCCTGGGGCCAGCGCATCAGCGTCGACGGACGGCCCCGCAACCTCGGACTCGGCTCCTGGCCCCACGTCAGCCTCGCCGAGGCCCGACAGAAGTGCGTCCTGAACCTCCTGGCGCGGCAGCGCGGTGAACTGGTCACCGGCCGGAAGCGGACCGTCCCGACGTTCGCCGAAGCCGTGGAGAAGGTCCTTGCGGTCCACCGGGCCGGCTGGAAGGACGGCGGCCGGTCCGAGAAGCTGTGGCGCTCGAGCCTGCGGGACTACGTGATGCCGAAGCTCGGAGGGCAACCGGTGAACCGGATCCGCACCTCGGACGTGATGGCGGTCCTGCAGCCGATCTGGAACGGGAAGCGGGAGACGGCGCGGCGGGTTCGGCGTCGGATCTCGGCGGTGATGCGGTGGGCGGTGGCCCAGGGCTACCGGGAGGACAACCCGGCCGGGGAGGCCATCGGCGCGGCGCTGCCGAAGAACGGCGTCCGGCCGCGGCACCATCGCGCCCTGCCGTATGCCGAGGTGGCCGGCGCCATCGCGGCGGTGCGGGCCTCCGACGCGTATCCGGCGACCGTGCTGGCGTTCGAGTTTCTGGTGCTGACGGCGTGCCGGAGTGGCGAGGTGCGCGGCGCGCGGTGGAAGGAGATGGACCTTGCGGGCCGGGAATGGCGCATCCCGCCCGAGCGGATGAAGACGGGTCGGGAGCATCGGGTTCCGCTCTCCACACGCGCGCTCGCGGTGCTCCGCGAGGCGCGGGAGTTCGCGGACGGCTCGGAGACGGTGTTCCCTTCGCCGCGGGGCCTCCCGCTCAACCAGGGGGCGCTCGCGAAGACGCTCCGCGAGTTGAAGATCGGCGCGGTGCCGCACGGGTTCCGTTCGAGCTTCCGTGACTGGGCGGCGGAGTGCTCCGACGCCCCTCGGGAGGTCTGCGAGCTGGCGCTGGCGCACGTGAACACGAACCGCATCGAGGCGGCGTACCGGCGGACCGACCTGTTCGAGCGGCGGCGGGCGCTCATGGAGCAGTGGAGCGCGTTCCTGGCGACCTAGCGTTGCACCTCGATCCCGCCGTTCCGGACCGACGATTCCGGGTCTGCCCGGGCACCGTCGCGGCGGCTGGCCGACCTGCTAAGGCAGGTGGGCCAGCCTACCCAGTGTGCGTACACCCTGGGACTGGCCACCTGCTACGGCAGTTGGGCCAGCATACCCTTTGTATACACAATGGGACTGGCGAGGGGATGCTGCGCCCCCCCTTCGAACCCCCGGCCTCTCGCGCCGCTGCCGGAGCACCGGACGACCGGGGGCGCAGCCCAGGGCGCAGCCCCCGAACCCCCACGCCAGTGCGCGCACGAAGCAGCGGCGCACCGCTGTGGCCGTCCACCTCGACCAGGCGGAGCGGGTCGCCTTCGACCAGGCCGCGGAGGCCCTCCGGCTCCCCAATGCCGGGGAGCGGGCCTCCGAGCCCGTCAGCGGCGTCCGCGAGCTGTCGTCCGGCCTCCGCGTCCCCTTCGAGGACCGCGCCGCCTACGGAGGCTCCGCCGCCGGCCGCCTGGACCCGCCGCAGGCGGGCCGGAAGCCTTCCCGCAGGGATCACTCGCGCCGCAGGCGCGGGCTGCAAGCGACCCCCGACCGGTAGCAGAAGTGGTAGCACGACTGCGGGTGTCGGGACCGTAGATCCGTGGATCGGAGGGGGGTCGCTTGCAGCCCTGCTCTCCGCCCCAAAGGCGGAGAGCGGATTCGCCGGCAGGCGTCCAACCGCAACGGCGCCAACGGCTCTCGTGAACCACGTCGGCGATCGCGGGGTAGCGGAAGTCGTAGCGGAAGGGGGTGTTGACTTCCGCTACTCCAACCGTGGCCCCGAAGGTGGCCCCGCAGTCCTGCATCGCTCGCGGGGGTCGGGCCGGTGCCGCGCTCGGCCCGGGACTCCTGGCGGCACGGCGATCCTGGTCGGCGGCGCTCGGCTGACGGGCGGTGATCGTCGAGGCCGGCCAGCTCGTCCGCGTCACGGCGGTGGTCGGCCAAGACGCGGTGCGCCGGGCAGCGGTCCCGAGGTGTTGTACGTTCCTGCCGCTGCTCCCCCCGGTGCGGATCGCTGTGCCATACACTGCCGCCCACGTCGCTCGACGGCGAGCCGGATTCCTGCCGTTTCCCGATCAGACTCGGGGCTACCGACCGGTTCAGGATGTGCCGCCCCAGGTGCCATCCGTTTTCGGGGATCGCGTATAACGGATCGCAATATCAACACCTTACGAGGAAGTCACAGCGGAGCGGAGCGCCGCGCGTGCCGACCGGAGGTCGGCGTTCCAAGCCGTACGCGTCACCTCCGCTCTGGAACTCCGCGCCGAGGCGTGAGTCAATTTTTCCGCGTGAGGTTACGACGTGCGCCACGTGTGGGCGTGGCGCTGGGAGTTTCGCTGCGCTCTCGCGCAGCGATGCCGGCCGGAGGCCGGCGCTCCTTGTCTGGAGGCCGGCGCTCCGTTCCCTAAAAGGGAACGTCGTCGACGTCGTCGCTCGTGTTCACCCCGCTGGATCCCCAGGCGTCCGGCTGTTTCCGCTCCCCGCGTGACCCGGAGTCCGTTCCGGCTCTCTGGCCGGAAGCCCGGCCCGCGGACTCGTAACCGCCGCGTCCCGAGCTACCGCTGCCCAGGACCGAGTGGGCCCGGGTCTCGGTGACCCGCCGTTCCCGTCCGCTGCGATCGTTGTACTTGCGGGTCTGCAGCATGCCCTCGGCGAGGACCCGCTGTCCCTTCTCGAGCTGGCCCTCCAGCCGCCGTGCGGGTTCTCCGAACACCGCGACCTGGTGCCACTCGGTCTCTTCGCCCGTCTCCCCGTCCCGCCGCCTCCAGCTCTCGCTGGTGGCGATCCGCAGGTTCATCACCATGAAGTTGTCGAACTTCCGGAGTTCCGGGGTCTGGCCGAGGTTGCCCAACACGATGGAACGGTTGATCCCCGGCTCGGCGCTCTCGGACGCGCGCACGATGTCGGCCCGGACCTCCGTGGCGTACACGTCATCGCCTTCCTGGTTGCGGTACTTGCGGGTTCGCAAGCGTCCCTCCACGTACACCGGGCTGTCGGGTGCCAGCCCATCAGCGACCTCCGAATTCCGCTCTCCGCTGACCGCTACCCGGTGCCAGGCGGGCCGTTCCCGCATCGCGCCGGTCTCGTCGTTCTCGATGGTCACCGTCTTCACGTTCAGGTTGACCAGTTTTCGTCCGTCCTCAAAAACACGCGTCCGCGGGGCGTCGGAAACCACCCCGCGCAGCACGATCTTGTTCAGATCTCGCATCTCATCCACTCCTTCCGGCCGCATCGAGCGACCGGCTTTCACACGCCGGGGTCTCTCGGCGGCATGGCGTCCAGCTCCCTTTGCGCCAGACGCGCCGCCGTGGTTCCGGCAAAAACATCCAATATGTCTTCAAAGATCTCGCGGGCGTCGGACTCATGACCCATCCGCCCGAAGATGAGGCCCTTCTTGTACCAGGCCTCGCCAATCTTGCTGCTGTCCGGGAAATCCCGAATCACGATGTCGAACTGTTCGAGAGCGTCCTCCAGCCGGTCCTGGGCCAGCCGGCATTCTCCCATGAAGTAGCGGGCGTTGTCCGCCAGCTCGCCTCCCATCTCGGCAACCCGCTCGAACCCCGCCAGGGCAAGGTCATAGCGCCCTTGGAGGTAGTCCGCGTCGGCCTGCAGATAGATCTCGGAAACACTCGGTTCGTCCAGGACCGTCGCCTCTTGTTCGGCGCCTTCGTCCCCGGAGCCTTCTTCCGGCGATGCATCGTCCGCATCCGCGACTCCCGTCGCCTCGGTCTCCTCACCGTCCGGAGGCGCCGGGTCGCCGGCCTCCCCGGAACCGCCGCCCAGGAGCGCGGCGCGGCGCTGCGCCTCCCGCACCGACTCCACTTCCACCATGAGGGCCGAGAGGCGCTCATTGGTATCCCGGAAGGCCTCGCTCAGCGTCGCGACGCTCCGTTCCATCCGCTCGAGCGTATTCATCGTTTCGGCGCGGCCCTGGCGATCAGCGCTGAGCTGTTCTTCCCGGTCGGCGAGGAGGGCTTCCACCGCCTGGGAAAGGGCGGCCTGCGCTTCGACCAGCGTCGCGAGCTGCGCCTGGATCTGGCGAATCTCGGACACGATGCGGTTCTGGTCCCGCTGGGTGGCGGCCCGGGTCTCACCGGCGAGCGGGGCCGCGGCGAGGGAACCGAGAAGGGCCGCGGCGAAGAGCGCCCGGGCGGGGGACGCGGTGCGGGAAGACTTCACTTGGCGACGATCTCCAGATGGGCGCGGCGGTTTCGCCGCCAGGCGGCCTCGTTGTGACCCGGATCGAGAGGAAATTCCTTGCCGTAGCTGATGAGCCGCATCCGGCCGGAACCCACGCCGAGATCCCGCAGGTAGTCGCGGACGGCCCGGGCGCGTTCTTCCCCGAGCGCGAGGTTGTACTCCACGGTGCCGCGTTCGTCGCAGTGTCCTTCGACCAGGATCCTCACCGAGGGATAGCGCGACAGCCAGTCGGCGTTCTCCTCGAGGGTGGCTCGCATCGTGGCGCTCAGTTGGGCGCTGTCGTACTCGAACTGCACGTCCTTGAGGTGTCCTTCGGTGTTCAACTCTTCGAGGCTTTTCGCCCCGATGTCCAGCAGGTCGGTTTCGCTTCCGACCTCGGGCGGGATGGCCAGGATTTCGTCCTCGGTCAACCCGCTGGAACTCGACGGTCCCGCATCGGTTTCGGGTTCGCTGGCGGCCTCCGAGGCTTCGGGAGGCGTCATGGGACCGGGCGCCGCGTCACTCCCGGTTGCCGGGGTGCGGTCGACGGAAGAACATGCGAACCCCACCAGCAGCGCGAGGAGGAGGGCCGCCGCCCGGCGGGCCGAGAAGGGTCTCGAATCTAGTCTCATGGGGACGACCTCAGCGCGGATTTCCGGGGGGATTGCCCCAGCGCGGGGTGGTATTGCTCCCTTCGCGGGTGAGCTGCTTCAGATTGGAGCCGTCGCGATGCATGGTGAACACCTGGTCGTCGCCGGCCCGGTTGGACGCGAACGCGATATGCAGCCCGTTGGGAGCCCAGGAGGGACTCTCGTTGCTGCCGCGGCCGGTCGTGAGCTGGCGGGTCTGCCGGGTCTCGAAATCATGGACGACGATGTCGAAGGGACGGCGTTCGATCCGGGAGGCGTAAGCGATTTCGCTGTGCTGGCGTGACGGCGACCAGGCGGGGGAATCGTTGTACGAACCCTCGAAGGAAACGCGCCGCAGATTCAGTCCGTCCCGGTCCATGGTGTAGATCTGCGGAGCTCCGGTCCGGTCCGAGGTGAAGGCGATCGTGCGTCCGTTCGGGGACCAGGTGGGGGCGACATCGATGGCGCGGTTGTCGGTAAGCCGCCGCAGTTCGGAGCCGTCCACCGCGGCAAGGTAGATCTCCGACTGCCCGTCGCGATTCGAAGTGAAGGCGATCCACCTTCCATCCGGCGACCAGGCCGGGGTGAAGGACTGGAAGTCCCCCACGAGCTTCTCGCCCCGGCCCTGATAGAGGAAAGCGAGGTAGAGGGCGGGAGCGCCTTCGCGGTAGGAGATATAGGTGAGCGCCCGGCCATCCGGCGACCAGCTCGGGGTGATGTTGAGGGAGCCGTTGGCGGTCACCGGGCGTTGCCCGTGACCGTCGTAGTCCATCAGGTAGATCTCCTTGGCGCGCGGGCCCGACCGATTGGTGGAGAAGGCGATCCGGGTGCGGGCGACGCCCTGGTAGTTCCCGGCGTGTTGCAGGATGTCGTCCGCGATTCGGTGGGCGAGCGTCCGCGCGGCTCCGCGGGCCGCCGTGTAGCGGCGGCCGAAGACGTTCTCCTGCGCCCGGACGGCGTGCATCCGCACTTCGGCCACCAGCATCTCGCCTTCGATCCGGAGAGTCCCGCGGATCAGGATGTCGGCGCCGATCGATTCCCACTGGTAGTAGTCGAGAACACCTTCCGGCGACCCGGCTTCGGCGATCCGGTAGAAGCGCTTCGGGAGCATCCGGTACACCGCGGCGTACTCGATGTCGCTCCACAGCACGGCGCTGGCGACCGATGCGGCTTCGGCCGCCTCGTCCGCCACCGTGAAGGTCTCGCCGGAAAGCGGTTCCGCCGGGACGGCTGCCGCTTCCCCGCCTCCGGTCCCGGCGGCCTCGGGCGGCGCCAACTGGAAGTCCGGGATGGCCATCCTCACCGGGGCGCCCGGACGGGTGATGTCGAGATACCAGTCGCCGGTCTCCTGGGCGGCGGTCGCGGCCGGGGACGCCCCGAGACTCGTGACTTCCACCTCCGCAGTCCCGCTTGCGGGTCCGGCCAGGACTCCGGGCTCGGAGACCGGACGGGCAATCCCGGTCACGGGGACGAAACCCGCGGCCACTCCGGTGGCCAGCGCGGCGCCGATTACGGCCAGGATGAGACGGGGCAGGCGAGGAGGCTTCATGAAACCTCGGGCGCGGGTCCGTCCGGACTGCCGGTCGCTTCCTGCTCGTAGGTGAACAGGAGATGCACGCCGACGCGGTCTCGCGGATAGCTGTCGGGAAGCCGCGGCAGGGGCTCGGCCAGAACGACCGCCCGGAGCGCCGCCCGGTCGAGGAGGGACTGGCCGCTCGAGCTTTCCACCTCCGCGTCGCTGATGGCTCCGTCGCGGAAGATCGTGAACCGGATGACCACGGTGGCCCGGCCGCGAACGGGGATCTGCTGCCAGTTCGCCTGGATCCGGGCGATCATCTGGCGCTGGTAGAAGGCGTATTCGAAGTCCTGGTCGAAGCGCGTGCCTCCCGGGGTTCCTCCGAGGCCGATCCCGGTGTTGCGGGAGTCCTGCCGGTTGGCCGCGCCGGTGTTGGCGGCCCTCCGGGTGGGCCGGGACTTGGTGTCGACGGGGCGGCGGGTCTCGAGCCGCGCGGAATCAGCCCACGCGGCATCGCGGCCCCGAAGCCCGGATTCCGGGCGTTGGGGGCGGGCGGCGCGGCGGCGGGCCCGGGCGTCGGGGACCGGCATGCGGTCCCGGTTCTCCACCGTCGGGCGCACCACCTCCGGACGGGACGCCGGAGGTTCGGGAACGGGCTCGGGTTCGGGCGCCGGAGGCTCGGGAGCGGGCGGCTCCGGTTCCGGTTCCGGTTCCGGGATTGGTTCCGGGGCAGGGGGAGCCGCCGCGGCGCTTCCCAGGCTGGGGGTCGGGCTCGGCCCCGACATCCCGAGTTCGATGAACGCGGCGGAAGGTGGCGCCAGGTCGCGGCCCGAATCCAGCTCCAGACCCACGGCGGCGCCTCCCAACAGGACGACGTGCGCGGTTGCCGACCACATGAGGTTGCGCCGGAACGCTTCGTCCGCCCGGCCCGGCCG
Organism: Acidobacteriota bacterium; assembly: GCA_022826825.1. GTDB lineage: Bacteria > Acidobacteriota > Vicinamibacteria > Marinacidobacterales > Marinacidobacteraceae > Marinacidobacterium. Next base: position 111,784 of record JAJDUD010000003.1, on the reverse strand, counting down.
GGAGGATGCCGCCGGCCCTTGCCGGGCTGGCGGAGTCCGGGGTGGGTCCGGCACGAACGGTTACCTTCGCCGCTGTTCGCCGGGGTAGGCGTACACGAGACCCACACGGTCGAAACCCGCACGTTTCATCGTGTCTATTACCTCGATGACCTGTCCGTATTCTAGCGAGACATCCCCCTGCAGATAGCCCTCGCGAGCCCCTTCCAGATCGACGATTTCGCGGAGCCGCTCTTCCAGCAGCAGCGGGTTTACCGCTCGCTCGCCGACGAACGTCCGGCCTTCGGCGTCCACCGTGACGATGACGCGCTCGGTGGCCTCCGCGGACCGCATGCGGGCGGTCGGGAGGTTCACCTCGAGGGAGCGGACGAGGAGCGGAGCGGTCACCATGAAGATGATCAGCAATACCAGTACCACGTCCACGAAGGGCGTGACGTTGATCTCGGAGAGCGCGCTTCCCGCCGCCGCTCTCCGGCGGGCGCTGAGCTGGGCCAGGGCGGATCCGGAACCGGTTCCTGAGCCTCCAGGGGCGCCGCCGGCGGTTCCCATCCCCATGCCGTCAGCGGGCCAGGTGACGTTCCAGCATGGCCACGTACTCCATGGAGAAATCGTCCATCGTGGTGGTGATCCGGCGGATCTGGGCCAGGAACGCGTTGTAGGCGATGACGGCCGGGATCGCCGCCGCCAGCCCCGCGGCGGTCGCGATCAGGGCTTCCGACACTCCGGGGGCCACGACGCTGATGTTCGCCGCCTGGGTGAGCGCGATGTCCCGAAAGGAATTCATGATCCCCCAGACGGTCCCGAACAGCCCGATGAACGGGGTGGCGCCGCCGGTCGTCGCCAGGAACATCATCCGATGCTCCAGGGCCGCGGTTTCGGTGGACGAGGCGCGGAGCAGTGATCGCGCCACGGCTTCCATGTTGGAGACCCGCAGGCGCGCCGGCTCTTCGTCTTCCGGGTCCTGCCGGGACTGATAGCGGACTTCCTGGTAGCCCGCCTGGAAGAGTCTGGCCAGGGGGCTGTCGGGGTGTTTCCGGGCCCAGGCAACGACGTCCGCGAATCGCTTGGCGGAACGGAAATGGTTCAGGAACGCGGCCGAGTTCCGCTCCACCTGGCCGAGCCGCCGCGACTTGCTCAGGATGATGGCCCACGAGACGAGGCTGAAGAAGAGCAGCGTGGCGAGCACGAACCAGGCGACCGGCCCGGCCTCCACCACGAGCGCCAGGAAGCCGCCCTCGTCGAGGAATCTCCCGGAGGAATCGAGTTCGACGGCGGTTACGGTCTCGTCGACCGGCCCGGCGGCCTGGGGGTCGGGCGGCACCTGACCCGCCAGTACGGCGCGGGGAGCCAGCAGCGAGACTCCGGCCCGGAAAACAGCGTTGCACGAAGCCGTGAACCGGGCGAACACGTAGGAGCGGCGGGGGACCCGAATACCCAACATATAGTAGCCTAACCCATGCTCAACCACTACCCATTGGGGTTGTCGCCGTTTTCGGCGCCGATCCGCAGCGGGGAGCGTTCCGGGACAGGTCCGGGGACCGTGGCCCCCGGCATCCCGCAGTAACGCAGAATTCGGCCTCTCCGTTCCCACCGCCGGCTGCGATGCTCCATTGGCTCCGGGCGCAAAACGTCGCCCTCCTCAAGGATGTCTCTCTCGAGTTCGAGGCGGGGCTGAATGTGGTCACCGGCGAGACCGGGGTGGGCAAGAGCATCCTGCTGGAGGCGCTCGGGCTGATTCTCGGGGTGCGTGGGCGTTCGCAGCTCGTGGGCCCGCTGGCGGACCGCGCGGTCGTCGAGGCGGGTTTCACCGCACCGGACGAGGAAGCGCCGGACCGGGAGCGATTCAGGGCGCTCGCCCGGGAAGCGGGTGTTTCCGCCGAGGACGGCGATCTCGTGATCCGGCGGGAACTCCGGCTGGTCCCGGGACGGCGCTCGATCTCCAATCGGATCACCGTGAACGGGACGGCGGTGCCGGTGGCGGTGCTGCGGGCGCTGGGCGTGATCCTCGCCGAGATCTACAGCCAGGGAGAGTACCTGGCCCTCCTGCAGCCCGGGGCCGCCCGGGAAGCGGTGGACGACGCGGGTGGTCATGCGCCCTTGCGGCGCGAGGTCGCGGCTGCCTTCCGCGCCCTCCGCGCCGCGGAAGCGGAACGCGACGGCCTGCAGGAGCGGCTCACCGCCGCTACGGTCGAGCGCGCCGAGATGGAACGGGCCCTCGAAGAGATCGAACGGGCGGCGCCGCAACCGGGCGAGGTCGGGGGGCTGCTCGAAGAGCGGCGGACCCTCGGCCATGCGGAACAGCTCGCCAGCCGCCTCGAAAGCGCCTATCAGGCGCTCTACGGGTCGGACTCCGCGGTCGGCGCGCAGTTGGCGGTCGCGCTGCGCGCCCTCGAGGACGCCGGCGCCATCGACCCCCGGACCGCCGGTCTGCTCGATGGGCGTCCCGACCTGCTCGTCGAGGTGGAGGATCTGGCGGCAGCGGTGCGGGACCGGTGCGACAGCGTCCGGGCAGCGCCGGAGCGGCTCGCGGAAATCGAAGATCGTCTCGTCGTGTTGCGAGGCCTGGAGCGCCGCTACGCCGGAGGAGCGGGCGGCGCGGACGCCCTGCTCGAGCGGGCCGCCGAGCTTCGCGCGGCGCTTGCCGAACTTACGGATCAGGCTCAGGAACGACGCCGCGCCGTCGCCGCGGCCACGGATGCCGCCGCCCGCTACCGGGACCGGGCGGCATCGCTGCACGCCGCCCGCGGGGCGGCCGCGGCGGCACTTGCGACTGGAGTACAGGGCGAGCTCGCCGGCCTCGGCATTCCCCGTGCCCGTTTCTCCATCGGGATCGAACCGCTCTCGGGAGAACCCGGATCCGGGAAGGCAGGAGGCACCGCGCACTTCACGGAGCACGGCCTCGACCGCGTGGAGTTCCTGTTCAGCGCCGGTCCCGAGATGGCGCCGGCGCCGATCGGGGAAGTCGCATCGGGAGGGGAGTCATCGCGGTTCTTTCTCGCGCTCAAGGCGGCCGGGGCGGGGAAAGGGGGTGTGGCGACGCTGGTCTTCGACGAGGCGGACACCGGGACGTCCGGTCGCATTGCCGATGCCGTCGGGCGGCGACTCCGGCGGCTCGCCGCCTCGCACCAGGTCGTTTCCGTCACGCATCTGCCCCAGGTCGCCGCCCTCGGGCGGGCTCATCTCGCCGTCGAGAAACTAGAATCCGGCGATGCGGTCCGGGTTCGCACCCTCGTTGGGGACGCCCGGATCGAGGAAATCGCCCGTATGCTCGCCGGCCCCGAGGTTACCGACAGCGCTCGAAGACACGCGTCCGAATTGCTCTCCGGTGCGGGCGTCGATGCTCCCGGCGGCCGAACCGGAGGCCTCGCGCCGGAGCCGGCGGGGCACTGAATGACGGTCCGCGCATCCGCTCCGCCGCCGCTGCCGACGGGTCCTGCCACCGGTCATTCCGCCGCCTGCCCGGCCCCTGGACCTCTCCGCCGGTTTCGGATCGAGACCTGGGGTTGCCAGATGAACGTCCACGACTCGGAGAAGATGGCGGCGGCGCTCGGATCGCTCGGCTGCCGGCCGGCGGAGACGGAACCCGCGGAAATCGTGGTCCTGAACACCTGCTCGGTGCGGGAGAAAGCGCAGGAGAAGGTCTTTGCCCGCGTGGAACAGCTCGTCGGCCGGGGTGGCGAACGCCCGCAACTGATCGGGGTGGCGGGATGCGTGGCGCAGCAGGAAGGGGAGGCCATCTTCGGCCGGGCGCCGGCGGTGGATTTCGTCCTTGGCACCCAGAGCCTGGTGCGGCTTCCCGAGATCGTGCGCCGGCTCCTCGATGGCGAGACCCGGATCGTCGAAACCGGACGCCATCCGGACAACCTCGATATCCCCCCGGAGCAGATCGACCGGATCCCCGGGGTCAAGGCGTACATCACCGTCATGGAGGGATGCGACAACTTCTGCTCGTTCTGTGTGGTGCCCTTCACCCGCGGACGCGAACGGTGCCGGACCGTGTCCTCCATCGTGCGGGAAGCGGAGTCGCTCGCCGCGTCGGGCTTCCGGGAGATCCAGCTCCTCGGCCAGAACGTGAACTCCTACCGGGACCCGGAAGACGGAAGCGACTTTGCCGAACTGACCGACGCGGTGGGAGCCGTGCCGGGCATTCGCCGGATCCGCTTCACGAGCCCTCATCCCAAGGACTTCAGCGACGCGCTCATGGACCGCTTCGCGGCCGGGGGACCCCTGATGCCGCACATGCATCTCCCCGCGCAATCGGGTTCGACGACCGTGCTGGAACGGATGCGTCGCGGATACGGCCGGGCGGAATTCCTGGACCTGGTGGGGCGAGCGCGGCAAAAGACTCCCGAACTCGCCCTCTCCACGGACCTGATCGTCGGCTTCTGCGGCGAGACGCGGCGCGAGTTCGAAGAGACCCTGACGCTTCTCGACGAGGTGCGGTTCTCCTCGGTCTATTCGTTCAAGTACTCCGAGCGTCCGCATACGCTCGCCTCGAAGCGGTTGCCGGACGACGTTCCGGATCCGGAGAAGACGGAGCGGCTCGTCGAACTCCAGGCTCGGCAGCGGGAAATCCAGCTTGACCTGCACCGCGACCTGGTCGGCCGCAAGGTGGAAGTGCTCATCGAAGGACCCAGCCGCAAGGGTGGTCAGCTCATGGGACGGGGGCCCGACAACCGTGTCGTCAACTTTGACGGCCCGCCGGCGGCCACCGGGACCTTCGGCGAGGTGAGGATCACGGGGTTTGGCCCGAACAGCCTGCTCGGTGAGCCGGTGAGTTCACTGACGCCGCGCCCGCTCACCGGGGATCCGGCGGACCTCACCGCCGACCCGGGTGACCGGGATGCTGCAATCCCCCTGCCGGTCGTCCAGGCGGCGAGCGGAAACGGGGGCCGCAACGCCGTGCGCTCAGCATGAGCAACGAGGAACGGACCGTGGAGATTGAGGTAAGCATCAAGGCGATCCTGATGGTGCCACGGACCAGCGCCGCCGTCGTGATGCTCAAGGAGGAGTCCGGAGACCGGGAAATCCCCATCTGGGTGGGACCCATGGAGGTCCGCGCGATCGGGCTGCAGATCGAGAACTATGAGCCGCCCCGGCCGTTCACGCACGACCTGATCCGGGAACTGCTGCGGGAGCTGGATGCCCGGGTCACCAAGGTCGTGATCCACGATGTGCAGGACAACACCTTCTACGCGCACGTCCATCTCCAGCGCAAGCGCCAGCGGCTGGCGGTGGACGCCCGGCCAAGCGACGCCATCGCCCTCGCGCTGAGGACGAGGGCGCCCATCTTCGTCCATTCCCGCGTCATCGAACGCGGTGCCCGGCGGGCGGAAGAACTCATGGCGGAGGACGTCGAACCGCCGGAGGACAGCGAGGCGCTCGGTGACTGGCTGGAAGCCCTCGACGAGGACGACCTCGGTGACGCGCACTGATGGGCAGGCGGGAGACACCGTGACGCGGCGTTCGACTGGCGATGGATCCCGGCTGCGTCGCTACGCTCTCCGTTCCCCATCGGCCGCAATGCGCTTGGCATTCCTCCCGGATTGCACGTTGTCAGCCGGGCTCCTCCCCACTCCCGGCGCTCGCGTCACCGTGTCCACAGGCTGCTGACGTGCACGCCACCATCACCGTTGCGAACCAGAAGGGCGGGGTAGCCAAGACCACGACCGCGGTCAACCTGGCGGCGGCGTTCGCGGGCGCCGGCCACCGGACGCTGCTGGTGGATGTCGATCCCCAGGCGAACGCTTCGGTGAGCGTCATCGAACCGGACCCATCCCGTCCCTCGATGCTGGAGGCGCTCACCGGCGAGGTTCGCTTCGCGAAGATCATCAGCCCCACGTCGGTGGAAGGACTCTCGGTGGCCGAAGCGCGTATCTCGCTCGCGAAACTGGAGCGCCAGCTCATGGGCGACATCGACGCCCACTACCGGCTTCGGGACCGCCTCCAGCACGTTCGGGAGGAGTTCGATTACATCGTGATCGACACGCCTCCCACCCTCGGGCTCATCACGGTGAACGCGTTGGTGGCGAGCGACTATCTGCTGTTGCCGCTCCCGCCGACCTACTACGCTCTCGAAGGCGCCGACGATCTCCTCGACACCCTGGAGCAGGTCCGCCGCCGCCCGAATCCCGATCTGTCGCTCCTTGGAGTGGTGATCACCATGGCGGATCAGCGCACCAGGATCGCGCGGGACGCGATACGCAAGATCCGCGGACATTTCGGAAAGGCGGTCTTTCGGACGCTGATCAGCCGGAACGTTCGACTCGAAGAGAGTCCCGCCTACAAGGAGTCCATCTTCGCGTTCGCCCCCAACTCCCGGGGAGCCGAGGACTACGGACTCCTGGCTCAGGAGGTGCTTGCCCGTGTCCAAGCGAACCGGTCTTCCTGAAAAGGTCGCCTTGAAGCCGCGTGACAGCCACTACGTGGCGGGACTCGTTCCCGACGAGCCGCGGGTCCGCCACCGGATGATCCCCACGGCCCAGATCCATCCGAATCCCGACCAGCCGCGCCAGCGCATCGGGGCGCTGGAGCCGCTCGCCACCTCGATCCGCGACCAGGGCATCCTGCAGCCGATCCTGGTCCGGCGCCTGGGCCCCAAGGACTTCCAGATCATCGCGGGCGAGCGGCGCTACCGCGCGGCGGTGCTGGCCGGGCTGCGCGAAGTGCCGTGCGTCGAGCGGGAGGCCGAGGCGGGGGACGCGCTCGAGCTGGCCCTGGTGGAGAACCTGTTGCGGGACGATCTCTCCGCCTTCGAAGAGGCCACCGCGTACGAGGGACTCATCCGGGAGCATGGACACACCCACGACTCGCTTGCCCGCCGGGTCGGCAAGGGACGCACCTCCATCACCGAGACCCTCGCTCTTCTGAACATCCCGGAGGAGATCCGGGAGGTGTGTCAGGCCTCCGGGATCGTCTCGCGCCGCCAGTTGCTGCGGGTGGCCCGCGAGCCGAATGCGGAGGCCATGCTGGCCTGCGTCCAGCGGCTCGCCCAGGGGCTCGAGGACCCCGCACCCAAACGCCCGAAGGGCAGGGGTGAGCGACCGCGACCCTTCGTCTTCCGCTATGCCCCCCGCGGCGGCCCGTTCCGGCTCCAGTTGACCTTTCGCCGCAGTGAGGTGGAAGAGGCGGAAGTCGTGGAAGCGCTGCGGACCCTGCTGCGGCAGCTCGAAGAGCAGCGCGCCGATGTCGGCGCGCCGACATCCGACGGAAGCGACAGCGAATCAAAGAGTTAGGAAGGGTAGCGGTCGGTTCTCCCGGTAAGGGCTCGCATTTCTGCACCCCTCCGCAAGGGCGCGGGGGAATCCCTGAGCAACGGCTCGGATGGCCGCGTCGAGGTCTGGATGCGTCACGCGCGGGGTGCGAGCCGGTTCCTGCCGACGCTTCCCCCTGACGGCTCCTGCCCCGGGGCTAGAATGATCCCCATGTCTCGATTCCCCGCTTCCGCGCTGCTGGTCGCCGGTCTGGCCGCGGGTCTCGCTGCGACCACCGGATCCGCGCAGGACACCGACACCCCCACCGTGAACGTCGGCGACCCGGCGCCCGACTTCGAACTCAAGGATGCCCACGGCGCTTCCTACCGCCTTTCCGAGCTGCTGAAGCGCGGCCCGGTCGTCCTGGAGTTCTTCCGCAGCGGGGGTTGGTGACCATTCTGCATTGCGCAACTCGGCGAGTTGCAAGGATCCCTGACTGAGTTCGAGGCGGCGAACACGACCGTGCTCGGCATTTCCAAGTACGGCGCAGGGGACACCCTGACGTGGCTTTCGAAGAACGACTGGACCTTTCCGGTCCTGGTGGACGGGGGCCCGGTTATCCGCGAATACGGCATCCCGAACCCGGATCACGACGGGACGGACCGGGAGGGCATTCCCCATCCCGCGACCATCATCGTGGACACCGACGGGGTCGTCCGTTTCGTCAACGTCTGGGTGAACTACCGCGACCGCACGGCGCCCGGAGAGATCCTCGCGGAGATCTCCCGCCTCGGCGGATCCTGATCCCCGCCAATCACCAAAAGGAGTTTCGGCCCCAATGAAACATCTGAAACGCCGTCTCACGCTCTCCGCCCTTCTGCTGGCCGTGTCCGGCGGTCTTGCCGCCGGTCAGGCGCCGATGATCCCCGACTGGGAAAACGCGGCGAAGTTCGAGTTGGTGGCTTCCCAGTCCCCGGTCCGCCCGGGGGACCACCTCGAAGTGGCGGTGGTCGCGGAACTTGACGAGGGTTACCACCTCTACGGTCCCGAGGAGGCCTTTCCGACCGCCACGGTGGTGGAACTCGTCGAGGGAGGCGCGTTCGAGAGCGGCGAGCCCGCCTATCCGCCCCCAATTCGGCGCGATCTCTCGGGACTCGGGGAATACGACCTCTACGAGGGGACGATCGCCATCCGGATCCCGGTCACGTCCGTTCTCGAGCGCGGCCGTTCCGCGGACGCCGAGGTGCTGGTCCGCTACCAGCTCTGTACGGACAACGCCTGCAGCGCACCCACCAGCACTACCCTGGAGCTGTCACTGCCGACCGCCAGGGCCGGGGCCCCGGTGAAGGATCTGCACTCCGAGATCTTCGGAAAGTCGCGATGAGCCCCGACCCGAGGAAGAAGGTCGTCCACACCTGCCACGCCCGGGTCGTCAAGGAGGCCGGTCCGGTCCGGCAGGCCTTCCTCGAGGACTTCGGGGAGCCCGTCCGCTTCGGCGTCCACAGCGGGATTGCCGCGTTCTACGGAGTGACCCCGGCGGAAGAACTGCCGGCGACTCTCGACTACGTGGTGGCCGCTACCGGCGGTTGAATGGTGGGTACGTTCGGGCGGGCGCTCGAAGTACGCGGCATTCCGAGCCAGCCGAATCGGCTTTCGGCGGACATCGAGGGCGACATCGTGGATGAGAGCGGGGTCATGGCGCTGCGTTCCATCCGCATTCGGTACCGGGTGGCGTTGCCGGCCGGAAAGCGCGAGGAGGCCGAACGCGCGCTCCGCTTCCACGAACGCGGCTGCCCGCTCGCCAACACCCTCAAGGGCAGCGTGGACATCACCTACGCGGCTGATTTCAAGGAAATGGACGACCCGGGCCTGGCTGGATGAGCGACCCGGGTTCGGCGATCCGCGGCCTGATGCGCCGCGCGCCGCAACTGGTGACCGTGGTGACCGCCAGCGGCCCGGAAGGCCCGCGGGGCATCACCGTCAGTTCCTTCATCCCGGTGAGCCTCGACCCGCCGCTGGTGCTCGTCTCGATCATGAACTCGGCGCGGGCCCACACTGCGATCGCCGCGGGCGCTTTTCGAGTGCACCTGCTCGCTTCCGATCAGGCTGGAGTCTCGGGGCACTTCGCGAAGCCGGGCCTGGACTCCGAAGCCCAGTTTTCCGCGCCGTTTTCCGACGCGGTGCGGGCGGGCGGATCGGGAGATCCACCGCTGCTCGCAGGCTGTATCGGCTGGCTCGAATGCGCCACCGTCGGGGCCTACGCCGAGGGGGATCACACGCTGTTCATCGGGCGGGTGACCGAGGGCAGGGTAGAGCGGGCCGAGGCCGCACCGCTCCTCTACTACGACCGGGGCTATCGCGAAGTGGGAGACGCCCCGGGTGACTCGTCGGGTTAGTTCGATGCGCCTCGCGGCGAGCGCTGTCCTGTTCCTGCTGGGAGTCGGGACGCTCGCAGGTTGCGGTAGCGGCGAGGAAGCCCCGGCGCCGGCCGAAGAAGCGGCGCCGATCGACGAGGCCCCTCCGGCCCCGGAACCGGAACCGGCCAGGCCCGCCCCGCCGCCGCCCCCCCCGCCGCCGACGACCGGCAGCCTGCACGTGGAGGGAACGGATGGGGCCGGCGTGTTGCTGGACGGCCGGAGACTGGGGACGGTGCCGGGCGCCTGGGAGGACCTGGACGCGGGGGTGTATCCGGTTCGGGTCGAGAAGGAGGGATTTCATCCCCTGGAGGTCGACATCACGATCCGGGGAGGCCGAACCAGGTCGCTGGCCGCCGATCTCATCGAGATGCTCGGGTCCATCACCGTGGAAAGCGACGTGGCCGGCGCGAATGTTTTCCTGAACCGGAACTTCAAGGGAAACACGCCGGTGACCATCAGCGACCTGAGGCCAGGGGAATACAACCTGACCGTGTCGGTGGCGGGGCGGGACGTGGTGTCCCGGAAGGTCGAGGTGGGCCGGCGGCCGGTTCCGGTTCGGGTGGAGTTCGGCGACCCGGTGGCCGCGTTGGCCGTGCGGGTAGTCGTCGTCCACAAGCACCGCTTCGGATCGTGTGAGGGGACGCTGGTCGCCACCCCGCAGGGGTTCGACTACCAGACGGATCACAAGGACGCCTTCCAACTGTCGTTCGCAGAGACGGAGCGCTTCGAACTCGACTATCTCCAGAACAACCTGCGGCTCAAGGTGCGCGGTGGGCGGACCTACAACTTTGAATCGCCGTCGGAGGATCTGGACTCTCTGTTCGTGTTTCACCGGGACGTCATGGCGTTTCGGGAGCGGGAGTAACAGGCGGCAAATCTCTTGTCCACACCGCTTGCGGGTTGTTTCTTAACATAATCATACTTATCGGAAGCTGACTCCGCACCGGCCGACGCCCGCGCGCGAAAGGACGCCCGCGCCCGCAAGGACGCCCGGGCGCGGAACAGACGCGCACAGCGCTGGGCGGAGTCCCGCACCGACCTTGTCATCGCGGCAGTAATCCAGGACGAGGCGCGGCTCTCCCGCTGGGCGCAACTCGAATTCCCCGACGGAACGCCGGCTGAAGAGGCGCGCGCCCTCGTGCTCCTGATCCGGCGCGACGGCTGGCGCGTCCACAGGGGGGACGGCACCCGCTTGGTCATATCCGAGGTCCCCGCCAGCGACAATCCTCCCGCCGCACTGATGAAGGCGCTGAACGCCCCCGTGAATCCGGCGGGCCTCTCGGCCCTCGCGGAGGTGGTCGAGCAGGTTCGCGCCTGGGATTCGGGCTGGCAGGCGCGTTTCCCCGCCCGCCTGGAACGCTGGAACTTCAGCAAGGAGCGGCCTCCAGAATCGAGGTTGCTGGCCTTTCCCGGCCCTCAGGAGCCCGCCCCGGACGAATTCCGGCCGGGCTACTTGCCGTTCAACGACGCGACGACGCATCCGGAGGCGCCACCGCTGCCTCCCGCACTGGCGGCGTTCGACTTCCTCGGCGGACAGTCCATGCGCAGCGGGCGCGGCGTAACCCACGAGGCCCGGCTCGTCGTTCATGTGCTCGGCAACCTGAGTCCGGCCGCACGCAAGAGCGGCGTCCTGACTCCGCAGTACTTCTCCGCGGCCGAGATGGCGGCGGAGTTGTGGGACGAGATCCCCCGAGGGGGCCGGGCGATCGGGCTGCTGCGCCGGGCGCTCAACCGCATGACGCACCTCGAGGCCGGGCCCATCACCCTCCCGGACGGATCGCTTGCCGCGCTGCGTCCCCTGATGATCGGCGCCATGCCTTACGGGCTCGACGGCTCGGTGGAGATCTTCGTCCGACTGCCGCCGGATCCCGACGGGCGAGGCTTCCGGTACGACCGGCTGCGAGCCCGCCACTGGGCGCGGCGGGCGGCGCCGCACTGGCGGCTCTATTTCGCCGCCTGTTTCCTGCGCGACCGTTTCGCAATCGATGGGCGGGGCATCGAACTCACGATTCCCGAAGTGCGGCGCGGCCGCGGAGGGGTCATTCTCGACGCCGCCGGCAACCCCGTGTTCAGCAAGGGGCAGCCGGTCCTGGAGTGGCATCACCCGAAAGCGATCGCTACGGGAAAGCGGCTCCCCAACCCCGCCGCTAGCCGCCTTCAGATCTACTCCCTCGCCGACCTTACCCGGGTTGCATGCGGCCCTCCTCCGGAACATATGAGCAAGCAGGCGCTCTATCGTCGGCGCGGGCGGACCGAGGCGGCTCTCGACGATCTACAGGACGCGGGCGACCTGGAATTCGAACTCGCGGACGACTCGAGTGGCCGCCGCGGCTTCCGGCTCGTGGCCGTGGATCCCAGGCGCCGGCACCGTCGACTCATCAAGTAGTCGAGTCGCCAACCCACCCCCAAAGGGGGCGTGTGTTTCCAGGGCGACCCGGTGTGTTTCCAGGTTTACCCAGTGTGTTTCCAGGTTTACCTGGTGTGTTTCCAGGTTTACCGGCGTCTCGAAAACGCATGGCACTCTTGGGCTCGACGATTTACCCCAATTCTTCCCCAATTCCTTCCCAATTCCTCCCATATGGGGGGAGGGAATTGGGGAAGTGGACGAACGACGAATTTCCACGCCACCAACACCCGGAGCGACGAAGCCTACTTAGCGCTACTTCGCCGCGCGCCTCCGGTCGGGCTCCGCTTCGCGGCCCCTCCCTCTCCCGCCGCTCGCGCGGCGGGTCAACTACGAACGCGAAAACCGTTGCTGGACCGGCCCTGGGATGCCAGGAACATCACCAGAGCAGACCGGCGAATTCGCGCCGACGGCCCGGAGTGTGATAGATAACCGGCTCCGAACCCGAACCGGCTCCAAACCCGTGGCAACCACACACACACACACACACAGCAAGACCCGGACCAAGCCACGGCGTATATCCGGGCGCTCTATCCCGCTCCATCTGAACACCTCGCGCTAGTCGCGATCGACCGGGTCAAGGACCGCCACCCGGAACAGCGAATCCAACAGGCGCGAGCCGTGACCGCGCCGAAGTTCCAGGCGTGGCTTCGGGCTCTGAACGCCCAGGGCTACGACATCTTCGTGTCGATGAATCCCATCAACCCGGAGCGGCGACGCCGCGAGAAGCAGGACGTGGCGAAGGTGCGCCGGCTCCAGCTCGACCTGGACCGCAACGGCCCCGAGTCCCTGCATCGCGTGCTTGCCGACGTGCATGCGGGTTCCCTGCCCCGCCCCGCGGCTGTGGTCCGGAGCTCACGCCACAACTACCAAGTCATCTGGCACGCGGATCCGGACGTCTGGACCGCTCCGGAGGCCGAGGACACCATGCGCCGCCTGGCGGCCCGCTACGGGGGCGACTCCTCGGTCGCCGACGTCGCCCGCGTCATGCGTGTGCCGGGCTTCCGCAACAAGAAACCGGAGCGCGACGACGCGCCCGTGCAGTGGACCGACCACGCTGGCCGGCCGACGCGCCCGGATGCGTTCGCGCATCTCCCGAAGGTGGAGCATTCCCTGCAGCGCTCCCCCGGCACGGGACGTCAGATCGAGGGCCGCGACACCAGCCAGTCCGCCCGGGACTGGGCCTATGCGAAGGACCAGCTCCGCAAGGGCGTCCCCCAGGAGAAGGTCATCGCCGCGCTTGAGAAGCGCCGCGCCGGCGAGAAGCACGACCCCCGCTACTACGCCGAGCGGACCACCCGCAAGGCATTCCTCGACATCCAGCGTCCGCGCGCGCGGGCGCTGCCATCCCGCTGAAACGCGAAAGGAGCAGCACACATGGGAATCAGAGAAATCGAGATCGAGGGCAAACCCGCCCTTAGCGTCGACACCGAGGAGGAGTTCGCTCAGGTCTTCGACCGCGGGCTGCCCATCGAGGCCCCGCGAGAGGTCGTCGACGCCTTCGGCATCCCCGGCGCCGACGAGAACGGCGACCCCCTCGACACCGACGAGCCTTCGGCTGAGTTTGACGACCTGGCTCTGGAGGACCAGCCCTAACCGCGCGGAACCCCGCGCCGCATGAGTAACCAACATGGCCGAAGCCAAAGCCAACACTCGCGGCCGGGACCGCATCACCGAGTACCACCAGCAGTTTGCCGCCGCGATCATCAAGCAGATCGAGGCCGGCACCGCCCCCTGGCAGCGCCCCTGGAAACCCGGCGAGCACCTCCTTCCCCGCAACCCCTTCACGGGCAACCGATACACCGGCGGCAACTCCCTCGGCCTCGCACTCGAGGGCGCGCAACGCGGCTTCGCCGACCATCGCTGGGCCACCTACCGCCAGATCAAAGAAGCTGGCGGCCACGTCCGCAAGGGCGAACGCGGCGCAAAGATCCTCTACTTCCAGAACCAGAAGCTGCTTTCCAAGAAGGACGACCAGGGCCGTCAAATGGTCGACTCCGACGGCCGGACCGTCTACGAACGCCCCGACAAACCGCGGCTCCTCGTCCGCGTCTACACCGTCTTCAACGCCGAGCAAGCCGAAGGACTCGACCTGCCCCCGCGCGACGCGCCCGCGCCCGAGTGGCAACGCCACCAGGCGGCCGAAGCCGTGATCGAAACCTCCAACGTCCCGATCAAGCACGCACCCGGCAATCGCGCCTACTACAGCTCAAGAGCCGACCAGATCGTCCTCCCCGAGCGCGGCCAGTTCCCGTCCGCCGAGCACTACTACGCGACCGCTCTCCACGAGCTTTCACACGCGTCCGGACACAAGAGCCGGATGGACCGCGAGACCTTCCACAACGCCGTCAAATACCCCACCGGCGGCTTCGGCAGCGCGCCCTACGCCCGCGAAGAGCTCCGGGCGGAAATCGCCGCCATGATGACCGGCGAGCGCATCGGCATTGGCCACCACCCGCAGGACGGCCACTGCGGCAACAGCGCGGCGTACGTCGAGAGCTGGATCAAAGCCCTCAAGGACGACCCACGCGAGATCTACCGCGCGGCCGCCGAGGCCACCCGCATCTCCGACTTCCTCGTGAAGCCGGCCCGCGAGCGGATCCAGGAGATCGGCCGGGACAAGCCGTCCTCACCGGACGCCGCCGAGATGCGCGTTCCCGCGCTCACGCCTCCGGCTCCCGCGCGGCAGCAGCCGGCCATGACGCCCGGACGATGAGCCTTCCATCCCATGCGCGGCCTCCGCGCGATCCCGAAACCCCCAACCAGGAGTAACCAACATGGCCGAAGCCAAAACCTCTCCCTCGAAGCCCGCGATCGACTCGCCCAGCCGCTACTACGGGAAGTTCGCTGAGACCGCCATCCGGCAGATGGAGGAAGGCACCGCGCCCTGGCAGCGCGCCGCGAAGGCCGGCGAGCGGGTCCTGCCCCGAAACGCCATCACCCACCGCGCCTACACCGGCGGCAACGCCGTCTACCTGCCCGTCCGCGGCCAGGACCGCGGCTTCACCGACAACCGCTGGATCACCATGCAGCAGATCAAGGAGGCCGGCGCCCAGCCGCCGAAGGGGCCCGGCGAACGCATCCTCGTCCGCCAGGAACGCGACGGGCAGAAGCCCGTCTGGCGCACCTCCATCGTCTACAACGTCGAGCAGGTCCGCGGCCTCAAGCTCGACCGGCGCCCGCCGCGGCCGGAATGGCAGGCGCACCGCGGCGCCGACGCCGTCATCGCCGCCTCCGCCGTCGAGATCAAGCACACCGCCGGCGAACACAACTACTACAACAAGGAGCACGACCAGGTCGTCCTCCCCGAGCGGAAGCAGTTCCGGAGTCCGGAGCACTACTACAGCACCGCGCTGCGGAACATGGCCCACGCCTCCGGACACGAGAGCCGGATGGACCGCGAGACCTTCAAGCAGACCCACAGCGAAGGTCTGGACGGCGCGGCGCACGGCCGCGAGAAGCTCCGCGTCGAGATCGCCACCATGACGGCGGGCGATCGGCTCGGCGTCGGCTACCAGCCGCAGCACGATCCCAGCTACAAGGAGCTCTGGATCAAGGCCCTCAAGGAGGACCCGCGCGAGATGCACCGCGCGGCCTCCGAGGGGCACCGCATCGCGCGGAACCTCATCAAGCCCGCCCGCGAACAGCTGCGGGGCATCGCCCGCGAGGCGCGCGCCGCGCGCGATGCGGAGACGCCCGAACGCGCTCCCCACGCCCCCCCGAAACCCATGCCCCAGCGCCAGGCGCCGGCGATGTCCCCCGCGCGCTGACCCCCGCCCATGAGTCGCCGTCCGGAGCCCCGCCATCCCACCAGGCCAGCCGCCCCCCGCGGCCGCGAGCCGCGGCGCACCGGACACCGCCGGGAACACGGTTCCCGGGACGGCGCTCCCCGCGGCCGGGACCGGCGCGAAGGCGCGCTCGTGGACATCAGCGCCCATCGAGTCGCCGCCTACCAGGACATCGCGGCCGTCCACTTCGACGGCCACCCCTACGCCGCGCGCGCCGGCATCAACCGCCTCAAGCGCGAGGGCCTCGTGACCGAGCACCAGGCGGACGGGCCGAACGGCGGCTCCTTCACTGTCCTGGCGGCGACCAGGAAGGGAGCCGCGGAGGCGCAGGCCGCCGCGGAGAGCCGCGGTGACGCCGAGGGCCAGCACTTCTGGAGCGGGATCGGACGCCGCGAGGACCTCGCCCACGACGTCGCCGTCTACCGCGCCGTGCTCGCCGCCCGGGAACAGCTCGCCGCCAAGGGAATAGAGGCGCTCCGGGTCCGGCTCGATGCGGAACTGCGCCGCGTCGTGGTCCGGCGGAGCGAGCGGGCCCGCGCCCGGGCGGGGCGCAGGGCGGCCGACGCCGAGCGGAGGCGCGCGGCCGCCGAGCTCGGACTTCCCCATTCCCCGGAGGGCGCGGTGTCGTTCCCGGACGCGCAGCTCGAATACACCCTT
The DNA here is from genome assembly GCA_022826825.1 of Acidobacteriota bacterium. Lineage (GTDB taxonomy): Bacteria > Acidobacteriota > Vicinamibacteria > Marinacidobacterales > Marinacidobacteraceae > Marinacidobacterium. The sequence continues at coordinate 95,328 of JAJDUD010000003.1, read as the reverse complement.
GACGAGGGCGCCGGGGGACAGACGTTCGGCCGGGTGAACATCGAGGTCACCACCGAGCACTACCGCGAAGGCGCGATCGCGGCGAAGGCCGCGGCGGGCTTCGCCCTTTACGGCTCGAACGGCAAGGCCGGCCGCCTCATCGCGAGAACCATCGCGAAAGCCTTCCGGGAGGCGGCAAGACCACAGCGCAGCGGCGGGGGCAAGGACCCGACGCCGCGGGAGCTGATGGAGATCTGAGATGCATCCCTGGAAGGTGAGCGTCGGCGTCACCGTTGCGGTCACGGCGCTGGCCGTCTTCTTCGGGGCCTCCCACTTCGACTACCTCTCGCCTTACCGCCGGGTCATCGTCACCGAGTACTGGTGGCCGATCACCCTCTACGCGGGCGCGGCCTTCCTCACCATCGTCTTCGCCGTCGCCGGGATCCTGCGGAGCCTGGGGCTCTACGACATCGGCCGGAAGGTCGACCTCGCGGAGCGCTCGGTTCGCCGCGGCGACGGCGATCCCGACCTTGCCCGCCGCCTTGCCGAACAGGAGCAGGGCGACTTCACCGACTAACCCAACCCAGGAGGCTCTTCCATGAAGCGCACCACATCCCACATCCGTGCCGCCATCATCCTGGCTGCCGCCGCCGTGCTCGTACCGAGCGCCGCGTTCGCCACGATGGCAGGCACCAGCCCCTGGCTGAACGCCGTCTCGGTCCTCGAGACCGCCTTCACCGGCCCGATCGCCCGCGGCCTCTCGCTGATCGCCATCGTCATCGGCGGGCTGATGTTCGCCTTCGGCGAGGGCGGCTCCAAGAAGGCCCTGGCCGGGATCATCTTCGGCCTCGGCATGGCGATGGGCGCCGTGAACTTCCTCGGCTGGCTCTTCTGACCCGTCCATACGGTATTGATCGTATGACGCCATACGGTATTGACCGTGCATACGGTCGGGCTTGAATCGTGACCGGCAAGCGCGCCTGGCACGGGCACCCCGCCCTGAGCCGGCCGCTCACCATCATGGGGGTCGAGAGACGGTGGTTCCTGCTGTCTCTCACCCTCGGCCTGGCGATGTGGAACGCCATCAACTCGCTCGTCACGGGCGGCCTGATCTTCGGCACCCTCTACGCCGCCGGCTGGCTCGCCTGGCGCCAGGACCCGAACATGCTGTCCATCGTTGCGGCGAGCGCCACGAGCCGCGTCCGCTACGACGCCGGCAAACCGGGTCGCTGGCACGTCGACCTCCTGGCATGAACCTCCGGGCCGAGCAGCAGGACTTCGCCGCGGCGGGCGCGCTCGCCGACGAGCTGCCCTACTGGGGCTGGCTGAAGGAACACCCCTTCTGCCTCACCCGCGCCGGCGAGTTCCTGGCGGCCGCCGAGCTGGAGCCAGCCGTCCTGGATGGCCGCACCCCCGAGCAGCTGGACCAGGTGCTCAACCGCTGGCAGCGTCTGCTCTCCTCCCTCGACACCAGCACGCGGCTCTACTTCTACCTGCTCCGTCGCCCCGGCGTCCTCGGCGAGGTCAACGGCCTCGACGGCGTCGCGGCCCTCTCCCAGCGAAACCGGCGCGACTTCCTCCTTTCCCGGATCCACGACCTCAGGACGTATGTCGTCTGGAGCCACAACCCCGGCCTCGAGCGGGCGGGCCGCTCCGGACCCCGGGGCAACCACTGGCTCGTCGAGTACGCGCGCAACTGGCTCCGGGCCCGCCGCAACCCCCACGAGTCCGTCTTTCTCCTCGCCGAGGTGCGCCGGGCCGCCACCCGCTTCCGCCAGCTCGTCGAGGCCTCCGCCGCCCTCGCCAACGAGGTCACCCCGCTCCGTCTCCTGCCGGCGGACGAGGCCACTCCCTTCCTGAGCGAACTCGTCAACCGTCCCGGCCTCCAGTGGCACGGCCACGCCGCCGCGAGCGCCCTCAACTGGCGGCTGCCGCTCTCCGAGCTCGAAGCCGAGCGCCAGCACCTCCGGCTCGACGGCGAGCCCGTCATCCTCTACTCCCTCCTCTCGCCGCCGGCCACCGCCCGCGCCAACCTCCTCTACGAACTCGCCCGCATGGAGGCGCGGTTCACCCTGTCTCTCGAGTGGCGTCCCTACGCTCTGGAGGCCGCCCGGCGCAAGATCCGGAGCGCGCAGCGCCACTACTTCTCGAAGCGCTACTCCATGGCGGCGCACGTGCAGGACACCGAGGGTACGGCTTCTGCGATGGTCGATGCCGCCGCCGACGCCGAGGCCGACCGCCTCGGCGGCGCCCTCGTCGAACTCGAGGCCGACGGCGTCGGCTACGGCGACGTGTCCCTCACCGTCGCCCTCCACGGTCCGCTGGGCGAGACGGAACGACTCGACGCCGAACTGCGCCGGATCTTCTCCGGCTGCGACGCCAAGCTCATCCGCGAGGGCTACGGCCAGCTCGCCAGCTGGTTCGCACGCATGCCGGCCATGCCGCGCAAGCGGCAGATCCGTTCCGTCTTCGCGAGCGCGGGCGTCGCCTCCTGCCTGGCGCCCCTCTTCGGACCTCCGCGCGGCCACCGGGTCAGCAAGCACCTTTCCCGGCCGGCGCTCGCGACCTTCGAGACTCCCTGGAAAACCTCGTATCACTACGACCTCTTCGCGGGGGCCGACGTCGGGCACACGCTCATCCTCGGCGCCACCGGCGCGGGCAAGAGCTTCACGCTCAACTTCCTGCTCGTCCAGGCCCTCCAGTACCAGCCGCGGGTCCTCATCCTGGACCTCGGCGGCTCCTACCGGTGGCTCACCCAGTTCCTGGGCGGCGGCTACCTCCAGCTCGCCCCCGAGCGCGCCGACGGCGCGCTCGCCCTCAAGCCCTTCTCCCTGCCCTCAGGCGAGCGGACCTTCCAGTTCCTCACCGGCTGGATCAGCCGCCTCCTCCGCATCGGCGGCTACGAACTCACCGGACGGGATCCGTCCGAGATCCGGAGCCGCGTCGAGGACCTCTACGCCTTCTCCGAGGCCCAGCGCTCCCTGTCCGCGTTCGTCTCCTCCCTGCCGAAGGGGATGTGGCCGGCCATGAGCCGCTGGCACGGCAACGGCGCCTGGGCCGCTTACTTCGACAACCCGGGCGCCGACGAACTGCAGCTCCAGGACTGGCAGGTCATCGACCTCGCCGGCGCCGCAGAGCACGAGGACCTCTGCGAGGCCGCGCTGTTCTACCTCCTCGAGCGCATGCGCCTCGCCCTCGAGAACCCGGACGAGGCGGCCCGCGTCAAGCTGATGGTCGTCGACGAGGCCTGGCGGTACCTCCGGGACCCCGCCATCCTCGCCTACCTCGCGGAGGCGGCGAAGACCTGGCGGAAACGCAACGCCGCCCTCGTCCTCGCCACCCAGTCGGCGATCGACGTCACCGCCAGCCCGGCGGCGAAGGGGCTCCTCGAGTCCCTCCCGACGAAGCTCTTCCTGGCCAACCCCGACCTCCCCGACCAGGTCGGCGAGATCTTCCGCCTCAACGAGACGGAGATGGCCACCATCCGCCAGCTCGTCCCCAAGCAGGAGCTCTACCTCCGCCGGTCCCAGTCCGCCGGCGTCCTCCGCCTCCACGTCGACCCCGAGAGCTACTGGCTCTACACGTCCTCCCCCACCGATTCAGAGCGGCGCGCCGAGGCGGTCGCGGCGCACGGCCTCACCGGCGGCCTCGCCGCCCTCGCCAGACAAACGGAGCTGTCCACATGATCCCCGGCTTCCCCGCGATCCCGCCCCGTCTCCTCCTCTTCCTGCTCGTGTTCCTCCTCTGCCAGGGGCTCGCACCGCTCGCGGCGCCCCAGGACGGGCACATCCTCCGGCTCGACGACACCCCCGAGGACACCGTCTGGCGGCTCCAGACCCGCACCCGCCACACCACCGTCATCACCCTCCCGCCGCACGAGACCATCCTGGACTTCGTCGTCGGCGACGCCGAGTACTGGCACCTCTCCGGCAGCGCCAACGTCGCCTTCCTCAAGCCGATCGCGGACGATGCCGCGACCAACATCGCGCTGGTCTGCGAGTCCGGACGGATCTACACCTTCCTCGTCGCCGAGTCCGCAGAAGAGGAGCCCCACCTCGTCGTCCGCTTCCCGGCCGCCGGGCCGGACGACGGCACCACCGACGTCCCCGCGCCGACGGCCCGCGGCGCCCACGAGCCGGCATTCGTCGCCCGCTCCCGGGTCCAGTCCTACCAAGCCATGGCCACCCAGGCGCGCGCCGAGGTGCAGGCCGCCCGGGCCGACGCCGAAGAGCAGATCGACGCGGCCCGCCAGGCCGCCGCGGAGGAGATCGACGCCTACCGCGCGGCGTATCCGCTCCGGATCGAGTTCCCCTACACCCTCGACAAGAAGGCCCGCGAGTGGCCCTTCCTGGTCGAGGCCATGTGGCACGACGGGCAGTTCACCTACCTCCGGAGCCGCGCCCAGGAGTCCCCCGCGCTCTACGAGCGCAAGGACGGCGAGCCCTCCCTCGTCCCCTACGACCTCACCGAGACCGGTCTCTACGTCGTTCGCCGCATCATCGGCGAAGGCTGGCTGCAGCTCGGCAGGGAACGCGCCCGCTGGCGCTTCACGCCCCCGGATCCCCTGCCGTGAACATCGCTCACCGCTCCCCCCGCCGCTCGGGATCCCCCCTCGCGGAGACGGCCGGTCCTCCGGACCGTCCGGAGAACGCCAGCCTTCGACTCCGATGCCTCCGTGCGGCCTCTGGACCACCCCACACACGGCGCGCAACCGCGCCTGAGAGGCCGCAGGAGCGCGCCGCCGTCCGACGGATCTCGGCATCGTGTGGAGCCCGGAAACGGCGAGGAAGGCCCGTTCTTGCGCCTTCCAGGGCCATTTCCGGAGAAACCCCTGCTCCCGCATGGCTCCGGAGTCGCTTCCCAACGCCCAGACCTGTCTGACAGCCCCCCATGCCCATCTGGAAACGCATCGCCGCCAGCCCCGCCGGCGCACCCCACCGGCTCTCCCCGCTCGCCCTCGGCGCGATCCTGCTGGCAGAGGGCTACGCCTCGCTGGGGGCCGAGATCCTGGCCCTGCGGCGCATCGCCCCCTGGGCCGGGACCTCGGTGGACGTCACCACCGTCCTCCTCGCCGCCTACCTGGCCGCCCTCGCCGGCGGCTACCGCCGCGGCGGGCGCCTTGCCCGCGACGGAGACCCCCGCCCGCGGCTCGCGTTCCGGCTGGCGCTCGCCGCGGCCCTCGCCGCCTTCTGGCTGTCCGAGCCCGGCATCCTGCTGGCCTTCGGCCTGCCTCTCCCCCCGCTGGCCCAGGTGGCCTTCTACGCGGTCGTGGGCATCGCTCCCGTCGGCTGGCTCCTTGCGGAGTGCGTTCTGCTGGCCCATGCCTGCGCGCCCACCGGCGAACGCTCCGCGACCGCCGGCCGCGTCTTCGCCCTCTCCACCGTCGGGAACGTCGCGGGGGCGCTCGCCACGACCTTCCTGCTGCTCCGCTTCCTGGGCACCGCCGCCGCCGCACTCGTCCTCTGCGCAGGCCTGCTGGGCGCGGCCGTGCTGGCCTTCCGGCGCGGCGTCCCGCTGGCCGCCTGCGCCGCCGTCGCCGGCTTCGTCGCCGTCGACCTCTGGACCGAGGCGTCCGTCTACGTCGAGCGCAACGCCTACGCCGACTACCGCATCGCGGACCGCGATGGCGGGCGGGTCCTCGAACTCAACCAGCAATGGGCCTCCCGCCATGACGCCGACGGGAAGGGCTGGCCCTACGTCGAACTCCTCGAGGCGACCCTGTGCGAGGCCGGCGAGACGCGCGTGCTGGTGCTCGGCGCCGGCGGGATGACCATCGGCCATGGCGCCCCCTGCGCGCTCGAGCCGGTCTTCCTCGACCTCGACCCAGCCCTGGAGCGCATCGCCTCCCAGTTCCTCGACGTCCCCGAAGGCGCCGCGGGGACTTTCCACGCCCGCGACGCACGCGCCTTCCTCCGCAACGACCCCGGAGGCTGGGACGCGATCGTCGCCGATGCCTTCACCAACTGGCGCTCCGCTCCCCGCCACCTGCTGACCGTCGAGTTCTACCGCCTGGCCCGCTCCCGCCTCCGCCCCGGCGGCTCGCTCTACGTCAACCACGTCGCCCACGGCGATCCGGCCGGCGAGCGGCTGTTTCTCACGCGCGTCGAACGCACCCTGCGGAGCGTGTTCGCCGGCTGCGCAGTGCGCGAGACCGGTCTGCCACCCGGCACCGGCTGGCACGCCGCCGCCACTATCCCCCGCGGCCTCCTCTTCCGCTGCCTCCGGTCGGATCTCGACGGAGACCGCGCCATCTATTCCGACGCCCTGCCGCGGGCGGATCTCGACCGCGGCCTCCGGCTGGGAGCGCCCAACTAAATGCCCGACTGGAAGCAGCTCACCAGCAAGCCCGCCGGGGCGCTCCCCGCCAACTTGGTCACCAAGGTCGGCGTCCTCCTCATCACCGTCCTCCTGCTCGCCCTCATCCTCAGCGCCTCCCTCAGCTCCGACGATCCCGACGACCTCGCCGGCGCCGCTCCCGGCTCGGGAACCGACGAACCGATCGTCGCTCCCGGCATGGCCCGGGGCCTCCGGTCCCAGATCGAGCAACAGGAGCGCCAGCAGGAATACCAGCAGCTGATCGAGGAACGCGACGCGGAGCGGCAGCGGATCCGTGACGCGCTCGGCATCACCGGAGGGCGTCCGTCAACCGGGCCCGACGCGGTGCCTGCCGAGACTCCCGCGGTCGACCCCGACACCGCGGAGGAGCTCACGCCCGAGGAGCACGAACTGCGGCAGGCCATCCGGCTCGAAGAGCTCGAACGCCAGCTCCGTTCGCTCCGGACCCAGCCCGTCGCGCAGTCCTACCGCGGCGCGGACGGCATGCCGGCGGGCGCCGGGAGCGCCTCCACGGCATCAACGCCGGCTCCGGCACCTCCCGGCCTCGACATGCAGCCGTTCGCCGCCGCCGCGCAGCAGTCCACAGACGCGATGCTCGACGCCCTCACCCGGGCCGAGGCCCTCCCGGGCGCCGACCCATCGCGATACACACCCACGACCGGAGAACTCGACGTCCCGCTCCCCGACTCCGCCAACCTCCCCGACTACGACACCCCTCCTCGTTTCTCCACTCCCCGGGATCCCCCCGGCTGGGAACGCATCTTCGAAGGCTCCTTCGCCGAAGCCGTGCTCGTCACCCAGCTCACCGGCGACTTCCCGTCGCCGGTCCTCGCCACCGTCGCCGTGCCCTTCTACAGCGCCGACCGCCAACGGGTCCTCATCCCCCGCGGCAGCCGCTTCATCGGTACCGCACAGCCGGTCCGCGGGCAGGACCAGGAGCGGCTCGCCGTCGGCTTCCACCGGGTCATCCTGCCCGACGGGACGCACGTCGCCCTGCAGTTCCAGGGACTCAACCAGCTCGGCGAAGGCGCCCTCAAGGACCAGGTCAACCGCCACTACTTCTCGACCTTCCTCGCGGCCGGCGCCGTCGGCCTCATGAGCGGCTTCGCCGCCATCGGCGCCAACCCCTACGCCGGCGGACTCGCCGGCTACCGCGCCGGCGTGGCCCAGAGCACTGCCGGAAGCGGCATCCAGCTCATGAACCGCTTCCTCAACCGCTTCCCCACCGTCACGATCCGCGCCGGCCACCGGCTCCGGATCTGGTTCACCAGCGACGCCCTCTTCCCATCCAGCCGAAGGAGCCTCCCATGATCCATGCCCTCGTCCGAATCCTCCTCGTCGCCCTTCTGGTCACCGGTCTGCTCTTCGTCGCGACCGCGCCGGTCGAGGGCTTCGCCGACCCGATGAGTCCCGCCATCCTCGCCGCGGTCGGCGCCGTTGGGACCGCCATTGCCGGGGTCACTGCCGCTATCGCAGCTCTCCGAGCCGCGAACGAAGGCAAATTCACCGAGACGCTGATGAGCGTCGCGCAGCTCGCGACCGGTGAACAGACGCCGGGAGCCCACACGGAGGTGGCGCAATACGCGACCGACCTGCAAAGGCTGCGGACCGCGTGGCAGAACCGGGACTCGCTCTTCGACTTCGCGAGCGGCACCGGCCTGTGGATCGGCAGCCTGAACAACGCGGAAGCGAACACGCTCGCGACTCGTCTCGACGCGCTCGGGAGCCTTACCGGCAGCGCCGGGATTGCGGATCACTGGCGTGACGCGACCAACCGCGCGGACACGGTGACCGCCGCGCAAATCGGGAACCTGTACAGCGATCCGGTCCAGGGACAGGCGGCGTTCGATGCGATGGAGGGGATGCGCGAGCAAGCTGACAACGACCGGGTACTCGACTACCACGCGCTCCGCTTTACCGATGCCGCTCACTGGCGATCCGTCGAACTGCGCGAGCGGGTATCCGAACTACCGGCCGGCACGGAAGCCGCTCAGCTACAGGCGGAAATCGGTTTGCTGTTGGCCGACGCGGCCTTACTCAATACCAGCCGCCAGGCGCAACAGAGTCGCGCCGGCGAACTCAAGCGCCTTGCGACGCTCGAACGCTGGTACCAGGCGGAGCTGGACGCCCGCGCCCGGCACGACGCCTCCATCGTCTGGATGCAGGCCAACACCGCCGACATGGGTGCCGGCATGCTGCTGCCCACAGCGTTCGGCCCCCGCTGACGCGCTTCCCCGGAACCCTCTCAATGGCGGATGCATAGCTCCCACACCGGGTGTCTCCATACCGTATGCACGATGCACACGCACTCCGCCGGATGACCCTCTCGCACGGCGCCTGACGAGCTCATGGGACAGCCACCGCCGGCAACGCTGCCGCACCCGAGCCTTCCACCGACGATCGTGCCGGATGAACTGGCCGATTACCTGGGACCGCTGAATACGGTGCTGTCGGATGTCCTGACCGGGACCAGCCATCCGCTATTGGACCTGGGCAAGGACCTATGGAGCGGGCTGGCGACGATCGTGGTTATCTGGACCGGCCTCCGCATCGGCTTCAGCGGGTCCAGCTGGCGGGCCTGGGAAATCGTCCAGCTCCTGCTCACCCTCTGGGTCCCCTGGGTGATGCTGGAGTTCTACGACACCAATGTCCCGGGCATGGGCATGCCGTTCCCCATGATCATTCCGGGCGGCGCGAACTTCATCGCGGAGCGCTTTGTGACGGCGGTTCCTTCAGAGATGGTGGCGGCGCTACAGGCGCTGTGGGCGGATGTGACAAGAGACCAGCAGGTCGGGATCATGAGTGCGATCCTGAGCGGCGGGCGTACGCTCGTACTGACGTATATCTCGGTCGCCTTGTTGATGGTCTTGGTGCTGCTGCTGGTGGTGATTTTCTCGTTCGTGGCGGCGCAGGTGATCTATGCCTTGGTGGCGGTCAACATCATGATCTTTCTCGGGCCGGTGATCATCCCGTTTTTCGTTTTCCAGCCGCTCGCGTTTCTGTTCTGGGGCTGGTTCCGCGCGCTCTGGACGTACTCGCTCTACAGCGTCATTGCCGGAGTGATGCTGTACGTCTGGAGCGCCGTGGCGCTCCAGTACATCCGGACGCTAAACGTGGCCGCGATCGACTTCTCGAACCTCGGCTGGTCCGCCGTATGGTTCGTGGCGATCATTCCGATGGCCGTTGCCGCCGTGTTGTGCGCAACGAAGGTCGGCGAGCTGGCCGGCGCGATTGTGAGCGGCGGCGGCGCCGGCGGCATGAACGTGGCCGGCATGGCGACCACCGGCGTGATGATGGCCACCGGCGGCGCAGGCAAGATCGCCGCCGTCGCCGGCAAGCCCAAGTAGGGGCCCCTCCCGTGGCGCGGCGCAAGAAACCCGATCCCGGCAAGGAGTTCGCGGAGATCTGGGGCGAACACGTCGCCAGCAACCGCTTCCTCCGTCTCTGGATCTTCGCCCTCGCCGGGCTCGCCCTTCTGCTCCTCGTCGTCGTCGTGCGCCTCTCCGCCGTCGAACTCCCCAAGCCGATCGTCATCCGCGTCGACGAGGTCGGGAGGGCCGAGGCCCTCGCCTACGAAGCCGTCGAAGCCCTGGCCGACCCCCTGGATCCCACCACCAAGTACTTCCTCAACCAGTTCGTCTCCGACTTCTACTCCCGCCGCCAGGCCACCGTCGAGCGCTCCTGGGCCCGCTCCCTGCAGTTCCTCGCTGCCGACCTGGCCAACGCGGCCTTCGGCACCGAGAGCGAAGACGTCGCCATGACGGCCGCCGGCTTCGCGGCCGCCGAACGCCAGGTCCAGGGCGTCGTCCTCCGGATCAACCCGAATCCCGAACCTCCCCACGCCGCCACCGCCGACTTCGACCTGGTCACCCTCGCGGCCGGACAGGAAACCGCCCGTGAACGCTGGACCGCCACGCTCCAGTTCACCTTCCTCGACCAGGTCCCGGCCGAACTCCTCCCCGCCAACCCCATGGGCCTCGTCATCACCTACCTCCAGGCGGACCGCGCCGCCGCGTTCGAATGAGCTACTGCCGCCATTGCCGCCAGCACCGCTTCCCGCACGACTTTCCCGTCTACATCCTCCTCACCGTCCCTCTCGTGCTGCTCATCTGGCTCGCCGCGTATCAGGCCGGCCTGCGCGACTGCGCGGCCTCCGTTGCGGATGCACACCGTATGCACGGTATGCCGGCACACGATGCATACGGTATGCGTATGCGCCGTGCATACGGCCTTCCGCCACTCTCCCGCCGGCCATGACGCGACCCCGCCCGCCGCTTGCTCGCACCGACGCGGCCGCAATCCTCCTTTTCCTTCTCGTGCCGCTCCTGCTCTGGGCCATCGTCCTCACGGCCTCCGCCCTCTCCTCCTCTCCGGAACCCCGGCGGCCCGCGGACATCGCCCGTCTCGTCCCGTGACCGCCACCGCGCCTCCAATCCCTCACCTGGCCGGCCGGGAGGCCGCCCTCGAACCGCTCGGCTGGACCGGCCGCGACGCCACCTGGATCGCCCTCGTCTGCCTCCACAGCGGCGTCTTTCTGCGCTCCCAATTCGCCGCTCATCACGCGTGCACCACCAAATCGGCGCACCGCTTCCTGGGGCGGCTTCTCTCCGCCCGGGCCGCGCGCGAACACCCCCTCTCCCCGGACCAGGGAGCTGCCTCCGAACACCTCTGCCACGTCACCGCGCGGCCGATCTACCGCGCCCTCGGGATCGAGCACGTCCGCCACCGGCGCCACGGATCCCCCGGGGTCCTCTTCCGCCGGCTCCTCTCCCTGGACCACGTCATCGAACATCCTTGCCTGCCTTGGCTCCCGACCGAGCAGGAGAAGGTCGCCCACTTCACCGGCCTCGGCATCCCGCTCTCCGAACTCCCGCAGCGCACCTACAAGGGTGCCGTCGCCCCGACAGTGCGCCACTTCCCCGTCAAGCTCCCGATCGCCGCCGACGAGCGCTCCGCCACCTTCGTCTACACGGTCTCCGGGAGCGGCGATCTCAACTCGCTCCCCTACTGGGGCGAGACGCACCACTCCCTCTGGGCCGGCCTGCGCCGCGGCGGCCGCACCGTCCACGTCGCGGCCGTCACCCGCACCCGCGGTCAGGCCGCATCGATCGCCAAGAAGCTCGCCAAGTGGTGCGGCCCTCCGGCCGAGCCGCAACCGCTCTCGGCCCAGGACCAGGAACTCATGGACGACGTCCAGCGCGCACGCGAGACCCGCAACTGGCGGATCCTCGACAAGTGGGGCGGCGTCAACGCCGCCGCGGACGGCGTCCTCCGCATCCAGGAGCGGGGTGAAGCCGCCGCCCCCGCCGGTCCCTCGATCGACAGCTGCTCCACGCACGTCGCAGCGCGCCTCGCTCCCGACTCCCTCACCCTCCCGTAACACCCGCTCGCCATGCACCCCGCATTCCCCGCTCCCGTCTGGTCGCGGCCCCGCAGGTTCCGCCGCCGGTCTGTCGTGCTGTTTGCTCTCCTGTCCTGCGCGGCCTGCGACACGCTGAACAACGCCGTCGCCCCGCTCCCCCTCATCGGCCACTCGGACCAGGACGCAATCGAACTCGCGTTGCTGCAGGCGGACGTGACCAACGCCGTCATCTGCAACAACGAGGAGGAAGACCGGGAAACAGCGCCCGGCGACCTGGTCGGGGAGTGCGCCACCGCGTGGTACCTCGCGAAGCACTGGATCGAAACCTACTCGGCCATGCCGTGGAACGGTCCCCTCCTCGAGACCGCCAGGCCGACACGCGGCTCCCGGCGCGGCTTCACGGTCTGGTTCGACCTCGAGAACGACCCGTCCGTCGCAATCCGGCTGCAGCAGTTCTGCGCCATCCCGTCCTGCGCGCCGCCCAGCGACCTGCAGGTCGAAAAGGCCTTCCTGTTCTACGTGGCCACCGGCATCGACCTTGTCCGACACCTCACTTTCCGGCCCTAGCCGCCATCCCGTTTCCCACGCCTTGACTGCCCCCAAGGAGGCCCCATGACCACCAGCCCGAAAAACAACGCCCCGCCCGTCGAGGAACTCCGCGTCGGCACCTGCCGCGCCGCCATCTGGCGGAACCAGGCCGAGGGCAACACCTTCCACTCGGCCACCTTCTCGCGCCTCTACAAGACCGACGACGGCTGGCGCAACCGCTCCAGCTTCGGCATCAACGACCTGCCGCACCTCGCCCTGCTCGCCCAGGACACGCACCGGGCGATCGCTGCGCTCAACGCCGCCGGCGACCCCTCCGCGGACGAGTGATCCTCGGCGTCTCGGTGCCGATCCCCGTGCGAGACACGCACATCGCCCACGTGTCTCGCTTCTTCCCGCTTCGCGTGTCTCACCCCGGCTCGCCCGATTCTCGTTCTCGCCGTTGTGGTTCGGTCCCTTCGGGACCACCCCGCCTGCCCGCATTTCAGCGGGCAGGCGGGGCTGGGAGCGACCCCCCCATTTCCACAGGAAATGCGGCACGGGATCGGGTTGCATTCGGCACCCTCTTCCCGTGTGCGGGTCGCTCCCAGCCGTCGCCGGAGGCGACGCACTGATCCCTGCGGGAAGGCCATGGCGATCCGCCTCGCCGCCAAGCTCGCGGTCCTGACGCTCGCCGTGCTCGTCGTCCTTTGGGCCCTTTCGTTTCCCGGCTGCGCCTGACGCTCTCGTCGCCGCGCCTCCTCTTTCCGGCGGCAGCGGCGCTCCTCGCGCTCCTCGTCACCGTCCGCCAGGGCGGGTTCCCGCCCGCGGGCGCCGACCCTCTCCTCGACCTCGTCGCACTCGAGGATCCCGCCGGCTACCAGGTCCTCCGGGCCTGGTATTACGCCGGCCCCGCTCTCGGGGCCTTCTCCGTTGCCCTGCTCGCGTTCTGGTTCGCGCCGGCCTTCCGACACGCGCTCGGGCGCGCCTTCTCGTGGGCAGTTTTGCGCCTACGGAACTCCGAAGCGTCGTTTGGGCGGCTTCTCTCCTGGCGTACCGTCGCCGCCATTGCCCTGGGCCTGACGGCCCTCGCCTGGTCCGTCCTCTCCCGATCTTTCCCCGCGCCCGGCGAGGATCCGCTCCTCGACCTCATCGCGCTCGAGGATCCGGTCTTCTTCCACCTCATCCGCGGGTGGTTTCTCGTGGCCCCCGCCATCGTCGCCGGCGGAGGGCTCCTCATCGCCACAAGCGCGCGGCGCTTGTGGCTCGATTCCCAGGCCGCGCGCCACCTCCCCGGGCGCGGCGTCCTCCCTCCCTGGCCCACGAGCCCGGGGGACCCCGCCCCCTCTCTCGTGGTGGGAGAGCTCCACCATCCCACCGAGGCTCGGGAGACCACCCGGCCGGAATGGCTGACCCTGCCCGAACGCGGCCTCTTCACCGGCATTGCCATCTTCGGGGCCGTCGGCACCGGCAAGACCTCCGCCTGCATGCGCCCGTTCGCCGACCAGCTCCTCTCCTGGCAGGCCCACGACCCCGCCCGCCGCGCGGCCGGCCTCGTCCTCGAAGTCAAGGGCGACTTCTGCCACGACATCCGCGCCGTCCTCGATGACGCCGGCCGGGGAGACGACTACATCGAACTCGGGATCGGCGGCCGCTGGCAGTGGAATCCCCTGGCGTCCGACATGGACAGCTACTCGCTGGCCTACACCATCGCCAGCCTCCTCAACCAGCTCTTCGGCAAGTCCAAGGAGCCCTTCTGGCAGCAGGCATACACCAACCTCATCCGCTGGCTCATCGAGCTGCACCGCGCCCTCCCGGAGCGCTGGTGCACCTTCCGCGACCTCTACCTCTGCGCGATCGACACCGAACTCATCGGCAAGAAGATCAAGCGGGCGCGCTCCTTCAGCGACCCGCCGCCCGTCAACGACGTGGTCCTCGAGACCGAGGTCTTCCTCACCCACGTGAAGCGCCTCAAGAAGGGCCGAACCTGGACCCACAGCGGCGAAAATCACATGCGGACCGCCGCCGATCCCGACCTTCAGGAGGCCCTCACGAAGCTGCGCGTCCCGTTCACGATCGACAACCCGCCCGCGCCCCCGCGGTCGGAGCACGCCCTCCGGATCGACGCCATCCAGCGCTGGTACCAGCACGACTGGCTCCAGCTCGACCTCAAGCTCCGCACCTCGATCGTCGAGGGCGTCTCCGTCTTCCTCTCGGTGTTCGACCTGCCCGAGGTCGCCCGCGTCTTCTGTCCGGACCGTCCGCGCCCGCATGTCTCGCCGCCGCCGGACCTGCCGCCGCCGCCTCCCGGCACGCCGTCCACCGCCGGCGCCGCCCTGCTGCAGCCCCTCCCGCCGCTCGACGAGCTCGTCGAGGAGGGCAAGGTGCTCGCCCTCAACATGCCGGCCGGGGCCAACCCCGCCCTGGCCCGCACCATCGGCGTCCTGCTCAAGAACGCCTGGCTCCAAGGCCTCCTCAAGCGGCCGGCAGCCATGAAGCGCCATCCGACCCGCTACGTGCGCCCCGCCGTCTTCCTCTGCGACGAATACCAGTCCTTCGCCTCCGTCGGCGAGGACGACCCCTCAGGTGACGAGAAGGCCTTCGCACTCACCCGCCAATGCCGGGTCATCCCCATCGTCGCCACCCAGTCCATCAGCTCGCTCAAGTCCGTCCTCCCCGGCCAGGACGCCTGGCGCACGCTCCTCCAGACGCTCCGGACCAAGATCTTCCTCTCCCTCAGCGACGACAGCAGCGCCGAACTGGCCTCCAACATGTCCGGCAAGGTCCTGCGGCTCTCCCCGT
Organism: Acidobacteriota bacterium; assembly: GCA_022826825.1. Taxonomy (GTDB): domain Bacteria; phylum Acidobacteriota; class Vicinamibacteria; order Marinacidobacterales; family Marinacidobacteraceae; genus Marinacidobacterium. Next base: position 80,324 of record JAJDUD010000003.1, on the reverse strand, counting down.
CCTACTCCTTCACGGAATCCGCCAAGCCGGGCTTCTCCCTCATCACCGCCCGCGCCGGCGGCGCGAAAGGCACGCTGGGGACCTCGAAGTCCTACCGCGAGCAACGCGAGCCCCTCTTCCACGCCCGCCAGTTCACGCTCCTCGAGAACTGCCAGGCCATCGTGCTCGCCTACGACGGCGCCCAGGCGCTCCCCGCCACCCGCGTCTACCTCAAGCCCCACTACCTCCCGCGCGACCGCCCCTACTGGCGCGCCCGCGCCGCCGGCCAGATATGAGCACCGCCATCGAGCACCTCACCCCGTTCCTCCCCGGCCTCGAAGACGTCCTCGCCGACATGGCGGTCTCGGAGCTCATGATCAACGGGCCCCACAACGTCTGGGTCGAGCGGACGGGCCAGGGCCTCCGCCCCGCCGATGCTCCGCAGCTGGACAAGGACACCCTCCACCGGGCGGCCATCCACATCGCGCGGCCCCTCGGGCTCGACCCGAACGTCTCACCCACCATCGACGCCCGACTCGAGGATGGATCCCGCGTCGCGATCTGCGTCCCGCCGGCGTCGCCCCACGTCGCGATCACCATCCGCCGCTTCGGCAAGCGCGCCTTCACCGCGGAGGACCTCGTCGCGTCCGGCTCGCTCCCCAGGCCTCTCTTCGAAGCCGCCAAAGAGACCCTGTCGGGCCGCCGCAACGTCCTGGTCTCCGGCGGCACCGGCACCGGGAAAACGACCGTCGTCAACGCCCTCATCGGCCTGCTCCCTCCGGACGAGCGCATCGTCTCCATCGAGGACACCCTCGAGCTGCGCATCGAGCAGCCGAACACCGTGCGCTTCGAAGCCCGTGAAGCCGACACGGACGACACGCGCACCCGGCCGGTCACCGTCCGGAGCCTGGTGAAGCACTCCCTCCGCCACCGCCCCGACCACATCGTGGTCGGCGAGATCCGCGGCGCCGAGGCCGCCGACCTCCTGCAGGCCCTGAACACCGGCCACGGCGGCAGCCTCACCACCATCCACGCGAACACCGCCGTCTCCGCCCTCTCCCGGCTTGCGAGCTGCGCCATGGCGGCCCGGGACGCCCTTCCCTGGGAGGTCGTCTGCCGCAGCGTCGTGGACGGCATCGCCCTCGTCCTGCACACCGCCCGCATCCGCGGCCGCCGCGTCGTCGAGAACGGGATCTACGTCCGCGGCTGGCAGGTCGAGGACAACAGCTGGATCACCCAGGACGCAGCGGACGGCGTCCCGTCCGAACCGTGAGCCGTTCCGCGCTGCATCTGCTGGCGGTCTCGGCTGCCTGCGTAATCCTGGGCGAGGCGGCGCTCGTCGCCGCCTGGAGCAATCCGGACTCCGATCTCGCGTCCGTGCTCGCCAGCGCCGCGGGCTGGCCATGGCTGCTCGCCGCGCTCCTGGGCGCACGGGTCTGGTATCCCGGCAAAGGCCGCAGCTCCGCGCCCTTCGAACACTTCCTGGCGACCTATGCCGCCGGAACCGGCGCTGCGATCCTGGCCGGCGCCGCGATCCTGATCGTGGCCGGCTGGGAGTTCCCCGTTCTGCCCTGCCCGAGTTTCCCGTTCGAATCGCTCTGCGCGATCCTCGCGGCCATGGCCGTGGCCGCCGTTTTCGCCGGCATCACGCTCGGCCTCGTCTTCCCCGCTCTGCTCCCGATCGCCGCGGCGGCGATCACCGCCGTCGCACTCAAGAACCGCCCGCCTTCCCGGCGACACCTCGCCGCAGGCACCGCTGCTGTCGCGGTCGCCTGGCTCCTCGCGGCCGCCGGCGGATTGGCTCTCGCACACGCCTAATAACCCAGGCGTGGGAACCCCGTCAGCCGAGCAGCCGAACGATTGCGATCATGGCAGCGATGAGAACGCCTGTCTGAACCAACAGCGCACGGTAGAGGTCACCGCGCGTCACCAACTCCCGCGCCTCAGGCTCGGCAGCAAGCCGAACTGCGCAGGAATTTCACCGGCCGCGGCCGGTCATTCCGCCAGTTTCTCGACGGCGACCCTGACGCCCGGCCTCGTGGCCTCGAATTCCACTGTCCGCCGTTCCTCAGCATCGAGAACGCTCAGGCGCACCGTGATGTCTTCGAGACCGGCATTGCTGCGCAAGGTCACGGAGACCGTCTCCGGCTCCAGTTGATACCAGCCGCCGGTCACCGCATCCACCACAACGCCCACCATCCCGGCCAGGATGTCGAGCACGAGAATGAGCGTGTTCATCTCGCGCCGGAGCTGGGCTTCCGCGGGCTCGTACCCGTCAGCCGTGAACGTCAGGACGTAGTTGTTCTTTCGTTCAAGGATCAGCGAGCCCGGCGTCGTCGCCGCCGCGCCGGCCGGCGTCGCGGTGACCGTGGCGCCCGCGGGCGTGCTCTGGATCGCAACCGTCTGGCGGGTCCCGTTCATCATGGTTCCACACGCAGCCGATATGCACGCGAACGCCAGACACAGCGAACCGACGACGATCCGCAACGCCCTGAAACCAGATACGCGCAACCGGCTTCGCAGCCACCCGCGACTCAACTCATGGCGGTTATCAACAGATTTTCGGGGGGGGGGTAAGGATCATGGGTGGCGATTATGCCACCTCCCCCTCCGCAGAATCGACGACGATCACCGAACATCCAGCGGAGGCCGCGATGTCTGCAAGACCAGTCGCGTCGGCCCCGTAATCCGCGCCAGGTTGTGGTCGCCCAACACTCGCAACTGGTATTCCCCCGTCGCGGCATACCACGCAACTCCCCACACGGCTGCCTCCACCGCTTCCTCCGCTGCCAGCTCTACATCGACCGCGTCACCGAACGCCGCCAGGAGCACCAGCCCCTCACCGGTCAGCCGGTGCATCACCAGCGGGCGGCGCTCTCCTCCGTCGCGGATCTTCTCGACCAGCGCCACGTCCACCTCCACGGTGGAGACGGCCGCCAGCAACGCCGGCGCGGCAACCACCAGGTTGTCTCCCCTTGTGAGTTCCACCGCCTGAACCTCCGCCGGGCCCCCCGCGGCGAATGCAACCTCTCCGGGCCCCTCGTAGCGGCTCATCCGGCCCACCAGGCCACCCGCGCGGCGCTGGATCCGGTTCACCCATCCCCGTATCCGGCCGCTCCCTGACCCCGCCAGGGAGCACGCCACGCCGTCTCCGCGATACAGCAGGCGGTCGCCCTCGGCCACCATCGCCCGGCCCTCCGGGATTGCCACGCGGGCGCCGCCACCTTCCAGGGAGTACCGAATCCCCCCGGAAGCCGCGGTCCACTCGTCCATGATCCCGTCCGGGCGGCGGTCCCTGCGCGGCTGATCAGCCCTCGAGGGCGCTACCGCGCCGCTCCCGAGCTTCGCGCCGCTTTGTCTGTCGCCTGCGCATCCTCCCCAGAGCGTTCGCCATCTCCCTTGCCCGGTGGTGGAGCCGTCCCAGGTCTAGCGGCTCCTCGCGCTGTCCGCCATGGCCGCGCGCCTCGTGCCATTCGTCCAGGTCGCGTGCGAGCTCCTGGATCATCGCTTCGACCCGGTCCAGGTCCCGTCGATCCACTTTCGAAAGCGTCAGCGCTTCGGCCATGTAGGCAATTCTATGCCTGCTTCGGCCGACTGGTCCTCCCGGGCCTGCCACCATGCATACCGTATGCCTTACATACGGTATGCTTTCATACGGTATTGATCGTGCGTACCGTGAAGACCTCCACCCCGCGCGGCACGGCGCTGGCCCGCATCGTCGTCCTCGCCAATCAGAAAGGCGGACCCGGCAAGACCACTCTGGCCATGTGCCTTGCAGGCGAACTCGCCCGACGCGGACATCGCGTCCTGGTCGCCGACGCGGATCCACAGGGCACGGCGACACGCTGGGCGGCTTCCGCGCCGGACACGAAACCCTTCCCCGCCCGCGTCCTCGCCACCGGCGCGAACCCCGCCCGCCTCCGCGGCGAACTGCGATCCCACCTCCACGACTACGACTTCATCATCGTGGACTGTCCACCCTCGGCCGACTCTCCCCTCTCGCACAGCGCGCTGCTGATAGCCGATCTCGCCGTCGTGCCCGTCATTCCCTCGCCCCCCGATCTCTGGGCCGGCCTCACCATCCGCCACGTCATCGCCGGAGCCGCCCGCGTGCACCCCGAGCTCAGGGCCCGCATCGTAGTGAACCAGCGCAAGCCGGGCACCCGACTGGCGGCCAAGACCCGCGAGCTGCTGCCCGAGTACGGGATTCCGGTCCTCAACACCCAGGTTGGAGACCGTGAAGCCTTTCGCCACGCGGCTGCCGCCGGTTCGACCGTGGCCGACCTTCCCCGGGCGCAGCTCGCCCAGGCCGAGGTCTTCAGCCTCACCCACGAAATCCTCGACGTTCTCGAGGAGGACACGCCTCCATGACCTCAAAAGATCCTGTCGACAACCTGGGCCGCACCCTGACGGATGCAGCGGCCGCGGCCGAACGGCGTTTCGACGACGCGGACCGCATCATGGGAGGGCGCTCACCCGCCAGGCGCGACGCGAACGCCGTCCGCGCCACCTTTTCCTTCCCGCCCAGCGATCACGCGCTGCTGGGGGATCTCCAGGCGCGCTGTCTTGCCGCCTCGTTCCAGGCCAGCAAGAGCGAACTCGTCCGCGCCGGACTCCATGCCCTGGCCGCGCTCCCACCGGACGCTTTGCGCGAGGCCATCGGGACTCTCAACAAGTACCAGCCCGGGCGCGCACGCTGGGCGGCGCCTGCCCCCTAGCCACCTGGTGCCTGAACTCGACCTCCCGCCGCACAACGCGGCGCTCTTCGCCCGCGTTCGCGAACCCCTCGCGAAACACCTTGGCGGCGAACACCACCTCTGCCTCGGGGGCGGCACGGCCCTGGCGGCACGCTGGTCCCACCGCCATAGCACCGACCTCGACTTCTTTGTCGATTCCAATCCCTACAGCCGTCTCTACGACAATGCCGACGCTTTCAAGCGTGACCTCGCGCGTGCCGCCGGGGGTATCAGCACCGGCGGCATCTCGCGGGGATCGGCGACCATCATCCTCGCGGACGGCGCGGAAATCAGCCTGTCCTCGACGCTGCCCCGGATGGCGCACCCCCGCTCGACCGACACCATTCGCGGCTCCGCGGTTCCCTTGCAAGAAACCGAGGAAATCCTGGCCCGGAAGATCGGTGGACGAATACTCATCAACCATATCTTTGTCCCCCGCGACCTCTACGACACGGCGGTTGCCAAGCACTACGATCCTCTCGCGCTGGACCGCGCACTCCGGCGCTTTCGCCCAGACGAACTGGAACAAATCAGCGACGAACTCCGAGCCCTCCCACGGGACTGGCTCGCCAACCAGCCGGAGAAAATCCTTCACCCCGCACGGCCGCTGACGGCTGAGCAATGCGTACAGCGCGCCGCCGAAATCCTAGAGCCGCCACGCTCCCTTGGGTGGACGCGATAACCCCATGCTCGACCTCGAACAAGTCCGCCGCGCCTATTTCCACCCGCCACCCGACGAACACCTGCGCCCCGCGACGCGCGAGGAACACATCGCGCGCCAGGAGCGCAACGCGGTCCGGCGTTGCCTTGCTGCCGGCAGAGATCCGCGGGCCGAAGGCCTCGGGGAACATGGCTCTCTCATCGGCGGCCCGGGCAAGCCCCTCCGATTCGCCAGCCACGATGCGAAACTCGAATACGCCCCGCCCTGGACCCCGCTCCCGCTGTCGTGGTTCTCGTACCCTCGAGCGCTCGTGCGACCAGCGGGACGGCCGCCGGCCGATCATCCCCTGCTCACCCTCCTGATCGGGACGCACCTGGCGGGCTATCCGGATCGGCCGACCGCCCAAGAGCTCGCCCGAATCTTCCGCACCGACGATCCCAGCGCGCGGGATCGCTCCATCCTCTACCACGTCTTGGGTTGCATCGACCCCTGGCATCTGCCCCGCCTGCTCTTTGACGAAAGGCTCTCCATTTTCGAACTCGCACGCGCGATCCACCTCTCGTGCATCCGCCGACCCCAAGTGATCGACTGGCTCCACATGTTCGCCCGCCGCCCCGAGCAGGCCCCCACAGCAGAAACGCAGTAGCCCACCATGCGCTTCCTCTCCGCCCTCCGGCCAGCGCGGGAGTCCGACGACGATTCTCCTCAGGACGTTCCGGAACTTGCCACCCCCGAAGCCCCCGGCACGGATCCGCGCCCGGGCGACACCCACATCCGGCAACTCCTGATCGAAAACGCCCAGGACTCCCGCGCCATCCTTCGAGAAATCGTGGAGGCCACGACCGACCTTCGCCAGGAGCTGCGGCGCCATCGCCGCACCGTCTACCGGCGCTGGGTGCTCCGCTTCACCTTCGGCCTGGTCATCGGCTTCTGGATCGGCGTCATGGTCGGCCAACTGGTCGCAGGGTGATCCACATGGCCGCCCTTGTCCTCCCCTCCGGCCCCGCCGAGATCCTAGAGCGCACCCGCGAACCGCTCGCCGCCTACCTCGGCGGCGAACACCACCTCTGCCTCGGGGGCGGAACCGCTCTCGCCGCTCGTTGGGACCACCGCCACACGACGGACCTTGACTACTTCATCGAGCCGAAACCCTACGCTCAGCTCTACGCCAACGCCACTCAGTTCGCCCGCGACCTCGAGCGCGCCACCGGTGTCCGCGACCTGTCCGTCAGTCCGGGGGCCGCACGCATCGTCCTCGCGGATGGCGGCGAACTCAGCGTCGACACTATTCCCGGTTTCACGGGCAACCCACGCTCAAACGACACCGTTCGGGGAACCGCGGTCGGCATCGAAAGCAGCGCCGAGATCCTCGCGCGCAAGATCGGCGGCCGCATCCTCGGAAACAACATCTTCGTCCCGCGCGACCTGTACGACATTGCGGTTTCGACGCACTACGACCCGGACGCATTCGCCACCGCGCGCTCCTGCTTCACCGACCGGCAACTCCGCGACATCGCCACCGAACTCCGTTCCCTCCACCCCGACTGGATGGAAACCCACCGCCAGCCAGTCGTTGCAGCCGCGCGGCCCGGCGCCGCGCGAAACGCCGTCTTCGTCGTTCGCGGGCTATTCCAACACTCCCGCGACATCACTTGGGGCCGCTGATCGTGCTCGACATTGCCGAACTTCGGTACGCCTACTTCCATCCACCACCGGACGATCTGCACCGGCCGCTCACCCGCGAAGAACACATCGCCCGGCACGAACGTCGCGCGCTTGACGCCTGCCGCCTCGACGGTTCCGATCCCCGTGTCTTTCATATCGGGGAACACGGTTCCCTCATCGGTGGGCCGGACAAACCACTGTCCTTCTCGAACCTCGACTGCGCTCCCGAATACCGAGCCGGGCGGGTCCCCCTGCCTCTGTCCTGGTTCACGCATCCGGGGGCCCGTACGGCGCCACCCGGCGGGATTCCCAAAGATCATCCGGTGCTCGACGCTCTCATCGCGGACCACCTGGCCGGATACCCTGACCGGCCCACCGGCTCCGAACTCGCCCGAATCTTCCGCTCGACCGCCCCCACCCCACGCGACCGTTCCATCCTCTACCACGTCCTGGGCTGTATCCGGCCCTGGGATCTCACGAGACTCCTGTCTCGCGAACGGCTGTCCGTCTACGAGCTGGCCCGCGCGATCCACTTCTCCGGGATCCGCCGGCCGCAGGTGATCGACTGGCTCCACATGTTCGCCGCACCCCCCGAGTCACCCGACGAGCCGTCGTAGCATGCGTCTGCACCGTGCATGCCGTATGCGTAAATACGGTATGCCGTCATACGGTATTGATCGTGCATACCGCCAAGCTCTCGTCCCTTTCCCGACCGCACCCCAATGACCATCCGTGAATCCACCGACGCCGAGGGCCCCGTCATCCTCGTTGACACCATCGAGGACTACGAGCTCGCTATCGCGACCTATGACCTCCCGATCATTGTCCCGGAGGCCCTCGCCGACGAACTCGGCTTCCCGCCCAAGCCGGACGGTCCCAACGTCGTCGCCGCCCTCCTGGACCCGCCGGCCACAGAGTGCCGCAACAAGAACCCCTCCTAATCCCGACCCCCCTTGGTGGCCGACGCCTTCGGGCCAGCTTTCGCCCTCCTCATCCAGCAGTTCCGACGCGAGGACGCCCCTTGGCAACGGCCTTTCCGCCAGGGCAGATCATCCGCCCAGTCATCTCTCCTCCTCTCCCTCAACCCGGGGGGGTGGCCCAGTTCTAGATGTCGCCAAGCGGCCCAGTTTTAGATGTCGCTTGACAGGCCCCGTCTGCCAACCCTTCCGCCAAGAGACGCAAACGGGCCTCCAGGAGGCCCGTACAGTGCTTCTGGTTTCACAGGCTCTACAGGTCGCGTTCCCCTCTAGCGGCTCTCCTCGCGCTCTCCGCCGCCTCCACGGGCCAATTTTTCGCCCCAGGCCGCCTCCGGCTCGAGCTTTCAGCCCTCACCAGCCCACAACGCGCGCAGCCCCGCGCGCTGAGACCTACCTCGGCAACCGTTTCACAGCCGTGGCGATCGCCTCTCGTGCTACTTCCCGCGCTCCTCGGCGCTCTCGGCGGCTAACCCGCCGGCGCTTGGGCGCGCGGCCCTCTCGCCGCGCGGTCAACACTTCCGCACGAGCGATTCCTGCAGCTGCCATCCACTCTTCGAACCCGGCCGGGTCGTGCCGCCTCTGCGCCGAAAAGATGGCACTCGCCCCTCTCGGATACCGCTCCAACCACTCCCAGGTAGTCACCCAGCCGCACTCTGCGCACCGGATACCCCGATCGCCCGGCGCCGGCGTTTCCCAGCCGGCGACTGCACACCCGCAAATCCCCTTCGCGGCTTCCGCTATCTCGGCCGCTTCCATTCCTTCATCCTACCCCCTGGCGGCTTCGGATAGATTCGCTATCCTCATCCTGACGAGCACGCCTCATGGCAATCCGCGAAACCACCGACGTTGACGGACCGGTAGTCCTCATCGACACGATCGACGACTACCACCGCGCGATTGCCACCTACGACCTCCCGATCATCGTCCCTCCTGAACTCGTTGACGCGCTCGGGCTCCGCGGCGCTCCCGACGATCCCAGCCTCTTAGCCGACCTTCTCGATTCTCCCCACAAGGACTCAACACACACCCCCTCGAAAAACGCCGCCTAGCGCCCGATGGCCGATATCCCCGGCCTGGATCCAGAGCAAACCATCCACCTCCTGCGGCGGGGGGCAACCACTTGGCAACGCCCTTTTCCGCCGGGGCGCACCATCCGCCCAGTCAGCCTCCGCACCGGGCTCGCAATCGCGGGCGGCCGCAACGCCCTGGAACTCATCCGGCGAGCCACAGACTACGGCTACACCGACAACCGATGGGCTACGGCTGGCGCGATCTCTACAGGCCACGCTTGATCCTCAGGCCGACCCACCCCCCGACACCCCTCCGCAGCCTCGAGACTTCAGACTGCCGGGGCCGCGCGACCGCGACCCAGGCAAGCCGCCCCGTTCCGGCGGCCCTACGCGATAACACGCCTTCTGTTATCCCACGGGGGTTCGGATAAAAAGGATTATCGCAGCCCCCCTGTTACACTCCCCCGCAGGAGATCCTGATGGCCTACACCCTCGACACCGCCGCTGAAATCGAACGCATCGAGGAGGCCGGAGCCTCACCAGCTCTTGCGCGCGCCATCGTCGCCGCCGTTGCAAAGTCGGATTCGACCAACGTCTCAAGAGCCGATCTTGAGACAGCTGTAGCCCGTCTCGAAAGCGCGATCGCTACCAGCGAACGCCGGACCATCCTCGCCGTCCTCGCCATTGCTGGAGTTCTGTTCGCCGCCTTGCGACTCACGGGATGAGCGAGACCAGGAGTCTCGATGGCCTGCACCATTGACACCGCCGCCGCCACGGATCGCCTCACCGCTGCCGGCATGGATGCGAAGACCGCGCGTGCGGTCGTCGCTGTCATCGCGCAGGCGAAGCAAGCGAGATCCGATCTCCTCACGAAGGCCGATCTACGGCTCGAGCTGGCCCGCCTTGAACAGCGCGGCATTCTGTGGGCCGTTGTTCTCGCTGGAGCTCTGTTCGCCGCCCTCCGGTTGACCGGATGACCGGCCGCGCGGCCGCGCTCGTTCCCTTCGAACACCCGGCGCGGCTCGCCGTCCTGCGCGATGCCGGACCCCAGGCGTGTTTCGCGGCCGAGGAATTCTTCACCGCGCGGATCCGGAACCCGCACACGCGCAAGGCGTACGCCATCCCGGTGCGACGCTTCCTCCACTGGCTGGCCGCGCAGGACATCTCCCTCGTGGATACAACTCCCGGACACGCGGCGCGCTTCCTGGACGCCTACGGCGGCTCCATCCCCACCCAGAAACTCGCGCTGTCCGCGCTCCGGCACTTCTTCGACGTTCTCACGCTCCGCCATGCGGTCGTCATCAACCCCTTCCAGTCCGTGCGGCCACCGCGTTCCGAATCCCGCGAAGGCAAGACCCCCGAGATCACCGTCGCCCAGACACGCGACCTCATCGCTTCCATAGACCCGTCCTCGAGGCCCGGGGTGCGGGACCGCGCCATCCTCGGCACCCTTATCTATACCGGCGCCCGGGCCGGCGCCGTCGCTGCGCTCCGACTCCAGGACCTCCGCGACTACGGCGACCACCGAGCGCTGCGCATGCGCGAAAAACGCGGCAAGCAGCGCGAAATCCCCGTCCGCATCGACCTCGACTCCTGGATCGCCGCTTACCTGGCCGCGGCCCAGATCCGCGACCAGCCACAGGACACCCCCCTCTTCCGCGTCATCGCTTCGGGCTCGCCCACGGGGTTCGGCGACGCCGGCATCGAACCCTGGACGTTGCGTTCAATGCTCAAGCGCCGGCTCCGGGCGGCGGGTCTCCCGAGCTTCATCACCGTGCACAGCTTCCGGGCCATGGTCATCACCGACCTCCTGGACCAGGGCGTCCCCATGGAGGACGTCCAATACCTGGTCGGCCATTCGGATCCCTCCACCACTCAGCTCTACGACCGGCGGAGCAGATCCGTCAGCCGCAACATCGTCGAGCGAATCTCCGTCTGATGGCGGAATACGACCTTCCCCCCGGTCCGGCCGAACTCTTCGAGGCCGTCCGCGAGGCCTTCGGAGAGCACCTGGGCGGAGAACAGCACATGCGTCTAGGCGGAGGCACTGCCCTAGCGCTCCGCTGGGCGCACCGACACAGCACGGACGTGGACCTCTTCACCGATCAGGAGGCTTACAGCCGGCTCTGGGAACGCCGCGACGCGTTCCGGCGCACCATCGAGCAGCGGGCTGGCCCCGCCGAAGTCCTCACCGTGCTTCGCTGGAACACCAAGATCATTCTGCGGGGCGGCGAGGTCACCCTCTTTACCAGCCCTCCATGGACCGACCAGCCGCGCTCCGTCGATACGGTCCGCGGCACCTGCGTGCCGCTCGAAACCAACGCCGAGATACTCGTAAAGAAGCTCGCAGGCCGGATGCTGGACTCCGAAAGATTGCTGGCGCGGGACCTCTACGACTTCGCCGTCGCCCGACACCTCGACCCCGCCGCAGTCAAGGCCGCCATGAAAAACACCGACGTCTCGGACCTCAAGCAACTGAAGCGCGAACTCCAGAGCCTCCCAGAGGGCTGGATGCAGCGAACCGACCAGCGTGCGCTCATCCGCCCTGCTTACCCCGACGAGGCGAAGGACCCTGCTCCCTTTGTCGCTGACCAGGTCCTGCGCGAGATTCCCAGAACACCGTCGCGTCTCGAACGCTCCACTCCTGCCTGGGAGCGCTGACACTTCCGATGCTCGACATTGCAAAGATCCGCCACCATTACTTCAACCCGTCAGCCGAGGATTCGACACGGTTCCCCTCCCGCGAGGAGCTGTACGCCCGCGCGGAGCGACGCGCCGTCGAGCTTTGCATCCTGACCGGGGGAGACCCTCGCGAGGACGGCCTCGGCGAACACGGTGCCCTCATCGGGGGGGAGGGAAAGCCTCCTCGCCACATCTCCCGGGACCCGGAACTAGCGGATCGCGTCCCCTTTCCCCTCACCTGGTTCCAGCATCCGAAAGCCCTTTCGAAGCCCCCCACTCCCCCGGAACGAGTGCGCGGATTTTTCGCGCACCTGTCCGGTGGCCATCTCGCGGGCTATCCGGACAGGCCCACCGGGGCCGAGTTGGCCCGGATTTTCCGGGCCACGCGAATGACGGACGTCGAACGCGACCAGGTCTGGCACGTCTTCGCCTGCATCCACCTCTGGGATCTTCCCGGGCTCCTCTCTGCCGGAGGCATGTCCGTCTACGAGGTCGCCCGCGTCATCCGTCTCTCCCTGACGTTACGACCCCACGTCGTAGCCTGGATCAACCTCTTCGGCGTTCCGCCGGAGGAGAGTGCCTGACCACAATAGGTATGTGAGCCCCACCATGAGACTTAGAGCTCTCCTCCTTCCTCTCGTTGCCCTGATCCTCGCCGGTTGCGTCCTGCCGACACCCGACGAATTCCAGGAAGAACAGGCCAGGTTCAACCGGGAGTTCGCCAAGAACCTCCGCGCCTCACTCAAGGAGCTCAGGGGCCCCCCGCCCCGCCCGATCGAGGAGATGCGGGCCGACGCGATAGCCGAGTTCAATGCGCTTGAACGCCTCCGCGACGAGGCTCTCGCGCGCCTGGGCGAACTCGAGCGCAACCCCGATGCCGGCCCCGACCAGCGCCGCTACGCCAGAAACACGGCGAGCGACATCCAGCTCCGACGGCGTTTGCTCGATGACAACGCACGCCGCGGCATTGCCTCGGACGACTGGAGGTCCATCCAGCACACCACCAACCAAAACTACAACCGAAGACTGACGGTCGAGCAGCGCCTGGCGGAAACGAAACGCCGCCTCCGGCGGCTGGGCGGCTCCGCCGCCGCCACATCGCTCGGGTCCGTTTCGCCCACAGAACAGCGCCTTTCGGATGCAATTGAAGGAGTTCGCGCCAAGGCCTCCGCCGCCATGAATGAGGTCGAGACGCTCCACGACGAGTTGATCCGCCTCCTCGAGGCGCGGATCTCCGCCTTGGGCGACGACGCGGCAAAGAAACGCGTCACGGACGCCATCACTCTCGCGCGCCTCGCCAAACGACAAGACATGGACCTGCTGCGCGGCGACGTCGCTGCCGACGCACAGTGGCGCATCGAAGGCGCACTCAGCAAAGCCGCGATCATCCGAGACCAGCTCCAGGCACAGATTGCCGACCTGAAGCACTGACCTCGCCCCCCAAGGCCGCTAACGGAAGACTGCCCTCGGGGCGCATGACCGCTCAGAGCGCGTCTGTGCCATTTCGATTTATGTCAAATCGGTCGAATTCGCTCGGATCTCGCCGGCGCCGGCGTGGATCCTGGCTCCTCGAGGACCTGCGCAGGCCTCCTGAAGGCCAGATTGGGGCTGCCCGGGCGCACAAGATCCGGACGTAGGTTCCGATAACGGCTCTTCGTTTAGTCCGTTTGGCGGCGCTGGGCGCCAGCCGGTGGCGGAGTCAGGAACGGCAGCGCCCCTTCAATGCGGGCGACTCGCTGCGCGAGATCGTGGAGGTCGGTTCGGACCGCTCGCTGGCCCGTCACGATGAGGGCGGCGAGGGATACCCCGACGGCGACGATAGCGATCACTTCCGGACTCATAGCCTCTGGATTCTACTCCTGTTCGCGCCGCCAGATAAGTTCCGCACCTTATCGGCCACTCCTGACTTGACGCTGCCCGGCCACTCGGCTAGTACGCTCCGGGCAAAGCTCGCGAACCCGGCGAACTCCAACCGATCCCCCGATCGGCCGATGAGCACCCCTCCCAAAGACTGCCCGGACTGCGGCGACACCTGCTGGGTCCACTCCACGCGCCCCGACGGTTCCCCCGCCGTCGCCCCCTGCCCTGCCTGCGTGCCCAACACTCCGGCGTCGCGGCCCCGACACCAGCGCCAGGAACGTCTCCCTCTCGCCGCCGATCCGGTCCGTCTCGGCGCCCTTTTCGGGCTCCCCGACAACGTCGCCAACAGCTCCACCGGTCCACTCCTCGCGCAACCCGTCAAGCACCGCCAGCGGCCCCCGGCCGCGCGCGCACGCAACGCCGCACATGGACCGGACTCATCCTTATCGGAAGTCGCGCGAGCGACTTTCGATAAGGATCCGGGCCCAATACAAGGCCATCTCCCGCGCGACATCCGATAAGAGCGCGGTGCTTATCCGAAGTTGCTGGCGCAACATCCGATAAGCGCGCGCGGCCCCGGGAAGTCGCGCGAGCGACTTTCGATAAGGATTCGGGTCCAATACAAGGCCACGTCCCGCGCGACATCCGATAAGAGCGCGGTGCTCATCCGAAGCTGCTGGCGCAACATCCGATAAGCGCGCGCGGCGCCTGGGAGTCCCGCGAGCGGCTTTCGATGAGGATTCGCGTCCAATACGAGGCCACCTCCCGCGCGACATCCGATAAGAGCGCGGTGCTTATCCGAAGTTGCTGGGGCAACATCCGATAAGCGCGCGCGGGGCTGGGAGTCACGCGAGCGGCTTTCGATGAGGATTCGGGTCCAATACAAGGCCACGTCCCGCCCGACATCCGACAAGAGCGCGGTGCTTATCCGAAGTTGCTGGCGCAACATCCGATAAGCGCGCGCGGCGCCTGGGAGTCGCGCGAGCGGCCTTCGATCAGGTTTCGGGTTCAATACAAGGCCATCTCCCGCGCGACTTCCGATAAGAGCGCGGTGCTTATCCGAAGTTGCTGGCGCAACATCCGATAAGCGCGCGCGGCGCCGGGAAGTCGCGAACGGCTTGGAACGCCGGCCTCTGGCCGGCACGCGCGGTGCTCCGCACCGCGCACGGCGCCACCGCACCCGGAAAAAGGAGGTCCCCGCCTCGGCGCGGATCTCAAGAGCCGCTACCGCATCGACAGCCTGGAACACCCGCCTCTGGCCGGCACGAGGCCCGAGGCCCGCAGCCTTGTCATTACCAATGCCCCCGCGGAGCAGCCGCGTCATCGCCTCCCGGCGCCAATGTCGGCGCGCCGACATTGGGCGGCCGGACGTGTTCGCGCGCCGTCAGTCGTCCGGTGAACCGAACCGCTCCCGGAGCCTGGCCGTCCGGTAGTTGAAGATCCGCTCGAGGTCGGGGGCCACCAGGAAGCGGTCGATCAGCCGGCCTCCCGGGGCCCGGTAGCGCACCTCGTCGGAAGCGATCACCATCGGTCCCCTGCCCGGGCGCTCCTCGACCTCGAACCGGTGCTCGTGAATCCAGGTCCGGTAGGGGCCGATCACCTGTTCGTCCACGAAGCGGTGGGGCGGCTCCCAGGCGGTGATCTCGCTCCGCCAGCGAAGCGGAAGACCGCGAAGGCGCAGCCGATAGTCGATCTGCGTACCCCGCGACATGGGAATCTCCCCGTCGGTCAGGACCCGGAAGCGGAGCCACGGCGGGGTGAGCACTTCCAGGTTCCTGGCATTCGCAAAGAACGAAAAGACCGTGGCCAGAGGCGCCGACAGCGCGACGGAACTTCGAAAGACCGGCATCCGTTCCTGATGCTAACCTTCCCCGGTTACTCCTCTTTCGACGCGCTGAGCGGGCGGCGCCGGACCGGTGGCCGTCCCACCCGCCGTCCTCCGAAACGAAGTCCCGGCCGAGAGCGGCGGGCACGAGGAAACATTCGGCATGGCGGACAACGTAGCGGCCCCCGAGGCCCGGATTCCCGGCATCGACTACGACCCGAAGCCGGGTGAGAAGGAAAGCGTCGAGCAGAAGGCGAACGGCTCGGCTCCGGCCTCCTATTCGATGCTCGAGCCCCGGATGAAGGCCATCTACGGCCAGTTCTACAAGGAAACGTACTTTTCCGAGAACAAGCATCTCGATCCGAAGGTCCAGGAGCTGATCGCTCTCGCCTGCTCCCTGATCGCCCAGTGCGAGGGTTGCCTCGACGGCCACGTGAAGAAGGCCCTCAAGCTGGGAGCTACCAGGGAAGAGATCAGCGAGGCCATCGTGATCGCGATTGGCATCAACGCCGCGTCGATCGTCGATCAGACGGACCGCACCGCGGCGCGGCTCGGGCTCAACCACTTCCCGGCCAAGACCCGGCTCTAGGCGCTCAGGGGCCGAAGACCCCCTCCCCCGCCCCGCCCGGATCGGGCCGGGCAGTGCGCTGCGAGGACAACGCCTCGCGTTCCGCGTTCGCGACTTCCGCCTCGACCCGCGCTTCGATCTCGTCCAGCACGGCGTCGGCTACCGGCTCGCCGCCGGCGCCGCCCTGCCGCAGGAACGCCCGATAGGTGCGCACCGGGTCCCGGCGGCCGTAGTGAACGAACAGGTCGGCCGGCAGGATCTTCCGGCTCTCGCCTTCGTCGTGGGTGGCGTGCCCGCCCATCCGGAAGGTGTCCGCGATCACGAAGACGGGGCGCGAGGCGGCGAGCGCCTCCTTCCGGGCGAGCGCGGTGGCCGCGAAGACGTCGAGCACGTTGTTGCCGTCCGCGCGCAGGCTGGAGATGCCGTAGCCGCCGCCGAGTTGCGCGAGCCGCCCCGCCCCGCCTTCCGCCAGCGGGGTCCCGAGCGCGATCCGGTTGTTCTGGATCACCACGATGAGCGGCGCGCGGAGCGCCACGGCGGACACCACGCCCTCGTGGAACGCCGCCGTTCCCGTCGTGCCGTCCCCCGCCCAGGTCAGGGCCACCTTCGGTTCCCCCCGGAGCCGGAAGGCGAGCGCCATGCCGGCGCACACCGGCACGAGGGAACCGACCATGCTGATCGGGGCCACGATGCCCTGCTCGAGGTCCCCGAAGTGAAGGTCCCTGCCCCGGGCCGGGCCGTCTTCGGTGCCGAGGGCCCCCCGGAACATGGAGGCGAGGCTCATCCCCCGCTCATGGCAGGCGCCGATGTTCCGGATCATCGGTCCGACGACGTCGCCCGCTTCGAGCGCGTGGCACGCCCCCACGGTCACGGCTTCCTCACCCGGCCCGAGCCACGCCTTGGACAGCACGCCGGACCGGACCCAGCGCTTCAGTTGCAGGTCGTGGAGCCGGTTCCGGACGAGCCCCTCGTAGAGGCGGAGTCTCGCCGGGTCCCCGAGCCCCTCGACGATGAGGGCGCGGCGGGCGTCCTCCAGGGCCGTCGCCCCGAATTCGCGGAGGAGTTCCGGGTCCTCGCTCCAGTCGACGTATTCGGGGGGATCGAGTCCGGGGACGGCCTTCACGCCGGGCGGGCGACGCCGTTCCAGCGGACGAGTTCCCCCGCGATCAGGTTTTCGACCGCGTCGGCGTTCCAGGAGTTGCGGAGGCCGTTCGTCATGACCGAAAACCCAAGCGCCCGGTTCTCGGCAGCGAGAGGGAAAGCGACCCCGGAGAGCGAACTGACCCCACTGAGGGTCCCCGTCTTTGCCATCACCCGGCCGAGGGTTTCTTCTCCCCACAGGCGCCGGGCAAGGGTGCCGTCCACGCCGGAAACAGCCAGTGAGCAGAGGAAATCGGTCCGGAGCTCCGGTTGGCCGTAGAGGTCGCGAACGACGGCGACGAGGAGGCGGGCGCTCAGGCGGTTCTCCCTCGAGAGCCCGGAGCCATCGTCCACCACGAAACTGTCGGCGGGGAAGCCGAGACCCACGAGGTATTCCTCGGTCGCCCGCACCCCCTTTTCCCGCGTTCCCGGTGGTCCCCAGCGATGGGCCCCGACGGCGAAGAGGAGCTGTTCGGCGGACCAGTTGTTGCTGTACTTGCCGAGAGCCTCCACGACCTGGGTCAGGGGCGCCGACTCGTGGCGGTACAACAGGAGCTTTCGGTGGGCGGCCGGAACCGGTCCCCGCCTCGGCTCGCCGGTCACCCGTACCCCGCGCTCGATGAGCTTTCCCTTGAGGGCATAGCCGAAATAGAGCGCCGGCTCCGTCGCGGTGAAACGGGCGACGCGTTCGTTGCCGCCTCTGAGGATGCGTCCCTGGAGCCGGATCCGGCGCGTGCCCCGGCGCTGGGCCAGGATGTAGGGACGCCCCGAGTTGCGCAGCACCATCCGGTTCTGGATGGCGTAGTAGCCATACCCCTCGTCGCGCACCGCCGGCTGCTGGCCGTCCCCGGGCACGCCCGCGACCTCCACCCGGTTCCAGTGGTAGCCGAGGGCGCTCTGGATGGGTTCCCGGTAAAGGATCCGGCGCCTCACGAGCGCCTGATCGGTTTCCTGGACCTCGAGGAACGAGTCGTCCAGCACGATGTCGCCCCGGATCTCGGTGAGCCCGAACGCCGCCAGCGAGTCCGCGATGAAGTCCATGTCATGCCGCTGGAGACTGGGGTCCCCGGAGCCGACGACGTGGACGGGACCTTCGATGACCCCGTCCTCGGTGGGTGGCGTATCCACCAGCAGTCGCGTCGGAAAGCGGTAGCTCGGTCCCAGGTAATGGAGACAGGCCCCCGTGATCGGCAACTTCATCCCGGAGGCCGGCACATAACCGCGGTCCGCATTGTGGCTGAAGAGCGCGGCCCCGGTCTCCAGGTCTTCCACATGGATCCCGATGGCCCGGCGGAGGCCGAAACGCCTCCGGACCGCGTGGAGACGCCGCCCGAGATCGGCCAGCGAGTCTTCGGAGAAGGGCGCGGCCCTTTCTCCCGCAAGGGCCGGTCCCCCGGCGGCGAGCGCCGCTCCGCCCGAAAGGATGCGCAGGGCCCGGCGCCGGTCCACCCGCCAGTCCGCGCCGGGATACCGGGGACGGTGACCGTTCACGATGCCGGATCCTGGTTCGGATGGGCGCCGGCGCCCACTTCGGCCACCGCCGCGAGGAACACTTCCTCGGCCTGGGCTCCCAACACCGAGGTCCCCTGCCCCACGAGTCCGGCGCCGTCTTCCAGCGGTTCGACCACGGTCAGCGGCACGGAAGAAACGGAATAGGTTCGCGCCAGGTCCGGGAACTCCTGGACCATCACGATGTCGGTCGTCACCTCGGGGCTCACCACCGCGAACTGGACGGCCAGACTGGCCGCCGGCGCGCACCAGGGTCAGGTGGGGGTCGTGAAGACCTTCACGTGGACCGGCCGCCGGAGCGCTGACAACTGCTCCGCGGCGTCTTCGGAAAGGGCCAGCGGCGCCCCGGAGACCCAGGTTGCCGCCGTGATCAGCGAACCGAACTCGTGCCCGTCCGGCAGGCCCAGGAAACGGACCCGTCCCCTGGCGGCGCCGGTGAGTTCGATCGCCGGCAGACGGTGGATTCCCGCGTCGCGCGCCGCCTGCGGGGCCTCGTCCACGTCCCGCACCTCGACGGTGAACCGGTCCGAAAGCTCCTCCACCTCCCGTAGCAGCGCTTCGGTCGTGGGACAGGTCTGACAGGGTGTCCGGCCGGGCACCACGAGAGGGCTTTCCTGCCGCGAATAGACAGTGGCGGAGACGGAGCCGGCGAGATCCTCGAAGTGTTTCCGGACCGCCGTGCGATCCGCTTCGCGAAGCAGCACGGGGCGTAAGGATACCCCGGCCCCGACCGGACTTCGTTGGTCCCGGTCGCCCGGTCCCCGTCCGGACGAGGCGCCGGTAGAATCGGCAGCCCGGTTCACGCAGACGGAGGTCGGTTATGGCCAGGCGCGCTCCGAAGCTCATGACCCGCCGGCGGCTGCTCGGCAGCGCCGCCGCGGCGCCGGTCGCGGCGCCGTTGATTCTCGCGGGGTGCGAGGCCGGACCGGACCCGGGCGCCGGCCCTACGGTCACCGCGCTGGGGTACGCGAACAGTCTGCTCGATCACCCGCTGCCCGCGGACCGTCTGTCCACGATTCTCCCCGCGGTCCGCATGAATCACGCCTTCTTCCGCGCGGTTCGGGAACTCGAGATCCCGGACCTGGTCGAACCTGCCGTGACCTTCGTCGCCCGCGGACCCGGTGCGGCGGAGTCCGGGGAGTGATCCGATGATCCCCGAACTCTGCCGGCTCAGCGGCCGCGCGCTCTCGGAAGGCATCCGCAGCCGGGAACTCTCACCCGTCGACGTCGTGGACGCCCACCTCGCCCACATCGAGGCCGTCGATCCGACCATCAACTCCTTCATCACGGTCACGGCCGATCACGCCCGCGAGCGGGCGCGGGCGGCGGAAGCCGAGATCGCTGCGGGCGACTGGCGCGGACCCCTGCACGGGATCCCCTATGCCCCGAAGGACATCCTCGCGACCGCCGGCATCCTCACCACGAACGGCTCGAAGGCCACCGCGGACTGGGTGCCGGACTACGAGTCCACGATCACGGCGCGGCTGAATGCGGCGGGCGCCATCCTGGTGGGCAAGCTGAACCTCCTCGAGTTCGCCATGGGAAGCGGCGTGCTCTCCGGGTTCGGGCCCGCCCGCAACCCCTGGGCGACCGACTACACGCCCTCCGGGTCGTCTTCGGGTTCCGGCGCCGCCCTGGCCGCCCGCCTGGTGCCCCTCTCGATCGGGACCGACACCGGGGGTTCGATCCGGGGCCCCGCGGCTGCCTGCGGCATCGTCGGCCTCAAGCAGACCTACGGCCGGATCAGCCGCTTCGGGGTCACCACGCTCAGTTGGACGCTCGACCACGCGGGCCCCATGACGCGCACCGCCTGGGACGCCGCGGCGATGCTCGGGGCGATCGCCGGCGCTGATCCCCGGGACCCGACGGCAGCCGACGTGGCGGTTCCGGACTATCTCGCGGGGCTCACGCCCGAGGTCTCGGGTCTGCGCATCGGCGTGCCGGTCTCGGGGTTCTTCGAGGATGCGACCGACGAGATGCAGCGGGCGGTTCACGCCGCGATCGCGCTGCTCACGGCGGACGGTGCCGCGACCGTGGAAGTCGAAGTGCCGCACGCCCACCTGGCCGGGGGCGCCGGCTGGATCGTCGCCATGGCGGAGGCCACCACATTTCACGAGAAACGGCTTGCCGAACAGCCCGAGGATCTCGATCCGCTGGTACGCGAACGGCTGGAGGTGGCCAGGTTCTATCCCGCCACCGACTACATCAAGGCGCTTCGGCTGCGAACGATCCTGCAGGAGGAGATGGCCGAGGTCTTCCGTCACTGCGACGTGATGATCGTTCCCAGTTCCCTTTCCCCTGCCGACCCGCTCCGCTCGGAAGCGGCGGCCCGGAGCGACGTCCGCGCCGGGACCGATCCCGATGCGCTGGACAGCCGTCCGGGAAACACCTTCATCGGGAACATGACCG
This sequence comes from Acidobacteriota bacterium, assembly GCA_022826825.1. Taxonomy (GTDB): domain Bacteria; phylum Acidobacteriota; class Vicinamibacteria; order Marinacidobacterales; family Marinacidobacteraceae; genus Marinacidobacterium. The sequence continues at coordinate 59,303 of JAJDUD010000003.1, read as the reverse complement.
GATACCCGGGCCTCACGATGGGATGCGGGTTCACGTCGGAGGCGCCGAAGCGGCCCCTCGCGCTCCAGATCTACGGGCCGCCGTTCTCCGAGGGCCGGTTGCTGCAGGTCGCGTACGCCTACCAGGAGCGCACCGCCTGGCACGAGGAGTTGCCGCCGATCTAGCGCGCTGTCCCGCGCGGCGGAAAGCGGCTACGGGAGGATCTCGCAGCCGTCGCTCGTGCAGGAAGCCACGGCGTCCCCGGCGCAGCCGCCGCCCCGGAAGGCGAGATCGAGGCTCTCTTCGGACTCCTCCTCGAACCAGTCCTCGCCCGGCCAGTTCACGTCCAGCTCGTGCACGATCACTCCCGGTCCGGTGCGGACGTTCCACCGATTGATCCCGAACGCCGACACGGATTCCGCGATGCGGCCGTAGGTGCCGAGATCGAAGTACGGGCCCAGGATCTCCAGCCGGGCGCCCGCGCCGCCCGCGCCGATTTCGAGGTTCAGGGTGGTGGCGAGCATGTTCGCCACGTCGTCGTCCGGAGACTCCTCTTCACGCCAGGGAAGCCCGATGACGGTGATGCCCGGACAGGGCGAAGCGCCCGCCTCGATGAGCGAGATCTCCACCGGATCACCCAGGTCGGCCTGCCCGCCGGAATGGGCGAAGGCGAGCGGCAACACTTCGACGCCCTCGGTGAAGAAGAGGTCGGCCAGCGCGGAGACCTCGAAGCTTGCCTCGCCGGCGAGGTCCCGGCCCGCCGGAATCTCGATGGAGTCCACGGCGAGCTTGTAGTCGGCTTCGGACGCGAACTCGTGGGAGGCGCTGAGCCGGACCTGGACCGGGCCGGGGAGTTCGCGGACCTCGTATCGCACGCCCACTGCCAGGGTCTCCCCCTCGCGCATCTCGAGCGCCGTCTCCGCGAACGAGACCCCGAACGCCGGAGGCGCCGGAGGAGCAGGCGGGGGGGCGACGGGGACGCTCTCGCCTCCATCGCAAGCGAACAGCGCCGGCGCCGACGCCGCGGCGACGAGCAGGATCTTCCGGGTCATTCGCGCCGGAAGGGCGACGCCTCGCGCCCTTCCCGCAGGGGAATCGGGGGCGCCCTGGTCTCCTGACCGGCGACGACGCGCACCGGGTCCAGCAGGTACTGGTCGGTCGAGCCGAGGGTGGCGCCCCGGTCCACCAGCGACGAGTTCCCGTCGATGTCGCCCATCGCGCCGGCGGCCAGCAGGTAGCCTCCGGGCGAGAGTCCCTCGATGGCGAAGAAGCCCTCGCCGTTCGTGAACGTGTTCGCCGAGGCGACGACCTCCTCCCCGGAAATCCGGGTTGCGAACACCGGCACGTAGCGGGCGGCCCGCCCGCCGACGGTCACCTGCCCCGCGATGCTGCCGACCCGGTCCAGCCAGCCGGGCGCGGGCCGGAGCAGCGAGGCGCCGATGAGGTCGTCCTCGGTCAACCCGGGTTCCGGCAGGTAGCCGTAGGACATCACCGGATCGGTATCCCAGAGGGCGGGCTCAAGGCCGCGACACCATCCCCAGGTGTCCCACGTCGGGAACGGCGCCGAGTGCGCGAGGCCGAGGCAGTGGCCGAATTCGTGGATCAGCACCTCCAGGGCCGCGCCGTCGAGGTCCCGGGTGTGCCGCGGATTGAGCGACACGTCGCACTCCACGATCACGCCATTCCGGTCCCAGATGTCGGCGTAGGAGGTCCCGTGGCCGAACGGGTGCATGCGGATGGCGTTGACGTGGTCGCGTTCCGCGTGGAGTTCGCCGCCCACGCCGGCGACGGACCACTGGATGTCCGTACTCGGCGGCGCCGACCAGACGGCGAGCGCCCTCCGGGCGAACGGGATCACGTCCTCGGCAGTCGCGAAGGGCGGGTCGTGCTCTTCCCCGCGAGCATCCTCCCAGGGCTCCGTCCACCCGGGCGAGTCGGCGACCACGAAGTGCAGCGTCCTTCCCGGCCCCCAGACCGCCGGGTCCCAGCGGGAGGCGTCCGCCGCGACCGGCAGCGGTGCGTCGTCCACGGTTCGCCAGAAGAACCGGTAGCCGAAGGCGTCGCCACCGGGAACGAACACCACGGTGAGCGCCGTCAGGATCCCCATGGTGACGGGCCGCGTGCCGCGAACGGCGGCTCGCGAGGGAGGGGCTACCGGTGGCACGACGAACTCGGGGACGCCGGAATCTTGACACGGGGCGGGACGCCGGCCTCCAGAGCGGCATCGCGGCCGCAGGCCGCGAAACCGTACGTCGCCATCCCACTCGCCTTCACGCCCCGGACGGCTGAGGCCCGGCGGCACGGCGTCGCTATGCTTGCCGCATGCGCGGAGTCGAGACACCGGGAACCCGGGCCGGCCGGATTGCCGCCCTCGCCTTGCTGACGGCCGGAAGCCTGCTGGCCGCCGGGTCGCCGGCGCTCGCGCAGCGCGGCCAGCCGCCGCAGCACGAGCCGTTCCGGAACCCCTACGCCTGGCCGGGGCTTGCCGAGCTGGTCGAGCACTCGGACACGATCGTCGCCGGCGAGGTGCTCGACATGCGCTCCGCGTGGACGGCCGACCGGCGCGAGATCTTCACCACCGTGACCCTGCGCACCGAACGGCGCTTCAAGGGCGGCGGCCGGAACCTGGTCCGCTTCCGGGTGCCCGGCGGCACCGTCGGGGACACCCGGATGACCGCGACCCATTCGGCGCAGTTCATGGTGGGAGAAAGGGCGCTCGTCTTCCTCACCGGGGAGAGCGGGCGGCTCCCCCGCGTGACGTCCGGAGAGGCGGGGAAGCGGCACCTCCGCACCGATGAGGACGGTACCGACCGCATCCTTCCGGGATTCGCGCTGGCGGAATCGGACGCGGGAGGCCTGGGGTTCGACACGCTCGACGACCTGGCGGACGCGCTTTCCGGGCCGCTGGCCGCGCTGTCCCGTTAGTCCGGGCCCTGGCAGCCGGTGGTGGAACCACAGGCTGCTAGAGTCGCCGCCTGATGCTCTCCGGACCCCGCCGCGCCGTCGTTTCCCGTGTCCTTCTGGGTCTGTCCGTCCCGCTGCTCGCCGCCGGCGGGTGCGGCGGAGGCGGCGATGGGGCCGCTCCCGCCTTCCTGAGTCTGGGCAGCGCCCCCCCGGGAGGAGCCTTCTTCGTCGTCGGGGGAGCGCTGGCGGAGGTTCTCGGCGAGGCCGGGCTCCGGGTGACGCCGGAAGCGACGAAAGGGTCGGGAGAGAACATCCGCCGCCTGGCTTCGGGCGAGCTGGACCTGGCGCTCTCCAATGCGGCGGTGACCTATTTCGCCGCCCGGGGTGAGGACGGCTGGGGGCGCGCGTATCCGGTCCAGGCGGTCATGACCCTGGCGCCCAACGTGGCGACGTTCGTGTCTCCCCGGCGGCACGAAGTGAACCGGATCCCGGACCTCGCCGGGAAGCGGGTCGTGGTGGGCGTGGCCGGCGCCGGGTTCGAGCACTTCATCCGGCCGATCGTGGAAGCGCACGGGGTCACCTACGAGGACTTCATCCCGCTCTACAACACCCAGGCGGGGGCGGTGGACATGCTCAGCGACGACTCGGCGGCGGCCGCTTTCCTCGGGGGCGCCGTTCCCACCGCTTCGATCGTCCAGGCGACCGCCGGGATGGATACCCTGCTCGTTCCGCTGGATCCCGAGATCCGCAGCGAACTGCCCGAGCGGTATCCGTTCTACCGGGAGGCCGTCATTCCCGCCGGCACCTATCGCGGCCAGGACGAGGACTACCTCGGGCTCGACGTCGGGTCGATGCACCTCATCACGCGGGCGGACGCCGATGAGGAGACCGTTTACCAGGCGACGCGCGCGCTCTGGGAACGGCGCCAGTCGGTGGTGGAGAAGCATCCGGCCGGCCGGGCCATCAACGAGAACAACGCCGCCCGCTACACCGGCGTCGACTTCCATCCCGGCGCCGTCCGCTTCTACCGGGAAGCCGGAATCTGGCCGGAACCCTGATCGATCTCCGGACACGCTGCCGCGGTGAGTGAATCGGTTCCGCGGGCGTCGTCCGGCGTCCGCGGCGCCGCCATCGGGGTCCTGACCCTCCTCCTGACGGTCTTCGTGCTGGTCGAGGTGAATCGGCCCGCGCTCACCCCCCAGGCGCAGCTCGCGGCGTTCGCGCTCTGCGGCCTGCCGCTCTGCTTCCTGATCCGGGTGAAGCCCGGCGATCCCTGGTGGCGGCGCGGGATCGACCTGTTGGGCTTCGTGTCCGCGGTGGCGGGCTGCGCCTACGTCCTCTACTGGAGCGGCTTCGGCCCCACGACGCTCGGCGACCGCGCCGGCGGCGAGACCGGCCTCGACATCGCGCTCGGGCTCCTCGGCCTGTTCGGCGTGCTCGCGGCGACGGCGCGGGTGATCGGCCCCGCCCTGCCGATCCTGGCGGGCCTGTTCCTCCTGTACGCGGCCATCGGTCCGCACCTTCCGGAACTCCTCTTCCCCCACCGGGGCTACTCCCTCGCCCGCCTCGCCTCCCAGGGTTTCCTGCAGAGCCAGGGTGTCTTCGGGATCGCGATGAAGGTCATGTTCGCCTACGTGTTCCTGTTCGTCGTCTTCGGGGCGGTGCTGCAGGCGACCGGAGCCATCCGGTTCATCACCACCTCGGCGCGCCGCCTGTTCCTTGGCACCGTGGGAGGGGCGGCGAAGGTTTCGGTCGTCGCCAACGCCATGATGGGATCGCTTTCCGGAAGCGCGGTCGCCGACGCGGCGACCACCGGCACGGTGACCATTCCGCTGATGCGGAGCACCGGTTTCACCGCGCGCGCGGCGGCCGGGATCACGGCGGCGGCCAGTTCCGGAGCGGCCCTCGTTCCCCCGGTGATGGGCGCCGCCGCCTACATGATGCTCGAACTGGTGGACCCGCCGGTGAGCTATCTCCAGGTGGTGCAGGCGGCCATCCTCCCCGCGCTTCTCTATTACGTCGCGCTCATCGCGATGGTCCACCTGCACGCCCGCCGCCACCTGGCGACGCCTGCGGCCGAGACCGAACGGGAGGAGCAGGGCGAGAAGGTCCCCCTTCAGGCGGGCATCGTGTTCGGGGTGGGCCTCGTTTCGCTGGTCGTCGCGCTGATTGCGGGACGGACCGTGTTCCGGGCGGTCAGCGTCGCCCTGTTGATCGTGGTCCTGGCCTCCCTCTGGCACCGCAGCACCCGTCCCGATCTCCGGAAGCTGCTGGATGCGCTCGGCCGTATCGCACAGGGGGCGGCGCCGCTGGTCGCGGCCGCGGGGGCCGTCGGGATCATCCTGGGGATGGTCACCCTGACGGGCCTCGGCACCCGGTTTCCCGCCGCCGTCCTGTCCGTCGCCGGCGAGGGACTGCTCCCCGCCCTCCTCCTCATCATGGTGGGTTCGGTCGTCCTGGGGATGGGGCTCCCGTCCGCCGTCTGCTACCTCCTGATGGCGATCCTCATCGGCCCGGTGATCGGCCAGCTCGGCATGCCGCCGCTCTCGGTCCATTTCTTCATCTTCTACTTCGGGATGATGTCCATGGTGACCCCGCCGGTGGCGCTCGCCGCCTACACCACCGCCGGCATCGCGAACACCCCGATCATCCCCGCGGCGCTCACGGCGTTCCGGTTCGCGCTGGCCGGTTTCGCGTTGCCCTATTTCTTTGTCTTCCGGCCGGAACTGCTCCTGATCCTGGACGGACGCGGTGTCTCCGGAGCGGTCGTCGCCTTCCTGCTCGGCAGCGCGGTCGTCCTGCTGCTCTCCGCGGGGATCGTGGGTTGGCTGTTCGGCCCGCTCACGGCGCCCGTTCGGGCTGCCGCGCTGACCGCCGCCGCGCTGCTGCTATGGCCGCCGGCGCCCGGCGAACTGTTTGCCCTCGCGAACCTGCTCGGGATCGCCGCCCTCGCAGCGCTCGTTCTCTACGCGTACATCGGCAGGCGCCGCAGCGCCGCGGCCACCTGACCCGGCTCGGCCGGGGTTAGCAGCCTGTGAAAAAAGTCACGCGGCATTCGAACGGCGGTGCATCCCGCCTGAACCGGGCCGCTTTGCGGCCCTCTGCGTTGCGTTTCGGTCGGAATACACCCGGTATTCCTCCCTCACGCGCCTTGTCAGCCGGGCGCCTCGCCGCTCTCGGTGCTCACGTCACTTTCTCCACAGGCTGCTAGCTCAGTCGCCGATGCAGTAGAGCGCTTCGGCGGTCCTCAGGTAGATCCGGCCCCCGGACATCGCCATGGAACTCAGGGTGTAGGCGCCCATGTCGTTCGTGGCGAGGATGTCGAGCGAGTCCTGGCCCAGCCCCACGACCGTGGCGACCCCGTCCTCGTTGATGATGTAGATGCGGCCCTCCGCCAGCACCGGCGAGGCGCTGTACGTCCCGGACGGCAGGCGGGTCGGCCCCAGGAGGACCTCTCCGCTCTTCGCGTCCAGCGCGTACATCACCCCGTTGTCGGTCACCACGTAGAAACGCTCGCCGTCGGTCACCGGGCTCGGGACGTCGGGCCCCCGGTCGAACGACCAGATGCGGTGCGAATCGGTGATGTCCCCTTCCCCGCCGGTCCGAAGCGCGAGCAGCGGCTTGACCCGGGTCGGAGCGTAGATGATCCCGTCCTTCACGACGGGTGACGCCACGATCCGGTAGGCGCCGTTGTTCTCGGGGTTCAAGCCGTCGGAGCGCCAGCGCTCGCGGCCCGTTTCCGGATCGTGTCCGGTCACGACGTCGCCGCCAGTGATGACCAGTTCATCGCGTCCGTCCACCTGGTGCATGAACGGGGTGGTGTACGAATCGGGGGACTCGCGAATGGCGTCGGTGGGGCGCTCGACGTGCCAGACCGTCTCGCCGCTGGCCTTGTCGATCCGCAGGAGGTAGGAGGGATCGTCCGTCTTCATGCCGTGCAGCACCTGGACGTAGATCGCGTCTTCGAAGAGGAGCGGGCTGCTCGCGTAGCCCCAGTTGAGCCCGAAGTCGCCGTAGTCCGCCTGGATGTCGCGCGACCAGAGTTCGTTCCCCTCGAAGTCGAAGGCCCGGAGCATCCCGGTCCCGGTCAGCACGAACACGTGATTCCCGTCGGTGACGGGAGACGGGGAGGACATGTTCTGCTTCCGGCCGCGCGTGTCGCGGTCGCTGAGATGACGTGTCCAGCGCACCGTTCCGTCGTTTCGATCGAGCGCCCAGAGTTCGATGTGACCCGAATAGGCGACGTTGCCGCGGCCGGAAACAGCGCCACGCCGCCGGCGGTAGCCCTCGGAGGGGTTCGCCGGCACGCCGGCCGCGTCCGCCGGAATGGAGACGTTGAGGAAGATGGTGTCTCCCGAGATGATGGGGGTCGCGCCGCTCCAGGCGGGCATCGGCGCCTTCCAGACGATCCCGTTCTCGGTGTCCCACTCCACCGGGAGTCCAGTCTCGCCGCTGACCCCATCGTGGGTCGGCCCCCGCCAGTGGGGCCAGTCCTCGGCGGCCAGGGTCGCGGGGAGAAAACCGGCGATCAGGAAGGGCAGGAGAGTGCGAAGCGGGAATCGAACCACGGCAAAACCTCCGGAGTTGGCGTCCATTGTAGAAGGACGGGCAGAACCCAGCAGCCGGTGGAGAAAGTCACGCGGCATTCCCGAGCTACGGAGCATGCGGGCCGGCTGTCGCCGTCCCCCATGCTTTGTGTTCAAGGGGTCTCCGCGCGGCTGGCGCCCTGCTCCGGAAGCGAACGGCGATGCATCCCGCCGGGCATGAAAATGCCGAGGTGCCAGGAGGGCCGGCCAGTCCTCCCGGTGGGGGCCTTCAGACCAGGAGCGCCGGTGTTCACACCGGCATCGCGGCCGCCGGCCGCGAAACTCCCGGCGCCATCGCGCCACATTGCGGGGACCCGAAACGAAGATGGCGAAAGCGGAGTACGCGCGCGCAGTTGTCGTCGCGCCACTCCCATTGACGGGGGCGCCATGCGCCGAAATGAAGCCCAGGAGTTTCGCCCGCTGCGCGGACGATGCCGGTCTGAAGACCGGCGCTCCTCGCCGTCCCCGTCATCGGGCCGGTTGCATTTTCACAGCAACTGGGCCTCGTCGTTCTCGGTGCTCACGTCACTTTCTCCACCGGCTGCTAACGCGTGATGCCGAAGAGGCGGTCGATGGCCCGGATGACGAGCACGCCGCCGCTCGCCGCCGGGGACGCCATCACGATGCGGTCCACGCTGTTCTTCGCGAGCAGTTCGTATTCGCGTCCCGCCCGCACGACGAAGGTCTCCCCCTCCTCGGTGGTGAAGTAGAGCCGGCCGTCGGCCGCGAACGGCGAGGCCGCGTAGGAGCCCCCGCTGCCCCCGATCCGGGCGCGATAGAGACGCTCCCCGGTCTCGCCGTCGTAGGCGGAAAGGCGGCCGTTGTTGGCGCCGAGGTAGAGGACGCCGCGGTAGAAGACCGGCGAGGGGATGTACACCCCGCCGCGATCCTTGCTCCAGGCGATCGCTTCGCTCGAGTCCTCGCCGGGAGGGAGGGTCAGATCTCCCTCCATTCCGGGACGGATCGCATAGATCGGACGGATCGGCGGATAGCCGGCCTGGACGAACAGCAGGCCGTCGCCGAGCAGCGGCACGCTGATCGGGATCTCCGAGTTGGGGCCGAGCCGCCAGCGTTCGGCGCCGGTGGAAGCGTCGTAACCCCGGATCACGGTGCCGTTCACGACCACCTCGGCGTTTCCCCCCGCGTCGTGCACGAACGGCGTGGAAAACGTGGAGACCTCGTCGCGGGCGGTCCGCCAGAGCGGTTCTCCGTCTTCGAGATTGAAGGCGCCGAGGAAGGCGTCGCCGTGGACGTCGGCCAGCACGATGACGGCGCCGCCGTGGATCACCGGCGAGGAGGCGTGACCCCACTGGTAGTCGGGGTCGTAGAACCAGCCGCTGTTCAGGACGCCGACGTCACGCTCCCAGAGCAGGTTCCCCTCGAGGTCGTGGCAGAGCAGCACCCCCATGCTCCCGATCAGCGTGACGATCCGTTCGCCGTCGGTCACCGGGGTGGCGTTGGCCTGGCTCGACTTGGTGTGCCGGCGCGTCTTGGGCACCCCGCGGCGCAGTTCGGTCGTCCACACCGCCGCGCCGCTCATCAGGTCGTAGGCGCGCAGTTCCCAGCGGTGTTCGCTGTCGTTCTGGACCGGCGCGACGTCGCCGTAGAGGCCGATCCGGAACTCCGAGTCCTCGGTGAGGCTCGCGGCGATCACGACGTACACCCGGTCCTCCCACACGATCGGGCTCGACACCCCGAGACCCGGAAGGGGGGCTTCCCAGGCGATCCCCGTGCCGTCGACGGCGTTCCAGCGGAGCGGCACCCCCTGCTCATCGGCGATCCCCGACCCCCGGGGACCGCGGAACTGTGGCCAGGGCCGCGCCCGGACGGGCGCCAGGTCCCCGGGCGCGGGACCCGCTGCCGGCGCGGCGGGCGCCTCGGCGGTCTCCAGCGCCGTCGCCCGGCTCTCGGCCTCCCCCTCGGGTTGGTAGGCGACCGTTTCACCCCCGGTCTCCACGATCAGCCGCTCCACCATGCCGCCCCGGCCGGGGAAGGCGTAGCGGGACCCGCTCTCCGTCACGAAGGACCGCGGACCGCCGCGGGGCGCGAGCGCGACGGGGGGACCGGTGAAGCGCTCGTTGCCCGAGGTGGAATCGCGCTCGAAGTTGCGCGCGCGGAGCATCCCGTCCTCGGAGACGACCCGCACTCCCCGCTCCGCGGTCTCATTCCAGTAACTCCCGGCGAGTCGCCGCCGCGCCTCCTCCGTGAGTTCGGGCGCCGCCACCGCCCGCGCGGTCCCTTCCCGGAGGAGGGCCGCGATGTCCTCCGAGTCCGCGTCCTCCCGCGCGGCGGCGAGCGCGTCCTCGTCGAAGTTCCCGTTCTCGAGGACGGCGCGCAGCATCTCCTCGTCACCCTGCCGCGACGCCCGCACCAGCAGCCCGCCGGCGCCCGGCGCCCCGCGGGCGAGCAGGAAGAAGACGACCTCCCGGTGTCCGGAACCGGCCGCCCGGCTGAGGGCCGTCATCTGGTAGAAGCGGTCCTCGATGTCGAGGGCGGCCCCGGCGTCGGCCAGGCGCCGGACGACCTCCAGATGCCCCCGGTCGGCGGCGAAGAACAGCGCCGTGGCGCCGTAGCGGTTGGGAGCGTCCACGTCGGCGCCGGCGGCGAGCAACGCTTCGATGCGGCCGACATCCCCGTCCCGGGCGGCGTCGCGGAGCGCTTCCCCCTGGTCCTCCTGGGCGCTCGAGAAGGGTGCGGAGAGCAGCAACACCGCTGCCAGCAGGACTCTTGGAGATTTCACGCCGGACCCTCCCTCGGGTTCCTGCCGCCGCGAGAAGCCGCCGGGCCATCGCGGGCGGCAGTCCATGGTTGTTCCGTCCCCATTATCCCGCCCGTGGACGAATATGCTTGGTGGGCATGGCTGTGTACGACGCGATCGCGACCGCCTACCAGGATTCGAAGCAGCTCCCCTTCCGCCGCTACGTCGAGCGGCACACGCTGTTCGAGGCCCTCGGAGACATTCGCGGGCTGCGCGTGCTGGACCTCGCGTGCGGGGAAGGTTTCTACACCCGGCTGCTCAAGATCGCCGGCGCCGGAGAAGTGACGGGAGTGGATATCTCCGGAGAGATGATCCGGCTCGCCGAGCGGCAGGAGAAAGACAACCCGCTCGGATGCCGCTATGTCTGCTCCGACGCGGCGGACTACCGGCCCGGCGATCCGGTGGATCTGGTGGTCGCCATGTATCTCCTCCACTACGCCGGGAGCGCGGACAAGCTGCTCCGCTTCCTCCGGGTCGCTCACGCCGCGCTCCGCCCCGGGGGACGGCTGGTGGGGTTCAACGACAACGTGCTGGACCCGCCGCGGGGAACCGTCTCCTGGAGCAAGTACGGGATCGTCAAGACGGGGCCGGCCGTCCCCACCGCGGGTGCGCCGATCCGCTACCGGCTCACGAACGATGACGGCACGAGTTTCGAGTTCGACAACTACTACGAGAGCCCGGAGACCTACCGGTGCGCCTTCGACGAGGCCGGATTCCGCGAGTTCCGCTGGCTCGGCGTTTCGCTCGACCCCGCCGAGCGGGACAACCCCTTTTGGGACGACTTCCTGGAGAACCCCCCGGTCATCGCCTTCGAGGCGACGAAACAGGCTCGGGCGGATGGCGGGGGCGGCAGCCGGGACGAGGGCCGCCGCGGCTAGACTGTTTTTCCGGGAACGCTCGAAGTCCCCGCGTTCCCGCCCGGTTCACCTGCCGGCGGACCGGCGTCCGATCCAGCCGGCCACCTCCCGCGGGAACCGACTCCATGACCGAACCCACCCACACCACCGCAGCGATCCGCGCGGCGATGGACCATCTGATCGATCGCGCGACCCATTTCGACGTCGACGCACTCGAGACCATCTACCACCGGGACTTCCACACGACGCTGGTGATGCCCGACAGCACTGTGACCACCTACGACAAGGAGGGGTTCATTGCCCATTTCCGCAAGCAGGCGGAAGAGGGCAAGAGCCGGCTCAATCCGTGGGCGGACTGGCACGACTTCCACGTCCTGGGCGACACCGCGGTCTGCGTGCTGACCCGAAGACACAGCGGCATGAGCGGCGAGGAGATGCAGCTCCTGTGCAACATCGAATGGCGTTACGAAGACGGGCGCTGGCAGGTGCTCCGCGAGCAGATCTTCCTTCGCCCGCTGGACGCCTGAAGCCGGACGCCCGGCGCGGTGTCGGCCGGAGCTGGGGGCGGGTTTCCGGTCTCGCCGGGATACCGGCGAGCGCCGGCCGGACGAGATTGGCCCCGAACGCGGACCCCGCGTCCGTACGGCGGGCTATTCGGGCCCGAAGGCGTAGAGGGCTTCGACGGTCCGGATGTAGAGGCGCGAGGGGGCGATCGCCGGGGTGGCGTAGACCGCTTCGCCGAGCGGGTTCACTTGGACCACGTCGAGTTCCGGGGACTCCTCTCCGGGGTCGAGGGGACGGACGACCGCCGCCAGCCCCAGCTCACTCACGAAGTAGATCTTGCCGTCGGCCGCCACCGGGGACGCGTAGTAGGCGTCTACCGCCCCCTGAAGGCGGTTCTGGGAGAGCATCCTGCCGCTCGACGGATCGAGGGCGGTCACGATGCCCCCGTCGTTCACCATGTAGAGGACGCCGCCGTAGAGCAGCGGAGAGGGAAGCTGCGGAACCCGTCGGCGGTAGCTCCAGACGGTGTTCGGCTCGGTGAGGTCGCCGGCCTCGCCGGGGGCGCCCGGCCGGATCGCCAGGATGCCGTTCTGGGAGGAGAGGACCGCCTCGTAGTAGGCCCAGTCGCTGGCCTCCAGCAGCCCGTTGCTGCTGAGGTCGATCACGTCGAACCAGAAGTCGGAGTGTCCGGCGGCCTCGGCGCGGGCGAGCACGCCGTCGCCGTTGGCGTCGGAGGCTTCGAGCGCCTCGGCGAACGTCGGCGGGGTGATCTGGTTGCCGGGCTGGTTCACCGGCGCGCCGTAGCCGTTCACGTAGATGAGGTCTCCCTCGAGCAGCGGGGTGGACTTCATCTCCCAGGGCAGCCCCCGCACCCACCAGCGGGCAGCCCCGTCGGCGACGCCATAGGCCGTGAGGAGGAAGCTCCCCGGCGCCAGGACCTCGAGCCCGTCCGCCGTTTCCCGCAGGACCGGGGTGGAGTGGCCGCTCGTGGCCTCCGGCCGCGGGGTGCGCCAGAGGACGTCCCCGCTCGACCGAGCGAAGGCAACGATCTCCGAGTTGAGGTTCTGGTCCAGGACCAGGACCACGGCATCCCCCGCGAGGATGGGGGATGCCCCCATCCCGTAGTAGTTGTCGAACGGCCCGAGCGGCTGACGCCAGGCCTCCCTGCCCTCTTCGTCGTAGCCGATCAGGCCGAGGTCCGGGAAGAACGCGTACACCCCGTCGTCGGTCGCCGCCACGCTCGGGGAGGCGGCGTTGTTCCGGGAATCCACCTCGGTGACGCGCTCCCGCTTCGCCGCCGCGCGCCAGAGCTCCGCTCCGGTCTCGGGATCGAGCGCGATCGTCAGGAACTCGTTTTCGACGAACGCCGTGACGTGCACCCGGCCGCCCGCGAGGATCGGCGAGGAATGCCCCGGCGGCAGCGGCGTCCGGAAGATCAGGGCCCGGTCGGGGCCGAAGGCGACCGGGAGTGCGCCGTCGGGGCCGATGCCGGTCCCGTTGGGACCGCGGAACCGGTCCCATTCGGCGGCAGCGGCGGGGGCCGCGACGCCGGCGCAAAGGATGGTGAGGAGGAATCGGGAAAACCGCATGGGAGACGCCGAACTGTACGGCCCCCGGGATCCAGACCGAAGAGCGCTGCCGGCGGAAGCCGGTTCCGGGCTCAGTTCGTCCCCAGGTAGGTATCGAGGAAACCCAGAATGCGGTCGGCGCTCTCGATCCGGTTGTCCCGGTTCCGGAAGCCGTGCCCTTCGTCGGGGAAGATCACGTACTCCACCGGGACCCCGTTCGCCCGCACCGCTTCGACGATTTCATCGCTCTCCACCTGGAGCACCCGCGGGTCGTTGGCGCCCTGGACCACGAAGAGGGGCCGCACGATGTTTTCGGCGTGGAACAGGGGCGAGATCGCGGTCAGGCGCTCCAGTTCGGTCTCCGGATCTCCGAGTTCCGCATAGAGCGCATCGCGCGCCGGGCCCCACCAGGGCGGAATGCTGGAGAGGGTGCGCACCCAGTTCATGACCCCGAAGATGTTCACTCCCACGTCGAAGACCTCCGGTTCGAAGGCGAGCGCGGCGCCCACCATGTAGCCGCCGTAGCTGCCGCCGATGATCCCGATCCGGCTCCCGTCCACCCAGTCGAGGGATTCGAGATAGGTCCGCGCCTCCACGCAGTCCTTCAGGTCCACGTCGCCGTGCCGCTTGTCGTCCATGTGGAAGAACGTCTTGCCGTACCCCGAAGAGCCCCGGTTGTTCACCGCCAGCACTGCGTAGCCGTTGTTCACGAGATGCTGGATCTGCGCCCGGTAGCCCTTGCGGCTCTGGCCGCCGGGTCCGCCGTGGACCCACACGAGCGCGGGAACCGGAGAGTTCGGCGTGGCCTGGTGCGGGCGGTAGAGGACGGACGGGATCGCGAGCCCGTCGAAACTCGGATACCGGACGATCTCGCCGTCCACCAGGTTCTCTTCGGCGATCGCCGGGTTCAGGGTGTTCGTGAGCCGGCGGTGCTCGCCGGTCTCGAGGTCCCAGACGTAGAGGTTCGACGGCGAGGTGTCGCTGTTCACGTAGAACGCCATCTTCGTCTCGCTGGGCGAGAAGGCCACGCCGGTCACGTCGCCGCCCGGGACGTCGGGGAAATCCACGGTCTCGCCGCTCTGCGTGTCCACCACGGTGACTTCGGTGGAGGCATCCACGTTCACCGCGCTCACCTGGTATCGCCCCTGCCGGGAGAAGTAGACGGTGAAGACGTCCCAGTCCGCCGCTAGCACCCGCCGGTGTTCACCGCTCGCCAGGTCGTACGCCCAGACCTCGGCGAACTCCCCGTGGGCGTTGGTTACGTAAAGCAACTCGCTGCCGTCGGGGTTGAAGGTCACCGGACCGTGCCATGCGTCGCCCTCGTGCGGCGTGAGGTGGAGGGGCTCCTGCCCCGGGTTCTCGAGGTTCACCAGGTAGACGTCGCTGTCCGCGTTGTTCTTCGCCTTCGAGACCGCCAGGAAACGGCCGTCGCCGCTCACCGGTCCCGGCTCGAAGCCGCCCGGGTTTTCGAACACCAGGCGGCGGCTCAGGTCGTCGGCCAGGTACTCGTAGACGTCGAAGGCCTGCGGGTTCCGCTCGTTCGTGGTGACGAAGAACCGGTCGCCCCCGGTCGTGAAGCGGACCAGACCCGCCTTGAGGTTCTCTCCCGGCGTGATGTCCTCGGGGGTTCCCCCGGGCGCCAGCACGTAGAGATGGTTCAACTCGTTGCCGCCCTGGTCGGCGGTGAACAGGACCCGGTCGTCGTCCGGAAAAAACGCCATCCCCAGGTTGGCGTCCGTCTCCGAACGGGTGAGCGCAGCGGGCTCTCCGCCCGCGATGGGCTGCGAGTAGACGTTCATCACGCCGGTCCGGTCCGAGGTCATCAGCAGGCGGGTTTCGTCTGCCGAGAAGGACGCTCCAAAGACCTGTTCCGTGTCATAGAACGCCCGGGCGTCGTAGCTCGGGATCTCCGGCGCTTCGGGGGCGCAGCCGGCCACGAGCAGCGTCGCGGTGGCGAGCGCGGCCCACGAGCGGAACGCAACAGGACGGGTCGGATCAGGAATTCGGAGTTTCATTGCCAGGCCTCCTCGGAAATGGGCCGGCGCCGTTCGGCGGCGCCGGGCGTCTCCACTGTTCGGTTACGACCGGCAGGCGGCTGCGGTTCCCGGACCCGCTCAGGGCTGCCCGGCTGCCGGCCGGCCCCGGTCGGAGATCGCGTAGAGATGCTCGGCGCCGCGGAGATAGAGCGTCCCATCCACCACCGCCGGCGAGGCCATCACCGGCTCGTCGAGGCTGTTGGTGGCCAGGACCTCGAACTGCGGACCCGGACGGATCACATGGGTGTCCCCGTCCTCGCTGGTCAGGTAGAGGCGCTCTCCCGCCACCACCGGCGACGAAAAGAACCGGGACGGCAGCGGCATCCGTCCGCCCTCGTAGATGACCTCACCGGTCTTCCCGTCGAGCGCGGTCAGGATGCCGCCGTCGCTCACCAGGTAGAGCACCCCCCGATGGAAGATCGGAGAGGGGACGTAGCCCTGCCCCTTGCGGTAGTCCCAGCGCAGCGACCCGTCTTCGAGGTCGAGCGCCAGGATGTTCTTCCGGGGATACCCCGTTACGGCGAACACGAGACCGTCGCCGGACGCTACCGGGCTCGGCGCCGCGTTCCCCCCGAGTCCTTCGACCCGCCAACGCTCTTCCCCGGTCTCCGCCTGGTAGGCGACGACCTCGTCCACACCCATCGCGACGACGAGCGAATCGCCGCCCGCCGTGCCCAGCACGATCGGCGTCGCCCAACCGGCCGGCTGGCTTCGTTCCACCCGCCAGCGGATGGCTCCCGTCGGGACGTCCAGCGCCGCGATGAACGAGCCGTTGCCTCCCTCCACGTCGTTCTGGACCACCACCATTCCGTCCGCCGCGGCGAGCACGGGAGAGGTCGCCACTCCCATCCCCAGGGTGCCGACACCACCGAAGTCCTGGGACCAGAGGAGTTCGCCGTCCAGGCTGAACGCGTGGAGGCCCTGCGTCCCGAACCAGGCGATGACGCGCTCGCCGTCGCTCGCCGGAGTGGGATTCGCGTAGGAACCGATCCGGTGGCGGTTGTCGTAGGGGAGTGCGCCGGCGCGCACCTCCCGCCGCCAGCGGAGCGCCCCGGTGTGGCGATCGAACGCGAGCAGCAACACGTCCAGCCGCTGGTCGGCGCCCAGACTGTCGGGGTGCAGGAACTCCTCGCTGCCGATGAAATGGATGATGGCCCCGTGCCCGGGCACCTTCTCGCCCGAGGTGGCGCTGGTCAGGAAGATGAGGTCCCCGACCACGATGGGTGACGAATGACCGCGGCCCTCGATCGGCGCCTTCCAGACGACGTTCTCGTCCACGCTCCAGCGGAGCGGAGCACCGGACTCCGCCTGGGCCCGGCCGCCGGGGCCGCGCCACTGGGGCCAACTCGCGGCCGGATCCTGGCCGGCCCAGGCGGCGGTGGCGGCGAGACACAACGACAGGAAGACCGCCGTCCTGCCGGCGCGATCCGGCGAGAGCGTCACTCGGGAGGCGTCGTCGCGCCCGCACCGGGCGACCGGAACGCGTAGAGGTGGTCCACGCCGCGCAGGAAGAGGGTGCCGCCCGCAATGGCCGGAGAGGCCCAGATCGCTTCCGGGAGCGAGCTCTCGGCGACGATCTCGAACTCCTCGGCGGCCCGGAACACCGTCAGGTCGCCCTCGAGGCTGCCGATCAGGACCTGTCCTTCGTAGCCGATCGGCGACGAGTTGTAGCGGCCCGGGTTCGTGGGGCGCCCCTGAAAATGGACCGAACCGTCCTCCGGGTCGAGCGCGGTGATCACGCCGCCGTCCGACAGGAAGAACAGGACCCCCTGGTAGAGGAGCGCCGAGGGGAGGTATCCGGTCCCCCGCTCGTAGTTCCAGCGAAGCCGGGGTTCGACCCCCGGCAGCACCTCGAGGGCCCGCATTTCCTTGCCGGGATAGCCGGTCGAGACGAAGACGAGGCGGCCGTCCCCGAAAGGCTGGTGAACCGGGGTATGGACGGGGGCCGAGTCCTCGAAGGGCGCGGTCCGCCACAACTCGGCGCCGTTTGCGGCGTCGTAGGCGCCCAGGAAGTGGTAGCCGGGCACGAAGAGCTGGGTGACGCCCCCGACCGGCAGGAGCGCCGGAGTCGCCCAGCTCTTCCGCGCGCGCCGCTCGGTGCTCCAGACGATCTCCCCGCTGCGGCGGTCCACCCCGAAGATGCGCGAGCCCTCGCCGTCGTCGTTGTCGCAGACGAGGATCAGGGTCTCGCCGTGCAGCACCGGGTTGATGCCGTGCCCGAGGCCCCAGACGCCGAAGTCACCCAGATCGGTCGCCCAGACGGGATCTCCCTCCAGGGTGAAGGCGAAAAGGCCCTGGTTGCCGAAGGAGAAGTACGCGCGCTCCCCGTCGGCGATCGCCGTCAGCGAGGCGTAGGTGTTGCTTCGGTACCGGTTGTCGTAGACCGGGCCGTCGTGGACGGTCCGCCGCCAGACCTCCCGCCCCGTCCGCGCGTCGTAGGCCAGCGCCAGCAGGGTGTGATGGAGGTCCCCGGCCGTACTCCCGCCGTGCAGGTAGACCTCGCCGTTCCGGATGTGCACCGGGACCTTCCGCCCGGGGATGGGATCGCCGGCGATGGCGGCCGAGACGAAGACGAGGTTGTCCCAGACGACGGGCGACGAATGCCCCTCCCCCGGGGTCGCCGTCTTCCACAGCCCGTTCGTGTCCGGGTCGAAGTGGACGGGCAGGCCGGTCTCGGTGGAGACGCCGTCGGCGGCCGGGCCGCGCCAGGCGGGCCAGTTGGCGAACCAGTTCGCCGGTGCGGACGGCGTTTCCGCCGCGGTCGCGCCGGAGGCGGACTGTCCCCCCAGGGCCGGCGCGGGGGGCGCCAGGACAAGGGCGCCGGCAATGAGAGCGGCCCCGGACAGCCCGGGGCGGAGGAGCGTGCGCACGGTGGCTCCGTATTCTGTTCGCTGACGCTCCGTTTGCCTAACGCCGCGCCGTTTCCCGGCGCCCCCCGTCCGCTAGACTCGCGGCCGCCATGGTTCCCGAGACCACGCGCCACCCGGGTCGCCGGACGGCGAGTTCCGGGGTACACACCCCATGTCCCGATTGAATTCAGCAGTGCACGGCAGGAAAGGACGAGGATTCGTCCCGCCGGCAGTCCTCGTGCTCCTCCTGGCCGGCGCCGCCGGCGCGAACGCCCAGGACTGGCCGATGTGGGGCGGGACGCCGGACCGGAACATGGTCTCGGAGAGTTCGGCCCCGCTCCCCGCCGAATGGGACGTGAACGGCGGGCGCAACGTGCGGTGGGTGGCGGCGCTCGGTTCGGCGACCTACGGGAACCCGGTCGTGGCGGGCGGCAGGATCTTCGTCGGCACCAACAACGAGGCGCTCTACGACCAGGAGACCCCCGGCGACAAGGGAATTCTCCTCGCGTTCGACGCCGCGACCGGAGAGTTCCTCTGGCAGATGGTCTCCGACAAACTCGTCTCCGGCCGGGTGAACGACTGGCCGCACCAGGGCGTCTGCTCGTCGCCGCTGGTGGAGGGGGACCGTCTCTACTACGTGACGAACCGGGGCGAACTGCTGGCCCTCGACGTCCAGGGGATGGCCAACGGCAACGACGGACCGGTGACCGACGAGGCGCGCCAGTCCCCGACCGACGGGGACGTCCTCTGGCGGCTCGACATGATGGAGGAGCTCGGCTCCTTCCCCCACAACATGGCGAACTCGAATCCGGTCGCCTACGGGAACCTGCTGTTCGTGAACACCTCGAACGGGCACGACGAGTCCCACGTCAACCCGCCCTCGCCGCTCGCCCCCGCCATCATCGCGGTGGACAAGCGGACGGGAGAACTCGTCTGGGAGGCGAACCACGTCGGGGAGAACCTCCTGCACGGACAGTGGTCGGCGGCAGGCGTTGCCGAGGTGGGCGGGGTGACCCAGGTGATCATGGGCGAGGGGGACGGCTGGGTCCGGGGTTACGTGGCCGAGACCGGGGAGACGCTCTGGTCGTTCGACACGAACCCCAAGGACTCGGTCTGGCCGCGCACCCGCAACAACGTGATCTCCACCCCCGTCATCGTGGACGACCGGCTCTTCATCGCGAACGGCCAGGACCCGGAACACGGAGAGGGGACCGGCCACCTCTACGCGATCGACGCCACCCAGCGTGGCGACATCACCGAGACCGGACGTCTCTGGCACTACGACACCATCCGCCGCTCCATCTCCACGGCAGCGGTGAAGGACGGGATCCTCTACCTGCCCGACTTCTCCGGCTTCCTCCACGCCCTCGACATCGAGACCGGTGAACCGCTCTGGGTACACGACACCTTCGCGGCCGTCTGGGGATCGCCGGTCATCGCCGACGGCAAGCTGTATCTGGGTGATGAAGACGGGGACGTCGTCGTGCTCCGGCCCGGCCCGGCCGAGGAGGTCATCGCCGAGATGAACATGGGCAGCGCGGTCTATTCGAGCGCCGTCCCGGCGAACGGCGTGCTCTACATCGCGAGCCGCAACCAGCTCTTCGCCCTCGAGGACCAGGACGGGGCGACCGGGGGACGCTGATCCCGCCCACGGGGCGGATCGGGAAGGGAGCGCCGGTCTTCAGACCGGCATCGCCAGCCGGAGGCTGGCGCGCTGCGCGGCAGGGCGGGTTGACCATGCCGGACCGGGTCCTCGGCATCGATGAATGCAGCGAAGCGGCGGGGCCGACACCCGGCATGAGACGCCCGTAGCTCGACGATCGGGCGTTGAAGACTCCCGGGTGGGCTTTCCGTAGCGTTACCGCAAGGTCATCGTTGGAGAAGTGGGGGCGTACAACGCGGAGTTCTTCGATCCTCCCCCGGTCATGGTCCGATTGAGACCACAGGATGGGGTTCCGCAGCGTTTTCTATTGGAAATATGGATCATGTTCCATATTTCGATTCGAAATGTGGATCATGGTCCACGGAATCGCGACGCGGAACGAGCCGAAGGTACGCTACGGCCGCGATGGCGGCGGGGCGGAACGAAGCACCGGGAGACACGCGCGCGGATCTCGCCTCCGGGACGCCTCCCGGAACCTGGCGGCTCCCGAGCGGCCCCTCGCCGCTCGTCCGTTCCGGCAGCGGAGCCCTCGCGGACCTCGGCGCCATCGCCCGTGAGCGGGGCGCCCGCCGCGCCCTGATCACCTCGGACCCCGGCATCGCGGCGGCCGGCATCACGGGCCGCGCCCGGGAAAGCCTCGAGAGGGCCGGTGTGCTGGTCGAGGTTTTCTCCGATTTCGGCGAGAACCCCACCGAGTCGAACGTGGGCCGGGCCGCCGGGGCCGCGGGCGCCATGCGCGCCGACACCCTCGTCGGGGTTGGCGGAGGGAGTTCTCTCGACGTCGCCAAGGGAGCGGGATTCCTCCTCGCGGGCGGCGGCCGCATGGAGGACTACCGGGGGTACGACAGGTGCCCCCACCCGCTGCCTCCGCTGGTCGGGGTCCCCACGACCGCGGGCACCGGGAGCGAGGCGCAGTCCTACGCGCTGATCTCACGGGACCGGGATCACCAGAAGCTCGCCTGCGGAGCGCCCTCCGCGATGTTCCGGGACGTGATCCTCGATCCGGCGCTCCTCCCTTCGGCGCCCGCGGAGGTGATCGCGGCGACCGGCTTCGACTCCATCGCCCACGCGGTGGAAACGGCGGTGACTTCCGGACGGACCGATGCGTCGCTGGTCCTCAGCCACCGGGCCTTTGCCCTGCTGAGCCGGGCGTTCCCGCTCGTTACGGCCGGCAATGCCACCATCGCTGCCTGGGAAGACATGCAGCTCGGTGCCTTCCTGGCCGGAGCCGCCATCGAGCGTTCCATGCTGGGCGCGGCGCACGCCTGCGCGAACCCGTTGACCCGGCGTTTCGACGTCGCGCACGGCCGGGCGCTCGCCATCACCCTGCCCCGGGTCGTGCGCTGGAATGCGGCGTCCGCACGGGAGGCCTATCGCGATCTCCTTCGCGCCGCCGGGATCCCGCCGGGAGACGATCCCGCGGACACGCTGGCGGGCCGGCTCGACGCCTGGGTCGCGATGGCGGGTTTGCCGCAGGACCTCGCCGGCGAGAGCCTGCACGTCCGGGACCTCCCGGCGCTCGCGGAAGAAGCCTCCGCCGAATGGACCGGCCGCTTCAATCCGCGTCCGTTCGATGCGGCGGGAGCCCTCGCGGTCTATCGTTCCGCCGTGGCATGAAACGCCGACTCCTTCTCACGTTCCTCGCGGTCCCGCTGGCGGCCGGCGCCGCCGCGCAGGGCGGTGACGACTGGCCCCAGTTCCGCAGGGATGCCGCGCTCACGGGCATCGCCGCCGCGCCGCTCGGCGACGAACTCGAACTGAAATGGAGCGCGCCGCTGGGTTTTTCGGTGGAGTCCTCACCCGCCATCGCCGGCGGTTTCGTCTACGCGACCTCGCTTCCGGGCGTGCTCGTGAAGCTGAGCCTCGAGGATGGCGCCGAGGCCTGGCGCTATCGCCCCGGGGCCGGCGAAGCCGAAGCCGGTGAGTTCGAAGAGGACCGGTTCGGCGAGTCGTCGCCGGCTGTCGCGGGCGGCACGGTGTACGTCGGTGATCTGCTGGGCGTCCTGCACGCGGTGGACGCCGATTCGGGAGAGCCCCGCTGGCGCTTTCCGACCGGCGCCGAGATCAAGTCCTCGCCGGTGGTCGCCGGCGACCTGGTGCTCATCGGCAGCTACGACGAGCATTTCTACGGCGTGGACCGCACGACGGGCAAGGCGCGCTGGTCGCTTCAGACCGAGGGCCCCGTGCACGCCACCCCGGGACGCCACGACGGTCTCGCCTGGGTCACGGGATGCGACGCGGTGCTGCGCGGGGTGCGGATCACCGACGGGACCGAGATGCTTCGCTTCGATTCCGGCGCCTATACGGCCGCCTCCCCCGCCATCGCGGACGGAACGCTCTACTACGGCACCTTCAACAACGAGGTGCTGGCGGTCGACGTGGGCGCCGGCGAGCTGCGCTGGCGCTACGAGCATCCGGCGCGGCACTTCCCGTACTACGCCTCCGCGGCGCTCACGGCCGAGCTGGTGATCGCCGCCGGCCGGGACAAGCTGGTCCACGCCCTCGACCGCCGGACGGGGGAGGCCCGCTGGACCTTCCGCGCCCGTGCCCGTTTCGACGCCTCGCCGGCGGTGGCCGGCAACCGGGTGTACGCGGGGAATGCGGACGGCCGGCTCTACGTGCTCGACCTCGCGACCGGCGAGAAGCTCTCGGAGTTCCACGCCGGCGCCGCCATCATGGGTTCCCCCGCCCTCGCGAACGGAAGGATCGTCTTCGGCACCCAGGACGGCACGCTCTTCGCGCTCGGGCCGGCATCCGAGTGACGCCAGTTCCGCCCGCGCCGTGGCGGCGGCCGGCGCCCTCGTTCCTTGCGGCCGGGAGCCCGGCTCCGGCACGGGTGCGGCGTGCTCGTTGTCTTACTGGTAAGATTAGTGCCGATGAGTGACGTCGTGACCACCCGCTTGTCCTCGAAGGGGCAGGTTGTAATTCCCGAACCGGTCCGTGAACGAATGCGCCTCGCGCCAGGCACCCGGTTCGTCGTCGTTGGAAGCGAGGACGCCATCGTGCTGAAGCCGATCACCGCGCCTTCCATGCAGGAGTTCGACGACATCCTCGCCGAAGCGCGCAATGCAGCACGGGCAGCGGGACTGCGTCTCGCCGATGTCTCCGCCGCAATCCGGGCTGTCCGCTCGCGGTGAGGGTTGTTCTAGACACAAACGTCTTCGTCTCGGCGGTCTTCTTTGGCGGAGTGCCGGGAGAGATCCTTGCCGCGTGGCGCCGTGAGGAAGTCCAGCTGGTCCTTTCTGCCGAGATTGCCGACGAGTATCGGCGAGTCGGTGCTCGTCTGGCCGCGGACTTCCAAGGTGTGAACCTGGGCCCGATCCTGCAACTGGTCCTCTCCGGCAGCGAGTTGGTACCCGCGCCGCCGCTCCCCGAGCCCCTCTGTCGCGATCCGGACGATGACAAGTTCGTCGCCTGTGCCGTGGCCGCTGAGGCGCAGTTCCTGGTGAGTGGTGACCAGGATCTGCTAGCGCTCTCCGATGTCATGGGAGTGACGATCCTGAGCCCGCGCGCCTTCCTGGACACCGTGCTGCGGGGGACCGGCTCCTAGCGCGAAGTCGACGCGCGGCGTGAGCGGCGCGGTTGACCTCGGCCGTGCCCGCGAGATGTTTCTCAGGGCCGCGCCATCTGCTCCAGGAGCGGCCAGAACCCGAGCTGCTCCACCGCGTGGCTGCGGTAGATCCCGAGCCCGTCCATCCCGGCGCCCCGCGCGATGCGGGCGGCCTCCATCATGGCCTCCGGCGTCTGGAGGCTTCCGGGGTGGTAGCAGGAGAACTCGGCCATCGTGGGCACGCGGCCGGCGACGGTGTCCACGAAGTGCCGGCAGTGCCGTTCGATGGTCGCCAGGTCGGTGGTGGACCGGAACCAGAGGTGCATCTCGTCGCAGAGTCCCTGCTCCACCCAGGCCGGCCAGTCCTGGATCCGCGGGACGTAGCCGTCCGGGTCCCGGTTGATGACCGTGATCGTGAAGACCGCGTCGGACCGGACCGCCTTCACCGCGTCCCGGACGTCCCGGACCATGTCGGTCCAGCGGTCGGCGCGGAACTGCACCCACGCGGGATCGTCGTTCGGCAACTCGAAGGGGTCACGCCCCGTGGCCTCGCGGAAAGCACCGGCGATGGAGTCCTCGTAGCCGTCCGTCGTGACCCCGTTCCCGTCCTCGTTGATGGAGACGAACTCGGCCTGGATGCCGCGCCCGCCGCTCCGGGAGAGGATTTCGGAGAATGCCCTCCCTTCCTCGGCGCGCCCTTCGGGAAGTCCCGGACTGAGGAACACCCGCTCGTAGTTCTTCATCTCGTCGGTGAGCGTCCGGTTCCGGTGACGGTGCTCGGGATGCTCCCGCAGGAAGGCGCTCAGGCTCTCGGTTCGCTGGGGGTGGCTCCAGATCGTGCGATGCGCGTTCAGGACGCCGCGCCCGTCCTCGGTCCCGAAACGCGGCACCATGAAGAGCGAGGACCACGCCGGGCGCATCCGGACTCCTCCGTGGGAAGCGACCGCCTTGTAGGGATGGACCTCCACGCCCACCCGGGCGCCGGCCTCCACCAGTTCCGCGGACGCGCCGGGAGCGAAGACCCGCGACACGCCGTGGTCCGCACACTTCTGCACGTAGAGCTCGACCTCGCTCCGCGCGTCCGCGGCGTAGGCCGAGTCGGAAAACGCTTCCCCGAGACCCAGGTCCTGGCCCCAGAGCCCCACCCCGGCGGACAGGGGCCTCGACGCCGCGGGCGCCTGGGCCTCGGGGGCCGGGCTCTCCGCGGCGCCGCCGCAGGCCGCGGCCGCCGGCAGCGCCGCCATCGCGCCCTTGAGGAATTCGCGCCGGCGGACGCCGTCTCCCGAACTCATGCCGAAACTCCGTTCCGGGCCGCGTCCTCGATCCCGGCCGCGAAGAGATCGATCTCTTCGAGCGTGGTGAAGACGCTCGGCGAGACCCGGATGCAGTCGAACTCGCCCCGGACGAAGCGGGGGCGGACGTGGATCCGGTACTTCCGTTCGAGGAAATCGGTCAGCTCGCCCGAATCCACCCCCTCGATCCGCGTCGCCCCGATCCCGCAGGCCTGCCGGATGTCCGGCGGGTTCAGCACCTGGACTCCGGGAAGCTCCTTCACCCGCTCGGCCCAGCGGCGCCGCAGGTACACGAGGCGCTCGGCCTTCCGCTCGGCGCCGAGGCCCTCGTGGAAGGTCACTGCCTCGGTGATGGGTCCCCGGACCGCGATCGGGTTCGTCCCGATCTGCTCGAACTTGCGGATGTCGTCGTCCTGGCTCTCGGGAGCGCTCATCAGCGGCCAGACCTTGGGGATCTTCTCCTTCCGGACGTAGAGGAAACCGGTGCCCACCGGCGCGAAGAGCCACTTGTGGAGGCTGGTCCCGTAGTAGTCGCAGTCGAGTTCGTCCCGGGTGAAGGGGAAGTGCGCGAAACCGTGGGCGCCGTCCACCAGCGTCTCGATCCCGTGGCGGCGCGCCATCCGGCAGATTTCGCGCACCGGGAAGATCTGTCCGGTGGTGAAGGTGGTGTGGCAGATGAGCAGCAGCTTCGTCTTCGCGGTGATCCCGCGCTCCAGGATTCCCGTCAGTTCGGAGAGGTCCTCCGGCGGGGTGGGATACGGCACGGTCTTGAGCACGATGCCGTCGCGCCGCTCCCGCTGGCGGAAGGTCATGAGCATCCGCGGATAGTCCTGGGTGGTGGTGAGCACCTCGTCCCCCGCCTCGAGGGGCAGCCCGAACTGCACGATCTCCATCGCCTCGCTGGCGTTCCGGGTGAAGGCGATCTCGTCGGTGCCGCAGCCGAAGGTGGCCGCCAGCCGGCGGCGCGCCACGTCGATCCGGGGCCCGAGCAGCTCGTCCACGTAGAGCGACGGGCCCATGTTCATGATGTCCCAGTACTGGTCCATCGCCCGCTGCACGGTGATCGGGGCGGGACTCACGCTGCCCGAGTTCAGGTTGATGTGGTTGCGGTCGATGGTGAACGCCTCCCGCACCCGGAACCAGAAGTCCTCGTCCTGCGCCGCTTCCTGCGCGCTCCGGGCGCCGAGCCGCGCCACCGCCTTGCCGACCCGTTCTTCCGCATCGGCATGGAGCGCCGTCAGCGCGCCGCCGGTCGCCGCCAGAAAAGCCCTTCGATGCATGCGTTTTCTCCTTCGCCTGCGCGACCCCCGAACATACCATCGGGGTTAGCAGCCTGTGGAAAAAGTACGCGTTCTCCCACGCACCCCGCCGGGCATGAAAAAGGTGCAGGGGCCAAGAGCGCCGGTGTTCACACCGGCATCGCGGCCGCAGGCCGCGAAACTCTCCGCGCCATCGCGCCCCATCGCGGGGACCCGAAACAAGGACGGCGAAGCGGAGGAAGCGCCCGCAGTGGTCGCCGCGCCATTCCCGTTTGGCGAGGGTGCCATGCGGCGCA
This sequence comes from Acidobacteriota bacterium, assembly GCA_022826825.1. GTDB lineage: Bacteria > Acidobacteriota > Vicinamibacteria > Marinacidobacterales > Marinacidobacteraceae > Marinacidobacterium. The sequence continues at coordinate 33,202 of JAJDUD010000003.1, read as the reverse complement.
TGAAAGCCCTGGAGTTTCGCCCGCTACGCGGGCGATGCCGGTCTGAAGACCGGCGCTCCTGCCGCCCTCTTCATCGGGCGGGTTCTTTATTTTCAAAGCAACTGGGCCTCGCCGTTCTCGGTGCTCACGTCACTTTCTCCACAGGCTGCTAGCAGGATTCCCCCGATGCGTTCCCCCGCCTTCTGGACCGGACTGGCGCTCGCGGCGCTGGTCTCGGCAGCCGCCACGTTCTCGGCGCGCTGGATCGCGGAATCGCTCGGCTTCTCGGGCACTCCGATCAGCCCGATCGTGCTGGCCATCCTCCTCGGGATGCTGATCTCCAATGCCTCCCGCTGGGCCGAGTCCGGGACGCCGGGCCTGCGTTTCGCTTCGACCACGATCCTGCGCCTCGGCATCGTGCTGCTCGGCTTTCGCCTGAGCCTCCTCGCCGCCGGCAAGTTCACCCTGGCGGCCCTGCCCTTCGTGGTGCTGGCGGTCGCCGCCGGCGTCGGGGTGGTCCGGCTCTTCGGACCCCGCCTCGGCCTCTCGCGCACCCTGGCCGGGCTGATCGCCGCGGGGACGAGCATCTGCGGGGCCACCGCGATCGTGGCCACCGCGCCGCTCCTGCGGGCGAAGCAGGCCGAAGTCGGCTACGCCATTTCCTGCATCACGGTCTTCGGGATCGCCGCCATGTTCGGATACCCGATCCTCGCGAACGCGGTCTTTGCCACGCGGCCGGAGCTTGCCGGGATGTTCCTCGGGGCGTCCATCCACGAAACCGCCCAGGTCGCGGCGGCCGGGGTGATGTACCAGGCCCAGTACGGTGCTCCCGTGGCGCTCGACGTCGCCACCGTGACGAAGCTCGTGAGAAACCTCTCGATGCTGGCGTTGATCCCGCTGGCCGGCGTCCTGTTCGGGGAGACCCGGACGGTCGAAGCCCCCGGGGCCCGCGCCTGGCTGCGCATGATTCCCTGGTTCGTGATCGGGTTCGCGGCGTGCTCCGCCCTCCGGACGCTCGGCGATCACGGGGACGCGGCATTCGGGGTGCTCGATCCGGACGCCTGGAGGCGGACGGTGGTGTTCTTCCGCCACGCGGCCGAGACCTGTCTGCTCGTGGCGATGGCGGCGGTGGGGCTCCAGACGAGCTTCGCCGGCATGCGCCGCATCGGCCTCCGCCCGTTCCTCTTCGGACTCTTCGCCGCCGCCGTGGTGGGGGCCGTCAGCCTGGCGCTGATCGCCGGCTTCGGATCGCCGGTCCTCGACCTGGTGGGCTACTGAGCCGCGAGGGGTCAGAACCGCACGCGAACGCCAACGGTCGGAACGCGGGGGAAGCCGAAGCTCGGGGTCTCCTCGACGGTAGGAATCCCGCTGGCGGGGTCCGCGATGACGGCCGTCTCGATCGCCACCCCGTTCCGCCGATTCAGGGCGTTGATCACCTCGGCGTAGGCCGACCAGCGGCCGCGGCGGTAGGTCAGGCGCAGATCGAGGCGGGCATAGAGCGGGAGCCGGGCGCGTTGCAGGTTGTCGAGCCCGCCGAGGTCCACCGCCCAGGCGAGGTTTCCGTCGTCGTCGGTCTCCGGCACCAGCCGCCCGCGGTCGTCCTCCACGGCGGCGATCCGCACCCCGACCGCCGGGGTGTAGGGGAACCCGCTCGCCAGCCGCCCGGTGGCGGCGAGGCTCCACGATTCCGTGACGCCGATGCGGCCCACCACGTTCAGCGCGTGGCGCCGGTCGTACTCGAAGGGGTAGCGCAGCCCGTAGGTTTCCCGCTCCGCCTTCCCGTAGGCGTAGGAGACCCACCCGGCGATCCGCGCCGCGGGATCGAGCCGCTCCAGATAGACGTCGAGCCCGCGCGCGACGCCGCCCCCCTCGTTCACGGGGTTGATGGTGATCCGGGGGTCGCGCGGTACGCTGCCGGCAAGCTCCTCCGGGAAGTCGTAGTCGGCGAGCCGGCGCATCCGTTCCGTCTCGGTCTCCAGCCGCCCCACCAGCAGGTCGTCGAAGCGCTTCCAGTATCCCTCGACCCGAAGACGGGCGCCGCCGGGCAACGCCTTCTCCAGCCCCACGACGGCGTGCACCGCCCGCTCGTGGAAGAGGTCGCCGATGACGTTCAGGTCGAGCAGGTAGTCGGAAGAGACGAGCTTCTCCCACCCCGGGCTCTGGGTGTAGAGCCCGCCGGCCGCGCGCGCCTGCACCCCGGCCCCGACGTTCCAGCTCGCCGCGAGACGCGGTGACAGGGTGGACCGGCCGTTGAGCGTGCTCCAGTCGAGGCGCAGGCCGGGTTCCACGGTGAAGCGGTCCGTCACCCGGTAGCCGTCCTGGACCCACGCGCCGCCGCGCAGGCCCGAATGCTGCGAGACCAGCAGGTCCGGAAGCGCCGCTCCGCCCTGAACGCTGCTCGGGTTCGCCGCTGACTCGTTCCGGGGTCCCTGGATGACCTGGTCGAGCGACGATTCGAGTCCGTGGAGTTCGAAGCCGGTCTCCACGAAGTGCCGATCCCCGAACTGGATGCCGAGCTCCTGGCGCAGCGACAGGTCGCGCACCGCCCGTTCCCGCTCGAACGCGATGCGGGTCGGCAGGTCGCGCTGCTCAGGATCCTCCACATTCACCACCCGGTTCTCCGTGAAGATCTCCGCATCGAAGTCCAGTACTTCGGTGTTGCGGTACCAGGAGAGGATCGTGGTGGCGGTCACCCGGTCCGAAAGCAACGCGTCGAGACGAGCCGCCCCCAGTTCGTTTCCGACATCCCCGAGGAAGTCCACGCGCTCGCCGGCCTCCTCGCCCTCGTCCTCGGTGAACGAGAAATCCGTGTCCTCGCGGCTCGATAGTCCGACGAGCGAGAGCCGATGTCCCGGCCCGAACTCCCAGTCCGCCCGCAACTGGAAGTCCTCGAACGAGGGGAAATTCTGGTCGAGGACCCTGCCCACGATCACGTCGTAGTAGGTGCGGCGGGCGGTGGCGAGCCACGAGCCCCCGCCCGGAAGCGGTCCCTCGAACACCAGGTTGCCGTCGGTGATGCTCAGCGACGAGGTTCCGGAGAAGTCGCGCGCTCCCGGCCGGTTGCGCACCACCAGCAGCGAGGACAGGCGGTCCCCGTACTGGGCGCCGAAACCGCCCGCCGCCAACGAGAAGTTGGAGACGGTCTCCGGGTTGAACGCGCTTACCAGCCCGAAAAGACGGTAGGGGTTGTGGATCTCGACCCCGTCCATCAGCGTGAGGTTCTGGTCGGGCGTGCCGCCGCGCACCGAGAGGAAGCTGCCGAAATCGGTGGTGAGCGTCACCCCCGGCAGCGTCGCCAGCGCCCGGAAGATGTTGTCCACCGTGCCGGCGGTCTCCAGAACCGCTTCGGGCGCCACCCGGGTCGCCGCCGGGCGCTCCAGTTCGGGCGCCTCGGCGGTGACCTCGACCGCCTCTTCCTCGAATGTTCGCGGAAGGAGCTCGATCAGGACAGGGCCCTCCGGCGGGAGGGGCGCCGCGTTGTCGAAGTAGCCCCGCGCCGTCGCCGCCGCGGAGCGGGCCGTCGCCGGAACCGAAAGCGTGAAGGAGCCGTCCTCCCGGGTGGTGGCGCTCCGCCCGCCGGCAGTTACCCGCGCGCCGGAAACCGGCTCTCCGGTGACGCTGTCCACCACCCGGCCGGTGACTTCCCGGTTTTGGGTGGCTGGTCCCGGCGCCGCCGGCGCCCGGGAAGCGGCGGCGGAACCAACGCCAGCCGGGATGGTGACGGCCAGCCATCCGGCCATGAAGACGGCGGTGGCCCGGCTCATTCGCGCCGGGAGCTTAGCCTGCGCGGGGCTCTTCGAGGAGACTGGCGGAGGCTGTCGATGGCCTGTCGTTTGCTTGCGTTTCTCAACGAGTTTCTCCTCCTGGAGGTTCGCGATGCCGCTACCTCGAATGCTCCTTCTCGGGGCGCTCGTCACGCTCCTGTGGCTGGGATCACCGGCCTTTACCGAAGACCTGCGGGAGGAGGCGCGCAAGGGCTGGGACCTCACCGCGGAGCAGGCCGCCACCCTGGAACGCCAGCTCGCCGCGAACCCGGAGGAACGGAGCGCGCGGGCGCGGCTCCTCGGGTACTACTTTCGGAACCACCGGATGGACCCCTTCGCAAGGCCGGGCACGTCCTGTGGTTCATCCGGAACGCGCCGGAAGCGGACGTGCTCGAAGGACCCGAAGGAGCGATCATGCCCATGCTCGACCCGGAGGGGTTCGCCGCGGCGAAAGAGGCATGGCTGGAGCAGATCGAAGCCGAACCGCGGAACGTCACGTTCCTGCGGCATGCCGCCGCCTTCCTGACCCTGGCCGACAGAACGTTGTCCGCCGAGCTCCTGGAGCGGGCGGAGGACATCGAACCCACGAATCCCGAGTGGGCCGTGGAACTCGGTCAGAGCCGCTGGCGGGAAGCGCGACAGTTCCCCGAGGGTTGGGATGCGGCGAAGGCGGGGCGCGCCCTGGCGGACTTCGAGCGCGCTTACGAGCTGTCGGATCCGTCCGGCCGCGGATCCCTCCTCTCGAGACTCGGCATGGCCGCCTTCGTCGCCGGCGACCTGGACAAGGCGCGGACGTACGCCGAGGCCATGCTTGATGACATTCCGGACGGCTGGAACCGTGGGAACCGCATCCACTACGGGAACCTGGTTCTCGGCAGGATCGCGCTCTCGGGTGGCGATCTCGGCGGAGCGGGGCAGCGCCTGCTCGCTGCCGGCCGCACTCCCGGGTCCCCCCAGTTGAACTCCTTCGGTCCCGACATGGCGCTCGCCAAAGCGCTTCTCGAGCGAGGGGAGAGGCAGACCGTGTTGCGGTACCTGGAACTCTGCCTGGACTTCTGGGAGATGGGCCAGGACCGGCTCCGGAATTGGATCGCGCTCATCGAAGCGGGCCGGACGCCCGACTTCAGCCGTCACCTGAGGTTCTGAACGGGCTGATGTCCAGCCTTCCGGGCGAGAGTCTCGTCTCGTCGTGCGGCCCGCTTCTCCTTGCCGGCGCATTGGCGGCCGGGATCGTTCCGCCGGCGGCGGCGATGCCTCAGGACCTGGACCAGGAGGCGACGAGAGGACGCGACCTGAGCGCCACGGAGGCCGCGGCGCTGGAGGAGCGACTGGCGGCGAACCCGCAAGACCTCACGGTGCGAGCGCAACTGGTGGGCTACTACCACGGCAACCGCCGCGCCAGTCCGCGCCGGCACACCGAGCACCTCCTCTGGTTCATCCGCAACCTGCCGGAAGCGGAAGTCCTGGGCAGTGCGCCGGCCCGGATCACGCCGATGTTCCACCCGGACGGGTACCTCGAAGCGAAACGCGCGTGGGAGCGGCTCGTCCGGAAGGAACCGGACAACGTGTCCATCCTCCGTCACGCCGCGAATTTCCATGACGCCGTCGAAGCGTCCCTCGCCGCCAGCCTGCTCGGGCAGGCCGAGGCGCTCGAACCCTCGAGCCCGGAGTGGGCCCGGAAACTGGCCGGACTGGAGTGGCGCGAGGCGAGACGGTTCCCGGAAGGACGCGATCCGGCCGGCGCCGCCCGGGCGCTGGTCCATTTCGAGCGCGCCCACGATCTCTCCGGGGCCGCCGGCCGCATCGGTCTGCTGCCGGACCTGGCGCTGGCGGCCTACGCCGCGGGCGAACACGACAAGGCCCGCACCCACGCGCTGGCCATGCTGGAAGCCGCACCCGGCGTTGTGGACCGGGGTGATCCCGTTCACTACGGCAACCTCGTCCTGGGTCACCTCGCCCTGGCGGCGGACGACCTCGACGAGGCGCGGGCCCGGCTCCTCGCCGCCGGCCGCACCGGGCGGCTGCCGATCGAGAGGTTCGGGGCGCCGGACATGAGCCTCGCCAAGGCGCTGCTCCACCGCGGGGAATCGGGAACCGTGCTGGAGTACCTCGAGCTCTGTCTCGACTTCTGGCAACCGGGGGAGGAACGCCTCAGGGACTGGATCGTCCTCGTCGAAGCGGGCCTGGTTCCCGACTTCGGCCCGCTGGCGTTCTGACGCCTGCCCCTCCCTCCGGTATCGAACTAGCGAAACCCCGGACGGCGTGGACGCCGAGCGGTGTCGGCGGCGTGGAGAAGGCTCCGTGGCGGCGGCGCGGGCGGGCGTCCCGCGCCGCCGGCGAGCGCCGGGCGCATTCTGGCCTCGTTCCACTGGAGGACCGCCACCGGGACCACGATCAGGGCGAGCGCCAGCCAGACGCGCGGCGAGAGGTCTTCACCCAGGATGAGGCCGCCGAGCAGGACCGCGATCAGCGGGTTCACGAAGGCGTAGGTGGCGGCGAGCGCCGGCTCCACGTGCGACAGGAGCCAGGTGTAGGCCACGAAGGCGACGATGGAGCCGAAGACCACGAGATAGAGGAGCGCCCCGAACGCCGGCGCACCGACATCCGCGAGCGCAACCTGACTCCACTGCCCCGACGCGGTCCCGAGCGCCAGCAGCGCGGCGCCTCCCACCAGCATCTGGGCTCCGGCGGACAGGGGCAGGCACCGCGGCATGGTGGGCCGGCGCGACCAGAGACTCGCGGTGGCCCAGGCGACGGGGGCGACCAGCATGGCGAGAACGCCCGCGGGATCAAGAACGGCCTCGGAGCGCCAGGGGGCGACCAGCACGAAGACGCCCGAAAAACCGGTCACTGCGCACAGCACGGCGACCGGGGAGGGCCGCTTCCGGGCCACGAACGCGGCGTCGAGACCGGTGATCCAGAACACCACCGTGGCCACCAGGACCGCTGCGGCGCCCGACGGAATCCGGACCTGCGCCCAGTGTCCCAGCCCGTGCGCCGCCGTAAAGAAGAGGAGGCCGGCCAGCGCGGCCTCCGCCCACTCCCGCCGGGTGAGCGGCGCCTCGCCCCGCCGGGCGAACCCGAACAGGATCGCGCCCGCGGTGAAGAAGCGGACCCCGGCCATCAGGAACGGTGGAATGTCCCGCACCCCGACCCCGATGGCGAGGTAGGTGGAACCCCAGATCAGGTAGACGGCGGCGAACGCCAGGAACTTCCGCATGCGGGGCGGGAATCAGCGACGCACACCCACCCTCGACGAGGCTGGGCGTCCGGAAAAGCGAGCGAACGGCGCGGCTAGCGAAGGTCCGCGACGATCCGTTCCGCTTCCCGAACCTGCTCCGTGAGCGAAGCGAGCGCCTCGCTCACCACCCGGACGTAGAAACGCGCCGCCTCCCACTCCTCCTCTTCGATGCCCTCGCGGACGCCGGGGATCGTCTTCACGCCGTAACCGGTGTAGAACCCGGGCGCATAGACCTGGTGGCGGAACCACTCGCGGTTGGGGAGGCCCTCGTCGTAGCCCAGACGGCGCTCCGAGGTGTAGAGGAGCTGGTTCAGCTCCGAGATGCGGGCGTTCCCGAGCACCGCGTCGGCGGAGGCGTCGCTCAGGCCGGCGAGGGTGTCCTCGTACCCCTGCCCCGCGTCCCGGAGCGAATCGAGCGCACTCTCGATGGCCTCGAAGTCGATTTCCTGGGGCGACTCCATGGCCGCGTGCGTTTCGCGGATCTCTTCCACGTAGGTCTCCATCGCGTCCGCCAGCGCCGTGAAGCCGAACGGCAGGATCGCCGCGTTCGCGAGCCGCAGCATCGCGGTCCCGATCAACTGCGAGAGGGCGCGTCCGAAGACGAAGTCGCTGTCGGAGAACTTGAGGTACCAGTGGAACGAGTCGTAGTTCGAGTGATAGACGCCGCCGGGGCTGTCGCCGCCGATACCGAGGTTCAGGGACGCCATCGTCAGGTGGTCGATGAAGACCGTGTAGTCGGAGCCCGACCCGAGAGCGGCAAGGCGCAGGTCGTCGCTCTGTTCGATTTCCCGGCGGGCCTCCGGGTTCGCGGCGGTTTCGAGGCGGCGCGCCCGCGCGGCCTCGTAGAGGCTCACGCCCCGCTCGGGATCTTCGATGTCGTGCGCGACCTCGTTCAGGAAACGCTCCAGGGTATGGCTCCCGGCAAAGCCGAGCCAGCCCTTGCCGGTGCTGTCGGTGTTGATGTAGGCGACGCCCTTTTCCCCGAGGTCCTCCCGGTGCGTCTCGGCCCACTCGGTCGAACCCAGCAGACCCCACTCCTCGGCATCCCAGAGCGCGAACACGACGGTGCGCCGGGGACGGATTCCCGCCTTCAGCAGCTCGCCGAAGCCGCGCGCCGTCTCCATGAGCTGGACCGCGCCGCTGATCGGGTCCGTGGCGCCGGCGCACCAGGCGTCATGGTGATTGCCGTGGACGATCCACTCATCGGGGTAGGTGGAGCCCTCGATGCGGGCGACCACGTTGTAGATGGGCCGCACCTGCCAGTCGTAGGCGGTCCGCATCCGCACGGTCACCGGCCCGGGACCGATGTGGTAGGTGATGGGGAGGGCGCCCTTCCAGTCGTCGTTCGGCGCCGCGGTGCCGCGGAGCTGCTCGAGGATGGGAAGGGCGTCGCCCCAGGAGATCGGCAGGACGGGAATCTTGACCAGGGTCCGGGCGGTCTCGCGGGTCAGCTTCTCCCGGTCCTCCTTGGCGCCCCAGCCCGGGGTCAGCGGGTCGCCGGGATGGACCGGCATGTCCATGATGGAGCCGCGCTGCACCCCCCACTTGGGCCGGTAGGGGCCTTCGGGATAGGTGGGCCCCCGGTAGTAGCCGTCCTCTTCCGGATCGGAATAGAGCAGCGCGCCGAGCGCCCCGTTCTCCTGGGCGAGCTTCGCCTTGATGCCGCGCCAGCTCCGTCCGTAGCGGGCCAGCACGATCTTCCCCTCCACCGAGATGCCGAGTTCCGCGAGCTTCTCGTAGTCCTCGGGAATGCCGTAGTTGACGTAGACCACCTCGCCGGTCACGTCCCCGTCCGCCGCATACGGGTTGAAGGTGGGAAGTTGCCCCGGGTCCGAAGAGTCCTTGTCCTCGGGGATGCCGAGTTCCGCGAGGCGCAGGGTGTAGGGCTCCGGACCCAGTACCTCGACGTGCCGGTCCACCGGGAGCGGCATGAGGGCCTCGGTCTCCTCGATCGCGGCGTCGAGCCCGAAGGAGAGGAACTTCTCGAGCGCGTAGTCGGCCACCCGCTTGCTGCCGTGTCCGAACCCCCCGATGTGGGGTTCCTCCGACATGTACTCCATGTACTCGCGGAGCCGCGCCGGATCGGGAACGGCCCGGAACCGCTCTTCGATCTGCCGTTGCTCCTCCCACTGGCCGGGCAGGAACCCGCGCGGGGGATCGCTCGTCTGGGGCCGCGCTTCCGGCGGCAGCGCGAGAGCGGCGAGGAAGAGGAGAAGGGCGGGAACGGCGGTACGGCTCATGGGGCGAAATCGTATCCGTCCCATGCCGGACGGCCCCGGATAGACTCGCCGGTCTCGGGAGGGATCACGATGCGAAGCCATCCCCGCTGGGCCGCGCTGCTCGCGCTTTCCGTCCTCGCCGCGTCCCCGGCTCCCGGCCAGACCGAACGCCCGCGGGCGCCGGAGATGGAATCCATCACCGCCGCCAACCTGCGCGCCGACCTCTTCTTCCTGGCCTCCGACGGCATGCAGGGCCGCCTCAGCGAGACCCCGGAGAACCGCCTGGCCGCGGAGTTCATCGCGAGCCGCTTCGCGCGGGCCGGGCTCGAACCTCCCGGGGGGTCCTTCTTCCACAACTACCGGCTCGCCCACAGTGCGCTGGGTGACGGGAACCGGCTGGAGATCCAGCGGGCGGTCGTCCAGACCGTTCAGCTCGGCGAGGGCTTCTATCCCCAGCGTTTCTCTCCGTCGGCGGAGGCCGAGGGGACCGTGGCGTTTGCCGGATTCGGAATGCAGGCGCCCGCCTACGGCTGGGATGACTGGGAGGGCGCCGATTTTTCCGGCCGGATCGCGCTGGTCCTGGACCATGAACCTCGGGAGGCGGACCCGGCAAGCCTCTTCGACGGGCTCGTGTCCTCGGAACCTTCCCGGGCCTTTCGGAAGGTGGTCGCCGCGGCGGATGCCGGAGCGGCGGGAGTGCTCTTCGTCCGCGACGTCCACCAGCATCCCGGTGCGTTCGACTTCGCCGCGAGTGCGGCCGGCGCCTGGCCGGACCCGGCCCGGCGGGTCCCCCGCATCACGCTCGCCGAGTGGGTGGAAGCCGTCGAGATTCCGGCGGCGGTGATCTCACCGCGGGTAGCCGAGATCCTCCTGGCGGGAAGCGGCCACAGCCTGGCGAGTCTGGGCGCGATGGCGGACGGCGGCATGAGCGCGCCGCTGCTGCTCGATACCCGGGTTCGGCTCACCACCGCGGTCACCCGCACCACGACTCCCGACCGCAACGTGGTGGGGCTCCTGCGCGGGAGCGAGGCGCCCGGCGAGTGGATCATCCTCTGCGCCCACTACGACCACGACGGCGCCGACGGCGATCTCGTCTGGCCCGGCGCCGACGACGACGGCTCCGGGACGGTCGCGCTCATCGAGATCGCCGAGGCGCTGGGGCGCGCCGCCGCCCGCGGCCAGCGGCCCCGCCGCTCCATCCTGCTCGCCGGCTGGAACTCCGAGGAACGCGGCCTGCTGGGCGCCTGGGCCTACACCCTGAATCCCCTCAACCCGCTGGACCGGACGGTCGCGGTGCTCAACATGGACATGATCGGGCGGAACGAAGAGGTCCGCCGCGGCGGCGGCCGGCGGTTTCGGGGGCTGGAACCCCAGACCGCCGAGTCGAACGCCAACTCCGTGAACATCCTGGGGTACAGCTACAGCCGCACCATGACCGAGATGGTGCGCTCCGCCAACCGCGAGTCGGAGCTGGACCTCAAGATGCGCTACGACAACAACCCGTCGAACCTGCTCCGGCGCAGCGATCAGTGGCCCTTCCTCCAGACCGGTGTCCCTGCCCTTTTCTTCCACACCGGACTCCATCCCGACTACCACACCATCTATGACCGGCCGGAGCGGATCGAATACGAGAAGCTGGAGCGAATCGTCCGGCTCGTCTACCAACTGGCCTGGGACCTGGCCGACTCCGACGTCGATCCCGACTTCACGGGCGCGAACCGGGGCGCCTCCCTGCCCGCCGCCACCGGGCTCGGCCGCTGAGGAGGCCGGACCGATGAGAAGCAGGGCGAGCTTCGGAACAGGCCCCGGATGGGTCCTGGCGGCAGTCCTCGCCGCCGGGTGCGCCCCTCCCCAGGCCGGAACGGAAACCGGCGGGCCGGGCGTCACGCAGGCCGAAGCCGGTCCGGGCGCCCCGTTCCCGGCCGACCACTTCGTCCCGTCGACGCCCGGCAACCTGAGCTTGGGCTGGTTCCCCATCGACAAGGAGCCGGTGCTGCGGGTCCGGTCCGGCGAGACCGTCCGCGTGGACACCCTCACCCACAGCGGCGCGGTCCAGGACGAGGAGCCGGTGGCCTGGCTCGGCGCGCTCGGCGTGCCGGAGGAAGAGATCCACCAGGATGTCCTCGACTTCTGGGCCTCCCGGGAGGGCCGGCCCCGCGAGGGCCGGAGCGGACACGTCATCACCGGCCCGGTGTTCATCGAGGGCGCCGAGCCCGGGGACATGCTCGAGATCGAGATCCTCGCGGTCGAGACCCGGGCGCCGTGGGGGGTCAACAACACCTCCGCCCGCGGCGGGGTGTTCTCCGAGAGCTATCCGGGTTTCCGCGCGGACGACCCGGCGCTGGACATTCCCGCTGGGACGCGGCACCTGATCCGGACCGGCTGGGTGGACGGCCGGGAAGTGGCCTTCCTCGCGGAGGACATCCAGGTCCCGCTCGCCCCCTTCATGGGGATCCTCGCGGTGGCCCCGGACCCGGTCGTCGGGCAGCCCGGCGTGACCGTGCCCGGCGTCCAGGGCTCGCGGCCTCCGGGACCCTTCGGCGGCAATCTCGACGTGAAGGACCTGAAGGCGGGGACCACGGTCTATCTCCCGGTCTTCCACCCCGGCGCCCTCTTCTACGCCGGGGACCCCCACGGCGCCCAGGGGGACGGCGAGGTCAGCGGCACCGCGATCGAGCAGTCGCTGAGCGGCGTGTTCCGCTTCGCCGTCCACAAGGGCCGGGCGCCGTCGTTCCCCCGGGCCGAAGACGACGACCACTACCTGGTGATGGGAATCGCCCTCGACCTGGACCGCGCCGCCCGGCAGGCGACCTGGGAGGTCGTGGAGTTCCTCGGCGAAGAGAAGGGGCTCTCCCCGGCGAAAGCGCTGTCCCTCGCGAGCATCGCGGTGGACTTCCGGGTGAGCGAGGTCGTGGACCTCACCCAGGTGGTCACCGGCTACATCCCCAAGCACATCTTTGTGCGCTAGCGGCGCGTGGTTGACGTGCGCCAGCGCCGGGAGCGCCGGCCTCCAGGCCGGCATCGCCCGCGCAGCGGGCGAAACTCCCAGCTCCATTCCGCCGCATGGCACAGCTCACCAGGAGAATGGCTCAACCCCACGCAACAAGCTCGCCTGGCGATGGGAGTTTCGCGGCCTGCGGCCGCGATGCCGGTGTGAACACCGGCGCTCCTGGCGCGTTTCCGGCGGCGTCATCCGCGTGAGCGAAGTCGTGGGGCGGCCCGGCACCAGAAAGGAAACATCATGCCTGCCTATGTCGTCGCGATGATCGACGTTCACGACCTCGAGACCTACCGGAAGTACACCGACCGGACGCCAGCGACCTTGAAAAAACACGGAGGCCGCTTCCTGACCCGGGGCGGCGCCGTCACCGCCCTCGAGGGCGAGGGATTCGACGGACGGATGGTCATCCTGGAGTTCCCCGACCGGGCTTCCGCCGAAGCCTGGTACGCGGATCCCGAGTACGTCGAGGCGAGGAGATTCCGCCACGCGGCCTCCAACGCGCACCTGTTCGCGTTGCAGGAAGGGGCGCCCAACGCCTGACTTCATATGACCATGGTCATGACCATATAGAATACTGGTCACATGTCCCGCCGGAGCACCGCAATGCAGCAGCACAGCCAGCCGACACCCCCCACGCGAACCATGAAGGCGTCCGAATTCAAGGCCAAGTGCCTGAAGCTCATGGACGAGGTGGCCGCGAGCGGGGAAGAGATCGTCATCACCAAGAACGGGCGTCCCGTGTCGCGGCTCGCGCCCTACCGGAAAAAGCCATCGGCGCCCTTTGGTCGCGACCGGCACCTCATCCGGATCCTGGGGGACATCGTGTCGCCCATGCCGCCGGAGTGGTTCGAGAAACCGGGAACCGACGACAAGGATCTGTTTTGATCCTGCTGGACACGCATGTTCTTCTCTGGCTGCTGCGCGACGATCCCAAACTCGGCAAGGAGATTCGTCAGGTCATCGGAGGCCGCTGGCCCACTCGCGAGATTGCGGCCTCCAGCATCTCCTTTTGGGAGATCGGGATGCGCCTTCAGAAGGGGCGGCTCGAACTCCCGTCCGAACTGAACGCCTGGCGCGCGACTCTGCTCGAGTCCGGCCTGGTGGAGCTGCCCGTTGACGGCGAAATCGCCGTTCGAGCGGGACTTCTTCCCGATATGCACGGCGACCCGGCGGACCGCATCATCGTCGCCACCGCGCTCACGGGTCACACACTCGCAACTGCGGATCGGGAGATTCTCGATTGGCCGGGCCAACTGAACCGGCTCGACGCCCGTCTCTGACGGGTCGGGAAACCGCGGCTGAGCGCTACCCCGCCCGGAGTGATTCGAGGATCGGGCGGTTGGCGGCGGCGCGGGCGGCGAAGGCGCCGGCGCCCAGGCCGAACGCGAGGATTCCGGCGAGGAGGAGCAGCAGGAGGGTGATGCTGCCGCCGGCGTCGCGCTGCCCGAGCACGGGGAGGATCGCGATGACGGCGGCGGCGCTGCCGGCCATGAGCCCGGTGCTGAGCAGGAGCGCGTTCTCCCAGAAGCCGAGTTCCGCGAAGTCCCGCCGCCGGTAGCCGGCGGCGCTGAGCAGCGCCCACTCCTGCCGGCGTTCGTCCGCGTTCCGCAGCAGCACCGCCCCGAGTCCGAAGGTCCCGAGCAGCAACCCGAGGCCGCCGAGCGCCTGGAAGGTGGAGAGGTAGGTGTTCTCGACCTGGTGGAACTCCGCGAGCCGGGCCCGGGTGGACGTCGAGACCGCGCCGTAGTCGGCGAGCGCGCCACCCACGACGTGGGCGGCCTCCGCCTCCGCGGCGGCAAGCGCCTCCTCACCCTGCGGGACCTCCTCCCATTCGCTGAGGAAGAGCCGGTAGCCGTCCGGCGCGGGCAGCGACTGGAGCAGGTCCTCCTCCGCCATCAGCAGTTCGCCCTGGAAGACGCTGTCCCAGAGCGTGCCGACGAGCCGGAGACGGACCGGAGCGTCCCCGGCCCCAATGGGGAAGACGCGCTCCTCGCCCACCGGCCACTTGAGCACGTAGGTCATCGAGTTCTGGTCCCCGATGACCGGAATCGGCGCGCCGGCCTCGCGGTCCTCCCAGAGCAGGCGCCAGGGGTTGTCGCGGTCTTCGGGGCTCTCGCCCAGATGGGCGGCGAACGGGAACCGGTTCTCGTCGGCGAGTTCCCGGGGAATCCCGATGACGCGGGGGCGCGAAGGCCGGTACAGGTTCAGACAGCTCGCGTCCTCGTCGCCGGCGAGCCGGAGCGGCTGGATACGGAGTCCGAGGTCGTCGGGCCGCAGGAGGGCGAGCGCCTCGGCCCCTTCGGGATCCCGCGGATCCCAGGGCGAGCCGAAGACGGTCTCGGTGATGGAGACGAACCCTCCGGCGCCCGCCGGGAGGACCCCCGCTGCGGGCCGCTTCCGGAACGCCTCGACCGCGACGAGGGTGAACGCGGCGAAGGCCACAAGGACCATCGCGGCGAGGCTGCGGCCGGGCCGGAAGGTGGTGGCGCGGAAGGCGAGCCCGCGGAGGCCCGCGCTGCCCTGCCCGGTCGCGGCGCGCCGTCCCGGATCGGCCAGGCCCTTGAGGCGCGACCACGCCGCCAGGAACGCCGTCGCGAGGAACGCCGCCCCCGCCCCGAAGAAGCCGCCGGCTTCGGGAATCGCCCCGGCCATCCCGAGCCCGAAGAGCGCCAGGCCCAACGCCCCGGTGACGACGGCCCAGCGCCGGGCGGCCCCCCCGGGGGAACGCGCGGGCGCCAGGCCGGGCCAGCCCGCGAGTTCCCCGGCGGGCTTCCCGGCCAGCAGGCTCCGCGGGGAACACCGCACGAGCTTCCTCAGGGTCCACCAGGCGGCCCCCAGGGCCATCAGGATCCCGGACCAGGCGCCGGCGGCCACCGAAGACCAGCTCACGGACACGCCGAGCGCGGCCGCCGCGCTCTCTCCGGCGGAGTCCGCAGCGAGCGTACCGGCCACCGCGCCCTCCCAGACGCCCGAGAGCAGGCCGATCATCCCGGTGGCGTAGGCGATTCCGGCGAACGCCCCGGCCACCGCGCCCACAGAGGCGACCGCCGCGGCCTCGAGAAGCAGGTTTCGGGAGACCCGGCGCGGAGACCAGCCGCACGCGAGCAGCATGCCGATCTCCCCGAGCCGGCGCTCCACCCCCAGCCGGTAGAGGAGCGCCAGCAGCACGAACGCGGACACCAGCAGGAAGTACGAGAAGTAGAGGAAATAGAGCCCGAAGTCCGTCGCTCCCCGCGAGGCCTCGAGACCCTGCTCGCGGACCGGCACGGGCACGAGGCCGAAGTCCTCGGCGGGAAGGGCCGCGACGAGCGCCTCCGCGAGTTCCGTCCCGTCGGGAGTGCCCTCCCCGGGAGCGAAGCGGACCGAGGTCGCGCTTCCCTGACGCATCGTCCAGAGCCGCCGCGCCACCGGAAGGGGCACGAACGCCTTGGGCAGGGTCCGGAATTCCTCCCAGTAGAGCTCGTCGCGCTCCCGAATGCGGCTCAGGTCCACCGGGAACGGTGGGTCCCAGTCACCCATCCGGGCCGAGTCGCTCACTCCCGGGAACTCGGGAGCCAGGGTCTGGTCCGTGAAGAGGGCGTCTCCCGCGACCGCCGGCCCGGCCACGAACGACGCCGTGTCGGAGTGAAAGCGGCCCTGCTCCTCCCAGACGAGAAACGAGAGATCGAGCCGGTCCCCCGGGTCGAGCCCGAGATCCTCCGCCAGCCAGGGCCCGGGATGGAGCACGTTCTGGCCGCTCTCCCGCCCGCTCTCCGGGAGCAGCGCCGCCGGGAGTCCGCTGACGAGCGAATAGGGGGTCTCCCGATCGGCGGACCGGATGGAAGTGGCCAGGTAGGTCAGGACGGGGGCGGCGCCGGCTCCCGTCCGCCCGGCCGCGGCAAGCGCCCCTTCGACCACCCCGTCCGCCAGCACCAGGCTGCGGCTCTCGAGGACGACTCCGCCTTCCGCCGCCTCGCTCAGGCTCAGGCCGCGGTCATCGAGGGAACTGCTCCCCGCGAGGACGGTCGCCAGCGTCGCGGTCTCCTCCTCGGCGCCGCCGCCCCCCTGCCCCGAGGCGCGGATCAGCAGCGCGTTCGCCCGGGGGACGGAACCCGGAGTTCCACGGGCGCCCGAGGCGTCCACCACCCGGCGCAGGTCGTCCAGCGGCAGGAACACCGCGCGAGAGGCTCCCTGCTCCGGGAAGAGCGCGAAGTCGCCCGAGCCCACCCCGGGCGCCGGGTTCGGCCAGGCCGCGACCTCGCGCCGGACGGTGATGCCGGCATCGTCCTTCTCGCCGAAGAGGGATGCCGCGGCGACCTCCTCGTGTCCCCCGATCCCGACCAGGAGCCCGTCGCCGGGAACGAAGCCCAGCCGCCGGAGACCGCTGCCGATGCGGGCGGTTCCCGGCTCGATGACGTCTTCGAGCCCGTGGAAGGCGAAGTAGCGCTCGTCCACCCCGAAGATGGTCGCCGGGACCGTCCCGCCGTCGGGCGCCACCACGGTGCCCGGCAGGCGGTAGACGGGCGCGGCGCGTGCGAACCGTTCCCGGAAGTCGGCGCGGGCGCCCAGCCGGGCCGCGAGGCCCGTCTCCGGATCGTCCGAGAAGGGATGCAGCGGGAGCACCGCGTAGTCGGCGGCCCCGAGGCGCTCGGTGAAGGCCGCCCGCAGGCTGCCCCGCACCGAGTCCCCGACGACCAGCGCCCCGACCAGCACCGCAACCGCGACCGCGGTGGCGGCGGCAACCAGGAGGTGTTCGCGGAGGTAGTGCCGGAGGCCGCGCCGGGCGAACTGGGCTACCCCAAAGGCGGTGGCCATTCCGTTACCCGTCGGTGAGGCGGCCCCCGTGCATCCGGTACCGCTTCGGGAACCGGCCTCCGAGCTCCGCGTCGTGGGTCACCAGGACCACCATCCGGCCCTCGTCGAGCGCGCCGGCCTCGAGCAGGAGATCCGCGACGCCCGCCGCGGACTCCCCGTCCAGGTTGCCGGTCGGTTCGTCGCAGAGCAGCAGGCGCGGCGCCCGCACGAGGGCGCGCGCGATCGCGACCCGCTGCTTCTCCCCGCCCGAGAGTTCCGCCGGCAGGTGGTCCACCCGGCCGGAGAGTCCCACCCGGTCGAGGAGCGCGGCCGCCCGCGAGCGGTCGCCCTCGCGCGGGTCCGGAAGCGTGGGTGCGAGCACGTTCTCGAGCGCGGTGCACTGCGGGAGCAGACAGTGGTCCTGGAACACGAACCCCACCCGGTCGCGGCGGAACCGCGCCTGATCGTCGAGCGAAAGCTCGTGGGGGTCCACGCCGTCGAGCCGCACCACCCCGTCGGACGGCGTCTCGATGGCGCCGAGCAGGAACAGCAGCGTGCTCTTCCCGCAGCCGGAGGCGCCCATCACCGAGGCGGCCTCGCCGGGCCGGAGTTGCAGATCGACGCCGTCGAGCACCCGCAGGAACCCGGCGGGCGCCGGATAGTCCTTGACGAGGCCGGAGACCTCGAGGCCCGTGGGGCCGGCCGCCGCCTCCGTCACCCCGGGTCAGGCGCTCTGGAAGGCCCGGGCGCGGTAGAGGACGTCGAGGATGTTGCCCTCGTGCGGCTGGAGCCAGTTCAGCCGGGTGGTCGGGATGGGTCCGAAATTGAGCCGGTCGATCGAGGTCGTCTCCAGCAGGTCGGCCCGGAAAGCGGCGTCCTCGGTAATGGCCGTGGCCACCAGGGTGTCCCCGATGTGCTTCAGCATTTCTTCCTGGGGGCAGCGCACCACCGAGACGAACGGGAACATGTATTCCACGTTTGCGGCCGGGGCATCCGGGCGGTCGCAGTGCAGGACGGTGGGACGGAGCCACGAGGCGCGTCCCTGCGCGGCGAGGCGCGGCCCGTCCCGGAGAGGCGCGGTGAGGTCGGTGCTCCCCCCGCCGCCGAGCCGCTCCTCGATGTCCCGGTCGATGGCCTCGGCCATCCCCGGCACCGTGAAGGCGGCGAGCGCGCTCTCGGGATCTTCCGGGGGCCGCGGCGCGACCGGCGCGAGACGCTCCGCCAGCGCGGCCGCGATCTCTTCCGTGTGCCGGGAAGCCCAGATCCCCGAGCAGGAAATGCAGCTTCGGCCGCTGTTCAGGAAGACGCTCTCGAAGAGGACCTCCAGGTGCTCTTCCCAGTCGTCCACGACGTCGTCGCCGAGGAGGATCTTGGAGAAGCCGGGGCCGTGGACCCGCACCGACGGGTTGCTCCGGTACCGCTCGACGGTGGCCCGGCTCCCGAAGATGAGCGTCTTCGGCGCCGCTTCGACGACAGCCGCGCCCACCTCGGCGCCGCCCGGATAGACGGCGATCGCCTCCCGGGGGATCCCGGCGGCGAAGAACGCCTCCGCCATCCGGTAGGGCGTCCAGGGCTCCTCCGGTCCCGGCTTGAGGACGAGGCCGATCTGCAGCGGGATCACCGGCAGCCACAGGGTGTGCACTCCCGGCGAGTTCGAGGGCAGCACGCAGGCCAGCACGGGGGTCTGCGCCTGGTAGGAGATCGGGACTCCCCGCTCCTCGATCCCGTGACCGGCCGACAGCACCCCGAGGTCGAGGCCGCGGGTGAGCGCGTCGAGGACCTGGTCCATCCGTTTGAGCACGAAGCGGTTCTTCTCCATGTTCGCGCGGCACATCGCCTCCGGAAGCCCGGTGGTCGCCGACTGGGAATGGACGAAGTCGTCGGGAGTCTGGACCCCTTCGCCGAAGGGCAGCTCGGCTTCCATGTAGAGCCGGGCGGCTTCCCTGATCCGGTCCAGCAATTCCGGGATCGGAATCTCACGAAGCGCGGCCCGGGCGCGGCCCGCGCGGCGCAGGTCCCGCTTGACGATCCCGGCGGCCGCCTGGTCCACCTCGGCGATCGGCTCGCCGGTCAGGAAGTGGGAAACGGTGGTCGTCTCGAGACTCCGGTAGGGCTTCCCCCAGCGGAGAACGGGAACTCGGATCACAGGGCGACGGAGTGTAGCCGGGGAGCGCCGGGCGGGCTCAAGACCGCGCCGCCACCCGCCCGAATGGCGTCCAGCAGGCTTGGCTGGTACCTTGGCGGGCCGTCTTCCGCCCCGAATCGAGGAGCCACCCCATGCTCAGGATCACCTCACTCGTCACCCTGGCCGCCGCGCTCGCCTTCCCCTCCCCGGCGGCGGCCCAGACGCCGTTCCAGCCGATGGACGTGTTCCAGCTCGAGTTTGCGGTGGACCCGCAGATCTCGCCCGACGGAGAACGGGTCGTCTACGTCCGCACCTCCATGGACATCATGACCGACCGCCAGCGGACCGAGCTCTGGATCGTGAACGCCGACGGATCCGGCCACCGCCGGCTGAGCGCCGGCGCCTCTCCCCGCTGGTCGCCGGACGGCGCCCGCCTCGCCTACGTCGCGGACGACCAGATCCACCTTCGCTGGATGGACACCGGGGAGACCGCCACGCTCACGCAGCTTCTCGAATCGCCCAGCGGACTCCGCTGGTCGCCGGACGGGAGCCGGATCGCCTTCAACATGCTGGTGCCCTATCCCCCGCCCCAGCTCGTCGCCCCGCCGAGACCGCCGCCGGGCGCGGAATGGGCCGACCCGCCGATCATGGAGGACCGCTTCAAGGGCCGGCAGGACGGGATCGGGTATCTCGATTTCGGCTTCCACCACATCTTCGTCCTGTCGGTGGAGGGCGGAACCCCCGTCCAGGTGACCACCGGCGACTTCCAGCACCCGGGTCCCGCCGCCTGGACGCCGGATGGACGACACCTGGTCTTCTCTTCCAACCGCAACGAGGACTGGGAGCGCGACTACCGCAATTCGGAGATCTACATCGCCGACCTGGAGGGTGGCGCCATCCGGGCGCTGACGGACCGAAGCGGGCCGGACACGAGCCCCGCGGTCTCTCCCGACGGACAGCGGATCGCGTTCGTCGGGAACGAGGACCGGCTGCGCACCTACCAGGTCCGGCGGCTCCAGGTGATGAACCTCGACGGAAGCGGCCGGCGCGACGTCACGGCCGGCCTGGACCGGAGCGTGGCGAATCCCGTGTGGGCCGCGGACGGACACCGCATCTACTTCCAGTACGACGACGAGGGCAACCGGAAGGTCGCCTTCACCACCCTCGACGGCGAGGTCGCGGTCCTCGCGGAGAGCGCCGGCGGTTCTTCGTACGGCCTTCCCTACAGCAGCGGCTCGTTCTCCGTCTCCACAGGCGGCGCCTTCGCGCTCAACCAGACCCGTCCCGACCGGCCGGGCGAGGTGGCGGTGGGCGCGCCGGACGCCACGGTCCGGCGGATCACCGCGCTCAACGAGGACCTGCTCGGCCAGCGGACCCTGGGCGAAGTCGAGGAGATCTGGTGGGAGTCGTCGTTTGACGGCCGCCGGGTCCACGGCTGGATCGTCAAGCCGCCGGACTTCGATCCGGGGAAGCAGTACCCGTTCATCCTCGAGATCCACGGCGGGCCGATCTCCCACTACGGCGACCGTTTCTCGGCGGAGATGCAGATGTTCGCCGCCGCCGGCTACGTCGTCCTCTACTCCAATCCCCGCGGCAGCACCAGCTACGGCGAGGAGTTCGGCGACCTGCTCTACCACAACTACCCGGGGAACGATTACGACGACCTGATGTCCGGGGTCGATGCGGTCATCGCCCGCGGCTACGTGGACGAGGACAACCTGTTCGTGACCGGCGGCAGCGCCGGCGGGATCATGACCGCCTGGATCGTCGGTAAGACCGACCGCTTCCGCGCCGCCGTCTCCGAAAAGCCCGTCATCAACTGGATCAGCAAGACGCTCACCGCGGACAACTGGTTCAACTACTTCGGGAACCGCTACGAGGGCCTCCCCTGGGAGGACCCCGAGCCCTACTGGAAGTTCTCGCCGCTCTCGCTGGTGGGGAACGTAACCACGCCGACGATGGTGCTCACCGGATCGCTGGACTTGCGGACGCCCCTCTCGGAGTCGTACCAGTTCTTCCACGCCCTCAAGTTCCGCGGCATCGACACCGCGGTGGTCCGCATTCCCGGCGCCTACCACAACATGAGCCGCCGGCCGAGCGAGCTGATCGCCAAGGTCGCGAACCAGATCGCCTGGTTCGAGAAGTACCGGACGTCCTCCGGCAACTGATCCCTTCCCCCTCTGCTAACTTGCCAAACCCCTGACCCCCACCCCGAACCCGAGAGTCCCGCCATGCCCAAACTCCCGCTCCTCCTCGCCCTCGCCGGCGCGCTGACCCTTCCCGCCCCCGCCCTCGCGCAGACGCCCTTCGAGTCCATGGACGTCTTCCAGCTCGAATGGGCCGCCGACCCGCAGATCTCGCCGGACGGCAGCCAGGTGGCCTACGTGCGCAGTTCGATGGACATCATGCGCGACCGGGTGCGCTCCGAGCTCTGGATCGTGAACGCCGACGGCTCCGGCCACCGCCGGCTCGGCGACGGCGGTTCGCCGCGCTGGTCGCCGGACGGAACCCGCCTCGCCTACACCGCCGGCGGGCAGATCCACCTGCGCTGGATGGACACCGGCGAGACCGCGACGCTGACCCAGCTCCTCGAGTCGCCGAGCGGCCTGCGCTGGTCGCCCGACGGCAAGCGGCTGGCCTTCAACATGCTCGTGCCCTATCCGCCGCCGCAGCTCGTGGCCCCACCGAAACCGCCCCCGGGGGCGGAATGGGCCGACCCGCCGATCATGGAGGACCGCTTCAAGAACCGGCAGGACGGGGTGGGCTATCTCGACTTCGGCTTCCACCACATCTTCGTCCTGCCCGTGGACGGCGGAACGCCGGTCCAGGTGACCACCGGCGACTTCCATCACCAGAGCCCCGCCGCCTGGACGCCGGACGGCGCGCATCTCGTCTTCTCCTCGAATCGGAGCGCCGATTGGGAACGGGACTTCCGCAACTCGGAGCTCTACATCGCCCCGGTCGCCGGCGGCGAGATCCGGGCGCTCACCGACCGGAACGGCCCGGACCGCGGCCCCGCGGTGTCGCCGGACGGGCAACAGATCGCCTTCACCGGCTACGAGGACCGGGTGCGGACCTACCAGCTCAGCCGGCTCTGGGTGATGAACATGGACGGAAGCGGCCTGCGCGCCGTCAGCGGGGCGCTGGACCGCAGCGTGTCGAGTCCGGTGTGGGCCGCGGACGGCAGCGGCATCTACTTCCAGTACGACGACGAGGGGAACTCGAAGGTCGGCTTCGCGACGCTGGACGGCCAGACCGAAGAGTTGGCCGGAGACCTGGGCGCCGTGTACGCGCGCCCCTACGGCGGCGGCTCCTTCTCCGTCGCCGCGACCGGCGCCTTCGCGCTCAACCAGAGCCGTCCCCACAATCCCGGCGACGTGGCGGTGGGCGCGCGCGGCGGGGAGGTCCGGCAGATCACCGCGCTCAACGAGGACCTGTTCGCCGGCAGGACCCTCGGCGAGGTGGAGGAGATCTGGTGGGACTCCTCGTTCGACGGCCACCCCGTCCAGGGCTGGATCGTCAAGCCGCCGGACTTCGATCCCGGCCGCCGGTACCCGCTCGTCCTCGAGATCCACGGCGGGCCGATCTCCAACTACGGCGACCGCTTCTCGGCGGAGATGCAGCTCTTCGCCACCGCCGGATACGTCGTCCTCTACGCCAATCCCCGCGGCAGCACCAGCTACGGCGAGGAGTTCGGCGACCTGCTCTACCACAACTATCCGGGCGAGGACTACGACGACCTCATGTCCGGGGTGGACGCCATGATCGCCCGCGGCTACGTGGACGAGGACAACCTGTTCGTGACCGGCGGGAGCGCCGGCGGCATCATGACCGCCTGGATCGTCGGGAAGACGGACCGCTTCCGCGCCGCCGTCTCGGCGAAGCCGGTCGTCAACTGGATCAGCAAGACGCTGACCGCCGACAACTGGTACGGCTACTACCACAGCCGCTACGAGGGCCTCCCCTGGGAGGACCCGGAGCCCTACTGGAAGTTCTCGCCGCTGTCGCTCGCCGGGAACGTGACGACGCCGACCCTGGTGCTCACCGGAGCGGCGGACCTGCGGACGCCGCTGTCGGAGTCCTACCAGCTCTTCCACGCGCTCAAGTTCCAGGGAATCGACACCGCGGTGGTCCGGCTGCCGGGCGCGCCCCACTTCATGGGACGCCGGCCGAGCCAGTTGATCTCCAAGGTCGAAAACGTCATCGCCTGGTTCGAGAAGTACCGAACGCATCCCACCACGAACTGAGGGAGGCCGGCCGTTGCCGGAACGCGGCCCCCACCGTCCGCCGGCGGGCGTGACGGCGGAGCGGCCGGGAACGCCGGGTTCCAGACCGGCAGGCGTGGCGCTCTCCCGCCGGGAGAAACACCCATGCGCGTGTCCTCCTACGCTCCCCGCGTGTCATGAAATCGGCGGAAACGGCTGGGAACGCCGACCTCCGGTCGGCACAGCGGGCCGAAGGCCCGCGGGCGACGCGCCACCCGCCGTCTCGGGCGACCGAGGTCCGGGAGCGTCCCCTCCGCCCCGTCGCACCGAGAGCGCACCATCCCGCAGGTCGGCGCTCCGCTGCCGCGCGCGATTGGCGTGGGGGCGGCGTTGTGGTGATGCTGGGCAGGGTGTGACGTGCGCCGATGCGCGCGTCCTCCCGCGCACCCCCGCTCGTCATGAAGACGGCGTAAACGGCTTGTAACGCCGACCTCCGGTCGGCACAGCGGGCCGAAGGCCCGCGGGCGACGCGCCGCTGTTCGCCTTCGGCGACAGAGATCCGGGGGCATCTCCTCGGCCCCGCTGCACCGAGAGCGACCCATCCCGCAGGTCGGCGCCGTGCCGTGCGCTGCGCGGTCGCGCCGCGCGTGCCGCCCGGCGGTCGGCGTTCCAAGCCGGCGGCGCCATCGAGGCGCGCAACCGACCCGCCGCACTGCATTTCCACAGCCACTGGCCGGCGCTCCGCTGCCGCGCGCGATTGGCGTGGGGGCGGCGTTGTGGTGATGCTGGGCAGGGTGTGACGTGCGCCCATGCGCGCGTCCTCCCACGCACCCCCGCTCGTCATGAAGACGGCGGAAACCGCTTGGAACGCCGACCTCCGGTCGGCACAGCGGGCCGAAGGCCCGCGGGCGACGCGCCGCCCGTCGTCTCGGGCGACAGAGGTCCGGGAACGTCCCCTCCGCCCCGTTCCACCGAGAGCGACCCATCCCGCCGGCCGGCGCCGTCCCGTGCGCTGCGCGGTCGCGCAGCGCGTGCCGACCAGAGGTCGGCGTTCCAAGCCGGCGGCGCCATCGAGGCACGCAACCGACCCGCCGCACTGCATTTTCACAGCAACTGCCCGGCGCTCCGCTGCCGCGCCCGATTGGCGTGGGGGCGGCGCTGTGGTGGTGGGCGGGGTGTGACCTTCGCCCATGCGCGCGTCCTCCCACGCACCCCCGCTCGTCATGAAGAGGGCGTAAACGGCTTGGAACGCCGACCTCCCGTCGGCACAGCGGGCCGAATGCCCGCGGGCGACGCGCCGCCCGCCGTCTCGGGCGAGCGAGGTCCGGGAACGTCCCCTCCGCCCCGTTCCACCGAGAGCGACCCATCCCGCTCGTCGGCGCCGTCCCGTGCGCTGCGCGGTCGCGCAGCGCGTGCCGACCAGAGGCCGGCGTTCCCAGCCGGCGGCATCGAGGCACGCGGCCGACCCGCCGGACGGCATTTTCACAGCGACTGGCGCGCCGCGCTCGTGGCGGCCCTCCTGCTGGCCACGACCGTGGCGCCACCCGGCGTCCGCCCCGCGCTCGCCCATCCGCTGGCGTTCACGGAGGTGACCCTCACGCTGCGGGAGGGCGGCGCTTTCGAGGCGAACCTGATCTACGACCTCGACGCGCTGGCGCTCGGCGTGCCGGTGGACACGAATGACGCGGAACTGGTGGAGGCGCTCGAGGGTCTCCCGCCGGAGGAATTCGCGACGCGCGTGGCCGGCCTGCGGCGCCTGTTCGAGCGGCGGATCCGGATCCGGTTCGACGGCCAGCCCGCCCCGTTCGAGGTCTCGTTTCCCGACTACGGCACGCCCCGCGCGACGGACGCCGAGATCCCGACCGTGCTCGGCCTGACGGCGCGCCTCACGGGAAGGGTTCCCGAGGGCGCGGCCACGGTGGGGTTCTTCGCGTCGCGGGCGTTCGGCGAGGTGCACCTGACCATCGCCGACGCCGGGCGCGCGGTGGAGGTCCGCTCCCTCCTCGAACCCGGGGCGCGGAGCGACCCGCTCGACCTGACCGGCCCGGTCGAGCCGCCGGGCCGCCTCGAGGTGGCGGCGCGCTATACGCGGCTCGGGTTCGTCCACATCGTGCCCGAGGGAATGGACCACATCCTGTTCGTGCTGGGGCTGTTCCTGTTGAGCGCGCGGCTCCGGCCCCTCGTGTGGCAGGTGACCGCGTTCACGGTCGCGCACGCCGCCACCCTGACCCTGGCCGCGCTGGGCGTCGTCTCCCTCGCTCCGGGCCTGGTCGAGCCGCTCATCGCGCTGTCGATCGCGTACGTCGCCATCGAGAACGTCCTGACGGACCGCCTGACCCGCTGGCGGCCGGGGGTGGTCTTCGGCTTCGGCCTGCTGCATGGACTGGGCTTCGCCGGGGTCCTCGGCGAGCTGGGCCTGCCCGAGCGCGAGCGCCTCCTGGCGCTCGTGACCTTCAATGCGGGCATCGAGCTGGGACAGCTCGCCGTCATCGCTGCCGCCGCCGGATCGTTCGGCTGGTTCCGGTCGAAGCCGTGGTACCGGCGACGGCTCGCCGTGCCGGTCTCCGCGGTCATCGGGCTGGTCGGCGTGACCTGGGCCATCGAGCGGGCCTTGAGTCCCTGACCGGTCCGGCGCCTGGCCGCTCTCGGCTTTCACGCGGTTTTCGCCACCGACTGCTAAAATCGCGGGCTGGCGCACGGCCGAAACCCCATCTCAGATTGCGAATGACCAGGGCGACTCACCGCGCCACCGCGTGCGCGACGCTCCTCGTTTCGTTCCTCGCGCTGCCGGGGGCAAGCGCCGCGGCCCAGGACTGGCCGAGCTGGCGCGGCCGGATGCAGAACGGCGTCTCGGACCAGACCGGGCTCGTGTCGAGCTGGTCGGTGGACGGCGAGAACCTCATCTGGTTCCAGGAGTACGTCGGCCGCTCCACCCCCGCCGTGTTCGACGGCCGCGTCTGCGCCAACGGCCGCACCGGAGACGGGGTCGCCAAGAAGGAGATCGTCACCTGCTGGGACGCGGAGGACGGGAGGAAGCTCTGGGAACACACCTTCAGCGTTCTCAACACCACCGTTCCCTTCAACCGGGTCGGCTGGGGCAGCGTCACCGGGGATCCGGAGACCGGCACCCTCTACGCCCTGAACGTGGACGGCCACCTGCACGCCTTCGATCGTGACGGAACCGTCGTCTGGAGCTGGCGGCTCGGCGAGGACCTCGGCCGCGCGTCCGGCTACGGGGGGCGGACGTCAACCCCGATCATCGACGAAGACCGCCTGGTGCTGAGCGTCATCGGCTCGGCCTGGGGCGGCCTGGGCGGGCCGCCGCGACACCGCTACGTGGCGTTCGACAAGGCCACCGGCGACGTTCGCTGGGTCGCGACGCCCGGCGGCCAGCCGGCCGACCTCAACACCCAGTCGGTGCCCATCGTGGCCGTCGTAGGCGGCCAGCGGCTTCTCATCGACGGAAACGCCGACGGCCACATCTACGCGATGCAGGCGCGCACGGGAAAGAAGGTCTGGGACTTCCACCTCAGCAAGCGCGGCATCAACGTCTCCCCCGTGATCGACGGCGCCACCGTCTACGTCGCGCACAGCGAGGAGAACCTCGACGCGGGAACCATGGGACGGGTCGTGGCGATCGACGCGACCGGCAGCGGCGACATCACCGCCACCGGTGAGAAGTGGCGGATCAACGAGCTTGCGGTCGGGTTCGCCTCGCCGCTCATCAAGGACGGCCGGCTCTACGTCATCGACAACTCCGCGAACCTGGTGGCCATCGACGCCGCCAGCGGAGCCGTCGTCTGGGAGCACAGCGTCGGGACGGTGGGCAAGTCGTCGCCGGTCTGGGCCGACGGCAAGCTCTACGTCACCGAGGTCAACGGCAACGTCCACATTCTGGAGCCCGGCGCCGACGGCGTCACCGAGCTCGACAGCGACGACCTCGAAGTGGCCGACGGCCGCGAGGCGGAGATCTACGGTTCGTTCGCCCCGGCGTACGGACGGCTCTACGTCACGGCCGAATCCGGCATCTACTCCATCGGCGACCCGGACGCGCCTTTCGACCCGGCGCCGGCGGCGACCCCCGCTCTCGGGGCCGAGAGCGCGCCGACGGGAACGGTCGCGAGCCTGCAGGTGGTTCCCGCCGAGGTCATCGCGGACGCGGGCCAGACGATCGACTTCCGGCTTCTGGCGTTCGACGCGAACGGGCAGCCTGCCGGCGAAGTGGCCGCTGCCTGGACGCTCGACGGCCTGACCGGCTCGCGCCTTGGCGAAGGCGGCGCGTTCCAGGCGGGCTCCGAGGCCGCCAACCAGGCGGGACGGGTCGTCGCGACGGTGGGCGACGTGTCGGCCGCCGCGCGCGTGCGCATCTTCTCGCCGCTGCCCTGGACCGAGGACTTCGGGAACGGGCGGCCGCCGCACTGGATCGGCGGGGGCGGAAGCCTGGCCGCCGTGGAGGAAGGGGGCGAGCCGCTCTTCCGGAAGGGAGCGTCCCGCACCGGCATCCACCGGCACGCCATCTACATCGGCCCGTCCCACCTCTCGAACTACACGGTGCAGGCCGACGTGATGTCCACCGAGCGGGGCCGGCGGCGTCCCGACATCGGCCTCATCAACAGCGGCTACACGATGGACCTGCAGGGCAACCACCAGCGGATCGAGGTCCGCTCGTGGGCCGCCGAGCTGCGGATGGCCGAGCGGTTCCCCTTCGCGTGGGACCCCGACGTCTGGTACACGCTGAAGCTGCGGGTGGACCTCGACGACGACCGGGCGCTCATCCGCGGCAAGGTCTGGCGGCGCGGCGAGGCCGAGCCCGACGACTGGACCGTGACCGTGGAGGACCCGGAGCCGGTCCGCCAGGGAAGCCCCGGCCTGATCGGCTACTCGCCGATCGACATCTACTACGACAACGTGCAGGTGATGGAGAACCCCCGGTAATGGAGACACGACAGGCGCTGATTCTCGGAGCCCTGGCGGCGCTGGCGGCGCCCGCCGCGGTTCCCGCCCAGGAAGTGGCGATGTTCGGCAACACGCCGTCCCGGAACATGGTTTCGGACGAGACGGGCGTCGTCGGCGAGTGGGACGTGGACACCGGCCGGAACGTTCTCTGGTCCCAGCCGGTGGGCTCGCAGGCCTACGGCGGCCCGGTGGTCGCGAACGGCCGGGTTTACGTCGGCACCAACAACGAGGGGCGCCGCGACCCGGCCATCGATGGCGACCGGGGCGTCGTCATGGCGTTCGCGGCGGACACCGGCGTCTTCCTCTGGCAGATGGTGCATCCGAAGCTCCCGGCGGGCCGGGTCAACGACTGGCCGCGGCAGGGCGTCTGCTCCACGGCGTTCATGGAGGGAGACCGCATCTACTACGTCTCGAACGAGGCGCACATTGTCTGCCTCGACGCGAACGGCTTCGCCAACGGCAACGACGGCCCCTTCACCGACGAGGACGACACCGGCGAGATCGCGGGGGACATCATCTGGTCCTACGACATGATCGGCGAGTTGGACGTCTTCCCGCACAACCTCGCCACGGGATCGCCGCTCGTCATCGGGGACGTCCTCTACACCGTCACCAGCAACGGGGTCGACGAGGGGCACGTCAACGTCCCGTCGCCCTTCTCGCCCGACTTCATCGCGCTGGACAAGAACACCGGCGAGCTGTTGTGGGAGAGCACCCCGGTCGGCGAGAACGTCCTGCACGGCGCCTGGACCAACCCGGCCTACGCGGAGATCAATGGCCGGGCGCAGGTCATTTTCCCCGGCGGCGACGGGGTGATCTACAGCCTCGACGCCGCGACGGGCGAGCTCATCTGGCAGTTCGACTGCAACCCGAAGGACTCGGAGTGGATCCTCGGCGGCCGCGGGACGCGCAACAACATCCTCTCGACGCCGGTGGTCTACAACAACAAGGTGTACATCGGCGTCGGCCAGGATCCCGAGCACGGCGAGGCGCCGGGCCACTTCTGGGTGATCGACGCGACCGGCACCGGTGACGTCACCGACACGCACGCCGTGTGGCACCGCGGCGGCGAGGACTTCTACCGCACCATGTCCACGGCGGCCATCGCCGACGGCGTCCTCTACATCTCCAGCCTGTCGGGCTTCCTGCACGCGCTCGACCCGGAGACCGGCGAGGAGTTCTGGACCTACGACACCTTCGCCGCGGTGTGGGGCTCCCCCTTCGTGGTCGACGGCAAGGTCTTCCTCGGCGACGAGGACGGGGACGTCGCGGTCCTCCGCGCCGGCAAGGAGCTGGAGGTCCTCGGGGAGTACAACCTCGGCGCCTCCGTCTACTGCACCCCGGTCGTCAAGGACGGCGTCCTCTACGTCCTCACGCGCAACCGCATCTGGGCCTTCCAGGAGGGCGCCCAGTCCGACCCCCTCTGACGCCGGGACCGGAGCGCCGGTCCCCGGAGCGGCAACTTCGCGTTCGCCCGCCGGAGGCCAGTTGCTGTGAAATGCAGCCCGGTGGGCCGGCCAAGCACCGTCACGGCGCCGCCGGCTTGGCACGCCGGCCAGTTGCTGTGACGTTGCAGCCCGGTGGGTCGGCCAAGCACCCTGATGGCGCCCCCGGCTTGGAACGCCGACCTCCGGTCGGCACAGCGGGCCGAAGGCCCGCGGGCGACGTGCCGCCAGTCGTCCTGGGCGACACAGGTCCGGAAGCCTCTCCTCCGCCCAGTTGCACCGAGAAAGAACCATCCCGCAGATCGGCGCCGTGCCGTGCGCTGCGCGGTCGCACAGCGCGTGCCGGCCGGAGGCCGGCGTTCCCAGCCGTTCCGCGATTCTCATGACGGGCGGGGTGCGCATGCAGGAGGACGCGCGCATGGCCGTTTCTCCCCGTGGGGGCCTCCGGCCTACCGAGGACCGCCGGCCTCCAGCCTCCCGTCCACGAACACCCAGTCCGGCACGACCCGGTAGTCGAAGGGGTGCCCTTCCAGGACGACGAAGTCCGCGTCCTTGCCCGGCTCGATGCTGCCGATCCGGTCGCCCAAATCCGCCAGTTCGGCGGCGTTGAGCGTCGCCATCCTGAGCGCGTCCACCTCCGGGACCCCGTTCCGGAAGGCCCACGCGGCGTTGAGGATGGGCTCGCCGCCCAGCCGCCCGATGGGTGAGGCGCGCCGGGAGGCGCCCGGGCCGAAGAACGCCACCTTGACGCCGGCGCGGTTCAGGATCGCGGGTCCCTCCACGCTCCACCCCTCGCCGCCGCCGCGGATGTCCGACGCGTAGCTCCCCGAGTTCCCCAGAATGACTCCGGCGCCTGCCGCCGCGAGCCGGCCGGCCAGCCGGTGCGCCTCCACCCCGCCGGTGATCACGAGCCGCAGGCCGTAGTCCTCGGCGAGGCTGAGCGCCGCTTCGATCTCCGCCACGCGGTCCGCGTGGACCATCGCCGGCACCTGCCCCCGCAGCAGCGGCCCGAGCGCTTCGAGGCGCGCGTCGTACTCCCGGGACTCCCCCGCCGCCGCGTACGTCCGGGCGGCGTCCAGCGTCTCCCGGATCATCGCCGCGGCGCGCTCGAGGGTGAGCGGCGCTCCCGCTTCGTCCGTCCACTCGCGGAGCGCCGAGGGGGTGAGGGCGAACACCATGCTCGCCGGCTCGCGGCGCACCATCTTCTCGAAGTCGAGTCCCGGCGTCTTCACCACGACCCCGCTGCCGCCGACGAGGTTGCGGGTGCCCGGGGTGACGTGGATCGCCGTCACCCCGATGGTCGTGTTCACCCGGTAGGACGGGAACCACGGGTCCACGGCGTAGAGGGCGTTCATCTCCGGGACCACCGGCTCGGTGATCTCGTCGTTCTGCACCTGCCACTTGAGGTCGCCGATCCAGTCGTTCGGAAAGGCGCGGGCGATCACCGTCCCCGGCATGACCACCCTGCCCCCCACGTCCATGGCCGCGATCCCCGCGGGCGGCGCCGCGCCCTCCGCCACCCGGGTGAACCGCCCGTCCTCCACGACCAGGGTGGCGTTCCGGAGCTCGCCCCCGCTCACCGTGAACACGTGGGCGCCGGTGATGGCGAACGCCGCGTCGTCCGGGGTGATGGCGCCGGTCACCGGCGTGAACGGCCCCACCGCGCGCGGCCGTTCGGGCTGGAGCACGCGGTCCCGCTCGTACTCGAGCCGCCCGTCCACGAAGACGCGCTCCACCCGGTCGGCGGTGAGGTCGAGGAAGTGCCCGTCGAGGAGCACCAGGTCCGCGTCCTTCCCGGCCTCGATGCTCCCGATCCGGTCCTGGAGCATCATCGCGCGTGCTCCGTTGATGGTCATGATCTCGAGCGCCTGGTCGTCGGTGAGCCCGTGCCGCGCCAGGAAGGCCCCGTACTCGCGGAAGTCCTTGAAGTGCTGGTTCGACATGTCGGTCTGGATGCTGGCGTGGACGCCCGCGTCCAGGAGGTCCTTCAGCAGGTTCAGCGGCTCCGGATCGCCCCAGTACTGGACGATCATCATCGGCCCGATGACCGGGACGATCTCGGTCCCGGCGAGCAGTTCGGTGAGCGGGAAGATCTCCTCCGCGTGGGCGAGCGCGAGGCGGTCGAAGAAGCCGTACTTGCGCGCGAGGCGCAGCACCATCATCACCTCGCTCGGGTAGTGCGCGTGGGCGTGGACCATCACCTCGCCCCGGATCACGGCGGCGAAGGCCTCGAGCCGCTCGTCCCGCTCCGGCGCCGGTCCCTCCCCGGCGGCGTGCGCTTCCTGCTCCCGCAGGTACTCCGCCGCGCGGCGGAAGTACTCGTCGGCGGTGGCGTACCAGCCCATGACCGTCTGCGGGGTCTCGCGGGGCCGCAGATTGATCAGCGGACGCACCGCCATCTTCAGGTCCACGTAGGACTTGAGGATCATGTCCTCACCGGGAGTGCGTTTCGGCTTGAGCGCGACCGCCTGCCCGCTCGAGATGATGCCGCTGCCCGAACGCGTGATCAGCGACGTCATGCCGCCGGAGAGCGCCACCTGGAGCATGGGGTCCGACAGGTCCACGTGTTCCACCGCCTTCCATTCGGCGGTCACCGGGCCGGGGATGCGCGAGCGGCTGGAACGGTCGAGCGCCGCGTGGGTGTGCGAGTCGATCAGGCCGGGGATGACGACCTCGGCTTCGTACACGTCGGCGCCGGCGGGAACATCGAGGGACGCGCCGACCGCCGCGATGATCCCGTCCCGGATCAGGATCTCGCCGTCCGCGAGGGTCCCGTTCGTGACGGTGTGGACCGCCCGTCCGCGGATGAGGACGGTTTCGGATTGCGGGCTCGCCGCGCCGGGGCCGGCCGTGGCGAACGCCACCGCCAGGACGCCCGCGGGCAGATGGCGTCTGCGGGTTCGGGGGCGAGGGGTCATCGGCAGGTCCTCCGGGGGGAGATTGTGTCTCCCGGCAAGGCCGCGGAGGCCGAACTGCGTGGAAACCTCACATGCGGCATGTCCACTGTCGTTGAGAGCGAGGCGCGTGATGGACAAGGAGTAGCCTCCTGGCTACGTTTCGTCCGTGCTCACGATCCGCAAGACGGCGACCTACGCAAAATGGCTTGACGGCTTGCGTGATGTCCGCGCCCGGGCGCGCGTCCTCCTACGCACCCCGCCGGGCACCAAAATGGCGGAAACGGCTTGGAACGCCGGCCTCCGGCCGGCACAGCGGGCCGCAGGCCCGCGGGCGCGTAGGGCCACCCATCCCGAAGGCGCCTCCGGCTTGGAACGCCGACCTCCGGTCGGCACAGCGGGCCGAAGGCCCGCGGGTGGCGCGCCGCTTGTCGTCTCGGGCGACAGAGGCCCGGGGCGTCCCCTCCGCCCGGTTGCACCGACAGAGAACCATCCCGCAACTCGGCGTCGTGCCGTGCGCTGCGCGGTCGCGCACCGCGGTGCCGACCGGAGGTCGGCGTTCCAAGCCGGCGGCGCCATCACGGCGCTTGGCCCGGCGAC
>JAJDUD010000018.1 GCA_022826825.1 Acidobacteriota bacterium | reverse complement strand
AGCCACAAAACCAGAAAGACATGACCCGACGAGAAGAGGAATGAGGGCGTTGTGAGGGCGCACGTTCACTCCCCGGATTCCGCCGACCGTGCGGAGGTCGTGTTCGCAGTCAACGTGGTTTTGCTCCGAGAGCCGCACCCGTGGGGGCAACGAACGGAACGTATCGCACCTTCAAACCGCTGCCCACCTCGCCACCGTGGGGACGACCGCCGCCGCGACGGGAATGAGCCGGCCTTCCACGACGATCACCACCCGTCGTCGGACCGGGACGGGGAGCGCCACCGCCCAGCGTCGCCCGGTGACGGTGACTCCCGGGCCGAGCGCGCCTTTGTTCGCCCGTTACGCCGCTTTCGGGGTCGGCATGTTGCGGCAAAAGGACAACGCCCACCGTTTGCCGCTGCTTTTGCCGCTTCCCGCACACCCCGCGGTTCCCGAGAGCCCGTGTCCCCGTTGGCCTTCGCCAGGACTTCGAGAGCTGGCCGCGGGCGATCCGCCTCACCCGGAGGGAGAGACCTCCGGAGCCGCGGCCGTCGCCGTAGCATCCGGGTTCCCGGATGGTCTCGACGAATCTCGCGGAGAGTCGGTAGGGTCGTTCGGTCATGGATGAGCGTTCCTGCGGGGAGTGCCTGGGGGACACAAGAAGAGCGGGAACGAGGGAGTTTGCGGCGCTCCGGGAAGGAACAGTATGGCACCGTAAGCCGTTGAATAATAAGGCGTATAACGGAACGTGGGGGCACTCTGCGGAACCCTACGGAACCGGCAGACTGCGGCCCTGCGGGCCGCGTGCCGGCTGAAGCCGGCGTTCCAGGCCGGCGGTGCCATCAAGGGGCTCGGCCGACCCGCCGGACTGCATTTTCACAGCAACTGGCCGGCGCTCCGCTGCCGCGCGCAATTGGGGTGGGGGAGCGTTGTGGTGGTGGGCGGGGTGTGCCGTGCGTGAATAGCGGCGTGCGTTGCGCAGGCGAGACTGTCGTCTCAGAAGACCCAGCGCCAGCCCGCCAGCGCCGCCACCTGCGGCCCGAGGACCTCCCGGTGTCCCGGCCAGTGGCTCCAGATCGCCCCCAGCCGCAGCTCCCCGAGCGGAAGCGCCCGGTTCCACTGCGCCGCGAAGTCGAGCTGCCGCTCGCCCGGCGCCAGGTCGGCCCGCAGCGGGCGGTGGACCACCTCGCGCGCCTTCGTCCGCGCCGAGGGCACCGTCAGCGCCGCCCAGCCGTTCTCCACCCGGAGGGGCTGCGATAGCGAAAAGCTCAGCGACCCCGCGCGTCCGAACCCCCGGGTCGCGTGGACCGCGAAGGTGCTGGTCATGAGCGCCGAGATCTCCCGGATCATCCCGCCGTGGGCGACCGGGTTCGCCATCCCGAACTCGCCGTCCGCCCCCAGCCGCCAACCGCCGAGGCCCAGGCTGCCGTCGAGGCCGACGAACGCCGTCCCCGCCGAAAGGCCCCCGAAGGCGCCGGTCCCCAGGCTCCCGAGCATCGTCTCCCGTTCCGAGATCCACCCGGCCCGCACGCCCACCGGCAGGTCACCCGGCCGCCAGGCGAGCGCCGCCCCGGCCGCCGGCATGGCGGGACGGAGCGGCCCGGTGGTGAACGCCATCGCCGAGAAGCCGCGCCCCTCGGCCGCGCTCACCGCCACCGCGCCCTCGGCGAGCGCGAGGTGTCCGTTCCCGGCCGCGGTGGGCATCCGGAGCACCGAGCCCGAGACCCCCATGGCCGTGAGCCCCGGACCGCCGCCGCCCACCGCCGCGAGGCCGGTCCCCGGCCCCAGGAACGTCCGCAGCCGCGCCGACATCGCGGGGCCGTCGGTGGTCGCCGCGAAGCTGTCGAGCTCGTACCAGAACGGCGCTCCGAAGTCGTCGAGCGCCATCAGCTCGTCCCCGTCGAACGCCGCCGCCAGCCCGTCGCCGAACGCCGCGCCCATCCGCAGCCCGGTGGACGCGAGCGACGCGTGGGCGGCAGTCGCGATCCCGGTGGTGATCGGCACGTCGAGCACCCCCACCGGCGAGGTCGCGACGCCGAGATCCATCCGGCCGTTCCCGTAGATGTCCCGGTCCGCGTAGATGCCGGTGCTGTCGGCGGTGAGGAAGAGCCGGCTCACGAGCTCCTCGTTCGCGAGCTGGTCCCGGAAGAGCTGCTTCATGATCGCCAGCCCGCCGCTGACCATGGGCGCGGCGTACGAGGTCCCGCCGCCGGGGAGGTAGCGCCGGATCCCGGGCTCGCCCGACTCGCGCCCGAAGAAGGCGACGACCACGTCGTCCCCCGGCGCCGCGATGCAGTGATCGGCGGCGATCCCGCAGCGGTTCGAGAAGTCCGCGATCGCGCCGCCGTCCGGTTGGAGCGCCACCACCGCGATGGAGTGCCCCTGGAGCTCCTCCATGTAGGCGAGCAGCCCCGGCAGGATGCCGACGGAGACCGCTTCGATCTGGCCGTCCACGCAGTTCGGGACGCCCGCCCCGCAGCGGTCGCCATTCTGGTTCCCGGCCGCCCAGACGAGGATCGTCTTCTCGGCGGCGCCCTCCTGGGCGAGGACCGCGATGGCCTGCGAGAAGTTCGCGCGGAGATCCTCTTCGGCGTACTGGTTGATGAGGCCCTCGTAGCCGAAGCTCAGGTTCAGGATGTCGAGCTGGTTCCCCGCGTCGCGCCAGTCGAACACCGGTTGGAAGAGTTCCACCCACCCCGCGTCCGCTTCGGCGAGTTCCTCCAGCGTGATCGGGTCGTAGACGTTGTCCGGAGTTCCGAGGGGGATCGCCCACACCGCCAGGTCCGCGCCCCAGGCGACGCCGTGCGGCGCGTTCGGATTGTCGATCTGGGCGCCCGCCGCGATGCTCGCCACCGCCGTCCCGTGGGAGAACTCCTCGCCGGTCTCCTGTTCGACGCCGAACAGAAACTGCTTGTGGATCGTCTTGCCCTCGAAGATCGGGTGCTGGTCGTCGATGCCGGTGTCGATCACGCCGATGGTCACTCCCGCTCCCGGCGCCGCGTCGGGCCCCTCCAGCAGGTTCACGTGGCCGTAGGCAAGGTGCGCGTTGATCGCGTGGAGGCCCCACTGCGCCTCGAAGTTGCTGTCCGCCGCGTACTCCGCCGAGAGTTCCGTCGCCCTGGCATTGAACTCCGGCGCGGGCACGCACTCCCCGCTGTGGATGGTCACGCAGGTGTCCGGCGGCGCCTCCGGCAGGGGCTGCGGCGGTTGCGGCGGCTCCGGCGGGGGCGGCGGGGGCGGCGGGGGGCTCGGATCGGACGCCGCCGGGGATGGCGCCCGGGGGCTGGTCGCGCCGGACCGGGCGGTACACCCGGCGAGCGCGGTCAGGACAGCGAGACAGGAGAGGAAAAGCCAGAAACGCATCGCGCCGCACCCTATCGCACTACCCCCTGCCCTCCCCCACCCCAACCACGCGCGGCAGCGGAGCGCCGGCCAGTTGCTGTGAAAATGCAGCCCGGCGGGTGGGCCGAGCGCCGTGATGGCACCGCCGGCTTGGAACGCCGACCGCCGGTCGGCACAGCGGGCCGAAGGCCCGCGGGCGACGCGCCGCGAGTCGTCCTGGGCGACAGAGGTCCGGGAGCGTCCCCTCCGCCCGGTTGCACCGGGAGAGAGCCATCCCGCCGGTCGGCGCCGTGCCGTGCGCTGCGCGGTCGCCCAGCGCGGGCCGACCGGAGGTCGGCGTTCCACGCCGGAGGTGTCACTGGGATGGGTGGCCCTACGCGCTTGCGGCCCTGGGGGCCGCGTGCCGACCGGAGGTCGGCGT
>JAJDUD010000043.1 GCA_022826825.1 Acidobacteriota bacterium | reverse complement strand
CCAGGACGCGATTCCGGTGCTGATGATCCTGTCGGGGCTCTCGGACAGCGGCGTGGAGCTGGAGCTGGCCGGCGCCTCGCGGGTCAACCGGTTCCGGGTGGACCGGCTGTCGGCGGCGGAGGCGCGGGAGTGCCTGCTGGAATCCGCGCGGCGGGCGGTGCGCGCCGGGGTGGGATGCGCCGACCGTGACGCGCTCGGCGCTTGGGCAGAGGCCGCGGCGGCGGCATCGGAGGGCTGGCCGCGGCACCTGCAGAACTATCTGCTGACGTTGTGGGAAGCGCTGCACGTGCAGGAGGCGCCGAGCCTCGACGCGGTGGACCTCGACACGGTGCGCCGCGAGGGCGATGCCCGCCGGGAACGGTACTACGCCGACCGCATCCGGGTGAGTGGACTGCCCGCGGCGGCGCTGCACCCGCTCTGCGAAGCGTTCGTGGCGAAGGGCGCTCTCGAACGCGGCGACGTCGTGAGGCTCGCCGACGAGGGCGTGGCACGTCTCGCACCCTCGGAGCGCCGGGAAGCGGACGAGCGCTGCCCCCCAGGCATGGTCCGCTTCGACACCCTGCTGCACGCGGGCATCGTCTCGCTCGACGACGAGGGACGCTGCGTCTCGCCGATCCCCTCGATGTCGGACTACATCCTGGCGCGGGCGCAGAAGCACGGGTAGCCCTATCGGGCGGGGGGCGGCCCACCCGGCGCGAATGGCCATGGGCCATAATGGGGCCGGTACCGGCGCATTCGAATTCGGAGAACACCGCATGGAATCCCGCTCCCCGCCTTTGCGAGAGCAGGGCTCGCGGGAAGGACGGCCGGCGGCCAGTGTCGTCATTCCCGCGCAGGTGGGGATCCATGCATCTCGCAAGGATCCGGCAGCGTGTGCACGCCAGCCGGACGCCAATGAATCGTCGCGCCGGCCGCGGAGGGACCCATGAGCCTCGACAATCCGATTGCGCGGTACACCGAGGGCGCGCGTCTGGCGCCGCTGCCGCCGGCCGCGCTGCGCAGGGCGCTGTCCCGTCTCGCCCATGCCGGGGAAGCCGCCGACCCGCTGGTATTCGTCGGACGAGAGCGCGAGCTCGCGC
The DNA here is from genome assembly GCA_022826825.1 of Acidobacteriota bacterium. Classification (GTDB taxonomy): domain Bacteria; phylum Acidobacteriota; class Vicinamibacteria; order Marinacidobacterales; family Marinacidobacteraceae; genus Marinacidobacterium. Next base: position 2,921 of record JAJDUD010000043.1, on the reverse strand, counting down.
AAATCACCGGACGCGCCGAGCCACTGCTGGACGGGGTTCTCGGGCCGCGACGCACCCTGCTGTTTCACGGCTCGCCAGGATCGGGCAAGAGCGTGCTGATGCGCGAGGCGGCCCGGCGGTTGGAGGCCATGGGGGTCGCGGCAATCATGGAAACGGACGTGCCGGACGGCGCCGGGGTCGAGGCGCTCTACCGCGAGCTCGCCGACCACATCGCGGGCACCGCCCCCGACGACCACCGCGTGACGAGAACGACCACCGGCGCGGTACGCGGCGGCGTGCCGGCGGTGATTGCCGGAGAGGTCGTCGAGGGGCGCACCCTGCCGCCCCGTCCCGCACACTCCGCCAAGACCATCCGCGCCCTCGCCGGCGGGCGCGCCTGGGAGCCGGCGCCGGCCGCGGCGGTGTTCATCGACGAGATCCAGAACGCCCCTCCCCGAGAGACGGGGAACCCGGTGTCGTGGCTGCTCCGCGACCTCCATACCCAATCCACGATTCCGGTGCTGATGGTCCTGTCGGGGCTCTCGGACAGCGCCATCGCCCTGGACCGGGCCGGCATCTCGCGCATCGACAAGGTGTGGGTCCAGCGCCTGTCGGTGTCGGAGGCGCGGGAGTGCCTGCTGGAATCCGCGCTGCGAGCGGTGCGCGCCGGGGTCGGGTGCGCGGACCGTGACGCGCTCGGCGCCTGGGCGGAGGCCGCGGCGGCGGCATCGGAAGGCTGGCCGCGGCACCTGCAGAACTATCTGTTGGCGCTGTGGGAAGCACTGTATCGGCAGGAGGCGCCGAGCCTCGACGCGGTGGACCTCGATGCGGTGCGCCGCGAGGGCGATGACCGGCGGGCTCGGTACTACGCAGACCGCCTCACCGTGGGCGGGCTGCCCGCGGCGGCCGTTCAACCGCTCTGCGAAGCGTTCTCGGTTGGTCGCACGCCCGACGAGAGCGGCGTGGAGCTGCTGGTCGACCAAGGCATCAGGCGCCTTCCTGCGCTTCTGCGGAATAAGGCCGCGGCGCTCGACCCGACGGGCGAGGGACATTTTCGGCGGTTGTTGCACGCGGGCATCGTCTCGCTCGACGACGAGAGCCGGTGCGTCTCGCCGATTCCGTCGATGGCCGACTACATCCTGGGACAGGCACAGGGGCGCCGGTAGCCCTGTCGGGCGAGGGGGAGCAATCAAGAGCCGCTGGCGGGCGGCTCGCCTCGTCATCGGAGCCTGTGACGGGGCGTGAGCCCCCCAAGACCGAAGATGACTCGCCCTCGTCACGAGGGCAAGATGCCCTCGGTCCCGGCACCCCGCCCGCCATTCCTGGCCCCGCCGCGCTGTCGAAAAGCCCTGTTCGGGCGGGGGGCGGCCCACCCGGCGCGAATGGCCATGGGCCATAATGGGGCCGGATCGTAGCGCCGGCCGCGGGGGAACCCATGAGCCTCGACAATCCGATCGCGCGGTACACCGAGGGCGCGCGCCTGGCGCCGCTGCCGCCAGCCGCGCTGCGAAGGGCGCTGTCCCGGCTCGCCCATGCCGGGGAAGCCGCCGACCCGCTGGTGTTCGTCGGACGAGAGCGCGAGCTCGCGCAAATCATCGGGCGCGCCGAGCCACTGCTCGACGGAGAGCCCTTCAACCCGCGTTGCTCGCTGCTGTTTCACGGCGCACCGGGGTCGGGCAAGAGTGTGCTGATGCGCGAGGCAGCCCGGCGGCTGGACGGATTGGGGTTCGCCACACTCGTCAAGCCGAGGGTTCCGGACGGTGCGGGGGTCGAGGCGCTCTACCGCGACCTCGCCGACCGCATCGCGGGCACCGCCCCCGACGACCACCGCACCACGAGGACGACCACCGGGTCGGTGCGCGGCGGCGTGCCGGGGGTGATTGCCGGCGAGGTGGTCGAGGGGCGCACCCTGCCGCCCCGACCGGCGCACTCCGCCGAGGCCATCCGCGCCCTCGCGGGCGGGCGCGCCTGGGGGCCGGCCCCGGCCGCGGCGGTGTTCATCGACGAGATCCAGAACATCGCGGAGAAGGGGACGGACCCGCTGGCGTTGAATCTGGTCGAAGATCTCCACACCCAGAGTGACCTCCCGGTGCTGATGGTCCTGTCGGGACTGTCGGACAGCACCGCGGCCCTGGACCGGGCCGGCATCTCGCGCATCGACAAGGTGTGGGTCCAGCGCCTGTCGGCGGCGGAGGCGCGGGGGTGTCTGCTGGAATCCGCGCTGCGCTCGGTGCGCGCCGGGGTCGGGTGCGCCGACCGGGACGCGCTCGGCGCCTGGGCGGAGGAGGCGGCGGCGGTCTCCGACGGCTGGCCGCGGCACCTGCAGAACTATCTGCTCGCGCTGTGGGACGCGCTCCATGTGCAGGAGGCGCCAAGCCTCGACGCGGTGGACCTCGACGCGGTGCGCCGCGAGGGCGATGCCCGCCGGGACCGGTACTACGCGGACCGCCTCACCGTGAGTGGACTCCCCGAGACAGCCCTCCAACCGCTCTGCGAGGCGTTCGCGGCCAAGGGCGCTCTCGAGCGCGGTGACGTCGTGAGGCTCGCCGACGAAGGCGTAGCGCGTCTCGGGCCCTCGGAGCGCCGGGAAGCGGACGAGCGCTGCCCCCCCGGCATGGCCCGCTTCGACACCCTGCTGCACGCGGGCATCGTGTCGCTCGACGACGAAGGACGCTGCGTTTCGCCGATCCCCTCGATGGTCGCCTGCATCCTGGCGCGACCACAGGGGCACCAATAACCCCAAGCCCGGAAAGACGAGTCCCGAGCGATATCAGCCGCGCTCGATCCGGGTGCCGGGGACCTGCTTCGGGAAGTAGTCCTCGCAGCTTCCCTCGCGGTACACGTCGCCGGTCGCGCAGTGCAGCCCCCCGCCGAAGGCGTATGCGTCCCGGAACGGGATCGGGATCACCTCCATGCCGAGCCGGTCGAGCTGCTCCATCTGG
>JAJDUD010000063.1 GCA_022826825.1 Acidobacteriota bacterium | reverse complement strand
GGGCGGACGCCGGTGGACGCCGCGCCTGGTCCGGCGTGAGCCGCCGCCGCCGGACGGTTCGCGTGCGGAGGCGCTCGACCGCGTGCGGGGCGACCGGAGCTACCTGGTGACCGGGGGGCTCGGGGGGATCGGGTTGCGGGTGGCCGGCTGGCTCGCGGAGCGGGGCGCGGGGGCGGTGGTCCTGAATGGGCGGCGGGCGCCGGACGCGGCGGCATCGGCGGAGATCGGCCGGCTGCGGGCGGGCGGGGCGGAGATCCGCGTGGAGGTCTGCGACGTGACCGACGCCGCGGCGCTGGGGCGGCTGGTGGCGGGGATCGGGCCGGAGTCCGGGCTGCCGCCGCTCGGGGGAGTGATCCACGGCGCCGGGGTGCTGTCGGACGGCTCGCTGGCGAACCAGGACTGGTCGAGCTTCGAGCGGGTGTGGTGGCCGAAGGTGCTCGGCGCCTGGCATCTCCATCGGGTGACGGGGGACCTCGATCTGGACCTGTTCGTGCTCTTTTCGAGTTTCACGGGCCTTTCGGGCAACCCGGGCCAGGCGAACCACGCGGCGGCGAACACGTTCCTGGACCGGCTGGCGGTCCACCGGCGGGCGCTGGGGCTTCCGGGGCAGGCGATCCAGTGGGGGGCCTGGTCGGGCGTCGGGGAGGCGGAGGAGGCGCGGGAGCGGATTGCCGGCCGGCTGGCGGCGGCCGGCGTGGGCTGGGTGACTCCGGAGCAGGGGCTGATGGCGCTGGAACGCCTGGTGCGGGACGATTCCGGGAGCACGGCGGTGGCGTCGTTCGATTGGGCGGTGCTGGGCGCGGTCTCGGAGCGGTTCCCGGCGCTGTTCGGGGACCTGGTTGAAGGCGGCGGCGCGGCGGCCCCGGCCGGGGATCTCCTCGCGCGGCTCCGGGAGACGCCCGCCGCGGAACGGGAGCAGTTCCTCGTGGAGTACGTGCGCGGCGAGGCAGGTGCGACCCTCCGGCTTCCCGCGCCGCCGCCGCCCGACGAGGGGTTCTTCGACGTGGGGATGGACTCGCTGACCGCGGTGGAGTTCCGGAACCGCTTGAACCGGGCGTTCTCCGGGGAGTTCGTGGTGCCGAACACCGCGGTGTTCGACCATCCGACCGCCGCCCAGCTTGCGCGGCATCTCGGCGAACGGCTCGCGCTGCCCGCGGACTCCGAACCGGTTGCGCCGCCGGAAGAACCGCTGCCCGCGGAGCGGCAACTCTCCGTGGACGCCTTCGCCAGGATCCTGGCCGAAATGGACGATGAAGACGACTGAGTCCGGGACGCCGCCCCGTCTGACCCCGCGGCTCGCCGCGGAGATCCAGGCGCGCAAGCGGCGATTCTCCCGGCGCCGGCGCCGGATTGCCGTAGTCGGGGCGGCGTGCCGGTTCCCGGGCGGCGAGCACCTGCCGGCGTTTTGGGAACTGCTGGCCGCGGGCCGGGATGCGATGACGAAGGGACGGCCGGAGGCCGCTGCGCTCGACGCGGCAGCGGGCGGGGACCCGCCGTACGGCGCGTACCTGCGGGACATGGACCGGTTCGATGCGGAGTTCTTCCGGATCGCTCCGGTGGAGGCGGAAGTCATGGACCCGCAGCAGCGGCTGCTGCTGGAAGTGAGCTGGGAAGCGCTCGAAACCGCGGGGATGGACCCGCACGCACTCCGCGGCAGCCGGAGCGGCGTGTACGCGGGACTGTCGAACACGGACTACCAGCAGACGATCGGGGCGGGAACGTGGGACCTGGAGCAGAGTCTCTACATCTCCACGGGCACCAGCATCGCCGCGGCGAGCGGACGGGTGGCGTTCACCCTGGGATTCGAAGGCCCCACGATCACGGTGGACACTGCCTGTTCCGCGTCGCTGGTCGCGATCCACCAGGCCATCGCCGGCCTGCAGCGAGGGGAGGCGGATCTGGCGCTCGCCGGAGGGGTCAACGCGATCCTGTCCAGCGGTGCGACCCGGATGCTCGAGGCGGCGGGGATGCTGGCGCGGGACGGGCGCTGCAAGACGTTTGACGCCCGCGCCGACGGGTACGCGCGGGGCGAAGGTTGCGGGATCCTGGTGTTGAAGCGGCTGGCGGACGCGGAGCGGGACGGGGACCGGATCCTGGGGGTGCTCCTGGGCTCGGCCGTGAACCACGACGGCGCGAGCGCCGGGCTCACGGTTCCCCGGGGTTCGTCGCAGGAGGCGGTGATCCGGGAAGCGCTGGTCCGCGCGGGGATCGAGGCGTCATCGGTGGATTACCTGGAGGCGCACGGGACGGGGACGGAGCTGGGGGACCCGATCGAGATGCGGGCGGCGGCGGCCGTGTATGGGGAGGGGCGGCCGCCGGAGCGGCCACTGCTGGTGGGCTCGGTGAAGACGAACGTGGGTCATCTCGAGGCGGCGGCGGGGGTTGCGGGAGCAGTGAAGGTGCTGCTGGCGATGCGGGAGGGGTTGATACCGAAGCACCTGCACTTCGAGACACCGAACCCGCGGATCGGATGGGACGCCCTTCCGGTGCGGGTGGTGTCGGAGGCGCAAGGCTGGCCGGAGGCGGAGGGCCGTCCGGTGCGGGCGGGGGTGAGCTCGTTCAGCTTTGCGGGGACGAACGCCCACCTGCTGTTGGAGGGGTACGGCGAGCCCGGGGAAGAAACAGCCGCACCCCGACTCGTCCCCGTCCGAGTGCCGGCCTCCGGCCGGTCCGGTCCTCCCGCCGGGCTCCGCGAGCCGGAGGCGGACGAAACGCAACGTGCGGACCGCCGTCACCGGATGCTCCCCCTTTCCGCGCGCAGCGCCGCGGCGCTGTCCGCGCTGGCCGGCCGCTACCGGACCTGGCTGGAAGCGGAGGACCGGGGCTGGGAGCGTCTTTCGGACGCGGCGTGGACGGCGGGGGTGGGTCGGGCGCATTTCGGGGTGCGGGCGGGGCTCCTGTTCCGGGAGGCCTCGGAGTTGGCGGATCAGCTTCGGGAGCTGGAGGAGCATCCGGCCGGTTCGGCTGGCGCCGCGGATTCCGGGTCGCCGGCGAAGGTGGCGTTCCTGTTCACGGGCCAGGGGAGCCAGTGGGCGGGGATGGGCCGCGATCTGTACGAGCGTGAGCCGGTGTTCCGGGAGGTCCTGGACCGCGCTGAGGCCGTGGTGCGGGAGGAGCGGGGAGGTTCGCTGCGGTCGGTGATGTTCGGTGAGGAGGAAGGGTTGGGCCGCACGGAATGGACCCAGCCGGCGCTGGTGGCGCTGGAGTGCGGTTTGACGCTGCTGTGGTCGAGCCTGGGGGTGCGTCCGGCGGCGGTGCTGGGCCACAGCGTGGGGGAGATCGCGGCGGCGGTGGCGGCGGGAGTGATCGGGCTGGAGGACGGCGTTCGTTTCGCGGCCCGTCGGGGGGCGCTGATGGGATCGCTTCCGGCGGGCGGTGCGATGGCGGCGGTGTTCGCGCCGCCGGAGCAGGTCCGGTCGCGGGTTGTCGCGGCGAACGGGGCGACCCGGGATGAGGAGGTGTCGGTGGCGGCGGAGAACGGAACCCACTGCGTGGTGAGCGGTCCGTCGGCGGCGGTTGGGATGTTGGAGGCGCAGTTTGCGGAGGAGGGGATTCGGACGCAGCGGTTGGCGACCAGCCATGCGTTCCACTGCGGTCTCATGGATCCGGTGCTCGAGGATCTGGAGCGGGCGGCGGCGGGTCTGGGCTGGAAGCCGGCGGGGGTTTCGATGGTTACGGGGGTCGCGGGCCGGGCGCTCCCGCGGGGAGAGGTGCTGGACGGGGGGTATTGGCGTCGTCAGGCGCGGCTTCCGGTCCGGTTCGCGGCGGGGGTGGAGGCGCTGGCGGCGTCGGAGGTGCGGGTCCTGATCGAGATCGGACCGCGGGCGGTGCTGGGTCCCCTGGCGGCCGCATGCTGGCCGGCGGGGGGCGGGGAGTGGGCGCCGGAACCGGTGATCCTGACGAGCCAGGGGCGAAACTCGGGCTTCTTGCCCGCGGTTTCGCGGGCGTACGAGGCCGGGCTGGACCTGGACTTTCGGGGTCTCTTCGCCGGGGAGCGTCGCCGTCGCGTGGAGCTTCCGACCTATCCGTTCCAGCGGCAGCGGCACTGGGTGCGCCCGCGCGGCTCCCTCCCGGAGGGGGCCGAGCTGCTGCCAGGGGCGCGGCCGGAGTCCGCGGCCGGCGAGGACGAGCTGCTCTACGAGCTGGTCTGGCGGGAGGCGGAAGCCGCCGGTGAGGCGGGGAGGAGCGACGGTCCTCCGGCGGCCGCCGCCCCGCTCGAGGTGGAGACCGCCCCGGGCCTCTGGGTCGTCTGGCCGGCGGCGGACGGTCCGGGCCGGGATCTCGTCCGGGAGCTGGAGCGCCGGCAGCGACGGGTGATGGCGCCCGAGGCGGGGGAAGAGCCCCCGGGCCGCGACTGGTGGCGGGACTTCTTCGCGGCGTTGCCAACAGACGAGCCGGTCGCGGGCGTCGTGCACCTCGGGGCGACGGCGGGCCACGGAGCGGACCCGACCGCGGCGGAGCTGCGGGAGGACGTGGAACGCGTGGAGGCCAGCGCGCTGTTCCTCGCGCAGGGGCTCCTGGACGCCGGCGTCACGCCGTGCGGGGGATTGACGTTCGTGACCCGCGGGGGACAGGTCATCGGCGCGGAGCGGGCCGGAGAACTGGCGGGGTCGCTGCTCTGGGGATTTGGCCGAACGGCGGCCCTCGAGCTGGCGGGCACCCCCGTCCGGATCGTGGACCTCGACCCCGATCCGGAACCATCGATCGCGGGGTTGGCCGCCGAGATCCTCGGTGCGGCCGGCGAAGCGGCGGTCGCCCGGCGAGGGGAACGCCGGCTGGCGCCGCGTCTCGTCCGCTATCGAGCCCGGCCGGGCCCGGCTGATGGGTCTCCGGAGCCAGTGCGGAGCGATCGAAGCTACCTGGTGACCGGAGGATTCGGCGAAATCGGGCTGCGGGTTGCCGACTGGCTGCTCGGGCGGGGCGCGGGAGGGGTCGTCCTGAGCGGCCGGCGGCCGCCGAAACCGGCAGCGGCCGAGGAAATTCGGCGGCTCCGGGAGCGGGACGGCGAGGTCCGGTGCGAGATCGCGGACGTGACGGATCGCGAAGCGGTGGCGCGGCTCGTCGCCGGCGTCGGACCGGACGCGGGGCTCCCTCCCCTGGGTGGGGTGGTCCACAGTGCCGGGGTCCTTTCGGACGCCGCGCTCGCCAACCAGGACTGGCCGGGGTTCGAGCGGGTCCTCGCGCCGAAGGTGCTCGGCGCCTGGCACCTGCACCGGGCCACCGAGCGGTTGGAGCTCGACTGGTTCGTGCTGTTTTCGAGCTTTGCCGGGGTCGTGGGCAATCCGGGACAGGCGAACTACGCGTCAGCGAACGCCTTTCTCGACCAGTTGGCGCTCGATCGCCGGTCGCAGGGCCTTCCGGGGCAGGCGATCCAATGGGGGCCGTGGTCCGGGCTCGGGCAGGCCGAGGAACGCCGGGACCGGATCGCGTCACGGCTGGCGGCGGTGGGAGTGCACTGGATCACGCCGGCGCAGGGGCTCCGGGCGTTGGACCGACTGCTCCGGGAGGATGTCCCCAGCAGTGCGGTGGTGTCCGCCGACTGGTCCCTGGTATCCGGGCAGGGGTCGCCGCTCCGGCCGCTCTTCGCGGAGTTGGCCTCCGGCTCCGTCGGCGCGGCGCCGGTCGAGGACGACGATTGGCCGGCCCGGTTGCGGACGGCGCCTGCCGCGGAGCGGGAGCGGCTGCTGATGGAGTTCGTCGGGGAGCAGGTGCGCGCCGTATTGCGGCTTTCGGAGCGCCCCCCGGCCGATGTCGGCTTCCTCGATCTGGGAATGGACTCCCTGGGCGCCGCCGCCTTCCACGGCCGTCTCAACCGCGGCCTCGGCGGCGCGCTCATGGTGCCGAACACGGCGGCGTTCGAGCATCCGAACACGCGCCGCCTGGCGCGCCATCTCGCCGCCGGACTCGGCGATGGAGAGGGGACGCCGCCGGCGGCCGGCCCGGATCCGGCGATCGCGGCGCCGTCCATTTCCGCCGCGGAGCAGGATTCCGTCGCGATCATCGGGATGGCGTGCCGGTTTCCCGGTGCGTCCGGCGTCGCGGAGTTCTGGCGGCGGCTGCGGGAGGGCGCGGACGAAGTGACGCGGGGCCGTCCCGGCGAACCGATCGCGGGCTCCGCGCCCGGGGCGGCGGAGTCCTGGGGCGCGTATCTCCCCGACCTCGACCGCTTCGACGCCGCGTTCTTCGGCGTGCCGCCGCACGAAGCGGAGCTCGTGGATCCGCAGCAGCGGCTACTCCTCGAGACGAGCTGGCACGCGCTCGAAGACGCGAACATCGCCCCGCACGCGCTGCGCGGCAGCCGGACCGGGGTCTATGCCAGCGTAGGGCCGGGCGGCCAGGAGTACGGTGCCCTGGCCGCCGCCGGCCTCGGTTCCGTCCTCGTCACCGCCGCCGTCGGGAGCGGTCCCAGCATGGCGATCGGCCGGATCGCCTACGTGCTCGGTCTGGAGGGGCCCGCGGTCGCCGTGGACACCGCGTGCTCGTCGTCGCTCGTCGCGCTCCACCAGGCCGTCCTGGGACTCCAGCGAGGTGACGCCGACCTCGCCCTCGTCGGCGGTGCGAACGCCATCGTCACGCCCATGCTCGAAGACATCTACGCCGAGGCCGGGATGCGGTCCCGGGATGGACGCTGCCGGGCTTTCGACGCCGCGGCCAGCGGATTCGTGCGCGGCGAGGGGTGCGGAATCGTCGTTCTGCGACGACTCGCGGATGCCGAGGCGGCCGGAGACCGCATTCTGGCGGTCGTCCGCGGCTCCGCCGTGAACCAGGACGGCGCCCGCGCCGGCATGATCGCGCCGGGCGCCCTGGGGCCGCAGCGGGTGCTGGCCGCGGCCCTCGACCGGTCCGGCCTCGAGCCGTTCGAAGTGGACTACCTCGAGGCCCACGGCGTGGCTTCGCCCGTGGGGGATTCCATCGAAGTGCGGGCGGCGGCGGCGGTCTATGGGCAGGGACGCCCCCCGGATCGTCCGCTCCTCATGGGTTCGGTCAAGACCAACATCGGGCACCTGGAACAGGCGGCCGGCGTCGCCGCGGTCATCAAGGCCGTCCTCGCGATGCGCCACGAGTTCATTCCGGCCCACCTGCACCTCCGCGAGCCGAGTCCCGAGATCGCGTGGGACCGGACCCCGGTGCGGATCCCGGCGGCGGGCCTCCCGTGGCCCCGGCGCGGCGGCAATCCGCCGCGATCCGCCGTCAGCGCTTTCGGCCTGGCCGGAACGAACGCCCACGCGGTTCTCGAAAGCTACGGTTCCGCCGCTGGCGCCGCCGGGCGGCGGGAAGTCCCGGTCCGGCTGCCAGCCGGCGTCGTATCCCCCGGTCCCGGGACGACGGGGCCCCGAGCGCGGGAGCGGCGCCTCTACCCGCTCTCCGCCGCGTCGCCGCGGGCGCTCCGTGCGGTCGCGGAACGCCATCTGCTTCTGCTCGAGGGACCCGCGGACCCGGCGGGGCCAGCGGACCTCCCGGATCTCGCCTGGACCGCCGCGGTGGCTCGCAGCCATCTGTCATCCCGGGCGGGCCTGGTTTTCGCGCGCCGCGACGACCTCCTCGCCGCGTTGCGGGAGGTCCGCGACGGGGGCCGGGGAGCCCGGATCGCCCGCGAGCCGAAGATCGCCTTCGTCTTTTCCGGGGTGAGCGGTGTCCACCCCGGCATGGGACGGGGTCTCTACGAGACCGAGCCCGTGGCGCGCGCCGTGTTCGACCGCTGCGAGACCGTGTTTCGGGAGGAGCGGCGGGAGTCGCTGCTGGCGGTGATGTTCGGCTCCCGGGACCCGGGCCCGGTCAGGTCCGGGAACCGGCTCGACGCGCCGGAGTGGTCGCAGCCGGCCCTCTATGCGCTGGCGGAGGCTCTCCGCGCGCTGTGGTCGAGCCTCGGCGTCCAACCCGACGTGGCGGTGGGATACGGCGCCGGGGAACTGCCGGCCGCCGCGGCGGCCGGTGTCTTCGGCCTGGAGGAGGGGCTCCGCTTCGCGTCCCGGCGCGGTGCGTTGATGACGGCGTACGCAGCACCGGCCGCGCTCCGCGTCTCCCGGCCGCCGGAAGGGGCGCCGCCGGCCGTGGCGCTTCCCGGGACCATCGGGGAGCGGCTCAGGTTGGCTGCCGATCACGGGGATCACGTGGTAGTGGTTGGCGAGGCGGACGCGCTCGCGGCCTTCGAGCGCGAGGCCGAACGCGACGATGCCCAGGTCGAGCGGATGCCCGCCGGCCACGGATTCCACGTCGCGCCGGATGGTCCGTTGCTGGCGGCGCTGTCGGACGCCCTGCCGGCGGAGGCGGCCGGGGCCCCTTCCCGGTCCCTGGTGAGTGGCGCGACCGGCCGGCTGGTGGGAAAGGACGAGGTGCTGGACGGGGCCGCCTGGAGTCGCCAGGCGCAGCAGCCTGTCCGCTTCCGGGATGCCTTGTCCACCCTCGTGGAGTCGGGAGTGGACATCTTCGTGGAGGTTGGCCCCGGTGCTTCGCCGGGTTCGTTGATTCCGCCGGTTCTCGGGGATCGCTCTCCGCGGCGCGGGGTGGTGGTCTCCAGCCAGGAGGCGGTTGCGCCCGCCGGATCCCGGTGCTCCGACGGCGGGTTCCTCGACGCGGTGGCGGCGATCTACGAGGCCGGGGCCGATCTCTCGCTTGAGGCGCTGTTCGCCGGGGAGCGGCGGCGCCGGGTCGCGTTACCGGTCTATCCCTTCGAACGCGAGCGGTACTGGATCGAGCCGCGCCGCGCCCGGCGCCCGGCGATGCGGCATCCCTTCCTGGGCGCCTGCCGCCGCTCGGGCCGGGGCGAGGTCACCTTCGAGTCCGAGGTCTCCCGTACCGATCCAGCCTGGTTGCGGGACCGCGAGGTGTTCGGCCGCCCCGTGGCGTCCCCGGCGCTGTTCGCCGCCCAGGCGATCTCGGCGGCGCTTTGGGAGTCACCGGACGGGCCTTCGGCCGTGGTCGCCGATCTGAGGATTGGCCGACCCCTGGCGCTGCCCACCGGGGACGGGAGTGCGCGCCGGTCGCCCGCGCGAACCGTGCAACTCGTTCTCGAAGCGGCGGCGGAGGCGCGCGTCGCGCAGCGCGGCCTCCATGTCTTCAGTTGCGGCCCGGACGACGATGACTGGATCCTGCACGCGACCGCGTGCTGCGCCGGAGCGGGAAAGGCGTTCGACGACGGCCCGCACGGCGCGTCCGGGGGCGATGCGCGCCACCTGTCTCCGATCGAGACGTCCACGTTCTACGGCCGCCTCCGGGAGGCGGGTCTCGAATTCGGGTGGGCCCTCCGCAGTCTCTCCCGGATCCGCGCCGGCGGAGAGGAGGCGGTGGCCGAGGTGAGTCTGCCGGCGGCGATGGACGCCCGCGGCGTGGAGGCCCACCCCATCCTGCTCGACGGGTGCTTCCAGGTGGCTGCGGCGATCGGCTCCGGCGGTCGGACGCCCCTGGAGTTCGCCGGGTGGGACCGGTTCCGGCTCCTCGCGCCGCTGCCGCGCCGGCTGATCTGTCACGCCGTCCTGGCAGAATCCGAGGCGGCGCCGGACGTCGTCCTCGCGGACCTCTCGCTCTTCGACCCCTCCGGGACACCCTTTGGCCTGATCCGCGGCGCCCGCTTCGGGCGGCTGGACGCGTCCGACCGCGAGCCGCCGGTGTCCGATTCCTGAACGACTCCGCGCATCCATCTTCGGAGCAGACCGGATCAAGAGGTATTTACGGTAACCGTCCTGTCCGATGTCCGATCCATCGAGCCATAGGCGAGCGAACAGTCGCCGTGCAAAGATGACAATCATGTGATAATCGTTTTTTGCCCTTCCATCCACGAAGGGCCTCCCGTTCGAATCCGATTTGGGGTTCGCAACTTCAGACGGTTCGCCAACCGGAGCGAACCCACGGTACAAAGGAATCGCGACATGCTCTCTACGGATCACCGGATCGCTGAGATCCTCCTTTCCTACGTCAAGCACGAGCAGTTCTCGCCGCGCGCCAACGACCTCTTTGCCGAGATACAGGATTTCACGGCAGCGGATTTCGGGATCAACTCCGTGGATGCGCAGGGAATGCTGAAGAAGATCGCCGACGAGTTCGGCATCGAGATCCCGGTCGAAGACGCGGAGAAGCTCGACACCCTGCGAGCGCTGACCGACTACATCCAGGCTCGCAGCTGACAGCCTGTGGCGCCAGTGCAGTGAGCGCCGAGAACGGCCGGGCGCCCGGCTGACCCGGTTCTCCGGTGGGGGTGGCGCGTGAGGAAGGAATTGCAGCACTCCTTCAAACGCGTGGCCCGGCCAGTCCTCTCGGTGCGGGCCGGCCGGGATGCATCGCCCACCGAACGCCCCGACCACGGGCAATCAGGCTGATTCCCCGGTGAGAGTCCCGGGTGCCGCGGCCGGCGATTCCCCGCGCGGGGTGATCGCCTGGTTCGTGCGGAACCGGGTCGCGGCGAACCTGCTGACGATCGGGATTCTCGGCGCCGGCCTGGTGACGATTCGGGGCGTTCCCCAGGAACTGGTCCCCGAGACCCGGGCATCGGCGGTGAGTGTCCAGGTGGCCCTCCCCGGTGCGAGCGCCGAGGAGGTGGAGGACGGCGTCCTGATCGCCATCGAGGACGCCGTCCAGGACCTGTCCGGGGTCGCCGGGATCGTTGGTCTCGCCACTGATGGCGCAGCCGTGCTGACCGTGCGCCTCGAGTCGTGGGCGGACTTCGGAAGCATGCGGGACGCGATTCGCCAGCGCCTCGACTCCATCAGGGACCTGCCGGCGGATGCGGAAGATCCGGTGATCGCCGATCTCGAGCCGGTGCGGATGCTGCTGCGGGTCTCGGTGCACGGCGATACGGACGAACGTAGCCTGCGGGAGGCCGCGCAGCACGTGCGAGAGCGGTTGCGGGCCGTTCCCGGGGTCTCGGCCGTGAACGTCGAGACGGGCCGGGACTACGAGATCGCCATCGAGATCGCGGAGGAGCGCCTCCTCCGATTCGGGCTGACGTTCGACGGGGTCGCCGCCGCCATCCGTCAGCAATCCGCCGACATTCCGGGCGGCGCGCTGAAGACCGACACTCAGGAGCTCCGGCTGGGGATCGAGGCGAAAGCGGCGACCGCTGCGGATTTCGCCCGTATCGCGTTGATCTCGACGCCCGGCGGCGGAGTCGTCACCGTGGGCGACGTGGCCACCGTCACCGACGGGTTCGCCGACGTCGCCCGGAGCGCTCGGATGAACGGAGAACCGGCGGTCGTGCTCCAGGTCCTCCAGGCACCCGGGGCGCGGCTGCTGGACACCGTCGAGGCGGTGAACGAGCGGCTCCGCGAGACTCGCGCGGCGCTGCCGGATGGGCTCTCCGTGACTCCCTGGGTCAACGCCTGGCGCCTCTTCGACAATCGCAGGGATGTGCTCGTGCGGAACGGCCTCGCGGGGCTCGCGCTGATCTTCGTGGTGCTGTTCCTGGCGTTGTCCACCCGGCTCGCCGTCTGGACGGTGACGGGCCTGCTGGTCGCCTTCTTCGGGGCTTTCCTCACGATGCCCGCGCTGGGCGTCACGTTCAACACCGTCAGTCTGTTCGCCTTCATCCTGACGCTGGGCATCGTGGTGGACGACGCCATCGTGGTCGGCGAGAACGTCCAGCGGCACGTGGCGGGACAAAGGGAAGGACTGGACGAGGCTGCGGTGCGCGGCGTGCGCGAGGTGCTGTTCCCGGCCGCATTCGGGGTGCTGACCACGATGGCGGCCTTCGCGCCGCTCCTGGGGCTGCCCGGATTCTGGGGCGACCTGATGGGAACCCTGCCGCTGATCGTGATTCCCGTTCTTGCATTCTCGCTGCTGGACGCTGCGTGGATCCTTCCGCATCACCTGGCGCACGGGGGGCTTCGGGTTCGGTCGAGTCCCCGTCTCGCCACCATTCGCGCCGGATACGACGCCGCCAATCGCTGGGCCGTGGACAGGCTGTATCGGCCCCTGCTGGCCGCTGCGCTCGGAAACCGGCTGACCACGCTTGCATTGGGGGTGTCCAGCGTGGTCCTCGCCCTCGGAATGGTGGCCGGCGGCTGGGTTGAGGTCGAGGATGCGCCGCCGTTCGAAAGCAGCCTGATCACGATGCGGGTCACGCTCCCTCCCGGATCCCCGTACCGCGCCACGGAAGAAGTCGTGGACCAGGTCGAGGATGCCATCCGCCGGGTGCGGGAGGAAATGCGCGCCGAACACGGAACGGATCCGCAACTCCACCTCCTGAGCCTGACCGGTCAGAGACTCGGCGCCGCCGGGTTGGGGCAATCCGCTGGCCCCGGCGGCGCGGAGGCCGGGACCGCGGAGCTCACGTTGCAGTTGCGCGACCTGAGCACCCTGCGGGGTTTCACCGTTACCGACGTGGCGGACCGGCTGCGGGCGCTGGCCCGGTCGCTTCCTCACGGCGGCGAGGTCGTGGTCAGCGCCTCGCTCGTCGGCGAGGAGGCCAACGTCTCGGTCCGGATCAGCGGTTCTGATGCCGCTGCGCTCCGGGGGGCGTCGGCGTCCCTCCAGCGACGCATCCGCGAATACGCGGGCGTGATCAACGTGGCGGACGACCTGCCCGGCAACGCGCCGCGGCTCGTGGGCCGCCCCCGCGCGGACGGTGCGGCAACCGGGATTCGCGCCGCCGACGCCGGCCGCCAGCTGCGCCAGGGGTTCCACGGCGAGGAGGTGCAGCGCATCCGGCGGGGGCGCGACGAGGTTCCCGTGCTCCTGCGCTTTCCGCGCTCGGAGCGCAGCGACCCGGACCGCGTCCACGGGTTGCGCCTGCGGCGCGAGGGCGCCACGGCGCCGATCGGCAGCGTCGTGGAACTCACGCGGGAATCCGGGTTGTCCCGGGTGCGCCGGGTGGACGGCCGCCGGGCCGTGACCGTCCTTGCCAACGTGGATGCCCGGGTCGCGTCCCCCGCCGCGGTGCTGGCCGACCTCGGGGATCGGCACCTGCCGGAACTCGGCGAACAGTTCCCCGAGCTCGACTTCGAGGTGGTCGGGTTGGCGGGAGAGATTGCGGAAACGAACCAGGCGCTCGGCCGGAACTTCCTGCTCGCGCTGCTGCTGATCTACGCGCTGCTGGCGGTGCCGCTCTCGTCCTGGACGCAGCCGTTCGTCGTGCTCGCGGCCATTCCGTTCGGCCTCTTCGGAGCGGTTGTGGGCCACGTGGTCATGGGGCTCGATCTGTCCCTGTCGAGCATCTTCGGGATGGTCCCGCTCGCCGGGATCGTGCTGAACGACGCCCTCGTGCTGCTTGCCTTCGTCAACGACCGCCGCCGGCGCGGCGTTCCGGTCTCCGAGGCAGTGTTGGCGGGCGGGCCGCTCCGGTTCCGTCCGATCGTCCTCACCTCGCTCACCACCTGCGCCGGGCTGGCCCCGCTGCTGTTCGAGCGCGGCATCGAGGCCCAGTTCCTCGTCCCGATTGCGGCTTCCCTCGCGTTCGGCGTTGCGTTCGCGACCCCGGTGACCCTGGTGCTGGTACCGGTCATGTACAGCCTCGTGGACGACTCGGTGTCGTTCGCGCGGCGGGTACTGGGGACAGGCCGGCAATCTCGAGAGCCCGGGACCGGGGCCGGGCCTCCGGCGCCGGCTGACGGCCGCTCTCCCGCGACGTGACCGTCCCTCCCGCACCGTACGTCGTTCCCGAACCGTCAGCGACCGTCGCAGTGCCGCTCGGGTCCGGAGAGCCGACGATCGTACGCCGGCACGGCAACCCGGACGGCCCCCGGCTGCTGCTGAGCCACGGAAACGGACTTGCCGCGGATTTCTACTACCCGTTCTGGTCGCGGTTCCTGGACGACTTCGAAGTCGTGGTGTACGACTGCCGCAACCATGGATGGAACCGCGTCGGCGACCGGGCCGCGCACAATCCGCGCGTCTTTGCGGAGGACCTCGATACCGCCGTCTTCCCGGGGGTCCAGGAGGCCTTCGGCAGGAAGGCAACCGTCGGCTGCTTCCATTCCCTTTCGGCGCTCGTCAGTCTCCTGCTGCCTTCGCGGGGCGCCGCGTTCGCCGGCCTCCTTCTGTTCGATCCGCCCATCTGCCGTCCCGGGCTCTCGCAGCGGCGTTTCGACTCGCGGGTCGAGACGGCGGCGCACGCGATGCGGCTGCGGGCCGAACGCTTTGACAGCCACGAAGCGTTCCTCCGTCTCAACGCCTCGTCCCCGCTGCTCCGCGGCATCGGACCCCGGGAAATGCGGTTGATTGCCGAGACGACTCTCCGCCCCGACCCGGAAGGGCCGGGCTACATCCTCCGCTGTCCAGCGGCGTACGAGGCGCAGGCGATGGACTTCCTCACGGCGTATGCGGCGATGGTTGACCTCGAGAGGATGCGATGTCCGGTCAAGGTCGTCGGCGGAGATCCGACCGTTCCGTTTTCCTATCTCCCTTCGGTGGACCCGGAACTCGTGATGGCCGTGGACTACGACTTCGTTCCGGAAACCGCCCACTACCTGCAACTACAGCGGCCCGACGTCTGCTACACCCTCGCGCGCGAGTTTCTCGATCGGCTGGGTTTGACTGCGGACGGGTAGTGCGGACGGTGCGCGCTCGTGCGGGGCGCGCCGGCCGCCGGTTCTTCCGGTGGACTCTCCACGCGCGTGCGGCAGGGAAGTGAGATGGGGATGCGGTGCAATCACGTGTGCAACGCGGACGAGCGGGTTTCGGTTTCCCCGTCGGGAAGACCCCGCCGGATGCGACCGATAGCGGATCGTCCCGCCTCCCGGCCCGCTTGCCTCGGGACCGTCAGGCCAGGGACTCGAGCACCCGGTCGACGCAGCGCTCCGGTGACTCGGTCGCGGTGTCCAGCCTGAGGTCAGGCGCTTCGGGCGGTTCGTAGGGACTGCTGATCCCCGTGAAGTTCTTCACCTCCGCTCGCCGCGCCCGGGCGTAGAGGCCCTTCGGGTCCCGGGCCTCGCAGGTTTCGAGGGGCGCATCCACGAAGATCTCCCGGAAGTCGCCGGGCTCGAAGAGGCCGCGGGCGTAGTCGCGCTCCGACCGGTAGGGGCTGATGAAGGAGACGATCACGATGAGGCCCGCGTCCACCATCAAGCGGGCGACCTCGGCCACGCGCCGGATGTTCTCCGCCCGGTCGGCCTCGGTGAAGCCGAGGTCCCGGTTGAGTCCGTGGCGGACGTTGTCCCCGTCCAGCACGAAGGTGTGCTTCCCCTCCGCGACGAGGCGTTGTTCGATCAGGTTGGCGATCGTGGACTTGCCCGACCCGGAGAGTCCGGTCAGCCACAGGCAGCGCGGGTGCTGTCCCAGGGCGCGGGCGCGGTTCTCGCGGGTGACCTCGAAGTCCTGCCAGCGGACGTTCGCCGCCCGCATCAGCGGGAAGCGGATCATCCCCGCCCCGACCGTGGTCCCGGTGCGCCGGTCCAGCAGGATGAACCCGCCGAGCGTGCGGTTGTCCTCGTAACGGGCGAAGGGCAGGGGCCGGTCCGTCGCCAGGTTGACGGAGCCGATGTCGTTCAGCCCGAGGGTGGGCGCCGGACGCGTGCGGCCGTCCACCACGTCCAGCCGGTGCTTGATCCGGGTGACGGCGGCGCCGGTCTCGCGGGTATGGAGCTTGAGGCGGTAGGGGCGGCCCACGACCAGCGGTTCGTCGCCCATCCAGAGCAGTTGGGCCTGGAACTGGTCGGCCACCTCGACCGGGTCGTCCGCCGCGGCGATGACGTCCCCGCGGCTCACGTCCCGATCGTCCTTCAGGACCAGCGTGACCGAGTCGCCGCGTTCCGCCCGCTCGCGCTCGCCCTTCCAGACGACGATGCGCGCCACGGCGGTCTCGGCGCCCGACGGGAAGATCCGGACGCGGTCGCCCGGCGCGACCGCTCCCGCCGCGATGCGGCCGCAGTACCCCCGGAAACCCGGGTTCGGACGGTTCACGTACTGGACCGGCATGCGGAAGGCGGCCTCTCCGGCGGGCGGTGCGATCTCCACCGTCTCGAGGTGCTCGAGCAGCGTTGGCCCGGAGAACCAGGCGGCCGGCGCCGCGCGCCGCGTCACGCCTCCCCCGTCGAGCGCCGAGAGCGGGATCGCCTGCGTCCTGGTGATCCCGGTTTCGGTGGCCACCGCCTCGTAGGCGGCGGCGATGGCGTCGAAGCGGGCCGGGTCCCAGGCGACGCGATCCATCTTGTTCACCGCGAGCACCACGTGACGGATGCCGAGCATGCCGGCGATCCGGCTGTGGCGGGCGGTCTGGGGCAGCACGCCCTTCTCCGCGTCCACGAGGACCACCGCGAGGTCGGCCGTCGAGGCGCCGGTCGCCATGTTGCGGGTGTACTGCTCGTGGCCGGGCGCGTCGGCCACGAAGAACTGCCGCCGCGGCGTCTCGAAACGGCGGTAGGCGACGTCGATCGTGATGCCCTGTTCCCGTTCGGCCATGAGGCCGTCCATGAGGAGCGCCAGGTCGGTGGCGTCGCCCTGGGTGCCGTAGCGGCGGGACGCCTCCGCCGCTGCCCGGGCCTGGTCCTCGAAGACCGCCCGGCACTCGTGCAGCAGGCGGCCGATGAGCGTGCTCTTGCCGTCGTCCACGCTGCCGCACAGTACGAAGCGGAGCGGCGGGAGCATCAGAAGTACCCCTCGCGCTTCTTCCGCTCCATGGACCCCTCGCCGTCGTGGTCGATCACCCGGCCCCGGCGTTCGGACTGGTCCGCGGCCAGCGTCTCGGCCAGGACCCCTTCGACGGTGCCGGCCGCGCTCTCCACCGCGGCGCTCAGCGGGTAGCAGCCGAGGGTGCGGAAGCGGACCCGGCACATCCGGGGCGTTTCGCCGGGACCGAGGGGCAACCGCTCGTCGTCCACCAGGATGAGCCCGCCGTCACGCTCGACGACCGGGCGCTCCCTCGCGAAGTAGAGCGGGACGACGGGGATCCGCTCGGCGGCGACGTAGCGCCAGACGTCGCCCTCGGTCCAGTTGGAGAGCGGGGAGACGCGCAGCGACTCGCCGGGACGCGGGCGGGTGTTGTAGAGGTTCCAGATCTCCGGGCGTTGCGCCTTCGGGTCCCACTGGTGGTTGTGGTTGCGGAGCGAAAAGACCCGTTCCTTGGCGCGGGAACGCTCTTCGTCCCGGCGGGCGCCGCCGAAGATGACGTCGTAGCGGCCGGCGTCGAGCGCCTGGCGGAGAGCCTCGGTCTTCATCACGTCGGTGTAGTGCTCCGAGCCGTGATCGAAGGGGTTGATCCCCGCCTTGCGCCCCTCCTGGTTGGTGTGGACCCGCAGTTCCAGTCCGGGTTCCGCGGCCGTCCGGTCCCGGAACTCGATCATCTCGCGGAACTTCCAGCCGGTGTCGATGTGGAGGAGCGGGAAGGGAACCGGCGCCGGCCAGAACGCCTTCCGGGCGAGATGAAGGAGGACCGAAGAGTCCTTGCCGATGGAATAGAGCATCACCGGCCGCTCGGCCGCCGCCACTCCCTCGCGCAGGATCTCGATCGCCTCGGATTCGAGGGTTTCGAGGATCGGACCGGAGTCCGGCCGGGTCCCGTGGGCCGTCACGAGGCGGCCTCGGTCCGGGCCGTCAGCAAGCGGCGCCGCAGTGGGCGGCCACGAGGCGGTCGAGGATCCCCATGTAGTCGTCCCACGGCGTGCGGACCACCGGCACCGTCTTGTGCGCGACGACCATGTCGAGCGACGGGATGACGGTGATGTACTGGCCCCAGGCGCCGCGTCCGGTGTAGGCGCCGCGGAACGCCTCCGGCACCGCCGGGCCGTCCCACACCCACCACATGTAGCCGTAGCCGAACTCGCCTCCGCGCCGGCTCTCCGGGTTCATCTCCTCCGACGGCGTGACCAGGCCGGAGATCCGCTCCGCCCATCCCTCGGGAAGCACGCGCTCCTCCCCCCAGACGCCGCCCCGCAGCATCAGGTAGCCGATCCGGGCCATGTCGCGGGTCGAGAGGTTCATGTGGTAGGCGAGGTTGCGCGACCGGGTCGCGTCTCCCGACTTGCGGTGGATCCACCGGTGCCAGTCCTCGAATCCGAGGGGGGCCGCGAGGTCGCTGCCGAGCGCGTCGTAGATGTTCTGCTCCGTGAGCTGTTCGAAGACGGCGCCCGCCGCGTTGAAGTCCCAGTTGCTGTACAGGTAGTAGGTGCCGGGCTCCTGCGAGCCGCGGGGCGGTGCTTCCGCGAGGTTGTCCCCCGAGTTCGAGGCCGGGTGATAGACCCCGGAGCGCGCGGTGACGAGATCGAGCACCCGCGCCTGTTTCTCGATCGGGAGGAGGCCCTGGACGTCGTCCATGCCCAGCTCCTCGACGGTGAGTTCGAGATCGATCGTCCCGTTCTCCACGTAGTTGCCGTAGAGCATGGCGAGGACGCTCTTGCGGACCGAGGCGAGATAGCTGATCGAGTCCATCGGCCCGTGCTCGAAGAGGACGCGTCCCCCGACCACGGCCATCACCGCGGTGGTGTTGATCCCGTCCACGTAGGGGTGGATCGCGTCCAGCGCCTCGGCCGAGAACCCGGCGGACGCGGGATCGGCGATCCGTTCCCACGACGCGCCCGGATAGACGGTTTCCGCCGCCGGCTCGACGGCTGGCTGGGCGCAGCCGAACGCCGCGGCGAGGACGAAAACCAGCGCCGGCAGCGACAGCGCGCGCGCTCTCGAGACGGGACCGTCCGCGGTTGTCCAGTGCATCATGGGCTCCTCTCCGGCGATCCTCGGGGACGAACTCCGGGGTGGAGATTCGACGCCCCGCATCGCCGTGCGCTCTCGATACTAAACCGGGTTTCGGAGAGCCGGCCGGTGCGGGCCGATGGGGGCCCGGCATCGGACGGCCGACTCCCGTACACTGGCTCGCCCACGCGCCGGCCGGCCGGCGCCGTATCAGCGGAGGTGTCCGGATGCGGATTCACAGCTTGAAAGGTTCCCTGGTCGCCGCGGCGGCCCTGTCTCTCGTTGTTTCGACGGCGGCATTCGCGCAGGAGGGCATGCGCCCGCTCGCGCTCGCCGACTACCTCTCCTGGGAGACGGTGCAGAGCCCCCGGATCTCTCCCGACGGCGACAATGTCGTGTACGAGCGCAGCTTCGTGGACGCCATGAAGGACCGTCTGAAGACGGAACTCTGGCTCATCGGCGCCGACGGCTCGAAGAACCGCTTCCTCACCGACGGCGGGAGTCCGCGCTGGTCGCCGGACGGCACCCGGGTCGCCTTCCTTCGGGACGGCCAGATCTTCGTGCGCTGGATGGACGCCGAGGGCGCCGAGAGCCAGGTGACCCGGCTCGAAAGCCCCCCGTCCCAGATCGTCTGGGCCCCCGACAGCGGCTCCATCGCGTTCCGGGCGGTGGTGGACCCCGGGCCCGACCCGGCGTGGGCGATCGACATGCCGAAGGCGCCCGAGGGCGCCGAGTGGACGGGGCCGCCGCGGATCGTCACCCGGCTGAACTACCGGCGCGACGGACTGGGGTACCACCCGCGGGGCTTCCGGCACATCTTCGTCGTGAGCGCCGACGGGGGCACCCCGCGCCAGCTCACGAGCGGTGACTTCCACCACGACGGGCCGCGGTTCGTCGGTGACGGCTCGGGGATCGTCTTCACCTCCCTGAGGACTCCGGATGCCGAACACGCGTGGCGCGAGTCGGAGGTCTACCGGGTCGAGGTGGCCACGGGCCGGATCACCACCCTGACGAGCCGGACCGGTCCGGACTCGGGGCCGGTGCCCTCGCCGGACGGCGGCATGATCGCCTACACCGGCATGGACCACACGACGGACACCTACCGCGAGGAGGGCCTCTACGTCATGGACGCCGACGGAGGGAACCCGCGCGTCATCGCCACCGAGATGGGCCGCCGTCCCGGCATCGTCGGCTGGGCGGCCGACGGGAGCGGCGTCTATTTCAACGCGCAGCTTCGGGGGACGAATAACCTCTACCTGGCGCCGCTCGACGGAGAGGTCCGTCCGGTCAGTTCCGGAAACCACATGCTCTCGGTGTCCACCGTGAGCGGCGACGGGACCGCGGTGGGCGTGGTCAGTTCGTACCACACCCCGGGGAATCTGGTCGCCTTTTCGGTGGATTCACCCGACGAGGTGGCCACCCTCCACGTCACGAACGCGTCGATACTCGCCGAGGTCACCCTCGGGGAGGTCGAGGAGATTTGGTACAAGTCGCCGGACGGGCTCGACATCCAGGGCTGGATCGTGAAGCCGCCCGACTTCGATCCGTCGCGCAAGTACCCGCTGATCCTCCGCATCCACGGTGGACCGCACGCCATGTACAACAGCGGGTTCGACTTCAAGAACCAGGACCACGCGGCGAACGGCTACGTCCTGCTCTACACGAACCCGCGCGGCAGCAGCGGCTATGGGAGTTCGTTCGGCAACGAGATCAAGAACGCCTACCCCGGGAAGGACCTCGACGACCTGTTGGCCGGCGTGGACGACGTCATCGCGCGCGGCTACATCGACGAGCGCAACCTGTTCGTTTACGGGGGCAGCGGGGGCGGCGTGCTGACCTCGTGGATCGTGGGGAACACCGACCGCTTCACCGCCGCGGTCTCGAAGGCGCCGGTGACGAACTGGTTCAGCTTCGTGGGAACGACGGACGGGGCGAGCTGGTACCGGAACTTCGAGAAGCTGCCCTGGGACGACCCCGAGGAGCACCTGCGCCGTTCGACGCTCATGTACGTCGGCAACGTCACCACCCCGACGATGCTCATGACCGGGGAGAAGGACCTCCGCACTCCGATGGAGCAGACCGAGCAGTACTACAAGGCGCTCAAGATGCGGAAGATCCCGACGGCCATGGTGCGGTTGACCGACAGTTGGCACAGCCGCAGCCGCCCCCCGACGAACTTCATGCGGGTGCAGCTCCTGCTCCGCAACTGGTTCGAGCGCTTCGCGGTCACGGACGAGATGACCACCGACGCGCAGCCAAACTAGCGAACGCCAACCGTTCCTGGCGGCTCCGCCATTTCCGGCTCCGTCAATGCGGGTAGCTGCCGCTCACCGGCCCCGCGAATGCGGGTAGCTGGCGCCCGCCGGCTCCGCGAATGCGGGTAGCCGCGCCCAGCCGGTCCAACGCCTCGTCGACGACGGCCATATCCTCGGCAGGAACTTCATCCAGGGGGGCTGTGCGGACCGGCCCGGCCCCGAGCGCTTTGAATGGATGCGCGAGAACGAGCTCCGCTAACAAAGGAGGGGAGGGCGACATGAAATCGAACCCCAGGACCACCCGCAGAGACTTCCTGGCGAGCTCGGCCGCCCTCGCGGCGGGGACCGTCGCGTGCCAGCCGGACGCCGGTGACGGGTCGGCCGCACCCGCGGAAGCGGGGGCGAACGCGGCCGCCGACATCACCGCCGGAACGCTGGCCGAGGCCGAAAAGCTCCACGGCGTTACCTACACCGCCGAAGAGCGCGATCAGCTCGTCCAATCGATCGGTGGCCAGGTCGCAGGCGTCCTCCAGCTCCGCGACGTTCCGCGCGAACTCAGCCTCCAGCCGGCCATCACCTTCGATCCACGCCTGCCCGGGGTGTCGTATCCCGAGCAGGCGGACCGCATCGAAGTGTCAGACGGCGCGGCGGGCGCGCTCCCGGACGCCGAGGCCGACATCGCCTACGCCTCGGTCCGCGAGCAGGCCCACTGGATCCGGACGGGCCGGCTCACCAGCCGCCGCCTCACCGAGATCTACCTGTCGCGCATCGAGCGCCTCGCGCCCGGCCTCTACTGTTACATCACGGTCACCGCCGACCAGGCGCTCGCACAAGCGGACGAGTCCGACCGCGAACTCGCAGCCGGGCGCTACCGCGGCGAACTGCACGGCATTCCCTACGGCATCAAGGACTGCTTCGACACCGCGGGAATCCCTACCACCTGGGGCGCGATCCCCTTCCGTGACCAAGTTCCCGACCGGGACGCCCGCATCGTCACCATGCTCCGCGAGGCCGGAGCCGTCTTACTCGGCAAGCTCGCCACCGCCAGCCTCGCTAACGGCTACCGCTGGTACGGCGGGAAGGTCCGCAACCCTTGGAACACCGAGGAGCACGCGGGGGGCTCCAGCGCCGGGCCGGGGTCCGCCACCGCCGCCGGGCTGTGCTCGTTCTCGATCGGCACCGACAGCCTGGGGTCGATCCTCAACCCCGCCGACCAGTGCGGCATCGTCGGCCTGCGCGCGACCTTCGGGCGGGTGCCGACGGAGGGCGCCATGCCACTGACCCCCAGCCTCGACCGGATCGGGCCCCTCACCCGTCGCGTCGAGGATGCGGTGCCCGTCATGGCCGCGATCAACGGACCCGATCCGACATCGGCGTCCTCCATCAACATGGGCTTCGAATACGACGCCCGCATCGATCCCGCTGCCGTCCGCGTGGGATACTCACCGGACTGGTTCCGCGAGGTCGGGTTCGGTCCCGGAGCCTCAGTGCCGGTCGCCGACGCCCACCGCAACGCACTCGACGCGCTCCGCGAACTCGGCGTCGAGCTGGTCGAGGTGGAGCTGCCGCCGTTCCCCTACCAGGCGCTGATCCCGAACCTCTACGTCGAGGCCGCCACGATCTACGAGGCGCTCACCCTCGATGGCCGCGACGATCAGCTGCCGCCCGAGGGGTGGCCCGGCGCCTGGCGCCGCGTCCGCCTGCTGTCCGCGGTCGACTACTTGCAGGCCGAGCGTCTCCGGCGCGGCCTCATGCACGATTTCCACCGCATCTACAGCGACGTGGACGCGCTGTTCGCCCCGACCTACGGCTCGTTCGAGCTGCTGATGGCGATGAACTACACGGGACACCCGGGGATCAGCCTGCGCGCCGGCCTCGACGAGAGCCCGACCCGAAGCGCGGGCCCGATTCCCGACGATCCGCGGGGAGAGCCGCACACGATCACCCGTAACGTGGCTTTTCACGGCCGACTCTTCGAAGAGGGGACGATCCTCGCGTTAGCCCGGGCGCTCGAGGAGCGGCTTGGGGTGCATCACCACCGTCCGCCGCTCGGGTAGGGGCGGGCCGGGAATCCCCGGTTGGTGCGGGGCGCTCGCACGACCCCGCGACCGGGCGCCCACTTCCCGGACCACCCTGCGGCGGCCGTTGTGGCGGACCCGGATCCAGCGGGATGAGCAGTTCGAGTTCGGTGTGGTGCGCGATGATCCCGAGATCACGGTGACAGTGACGGCGGCGGACGGGGTGACGACGCGGACCTGCGAGGTGACGGTGACGCGGGCGGGGGAGGAGCCGGCGGACGAAGCGGCAGACTCGCGCTGACGGCGAATCGAAACGCGCGGGGGATCTGGCCGGACGGGACGACGCGGTGGGTAACGGACTCGTTCGGCGGTCCGGTGCATGCGCATCCGCTGCTGGCGGCGTCCGCCGGCGGCGCGCACTACCGGTCGCCGGTGGCGCCGTCGCGCCGCGACTCCATCGCCGGTCGAGCAGCGATTCGCGGGGAAGCGAAACGGCGTGCGGCCGCCCGAGTCGAAGCGCGCGCGGGCTCTTCGGCCCCTACTTCCCGAACAGCCCGCAGGCGAAGAGCCCGGGCGTCTCGAAGGGCAGGGGGCCCAACTCCTCCGCGTAGCGCTCCGCCAGATCCATCATCGTGATCCCCTCGATGGTGCGGAAGCCGGCGCCAGCCAGCAGTTCGCTCATCGCCGCCAGGCTGTATTCGCTCTTCATGGGCTCCGCGCGCTTCGCCACGTACGCTTCGAGTTGCGCGCGCATCTTCCGGTGCTCGGGCCAGGCCGAGGCTTCGTCCAGCATGTAGTCGAGAACGAGCCGCGAGCCGGGAGCGACCCCGGCCGCAAGGGATCGGGCGGAATCGGCCAGAGTTTCGGGGGTCAGGTAGTAGGTCACCCCCAGGAAGGACACGATGGTCCGCTGTCGTGGATCGAACACCGAGTTGGCAAGGGCGTCCATCGCCGAAACCTGCTCCAGGTCCGCCGGGACGAAGTGCAATCCCGAGGGTAACGGGATCCTGGCGCGCCGGACGCGCTCCCGTTTCGCCGCCTGCATGGCCGGACGATCGATCTCGAACACCCGGAGCGGCGGGACGAGATCGCCCCGGCGCAGGGCGAAGGAATCGAGGCCGGCGCCGACGATGACGTACTGCCGGATGCCGTCCCGGAACGCGGCCTCCACTGCCTGCTCGGCGTAGCGGGCCCGGATCAGAAGCCCCAGCATCACGGGCTTCAACCCGCCGAGCAGCCAGTTCGCCAGGAACCAGGTTGCGGGGGGGAAACGGAGGATCCGCCGCAGCGCGGGGCTCGTCAGGGACGCGGCATGGGGGTCCTTCACCAGCCGGACGCGGTCCCGCTGGTGCCAAGCGCGCAGGGCGGCGGCGAGGTCCGCCGTTGAGGTCAGCCTTTCTTGAGCCGTGCTCATGTTGTTGGGAGCGGACAAATCGTTTCACAGGCGACGCTCCCGGGAGGAGTCCCCCCACCACCTTGCCGGGCGATAGTGGGGTCCTCTATAGCCCAGGAATATGCAATAATGTGGGCTATAGAAGATCTCTCTATCGCCCATGCGCTGGATCTGGCAACTCCCCGACTGGCCCCGCTACGAGTGGGACCGGCTCCGGCTGCAGGTCCTGGAGAACCGTTTCCTCCACGAATCGGGACGGCGGGTGGGCGCCGCCGTCCATCTCGGCAAGGACGAGCGGGAGGAGCTGCGGATCGAATGGCTGACCGCGGAAGCGGTCGAGACCTCCGCCATCGAGGGTGAGATCCTGGACCGCGATTCGGTCCGCTCCTCGATTCGCCGGCATTTCGGGTTGTCGGCGGATCGCCGCAAGGCGTCGCCGGCCGAGTCCGGAGTCGCCGAGATGATGGTCGCGCTCTACCGGGAGTTCGACCGGCCGCTGACCCACGAGACGATGCGGGAGTGGCATCGCGTCCTGATGCGCGACCGCCCGGAGCTCACGGTGATTGGTGACTATCGCCGCCATTCCGAGGCCATGCAGGTCGTCTCGGGAACTGTCGGCCGCCGTCGGGTTCACTACGAAGCGCCTCCGTCGCGCGAGGTCCCGGAGGCGATGAGCGGGTTCGTGAGCTGGTATCGCGCATCGGGATCCGCGGACGCTTCGCTGCCCCCGCTGACCCGGGCCGGCCTGGCGCATCTGTACTTCGTTCACGTCCACCCCTTCGAAGACGGCAACGGGAGGATCGCCCGCGCCCTGGCCCAGAAGGCGCTGGCCGAATCGCTCGGCGCGCCGAGCGTGATTGCGCTCTCCCGCATGATCTCCCGGCGTCGCCGCGCCTACTACGACCGGCTGGGACGGGCGGGCCGCTCTCTCGAGGTCACCGACTGGCTGTCCTGGTTCGCGGAGACGACACTCGACGCGCAGGTCTGGAGCGAGCGGCGGCTCATCCGGTCCATCGAACAAAGGCGGATGTTCGACCGCCTCCGGGACCGGTTGAACGAGCGCCAGCGGAAGGTGCTTTCCCGTCTGTTCCAGGAAGAGCCGGACGGCTTCCAGGGCGGTCTGAGTGCCGGCAACTACCAGCGAATCACGGGGACCGCGGCTTCCTCGGCGACGCGCGACCTCACCGACCTGGTGGCGAAGGGGGCGCTGCGCCGCACCGGCTCGCGCCGCCACACGCGCTACTGGCTGGATGTGCCCTCGTTCGAGGCGCCGGGCGAGCCGAACTCCCGGCTCTGAGCGTTCACCGTTGCCTCCCCGCGCCGGGAACCGCACAATCTGCGGCATGAAGCGCAATTCCTCTTCTCTTCGGGCGCTGCCCGTCTTTTTCTGCGTGGTGGCGGCCCTGGCCGTCGCCACCACGTCCGCCGCCGTCCGGCCGCAAAAGCCCGTCCTCCACGGGAAGCACTGGATGGCGATCACCGGGAAGCCGCTGGGTGCGACGGCCGGAGCCATGATCTTCAACCAGGGCGGCAACGCCGTGGATGCCGCCTGCGCGATGCTGGGCGCCACCGCGACCATGTTCGACGCCCTGAGCTGGGGCGGCGAGACCCAGGCGCTGATCTGGCATCCGGAGCAGAAGAAGGTGATCGGGATCAACGCGCTCGGGGTCGCGCCTACCGGCGCCACGCCGGCGTACTTCCAGGAGCAGGGCATGGAGTACCCGCCCGCGGTCGGCCCGCTCGCCGCGGTGACGCCGGGGACTCCCGGAGGGCTGCTGGTCATGCTCGCCGAGTACGGCACGATGTCGCTCGCGCAGGTGCTCGCGCCCTCGATCCAGATGGCCGACGGCTACCCCATCGAGGCCTCGGCCGCGCGGGGGATCCAGCGGGGGGCCGACCGGATCGCGGAGTGGCCGTACTCGCGCCGGACGCTGCTGCCCCACCGCGACGAGCGCTCGGCGTCCTCCGGACCGCAGGACGAGACCGGGAACTACTGGGACCGCGAGGACTCCTCGACGCGCGCGTTCAGCGCCGGGGGCCCGCGCCCCGGCGAGGTCTTCCGCCAGCCCGAACTCGCCTCCACCCTCCGCAAGCTGGTGGACGCCGAAGCGGAGGCGCTCGCCGCCGGCAAGAGCCGGAAGGAGGCGATCTACGCGGCCTACGACCGTTTCTACAAGGGAGACGTCGCCGAAGAATTCGCGCGGGGTGTCCAGGAGCAGGGGGGCCTGATCACGACCGAGGACCTCGCGAACTGGAAGGTCCACATCGAGGAGCCGGTCTCCACGAACTACAAGGGGATCGAGGTCTACAAGCTGACCCACTGGGTGCAGGGGCCGGTGCTCCTCCAGGCGCTGAACATCCTCGAGCCCTTCGACCTGAAGGGCATGGGCTACAACAGCTCGCGCTACATCCACACCCTCTACCAGGCGATCAGCCTGTCGTTCGCGGACCGCGACTTCTACTACGGCGATCCCTACTTCCCGCCCGAGGAGCCGATCCGGGGGCTGCTCTCGAAGGACTACGCCCGGCACCGCGCCGAGCGCATCCTCCAGGATCGGAACGACCCCACGATCGGGCCCGGAGACCCCTATCCCTTCCAAGGGGAGGAAAACCCCTTCGCGGAGTACCTGAACCAATTCTCAGGGACCTCGGGGACGCCGACCACCGAGGAAGAGCGCGAAGAGTTCCTCGAGGGTTTCCTCGCCGGCACCACCTCGATCCAGGCGGCGGACGCCGATGGCTGGGTGGTCTCGGTGACTCCGAGCGGCGGCTGGCTGCCGGCGGTGCTTGCCGGGGAGACCGGAATCGGGCTCAGCCAGCGGATGCAGAGCTTCGTGCTCGACCCGGCGATGAACCCCTACAACGTGCTGGAGCCCGGCAAGCGGCCACGGGCGACGCTGACGCCGAGCCTCGCGCTTCGGGACGGGGAACCCTTCCTGTCCTTTGCGGTGCAGGGCGGCGACGGCCAGGACCAGAACCTGCTGCAGTTCTTCCTGAACGTGGTCGAGTTCGGCATGAACGTGCAGGAGGCCGCCGAGGCCGCGAACTTCAACAGCTACCAGCTCCGGAGTTCCTTCGGCGCGCACGAGTCGGAGCCGGGCTCCATGCTGCTGAACGACAAGGTCCCCGATTGGATCCGCGACGAGCTGATCGGGATGGGATATTCGCTCCGGTTCGCGCCGCGGACCTCGGGGCCAATCAACGCCATCTGGTTCGACCGCGAGCACGGCACCTTCTGGGGCGGCTCGAGCCACCACGGCGATGACTACGGAGTGGCATGGTGATGTCTGATCGAGCTTTTGCGCGCCGCGCGGCGGCGCTCCTGGCAGTCTTCCTGATCGTTCCGGCGATCGCGTTCGCGCAGGCGGAGGGGGAGGAGCCGACGCCCGCATCGCTCACCGTCTCGCCCGAGGAGATCACCCTCACCGCCGGCGAGACGGCGCAGATCGAGGCGACCGTGCTCGACGAGGCCGGCAACGAGGTGGAGGCCGAAGTCCTCTACCTGCCGCTCTACGGCCAGTACTGGAACCTCGAGAAGCGCACCTGGGGTTTCAACATCTTCAAGGTGTCCCGCGAGGGTGAGATCTCGACCCGGCGGCCCGGGGAGTTCGCGGTGATGGTGCGGGTGGTGGGTTCCGGCCCCGACCCGTCGGCCCGGAACTCGGAGGCCGAGGGCTATCTCGAGCAACGCATTCCGCTCACCATCCTGCCGCGGCCGGTGGCGTCGCTCGCGGTGACCGCCGAAGGACCGCTGTATGCGGGCACCGAGGTGACGGTGCGCGCGGAGCCCACGGACGACACCGGGACGCTCGTGGAGGGTCTCGACGTCGGTTGGGTCTCTTCGGACGACGCCGTCGCCATGCCGATCGCCCGGCCGCCGACCATCGAGCGGACCCGCACCCGCGGGGTGCTGGCGCTCGGCGCCCCGGGAGCGGTGACGATCACGGCGACCGCCGGGGCCGCCACCGCCGAGATGGCGGTCGAGGTGGTTCCGAACCCGGTCGCGAAGATGGAGTTGACTCCTGACCGGAGCACCGCCCGAACGGGCGACGTGACGCATCTCAAGGTGACGATGACCGACGCGGGCGGAGCGACGCTCGAGGACGTTCCCGTCGGCTTCAGCGTTTCGGCGATGACCGACGCGATGGGAATGGGCGGCCCCTCCTCGGGGCTCATCACCCAGGACGGCCGCTTCGTGGCGGATCTGCCGGGCGTCTACACGGTGGTGGCGCGCACCGGGCAGGTATCGGCCTCGACGGTGATCCGGGTCGCCGAGCGCGGCGTCCGCCGGCCCATCGAGCTGGTCGGCCACGGCCGGGTGAAGGACCGGGCGACCTCGGACCTCTGGGTCTGGGAGGCCCCGAACGGCCGCGACTACGCGATGACCGGCACCCACAGCGCCGCCGGCCACGCCTACATCTGGGACGTGACCGATCCCGAGAACCTGGAGATCGTGGACGTGGTGCACGTGGACGCCCGCACCGTCAACGACGTGAAGATCTCGGAGGACGGGGCGACCGCGGTGATCTCGCGCGAGGGCGCCTCCAACCGCCGGAACGGGCTCGTCATCCTCGACGTGTCCGACCCGGGAACGGGAGTGCGCAAGCTCGCCGAGTACGACGACCAGCTCACCGGCGGGGTGCACAACACCTTCATCCACGCGGGACACGTGTACGCGCTGTCCGGCGGCCGGCGTTTCGACATCGTCAATATCGAGGACCCCTCGGTCCCCCACCGGGTGGGCAGCTTCGCGCTCGACAACCCGGCGCGCTCGATCCACGACGTGTGGGTGGTGGACGGCATCGCCTATTCGGCGAACTGGAGCGACGGGGTCGCGGTGATCGACGTGGGCGGCGCCGGGAAGGGCGGGACGCCCCAGGACCCGAAGCTCGTGGGGCAGTTCCCGTTCCCGACGGGCTGGAACCACGCCGTCTATCCCTACCGGAGCGTCTCCACCGGCAAGTTCTACATCTTCGCCGGGGACGAGGCGGCCCGTACCGGCCGTTACAGCCCGCTCGCCGAGATCGGCACCGGGACGCCCGGCTACGACGACGAGCCCACCCGCTGGCGCGGCTGGATCCACATCCTGGAGTGGGACGAGAACTTCGAGGCGCCGCCGCGGCTGGTCGGCCGCTACGAGGTCCCCGAGGCCGGGAGCCACAACATCTGGATCGAGGACGACGTGATGTACGTGGCGTTCTACAACGGCGGCCTGCGCGTCGTGGACGTCTCGGGCGAACTCCTCGGGAACCTCTACCGGCAGGGCCGGGAGATCGCCCGCTTCCTGCCGCTCGATCCGGAGGGGTTCCTTCCGAACGCGCCGCAGGTGTGGGGCGCCCAGCCCCACAAGGGGATCATCTACTTCTCGGACCGGAACTCGGGGCTCTGGGCGGTGAAGCTCGGGGAGCTGCCGGAGGAGGCCACCACGGACGCCCAGCAGTAGGGTCGGCGCACCGGCTTGGAACGCCGACCTCTGGTCGGCACGCGAAGCGGTCCGCAGGGCCGGGGGCGTTCCGCCCATCCGCACCACGCGCGCGACAGCTTGAAACGGCGACCTCTGGCCGGTCCTCCGGTGGGGGCCGGCATCGGCGTGGTTTGCGGAGTGGAGACCTGCGG
Source organism: Acidobacteriota bacterium (assembly GCA_022826825.1). Taxonomy (GTDB): domain Bacteria; phylum Acidobacteriota; class Vicinamibacteria; order Marinacidobacterales; family Marinacidobacteraceae; genus Marinacidobacterium. The sequence continues at coordinate 246,309 of JAJDUD010000063.1, read as the reverse complement.
GTGTTGTGCCGTGAAGGCGCAGAAACGTGCGCCGTTCCGCCCGCCCGAGGCGGGCGGGTGCCGACCGGAGGTCGGCGTTCCAAGCCGGCGTGCCGTCCGGGTGATCAGCGTTCCCAAGCGCGGCGGCTATTCCGGGAAATCGAAGACCGCCGCCTCCCGGCGCAGTTGGAGCACGAGGACGTCCGGGTCCACGAGCACCCGGTCGGGATCGAAATCCGCCGCGAGTTCGAACTCGGCTGACCCTCCGGCGTCCAGTACTACCGACGTCCGGGTGTCCCGGTAGCTCGGGGACACGACCGTGCGGCTTCCCGCGTCCCCGGCGTCGGACCAGCGCTCGTTCGCGGTAGCGGCCACTTCGACCGTCGCCCGCCCGGTCCCCGCGTTCTCGAGGGTTCCCCGAACAACCCAGCCGCGGCCGTCCCGCTCCTTCGTGACCCCGGAGAGCCGGTACTCCGGCACCACCACGTCGAAAAACCACTGGGCCGTGAAGGCGTCGAACGCCTCCGGGTCCGGAGCGAACTCCCGCAGCACGGCCAGCATGTCCTGGATCACGGGGAAGTCCGAACCCGATTGGTACGCGCCGATGAAGGCGCGCAGTCCGGCGAGGAGGTTCTCCCGGCCCATCTCCTGCTGGAGCATCCACATGACCCAGCCGCCCTTGTCGTAGGTGACCGTCCCGTCGCCCCGCCGCGAGCCGTCGGTCTGGACGAGGGGGCGCTCGGAGTTCACGAAGCGGGCGTCGCCGTAGCTGTCCTCGATCCGTTTCGTGAACTCGATGCGATGCCGATCGCCGTGCACTTCCTGGTGGAGCAGGATCGTCGCGTAGTGGGCCATCCCCTCGGACAGGATGTTGCCGCCGGGTCCCCGGCCCGGGGTCAGGATGTTGCCCCACCACATGTGCGCCGCTTCGTGGGCCACGACGGTGAAGGCGGCGTGGGAGCGGGGATCGCTCTTCGTGAGGAAGCCGATGCCCTCGCTGAAGGTGATGTTGGTGGGGAACCCCTGGGCCAAGCCGGCGTACGCCGGGAACTCGGACAGCTTCAGGAGTTCCCACGGGAAGGGATAAAACCACTCCGAGTAGTGCTCGCGGGCGGCGTCGAGCGCGGCGGACATCTCCTCGACGTTGTAGTCGTGTTGCGGGTGGTAGTAGATGGCGGTGCCCCGGCCCTCCTTCACCGCGTAACGGCCGGCGATGATGTTGAAGAGCCGCACCGGATGGTCGGACTCCCACACCACGGTGCGCCGCCCGTCCCGGACCTCGTCGCTCACAAGCCGCCCTACGCTGTTCGCGGTGTATTCCTCCGGTACGGTGATCCGGATCTTCGTGGTGAGGGGAGTCCCGCCCCAGCCGAAGAGTGGTTCCGTCTCGCCCTCGAAGAAGTCGTCGGGATACTCCCGCCGGTCGTAACGGTTGTCCGCGTCAACGCCAATCCCCGGCAGGTACCCCGGAACCGGGACGAACGTCGGTGAGAAACCGGTCAGCACGACTCCCGAGTCCAGGATGAACTCACCCCGGCCGCCGACCCTCGCGCTCAGCCCCCGGGGATGCTGGAGGTCGTAGCGGTAGCCGACGGTCAGCGAATCGCCGGGCGCCAGAGGTCTTTCGGGAGTGAAGACGAAGAGCCCCGCGCGGTCGTCGGGTTCGTGGGGCTCGCCGTCAAGAGTCCATGCGATCGGGGCCGAGGGCCGCGCGGTGATGGGAAGCTCGGGGTAGGCGTGGTCCCGGTGGTTCACGAACGTGTAGGCGCCGGAAACCGAGGCGGTGCGCGCCGGCGGGTCGAGTTCGACGTCGAGCTCCACGTGGGAGACCGACGGCATCCGGAAGTCGGTCCACGTCGCGACGTTGCGCCGCCAGTAGTCCTTGCCCGCTTCCTCGGCGTCGGGTCCCTGGTCGCCGGCCCGGCCGCCGAAGAAGAGCAGCGAGGCCAGGAAGACCGGTGGAACGGCGAAGGGCAGGAGCCGGAGGCCGCTCCGCAACAGGGCCCTCGGCCGCAGACGGTGGAGGATCCGGGTGGCGTCGAACTCCTGCCGGCCGAACCACATCGCCGCCAGCGCCAAGAGCAGCGGGACCAGGCTGAGGTAGAGCAGGCGGTTCAGGGCCAGAGCCCAGCCGTACAACGAGAAGGCGCCCATGTCGCTCCACGTGGCCATCGAGTTCCACGCCAGCCAGTTGGTGACCCATGAGAGCGCCGCCCCCTCGACCTGGAATCCGGCCAGCGTCATCCGGTAAACGGTGTAGATGACGATGGCCAGACCGACTCCGTACACGGCGTAGCGGTTGCGGAAGAGCGCGAAGGCGGCGGTCACGAGGGCCGTCCAGAAGACGAAGGTGGGGACCATCACCCCGCCCCAGGCCGCGGCGAAGGGCCACAGGTCGAACCCGACCGGATTGCCGAGGAGGTGCCGTCCGGTGATGATCGCCCACGACGCGACCAGGGCGGCGCCGAGAATCACTCCCGCTACCACGACGTTGCCCACCGTCTTCCCGAGCAGCATCGCTCCGGTCCCGACGGGAGCCGCCCGGTAGATCTCGGCGAGTCGCTGGGTTCGCTCCTTCATCAGCGACTCCACGGTGTAGAAGAGGAGCAGAACGCAGACGAGGAGGCTCAGCGTGTTGAACTGGCGGGCGGCCATGGCGCCCGAAGTCACCAGGAGCGGCGCATCGAAGGGGCCGAGCGCGAACAGGCTCGCGGAAACGGACTGCCACACAATGAGCGGGACGAACAGATAGAGCCACGGCCTCACCAGCAGCTCCCGGACTTCGATCCGGCCGATGGCTTTCGCCGCCGCGAAGAATCCCGGCGGGACAGTCCGCATTCCCAGTTCGCGGAGCGTCCGGCCGACGGCGGCCTGTGACTTCGGGGCTTCCGCTGGCCGGGCCCGCTCTCCTCCACCACGGCGGAAGCCGATCACCAGGGAATCGGTGTCGCCCTGCAGGAGCCGGCGGGCGGTGTTCCGGGCCGCGGCCCCCACCGCCAGGAGTCCGATACCGGCAAGGCCAACGCGGCTGAGCAGGAATCCCGGGTCCGGCGGGAGAGGTGCGGTGTTGTAGAAGTCCACGCCCCGATCGACCTTCAGGAAGGTCTCGTTCAGCCACCGAAAGCCCGAGGGATCCACGAGCATCAGCGCCCGGTTGATGGCCGGGTCGAGCCAGCTCGGAGACCAGGAGATCAGGAATCCCAGCACGGCGACCACCACCGCGACGGGAAACGCATAGACCACGATGGCCCGGCGCGTCCAGGCGCCGAGGAAGAGCGGCACCCCGGCGAAGAACACGATCTGGGGAAGGCCGAGCAGCAGGGCCGGGTAGAGATAGTTGCCGGGAACGAACGGCCCGATGTGCGGGGTGTCCGCTCCCGTCGCCAGGACGTGGTTGAAACCGGCGGACAGTCCCAGGTGGAGACCCCAGATGACGAGGAACGCCGCCAGCGCTCCGGCGAAGCTGCCCCACACGTACTCCCGGGCGGTCAGGCGCGTCCCGTGGATGATCTCCCCCACCCGGAGTTCGGCATCCCGGATCAGCACGAGGCCCGCCCCGATGGCCAGGAACCAGACACCCATGGCCGTGATCAGGACCGACTGGAACATGCTCTGGGCGGCGACGGAGGTGACGTGCGAACGGAGTCCTCCCGCCGTCGCTTCGCCGCTGCTGATGGTCACGTTGCCCTGAGAGAAGCCGAAGGCGGTGAGTCCGAGAATGCCGAGCAGGAGCCAGTAGGACGGGCGCCGGAGCGCCGCGGTCAGTTCGCGGCGGGCGACGGCGGCCCACCTCGCGAGCGAGGTCACGACGCGGCGTGCGGCGCGGCTTCCGGCGCCGGCTGGCCGTTCTTTGGAGCGCGGTTCCGGATGAGGAGCAGGTAGGCGTCCTCGAGGCTCGGAGGGACGGGTTCGAAACCCTCGGGCGGCCGTCCGTCCGGGGCATGCACCCGCACCCGGTTGCGCCCCTCGATCAGGACCGCCTGGGTGACGTGGAAGCGGCGCTCCGTTTCCGCCAGGCCCTCCTTCGCGACCGCACCCTCATAGATCGTGCCCTCGAGCCGCGCGCGGGCGTCCCCGGGGGCGGTGTCCGCCAGGACCTGTCCGCCGCTCAGGACCGCGACCCGGGGACAGAGAACCGCAATGTCCTCCACGATGTGCGTGGACAGGAGCACCAGGCGGTCTTCCGCCATTTCGGCGAGCAGGCGGTAGAAACGCAACCGCTCCTCCGGGTCGAGCCCGGCGGTGGGCTCGTCCACCACGACGATCCGGGGGTTCCCCGCCAGCGCCTGCGCGATGCCGAGCCGCTGGCGCATGCCGCCCGAGTAGGTCCCGACCTTACGCTTCGCGGCGTCCTGGAGATTCACGCGCTCGAGGAGTTCCGCGGCAAGGTGCTTCAACCCCCGCGGGGCCTCGACGCCCTTCAGCACGAGGAGGAAACGGAGCATCGCGGCGCCGGTCAGATGGGGGTAGAAGCCGAAGGACTGGGGGAGGTAGCCGAGCTGGCGGCGGATCCGCCGGGGGTTGCCGGTCACGTCCTCGCCGTTCAGAAACACGGCGCCGGACGTGGGCTCCAGCAGGCCGGCGACGATCCGCATGAGGGTGGTCTTGCCGGCGCCGTTGGGCCCCAGGAGGCCCAGCATTCCGCGCGAGGCTTCGAGCGAGACGCCCTGGAGCGCCGCTACCGGCCCCGGATAGACCTTGACGAGGTTTCTGATTTCGAGCATGTGGATCCTCGGGAGGGTCAGCGGGCGTTGTCACCGTCAGGGTTATCTCCGCTGCCCGCCGGTGCGCCGCCCGTACGACCGGTCAACCCTATAGACAACGCTCACCGGCTGAATGCGGTTTCCTGCGCCCCTGGTGTCCGGAACCGTTTGCGATCGGTTTGGATGCCGCTTGATTCCTGCCCCAGGCTGCTATGCCTGCCGCGACCAATCGTCGACTTCGAGATCGTCGATCCGGGTGAAATGCCGGACGTTGCAGGTAGCCAACCGCGCGGGGAGGCTGAGCGCGATGGAGGCGATGGCCATATCCATGTCCTCGATTGGCGTCCCCCGCTGTTGGAGGAAGGCCTTCCAACGCCCGAAGGCTCGGGATGCCGACTCATTCCAGTCGATCCAGCGGAGCGCGGTCCGGAGGTTCCGGAACTCGGATTCGAGCAGACCCCTGCGAGACGAACCATCGGGCAGCCGGGACAAGCCGAAGTGGATCTCCGCGGCTACCGGCGCGCACAACCACACGCGGGAAGGGTCTTCATTGCGCAGGCGGCGCAGGGCGTCGGGACGCCGCCGCATGATCTCCGAGGCGGCGCTCGTATCGAGGAGCAGCATCAGAACGGCGGGGCGCTTCGACTCCGACGTGCGGCCCGGATGGCCTGTTCGAAGTCCTGGCAATCCTCCTGAAGAACCTGGAGTTCTTCCGCGCTCAGGTGATCGTTTGAGAAAAAGCCGTCCGGCCAGCGCGCCCGTTCCTCGATCGTGCGCCGACAGGATTCCACGATCAGGCGATTGCGGCTCTTGCCCTGTTCTCTGGCGATACGGTCCAGACTTTCGAGAACGGGCTCGGGAAAGTGAACGCTGGTATTCGGCATGGAGTATTCCTAGTCGAACATGTTATACCCACAAGCGGACGCACATGGCGACGTTGAGACCAGGGCGCCATGCAGGGAAGTCACGTCGGGAGTTTCGCCCGCTACGCGGGCGATGCCGACCGGAGGCCGGCGCTCCGTTACAGCTCGGCGTGGGCGGGGGCGGCGCCCGGTCCCAGGAACGCCTCCACGTACTTGGCGCCGGTGCCCGTGTTGAAGAGGACCACGGTGTCGTCCTCGGTCACGTCGCCCGAATCGCGGAGCCGGCGCAGCGCGCTCAGGCAGGCGCCGCCCTCGGGGGCGGCGAAGATGCCCTCGGCGGCGGCGATCCGGCGGGCGTCGCACATGAGCTCCTCGTCGCTGACCGCGATCGCCGAGCCGCCGCTCTCCCGGACCGCCGCCAGGATCAGGAAATCTCCGAGCGCCTTGGGAACCCGGAGCCCGGAGGCCACGGTATGCGCGTCCTGCCACATCTCGGAGGCTTCCGTTCCTTCCTCGAACGCCTTCGGGATCGGAGCGCAGCCCTCGGACTGCACCGAGACCATCCGGGGCCGCTCCGGTCCGATCCAGCCCAGTTGCTCCATCTCGTCGAATGCCTTCCACATGCCGATGAGGCCGGTGCCGCCGCCGGTCGGGTAGAGGATCACCTCGGGCAGGCGTCCGAGCTGCTCGAAGACCTCGTAGCCCATCGTCTTCTTGCCCTCGATCCGGTAGGGCTCCTTGAGCGTGGCCACCTCGAAGAGGCCGCGGCCCGGCGCCAGCTCCGCGATCATCCGGCCGGCATCGGAGATCAGGCCGTCGATGGAGTGGACTTCGGCCCCGTACACGGACGCCTCGATCCGGTTCACCTCGGGACAGTCGCGGGGCACCGCGACCACGCACTCGATCCCGGCCCGGGCGGCGTAGGCGGCGGCCGCCCCGCCGGCGTTCCCCGCCGAGGGCAGGGCGATCCCGGGAGCGCCGAACTGGTACGCCGCCGAGACCGCCAGGCAGAGCCCCCGGTCCTTGAAACTCCCGGTGGGGTTCATCCCCTCGTCCTTGATGAGGAGTTCCCGGATCCCGAGCTCGGCGCCCAGCGTGGGGGCCGGATGCAGCGGCGTGCCCCCCTCACCGAGCTTCAGGCAATGGCGCTCCTCCTGGATGGGCAGGACCTCGTGGTAGCGCCAGAGGTCGAAGGGCCGGTCCCGGATCGCCGCCGGGGTGAACGTCTCCGCGGCCGCTTCGAGGTCGTAGCAGGCGAGCAGCGGGTGCTTTTCGTTCGAGAGGTTCTGCGGGGCGAAGGCCTCGTGGCGGTGCCCGGTCTTCGAGCACTCGAGGTGGGTGAGATAGGAGTAGGGGGTCGCCACTTCAGACGGAGAGGATGCTCGCTTCCTTGCGCGCGGCGATCTCCACGATGCGCTTCACGTGGGCGTCGGTGGCCTTTTGGACCTCGGCCTCGAGGTCGTGCTCGAGGTCCTCGGAGAGCTCCTTGCTCTTGACCAGCTTCTTGGCGCGCTGGTTGGCGTCGCGCCGGACCTGCCGGAGCGCGTTCTTGTGCTCTTCCGCCATCCGGCTGATGTTCTTCGCGAGTTGCTTCCGACGTTCCTGGCTGAGCGGCGGGATCGGGATGCGGAGGATGGCGCCGTCCGAGGCCGGGTTCAGGTCGAGATCGGCGGCGCGAATGGCCCGGTCCACCGCCGGAAGCAGGTTCCGCTCCCAGGGCTGCACGGTGATGGTGCTCGCGTCCGGCGTCTTCAGGGTGGCGACCTGGTTCAGCGGCATGAGCTGTCCGTAGTAGTCCACCCGGACCGAGTCCAGGAGAGCGACCGACGCCCGGCCGGTGCGCACCGAAGCCAGTTCGTGCTCGAACACCTCGACCGTCTTGTCCATCCGGCGGTTCAGGTCGTCCAGAATCGCGTGATTCATCGCTTCCGCTCCCCCCGCGGCCCTATTCCTCGAGGGCCGACGTTTCCACCCGGGTCCCGACGTCGTCGCCCCGGGCGGCTTGTTGAATGTCGTCCTGGTGGCACACCACGATCGGGAGGTCGTTCTCCATGCACAGCGAGATCGCGGTGGTGTCCATGAAGCGAAGCTCCTGCCGGATCGCTTCCAGGTAGGTGAGCCGGCGGATCGGCCGGGCTTCCGGGTCCTTTTCCGGGTCGCCGGTGAAGACGCCCGGCACCCGGGTGGCCTTGATGAGCACGTCCGCGCGAATCTCGTTGGCGCGGAGCGCGGCGGCGGTGTCCGTCGAGAAGTAGGGGTTTCCGGTGCCCGCCGCGAAGAGGGTGATCCGTCCCTTGTCGAGATGCCGGAGGGCCCGCCTTCGAATGAAGGGCTCGGCGACCTGCCGGACGGTGATGGCGGACATCACCCGGGTCTGGCAACCCCGCTTTTCGAGCGCCTCCTGGACCGCGAGGGCGTTGATCAGGGTGGCCAGCATCCCCATCGAATCCGCGGTGACCCGGTCCATGCCGCGGGTTTCGGCGCCGAGTCCCCGGAAGATGTTCCCGCCGCCGATCACGCAGGCGGTCTCGATGCCGTCCCCGTGGACCGCGGCAATGAGCCGCGCCATCCGCTCCACTTCTCCCGGAGAGATGCCGGCATGTTCCTCGCCCTTGAGCGCCTGGCCGGACAGCTTGAGCAGAACCCGTTTCGGTCCGGTCATCTGAGGCCCGTCATGCGATCTGGAGGGGGCGGCGGCCGCGGCCGCGCGGAACAGGTTTCCTCGCGTCCCCGGCCTGTCCGAGTGACGCCATGGTACCCGGACGGGTGGGCCGTTTGGCTAGATTTGTTCGCCGCGCTCGAAGCGGACGAAGCGCCGCACCTGGATGTTCTCCTTGATCGCCTGCGCGGCTTCCAGGATCCGGTCCTGAACCCGCATCTTCTTCGAGTCGTCGAGGGCGTACGGCTGCTCGACGAGCACCCGTTCGGAGAGGAACCGGTCGAGCTTTCCGGACACGATGCGGTCCACCACTTGGGGCGGCTTGTTGGCGTTCTTCGGATCCTGCGCCAACTGCGCGCGGATGAGGTCCGTTTCGTCGTGGATCACCGCTTCGGGAACGTCCTCGCGCCGGACCCAGCGCGCCGGGGCGGGATAGGCGCAGGCGATGTGGATCGCCACGTCGTTCGCGAGGTCGCGGAAAGTCTCGTTCCGGGCGACGAAATCGGTCTCGCAGGAGAGCTCCACCATCACCCCGATCCGGTGGTCGTGGATGTACGAGTGGATGAGACCCTCGCTGGTGGTCCGTCCCGCGCGGCGCTCCGCCGCCGCGGCGCCCTTCTCGCGCAGCAGGCGGATGGCCTTGTCGAAATCTCCGTCCGCGTCCACGAGTGCTTTCTTGCAGTCGGCGAAGCCCGCTCCGGTCTGGTCCCGGAGCTTCTTGACGTCCTGGGCGCTGATGGCGGCCATTGGGGAATCTCCTGTGGAAGCCGCCGGGACGGCGACTCCTGGCGGTTGCTCGAGGGTGTCCGGTCAGCCGGTCGCGGCCGGCGCCGGATCCTCGGTTTCTGAACTGGCGACGCTGCCCCCGGATTCGGCGGTGTCCGGGCCCGGGGTCGGGGAGTCGCTCGCCGCGGACACATCGTCGGAGGCCGCCGCGTTGCCCGCGTCGGGACCGCTCGCAGCAGGGGCGCTCGCGTCGGAACTGCCCGAGACCGCGCCTGCCGCCCCCGGCGTGGCGGCTTCGGAAGCAGGAGCCGCATCGGCTGCCCCGTCGGGCGCCGCACCGTCCCCGTCGGCTCCGAAGGACGTGAGTCCGCGAAGCTGACGTCCGTCCTCGAACGCGCTGGCAATGCGCTCGGCGAACAGGCGGATCGCCCGGAGGGCGTCGTCGTTCCCCGGGATCACGTAGTCGATGAGGTCGGGATCACAGTCGGTGTCCACGATCGCCACGATCGGGATCCCGAGTTTTCTCGCCTCCTGAACCGCGATCATCTCGTTCTTCGGGTCCACGATACACACGGCGTCGGGCAACCGGTCCATCTTCTCGATGCCGCTCAACGTCTTTTCCATCCGTCGCCGTCGCTTGTCGAGGCGCGACCACGCCTTGTTCGAGAAGCCGCCCTGATCGGCGTTCTCGGTGATCTCCCGAAGCTCCTGGAACTTGGCGATGCTCTTGCGGATCGTCTGGAAGTTGGTGAGCAGTCCTCCGAGCCACCGGTGGTTCACGTAGAACGCCTCCACCCGGGCGGCTTCGGAGGCGATGACCTCCTGCGCCTGGCGCTTGGTGCCGACGAAGAGAATCGTCTTGCCCTCGGCGCCGAGCTTCGAAATGAAGTTGAGCGCGTCCCGGAAGAGGGGCAGCGTCTGGTTGAGGTCCACGATGTGGATCCCGCTCCGCGATCCGTAGATGTAGGGCCGCATCCGCGGGTTCCACCACTTCGTCTCGTGTCCGAAGTGGAGCCCTGCTTCCAGCAGGTCCCGCATCGTTACGGACGTGGACATCGGATCAACAGCAGGCGGAGGCCCGCCAGGGAAAGCTCGGAAGCAGGTGGCGGGCCATCGTCAGCGCTTGGAGTACTGGAAGCGCTTCCGCGCGCCCGGCTGTCCGTACTTCTTGCGCTCCTTGCGCCGCGCATCCCGGGTGAGGAAACCCCGGCGCTTGAGCTCCGGCCGCAGCCGCGCGTCGTTGTCGCTCAGCGCCCGGGCGATGCCGAGCCGCACCGCGGCCGCCTGCCCGGACAGTCCACCGCCCTTGACGCGGGCATCGATATCCACCGCGCCGCCCTGGTCGGTGGCGAGCAGCGGCTGGGTGACCCAGTTCTGGTACGCCTCTCTCGGGAAGTAGTCGGCGAGCGGCCGGTGATTCACCAGGATCTCGCCGGAGCCGTTCCGCAGGTACACCCGGGCGATGGAACTCTTCCGCTTGCCGGTGCCGTACGCGAGGGGTTCTGACATCAGGACGACGGGCCGAGATGGGCGGGGAGGGGTTCCGGCTGCTGGGCCTCGTGCGGGTGCTCGCCGCCCGGATACACCTTCAGCTTCGTGAACTGCGAACGCCCGAGACTGCCCTTGGGCAACATCCCCCGCACCGCGCTCTCGACGAGGCGTTCGGGGTGGCTGCTGCGGACCTGGGCCGCGGTCCTCGACTTCAGGCCGCCGGGCCGTCCGCTGGTCCGGTAATACACCTTCTGCTCCTCCTTGCGGCCCGTGAGGCGGACCCGGGCGGCGTTCAACACGATCACGTGGTCGCCACAGTCGAGGAACGGGGTCCAGGAAGGCTTGTGCTTGCCGGTCAGCACCCGGGCTACCCGGCTCGCGAGGCGGCCGAGGGGCTGATCGCCCGCGTCCACCACGAACCAGCGGCGCCTGATTTCACTGGCGCGCGCGAAGGTTGTGCCTGCCGAACGGGACAAAACGCTGAGGATGCGGGTGACGGGGCGTGCGATCGCAGTGGCTTGAGGTGTTCCAGAGTAAAAAAATTTCGGGCGCGTCGCTTCCCGGCAGGTCCCGGTCCGAATGCCGCCGGAACGTGCGGAGATCGCGGAGTCGCCCGAAGCGGGCAGTATAACAGCCCGTCGGCGAACCGATGCGTTCCATTTCTTCCGCCGAGCGGTCCCGTAAAGTTGCCCTTGGAGGCGAACAGCCCGCGTTGCCGTCATGCACGAAAGCCGTCCCCTGAACACCGGCGAAACCCCGGTAACCGACGCCGGCGACCCCCGGTCGGACCCGCGAGCGCTCCGCGCCGCCTGCCGCAACGGACAGTTCGACGAAACGACCTCCGGAGCGTGCCCGGGGTTTGCCCAGGCGAACCTGATCGTCCTGCCGCGGTCCCTCGCCGGGGACTTCCGCACGTTCTGCGAGCAAAACCCCAAACCGTGTCCGCTCCTGCTCATGAGCGAGAGCCCGGAGCCGGCCGCCCTGGCTCCGGGCGCCGATCTCCGGACCGACGTGCCGCGCTACCGGGTGACCAGGCGGGGCGTCCCGCCCATTGAGGTCACCGATGTGCGCGAGGCGTGGAATGCGGATCTCACCGCGTTCCTGCTCGGTTGCAGCTTCGGCTTCGAGGCGGGGCTCGTCGAGGCCGGTATCCGGCTGCGTCACCAGGACGAGGGTCGCGTCGTGCCGATGTACCTGAGCGGCCGGCAGTGCGAACCGGCGGGGCCGTTCCACGGCCGCCTCGTGGTCACCATGCGGCCGATTCCGGAGTCCCGGGTGGAGGACGCGGTGCGGATCAGTGGGGAGCAGCCGCTGGCCCACGGGGCGCCGGTACACGTCGGCGACCCGGCGGAACTCGGAATCCATGATCTTTCCCGGCCTGACTGGGGTGAGGACGGTGGACTCCTCCCGGGAGAAGTGCCGGTCTTCTGGGCCTGCGGGGTGACCTCGCAGGTCGCCTGCCGGAACGCGCAGCCGGACCTCCTGATTTCCCACGCGCCGGGCCACATGTTCGTCACCGACGTCCCGGTGGCCGAACAGGTCCAGCCGGCCGCATAGTCCAGACCGCCGAGGTAACGCCATGAGACTGGGTGTCCTTTCCCTCCTCGTCACGCTTGTCCCGGGGCTCGTTTCCGCCCAGTGGACGAACCGTTATCCCAAAGTGGACGGTTACAACCACCACGTGTACGTGGAGGGATTCGAGCTGCCCACCCTCGCCGCCGGGCCCACCGACCCGGCGCCTTCCCCGGACGGCGCGACCATCGCGATCGCGGCGCGCGGCTGGATCTGGTTGCTGGACGCCGAGACCGGGGTGGCCCGGCGGGTGACCAACGGGCCCGAAGTCGACAGCCGTCCCGCTTGGCACCCTGACGGCAGCCGGCTCGCGTTCCTGCGTGACGACTCCGAAACGTTGAAGATCTGGTCGCTCGATATCGCGACCGGGGAGGAGACGCTCCTGTTCGAGGACGAGTCCATCGTGCTCGATCCGGCGTGGGCGCCAGACGGGGAAACGCTCTACTTCAGCGCCGCCACCGAGGGCGATCTCGACATCTGGGCGCTGTCGCTCGACACCGGGGAACCCGCCCGGATCACCAGCCGCCGGGGTCTCGAGGTGCGCCCGCAACCGCTGCCCGGCGGCGCCCTCGCCTACCTGGCCAAGGGCCGGTCGTCTTCCGACGAGGTGATCGTGCGGGCCGCCGACGGCTCCGAGACCTCACTCCGCGCCGAGTCCATTGCGTCGCAGGCGCGGCCCGCCGCCGCCCGCGAACAGGCCGTGCTGGCCGTGAACTGGCCCGCGGGTGACGGCGCCGACGGCTACCGGCTCATGCTGCTCGACCCGGCCAAGGTGGACCCGATGGAACTGGTGGCCGCGCGGGGTCTGCCGCTCACTCCCGCGTTCACCGCCGACGGCGAACACGTGATCTATTCCGAGGCGGACGAGTCGGAACGCTTCCGGCTGCACCGGATCAGCACGCGGGGTGGGCCGGTCGAGGAAATCCCGATCCGGGCCTGGGACTTCGGGGCGCCGCTGGCCCGCGTCCGGATCACCACCCGCCGGCAGGGGGAGACGGCGCCGGTCCCGGCGCGGCTCGAGGTTCTCGACCCCGGCGGGCATCCGGCGGTGGTCCCCGGGGACTTCCCGCACTTCGACGGCACGCACGGCCGCGTCTTCTTCTACTCGCCGGGCGTCGTCGAGGTCGAAGTTCCGGCCGCTTCGGACGGAGAGGTGCGGATCACGGCGACCCACGGTTTCTCGAGCTTGCCCGCGGCGGCTTCGGTAGCGGTTTCGCCCGGGGAAACCGCAGAGGCCGACCTGGTCTTCCAACCGCTCTGGGATGCCCGGGCGGCCGGATACCGCTCCGCCGACCACCATTTCCATCTCAACTACGGGGGTGTGACCCGGCTCTCGCCCGACGACCTGGAACTGATGCTGGCGGGGGAGGACATGGACCTCGGGACCCCGCTCATGGCGAACCTCCACCACCGGCGGAACGACACCGAGTTCTTCATGGACCGCCGCCTCGACGGCACTCCCGCGATTCTCTTCGGTCAGGAAGTTCGGTCCCACTTTCTTGGCCACCTTGGGCTGATCGGAATCGAGAGTCCGTTCTGGCCGTGGTTCTGGGGACCGGGTTACCCGATCTACGAAGAAGACGACCGGCCGAACCTCGAGCCGCTCACTCATACCCGGGCCCAGGGCGGCGTGAGCGCCTACATGCATCCGGTGTCCGTCGCCGCTCCCTTCGCCAGCGAGCGCGGCCTGGGCGCGATCCCGATCATGGTGATCCCCGACACGGTGCTCGGGGACCTGGACACCCTGGAGGTCGCGTGCCTCTGGACCAACGAGTTCGGCACCGCCGATCTCTGGCACCGGTTCCTGAACCTGGGGATCCCGCTCGCCGCCTCGGCCGGGACGGACGTGATGCTCGATTACCACCGGACCATGGCGGTGGGCACGACGCGGATCTACGTCCACGTGCCGGGGCCCTTCCGCATCGGGCCCTATCTCGAGGCGCTCAAGGCCGGGAAGAGCTTCGTGACCACGGGCCCGCTCCTGGAGTTCCGGGTGGAGGGTGCGCGTCCCGGCGAGGCGACCGGGCAGGGCGGGGAGGCCGCCTGGACCCTGACGCTGGCCCACACCGGACCGGTGGGGCAGGTGGACCTGCTGGTGAATGGCGAGACCGTGGAGACCGTTCAGGGACTTGACGGCGCGGGAGTCCGTGAGCTGAGCGGCGTGCTGACGCTCCCTGCCGGCGGCTGGGTCGCGGCCCGGGCCCATGGCGGCGAGGAGAGCTGGCCGGGCATGAACGGTTCGGTGTTCGCCCAGACCTCGCCGGTCTGGATCGGCGGTGTGGGGAGCCACGACCCGGCGGCGGCGAATGCCGCGGCCCGCGATCTGCTCCGGGCGCTCGATCTCTCCGAAGCAGAAGTTCGGGAACGCTACGGAGATGTCCCGGTTCCCCGGATCCTGGAGCGGTTCACCCTCGCCCGCGAGCGGCTACGGGAGTTCCTGCAGTAGCGCGCGGGGCAGGGACCACCGGCCTTCAGGCCGGCACGCGCTGGCCTCCGGCCAGCGCAGCCACCGAGCGCTCACCCCCCTCACGGCACGACGGCTTGGAACGCCGGCCTCCGGCCGGCACCCGCTGCGCGAGAGCGCAGCGGAAGCGCCTTCCACGACTCTCTCGTGTGGCAAAGCTCTTGATCCGCGTACCGTCTTTCTCCGCTGGTGGCGATACGCTGCGAGACGAACCCGGCGTGCCTATTCTCGAATAGACAAGCCCGAACAGGCTGGCTTTCTCAGACCAAAGAGAGCAGGGACACCGAACCGAAAACCGCAACCCCGATGGACGGCGCCAATCCTCTTCTCAAGGCGTTCGCAGCCATCCGAAGCAGAGGCGCGCTCCGGCGCGTTCCGGATTGCTGAACTGCACTGTCAACCGATAGTCAGCCCCTCGTTGTGCCTCCGTCGGTGCGGTGACTCTCCTCCCTGTCGTACGGGCACGGCGGTGAGTGCCGTACCCTGATAGCGAACCTGGCGGGGCGAATGAGACATCGGAGCGACAGAGGTGTTCGCCAACTTTGCCCTTACCCGCCACTCCGCGATGATCTGACACCAGGGAGTCTGCGATGAACTCGATCGACCGTCGTCTGTTCCTCCAGCGGCTGGCCGTATCGGCGCCGTCCCTGATAGGGCTGGCGCGTTGCAGCGAGTCGCGGGAACCCGTCCCGCCGGCGGTACCCGCCCCATCGACTGCACCAGCCGTGCCCGGAGAGCCGCCGCGCGCGCCCGACTACGGGCAACTGGTGACCAGCCCGGACAGTCCCCAGTTCGAGATTCCGGAGGGCTTCCGCTGCGTAGCCCTGAGTTCGGGCGGGGTGGCTTCGTCGGTACGACCGGATCTCGCAGTCCCCAATGCCTTTGACGGCATGGCCGCCTTCCCCCTGCCGAACGGCAACGTCCGCCTGATCCGCAACCACGAAATGATCGACAGCGCGACGAGTCCGTATGCGCGACCCATCGGCGAGCCCTACTACGATCCGCTGGCCAGCGGAGGAACCACGTCGCTGGAGGTCCGGATCTCGGACTCGGCCGGAGACCTGACAGTCGAGCTGGTGGATGAGTTCGTGTCCCTGGCGGGCACTTCGGTGAACTGCGCGGGCGGGCCAACGCCCTGGGGAAGCTGGCTGTCCTGCGAGGAGACCGTACGAGGCCTGCGGGCCGGCTACCTCCGGCCACACGGGTACATCTTCGAGGTTCCGGCGAGCGCCACGGCTCCGGTCGATCCGTTGCCCCTGCGAGCGATGGGGCGATTCGAGCACGAGGCGGCGGCGGTGGACCCGGCCACCGGGATCGTCTACGAAACCGAAGACCAGGATTACGAGCCCGATGCGGTCGTGGGTTCGGGCTTTTACCGATTCATCCCCAATCAGGCGGGAGTGCTGTCCGCCGGAGGTCGCCTGCAGATGCTGGCGATCACCGGCCGAGCCGGAGCCGAGATGGCGCGGGGACAGACCTCTGGCGCGGTGTTCCCGGTCCACTGGGTTGACATCGACGATCCCGATCCTGCGGATGCCGAAGAGAATCCAATGGCGGTCTTCCAGCAGGGCCTCGCGAAGGGCGCCGCGAGCTTCGACCGGCTCGAAGGCGCCTGGTACGGCGACGGTGGCATCTACATCGTGTCCACCAGCGGAGGCGCCGCCCGTTGCGGACAGGTCTTCCACTACCGTCCCACGTCCGATGACGCCGGCGAACTGACGGTGATCTTTGAGTCGGTGTCCAGGCGGATGCTGGATGCCCCGGACAACATCGTGGTCAGCCCGCGGGGCGGGGTCGTGCTCTGTGAAGACGGGACCGACGATCACTACATCCGAGGCCTGAATCGCGAGGGGCGGATCTTCAACCTGGTGCATGCACCGAACCCGGTCGGTGAGTACGCGGGAACCTGTTTCAGCCCTGACGGGAGGGTGATGTTCTTCAACGTGCAGGGATCGCCGACCGTTGACGGTTCACGGTCGAGCACGACGTATGCGATGTGGGGGCCTTGGGGAGACGGACCGGTGTAGTGCGGCGCCGGTCCGAACTACTCCCCCAGATCCACCACCCGGATGTTCCGCCAGCGCACCTTGATCCCGCCGCCGTCGTGGATCTGGAGTGCGATCGAGCCCTCTGCCGCCCCGATCCGCCCGTCCTCGAAGTCCACCATGCGGGTTCCGTTCAGCCAGGTGGTCACCCGGTCGCCCACCACCCGCAGGCGCAAGGTGTTCCACTCGCCCATGTTCAGGGCCGCGTCCAGCGCCGGATCGGGTTGCACCAGCCAGCCGCGGCCGTACGACTCGTAGATGCCGCCGGTGAACAGGCCGGGCGGCGCCACCTCGGCCTGCCAGCCGTTCACGATCGTTCCCTCGACACTGGAACGGAAGAACACCCCGCTGTTGCCGTCGGCCTCCTGCAGGAAGTCGATCGTGAGGTCGAAGTCGCGAAACGTCCGGGCGGTCTTCAGATAGCCGTATTCGGCGTCGGGGCCGCTCTCGCACACCAGTTCCCCGTTCTCGACGTACCAGCGCTCGGTGCCGTGCACCTGCCAGCCGTCGAGATTCTCGCCGTTGAACAGGGCGACCGGTTCGAGGGGCCGGATCCTGATGCTCCGGTACCAGACGTTCCTGCCGTGGTCCTGGAGGCCGATCGGCCCGGACGCCGCGCGGCCGTAGCGGGGATAGGCCGCGAACTTGCTGGCCGCGACCAGCTCCTCCCATTCGGGTGAGCCGAGCTCGTACTCCACCGTCTTCGTCCCGTTCAGCCAGTGCTCCACGTGGTTGTGCAGCACCCGGATACGGCCCTCGTTCCATTCGCCGGGTCCGTGCAGGGTCTTCTCGCCCGCGGCGTGCAGGTCGTAGTTGTCGCCGGTGAGATGTCGGTTCATGTCCATCGTGCCCATCTCGATGTAGGCGTCGTCGTCGAGGACCTGGTACTCGGGCGCGTTGAACCAGATCTCGGCGCCCTCTTCCTCGATCACCCGGTAGAGGACGCCGCTGTTGGCCACCTCGGAGAGCCGGAACTCGAACCTGAGGTCGAAGTCGGTGAAGGAGTCGGTGGTGACGATGTCGCCTCCCACCGGGACGTCCGGGTCCGTGGCCGTCGCGCCCACGACCAGCATGCCGTCGATCACTCCCCACCCGGTGTCGGGAAACTCCTCCCGGTTGTAGCCGCGCCAGCCCGCGGCGGTCTCTCCGTCAAACAGGAGGCGCCAGCCCGCGGCGCGCTCGGCTTCGCTGAGGGTGTTCGGCGGGCCGAACCGGTCTTCGGGGGAGGCGCCCGTCCCGGCATCCGTACTCCCGGTGGGGGGAGTCTCGGCGACGTCCGCGCAGCCGGCGGCCAGGACTGCCGCCAGCAGCGCTTTCCCGATTCTCTGCATGTCGTTTCTCACGTTCGTCAGGCGAGCCTCATGGCTTCGGGATCCCAGCCGACGCTGCGGTCCTGGAAATAGGCCAGGTTGCAGGCCAGCGCGGGAGCGGCGGCCCGGAGGCCGAAGGCCGCGTCCTGAAGCACCGGCGACCCGCCCCGCACCGCCTCGAAGAAGCCCACGTAGTGGTCCACCAGGGCGCCGCGGTAGCCGCGCTCGACCGCGTGGTGGATCTCCACCGGGGGCTGCATGCGGACCCGGGCGGGGAGGCCCTCCGGGTCCCCCGCCGCGTCGGCCATCTTTTCCCGGGAGAAGGCGTCCATCGGGTCGACCGCCACGTTCTTGCGCAGCACCACCTCGGTCCAGGTCACGTCCATCGACCCCTCGCTTCCGACGAGCCGCAGGAAGGTGCTGCCGGAGGTCCCATCCACGAAGTTGACGCGCAGCGACAGGTTGAAGCCGGGGTGCGTGTCGGTCGCGGGATAGTCGAACATGCCGAGGAGCACGTCGGGCACCTCGCGGCCGTCCTCCCAGTAGCGGAGCCCCCCCGTCGCCTGGATGCGCGTCGGACCGCGGGAGCTCACGATGAAGTGGAGGCTCGAAAAGAGATGGACGAAGAGGTCGCCGGCGACCCCGGTCCCGTAGTCGCGGTAGTTGCGCCAGCGGAAGACGCGCAGCGGGTCGTAGGGGACCTCGGGCGCCGGGCCCAGGAAGCGCTTCCAGTCGACGGTTTCTTCGGACGCGCCGGCGGGGATCGGATACTGCCAGGCGCCCAGCGGATCGTTGCGCGCCCAGAAACCCTCGGCGTAGTTGAGCTCGCCGATGGCGCCTTCCTCGTAGAGCTCCTTCGCCTTCTCGTTGCCGAGCGAACTCATCCCCTGGCTGCCCACCTGGAAGACGCTCCCCGATGCCTCCTGCGCCCGGATCAGGCCGTGCCCCTCGGCGATGTCGTGCACCATCGGCTTTTCGCAGTACGCGGCCTTCCCCGCCTCGAGCGCATCCACCGAGATGGGCTGGTGCCAGTGGTCGGGCGTCCCCACGATGACCGCGTCCACATCCTCGCGGGCGAGCACCTCCCGGTAGTCGCGGCTCGTGAAGATGCCGCCGTGCCGCTCGCGGGCGGCGTCGAGGCGGCCATCGAAGACGTCGCAGGCGGCCACGAGTTCGACCCCCGGGATGCGCAGCGCCGTGTCCACGCCAGCCATCCCCATCCCGCCCGCACCGATCACGGCGAGGCCGATCCGGTCGGAGGGCGCGACCCGGCTGCCGGGAGACTTGCGGGGCAGCCCGCGGGTTTGCGGGCGAACCATCGTGCGGCGTTCGCCCGCGAGCGCCGACGGCACGCCCGCGGTCAGCGCCGATCCGGCCGCGACGGTCTGGATGAACTCCCGCCGGCTGCGGTTGGCCGTCCCGGGACGGGGCTTTCGTGCTTCGCTCATGGGTTGATCCGTGTAGAACTCGGCGCAGGGGGTGGATCGCCGAGGAAGGCGAGCATACGTGGCCGGTCAGACGAGCGGGAAGAGGGTGGCGAGCACCAGAACCTGCAGCACCCCGAAGACTCCGACCGCGGCGGCGACCGCCGTCCAGGTGCGGAACGTCTCCCCCTCGCTGAAACCGGACATTCGGCCGACCACCCAGAAGCCGCTGTCGTTCATCCAGGAGGCCGCCATCGAGCCGAAGCCCACCGCCGCGAAGAGGTAGGCGGGGTGAAAGGGGAGCGCGGCCGGATCGGGAACCAGCGACGCCACGATGGCCGATCCGGTGAGGATGGCGACGGTCCCCGATCCCTGCGCGAGCTTGAGGAGGGAGGCGATCCCGGCGGCGAGGAGCAGCAGCCCGACGCCGTCCGCGGCGGAGGAGATGCGCGCGAGGTCCTGGGTGACGCCGCCACTCGCGAGAGCCCGCCCGAAGGCTCCGCCGGCGGCCGTGATCAGGATGATGGGGCCGGCCTCGCCGATGGCTCCGCCGAAGGAACCGAGAAGTTGTCTCACCGGAGCCCGGTGGGTCTTCCAGAGCACGAAGGCCGCCGCGAACGCCGCCAGGAAGAGCGCCGCGTTCCGGTGACCCAGGACGGCCGCCCAGGCCGCTCCGGGAATCCCCCCGCCGGCGGCGGCAGCGGAGGCCCCGCTCATCAGCACGACCGGCAGCGCGATCGGAAACACGGAGGCGATGAGGCCTGGCCGGCTTCCCGGTTCCGTCTTCGGTCCGGGTCCCGGCAGATCGCTGCCGTCCGGTTCGACGGTCATCCCCCGCGCGAACCGGGGCGCCGCGAGGAGCGTGGCCGCGGTTGGCAGGATCCCGAGCAGCAGTCCGAACCCGATGGCGGTCCCCAGGTCCAGCCCGAGGTTGTCGGCCATCCCGAGGGGGCCGGGCGTCGGGGGGACGAGCGAATGGGTGGCGACCGCGCCCGCGCAGATCGCCATCACGAACATCGGGTAGCGGCCGGGAGCCCGGCGGGCGAGCGCGCGGGCGAGGGGAATCAACAGGAAGAACACCGTGTCGAAGAACACCGGGATCGAGAGCACGTAGGCCGCGGCGGCAAGCGCCCAGACCGCCCGGCGTTCCCCGAAGAGGCCGAGCAGCGCTCCCGCGATCCGGTCCGCCGCGCCGCTCCGCAACAGGCAGTCTCCGATCACTGCCGCGAGGGCGATGGCGATGCCGATGGCCCCGACGAGATCCCCGAAGGCGCCCGCGGTCGCTTCGAGAGCCGCGAAGACCCGGTCCGGGGGCGAGACCCCGGAGGGGGCGAGCGAGCCGGCCAGGATCGCGCCCAGGGTGAGCGCCAGGAACGGATGGAGGCGCAGGACGCCGATCGTGACCGCGACGAACAGGGTGCCGAGGAGGACCGCGGTCATGGGCGCGGCAAGGATGTCACGGAGCCGGCTCCTCGTTCGGCGACGGGCGCTTCACGGCCTGCCATCGCCATGCCGGCGTGAACACCGGCGCTTCCTAGCGCGGGCGCGGGATCAGCAGCAGGCGCTCCATCCGCGGATCGATGTAGGTCGTTGTCTCCCCGTCGAAGATGGCGTCCTCTTCAAGGGCGATCCGGACCTCCTGGCCGTCCCATTCCGGCACGGCCACCCGGGCGTTCAGCTCGATCGAGTGGGCGGTCATGGGAAAGAGCTCGTAGTCGCCCTTGCCCGGCACGCCCTCCTGCCGGTCCCAGAGGCCGATGGTGGGCCCCGCCGCGTGGCCGTGGTAGCCGATCGGATGCGTGTAGATCGAGGCCTTGATCCCCTCGCTCCCGGCCTGGGCCAGCGCCGCCGCCAGGATCTCGTTGCCCGAACGTCCCGTCACGAATTCGTCCGTCAGGATGTCCTGCAGCCGGTTCCCGGTCGAGAAGGCTTCGTTGAGCCCCGCCGGGGCCGCCGTTTCGCCGTGCCGCAGCACGTAGGCGTGCATCTGGGTGTCCGTGTTGAGCCGGAGATAGGTGATTCCGAAATCCACGTGGATCAGGTCGCCCGGCAGGATGGTGTCCGGAGGGGGCCGGGCAGAGAAGTCGCCCTGCTCCCCGGAGTCCCCGCCGAACATCGTTCCCTCGTGCCGCTGCACGGAGACCCCCGGCTGGAACCAGGTCTGGAGCTTCAGTTCACGGATCCGCTCGCGGTACCACCAGGAGAGGTCCTGCGTCGTGGTGACTCCCGGCTGGATGGCCTTTTCCGACAGTCCCTCGGCGATGATGGAACGGGCCAGCCGGACGACCGCCGGATAGACCGCCATCTCCTCCGGGGTCCGGGTCTCGAGCCAGGCGATGGCGAGCCGCTCGGCATCCTGCAACCGTCCGGCCAGGTCGGGGCCGAGCGCCTCCCGCAGCGCGTCGTATTCCGTGGACGTCATGCCGTCGGCGAGGCCGAAGTCCGTCGATCGGTTCACCCCGATCACGCCGGGGTTCCGCTCGCGGACCAGGTCCGCCACCCGGGCCCACTGGTCGGGTTCGGTTTCGGGATCCCAGGCCCCGGGGATGCCGCCGATGTCGTAGCGCGCCACCGCGAGGCGCTCCACGCCTTCCTCCGGTCCGCGGTCGTGGAACAGGAGCACCGTCCGCCGCCGCGCCGCCAGCCAGGTGTAGGGCAGCATGGTGCGGATGACCGGGTCCTCGTTGTACTCCCGCGCCGCCACGATCCACAGGTCCACGCCCTCGCGCCGCATGATCTCCGGCAGGACCGTCTCGAAACGGACCTCGAGCCAGCGGTCCACGAGCGCCGCCCGCTCGCGGAGCGGCAGCACCGTGGGGGCCGATTGCCCGGCGGCGAGCACCGGCAGGACGAGAGCCGCCAGCAGGGCGGAGATGACCAGATTCCGGTTCCAGCGCATGCGATTTCTCCTTTGCTTGTCCCGGCGGAGAGCGCGGGATCGGGCGGGCAGCATACCGATAGACTCGGCGGCCCCGTTCCCGTCGAACCGATTCCCGACCGGAGCGGCCAGCGGAGGCAACTCATGACCCAACGCTTGATGCGAATCGCGTTTCTCCTGACGGCGGCGTTGGCCATCGGCTGCGGAGAGCCCTACGACGTGGTGTTGGCCGGCGGGGAAGTACACGACGGCCGGGGTGGGACCGCCAGCGTTGCCGACGTGGGCATCCGGGACGGCCGGGTGGCGACGGTAGGTGACCTTTCGGGGGCCCGGGCCGCGACGAGGATGGACGTCTCGGGACTTGCCGTGGTGCCGGGATTCGTGGATCTCCACAGCCACGCGGTGCGCGGGGTGCTCCGCCATCCCCTTGCCGAGAACTACCTGCGGCAGGGAGTCACCACCGCAATGGGAGGCCCGGATGGAGGGTCGCCGCTACCGATCGGCGAATGGCTCGAGCAGTTCGAGGCCGAAGGATCGGCGATCAACATGGGGCTCATGGTGGGGCACGGAACCGTTCGCCGGGAAGTGATCGGACTCGAAGACCGCGACCCCACGGAAGCGGAACTCGACGAGATGCGCGCGCTGGTGGAGCGGGCGATGCAGGAAGGGGCGTACGGGCTCTCCACCGGACTGAAGTACGCGCCGGGAACCTTCGCCGAGACCGAGGAGGTCATCGAACTCGCCAAGGTGGCGGCCCGCTACGGCGGCATCCACGTGAGCCACATGCGCGAGGAAGGGCTGACGCTGATGGACTCGGTGCGGGAGACGATCCGCATCGGCGAGGAGGGGGGACTTCCGACCCAGCTCACCCACCACAAGGTGGTCGGCGCCCCCATGTGGGGACAGAGCGTCGAGAGCCTCCGGCTCGTGGACGAGGCGGTCGCGCGCGGGGTGGACGTGACCATCGACCAGTATCCCTACACGGCGTCTTCTACCGGGCTGACGATCCTGTTTCCGGGATGGAGCCTCGCCGGCGGCGGCGACGCGCTGCTCGAACGCCTCCAGGACCCGGAGACCCGCGAGCGGATCCGCCAGGAGGTCAAGCGAAACATCGAGGTGGACCGGGGCGGCGGCAGTCCCGACAACGTGCAGATCTCCCGCTGCGAATGGGACCGCTCGCTCGAGGGAAAGAGCATGGGCGACATCCTCCGGGACCGGGGTCTCGAGTCGAACCCGGAGAACGGGGCGACCCTGGCGCTCGAGCTGCAGGAAAAGGGCGGTTTCGGAGGCGTGTTCCACGCCATGCACGAGGACGACGTCCGCCGGATCATGGCCCACCCCCGCACCATGATCTCCTCCGACGGGGGCGTGGTCGCGCCCGGGGAGGGCGTTCCCCATCCCCGGAACTACGGCACCTTCACGCGCGTGCTGAGCCTCTACGTCCGGGAGGCGGGCCTGCTGTCCTTCGAGGAGGCCGTCCGCAAGATGGCCGCGTTCCCCGCCCAGCGGCTCGGCCTCGACGGGCGGGGCGTCATCGAGGAGGGCGCGATCGCCGACATCGCCGTGCTGGATCCGGCGGCCGTGGAGGAGCATGCCGAGTTCGGCGATCCGCACCACTACTCCACGGGGGTGCACCACGTACTCGTCTCGGGAGTCTTCGTGCTCCAGGACCGGGAGGTGACGGGAGCGAGGCCCGGAAAGGCGCTCCGCCTCAACAGTCCGTGAGCATGGGCGGGATGGGCGAACCGCGGCCCCGGGTGGCGGCCGCGATCGACCAGGGCACGACCAGCAGCCGCTGTCTCCTCTTCGCCGAGGACGGCGCCATCGTCGGCTCGGCTCAGGAGGAACACCGCCAGATCACCCCGCGTCCCGGCTGGGTGGAGCACGACGCGGCGGAGATCTGGGACCGCACCGCCGAGGTGGTGGCCGGGGCCCTGAGGAATGGAGGGCTCGAAGGGAGCGACGTCGCGGCGGTCGGGATCACGAACCAGCGGGAGACCACGGTGGTCTGGGACCCCACGACGGGGGAACCGCTGGCTCCCGCCATCGTGTGGCAGGACACCCGGACCGCCGGGCTCGCCGCCGAGCTTGCATCCGCCGTCGGAGCGGAACGTCTCCGGGAGCTGACCGGACTTCCGGCGGCCACTTACTTTTCGGGGCCGAAACTCCGCTGGCTCCTCGATCACCAGGAAGGCCTCCGCGATCGGGCCCGGGCGGGGAAGGCCGTGTTCGGCACGGTGGAGTCCTGGCTCGCGTGGAAGCTCACCGGGGGCGCCGTCCACCGGACGGACCCGACGAACGCCAGCCGGACCCTGATGATGGATCTCCACCGGCTTCGCTGGAGCGACGAGTTGCTCGAGGCGCTTGGTGTCCCGGTCCGCATGCTGCCCGAGATCGCTCCTTCCTCCCACCCGGAGGCCTGGGGGACGACGGACCCCGATGGGCCGTTCGGACGCCGCGTTCCGATCGCGGGGGTCATCGGCGACCAGCAGGCGGCGCTGCTCGGCCAGTTGCGGCGGCGTCCCGGGGAAGCGAAGTGCACCTACGGAACCGGCGCCTTCCTGTTGATGCACACCGGGAACGAAGCGGTTGCCTCGAACGCGGGGCTCCTCACCACGGTTGCCTACAGCGACTCGGCGGGGGTCGACTACGCGCTGGAGGGTTCGGTCGCGGTCGCGGGTTCGCTGGTCCAGTGGCTGCGGGACCAACTGGGGTTCGCCGAGTCGGCGGCCGAGGTGGAGCGGCTGGCGCTCGAGGTGGAGGACTCCGGGGGCGCGGTCATCGTGCCCGCGTTCTCCGGCCTCTTCGCTCCCTGGTGGCGCTCCGACGCCCGGGGGGTGATCTGTGGGTTGACCCGCCATACCGACCGGCGCCACCTGGCGCGCGCCGCGATCGAGGCCTCGGCGTTCCAGGTCCGCGAGGTGATCGAGGCGATGCGCGCCGACGCCGGACACGCGCCCGGGGAACTGCGGGTGGACGGCGGCATGACGGTGAGCGGACTCCTGCTCGCCTTCCAGGCCGACATCCTGGGGATACCGGTGGTGCGTCCGCGGTGCGTCGAAACCACGGCGCTCGGAGCGGCGGTCGCGGCCGGCCTCGCGGTGGGTCTGTGGGAGTCCGAAACCGAACTGGCGGGAGCCCTCGAAGAGGACGCCCGCTTCGAGCCGACGATGTCCGACGCTGATCGGAACGAGCGGTTGACCGCCTGGAACAAGGCGGTGGAGCGCAGTTTCGGCTGGGTCGGACAGAAAGGGCAATGAGGCGCCGAAACGCCTCAAAGCCTCCACGGGGATCATTGATCCCGATACGCGGGTGCTTCCGGTGACTTCGCCATAAGGACGCGGTCCTGCCCGATGACGGGGACGGTCGGAGCGCCGGCCTCCGGCCGGCATCGCGGCCGCAGGCCGCGAAACTCCGAGCGCGGTCGCGCCCCGTCGCGGGAACCCGATACGAAGGCAGCGAGGCGAAGTACGCGCGCGCCGTTGTTGCCGCGCCGTTCCCTTTGGGCGCGGCGCCATGCGGCGAGATAGCGTCGGGAGTTTCGCCCGCTGCGCGGGCGATGCCGGCCTGGAGGCCGGCGCTCCGAGGTGGCGGCTCCTAACGGATGAGAATGCGGGTATCGGCGACCGGCCAGTAGAGCCGGACGGCATCGCCTTCCCGGGCGAGGCTCTCGAACAGGGTGTTGCCGCGGGCGAGCAGCCGGGTTCCCCCCTCGAGTTCGAGTTCGACTTCCAGCCGGTCGCCGAGGAAGGCGATGCGCCGGACCGTGGCGCCGATCCGGTTGAAGCCCGGCGCCGCCGGCGGATGTCCGATCTGCACGACCTCGGGCCGCATGGCGAGGAGCACCTCGCCGGCTGCGGCGCCGGAACCGGGGCCGGCGTCCCGCTCCGCGCGCAATACCGGACCGCCGGGAAGCCGGAAGGTGTCCGGTCTGCCCGGCTCGGGGGCAGCGGGCAGCAGGTTCATCTTGCCGACGAAACTGGCCACGAACGTGTTGGCCGGCCGGGTGTGGAGTTCAAGGGGGGTGCCGACCTGCTGGAGCCGGCCCCGGTTCAGGACGGCCACCCGGTCGGCGACGGTCAGCGCTTCTTCCTGGTCGTGGGTGACCCACACCGTGGTCGCTTCGAAGGACCGTTGCAGACTGCGGAGGAGCGACCGCAGTTCGCGCCGCAGCGTCTGGTCGAGACTCGAGAGCGGTTCGTCGAGGAGCAGCACCTCCGGACGGATGGCAAGCGCCCGGGCGACGGCCACCCGCTGCGCTTCCCCTCCCGAAATCTCGCGGGGATAGCGGTCCGCGAGTTCGAGGAGGCCCACCCGTTCCAGCATCTCGTCCGCGAGGTCCGCCGCCGTCCCGCGTGATGCTCCGCGCCTCTCGGGTCCGAACGCGACGTTCCTCCGGAGGCTCAGGTGAGGGAAGAGGGCATAGCTCTGGAAGACCATTCCCACGTTCCGGTTCTCGGGCGGCGCCTGAGCCATCAACTCGCCCCCGATCCAGACCTCTCCCGAGTCCGGTTCCAGGTGCCCGGCGATGCAGCGGAGGATGGTCGACTTGCCGGCTCCGCTGGAGCCGAGCAGGGCCATCAGTTCTCCGCGTCCCACCCGCAGCGTCACATCCGACACCGATTCGGTCTCGCCGAACCGTTTGCCGAGCCCTTCGAGGGCGAGCCCGGCGTCGCGTGGATTCACGATCGTCCGAACAGCGAGTCGGCTCCGGAGCCCGACTCGTCAGCCGCCTCCCGGGAGTCCGTGGGCTCTACGGCGGGAAGGACTGTCGGCGGCGGCTCCCGAGGCGCCGCCGGTGGTTCCTGGCCCAGGAAGCCGCGAACGGGCGCCGAATAGGGGAACTGATGCGGGTCGCGTACGGCGGCGCCGCGGGCCAGGTTCGCGAAGCGGTCACGGATGGCCCCCGGTGGAGGAGGTGCGAAGGGAGGTCCGCTGGACGCCGTCAGGTCGGGACCGGCCTTGGCCCGGATGGTCACCTTCGCCCAGCGGATGCGCCGGCTCGAAGGTGCGCCTGCCTCGCCGAACTCGTGCGCCCGGACGGTGACCCGCTCGGCGAGCGCGATCGTCGCCGGGGCCCGGAACCGCGGGTAGTGGTCCGCGTTGAAGGGGACCCGCCGGTGGCGGGCTTCGAGGCACAGAGCGACAGCCGTGGGGATGTGGCTCTGCATGGCGATCGGCCCGGTGTCCGGGCGGGACCAGCCGGACACCGTCGCCGAGAAGGGATAGGTCTCGACGGTGATCGATTCGACCGTCTCCGGGTCGATCCGGGGCAGCTTCTCGATGGCGGCCAGTACGGACTGCACCGCCCGCGAACCGGGGAACTTCTTGAGTGAAACCGCGTGGATCGCCCTCGTCGCGGTACGGATGTCGAAAGAGGCGAGCCCCGGCTGGCGCGACCGGCGGGAGAGTGAGGGCGCGGGAAGAAGCCCGATGGGATTCTTGATGCTCAGCGCGGTGGCCGCTCCGAGGAGTTGACCGAAGGCGCCGAAGAGCAGCTTCGCGCTCGTGCCGTCGCTGAATGCCTGGTACGGATGCACCGGGGTGAGCGCACCGGCGCGCCGCATGCTCTGCGCAAGGTTCCGTGCGCCGATCCCCTCGAGACGGCCGACGGCGGCCGCGGTGGCCACGGGGGCGAGCGCGCCCGGCGAGTGGATGCCGGCCTCCTCCATTGTCGTCCCGACCGCGTCCCGGTGCCAGCTTCCGATGCCGCAGCCGACCACGATCGCGTCGAGGAGTTCCCCCAGGGTGCGGTCGCCCGCCTCGGCGGCCGCCACCGCGGCCGCGACGCATTCCGGCCCGGCATGCAGTTCCTGGGGATCTCCGACGAGGCGATTCCAGACGATCGCGGACCAGATCCCCGCTGAGCGGCGGCCGGCCACCGGCCGCCAGAGGGTTACGGAGGGGACGGACGTGCCCTGGAAGGAATCGAGGATGCTCTCCGCTTCGCCACCGGCGAGGAAGGCGGGCAACGGTTCCGCGGCGCCAATGGCCAGTACGTCGGTGAGCAGCGCCATGGCCCCGCGCCGCTCCGTACTCAGGAAGCGTGCGCCGGCGGCCCACTCCGCCGCGTCGCGAAGGTCTTCCAGATGGGTTGCCCGGACGAGATTGATGGAATCGGGATCCACCTCCGCCGGATCCGGCGGCCCCGGCTGGCCTTTCGGCGTTAGCCGCTGCGGCCCGGTGATGCCGGCCCGGACCCATCCGCCGGCGAGGCGCTCCAGCCAGCTCCGGAACCCGGCGGCGCGGGATCCCAGCGCGGCGGGATGCGGCATGAGACAACGGACGAGCGCCTCCACGCTCTCCTGGGAAACGGGTAGGCCTTCGGGTGTCATGATCAGGGAATCATCTCGCGGCGGAAACGGGTCGCCCACGATGGACGCAGGTCCCCCAGGGTCACCATGTCGAGTCGCATGAGGGTGTCCGACGGCGGCAGGCCAGGGGGAACCTCGGTATCGCTGCGCGACGGGACCAACTGGAGTTCCCGGGCCGCGGTCTGCTGCGCCTCCGCGGAAAACATGTAGTCCGCGAACGCCCGCGCGAGTCTCGGGCGCCGGGTGCCGGCCACGATCTGGATTCCCTGCGGCAGGGCGATCGCGCCTTCGGCAGGGGCAGTCCATCCCACCGGCGCGCCTTCGCTGGCGAGGTGCCGCGCCTGGGAGGGGAGTCCCAGCGTGAGCCAGGCTTCGCCCTGGGCGACCAACTGGTTGTTGGCGGGTCCGCTGGTGCCGTACACCAGCACGTTGTTCCGGAGCCGGCCGAGTCTCCGGAATCCCGCATCGGCGTCCGTCTCGTCCCCCGTCTCGATGCGCGCCAGGGCGGCGACGGTGAGCGGGCCGAGCGTGCTCCCGAACCCGAAGAGAGCGAGCCGGTCCTCGAGAGCGGGATCTTCGAGTGCTGACCAGGAGGCGGGGGGAGAAGGGAAATGCTCCGTGTTGTAGAGAAACCCGACGGCGGAGGAGAACGTGGCCGGGAGGGCTCCCTGGCTGAACCAGGCATCGGGGTCGGCCCACGCGGCATTCGGGACCCGCAGCTCTTCTTCCGGAGTGGCCTCTGGACCAAAGGGGGTCTCGACGAGCCCCTCGCTGGCGAGCAGCGCCGCCTCTCCCGCGTCGATCCACAGGACATCGAGGGACGGATTGCCGCTCTCCACGCGCACCCGGGCTGCCTGGTCGGCGGATCGGAGCCCCACCGGTATCAGGGTGGCGCCCGTCGCCGCCTCGAACGGGCCGGCAAAGGTCTCCTCGAGGTCGGCGATGCGGCCCGGTGGGACCGCGATCACCAGGTCGTCTCCCCCGCCGCCGGCACATCCGGCGGGCAGGTTCGCCGCCACCAGGACCAGCAGGAGGCGCGCGGCCGCCAGCAGCCTCGGGGGGCGTCTCCCGGAGGTCATGCGTTCGGCTCGGGGGCAGCCGGGTCCGGTTGCCGGCCGCTTCCGGAGGAGGCGCCCCGACTCTTGAGCGGTCTGGAAATCCGATCCGTGAGCACGGCGGCGGCCACCGCGGCGGCGATGGTGAGCGTGCTCACCGCGGCGACCGTGGGATCCTGGTAGCGGTCCACGGTCTCGTAGATGGCGACCGGCAGCGTGACGGTCCGGCCGCTGGCCAGGAGGAGCGACATCGCGAAATTGCCGAAAGAGATCACGAAGGCGGACACCGCGCCGGCAACGATACCCGCGCGGGCGCTCGGCAGGGTCACGAGGAAGAGGGTCGCGAAGGGACCGGCGCCCAGGCTGCGCGCCTGGTCCTCGAGCGCCGGATCGGTGGTCTCGAGGGACGCGGCCACGCTGCGGACGACCCAGGGGATGGTGATGAGGAGGTGGGCGGCAACCAATGGCAGGAGCGTCCCGGCGGTCTGGATGCCGGTGGCGTTCGCGAGCACCGCGGCGCTCGTCAGCACGCCGAGCCCGAGGACCAGGCCGGGGAGGCTCAGGGGAGAGAGGAGAACCGCGAGGCATGCCTCGCGTCCCGGGAGCGAGCCCCGCGTGAGCGCGAGTGCCGCCGGGATGCCGGTGACGAGAGCTGCTCCCGTCGCGATCGCTCCCAGCGACAGGCTCGTGAAGAGGCCGGAAATGAGCCGCGGCTGGTCGGCGAGGCCGGCGTACCAGCGAAGACTCGCGCCGGATGGTGGGATCTCCAGCGCTGCGCCCGGACTCACGGAGTAGACGATCACGGCGAGGGGCGCCAGGAGGAGCACCGCGTAGGCGACTGCCGCGGCGGCTCCCAGCGCGATTCGAGGCACGACTAGGCACCGAAGGTGCGCGCCGACCGGCGGCGGCTCAGGAGCGCCGCTCCGCCGAGAAGCGCCGAGGCGAAGAGGAGCAAGACGATGGACGCGGCGGCCGCGGTGGGCCAGTCGAAGCTGATGGTGACCAGTTCGTAGATTTCCATGACGAAGGTCCGGGCCGCCGATCCGCCGAGCAGGGCGGGGATGGCGTAGGCGGAGAGGCTTCCAACCAGGACGAAGCTCGCGCCGGCCACGAAGCCGGGAAGGGTGAGGGGCGCCACGACCGCGAAGAAGGTGCGCACCGGGGAAGCTCCCAGGCCTCGAGCGGCGGCCAGGAGATCCGGATCGATCCGGTCGAGGCTGGCAGCCAGCGCCAGAATCATGAACGGAAGGAACGACTCGGTCAGGGCGAGGAGCACGGCCGCCTCGGTGTGCAGGAGGCCGACGCGCGGAAGCGAGAGGGCGGCCAGCGTTTCCCCGACGAATCCCTGGCGGCCCAGGATCAGCATCCAGCCGTAGGCGCGCACCACCACCGACATCAGCAACGGGGAGACGATCAGCAGCGTCTGGATCCGGCGGGAGAGCCCCCGCGAGCGGGAAAGAAAGAGGGCGACCGGAAAGCCGAGGAGCGTGACCAGGACCGTGGTGAGGAGCGAGAGGCGGAGCGTCCGCAGGGCAACCGACGGATACGGAGCGCTCAGCAGTCCGGCGAAGGAATCGAGTTCCGGGCCTCCGCTCAGCGGTGCGACCGGGCCGGGCGGATAGAGCGCCACGCGGAACAGCAAACCGATCGGCGCGGCGGCCACCACCGCCACCACCAGGAGGGCCGGCAGGAGCAGCAGGACCGCGACCCGTCGCCTGCTCCGGTCCATGTGCGGGGGGAATTCTATGGGCGCTCCCCCGCGCACTCCGCTTAGACTCCCGCCGAGAGCGGCTCCTCGCAGGGAGCGGGTCACGGATCCAACCGATGAATCTCCGGAAACTGGCGATACGGGCCGCCGTGCTGGCGCCGCTGATCGCGGTGGCCGCAACGTTCTTCCTGAACGTCTGCCACGTGATCTACGACTGCGGCTGTGTCTCCATCTGGGCCGGTGGGGCGGCGTTTTGCAACATCCAGACAGCCGGCCCGCCGGACTGTCCCTTCTGCGCGCAGCCGAACGTGGCCTACGGGGCGCTCTACGGGACGTTCCTGGTGCAGGGCGTCCTCATGTTCGCTCCGGGTTCCCTCGGCCTCGCCCTCCGGGCATTGCTCGGGCTGGCCGCGTTCCCCCTGGTCGTGGGCGCCACCGGGATCGTTCTCGGGCTCCAGGTGGGCTACTGGACCTGATTCGCGGGTAGCAGTGCGCTCCGCCGTTGCGGAGCGGCGCCGGGCTGAGGACCGGCGTTCCCCGATATCATCGGAACCCGCCCCCGGGGGGCGGGAAGGGGAGGTCCCGTGTCAGCGAGAGATCAAGTACGCCACATCCGCTGGGAAGCCATGGAGAAGGAGCGCCTGACCGACCAGCTGAGCCGCCGGATCATTACCGCGGATCGGGCCATGCTCACGCACGTCTATCTGGACAAGGGTGCCGTGGTTCCGATGCACTCGCACGACAACGAGCAGATCACCTATGTGATCAGCGGCGTGCTGCGTTTCTGGATCGAGGACGAGGATTCGGAACCGATCGACGTCAAGGCGGGAGAGGTGCTGGTCCTTCCCTCCTGGGTCCCGCACAAGGCGATCGCGCTGGAAGACACCCTGGACGTGGACATCTTCACGCCGCCGCGGCAGGACTGGCTGGATGGAACCGACGACTACCTCCGGGGCGGAGGCGATTGACCGATTCCCGACAAGGGGAAGGAGAGCCTGACGCGTGCGACGCTACGACTACGCCCCGGTAATCCGGCGCTATTTCGTGGCCGGCGCGGCCACGAGCGCCCTCGGGGTGGTCATTCTGCACGCGCTGGCGGCGGTCTCTTTCGGGGCCATCCCGGGGTGGCTGCTGGCGTCGTTCGCGGGAGTCCTGGCGGGCGTGGCTTCGCTGGTGATCTTTGTCGGGTTGAGCCGGGTCGCCGAGCGCCTCGTCGAGTGGCTCTCGACGGATGCCTTTCTGCTGCTGGTGGCGGCGGGAGCGAGCCTGTGGTTTCTCCGCAGCACCATCTTTCGCTGGCCGGATGCGCTCCTTCCGGGGCTCCTGGTCGTCGTCTTCGTCGGGCCGTTCTTCGTCGGTTCCGGTCTCGCCATGGTGTTTCGCCCCCACCGCCCGGCCTACGGCCGCGGCGGAGTGCTTCTCACCGTCGTGGGCGGCGGGCTCATCGCCTACGGGGGAATGTGGTTCTTCGGTCCCGGCGAGGATCCCTACGTCCGGCCCGCGCAGGCCCAGCCGAATCCACCCGCGGCCGTCGCCGAAGACCCGGCGGCCCGCGGCCCCCACGCCGTGCGCCTCCTGACCTACGGCAGCGGACGGGATCCGTACCGGCCGGAATATGGGGACGCGGTGACCATCCGCTCGCCCTCCGTGGACCTCGGCCGCGTACTCCCGGAGTGGCGCGGTTTTCGCGCGACCCACCGGGAATGGTGGTGGGGGTTCGGCCTGGATGACGCTCCGCGAAACGGCCGGCTCCACCTTCCGGACACCGACGCCGGGAACCGGCGTCCGGTAGCGCTGATCGTCCACGGCAACCACCGGATGGAGGATTTCTCCGACGCCGGCTACGACTATCTCGCCGGCCTGCTGGCAAGCCACGGGATCGCGACCGCCTCCGTCGACGCCAACTTCCTGAACGGAACCTGGTCGGGTGACTTCGGCGGACGCGAGATGCCGGCGCGCGCGATCCTGCTGCTGGAGCACCTGAGGCTGTTTCGGACCTGGAACCGGGACCCGCGCTCACCCCTCTACAACCGCCTCGACCTCGACCGGGTAGCCCTGCTCGGGCACTCGCGCGGTGGAGAGGCGGCGGCGATCGCCGCGGCCTTCAACGATCTTCCCTCGTTCCCGGACGACGCGAACTACCAGTTCGACTACGGCTTCGGCATCGAATCCGTGGTGGCGATCGCCCAGATCGACCGCCGCTATTCGCGGCGCATCGAGCTGCATGACGTCAACTTCCTGGCGCTCCAGGGCTCCTACGACACCGACGAGCCCAGTTTCCACGGCCTCCGCCAGTTCCACCGGACGC
This sequence comes from Acidobacteriota bacterium, assembly GCA_022826825.1. Lineage (GTDB taxonomy): Bacteria > Acidobacteriota > Vicinamibacteria > Marinacidobacterales > Marinacidobacteraceae > Marinacidobacterium. Next base: position 212,810 of record JAJDUD010000063.1, on the reverse strand, counting down.
GCCTCGACGGAGCCGCCGATCGCTCCGAAGGGGTTCTGGGCTTCCGTCTGAAGGCGGGGGTCGTCGCGCATCGCGGCAACCACGGTCAGTTCAACACCACCTGGGGCATGGATTCCGGTCTCTGGGGCATGTTCTGGCTCAATCGCGCCCCGCTCCTCTCCGCGGCCGAACAACAGAAGATGGCCCAGGTGTACGTTCTGGCGTTCCTGCGCGCCACCCTGCTCGGGGAGGCGGAGTTCGTGCCGCTGCTCCGCGACTACCGCGCCGGAGCCCCGTTCCTCCCGGAGACCCGCTACCAGAGCCAGTACGCGGATTCGCGCACCCGCATCGTCGCGGGCTTCGAGGAGGACCTTCATCTCGCCACCGGGACCGCCGGGGGAACGACGATCGAGGCGCGCGGCCTGGCCGGCTGGAGCGAGGAGGAAGTCCTTTTCCGCGACGGTTCCAAGCAGGCGACCTCCGCCGTCCGGCTCGAAGTCTCCGGCGGCGACCGGGCCGAGGATCCGGTCTACGAGATTCTCCTGGCCGAACCGATTGCCGTCACCGGCGACGACGAGTTCGTGTTCTCCGTGGTCTGGAACCCGGCGCCGCCGGGAGCCGACGCCGCACCAGCGGCGGCGGCCCCGCCCATCGCGATGACGGCGCAACTGCTGTTTCCCGACGAGGTGGAGGGGCCGGCGTTCGCGATTGTGGACGCGATCTCCCCGGAGCCTCCCTTCGAGGTCCAGTTCCTGAAGTCACGCCGGATGAATCGGGAGCGCTACCGCCGCATCGTCGAAGAAATCCCGCAGACGGTCGCCATCCGGGGGAGGAACCTCCTGCCGCCGCCCCCCCCGCCGCCTCCCGTCGTGCCCGGTGCGGCGCCCCGCCGTCCGCCCCCCGCCGAGCCGCCACCGGTGATCGGCATCCGGTTCCGGCTCGACCCGCAGGCAGCCGGAAGCGTCCTGCTGGACGACGTGGGGTTCCGGAGCGGTCCGGACGACGGAGCGACGCCCGGCCCCTCGTGACCGCCGGTTCCGGCGCCGCGGCGCCGCCCGCGGCAGGGCTCGAGGGCCTGGTTGCGCAACTGACCTCGGACGTGGCGAAGGAGGCGCGGCGCCGGCCCCGCGTCACCATCAGCTACGCCCAGAGTCTCGACGGTTCCATCGCCGCGAGACCCGGAGAGCCGCTTCGGCTCAGCGGCTCGCGCTCGCTGGAACTCACGCACCGGCTGCGGGCCGGCCACGACGCGATTCTGGTGGGAATCGGCACGGTGCTGGCCGACGACCCGCGGCTCAACGTGAGGCTCGTCGCCGGAGACAGCCCTCTGCCGGTCATCCTCGACGGCCGGCTGCGGTTGCCGCCCTCCGCCCGGCTGCTCCGGAGTCGCGGAGCTCTCCGGGCGGCTCCCCCGCCGCTCGTCGCGACGAGCTTCGAAGCGCCGCGCGAGCGGGCCGCGCGCCTCTGCGCCGCTGGGGTGACGGTGCTGCGATTCCGCTCGCCGAACGGCCCCCTGCCGCTCCGGTCCCTGATGCGCGCCCTGCACCGGCGCGGCGTCCGGCGGCTCCTCGTGGAAGGCGGCGGCCGGGTCCTCACTTCGATGTTCGCCGAACGGCTCGCGGACTGGGTCGTGATCACCGTGGCCCCCCGGCTCGTCGGCGGCGAGCCGGCCCTCGCCCGGGTGCCCGCGCCGGTGGACCTCGCGGGACTCGGCTGGGCGCGTCTCGACGACGACCTCGTGTTCGCCGGGCGTCCCCGATTCGGCGCCCGGAGACGCGCCGCTCCCACCGGGCGCGAGGCCTGACTCCCGTGACCGGGGCGCCTCCACCCGCGGAGCGGCTCTCCGTATGGTTCGAGGGCCCTCGCCGCGTCGCGGTGCGCCGCGAGCCCGCGCCCGAGCCCGCGGCTGGGGAGGCGCGCGTGCGAACGAGCGTCTCGGCGATCAGCACGGGCACCGAACTCGCTGCCTGGCGGGGAGACCTGGCCCCCGCACTTCCACGGGACGAAACCCTCGGGGCGCACACGGGCGGAACGTTCGCGTTTCCTTTCCCCTACGGCTACGCCGCGGTGGGCCGGCTGGAAGCGCTCGGACCCGGCGTGCCGGCCGGCGCGCCGGCGCCGGGGTCCCGCGTGTTCGCCTTCGTGCCCCACCAGAGCGTGTTCTGCGCGCCCGTGGACGACCTGCTCCCCGTCCCGGCGGGAGTCCCCGACGAACGCGCGGCGCTCTTCCCGTATCTCGAAACGGCGGTGAATCTGCTCCTCGACGGGGCGCCCCGAATCGGGGAGCGGGTGGTGGTCGTGGGGCAGGGAGTGCTCGGTCTGGCCCTCACCGCGCTGCTCTCCCGGTATCCGCTCGCCGGGTTGATCGCCGTCGAACCGAAGCCGGAGCGGCGCCGCCGGTCGCTGGAGTTCGGGGCGCACGAGGCGGTCACGCCCGAAGAGGCTCTCGAACGGGTGCGCCGCGCCTTTCCCGGCGGCGCCGAACTGGTCTTCGAGGTCTCCGGCAACCGGTCGGCGCTCGACCCGGCGATCCGGGCCGCCGCCCGGGACGGACGCGTGATCGCGGGTTCCTGGCTGGCCGGGGGAGCGACGCCGCTCGACCTGGGCGGCTGGTTCCACCGGGGGCGGGTCCGGATCGTCTCGAGTCAGGTGAGCCACCTGCCCCCGCTCGGCCCCTCCTGGACCATCGAGCGGCGCCGCCGGACCGCATGGGAACTGCTCGGCGGCGTCCCCCTCGAGACCCTGGTGACCCTGCGGGTCCCGCTGGCGGACGCCGGGAGGGCCTACGCGCGGCTCGACGCCGGAGAGGAACTCGCCGCGCTGCTGGTCAGTAGCAGTTTGGCCTGAGCCGGTTGCGGTTCCGCAGCGTTTCCTCGCTCGAACGGGGGACCGGTGCGCGCCCGGGCCTCCTTCCTTCGCTCGATCTGCGCGCGTTCCGCTTCGGCCTGCTCGGCGAGCCAGCGATAGATGGACTCCTGGGCGGCCCGGCGCGGCGTCCCCGACGGAACCCGCTCGTTCCGTCCTGCCGAGTCGTGCTTCCGGGCCTTGCAGTTGTCGGCCCACTGCAGATCGAGGTAACGCCGCAGTTGGTTCTTGATCCGCTCGTCGTAGACCGGGAAGGCGACTTCGATGCGCCGATCGAAGTTGCGGGGCATCCAGTCGGCGGAGGTGCAGTAGTAGAGCGGGTCCCCGCCGTTTCCGAAGACGAGGATCCGGGAGTGCTCGAGGTAGCGGTCGAGAATGGAGATCGCCTTGAAGTCGGCCTTCGCCGGCAGGTTCTCGGTGGGAATCGAGAAGGTTCCGCGCACGATCAGCCGGACCCGGACTCCGGCCCCGGCCGCTTCCTCGAGGAGGCCGACGACGTCCGGCTGGGTCAGGTGATTCAGCTTGGTCTCGATGGACGCCGGCTCGCCGCGCCGGGCGCGGGCGATCTCCGCGTGGATGAGGCGCTCCACCGTACTCCGGAGCGTCCAGGGCGAAACGACGAGGTGTTCCATGTCGCGGGTTTCGTACGGCCGCCGAATGACCCGGAAGAGGCGGGCCAGGTCCCGGCAGATCCCCTCGTGGGTGGTCAGCAGGAAGTGGTCGGCGTAGAGGTTGCCGGTGTCCTCGTTCAGGTTTCCGGTGCCGAGGAAGCCGTAGAGGGCGCGTCTGCCGCGCTCCCGACGCTCGATCAGACCCATCTTGGCGTGGACCTTGAGGTCCTCCGGGCCGAAGACCACCCGGACTCCCTCGCGGGTGAGGACGTCGGTGAACTCGATGTTCGTGGCCTCGTCGAAGCGGGCGGTGAGCTCTACTACCGCGGTGACCTTCTTGCCGTTGCGCGCCGCGTTGACGAGGGCGCCCACCACCCCGGAGTTGTTCGCGACCCGGTACATGGTGACCGAGATCCGGGTGACCTTGGGGTCGATGGCCGCTTCCCGGAGGAGGTCGATCAGGTAGGAGAAGCGCTGGTAGGGCGTCTGGATCAGGATGTCCCGGCGGCGCATGGCCCGCATGACGGACCGCTCGCGATCGATGGCGGGGAGGTCCAGGGTCGGCCAGGGTTCGTAGCGGAGACCGCTCTTGAGCCGCGGAAAGCCGATGAAGTCCTTGAAGTTGTGATGCCGCCCGCCCGGCACCAGCACGCTCCGGTCGTGGATCTGAAGACTCCGGCAGAGGGCTTCCAGCAGGTCGCCCGGCATGGTCTGGTCGAAGACGAAGCGCACGAGCGCGGCGGTCAGGCGCCGCCTCACGCTCTTTTCCACCTTGCGCAGATAGCTGTCCTGCGGGCTGCCGTCGAGGTCGAGCCCCGAGTCGCGGGTGATCTTGACGACGTATCCCCTGGCGCTCTCGACCTGGAAGATCGAGAAGATCTCCGCCAGCCGATACCGGATCACGTCCTCGAGGAGGATGACGTCGGTCCGTCCCGGCGCCGACGGCAGACGGACGAACCGCCCCGCGGAGCGGGTGGGGATGTCCACGATGGCGTACATCGGCCGGGACCGGCCGGAGCGCAGGACCCGGACGCCCAGGTAGATCTCCCGCTCGTCGAGATTGAGCGTCTGGCCCTTGCGTTCCAGCATGATCGGGGTCAGGTGCGGACGCACCTCGCGGACGAAGTAGTCCTGGACGTATTCCCCTTGCTCCGGGCTCAGGTCGGATTCGGTGACGATGCGGATCCCGTGCTGCTCGAGTTCGCGCAGGAGGGCGTCGTAGGTCCTCAGAAAGAGGGACTGATCGCGAAGGATCTGGCGCTGGATGTCGGAAAGGAGGACCGACGGATCCCAGTCGAAGAACCGCCGCCGGTTGGGGCTGATCTTCTGGATGCGCTGGAGCGCGGCAACCCGGACCCGGTAGTACTCGTCCTGGTTGCTCGAGAAGATGCCGAGGAAACGAAGGCGTTCGACGAGGGGCACGGTCTCGTCCCGCGCCTCCTGGAGGACCCGCGCGTTGAACGCGAGCTGCGACACCTCGCGCGGAATGACCGCGGTGGGACGGCGGGGAGTGTTGCGGGCCATGAAACGGACGGTTCTCCGGGAAATACCGGGGTAGCCGACTAGACTACGACATGGCAACTTCGGGGTGGGCGCTGATCACCGGCGCCTCCACCGGCATCGGGCGCGAACTGGCGTCGCTCGCCGCCGCCGACGGGCACGACGTGGCGCTGGTGGCCCGAAACGCTGCGCGCCTCGAACAGGCTGCGGAGGAAATCCAGGCCGAGTACGGCGTTCGTGCGGTGGCACTGCCGATGGACCTGACGGAGCGGGGGGCTCCCGAGCGTCTTCACGCCGCGACCGGCGAGCGCGGCATGGAGGTGGACTTTCTCGTCAACAACGCCGGGTTCGGGATGAGCCGGCGCTTCGCGGACGTTCCGCTTGAAGTGCAGCGCAAGATGATCGGGCTGAACCTGGCGGCGCTCGCCGATCTGTGTCACCTCTATCTGCCCGGAATGATCGAGCGGGGACGGGGACGGATCCTGAACGTCGGGTCCGGCGCCGGCTACGTCCCCGGCCTCGGCTTCACGACCTATGCCTCCACCAAGGCCTTCGTTCTCCACCTCACCGAGGGGCTGGCCGGCGAACTGGCGGGCACGGGGGTGACGGTGAGCGTGCTCTGTCCCGGGCCGGTGAACACCCCGTTCCTGGGGACGGCGGGCATCGAGGGGTTCTCGGGGGTCCGCCGGCTCGCGCTCGCCGCTCCGGGTCCCGTCGCGCGGGCCGGCTACCAGGGGGCTCTGAAGGGGAAGGTGGTGATCAATCCCGGCTTCTTCCCGCGGCTGGTGCCTCTGGTGCCGCGCCTGCTCCCACGGTTCGTGGTGCGCTGGCTCGGGAAACAGGTGGGCCGCCAGATGGCCCGGAGGGCCGCATGACGGATTGGACGCTGCCGGCGCACCGGCATCTCGAGGCGCTCGGGATTTCCTGGGAGCGGCGGGTGTTTCCGGATTCGACCCCCAAGGGCGCCGCTTCGGTGGCGCACGCGCTCGGCTACCGAGAGAGCCAGATGGTGAAGACGCTCATCTTCCAGTCGGGAACGGGTGAGCGCGCCCTGATCGCGGTGGGCGGCGACCGGAACGTCATCTCCGGAAAGCTCAAGAAGGCGATGGGCAACCGGAACATCCGCCTCGCGAGTCCGGAAGCGGTGATCGAGTTCACCGGCTACCGGATCGGCTCGATCCCGCCGTTTTCCTGGCAGCAGGACGGCACCCGGACCTTCATCGACGAAGACCTGATGGAGGAGCCGATCCTCGGAGTCGGCGCCGGAGTCTGGGGGGAGGAAATCCTCATCACCCCCGCCAACCTGGTCCGGGCCGCGAACGGCATCGTGGTGAACCTGACCCGACGGGACGCGTAGCCAGGAGCGCCGACCTTCAGGTCGGCATCGCCCGCGCAGGAGCGCCGGTGTTCACACCGGCATCGCCCGCGCAGCGGGCGAAACTCCCGACGCTATCCCACAGCGTGGCGCGGCGCACCACGGCGACGGCGCAACGCCGCCCCCCTTCTGGTCCGGTCCATGGGCGCGCTTGACGGTGGGAGTTTCGCGGCCCGCGGCCGCGATGCGGCTCTGAAGAGCGGCGCTCCTGACCTCGAGGTCGGTCTCCAGGCCGGCACAGCGCCGCGCAGGGGGCGCCTCGGATCCACGCTCCGCACCCACCGTCCCGTGCCTGCTAATTTTCCGCCCATGAGCGTCCGGAAGGGACTGCTGGCCGCCCTGGCCCTCTCGCTCTCGCTTTCCGCTCCGGCATCCGTTCCCGCCGCAGCGGCGTTCCAGGAGGGCGTTGCCCCCGACGACGCCTACACCGTCTGGCTCTGTCCCATGCACAGGGACCACCAGGCTCACGGCGAGGGGCGCTGCCCGCTGTGCGGGATGGCGCTCGTCCGGCGAACCCTGGTGACGCGGTACGTCTGTCTGGCTCAGGAAGACGGCTTGGTGGAGGACGAGCCCGGAATCTGTCCCGACACCGGAGACCCCCTCGTTCCGGCGACGCGGGAGGTGATCTGGTTCTGTCCGTCCGATCCTGATCGGGTCTTCGTGGAACCCGGGATGTGTGAAGGCGACATTCCCCGGGAAATGACGACCCAGGTCTCTGCGCACGGCGACCACAACCCGCGTCACGGCGGGATCCTGTTCATGGCGCCGGACGGGGTGCACCACCTGGAAGGCGCCCTGGAAGACGGGGCCTTCCGCCTCTACTTCTACGACTCGTACACCCGGCCCATCGAGCCGGACCCCTTCGGAGCGCGGGTGGTTCCCGCGGATGACCGCGGGGCGCCGCTCGGTGATCCCGTGGCGCTCGCGACGGCCCCCGGCGCCCTCGAGATGCCGGCGGAGGCCGCGGCCGGAGAGCGGGCGGCCTTCACCGCCTTCGTGCAGTTCCCAGGTCGCGACCGGGAAGACCGCTTCGACTTCATCTTCCTCTCGGACGCGGAAAAGACCGCTTTCGCGGCCGAGACCGCGCCCGCCGCGTTGCCCGAGCTGCGGGTCCCCGACACCCCGCAAGCGATCCTTAACGCGATCCGCGCCCGCGACCGGCGGGTCCAGGCACTGATCGACCAGGGCCGCTGGGCCGATCTCTTCATCCCGGCGCTGGAAGCGAAGGAACTCGCATTGGCCTACGGCGAATCGGCGTCGGATCGTCCCTGGGTGGCGCTCAAGCGGATCGTGCGGGGCGCCTGGCTGCTCGACCTCTACGGCGATCAGGGCGACCGGGTCCGCGTCGGAGAGGCCTACGAGATCTTCGCGGAGGGGATGCGGGGGCTGCCGGAACGGGCGCGGGAGTGAGGGGGAGTCGAGTGAAGCGGCCCGGGCGGATCGCCGCGGTGCTGACCGGCCTCGTTGCCGGGACGGCCGCGATCCTGGTCTCGGTCCCGGGTTGGTTCGGCGCCGCGAGCGCCCACGAACCGGAACTCTCCCGCTACGGCTACTGGCGCGACATCCGCCCCCTCCTCGAGCGGCACTGCGCCTCCTGTCACTCGGGGACCGGCCCCGCGCCGGTGAACCTGATGCGGTACCTGGACGCGCTGCCGTGGGCCAACTCCATTGCCCGGCAGGTCCTCCAGCGCCAGATGCCGCCATGGTTGCCGGACGACGGCACCGGTGATTTCGCTCACGCCCGGACGCTCGACGATCGGGAGACCGACATGCTCGTGGACTGGGCGATCGGGCTGGCGCCCGAAGGACCGGCTCCGGAGGAAGAACCGGAGACTCCGGGTGCCGAGGTGGACCTGCCCGTGAGCCGGCTCACGCTGACCGAGCCCGTCGTCATCGGCGAGATGGAGTCCGTGGCGGCGGTCTGCCGGCCGCTTGTCCGGGGTGACGGCGTGGGCGCGGCGGCGGCCGGTTTCGCGCTGGTGCCTGGTGAAGCGGTCTCGATCCTGCGCCGGGCGGTGCTCTATGCCGGCGACGACTGCGCGAGCGGAGCGCCGCTCTTCACCTGGGTGGTGGGGCAGGGGCCGCGCCTCCGGCCCGAGGGGGTCTTCGACCGCCTTCCGGAGGACACCGGTCTCTTCCTCCATTTGTCCTACCGCAAGGGGTTCGACACCGAAGGACTGGAGTTCGAGGACGAGCCCCAGGTGGTGGTCTTCCCGCCCCTCCCGGACCGGACCCGCGCGGTCGAGATGCTGGCGGTCGAGCCGGGAACGACTCCGGTCGGCCCGGCAACGCTCCTCTCCGTCCTGCCTCCCGAAGGGCTCGACCCGGGTCCGGACGGGTTCGCGGTGGAGGCGGTGGGAGACGACGGGGCGGTGACGCCGCTGCTGCGCATCCGCCGCTTCGATTCCGACTGGGCGGAGAAGTTCGCGTTCCGCGAGCCGGTTTCGCTGGCGGACGGCGCGGCCATCCGGGTCTCCCATCCGGGAGCCATCCTGGATCTGGTACGCACGCCCGCCAGCGGACCCGACGAGGACCCGTAGAAGGGGCGGAGCCCTTTCGCCGCCATGAGCGCGCTCCCTGGACCGGAACGGCTTGGGGAGCGGCGAATTGATCGGCGCGCCGTGCTCGAGCTGCGCGCCCCTCGGGTCGTGGCGCAGCGGAGCGAGGTGGGGCGGTCACGGTACGCGGGTTGGATTGCGCGGTACCGCCGAGGGCGGCTACAGGAGGTGGATGCCGCCGTCCGGACGTCGGGAACGAGGCAACTCCTGTCGGCCCAGCGCGATTACCTGGAGTCGCTCGGGGAGCCGGACACCGTTCGCGGTCTCCAGGCGAGACTTTCCACGTCGCTGTTCCACGCGGAACTGGCCGCTCGCTTCGGGGAGCGATCGGAACGCCGGCTGCATCTGGTCGGAGAGCCGCTCCGTGCGATTCCGGCCCGGTGGCCGCGCGGCATTCCGGCCGACCAGCGCGCATCAGCGCGAGAGGCCTGGGGCGTCCGGCCGTCCGAAGACCTGCGCGCCCTGCTGCGTCGTGAAGTGTTCCTCATGGCCGCGCGGTCCCGCCTCCTGCACCTCGACATCAGGAGCGCCCGTCAAGTGCTGAGCTACGCGGCTCAGTACGGAGATCCCGCCGCCGAGTGGCAGCTCGCAACGACCAGTGCGTTCCAGGCCCGGTATCTCCGCGACGACCATCTCTGGCCCGACGCGCGGGGTGGGCTGCGTGACGGTGTCGGACGTTGGACGGGCAGCTTCCCGGAACCGGGGGTGTCCCCGCGCGCCGTTGTGCAGGCGATGGCAGATCCGGACGACCTCCACCTGCGGCTCGCGATGGTGGCCCTCGGGCGGGGCTACCGGCGCGCCGCGGCCCGGGACCTCCGCGAGGTTCGCGACGAGGTTGCGCCACGTCTTCGCTTGCCACGGCTCCTGCTGGAAGCCGAGCTGGACCTCGGGGAGGGGCGTGTCCGGCCGGCCATCGAGGGCCTCCAGGCGGCCACCCGAGCCGAGCCGACCTCGCCCGCGGCAGTGGCAGCGCTCGTTGCCGCGCTGCAAGCTGCCGGACGCTGGGGCGAGGCTGCGGAGCTGGCTTCCGATCTCCTTTCGGTTCGTGAGAAAGCGCGTCCGTGGCTCGCGTTCGTCACCACGTGGGCGGAGTTTGGAGAAGGACTCCCATGGCTGCGCCGGATGGCGGGGATCGCATGAAGCGGTTGCGCGGGAGGGTGGGACGGCGCTGTCTGTGCCTTTGCGCAGTCATGCTGGCCGAGTCGGGCGTCTCCGCCTCGCCGGCGCTGGCGCAGTTCCGTGTCGAAAGCCAGGCAGTGCTCGTGGATGTTGCGGTGTCGGACGGCGGCCCGGTCCTGGACCTCCGCGAGGAAGACTTCGAGCTGTATGAGGGGGGCGAGGCGACGTCTTTCCGGCTTCTGGACCCGGCGTCGCTGCCCGTAGCCGTCGTGTTCGCGATGGACGTGAGTGCGAGCACCGTGGGAGAGCGCCAGCGACGCCTCGGAGAAGGGGCCGCGCTCTTCGCCGGAGGTCTGACCCGGCGAGATTCGTGCGCGGTGATCGCATTCTCGATGGAACCCTTCTGGACTCGCGAGTTCGCACCCTGCGCCGCCGATGTCCGGACCGACGTGCGGACGATCGAGCCTGGCGGCCCGACCTCGGTTCGGGACAGCGTGATCCTCTCCCTCGCGGCGCTCCATCGGGAAGAAGGCCGGAGAGTGCTCCTGTTGTTCACCGACGCGTACGACAACCTGAGCTGGTCACCGGACGATCTGGTGATGACGGCAGTACGGGGCTCCGGGGCGCTCGTCTATTCCATCGTCGCGCGTCCGCGCGATTCCTTTCGATTCCTGGGGCCGAGCGACGACGGATTTCACTTGATTCGGGAGGTCTCCGAGGCGAGCGGTGGCCGTCTGCTGGAGGTGTCCTCGGATGACGACCTGGCCGGCGCCTACCAGGAGGTGCTGGAGGAACTTCGGACGCGGTACGTCCTGTCCTTCACCCCGAATCCTCGGTTAGAGGGATTCGTGGCGATCGAGGTCCGCGTGAAACGGAGAGGAGTGGATGTCCGCGCCCGTCCCGGCTATGTGGCCCGGCGGTGATGGATGGTGATGAGGGATCCGCTGGTCGGCGCGGCTGCGCCGGCGGCTTGGACCGCCGGCCTCCGGCCGGCATCGCGCGGGAGCGCGAAACCAGCGCCGATGACGCTGCGCCACGTCGATTTCAGGGGCGCACCGGCCCACTTCGTCCGTTGCCCCCAGCGCCTTATCTAAACTCTGTAGCAAGGCAGATGCTACGATAGAAGGCGAAAGGAGAACCGCATGCTCGAGTCCACCATCACTTCCCGAGGGCAAACCACAGTGCCGAAGGCCGTGCGTGAAGCCTTGGCGTTGAAAGCCGGCGACCGGGTCCGCTACACGATCGAGGGCTCCGTGGTGCGAATCCGCCCGCTCCGACCGATTTCGAGGCTCCGTGGCATCGTGCGGCACCAGGGGCCGCCGTTGTCGCTCGAAGACATGGATCGGGCCATCGCCGAGGGCGCTTGCGAGTCTTGATCGCGCTCGACACGAACGTCCTTGTCCGGTTTCTCACCGGCGACGATCCGGACCAGCAAGCGGACGCGAGCGCCCTCCTCGAGCGTTTGACTCCAGAGGAGCCGGGCTTCATTGCGCGCGAGGTATCGGTGGAACTTGTGTGGGTGCTTGGCCACGGCTACGGACTGCCGCGTAAACGGATAGCGGAGATCCTGGTGGAGTTGCTCGAAACCCGAGGTCTGCTGTTTGAGAATGCCGTCGATGTAGCTCATGCAGCCGCTGCATTCGGGCAGGGCGGGCCGGAGTTCTCCGACCGGATGATCCTCGCGGCGGCTCAGCGGATGGAGGCCGTTCCGCTCTACACGTTCGACGATCGACTCTCCCGGATGCGGAACGCCGCCCTGATTCCGCGGAACGATCTCGGGGCGTAGAGCGCGGGGGCATCCCGCCTGCCGTACACAAAACGGGGGCGGCGCGGGTGCGCCGCCCCCGGTGCTGAGGATCTGTCGATCTACTGCTGCATGTCCGTGGTCGCCGTGGCGTGGCTGCGAACCTCCTCGAGGTACGGGACGTCGCTGTCCGCCTCGGTCAGGAAGGTCTGGAGGGTCGCGTAGGCGCGGTTCGCTGCATCCTGGTCGCCGAGCGCGGTCGCTGCCCGGGCGAGTCCGAGGAGCGAGGCCGTCCGGTTCGGGGTCCGGGTGAGGCTGGTCTCGAACTGGGCGCGGGCCTTCTCCGCCTTGCCGGCGGCGAGCAGGAGTTCGCCGTAGAGCTCGTGGGAGGGCTTCATCGGGTAGGTCGGGCCGGACGGCGGATCCTGGGTCTCCTCGATCTTGGTGGCCGCCTTGGCGTGCTTCAGTGCGCCCTCGGTGTCACCGGCGATCTGGGCCGCCAGCGCCTCGACCTCGTGCTGCTGGATACGGACGGAGTCGGCCTGGTAGGTCTCACCATCCTCAGCCCGCTTGTCAGCCAGCGCCCGGAGCTGTTCGGCGGCTGCGGTGGCGCCCGCAGCGTCCTTCTCGGCGAACGCCTTCATTCCCGCGGCGAGCAGGAGGTTGGCGGTCGAGTTGTAGCGGCTCGTATCCACGTCGCCCGTCGGTAGCGAGATCGCGTCGTAACGGCCGGTCTCGATCGCGTGGCGGGCCACCATGGAGGAGGAGATCCGGCGCAGCCGGTTGTCATCGGTTTCCTTGACCGCGTCGTCCACGATGGCGATGGCGTCCAGAACGTCGCCATAGACGCCGCGCTGGAGGTCCGCGTAGGCCTTCCACTCGAGGCTGTGGTAGTCCCGCTTGGTGATCGAGAGGTTCTTCCGGTCAACCCACTTGGCGGAGGCGTTGTAGGCCACGTCGTTCGAGGCGGAGACCCGGTTCCACATGCCGTGCTGCACGAAGATGTGGGAGGGCATGTGCTGCGCGTGGTGCGCCTCGGGCGCGATCTCGGCGTAGCGGTTCGCCGCCTCGAGGGCGAGGGGCGCGTGCTCCGGATCGTCGAACGAGTGAATTACGTAGTGCGCCGCGCCCGGGTGGTTCGGCTCGCGCTGGAAGAGGTCGGTGACGATGGCGCCGGCCTTCATCTGCCGGTGGAAGCCCGGCTCGCCGCGTCGGACGAGCCCGAGGTAGGAGAGCGCGAAGAACGCCTGGGCCTCGTTGTCCTCGGGGTGGGCCTCGGCGAGCCGCCGCATGGCCTGGTGGTAAAGCTCGTCGCGTTCGTACTTGTCACCGGGGCCGTAGAGGACTTCCACGGTGTCCATGTAGAGGCGCTCGCGCTCGGTCGGGGTCTTGGCCCGGCGCGCGGCGCGGGTGTCCCCGAAGCGTTTCAGGACTTCCCGGGCGGCGCTGATGTCCTGCTCCGACCACAGCGGGTGGTTGTGGCTGACCGCCTCGCCCCAGTAGGCGAGCGCGAAGTCGGGATCGATCTCCTGGGCGTTCTTGAAGGCCTCGCCGGCTTCCTCGTACCAGAAGCTGTGGAGGGCGGCGACGCCCCGCTGGAAGGCCGCCTGCGCCGCCTCCGAGCCGGAGTTCGGGAAGTGCACGGTGCCGAGGTCGGATTCCTCCTCGGCAAAGACGGGCGCCGCGATGAGTGCGAGGGCGGCGACGGCCAGAATGACTTTCTTGAACATGAAACCCTCCGTCTGGGAGGCGCGGTCTGCGCTCGGAAAGGGCGATTTTACCCGAGCGGCAGGGGGCGGTGCGAACGCTGGCGGGATGGTGGGTGGCTCCAAGCCGGAGCGTCGCCGAATCCGGGCGGAGCTGGCGGCAACGCCGCGAGAACTGGCGCTGGCCCTATTGGGTGAACAGGAGGCCGAAGACGGCGATGAGCACCGTGATCAGGAGGACGTAGGCCCCGATCACGATCTGCCCCAGCAGTTTCAGCCCGTCGAGGCGTGCGACGATCACGTCCAGGCGGCGGTCGCGTTCGGCCCCGGCCTTGGCGAGGTCGCGGACTTCCGCAGCGAGGTCGCGGACTCCCGCAGCGAGGTCGCGGACTTCTGCGGCGAGGTCGCGGACTTCCAGCAGGATCGGCTCGGTGCGCGCGGCGACGGTCTCCGATGTCATGGCTTGCAGCCGGTTTTCCGCAGTATAGGCGAGCTTCGCCTCGACGCCCGCGTCGAGCAGTGCGTGGAAGATGGCGCCTTCGCCGGTGGTTTTCTGGGCGGCGTCCGGGCCGGGTGGCGGCGTCTTCGGTGGCGGGACCGGCTTCGGCGGGGGTTCCGGATCGAGCGGCGGCGGGGTGGGCTGGGGCATCGGCAACTCCTTTGGGAACGCTCCGGAGGACGCGGCGTCCTCCTCTACTTCCCTAGACGGAATTCCGGCCCGTTTTTTCCCACTTCGGGAGGTGATGTGGAAAAGTCGGAGTGAAGATGCGCTCCCGCGGCCGTCGGGACGGCCCCGCGCCAGGCGGGCGAATGTCGTTCCCTTGTTCCTTGTGGATGGGCGCGAGCACAGGAAGAACGGCGAAAGGCGGAGTTCCCCGACCGGAGACCCCCTCTCGGCCCCGTGGCGGAGCGTCGTTGCGGCCCTGCGGGCCGCGTGCCGACCGGAGGTCGGCGTTTCAGGCCGGGGGTGTCACCTCCGCAGGTAGGCGTTGCACGCCGTCGCGCCATCGGGACCTGCAGCCCTACGCGCTTGCGGCCCTGCGGGCCGCGTGCCGACCGGAGGTCGGCGTTCCAAGCCGGCGGGCCATGGAGGAACAGCGAGCGGCCTTCCTCTCCCGGCGTAACATTCCGGGAACGGCCAGGGAGTTCCGGGAGTTTTCTTGAGCGATGCCAAGCGCCACCGAAGTCAGTCAGCTCACCGCGCAGGGCCGTGAGGTCCGTTCCGCCTTTGCCGACCGCCTGACGGCCGAGCTCGGCCGGGTCGTGGTGGGGCAGCAAGGCGTCGTGGAGCGGGTGCTGATCGGCCTGCTCACCCGCGGCCACCTCCTCATCGAGGGGGTGCCCGGAATCGCAAAGACGCTGCTCGCCAAGAGCGTGGCCGAGAGCGTGCGGGCCGATTTCTCCCGGGTCCAGTTCACTCCCGACCTGCTGCCGGCCGACCTGATCGGGACGCTCATCTACGACCAGCGGGACCAGACCTTCGTGCCGAGGAAGGGGCCGGTGTTCACGAACTTCCTGCTGGCCGACGAGATCAACCGGGCTCCCGCCAAGGTGCAGAGCGCGCTGCTCGAAGCGATGCAGGAGCGCCAGGTGACCATCGGCGACGAGACCTGGAAGCTGGAAGAGCCGTTCGTGGTGCTGGCGACCCAGAACCCGATCGAGCAGGAAGGCACCTACCCGCTCCCGGAGGCCCAGGTGGACCGCTTCATGATGAAGCTGCGCATGGGGTTTCCGGAGCTGGACGACGAGCGGATCATCCTGAAGCGGATGGCCAACTTCGCCGTACCGCGCGTCGAGCCGGTCCTCGGCCCCGACGAGATCGCCACCGCCCGGGACGCCGTCGAGGCGGTCTACGTGGACGACCGGATTCGCGACTACATCCTCTCGCTGGTGCGGGCGACCCGCGATCCCGCCGCCTTCGGGGTCGATATCGCCGGGCTCGTGGAGCACGGCGCCTCGCCGCGGGCGAGTCTCGACCTCTACCGGGCGTCCCGGGCGCGCGCGTTCCTGGAGGACCGGGACTTCACTGCCCCCGAGGACGTGAAGCACCTGGCGCCGGACGTGATGCGCCACCGGCTCATCCTCTCCTACGAGGCGGAAGCGGAGGAAGTGGACGGGGACGAGATCGTCCGGCGGGTGCTGGATGCGGTGGAGGTTCCCTGACATCCGGTCCGCCTGAGAGACTCGTGGCCTCGAAAGACGCGTCCGCTGCAACGGGACGCGGCAAGGACCGGACGGGGTTCTTCGCGTCGCTGTTTTCGCCGCGCAGCCCTTCCGGGGAACCGGAGTCTCCCGCCGAGGTCTCCACCGCGGAACTGCTCGCCCGGGTGCGGCACATCGAGATCCGCACCCGCAAGCTGGTGACCGAGGCGCTGGCGGGCGCCTACCTGAGCACCTTCAAGGGGCAGGGGATGGAGTTCTCCGAGGTCCGCGAGTACGCCCCGGGCGACGACATCCGCTCGGTGGACTGGAACGTCACCTCCCGAACCGGACACCTCCACGTCAAGAAGTTCGTCGAGGAGCGCGAACAGACCGTGCTGTTCCTCCTCGATGTCTCGCGTTCCTTCGCGTTCGGCAGCCAGCGCGATTTCAAGCGGGCCACGGCCGCCGAGGCGTCCGCGGCACTCGCCTTCTCGGCCATCCGGTCCGGCGACCGGGTCGGCGCGCTGCTCTTCACCGACCGTCCCGAAATCCGGCTTCCGGCGCGGAAGGGACGCCGGCACGGTCTCCGGGTGCTCCGGGACCTCCTCTACTTCGAGCCCGAAGGCGCCGGGACCGACATCGCGGAGGCCCTCAGCGTGCTGAATCGGGCGGTGCGCCGGCGCGCCACCGTCTTCCTGGTCAGCGACTTCGTCGGGGATCCACCCGAGCGCTGGATTCGTCCCCTCCGGGTGGCGGCGCGCCGGCACGACCTGATCGCCGTCCGGGTCACGGACGTCCGGGAGCACGCGGTGCCGGACGTCGGCCTCATCGAACTCGAGGACGCCGAGTCCGGAGTTCCGGTGCGGCTGGACACCTCGGACCGGCGGGTCCGGGACGCCTTCCGCGACCGCGCCCTCAAGGCCCGCGCGGCGGCTTCCCGGGCGCTTCGGGAGACGGGCGTGGACGTGGTGGAGGTCACGGCGGGAGAGCCCTACGACGCTCCCCTTCGCAAGTTCTTCCGCATGCGGGAGAAACGGCGGCGATGAGATTCGTGTTTCCCGTAGCCGCGCTCTTCTGCCTGGCGGCGGCATCCGCCGCCGCGGCCTTCCAGACCGGCTCTGAACCGGCCGCCGTCGCCGTTGCCGAGGTCGTCTCCGAGCCGGTGGAGGTGGGGGACGTCTTCGAGCTGGAAGTGGTCGTGGAGCACCCCGAGGGCGCGGAGGCCGCACCGGTCGTCGAGGAGAGCCTTGGCGACTTCCGGATCCTGCGTGCGGCTCCGCTGGAAACGGACGGCGACGCGCCGGGGGAGAGCCGGTTCCGCCTCCGGCTCGGCGCCTTCGTGCTCCCCGGCGACCACGAGATTCCCCCCGTACCGGTCGGCGTCCGGGCGGCGAACGGCGAACTCTCGCTCATCGAGACGCCGCCGGCGCCGGTGCGGGTGGTCTCGTCGCTGCCGCCCGACTCGGAAGCGGCGCAGGGAGACATCCATGACATCCGGGGCCCGTTCGAACTGAACGTGCCTCCGCGCTGGGGGACGATCGGCCTGCTGGCGCTGGGAGTCGTGGTCCTTCTCGCCGCGGCCTGGTGGCTGTGGCGGCGCCGTGGCGCCCGCGAGGCGCCCCTCACGCCGCTGCCTCCGCCGGCGGTGGAGGCGGAAGCCGCGCTCGCCCGGTTGGCCGGGGCCGGACTCCTCGAAAGGGGTGACGTGGTGGGCTACTACGAGCGGCTCGCCGGGATCATGAAGCGTTACGCGGGGCGCCGGTTCGAGACCCCGTGGAGCGAACGGACCACGCGGGAGATCCTCCGGGACCTGCGGCTCCGGACGGCGATCGAACACGGCGAGGCGCTGACGCTGCTGGCGTCCATCCTGGGCGAGGCCGATCTCGCCAAGTTCAGCGAACGGGCCTTCCGTCCGGACGCCGCGCAATCGCGGTTCCGGGAGGCGGGGGTGTTCCTGGACCGGACCCGCCCGCCGCTCACCGCGGAGGCGGATCCCGGGGACGGCCCGGAAAGGAATCACTCGCTGCCTCCGGGCGATTCCGGGCCGCCCGCCCGGCTGTCCGGCGAAACGACCCGCGAGGTGGGGGCCCGCTGATGCGCCTGCTGTGGCCGGCGGCGCTCCTGCTGCTCCTCCTGGTTCCGCTGTTCGTCGTGCGCGCGCGGCGGCTCGCCCCGCCGTCGCTCCGGTTCCCGGAGGCCGCCGGGCTGCGGGAGTTGCCCCGCTCGCTCCGTTCGCGGCTCGCATTCCTGCCCCGAGCGCTCGTGCTCGCGGCGCTGGCGCTCGCCGCGGTCGCGCTGGCGCGTCCCCAGACCGGGATCACCGAGGAGACCGGCACCAGCCTCGGGGTGGACATCGTGCTCGCCCTCGATATCTCCTCGAGCATGCGGGCGGAGGACTTCGCTCCGGCCAACCGTCTCGTCGCCGCCAAGGAGGTGCTTGAAGACTTCATCGGCCGGCGGACGGACGACCGCCTGGGGGCGGTGGCGTTCGCGCGGAACGCGGTGACGCTCAGCCCGCTGACGCTCGATCACGGCGTCCTCACGGACCGGCTCAGGGAAGTGGACATCGGCGACATTCCCGACGGGACCGCGATCGGCAACGCCATCGCGGCCTCGGTCAACCGGCTCGCGGGCTCCGAGGCGGAGAGCCGGGTCATCGTCCTGCTCACCGACGGGGTCTCGAACGCCGGGGAAATCCACCCGTTGACCGCCGCCGGGCTGGCCCGGACCCGGGGGATCCGGGTCTATACGGTGGGCGCCGGGAGCCAGCAGGGCGGGCGGATGGTCGTGCGGCGGCCGGACGGCTCCCTCGATGTCCGGAGCGCGCCCGGCATCGATGAGGCGATGCTGACCGAGGTCGCGGACGCCACCGGGGGCCGCTACTTCCGGGCCCGTGACAGCGAGGGCCTCCGGGCGGTCTACGAAGAAATCGACTCGCTGGAGCGGACCGAACTCCAGGCCCCGACCTGGACGAGCTGGTCGGACGACGGGCCCCGGCTCGCCGGCTGGGCGGCGGTCCTCCTGTTTTCGGGACTGGCGCTCGGCGCCACGGTGCTCAGGACCGCGCCATGACGTCCGACGCAAGACCGTTTCCGGTGCTCCGTTTGGGGGAGAGGGTTCGCTGAGATGCGCTTCGGGGAGCCGTCGGCGCTGCTCCTGCTGCTGCTCTTTCCGCTGGGGGCGGGGCTCGTCCTCCTGGCGGCGCGCCGCGGCAGGATGGTCCTCCGCCGCTTCGGGACCCGCGCGCCGGCCCTCGTCGAGGGCGACAGCCGAGCCCGCCGCCGTTTCCGGGACTTCCTGTTGCTGGGGGCCGTGCTCCTGCTCGCGACGGCGGCCGCCCGCCCGCAGTGGGGAAGGCAGGAACAGGAGGTGACGCTGGTCGGGGTGGACGTCGTGCTGGCGATGGACACCTCCTTCAGCATGGACGCCCGCGACGTGGTGCCTTCCCGCATGGAGCGGGCGCGCTACATCTCCGGGGAGCTGCTCGACCGGATGGTCGGGAACCGGGTGGGCATCGTGGCGTTTTCCGGGACGGCCTTCACCCAGTGCCCGCTCACCCATGACCTCGGCGCCGTTCGGACCTTGCTTGCGGGGATCGCCACCGGCGCCGTGGAGAGTCCCGGAACGAATCTGGCCGCGATGATCGAGGAGGCGGCGCGCGCCTTCGAGCGTCAGGAGAGCCGGCACCGCGTGGTGCTGCTGCTCACCGACGGCCAGCAGGACGACCTGCGGGTCACGGAGGTCGCCGACGTCGCCCGGATCGCGAACGAGCACGACATCGTGGTCCTTCCGGTCGGGGTGGGGACGCCGGGCGGGGCCACCATCCCGGCGGACTCGGATTCCGGGCCGACGCTGATGCGCGACGCCGCCGGTTCTCCCATCGTGAGCCGGCTCGACCGCGCGGCGCTTTCCGAACTGGCGGCCCTCACCGGCGGCGCCTTCTTCGAGGTGTCCGCCGACGACCGGGAAATCGAGGGACTGACGGCCCGGATCGCCGGCATCGAAGGGGGAGAGCTCGGAGCCCGGATCTCCCGGCGCTACCGGGAGCAGTTCTGGATCCCGGCCGCCCTCGGGGTAGGCGCGATCGCGGCGGCCGGGTTCGCAGGCCCGGGGCGCCGCCGGCGTTCGCCGGGACCGGGAGGGGCCTCGTGATCCCCGCCGCGCTTGGCCTGCTGATGGCGGTGCAGCTCTTCGGCGGCGGGGAGAGGAACACCCGCGAGGGCGCGGAGCACTTCGAAGCGGGCCGCCTCGAAGAAGCGCTGCGCGCCTTTTCCCGCGCGGAGGGAGAGTTCCCGGACGCACCCGAGAACGATCTCAACATCGCCGGGGTCCACTACCGGCTCGGCGAGGCGGAAGGCGCGCCGGTCGGCGAGGAGGGCCCGCTCGCCGAAGCGCTCCGCGGCTACCAGGCGGCGCTCGAGGGAGGCGCCGGCGGCGCGGTTCGGCGCGACGCCTACTACAACCTGGCCAACACCCTGTTCCGGGGCGGCGCGTTCCGGGAGGCGGCGGCCGCGTACGCGGAAGCCATTGCTCTCGACCCGGAAGACGTGGAAGCGCGCCAGAACCTGGAGCGGGCCCTGCGCGCGGCCGACGACCAAGAACAGCAGGGTGGATCCGAGGATCAGGACGGGCAGGATCAGCAACAAGGGGATCAGGATCAGGAGCCGCAGGACCAGGAGGGGCAGGGACAACAGAGCCCCGAAGAACAGGGACAGGATCCTCAGGACTCGCGGTCTTCCGGGGATCGGGACCCCGAATCCGGGGAGGAACAGCCGCCCCCGCCGGAAGGTTCCCCGCAGCCCCAGGAACGGCCCCCCGCCGACGACATCAGCGGCAGCGCGCCCGAGGATGCGGGCCCGGGCGCCGAAACGCCCGACTCCGTCCCCGGCGAGGTACCCGAGATCAGCCCCGAGCAGGCGGAGCGCATCCTGGCCGCGCTCGCCGACGTCGAGCGGGCGTTTCAGGAGGACCGGCTTGAGAAGCGCCGGGCCCGGGCCCTCCGGAGGGGCCGGCACTGATGAAACGGCGGTTCTTGCCCATGGTTCTGGCGGTGCTCCTGCCGCCGTCGGTCCAGGCCCAGGAGTCCGCCGAGGCGAACGTGGACGCGGACCACATCGGGATCGAGGACACGCTGACCCTGACGGTTTCGGTGCCGGAGGAGCGCGGCGGAGCCCCCGTGCTCCCCGATCTCGGAGGCTTCGAGGTGCTGGGGAGCCAGCGGGTCTCGAAGACGCAGATCGTCAACATGCAGATGAGCCGAACCACGGAGTGGGTCTATCGGCTCCGCCCCCTGGCGGTGGGGGAGTTGGTAATCCCCGGCATTCCGGTCCCCGGCTACGCGCCCGCTGCCCCGATCCGGGTGCGCGTCGAACAGGGCAGCCTCCGCCCGAGCGCTCCCGATCCGTTCGCCTCGCCTTTCTCTTCTCCCTTCGGCTTCGCGGATCCCTTCGACCGGCTGCGGCGGCGCGAACAACCGGTTCCGGAGGTTCGGGAAGAGGACGTCTTCGTCCGGGCCGAGGCGCCGGACTCCACGGTACGGGTCGGCGAGCAGGTCCTCGTCCTCTACCGGCTCTGGTCGCGGCTCCCGGTGTTCGCGGCGGCCCCGGTCGAGCTGGCCCAGCCGGAGGGGTTCTGGACCGAGGAGGTCGAGCTTCCGGACGTTCCCTGGCAGGAGCGCGGCCTGAGCGGGAACGAGATCCGGGAGCGCCGGAATCTGCCGGGGCCCCGCCGCGAACGCCGCACCGTGGACGGGGTGGAGTACGAGACCTGGCCGCTGCTCATGCGCGCGGTCTTCCCTACCGGCACCGGGGAGCGGGTGCTCCCCGGCCCGCGCTTCGAGATCGGGATCGAGGGCGCGCGCCGGTCCTTTTTCGGCCCGGAACAGGTGGTGGTGGCCCGGCAGGCGCCCGCGGTCACGATCCGCGCCGAGCCCCTGCCCGAAACCGGACGCCCCGCCGGGTTCACCGGCGCGGTCGGGGACTACCGGCTGCTTGCGGAAGTCCGGCGGGACGGCTCGCCACTCGGCGACCGGCCGGCGGCGGCCGGCGAAGCGCTCGTGCTCCGCGTCGAACTCGAGGGAAACGGCAACCTGCGCGCGGCCGGAACGCCGGTCCTTCCCGAGGGGCCCGAGGTGCGGCGCGCCTTCCGCTTCTTCGACCCGGACGCGTCTTCCGAGACCGGACTCCGGGAGGCGGGGGCGGGGCTCGCCTTTGGAGGCCGGCAGATCTGGGAGTTCCCGATGGTGCCCGAAGCCGGCGGCGTCCGGAACATCGCCGCCGTCACCCTCGATGTCTTCAACCCGCGGACCGGCGCCTATGAGGCATTGGCTTCCGATCCTCTCCAGGTTCGCGTGGAGGGGGCGGCCGCGCCGGCTCCGGGGACCGAGGGCCCGGTCGGGGTGGAACGGTTCGGGGAGGACATCCGCTACCTGAAGCCCGTGGGGCGCGGGACGGGTCCCCCGGCCGGCCCGTGGCGTCCCGGAGCGCTCTTCGCGTTGAGTCTCGCCCTGCCGGTGCTCTGGAACCTGGGTCTCCTGGGGGTCCGGCGGCGGCGTGCCTGGAGGGAAGCCAATCCGGCCGAATTCCTCCGCCGCCGGGCCGCCCGGAATGCCCGGCGGGCGCTCTCGCAAGTGGCCGGAGACGGGCCGGAGGCGGCCGCCCGGGTGGGGGAGGCGCTCACCGAATACGCCGCGGCGCGGCTGGGCGGGTCCCGGCACGGCTTCACCCCCGAGAGCGCGGCGCGGCGTCTTGAGGACGCCGGCGCCGCCGCCGATGCCGCCCGCCGCTTCCGGGCGCTCCTGTCCCGCTCCGAAGGAGCGCGCTTTGCCGCGTCCGGCGGCGGAGACGGGGCGGGCTCCGATGCGAAGGAAGCGGCCGAGCTCGTTCGCGAACTCGAAGCGCAGCTCGGAGGGAAGGGAGGCGCGGGATGAGGGATCGGCGTCTCCTGGGTCTGCTGTTGGCTGCGGGGATCGGGACTACCGGCATTGCGGCCTCGCAGGAGCCGCCCGAGGCGCAGGTGGCGGCTGCCGCCCGGAGCTATGACGCGGGGGACTACGAGTCCGCGGCGGCCGGCTATCGCTGGCTCCTCGCGGCTCCGGAAGATTTCGACCGGGCCGCGCTTCACTACAACCTCGGAAACGCCGAGTACCGGAACGGCCGGCTCGGCTACGCGATGCTGCACTGGGAGCGGTCGCTCGCGATCCGTCCCGGCGACCCGGACGCCCGGGCCAACGTCGCCCTCGCGCGCGCCGTGCTCGACCGGCGGCTCACCGACGCCGCGGCGGCTGGCGATCCGGACACGTTCCTGCTCGAGCTCCTCCGCTCCATGCAGGGTTTCCACGTCTGGCTGCGCCAGACGCCGCCGTCGCGCTTCGCCGGGTTGCTCGGCGCGTTCGTGCTGCTGGCCGGAGCTTGCTGGACCTTCTTGACGATCCGGCGCGGCCGGCGCGGGCTCCTGCTGGCCGTTCTCGGGCTCTCCCTCGCCGCGATCACGGCCTCCGGGATCCTCCTCCGGCTCCGGCTAACCGCTTCGCCGGTCGCGGTGGTGGTGCAGCCCGGCGCCGCGCTGCGCAGCGGTCCGGGCCATTCGTTCCCGCAGCTCGCCGCGCTTCCCGAGGGCTTCTATCTGGAGCTAGACGGCGAGGGCGGGGCGGCGCAGGACGGTTTCCGGCGGGTGGTCGCGGCCGGCATCGTGGGCTACGCCGACGGCGAGAGCGTCGTCCCGGTGGAGGAGCGCTAGCGCAAGCTAGTCGAGCGCTCCGTCAAGGCGGCGGAGCGACTCGAGCAGGACGCGCGCGCCGCTCGTGATGTCGGCGACGCTCGTGAACTCCCGGGGCGAATGGCTGATCCCGTCGCGGCTCGGGACGAAGATCATGCCGACGGGCGCCAGCACGGCGATGGACTGGGCGTCGTGTCCCGCTCCGGACGGCATCCGCACGTTCGAGACCCCGAGGCTTTCGGCGGCGGCCTCCAGGGTGTCGATGAAGAGCGGGTCACAGGGGGCGGCGCGGCTCAGGTAGTACTGCTCGAAGGTGATGTCCGTCTGGTTCCGGCGCGCGATTTCGCGTCCCAGCTCCTGGAAACGCTGATAGAGGGCCTCGATCGTCTCCATCCTGAGGTCCCGGATCTCCAGGGTCAGGTCGACTGCGCCGGGAATGACGTTCGGCGCGCCGGGATGCGCTTCGATGCGGCCGACCGTGGCTACCTGCCGTCCCGGCCACGCCTGGGTCTCCTCGTGGACCGCCACCAGGAACCGGCCGGCGGTCACCAGCGCGTCCCGGCGGATCCCCATCGCGGTGGTGCCCGCGTGGTTTGCGAACCCTGACACCCGGACCCGGAAGCGCCGGATGCCGACGATGCCCTCGACGACACCGATGTCGATCCCCTCGGTCGCGAGGGTCGGGCTCTGTTCGACGTGCAGTTCGAGGAAGCCGGCGTAGTGACCGGGTTCGAGGGCCGCCTCGGTGATGCGTTCCGGCGAGCCGCCCACCCGGGCGAGCGCCTGGCCCAGGGTTAGCCCACCGTAGACCGGCAGGTCCATCTCTTCCGGGGTGACTTCCCCGGCGAGCGCCCGGCTTCCGGTCTTCCCGTTCTCCTCGTTGAAGAAGTCGACCACTTCGAGGGGATGCCGGAGCGGAGCGCCCGAGGCGGCGATGGCGGCGGCCGCCTCGAGGGAGGCGATCGAGCCGGCCACGCCGTCGAAGTTCCCGCCCGCCGGAACCGAATCGAGGTGCGATCCGGTCAGCAGCGGAGGCAGCGAGGAATCGGTTCCGGGGAGCCGGCCGATCAGGTTCCCGGCCAGATCGGTGCGCACCGCGAATCCGGCCTCCTCGAGCCAGCCGGTGAAGGCCTCGCGGGCCGCGAGATCGGCGTCGCTCCCTGCGGTTCGGAAGGCGCCCTCCGGCGTCGCGCCGATCCGGGCGATGGCTTCCATCCGGCTTGCGAGGCGTTCGCCGTCGACGCCGTCCTGAAGGGTGCGAAAGGCGCGGGCGAAGCGGGGGACGGAAGCGAAGGCCGCAGCGGCGGGAGCCGTACGGGCCAGGAATTCACGGCGCGTGGGATGGGGCATCCGGGTAATTGTGCGGGGTTCGGTCCGGGTGCGCGCGGGTCGCGGCGTGGTGTACGCTGAGGCGCGTGCCACGGACGCCCGTTGGAAGTGGCGATTCCCGCCGGATCGGACGTCGCGTCCTGTTGCGCTGGTCGGAGCGGCGCCAAGGTCCCGAGACGCTCACTCCGGACGGATATGCGGCCTTGGTGGATCGTTACCGGGAGGGGCTGTACACCGAGAGCATCCGGCGGATTGCTCCCTTCGGCGTCTCGGAACTCCTGCGGGCGCAGGAGGAGTTCCTGAAGGCGCTTCGACCCGCCGCGACCGACGAGGGGCTGCGCAGTCGGATTGCCGCCGCGCTGCTCCATGCCGACGCGGTAGGCCAGTTGGCCGTGGGGCGCTACCGGTCCGTCACGGACGAAGTGATGCTCCAGCAGGACGCCCGCCAATTCATGGAGGGGCGCGGCCGGGGCCGGCGCCGACGCCGCAACCGACGCGCCGACAACCCGTATCACCGTCTGTTGGTGGAACCACTCCGAACGCTGCCCGCAGGCTGGCCGGACGGCGTCGCCGCACTCCGGGACGAATGCGCCGCGCTCTGGGGCGTGGAGTTGGCTGCCCGGCCGGAGACCGTCTTCCGCCGAGAGGTGGTGTTGGCGGCGGCGCGCGGTGCGCTGGCCGGGTTCGACCTCTCCACTGCCAGCGGTGTTCTCGAACAGGAGGAGCCTGAGGGCGATCCCGCCGTGATCTGGCAGCTCGCGGCGGTGCGGGCGGTGCGAGCGCGGCTGATCCGGGAGGACCGGCTCTGGCCGCAGGTCCGCGAGGGATTCGCCGAAGCTGCATCCCGAAGCCGAGGCGGCCACGCCGCGCTCCGGGTTTCCGCTAGCCGGCCAGCCGCCGCCCTGGGGGATCCGGACGATCGAAATCTCCGTCTGGCGCTGGCCGCCATCGGGGTCGGAGAGCGGCGGCGCGCCCGCGACCACCTCCGCGAGGTCAACCCGGAACCGGCCTCCGACCTGCGGGTCCCACGTCTGCTCATCGAAGCCGAGTTGCGGTTGTCCGAGGGCCGCATGGGATCGGCGGTGATCGGGATCGAGGAGGCGGTTGGGCTGGCGCCCGACTCGCAGGCGGTGGTGGCGGCGCTGGTCGTGGCGCTGCAAGGAGTCGGTCGCCACGAGGAGGCGGCGGCGCTGGCCTCCGATCTGCTCGGGAACGGGCGTCGGGATCGCGTCTGGATCAACTTCCTGCTGACGTGGGCCGAGGGGCGCGGACGGAGTTTCGAATGGCTCCGCGAGGTGGTTCGGACCGCATGAACCGGGGGGAACGGGCTCGCCTGCTGCGTATCGGGTGCTGTCTGGCGGTGCTGGGGCCAGCGAGTCTCGCCCGGGCCCAGTTCCGGGTCGAGACCCGCGTCGTCCTGGTGGACGTCACGGTGACGCGAAACGGGCCGGTGCCGGATCTCACGAAGGAGGACTTCGAGCTGCGGGTGGGCGGTGAGCGGACGCCGTTCCGAATGCTGGAACGCGAGGAGCTGCCGGTCGCGGTGCTCTTCGCCATGGATGTAAGCGGAAGCACCTACGGTGATCGACGCCGCCGGCTGGCAGGGGGCGCCCGCCTGTTCGCTGAGGCACTGACGTCGCGGGACACGTGCGGGGTGGTGGTGGTCTCGATGGCGGCGCGCTGGCTCCGGGATTTCGAGGCCTGCGGGTCGGAGGTCGGGGAGCGCCTTCTCCAGTCGGCCCCGGGCGGCGCCACCGCGCTGTGGGACGGGATGATCCTGTCGCTGGCGGCGCTCGAGAGGCCGAGAGGCAGACCGGTGCTGCTGGTCTTCACGGATGCCCAGGACAACCTGAGTTGGGCCCGGGAAGCTCACGTGCGTCAAGCGGTGGCCGCGTCGGAGGCGCTGGTGTACGCAATCGTCGCCCCGCCGCCGCGCGTGTCGCGGGCGGTCAGACCGGACAGCTCCGGGATGGAGCTGCTTGAGGAGGTCACGAGCATGACCGGAGGGCGGGTGATCCGGGCTCGCTCGGAGGAAACCGTGGAGGAGGCCTATCAGGAGGTCCTGCGCGACCTTCGGGTCCGCTATGTGCTGGCGTTCACGCCCGATCCCGATGAGCGGGGATTCGTGCCCATCGAGGTCCGGGTGGACCGGCGCCGCGTCACGGTGCGGGCGCGCCGCGGATATACGGCGCGGCCCTGAGGCGTCGCCGCCACGATTGCGCTCAGGCGCGGGCGGCTGGGGCGAGCGCCCGCCCAAGGGTCAGGCCGCCGTACACCGGCAGGTCCGTTGTCTCCGGGGTGACCTCCCCGGCGAGCGCCCGGCTGCCGGTCTTCTCGTTCTCTTCGTTGAAGAAGTCGGTCGCTTCGAGGGGATGCTGGAGCGGAGCGCCCGAGGCGGCAACGGCGTTTCCCGCTTCGAGGGCTCCGATCGAGCCGGCCACGCCGTCGAGGTTTCTACTTTCCGGAACCGAGCCGAGGTGCGGGGTTGTCGGGCCGGGTCCCGTCGCGGCGCGCTGTTATCTTTCGGTCGGAGTTCCTCAACAAGCGCATGACGAACCCGGTGCGGCGCCTGAGTCGGCGGGCGTTCTTCCGGTTGGAGTCCTCCCGGCAGCGCGACGCGGAGCCGCTCACGCCCGAGGATTACGGACAGCTCGTGTCGCAGTACCGAGCCGGCCGCTACGTGGAGACGGCGCGGCGGGTCGGGAGCCGTGTCCCGGTGGAGTTTCGGAGGGCGCGGGAGGGTTATTTCGATTCGCTCCCGCCGGCGGACGAACTCGAGGGCTTCCGGGGACGGCTGGCCAGCGCGCTGATGCACGCCGAAACGGTCGCTCATTTCGGCTGGAACCGGGCGATCCGACCGATCAAGGAACCGGTGGACGATCTGCCTCGGGAGTGGGTCCGCGGGATTGCGGACCATCATCGCCAGGAAGCGGTGGCCGGTTGGGGCGAGGAGGGGGCTTCGAATCTCCGCGAACTGCTCTGGCGGGAGATCGTGCTGTCGGCCGCGCGCGCCCGGCTGGCGCGGATGGACCTGTTGTCGGCGAGCCGCGTTCTTGAAGAGTCCGATCCGCGGCGGGATGCGGCGCTCGCCTGGCAGCTCGCCGTCGTCTGGTCGGTTCGAGCCCGCTACGTACGGGAAGACGAACTCTGGCGGGACGCCCGCGATTTCTTCCGGGAGGCCGCTTCACGCCAGTTGGTGAGCCGGAGGGTGGCCCTGCAGTCCCCCAGAACGGCCGCACGCGCGCTGGGCGACCGCGACGACCTGAATCTGCGGCTGGCGCTGGTCGCGCTGGGTCAGGGACGGGTGGGTCGAGCCGCCGACCGCCTGCGGGAGGTCAGCGAGAAACCGAGTTCGCATTTGCTCTGGGTGCCACGGCTCCTGTTACTGGGGGAAACCCGGATTGCGCAGGAACGACTCGATCCGGCGATCGCCGGACTCCGGGAGGCGGTGGAACTCGCTCCCACCTCGCACGCCGTGGTCGCCGCCCTGGTGGCCGCGCTCGAGGCCCGCGGGCGCTGGGACGAGGCGGCGGAGCTCGCGACGGAACAGATGGCGCTGCCCCGGGGCGACCGGGTGTGGGCCGATTTTCTGATCACGTGGGCACAGCCCGTCGAGCCGTCCCTCGACTGGCTGCGCAATCTGGTCAGCACCTGATCCACGGTCACGAGAGCGTTGCACCGGCTGACGGCACGGATGGCGAGCGCCGGTCTGGCCGTCGTCCTCGCCACGCTCGCTGCTCCGGATGCGGTGCTGGCTCAGTTCCGCGTCGAGTCCCGCGCCGTCCTGGTGGATGTCTCGGTGACCCGGGACGGCCCGGTGCGGGGTCTTCAGGCAGAGGACTTCGAGTTGTTGGTAGCGGGAGATCCGATGGAGTTCCGGCTGCTGGATCCGGATTCGCTGCCGCTGGCGGTCCTGTTCGCCATGGACGTGAGCGCCAGCACCGCGGGCGAGCGCCGGCGGCGGCTTGCCGCCGGAGCGCGCCAGTTCGCGGGGGCGCTCACCGAGGACGACGACTGCGCCGTGGTCGCGTTCTCCAACCGGGCGTCGTGGGTCCGCGAGTTCGCCTCCTGCAGCGACGAGGTCGGGGACGGCCTGCTGCAGACCGGTGGAGGGGGCGCGACCGCGCTCTGGGACGGGGTCGTGATGTCGCTGGCCGCCCTCCACTGGGGCAGCGGCCGGCCGGTGCTGCTGCTCTTCACGGACGGGCTCGACAACCTGAGCTGGGCGCGGGAACGGCACATCAGAAGGTCGGTGCAAGCCTCGGAGGTGCTGCTCTACTCCATCATCGCGCCGGCGCCCCGGCCCTCCCGGATCCTCAGAACCGATCGGGAAGGGATCGAACTCCTGGAGGACCTGGTCCGAACCACCGGAGGGCGGTCGGTGACCATCCGTTCGGACGCGGATCTCGAGGAGGCGTTCCGGGAGGTCCTGCGGGACCTCAGGGTGCGCTACGTGCTCGCGTTCAGTCCCGATCCGGATCGGCGGGGGTTCGTGCCCATCGAGGTGCGGGTGAAGCAGCGAAGGGTCCGGGTCCGCGCCCGCGCGGGGTACACGGCGCGGCCGTGAACGGAGCGCGCCCCCCGCCAGGGAGCACCGGTCGGTTGTTGTGAAAATGCAGTCCGGCGGGTCGTTCAAGCGCCCTGATGGCGCCGCCGGCTTGGAACGCCGGCCCCCACCGGGAGAACGGGCCTCTGGTCGGCACGCGCTGCGCGACTGCGCAGCGCACGGCGGGGCGCCGAGCTGCGGGATGGTTCTCTCTCGGTGCAACCGGGCGGATGGGACGCTCCCGGACCTCTGTCGCCCAGGGCGAATAGCGGCGCGCCGCCCGCGGGCCTTCGGCCCGCTGTGCCGACCGGAGGTCGGCGTTCCAAGCCGTCTCTGCCGTTTTCATGATCAGCGGGGTGCGTAGGAGGACGCGCGCATGAGCGTTGCTCCCGGTGGCGGCCGGCGTTCCCAGCCGTTCCGCCGTCTTCATCGCCGGCGGAGTGATCGCTCAGGCGGGGACCGTGCTGTCCGCCGCCACCCGCGCCGACCAGCTCGTCTCGGTGTCTTTCGCCAGGCTGTGGAGGACGCTGCAGTACTTGGCGAACGAGAGTTCGACTGACTGTTCGAGGCGGTCCTGGACCACGTCACCGCCGGTGGCGACGAACTCGAACCGGATGCTGACGAAGCGTCTCGGATGATCGTCGGCGCGGTGTCCCGAGACGCGGGCCGAGAGGCGTTCGGGAGCGCGGCGCATGCGCTTCAGGATGTGGACGACGTCGATCGCCATGCAGCCGGCCACGGCCGCGAGCAGGGTCTCCATGGGCGAGGGGCCGTCGCGGGCGTCGCTGTCGAGGAGGACGGAGGCTCCGGAGGGAGTGGTGATGTCGTAACCGGTGTCGCCGTTCCATTCGAGATCTACGTGCATCGGTTCTTGCTCCCAGGTGAGGACATGGGGGTACGGTAGCGCCGGGACGATGGGGCCGTGCCGCCACTTCGCGTGGCGGCGAGGAGAGTTTCGTCCGCTTTGCGGACGATGCCGGCCTGAAGGCCGGCGCTCCTTCTTCAGCCTTCCCGGCGGAGGACCAGGGAGATGTTCGTCCCGCCGAAGCCGAACGAGTTGGAAAGCGCCCACTCGGCATCGGTGCCGGTGGGACGGAGGACCGGAGGGTAGTCCGTGAGTTCGGGATCGAGCGGTTCCGCGTTCACCGAGGGGGAGATCCAACCCTCCCGGAGCATGAGGAACGTGAAGGCGGCTTCGAGCGCCCCGGCGGCGGAGACGGTGTGGCCGGTGTAGCCCTTGGTCGAGCCGTACGGGACGGGACCGTCGTCGAAGACGCGGCGGATCGCCCGCACCTCGGAGATGTCGCCGAGCGGCGTGGAGGTGCCGTGGGTGTTGATGTAGCCGATGGTCCGTTCCGGTACGCCAGCGTGCCGGAGCGCCCTCCGCATGGCCAGTTCGGCGCCCTTGCTGGCGGGAGCGACCATTTCGCCGCTACCGTCCGACGACATCCCGAAGCCGCGGATCGAGCCGAGGATCTCCGCGCCCCGGCGCTCGGCGGATTCCCGCGATTCGAGCGCCAGGATCCCGGCGCCCTCTCCGAAGATGAAACCGGCGCGATCGGCGGCGTAGGGCCTCGAAGCCCATTCCGGCCGGTGGTTGTCGAGCCGCGTGTAGGCGCGCATGGAGTCGAAACCGAGATGGAAGTGGACGTCTTCCGCTTCGACCCCGCCGGCGAGGGCGTGGTCCACGATGCCTTCACGGATCCAGGCGGCGGCGATGGCGAGGTTGTAGCCGCCGCCGGCGCAGGCCGCGGTGACGGAGAGCGACGGGCCGCGGGTCTTGAGCACCGTGGCGAGGTTCGCCGAGACGGTGGACGCCATGATGCGGGGGATCGTGGTCGGCAGGACCCGGACGCGTCCGCCGCGTTCCACTCGGCGCACGACCTCCCGGTGGGTCTCGATTTCCCCGGTGCCGGTGCCGACCACCACCGCGAGGTCCCGTGTCGGGAGCCCCGACTGCTCGAGCGCGATCCGTGCCGCGCGCACCGCGAGGAGGGACATCCGGCCCATGAAACGGGCTTCCGAGCGGTCGAGCCCAAGGTCCGCCGGATCGAGGGAGCCGCGGTAGGCGCCCACCAGTTGGCACCCGGTCTGGCACTGGATCCCGGGTTCGTAGACCGAGAACGGAACCTGCGTTCCGGACTTCAGGATCTCGCGATGCTCGGCGGTTCCGGTGCCGACCTGGGAAAGGAGCCCCATGCCGGTGACGACCGGATCACGGGGCGAGCGTCGGGGAAGGGAAGGTTCTGGCAAGCGGGGCGGGTTTCCTTTCGCGAACCGGATCAGTGTCGCGTTTCGAGAATCGGCATGGGAACATCCGTGGCCCGAGCCGGCTCCGGACACTCGAATGACGTCGGGAGGCGCCGAATGACCCTCTTGCGAGTCCTCATCCTGGCACTGCTGTTGCTGCCGGCCTCCGCGTCGGTTCCCGGAAGCGGCGAACGCGGAACGGTAACGCCTCCCTCCCCAGCGCCGTTGCGGGCGGGGGCGCAGGCCCCCGAAGTGGTGGTCCCGGGAACGGGCGCGCCGGCCACGGCGGCCGACCTGGAATGGGCCCGCGAGTTCGTGGCCCGGCAAACCGTCGTGGACGGTACCGCCAGCAGCCTGGTCAAGGTGGATCCGCACTGCCGGACCGGGTGCGAGCTTTCCGTCTTTCCCGGCGCCGGCCCGGGTGACTTCGGCACGCTCAAGGCGGTCACCGGGATCGACATGGGCATCTTCAGCATGAGCGGTTTCGGGCTGGAGGGGATGATCGATTTCCGCGACCGGACCGCCGACGGCACGATCGCGAACGCCCGGGTGGTCCTCAGCTACGGGGACATCGAGACGGCGCGCGAGAACGGGGAGTACGCGTACGTCTTCTACGTCCAGTCCCGGGTGGCGCCGCAATGGCAGCTCGACGGCGAGCTGGCCAATCTGGGCCGCTGGTACGCCGAGGGCCTCCGGGTGCTGCAGCTTCGCTATGGCGACAAGGAGGGACACGAACCCGATGAGCGGCTCGCCTATGGCTCCTACGAGGGAGACGAGCGAGGGGTGACGGACCTGGGACGCCGGGCCATCGCGGAAATGAACCGCCTGGGCATGATCGTGGACGTCTCCCACCTGAGTCGGCAATCCACGCTCGATGCCGCCGCCCTCTCGAACAAGCCGGTCCTCGCGAGCCACGCGAACGCCGAAGCGCTCACTCCGCAGGACCGCACCAAGGACGATGACGAGTTGCGGGCCATTGCGGCGACGGGCGGCGTCATCGGGATCACGCCGATCGGCTGGATGCTGGACCGGGACGGCGACGGCGAGGCGGGGATGGAGGACATGGTCGCGCACATCGAATATGTGGCGGAACTCGTCGGCATCGACCACGTCGGGCTCGCGACGGATGCCGCGCTCGACGGCTGGGACCCCGATTCGCGGCACTACGCGGACGCCGAGCTGGCCGCTCTCGATCGCTGGGTCCGGGTCACCGCCGCGCTGCACGCCCGCGGCTGGAGCGAGGAGGACCTCGCCAAGCTGCTGGGCGGCAACTTCCTGCGCGTCCTCCGCGAGGTCCTGTCCGACGATTGAGCGGACGCGCGCCGGCCGCGAGAGGGGAGTGCCGTGGCACGCATCCTGCTACATTCACCGTCTCCAAGGCAGTGCGTTTCTTCCCGATTTCCGTTGTCCTGTCGCTGGTCGCGGTCGCTAGTGCTTCCGGCCTCGCGCCGGCCCAGGGCCGCATCGATGCGAGCGGCTACGAGGAGCTTCTGAACGAGGTGCGCGGCGGGCTCTTCATCAGTTCCGGCCGCGTGCTCGCCGGGTTCGATCCGGATTCGGTGGAGCGGGTGGCCGGCGATTTCATCGCCTCCGCGCCCGGCGCGCGGGAGCTCAAGACGGCGGCGCTCCTGCACACCGAAGCGATCGCGCACGGGTACCCCGAAACCCACGTGCAACTGGCGCGCAATCTGCTCAAGGCGATTCCGGATCCGGAGGACCGCGACGACTGGATCCGCCGCTGGTGGCTGGCGCTTGCCTTTTCCTATCAGGTGCAGCTCTCGGTCGGTCCCGGGGTCGTAGCCTTCGAGGGGGCCCTCGAGGACCTGCCGGGTGACCGCGACGTCCGGCGGGCGTTCGCGGCGGCGCTGTGGATGTTCGGAAAGCAGCGCGAGGAACCGACATATCTCACGCGCGCCGGCGTCATGCTCCAGGAACTCCTGGAAGAGACTCCGGACGATCCCGACCTTCGGATCCGCTTCGCGGGGGTGCTTCTCGACCTCGGGCGGTCGGAGGACGCCGTTTTCGTTCTCGACCAACTGGGCGACGCCCGTCTCCGGTCGGGACCTCGACTCGCCTTGCTGCTCATTCGGGGCGAGATCGCGCTCGGGAGCGGAGAGTTCGCCGCCGCCGAGGCCGCCTTTGCCGAGGCCGTCCGGCGTTCGCGCCGCTCGCCGGCCGCCGTCTCCGGGCTGGTGGCGGCGCGGCTCAGCCAGGGTGATGCCGAGGGCGCCGCCGAGGCGGCGGCGGCCTTGCTCGCCCGGGCGCCGACGGGTTGGGAGCCCGAATGGCGCTACTGGCTCGGTCCGGCTCTTGAGTACCCCGGGATATTCCAGGCGATGAAGGACGAGGTGCGGGAGCCCACGGAGGGAGGGAGCGAACGATGAGAGTGCTCGCGGCGATGGCGCTGGCGATTCTGGCGACCGGCTTCCTTTCCGCCGGAGAGGTCGCGGGATCCGCCGACGCGGCAGGTGCGCCGGGGCCTGTTGCGGCCTCTCGGATCCAGGCCCACCCCGAGGCGCCCACGGCTCCCGGAGTCGGCGGCGCGGGGCTCGACCTGCTGCGCCGCCGGCGCGAGGACCTGTCCCGACCCGTCTGGACCGGGCAGGAGCCGCTGTCGGTGGTCGCCGTGTTCGATCTGAGTTCCAGCGTCTCGGGGGCGCGGCTGCGGTCCGCGGCAGCCGGGATCCGGACGCTGTTTTCGGCGCTCGACGACGAGGATCGTTGCGCCCTCCTCGGTTTCACCCGCTCGGTGGAACTCCACGCCGGCTGGGACGGAACCTGCGCCGACGCGGCGGCGGCGGCCGGGGAGTTGCGGAGCGGCGGTCCGGCGGCGTTCAACAACGCGCTCACTCTGGCATTCGGCCTCCTTGCCGACCGGCCGGGACGCCCGGTCCTGGTGGTCTTCACGGACGGTGTGGACGGCGCCAGTTGGGCTCGCGATTCGTGGCCGCTCTTCGCGGCTGCCGGGGTGCCGCCGACCGTGCTTGCGATCACCGCGCCTCCGAACCTCACCCGTTCCGGCCGGGTTGGCGGGACCTACGGGAGCATCAGCGCTGACGATCTCGCGAACCAGATCGAGTTCGAGGGCCGTCATCTGCAGGATTCCGGACGCGACCTGCGCGGTCTGAGGAACGTGGATCCCTTCTGGGCGCTGACCTACCTGGCCGAGATCAGCGGGGGACAGGTGGTCCGGACGTCAGGCGAGGCCGGGGAGATCGAGTCCGCCCTCGCGGGCGCGCTCGACGCCCTCCAGCCGGAATAGCCCCGCGGTGGACCCCGGAGGCGGGGGGAAGCCTCTCCGCGGGCGGGGAGCGGTATCCAACCCCGCGGGACGGTTCGAGGCACTGCGCCGGGAGGCGTTCGACGACGGCTGGGACTCCCGCGATCCCCCGCCGGAACGTGTCCCCACCGAGGTCATCATTGACCGGACGAAGACGATCATCGCCCGGAACGACTCGCCGGACATCCCCTTCGACCGCTCGATCAACCCGTACCGCGGCTGCGAGCACGGGTGCATCTACTGCTTTGCCCGGCCGAGCCACGCCTACCTCGGATATTCGCCGGGCCTCGATTTCGAGACGAAGATCGTGGCCAAGCCGGAGGCGGCGAACCTGCTGCGCCGCGAACTCCGAAAGCCCGGTTATCAGGTGGGCCCGCTGGCGCTCGGCTCGAACACCGATCCCTACCAGCCGGTCGAGCGGGACCTCCAGATCACCCGGCAACTCCTCGAGGTGCTGCGCGAGGCGCGCCACCCCACCGGCATCGTCACCAAGTCGGCCCTGATCCTCCGGGACCTCGACGTCATCGTTCCGATGGCGAAGGAGGGGCTGGCCCAGGTGATGGTTTCCGTGACGACGCTCCGGCGGGACCTCGCCCGGGCCATGGAGCCGCGGGCGGCGGCGCCCGCACGTCGGCTGACGACGATCGCCGCGCTACACGAAGCCGGCGTTCCCGTAGGCGTGCTGGCGTCGCCGATGATCCCGGCCCTGAACGACTCCGAACTCGAGGCCATCCTGGAGGCGGCGGCGAACGCGGGGGCCGGTTCTGCCGGGTTCATCCTGGTGCGGCTGCCGCACGAACTGAAGGAGCTGTTCTCCGAGTGGCTGGAGACCCACGTGCCGACGCGCGCCGCGCACGTGGAGACTCTGATCCGGGACACCCGCGGGGGCCGACTCTACGATGCGAAGTTCGGAGATCGGATGCGGGGGGAGGGTCCCTACGCGGAACTCCTGGCGAATCGGTTCCGGCTGGCCTCCCGGCGGTACGGGCTCGACCGGAAGCATCCGCCCTTCAGGCTGGATCTTTTCCGGCCGCCCCGCGCTCCCGGCGCTTCTCGTTCCCTGTTTCAATAGGGATTCCGAGACCCAAGGAGAAGTGCCCATGAACACCCCGAAGAACCTCTATCCGCGACTCACTCCGGCCGTTGGTGCTGCGGGCGCCGTGCTGCTCGGCTTGGCCACGGCGGCGGCCGGCCAGGACTCCCCCCGGGCCCGGGATCTCGGAGTGCCCTTCGAGGGCACGCCCGGTCCCCTGAACGCCATCACCGACGTGGCCGGAATCGAAGTCGGCCACCACACCATCATCCGGGGGGACGGGGAGCTGGTGGTCGGGGAAGGACCCGTCCGCACCGGAGTCACCGCTGTCCTGCCGCGCGGCCGCGCCAGCCGCGGCCGGGTGTTCGCCGCCTGGTTCACCCTGAACGGCAACGGCGAGATGACCGGCACCACCTGGCTGCGGGACCGCGGGATCCTGGAGGGCGCGGTGATGATCACCAACACCCACAGCGTCGGCGCCGTTCACGAGGCCACCATCGCCTGGGCGCAGGCGAACCTGGACGCGCCGGACTGGAGCCTGCCGGTGGTCGCCGAGACCTGGGACGGCTTCCTCAACGACATCAACGGCTTTCACGTCCGGCAGGAACACGTCTTCGCGGCGCTCGACTCGGCGCGGGGCGGCCCGGTCGCCGAAGGCTCGGTGGGAGGCGGCACCGGGATGCGCACGTTCGGCTTCAAGGCCGGGATCGGCACCTCGTCCCGGATTGTGGAGGCCGGGGGCGACGAGTACACGATCGGCGTGCTCGTGCAGTCGAACTTCGGGAGCCGGAACCTGATGACGGTGGCCGGGGTCCCCGTGGGGCGCGAGATCCCGGACCTGACGCCGGAACGGGGACCGTTCGACACCCCGCCGGGCCAGGACGTCGACGACGGTTACGGGCGTGACGGTTCGATCATCATCGTCGCGGCGACGGATGCGCCGCTCCTCCCCCACCAGCTCAACCGCTTCGTCCGGCGCACCTCGCTGGCGCTCGGCAAGGTCGGCAGCATCGCCTCGAACGGCTCCGGCGACATCTTCATCGCCTTCTCGACCGCCAACGAGGAGGCCGCCCACAACGAGGGCGGCGTCGCCCCGCTCGAAAACCTCGCGAACAACAACATCAATCCCCTTTTCGAAGGAGTGGTGCAGGCCACCGAGGAGGCCATCGTCAACGCCGTGGTGGCGGGGCGCGACATGGTCGGGGCAAACGGCCGCAGGATCTATGGGTTACCCCACGACCGGCTCCGCGACATCCTCCGCCGGTACAACCGGCTGGCCGAGCCGGAGTAGCGCCGTTCGGCCTCAGCGTCGCTTCGGCGGCGTCCCGTAGGGATAGAACTCGCTGAGGTCGACGTTCTCGTACGGCAGCGCGTCGAGGAAGGTGGTCCCCACGAACGGCTCGGGGGCCTCGATGATCTGGATGGTGCGGGCGTAGCCGGTCTCGTCGAAGCCGCGCCGGAAATGGACCCGGGACTTGACCACGAACACCTCGTAGTCCTCGGGATTGATCGTTCCGATGCGGAATTCCTCCGGGTAGAGCACCTGCTCGTAGGCGGGAACGAGGAAGACGACGTTGCCGTCCCCGAAGGAGACGACGGCGATCCGGTCGTAGCCGAAGCCTTCGTCGAAGTACTCGAGCGTCCCGGTGATGCGCGTGGGCGAGCCGCCGGAGGGGGTGAAGCCGCCGATCTCCTGGTCGAAGGGGTCGCCAGGCTGGGCGTCCGTCGCCGCCAGGGTCTCGAGAGTGGCGGGCGAGCTGATCGTGCCGTAGAGGGTCTTGCCGATCCCCGCCGCGGTGAAGGCGTTCAGGATGTGCGTCGCGTCGCCGGGGCGGTCGCTGTGGTCCCCGACCGCTACCGGCGTCTCGCCGGCCGCGATCGCCGCCGCCACGATCCGCGCCCCCTCCTCGGGGCGGGGATACGTGCCGAGGGCGAAGTCCTCGCGGACCCGCCAGATGAAGTCGTCCATGTCGTCGGCGATCCGGTCCGCGAGTTCCTGGTCCCCGTTGGTCATGACATGGACGGTGGCGCCCACGTCCGGCACGTCCGACCACGGATAGCCGTAGAAGACGCTCACGTAGGTGTCGTGCTCGCGCGCCTCCCACCGGCGCGCCCGCTCCATGATGTCCATCGCCGGGGACTGGCCGGTCCACTGCAGCACGGTAGCGGTGATGACCCCGGGCTTCCGGCTTGCGGTGGTGGGCTCGTACTCGCCCCGCGCGGTGATCCGGAGGGCGCGGGCGGCCCGCTCGCCCTGGATATAGGAGTCGTAGTGGGGGAACCGCTTGGTCACGAAGGCGAAGTTGGCGTGCTCGAGGAACTCCCCGTCCTCGTTCCCGTGCAGGTCGAAGGTGCCGGCGATGGGAACGTCAGGGCCGACGAGTTCCCGGAAGCGGCGGGCGATCTCGGCTTCCGGACGGGGGACGTCCCGTACCGCCATCGCCCCGTGGAGCGCGAGATAGACCCCGTCCACGGGCAGTTGCGCCTCCAGTTCCGCGAGCATGGCGTCCAGGAAGTGTTCGAAGGTCTCCTTCGTGTTCCAGCTTCGCGACGAGCCGCCGAACACGCCGACCGGCGAGATCAGGGGCACGAGTTCCACGTCGCCGAACTCGCGCGCCCGCTGGACGAAACCGCCCATGTAGCTGCGGGAGCCGGAACCGAGCAGTGCTTCGCCCGACTGGGGCTCGCTGTGCTGCAGCCAGTCCTCGACCTCGGTGTCGCCGCTGGGGCAGAAGGTGCAGGTCTCGTGCTGGAAGCGCGCCACCGCGATGCGGAGGCCGGGTTCGGCGGGCGGCGCGCAGGCCGGGAGCACGCTCGTGGAGACGGCTGCGAGCAGCGCCAACTGCGGCAGCCGCCGCCCGGCGAGAGGGTGGTTTTGAAGTGTGTTCCGCATCAGTCCTTGTCCTCGGGAAGCGATGAAGGGGGTCGGGCCCGGTTCCGTTTCGCCAACATCATGTCACTGAGCTTCTCGCCCCGTCCGGGCTCCGACCAGGGGCACACCTCGATGCAGATGGCGCAACCGTAGGTCTTGGTGAAGTAGGGGACGCACTTGTCGAAGTCCACGTACCAGCGCTGCTCTCCCCGGATCCACTGTTTTTCCTCGTAGATCGCGTCGGGGGGACAGTCGATCACGCAGCGGCGGCAATGGGTGCAGACGTCGTCCACCCCGATGTCGCGCGGGGCGTCCAGTGCCAGCGGCATGTCGGTGAGGACCGCGGCGAGGCGGAAGTTGGAGCCGTGTTCGCGGCTGATCATGGAGCCGTGCTTGCCGAGCTGGCCAAGTCCCGCCCGGACCGCGAGCGGAATGTGGAGGATGTCGGTGGCGTTCGGGTCGCCGTAGGCCTTCGCCGGGAAGCCCCGGCGGCGGATCTCGCGGCCGAGGCGCATGGCGATGAGGCCGATCCGGCGATAGGTCCGCATCACCTCGGCCGCCCCCCGGGGATGCGCCGCGTGGGCCATCTCTTCGCGGACCATCGGGAGCCCGATGCAGACGGCATAGCGGTGTGGGGCTTCGCGTCCCTCGAAGACGTCCGTCTCCTGGATCTCGGCGACCCCGACGAGGCTCGCACCCGCCTCGCGGGCGGCCGCCTTCACGAACGCCGCATTCCGGCCGGGGCCCTCATCCACGACCCGGCGGGCGACGGGGCCGCGTTCCTTCCGGAGCTCGAACTTGTTGATGAGCCGGTGCCGGACCACCTGCCAGGGGTTCACGCACATGAAGAAGTCGTCGAGCCCCTGCCAGTCGATCGGCTTCGTGGAGTCGGCGTTGTGGAAGACCTGGGTGGCGCGGCGCCGCTCGCGCTCGCCGTGTCCGTTGATCTCGTTTCCCGAGCGTGGCGGCTCGCGGTAGCCGAAGGCGTACTCGGCGGGCGGGACGTCGCGGATCTTCATCGGGCGCCGGTCAGCCGCTTCGCTCGCCGGGCTCCCTCCCGAACGGGCCGTGGTCCAGCCAGATCGTGTCGCCGGAGCGCTCGGCGGCGGCGTAGCGGCGCCGCACCTCGCGTCCCCTGCTGAGGAAGAAGAAGACGAAGCGGAGGGAGCCCAGGAAGAAGCGGAGCGTCTGGAAGCGGCGAAAGAGAAAGCCGCCGAGGCCGCGCGCGGTTTCGTCGAGAGGCATGCTGGCGCTCAGTTCCCCCCGGTGTCCGGCTCGGGATCCTTCAGCCGCACCGCCCAGAGGCCGCTGTTGAAATCGGCCAGGAAGATCGTGCCCTTGTGGGGCTGCGGGCCCCAGGTGAAGGCGGCGTTCGCGAGGAAGCCCTCGTTGTCCTCGGGGAAGAAGCGGGCGATCTGGCGCCCCTGGCGATAGAGGTCCCCGAGCAGGTCGCCCGACACGTCCACCACCCGGAGTCCGGCGTCGTAGTAGCCGACGTACATGATCTCCTCTTCCCAGTCGACCCAGAGGTTATGGGGCCCGGAGTCGGCGAGTTCGAAGCGGGCGACCTCTTCGGGGTTCTGCGGGTCGGTGAAGTCCACGAAGTGGAGCCAGCCCTTGGCGCGCGAGGGGATGCCCTCCTCCCAGAGGATGCCGCCCGCGTCGGGCCGGCGCGGATTCAGGTAGAAGGCCTCGTCGCCGCCGATCACGTAGAGCTTGCCGGTCGAGGGGCTGCGGAAGGGCCACACCGCGTGGTTCCAGCCGGTGATCTGCGGGTAGCGCCCCATCTCCACCGGAGTGTTGGGGCTCCCGCCCATGCCGCCGCCGCCCACGTCCACCATGATGAGGCCGTCGCTGCGGCCGCCCTGGTAGGCGATGCCGTCCCGGATCCAGACGTCGTGCACCGAACGGCCCGGGGTGTCCGTCTCGAAGCGCGAGACCCGGAAGGGATTCCGGGGATCCTCCACGTTCACTACGTCCCAGCGCCGGCCGTTGTTGACCGCGTAGACGTGGTTGTTGTCGACGAAGACGTTGTGCACCCCGCCGGTGAGCCCCTGGTCGAAGGCGCTGAGGACCTCGGCATTGTGCGGGTCGGTGCAGTCGATCATCACGATTCCGTTTCGCCGGTTGGACGCTCCTTCGCGGCTGATCACGCACAGGGTCCCGTCCTCGGAGACCTTCACGTCGTTCACGGTCCGGGCGTCCACCTGGACCGTGTCGATGAGTTCCATGTTCCGGGGGTCGGTGACGTCGTAGAAGTAAGCGTGTCCCTCGGCGTTCCAGGTGCCGTGCACCGCGTAGTCGCGCCCGTCCACGCCTTCCCAGACCCAGAGGTCTCCGGTCACCCGGTCGGAGACCCGGGCGTGCCCGAGGAACTCGACCTCGCGCTCGACATTGCGGGGGACCACCCGGACCGTCCGGCGGGCCAGCCGGTCGCCGCTCATCGCCACCACGGTGTACACCCCGGGCTGCTCGGCGACGAACCGCCCGTCGGGGGTCACCTGGGCCGCGGCGCCGGCCCCCAGCGACTCCGGCCGGAACGGGTCCGGACGGGACTCCACCGCGAACCGGATCGCCGGACCCCGGGTCTCGTTCCCCGAGGCATCGAGCGCGGCTGCCCGGAACTGCAGCACGTCGCCGGTGCGGACCTCGGTCCGGTCCGGCGCCTCGAGGGCCAGCCGCGCGGTCGGGTTGGGCAGGACCTCCACTTCGTGGTAGATCGTCATTTCGCCGTGCATGGCGGCCACCTGCACCGACCCGGTGGTGAGGAAGGACACCATGCCGACCTGGTCCACCACGGCGACGCTGTTGTCGCTCGTCGCGTAGCCCGCCTCGAGTCCGCGGCTGACCTGTCCCGCCGCGTCGCGTCCCGCGAGCGGGAACCGCACCTCGGTGCCCGCCCAGACCCGGGGCGGCGCGCTCTCGAAGAAGATGTCGGACAACGCGGGCGTGCTCACGCTCACCCGGATCGAAGCCCGCAGCCCGGGATCCCGGCTGCTGTAGTAGTCCCAGTTGCCGTCGAACGCCTGGTCCGGCAGCAGCGCCGTGACTTCGTGATCCCCCGGCTGGTTCGCGGAGACGTGTCCGCCCGGCGTCACGGTCAACGCCCGCCGGTTGCCGGAGAAGAAGACCACCCGCGCGTCCGCGACCGGATTCCCCGCCGCGTCCGTCACGGTGGCCGAGAGTTGCGCCGTTTCCCCCACTTCGAGGGTCAGCGCGTCGGGTTCGATCACGATGGATGCGGCCTGCGGCGCCGGACGGGCGGAGGCGGCGGCGAAAGCGAGACCGGAAAGCGCGGCAACCCGGAACGCGGCGCCGGGAATCCGGCGGAGAGGAAGCGACGGACGAGGCATGGCGGAACTCCTTGACGGTCTGCCGAAATTAGCCGAAACGCCCGGATTGTTGCCACGCCGGCCGGCCGGCCGCCGCGCCGGGGGGGCTGGATGAGCCGCGATCAAGCCGGCGCGCATAGGATTCCGGGTTCCCGCTTCCGTAATCCATGACCTTCGAAGCCCTCTGGCCGCTTTTGCTGCTGCCGCTCCTCGGCGTGGTGGTGCTGGTGGCGCTCAGGTCGGACCTCCGCTGGCCAAAGCTGCGGCTGCGCGCCTCGCTGGCGCTGCGCCTGCTCGCCGCGGCGTTCCTGCTGCTCGCGCTCTGCCGGCCGGTAATCCGCGCCGGATCGCGGGAGGTCGCCGTCGCGTTCGTGGTGGATGTATCCCGCAGCGTGGCTTCGGGGTCGATGCAGGACGCGGTCGCCTGGGCCCGGGAGGCCAGCCGGGCGCTGGGCAGCGAAGACGCGCACTTCGTGGCCTTTGCCGACCGCGCGGTGTCCGTGCCGGATGCGGACGCGCTGCTGGAGGTCCAGGTCTTCGACAGCGGTGCGGCGGCGGGGCTGCCGCCCCCGGACGCGCTCGATCAAGGCCGTACGAATATCGAGGCGGCGCTTCGCCACGCCGCGGCGCGCCTCCCCCCGGACCGGCTGAAGCGGGTGGTGCTGTTCAGCGACGGCAGGGAGACGGAAGGCGATACGGCCGCGGCCCTGGCGTTCCTCAAGGAGGCGGGCGTGCGGGTCTTCCCGGCCCCGTCCGGCGTGCGGAGCGACGGCGGCGGCTTCGTGAACGCGATCCGGTTGCCGCCGACCGTGCGGGCGGGAGAGATGACCGGGGTCGAAGCCGAGGTGTTCTCCGCTGCCGGAGGCCCGGCGGAGATCCGCGTTCTCGCCGACGGAGAGGTGCTGTCCGCCATCGAGGTCGAACTCCCGCCCGGCGCTTCGACCGTTCCGGTGCCGGTGCGCATCGAGGACCCGGGCATGACGGTGCTCGAGGCCGAGATCCGGGTGGCCGGCGACCGGCTTCCCGTCAACGACCGGCGAGCGGTCGAAGTGCCGGTGGAAGAGGAGTCGAGCGTGCTCTACGTCGAGGGACAGCCCGAGAGCGCCCGGTATCTCAGGAGCGCGCTCGAGTCCGAGGGCGTCACGGTGAACACGGCCCCGGCGTCGGCGCTTCCCCGCCTCGATCTCAACACCTGGGACGCCGTGGTGTTGAGCGACGTGGCCCCGGACCGCCTCCCCGAGCCGGTGATGGAGCAGGTTGCGAGCTACGTCCGCGACGAGGGCGGGGGACTGGTCTTCGCCGCGGGCGAGTCCAGCTACGGGGAGGACGGATACTCGGAATCGGTGCTCGAAGAGGCGCTGCCGGTGGACTTCCAGATCGAGGAAAAGTGGAAGGACCTGTCCCTCGTCATCGTGCTGGACAAGTCCTACAGCATGTACGGGAGGAAGATCGCGCTGGCCAAGGAAGCCACCAAGGCCGCGCTGGACCTGCTCGAAGACACGCACCGCTTCGGTGTCGTGACGTTCGACTGGAATCCCTACACCACCATTCCCCTGCAACTGGTCGCCGACCGGGAGTGGATCAAGGAGGGGATCAGCCGGATCCAGGCGAGCGCCCAGACGAACATCTATCCCGCCCTCGACCGCGCCTACGAGCAGCTCACCGAGAGTCCTTCCAAGGTCAAGCACGTGATCCTGCTCTCGGACGGGAAGACCTATCCCGACGACTACGAGGAGCTCGTCACCCGGATGATGGAGGACGAGATCACCATCTCGACCGTCGCGGTGG
Organism: Acidobacteriota bacterium; assembly: GCA_022826825.1. Taxonomy (GTDB): domain Bacteria; phylum Acidobacteriota; class Vicinamibacteria; order Marinacidobacterales; family Marinacidobacteraceae; genus Marinacidobacterium. The sequence continues at coordinate 169,065 of JAJDUD010000063.1, read as the reverse complement.
GGGAAGAGGCTGACCGGGAACTGCTCTCGGACATCGCGGAATGGGGCGACGGACGCAGCTACTTCATCCGGGACGCGGGTCGGGTGCAGCAGATCTTTGTCGAGGAAACCCAGATCGCCCTCGACGCAACCCTGGTCGAAGAGCCGTTCCGTCCGGTGGTGCGGCAGATGGCGCGAGTGCTCGAGGGCCTGGACTTCGCCGCCGCCCCGGAACTCAAGGGCTTCGTGGCGACGATGGCGAAGGACACCGCGGAGGTGCTTCTGGAAGGCCCCGACGAGGAGCCGCTCCTCGCCCGCTGGCAATACGGACTCGGCCGGTCGTCCCTGTTCGCCTCCGACTGCAAGAATCGCTGGGCCGCCGACTGGGTGGAATGGGACGGTTACGGCAAGTTCTGGACGCAGGTGGTGCGGGACGCGATGCGCCGCGGCGAGGGGGCCGATCTCGATTTCGAGGTGTCACGGCGCGGGAACGCCGCCGACGTGAGCCTGTCGTTGATCCGCGAGGATGGGAGCTATCCCGAAGACGTGGCGCCCGAACTCGAGATCTCCTACGCGGGACTCGTGGGCCGCACCACGATCCGGCAGACCGGCCCGGGACGGTTCGAGGCCGAGGTTCCGCTTGACCTGCGTCCCGGCGACACGGCGCGCTTCCGGATCGTCGGCGAGTCCCTTCCGGACGACCTTGCCGAAGGGGCCGACCTCGAGCGGGCCATCCATCTGAGCTATCCCGACGAATACCGCTTCCTGCCGGCGGACGACGAAGCCCTTGCCGCGCTGGCCGCGGAGACGGGTGGCGTGGTGGCGCCGACCCCGGCGCAGGTGCTCGCGACCGCTGGTGACCGGGTGGTGCGCTCGCGGGCCCTGTGGCCGCTGCTGGCCCTGCTGGGGCTGATCGCCTATCTGCTTGATCTTTCGGTCCGCCGCGTTCCCTGGCTGTGGACCCGGATCGGCCGGCAGCTGCGGCCCGCCTGACGGGAGCGCGCGCCCCGCTCCACCGGGAGCGCACGCGGCGGAGATCCGTCCCGACTCTTGTGCGTGTCCCGCCGATCCGTGCTCCGCATGCGGCCAAGCAGATGCCGGGCCGCGGGACTACCCGGTGTCCGCCAGCCCTCGGCCGTCGCGGCGCGATCGCCGGGCGAGCCCGTGAATTCCCAGTTCCCGCATCAGCCGGGCCACCCGCTTACGGCTCACCTTCCAGCCCCGCCGTTGCAGTTCACCGTGGATGCGAGGGGCGCCGTAGGCTCCCTGGTGGCGCGCGTGGACACTGCTGATTTCCTTCTTGAGCCGCTCGTCCGTCCGTGCCCGGGAACTGACCGGCCGCGTCTTCCAGGCGTAATAGCCGCTCCGTGAGACTCCGAGGACCCGGGCCATGGTCGCAATGCGGTGGTCGCCCTTGTGAAGATCCATGAAGCGGTAGATCACCTTGTGATCCACCGCGCCCAGCGGGCCGTCGCTCCCGATTGGCGCCGTTCCCGGGCCGGGAGTGGTGGCCTTCACCCGCTCCCGCCCGCCCGGGCAGGGAAACCCGCCGCGGTTGCGGTAACGGCCCAGGCCCGCCGATCCTCCGTAACTCGGCGGGTGGGGACCTGGAACCTCGGGCTGCCGGCCGCGTCAAACATCGCGCCCTTGCGGAACCCGGGTGGCGACGGTGGACTGTCTACTGGACCAAAGTGGATCCATTGCATCGGTGGCGCCGTCACTTGCCCAAAGTACCCCCAAGCGACACAACGACTAGTGCGCGAATATCACAACAATTTACACCATTGCGTACACCAATGACACACAATTCAGCGTGGATTCGGTTGGGCGCAGCGGTCCCGGCCGGAGCAGCGGCCGGCGTCGCTCCCCGGGTTCAGCCAGAGTCATTCCGCGAGCCGCCGCTTCCCGGCGAGGTTCCGCTGGCGGCGGCAGCCCATCGACGCGATACCTGGCGTGCGCCGTGGGACATCGGAGCGACGGCCGGCGCCGGGTTGCCCACGGGCGCCGACGGTCTCCCTCGAAACGGTCAACGCTCCGCCGGCAGGGGCGCGGCAGCGGCTCGCCGACCGCCTCGGGTCAGTGTTTTGGGGAAACTTGGGAGGTTTCGTCTCCCAAAGTATTGACTGGCCACGAAAACGGGGTAAGATAGGCGGGTCAACGATGGAATCCGCCCCGACCCCATTTGCTGCGGTTGGTGCGAGGAGCGATCGCGGCCAACTCGAAGCGACCGGCGGCAGTCCGCCGGCATGAGGAGACAGGGAAGAATGACCAAGAGGCTTCGCCGCTATTCGGAAGAGTTCCGGCGGCAGATGATCGATCTGGTCCGAAGCGGGCGTACCCCGGAAGAGTTGTCGCGCGAGTTTGATCCCAGCGCGCAGGCCATTCGGAACTGGGTGACGGCAGCTGAATCGGAAGACGGTGCACCCGACGGCTGGAGCGAGGGCGAGCGGCGGGAACTTCGCGAGGCCAAGGCCAGGATCCGCCAACTCGAGGAGGAAATCGACATTCTGAAAAAGGCGGCGGTGTGGTTTGCCCGGGAGGCGGGCCGGACCGAGCCTCGCTGATCGTTCGGGGGCCGGTAGAGCAGGGCTCTTCGGACGTCGTGGTCAGCGCAGTTCGTGGCTGGCGAGGACTTTGCCGCGCGCGTGGACAGTGATGCGGCGGGTTCCGCGATGCCGGTCGGGAGGCAGGTTCCAGAACCAGTAGCTATGGGGCGGTTCGCCGGGGACGGAGGCGACGATTGCCGGTTGGGCGGCTCCCTCGAGCAGCACCTCGATCCGGTCCCCGGGAGATCCTCCGGCGAGGGACAGGCCGATGCCGAGCGTCTCGTGCGGAGAGATGCGCTCCGCATTCGGCGGTGGGTCCTTCAGCGCGTCCTCGCCCTCGATGGGCCCGTTCCGGACGACCAGGTCCATCACGGCGAGCGCGGTCGCGTAGGGCGGGGGATCCGTCCACAGGTTGGGCTGGAAGGGATCGAGGATCGCCCCATCGGGGCCGCGCACTTCGAAATGGAGATGCGGCGCCGTGGAACAGCCGGAACTCCCGATCGCTCCCAGCGGCTCTCCGGCGGCGACTTTCTGCCCGACCGCGACCTTCACCGACCCCCGGCGGAGGTGGAGATAGAGCGAACGCGTTCCGTCCGCGTGGGTCAGCTCAACGAGGTTCGGCTGCTTCAGGATGCCGAGAAACCCACAGGAGACGTTCCGGTCGAACTCGCCGTCGTGCGTCGCGGTCACCCGGCCGTCCGCGGCGGCCACAACGGGGAAACCACGATCCATCCAGCGAAAGTTGGGCACGTCCCAATCGGTGCCCTGGTGGCGGTTGTAGCTCCTGTGGCCGCCGCGATAGTCGCGGACGCCGGCCCCCGGATCCCGATCCACGTAGTTGTTGATCACCCAGTCCCGGCCGGGAACCCCGCCGAGCGGCACGATGAAGCGGACGCGCGGGCTCGCAGCAGGGTCGGACGCCCCCGGGCCGCGGCATCCCGCGAGGACCCCGAGGCAGACGAGCGCCGCACCGAGGCCGCGCCGGAACCGGGCGGGCCTCAGCACGCAAGCGCTGGCGTCAGGGCTGCACCGCGGCTTCCGCCTGCCTGCGAATGGAATAGAGGTGGTTCTGGGTACGGATCAGGAGGCGGTCTCCCACGATGGCCGGGGAGGCGAGGCTCCAGTCGCCCAGATCGTTGACGCCGGCCAGGCGGTACTCGTCGCCGGCCTCGATCACGAAGGTGTCGCCCTCTTCCCCGAGCGCGAAGACGTATCCCCCGTAGGCCCACGGCGAGGCGGTGAAGGCGGCGGCGCCCTCCGCGATGCGGGAGCGATAGACCCGTTCGCCGGTATCCACGTCGTAGCGGGCGAAGATGCCGCGCGAATAGAGCACGTAGAGAGCCCCGTCATAGATCACGGGGGTCGGCAGGTAGGTCCCGCCGGCGAGGCGGTCGTACCAGACGACGTGCTCGTTCGAGTCGGAGCCTTCGGCGGGGGTGATGTCTCCCGCTCCTCCGGGACGGATCGCGGCGAGCGGCCGGAACTGGCCGCCCGAGGCGCCGGCGGAGATGAACAGGCGCCCCTCCCACGCGAAGGGGCTCTGGATCGGACTTCCCGCCATGCGCTTCATGTGCCATAACGGATTGCCCTCGAAGTCGTAGCTGATCACGATGCCCGGGCCCATGGTCACGATCTCGCTGCGCACCTCGTTCTCCCAGACGAAGGGAGTGGACCAGCCGGTCCTGCGCCTTTCGGTGATCTCGCGCGGGGTGCGCCAGAGTTCGGTTCCGCTGCGCTTGTCGAAAGCGGCGAGGAAACCCGACTCCTCGTTGTCGTTCAGGACGTAGAGGCGGTCTCCGTGGAGCGCCGGCGAGGCGCCGGTGCCGAAGTCACGGACGGTCGGATGCGCCGCGAGCGGGGTGTCCCACGCCGGGTTCCCTTCCATGTCGAAAGCGAACAGTCCGTGGTGCGTGAAATAGGCATAGACGTTCGTCCCGTCGGTCACCGGCGTTTCGGAGGCGTAGCTGTTCTTCCGGTGCCGGCCCCCGAGCGGCTGCCCGCGGTACAGCTCCCGTTCCCAGAGCATGGCCCCCGTCTCGAGGTCGAGACAGTAGACGTGAAGGCCGATCACGACTTCCTCGGGCAGTTCGCGGTCGCGCGCGAACAGGCGCCGATTGACTTCCTCGGGGGGCAGCCCCTGGGCGCGCAGTTCGGCGATGTAGTTGTTGCTGAAATCGGTCCCGAGCGACGGTCCCTTCATCTCCTGCGGGCTGGTGGCGGCGGTCAGGAAGATCCGGTTCCCCCAGACCACCGGGGATGACCAACCCACCCCGGGCACCGAGGCGGCCCACTCGACGTTTTCGGTCCGCGACCAGGTGATCGGCAGGTCCGGGTGCGTGCCCACCGGGTTTGCCAGAGGCCCCCGGAAGCGGGGCCAGTTCGCGGAAGCGTCGGTTTCGGCGGGACGTTCCTCTCCGGATACCGGCGCCGCGGCGAGGACGGCGAAGGCGGCGAGCGCCGCGAGCAGCAGTCGTTTCATTGGGGAGATCTCATTCGGGGATCAGGGACGGGGGCATCCCGGTGCGCTTGCTGCCGGCATCCTTCCAGGCGTCGTAACGGAGCCGGAGGGTGATGACGGGGTTGGCGTTCTCGTGGGGCTGGATGTCCTCGTCGGTGGCGCTGATGTACGCGTAGTAGTCGCCGTCGTTATGGGACCGGCCCGGCGCGTCGTCCCGGTTCGCGATGGCGATGTAGGCGACGTGCGAGGTCTTGCCGTCGCACGGCGCGGCGGGCTTCGGTTCCTCTTCGCAGGTGCATCGCTTGTCGCCGCCGGCGCGGTCCGCGCCCTCCATGGCGGCCATCACCCGGTCGGCCAGCGTGCCCTTCGCCCGCATGAACGCGAGCACGGCATCTTCCGCCACGTCGTCGTCGAAGAGGATGTTCCCCTGGACCTGGACGAAGATGTCGTCCCCGACCTGGCCCGCCACGTAGAGCGAGGCCGCGCTGTTGCGGTTCCCGTTGAAGCCGGCGCTCCGGCCCTGGAGATCCAGGATGCCGAACTGCCGCCGTTCCATCTCGGGTTCGTCCTTGAGGTTCTCCTGCTCGCGAAGCAGCTCGATGATCCGCTCCGGATCGGTCCCCTTCCGGATTTCCTCGTAGACGAGCATCTGGTTCGCGCGGGTGTTGTCCACGCCGGCCTGACAGGCGGCGACCCCCACGCCGGGCACGATCACCGCCTGGATGTCCATCAGGTCCCGCGCGGGCCGGGGCGGAAATCGCGACTGGCGAACGCAGGTCGCCGAGGCGACGATCACCTGGCCGGAGTTCCGGTCCACCGCGATCACCGACCAGGTGGCGAGTGCCGTTGCCGGCGCCAGCAACAGCGCCGTGGCGAAGAGTGCGGTGCGTCTCATGGGCGCCTCCCGGGGGAGAGGCTATCGTGTCCGATCCGACGGAGGTCGGCGGTGCGTTCCGAACCGGCTCACCGCGGGACGGCCGGCGGCGGAGCGGACGGCCGGCGCGCGTGGCCTTCCCCTTGCTTGGCCCTTCCCGGACGGTGGAGTTGTCCGGGACGTTCGCCGGCGCGTGCTGGTTTCGCGGCCATTCGGCGCCGAGGCGATCCTTGCCGAGACTCCGCGGAGCCTTCGTTGGAGGTGTTCGGTGATGAACAGATTCTCGATCGGCCACTTGGTGTGTCTGTTGGGCCTGTCGCTGCTGACGGCGGGTTGTGGGCAGGATTCCGTGGCGCGGCCGCCCACGGTCCCGCGCCCCGGACCTCCGGGAGACCCGGTGCGGGACTGGCTGGACGTCAACGGGAAGCCGTTCGAAGGTCCCCACCTCTCGCTTCCCCACCACGAACTGGAGTTCCTGCGGGAACTGGTGGGCGACGCCCGCATCGTCTCCCTCGGAGAGAACACCCACGGGGCCCGCGACTTCTTCGAGATGAAGGCCCGCCTGCTGCGCTTCCTGGTGGAGGAGATGGGGTTCAACACCTTCGGCATCGAAGCCACCTGGCCGGAGGCGCGGCTCCTCGACCGGTACGTCCGTACCGGCGAGGGCGACGCGAGGGAAATGCTCCAGGGTCTTTTCTTCTGGACCTGGCGGACCGAGTCGGTGCTCGAGATGATCGAATGGATGCGCGCCCACAACGAGGCGGGCGGCGACGTCGGGTTCCACGGCTTCGACATGCAGTTCCCCGGCCTCGCGCTCGAGAACGTGCGCGCCTATTTCCGCGAGGTGGATCCCGATCGGGTCGGGACCGTCAACGAGTGGATCCAGTGTCTCGACGCCTTCGCGAACGACGAAAGCGGCCGTTTCCCGACTCGGCGTTACGCCGCCCAGCCGGTCGCCGATCAAAGAGCCTGTGCCGCTTCACTGGAGGAGGTGCGCGACCTGCTGCTCCGGAGGCGGCCGCTGTACGAGGCCGCTTCGGGTGTGGACGCCTTCGAGGTCGCTCTCCAGAGCCTGCGCGTCGCCGTTCAGTACCATCTCGATGAGACAGGCGAACAGGATCGCGACGAGTCCATGGCGGAAAACGTCGGCTGGATCAGCGACCGCATCGGGCCGGACGGCCGGATGGTCCTCTGGGCCCACAACTACCACGTCTCCACGCAGGAGGGGGCGCAGGGGCATTTCATGCGGCAGGCCTTCGGGGACGACATGGTGGTCGTGGGCTTCAGCCACGCCCGCGGCGGCTTCACCGCCGTTACCCGGAGTGGCGGACAGTACCGGGGACGGGCCGAGCACGTACTCGACGAGCCCGTCGAAGGCTCCTTCGAGAGCTACCTGGAGAGGGCCTCCGCGCCCCGGTTCGTACTCGATCTCCGGGACCTGGGCACGATCTCGACGGGAAACTCATGGCTCACGGAAACCCGGCCGTTCCGCGGCATCGGCGCCGTCTACGATCCCGACGAACCCGGTGACTATTGGCATGAGGCCCCGCTCCGGGAGTGGTACGACGTAATCATCCACTTCGAGTCCACGCGCGCGACCGCGGTGCTACCCACGGTGACGCCGAGACCCGATCCAGTCCCGGATCCGGCGGCCGCCGAGGAGTGGATCGAAACCAACGCCGTTCCCTTCCACGGCACGCACTTCTCCCTCCCGAGCCGCGACCTCGCCGGCGTCGGGGAGATGGTTGGCGAGGCCCGCATCGTCGCCCTCGGCGAGAACACCTACGGCACCCGGGATTTCCACCAGATGAAGGCCCGTCTGTTTCGTTTCCTCGTGGAAGAGAAGGGTTTCGATACGTTCGCGCTCGAGGCAACCTGGCCGGAGACCCGCCTCTTGAACCGCTACCTGCAAACCGGCGAGGGAGACCCCCACAGGCTGCTGTCCGGAATGCACTTCTGGGTGTGGAGATCCGAGTCCATGCTCGAACTCATCGAGTGGATGCGGGCCTACAACGAAGACGGAGGGCACCTGGAGTTCCATGGATTCGACATGCAGTTTCCGGGACTGGCGCTCCGGAACGTCCGCGACTACCTGCGTTCCGTGGACCCCGAACGCGCGGCGTCGGTGGGAGCGGACCTCAACTGTCTCGAGACCTTCGCCAACGACTACGACGGACAGTTCCCGGGTTCAGGCTACCGTGATCAGACCGACATCTACCGGTCGGCCTGCGGCGCCTCGCTCGAGGCGGTGCGGGAACGCCTCGTCGCGAACCGGAACGAATACGAAGCGGCATCCGATGAGGCCGCCTTCGCGGTGGCGCTCCAGAGCCTGCGGGTGGCGGTTCAGTACCACCTGATGATTGCCCGCGAGCAGTCACGCTCGGAGTCCATGGCGGAGAACATCGCCTGGATCAACGGGCGTATCGGGCCGGGCGGGGGTCTGGTCCTGTGGGCCCACAACTCCCATTTCGCGCGGAGTCCCGCCGCCGCGGGGTTTCACCTGCACGAGATGTTCGGGGACGATCTGCTCAGCGTCGCCTTCGGCCACGAGAGCGGGCAGTTCACGGCCGTCACGCGCCGGGGATCGGAGTCTGTCGGCCAAATGGTGAACGAGCTGAGCCCTCCAATCCCCCACTCGTTCGAGTACTACCTGGCGGGCGCCTCCACGTCCCGTCTGGTACTCGACCTGCGGACCTGGGATCCGGGTTCGCCGGGCAGTGCCTGGCTTGGCGACCTGCGTCCGTTCCGCGCCATCGGCTGCTGCTATGACCCTGACACCCCCGAGAGCTACTGGCGCTCGATTCCCCTCGCACGCTGGTACGACGTGCTCATCTTCTTCAAGACGACCCGGCCTGCGGTGGTAATCCCCGGACTCACCCCGGACCCCTGGTGAGGCGCCTTCGCGTCCGGCGGTGCCTGGTTCGGGTCCGCCCCCGGCCCAGGACTCACACCAGCGCCGCTCCCCCCGAAGGGGTCGCCGCGCTCCGGCCCGGGTGAAGGTCGAGCTAGCGGGTACCCGGCGCCGTGCGTCGGCGCGCCGGAGTCGAGTGCGGCGATTCCATCGTGGCCAGGTAGAGGCCGCCGGGGACCAGAACCGCCGTCAGGGCGGCGAGAAGGAGGGCGAGGATGGTCATGGAGACATCATGGCGACGACGTGCGCCAAAAGATGTCCCTCGGCCGGAAACCTTCCCGCCGGCAACGCCGGTCCCACGGCCGCGAGGCGGCACTGGCCGGCAGCTAGAGCAGTTCCCGCTCGGCGACCACGTCCACGTCGCCGCCGAAGAGCCGGCGCGGCGCCACCTCGACGGGTTTCGGCAGCCTGTCCTCGGCGGTCTCCTCCGGCTGGCCACCCAGTTCACGGAGTCTCCGCAGGTGCGGCGTGAGACGCGATTCGGCCGACCCCGCCGCGGCGTTGTAGACCGCGTTCGTCCTGGCGAGCTGACTCCCCACGTCGGCGAAGTGGCCGAGGAAGATCTCGAGACGCTTTTCGAGTTCGAGACCGGCCTGTTTCATTTCCTCGGCGTTCCGGGAGCTCGTTTCGTTACGCCACATCGCGGCGACGCTCCAGAGCAGGCCGAGGAGGGTGTGCGGAGTGGCGAGCACCACCTTCCGGTTCGCGGCGTACTGGAGGAGGTCCGGCTCGTGCCGGATGGCTTCCGCCAGCAGCGACTCGATGGGCAGGAACATCACCGTGAACGGCGGGCCGCCGCCAAGCTTCGCCGGGTAGTCCCGCTTGCCGAGCGCGTCGGCATGCGACTTCACGCACCTGGCGTGTTTGGCGAAGGCCGCGTCCTGGAGTTCCGGCGAGTCCACGTCGGTGGCGGTCAGGTAATCGTCCATCGGCACCTTCGAATCCACCGGGAGGACCGCTCCTCCGGGTAGCTGGAGGACCAGGTCCGGCCGGGCGCCGTTCGTTCCCGTCTGGGTCCTGAAGTCGGAATGAGCCGTGAGGCCCACCGACTCGATCAGCGTCTGGAGCTGGATCTCTCCCCACCGGCCGCGCGCCTGGCGATCGCCCTTCAGCGCCTCGCGGAGCGAGCGGCTGCTACCCAGGACGCTCTGGACGTGCTCGGAGAGGTTCTTGGCCACTTCTTCGAGCGCCCCGTGGTCCCGGGCCCGCTTTTTCTCCAGCTCCCGCGCGAGACCCTCGACCTTGGCGAGCGACTCGCGCAGCGGTCCCGCGGTCTCATCGAACTTCGCCTGACCGAGTTCCCGGTCCGAACGCGCGACCGCCTGGAGGCGTTCGACGGCCTGTCCGGTGGCGTGTTCGTAGGCCTCCCGGGCCTGCTGGTTGCTCTCGGCGGCCGCGGCGCGCGCGATGTCCTTCAGGTCCGAGTGGGTCTGCCGGCGCCCGGCGCGCTCCCCGGCCCGCAGGCCGGCAACGTAGGCGGCGACGCCCAGGGCCAGCGCGAACAGGGCAACGAGGAGGGTGGAGGTCGTCATGGCGTGCATTGTCCGGGGCGGATGCGCCAGAACCTGACACCCTCGGCGTCCGGCACGCGGACGACCACGGCGGGCCTCACTCCGGAGTCCTCGGGGCGGGCCGGGGGTGCGGCGGCTGCCGGAAGAGGGGGCCCCGGCGGAAGATGTAGGCGGCCACCGCGTCGCGGACCACCCAGGCGAGCGACACCCGCTTCTCGGCGGCGATCTTGCGGAGTTCCTCGTAGTCCGCAGCGTCGAAGGAGACGGAGACCCGGCGGACGGTTTCGTGCCGGGAATGCCCCTGGCCCGTTTGCACCATGATGCACCATTGTGGTGCAGGTCCCACGCCGGATCAAACGCGAGACGGGGACAGCGCCGCGCCGAACAAGCCCGGAGCGCCGACGTTCACACCCGCATTGTCCGTGGAGCGGGCGAAACTCCCTCGGCTGGCGCTCCTCCCCCCGCGTGGCGCCGGACACGAGCGGGAGCGCCGCCCGTTCAGATTTCGACCAGGCGGGCGGTCGGCCCGCGCAGGATCCGGACCGAAGCGCCTGCCGGAACGTCGGCGGAGACGACGGCGAGGGCGAGGCCGGCCGGGCCCCTCCAGCCGGTCGGGCGCCCGGCAGCGCTGGTGACCCGGCCGGCGGGACCCGTCCCGAACAGGACGACCGATTCGGCCCGGGGAACGAACTCCTCATCGAACTCCAGCCGGCGCAGGAGACGGGGGATCCGGCCCCGGTGCGCCTGGCGCGCGACGTACTCCTGGCCGATGTAGCAGCCCCTGCCGAGGCGGACGTGGGCGGACAACCCGCTCTGGAGGGGCAGGGACCGTTCGTCGAGTTCGGCGCCCCACCGCGGCTCGCCCGCGAGGATGCGAAGGTACTCCTGCTGTTCGGGCGATGCTTCCCGGGACTCGCCGCCGCCGGCGATGAGGTCCTGAAACGAAACGCGGCCGGTCCGGAGTCCGACATGGACGGCCGTCTTCGCCGGCCAGGGCCGGAAATCCCGGCGCACGAACCCGACTCCCGTTTCCACGACCCGTCCCTGGGGATCCGGTTCCGGACGTCCCGGCAACGCAGCCGCGTCCGTGCACACGACCTCGAAGTCGCCGCGTTCCGCGAGCGAGATCTCCACGTCGTCGGCGATCCGGTACCGGTCCAGCGCGGCGGCGAGCGCTTCTTCCCGGATTCGTTCGCACTCGAGCAGGACGGCCTCGCTCGTGACCGTCGCGATCCCGGCGGCGACCAGGTTGCCCCTTGGCCCGAGCAGGGCCGTGCGCGCGGCCCCGGGAGCCTCGGGCAGGTCGCCGGACATGATGCGCGTGAGGAAGGCGATCCGGTCGTTCCCGGTGACGACCACGATGCCCCGGCTGCCGGTCCGCACCGAAAAAAGCGGCTCGCCGCCGGGGAATTCGGGGAACTGGGGTGTGGAATCCTCCATGGGTTGCTCCTCGCGCTTTATCCTAATCGGGGGTGGGCGTTCACTCGGGCTCCGAGGCCCCGGCCATCATGGATCTCTCACTCTCGCTCGTGACCGAATCATTCAATCCGCCGACGGCCCGCCTGCTGGATTTCGACAGTGTGGGGTTTCCCCGCACCCTGCGGCCGCGGCCGGTGGGAGCCGACGCGTCGGCGGAGGCCGACCTGCGGGCCGACCTCGCGTGGTTCTGGAACTCGAACGCGGACTGGGCGGACGATCAGATCGCGGTCGGCGAGAAGTACGGGGACCTCGTCCGCCGCCTGGTCCTCTCGCTCGGACTCCGCGAAGGGGATCGCGCCGTCCTCTGCGCCTCGGAGCCGGACGACCGCCGGGCCGCCTGGAAGGCGGCGCTCCCGGAAGGCGTGGAGGTGTCCGACTGGCGGCCGCGCCGGCTGGGCAGGGTCCTGCTCCGCGACCTCGAATCGCTGCTCGACGAGCGGACCCGGCTGGTGCTGCTGACCAAGGCGTGTCCCGTGACGGGCTCCCTGAACGAGATCATTCCGGTTGCGCAGCTCCTCGCAGGGACGGACGCCGTCCTCGTCACCGAGGCGAGCCACTTCATGGCGCACGGTTCGCTCGACATCCGGAACCTGCGCTGCGACGCCGTCATCGCCGACGCCGCGGAACTCTTCGGCGCCCGCGGCGCGACGCTCTGGGCCCGCCGCCTCGGTCCCGCGGCCTCGCCGAACGGGACCGTTTCGCCGAACGTCCTCGCCGGGCTCGCCCGCGCCGTCTCCTATGCGGAGCGGCTCGGTGAGGCGCCGAGCGCCCCGGTGGCGCCTCCATCCGAGCGCTTCGGACGCCGGGAACCGATGCGGAAGGGGATGCAGGGCATCCGCCAGGAGGAACGGATCCTCTCCCGCTGGATGCTCCGGGGACTCGCGCGCATCGAGGGCATCTCGGTCCTCGGCGAGGACGATCCCCGGCGGGCGGCCTACCGGATTCCGACGTTCACGTTCACCACCGAGGGGGCAACCGCGCCGGCGCTCGCCGCCGCGCTCGCGGCCGAGGGGGTGCAGGTCGCTTCCGGGGACCTCGGGAGTTCGACCACGCTGGAGCACCTCGGCCACGATCCGGAGAACGGCGTGCTGCGGGCGTCGCTCGGGCACTACCACACCCGGGACGACGTCGAGCGTTTCCTGCGTGCGCTGCGGTCGCTCGTCTAGTCCGCTACGGGGCGTTCTGCACGCCGTTGCCCGGACGCGTACGATCGGCGGTCCGGGAGGCACGCCATGACCGTCCGTTCTCCGTCCATGCCTGTTGCGCCGCGGCTCCTGCCGCTGCTTCTCGCCGGGGTTCTGTCCGGCTGCGGGTCCGAACCGCCCCCGCCGGCCGCTGCCGAACCCGGCACCCACGCGGATCTCGTCGCCCTGTTCGAGGAGTGGCGGGCGTTCGAGCGTCCGGAGTTCCACGACGGGATTCCGGACTACACCGCCGCGGCGATGGCGCGCCAGCACGCCGAGCTGCCGGCGTGGCGCGCCCGGCTGGATGCGCTCGCGCCCGAGAGCTGGCCGGTTCCCGAGCAGATCGACTGGCACCTGCTGCGCGCGGAGATGAACGGCCTTGATTTCGACCACCGGGTGCGGCGCCCGTGGGCCCGCGACCCGGGCTTTTACGTGCAGGTCTTCACGGCCCAGAGCGACGTCCCGGCCCATGAAGGGCCCGTGATGCACGGGTTCATCGACCTCTGGACCTACGACTATCCCCTTTCCGAGGCGGACGCGGCCGAACTGGCGGCGCGGATCGGGACCGTTCCCGGGGTCCTGGCGCAGGCGAAGGAGAACCTCGCGGCTTCGAACGCCCGGGACCTCTGGCTCGGCGGGTTCCGCTACTTCCGGAACCAGGCGGCCGACCTCACCGCGTTCGGCGAGCGCGTGGCGGGAACGAGCGCCGGCCTCGACGCCGCGGTCGAGGCGGCCCACGCCGCCACGATCGACTTCGGGGAGTTTCTCGAGGCCGAGGCCGGCTCGAAGACCGGCCCCTCGGGCGTGGGCGCCGCGAACTACACCTGGGCGATGCGGCACGTGCACCTGCTGCCCTGGTCGTGGGAGCAGATCGTGACGCTCATGGAGCGGGAACTGGCCCGCTCGCACTCCTCGATGCGCCTCGAGGAGAACCGGAACCGGGCGCTCCCCGAACTCGAACGGATCGCCTCCGCCGGGGAGTTCGACCGGCGGCTCAACGAATCCGTGGACCGCTACCTGGAGTTCCTGGTCCGCGAGGAGGTGCAGAGCATCGAGGACTACATGGATCCGGCGCTGCGGGCGGTGAACGGGACCTTCCAGCCGCTCGAGAACCCGGACGACCTGAGGAACTTCTTCAGCGAGGTGAACTACCGGGATCCGGACGCCTTCCGGCCGCACATGCACCACTGGATCGAGCTGGCGACGATGCGGGACGCGCCCCACCTGAGCCCCGTCCGGGCGGTCCCGTCGCTGTTCAACATCTACGCCTTCCGTTCGGAAGGGCTCGCCACCGGGGTCGAGGAGATGTTCATGCACCTCGGCCTCCTGGAGGGTTCGCCGCGGTCGCGGGAACTCACCTGGATCATGCTCGCCCAGCGGGCCGCCCGCGCCATCAGCGGGCTGCATCTCCACGGCGGCGGCTTCGACATGGAGGAGGCGGTCGCCTACGCGATGAAGTGGACGCCGCGCGGCTGGCTGACCGAAGGCGCCCTGGTGCGCGGCGAGCAGAGCCTCTACCTGCGCCAGCCCGGATACGGGACGAGCTACGTGATCGGGAAGATCCAGATCGAGCAGCTCCTTGCCGAGGTGGCGGTGCTGGAGGGGGAGGACTTCACGGTGAAGGACTTCTTCGACCGCTTCTACGGCGCCGGCGTGATTCCGATCACGCTGACCCGCTGGGAGATGACCGGGGAGAAGGACCCGGTGCTGGATCTCCGTCCCTGACGCCGGGCGACGCAGGCTGGCATACTCCGCCGCCGGCATGAACGAACGCCGCACCGCGCTCTCCGCCGCGCTCGTGCTCTCGCTGGCGGTTCCGGCCGCCGCTTCCGTCGAGCCCTTCCGCCTGGGAACTTTCGAACACCGGGGCGAGGCGTTCCTCGGCATCGTTCTCCGCGACGCCTGGGCGGTGGAGCTCGCCGGGGCGAACGCCTCGCTGGAACGGCACAACCGGATGTGGGTGACGCTCCCCATGCCCGAAGACATGAAGGAGCTGGCGGGGCGCTGGCATCTCGGGATGCGTGACCGCGTGCACGCGATCGTGGACCAGGTGGTTCCGCTCCTCGAGCGTGCCGCCGACGAACGTCCCGTGTGGATCCATGACCTCGAAGGACTGCACGTCTTTCCGCCGGTGCGCCCGGGGATCATCCTGGCCACCGCGCTCAACTACCCGGCGCACGGGGTGGAGATGACCACCGGCGCGCCGGCGGCGATGTCGGATGCCTCGGCGCTCGACGACCAGCAGGTCTCGATGGACCACTTCTGGGAGCGCGAACCCGGCGACCGCCGCCAGAACCCCTACCTCTTCCTGAAGCCGGGGAGCATCGCCATCGGCCACGGCGAGCCAATCCTCATGAAGCCCGAACGGGAGATGGTGGACTGGGAGTGCGAACTGGCGGTGGTGATCGGCCGGCCCGCGAGCGACGTGGAGGCGGAAGGCGCCGGCGCCCACGTCTTCGGCTACACGATGATGAACGACGTGGGGGACCGGGAAGGGCGGGGGGACGACCGCTACGGCTCCGACTGGCTGGTGTGGAAATCCACCGAGACCTTCGCGCCGCTCGGCCCCTTCATCACGCCCGCGGAGTTCGTTCCCGACCCCCACGATCTGGACATCCGCTTCACGCTCTCGGGCGAGGTGATGCAAGACGCCAACACCGGGATCATGGAGCACACGATCCCCGAACTCATCCAGTTCGCCTCCCACAACCTGATCCTCCGGCCGGGCGACGTGATCGCCACCGGGACCCCGGACGGCGTGGGCTACGCCCGCACGCCGCCCATCTTCATGAAACCCGGCGACACCGCCGCCTGCTGGGCCGAGGGCATCGGGACCCTCGTGAACCCGGTGCGCGCGTGGGCGGACGCGCCCCCACCGGGAGAACTGGCCCGCTGACCGAAAGGAAGCGCCCTTGATCCAGGACCCGTTCGGCATCTTTCTGGCGCTCGCGGCGGCCGTCTTCCTGGCGGTCTGGCTCGAAAGGAGCTACCGCTTCTTCCGGACCATGAGCGCCGCGCTCATGTGCCTCGTCTTCGGGATGATCCTGTCGAACTCGGGCCTGCTGCCCGGGGATGCCGAGGCCTACTACCAGCTCGGGAACATCTGGGTGAACGCCGCGATCGTGCTGGTGCTCCTCAACGTGGATCTCCGCACGGTGCTCGACGCGGGGAAGACGATGCTGGGAGCCTTCGGACTCGGGGCGCTCGGCACCATGCTCGGCACGACGCTGTCCTTCGCGCTGCTTTCCGATGCGGTCGGTCCGGAGGCCTGGAAGCTGACCGGCCAGTTCACCGGCACCTACATCGGGGGCGGGGCGAACTTCTACGCCCTCGCGAGCGCCTTCGGCACCGATCCGAACATCATGTCGGGGGCGGTGGCCGCCGACGTCATCGTGACGGGCTGCTGGCTCGCCACCTGCCTCGTCATCCCCGCCCTCCTGCGCGGCGGCAAGACCCTCGACCCCATCCGCGGCAAGGGACCCATGACGCTCGAGCAGCGGCTGAAGGAGAGCGGGGAAAGCCTGCGGATGCTGGACTTCTTCGGGCTCTCCGCGATCACGCTGGGAGCGATGGTGGCGGCGCGGCTTCTGGCCGCCGCGGTGCCGTGGATTCCGGCGGTGCTCTGGCTGACCACCATCGCGCTCATCCTCGGGCATACCCCGCCGGTGCGGAAGCTGCGGGGTGCGCCGGTGCTCGGAAACTCGCTGCTCTACCTGTTCCTGGCCGGGAACGGGGCGCAGTCGCTGGTTTCCGAGATGCTTGCCTACGGCCCGTCGCTCTTCCTGTTCGCGCTCGTCACGGTGGCGACCCACGGGATCGTGATCTTCGGCCTCGGGCTCCTGCTCAAGTTCGATGCGGGCACCCTGGTGGTGGCGTCCCAGGCCAACATCGGCGGGGCGGCGTCCGCGGTGGCCATCTCCACCGCGCGCGGCTACGGCGACAAGCTGCTCCCCGGGATCGCGGTGGCGCTCGCCGGATACGCGGTGGGCAACTACCTCGGGTTCGGGATGGGGACCATGGCGCGGGCGTTACTCGGGGGATGATGGGCCCCGGATCGCGACAGTGGCGGCATGAGGGAAATTGCGGCCCGGGACGCCAGGAACCGTTTCGGACGTCTGCTCGACGCCTCCCAGCGGGCTCCGGTCCTGCTGACCAGGAAGGGCCGGGGAGTGAGTGTGATGATGTCCGTCGAGCAGTACGAGCGCCTTCGCGGCGCGGGATGGGAACGTCTCGCGGCGGCCATGCATGATCTTGGCGAGGAGGCGGTGACGAATTCGCTGACGCCGGCCCTGCTGGGCGAACTCCTCGCCGATGAGAGTTGAGCGGGTCGTTCTGGCCGCGAAAGTCCTCATCGGCGCTGCGGGGTGCCCTGCGGGCACGCCGCGCTCGGTGGTGGAAGCCGTTGCCCGGCGACGCGCGATTCTGCGGGGATGCCGGCGCGTCGCTGATCGCGCCGGGGAACTCATGACCGAAACGAGAGGTTCTTCTTGATTCAGGACCCCTTCGGGATCTTCCTGGCGCTCGCCGGGTCGGTGTTCCTCGCCGTCTGGCTGGAGCGCAACTACCGCTTCTTCCGGTCGCTGAGCGCCGGGCTTCTCTGCCTGCTCTTCGGGATGGTGCTCTCCAACACCGGGCTCCTGGTCGGCGAGGCGGAGAGTTACGAGCAGATCTCGAACATCTGGATCAACGCCGCGATCGTGCTGGTGCTCCTGAACGTGGACCTGCGGTCGGTGGTGAAAGCCGGGAAGGCGATGCTCACCGCCTTCGGGCTCGGGGCGCTCGGGACCATGCTGGGGACCTTCCTCGCGACGTTCCTGCTCGCCGACGCGCTGGGCCCGGAGGCGTGGAAGCTCACCGGCCAGTTCACCGGGACCTACATCGGGGGCAGCGCCAACTTCTACGCGCTGGCCGCGGCCTTCGAGACGGACCCGAACCTCATGTCGGGAGCGCTCGCCGCCGACGTCATCGTGACCAGCATCTGGCTGGCCGCCTGCATCGCGATCCCGGCCCTCCTGCGGGGCGGCCGCAGCCTCGATCCCGTTCCGAGCGGCAAGGGGCCCCTGACGCTCGAACAGCGGCTCAACGAGAGCGGCGAGAGCCTCCGCATGATGGACTTCTTCGGCCTGGCGGCGATCACGCTCGGGACCATGGTCGCATCGCGCCTGATCGGGGCGGCGTGGCCGGTCATCCCGTCGGTTCTCTGGCTGACGACCATCACGCTCATCCTCGGCCACTTCGGCCCGGTGCGGAAGCTCCGGGGGGCGCCGGTGCTCGGGAACTCGCTGCTCTACCTGTTCCTGGCCGCGAACGGGGCGCGGTCGCTGGTCTCCGAGATGTTCGCCGCCGGGGCGGTGCTCTTCTGGTTCGCGGCCCTCATCGTCGCCGTTCACGGACTCGTGATCTTCGGAGTGGGACGGCTGCTCCGGATCGACGCCGGGACCCTCTCGGTGGCGTCGCAGGCGAACATCGGCGGCGCCGCCTCCGCGGTGGCGATCGCCTCCGCCCGCGGCTACGCGGTCCAGATGCTCCCGGGCATCGCGGTGGCGCTCGCCGGCTACGCGGTGGGGAACTACTTCGGGTTCGGGATGGGGGTGCTGGCGCGGTCGCTGCTCGGGGGCTAGCCCGAAGCGGAACGCCTCCCCATCGCGACGACCATCGGCCCGTCGCGCCAGACCGCGCTCACCTCGAATCCGGCGGCGCGCATCGCCGCGGCCTCCACCTCCTTCGGAAAGTAGGTGTCCTCTTCCTGCCATTCGGCAAAATGTTCGTAGGCGCGCTCCTCGGGAATGCCGCACGACATGAGGTGGGCGGCCCAGCCCCGCCAGACGGTTTCCCGGGCGTGGAGCTCCGCCGGCATGGTGGCGTCGGCGTTCACGAAGACGCCGCCCGGGCGGAGGCAGTCGTGGATGCGAACGAAGAGTCGCCGCTTCTCGTCCATCGTGGGGACGTGGTGGAGCGCGAGCGAAGCGGCGACCGCGTCGGCTTCCGGCAGGGGATCGTCGAAAGACGCTTCCGTGAAGCGGGCCCGGGAACCGAATCGGACGAGGCGTTCCCGGGCTACCGCGAGCATTTCGGGATCCACGTCGATCAGCTCGACCACGGCGCGGGGCGCCGCGACGAGGATGGCCTCGGAGAGCGCGCCGGTGCCGCCGCCGAGGTCGAGCACGCGCCCCGGGTCCACCCGGGCGATCTCGGCGGCGGCCGCATCGAGCATCGCCTCGTAGCCGGGAATGAAGCGGCGGATCGCTTCGTCGTAGGCGTTGACTTCAACGCGGAGGTGGCGGCTGACGGAGTGGCGGGACACGCCGGCGGATTCTCGCAGGAGCGTCCGCCTCCGGCGGACGGTGCCGACCGGAGGCCAGTTGCTGTGAAAATGCAGTCCGGCGGGTCGGCGGGGACGGCGAGGAGCGCCGGTCTTCAGACCGGCATCGCCCGCGCAGCGGGCGAAACTCCCGGGCTTCATTTCGCCGCATGGCGCCCCCGTCAAAGGGAATGGCGCGACGACAAGGGCGTGCGCGTACTCCGCTTTCGCCGTGTTCGTTTCGGGTCCCCGCAATGTGGCGCGATGGCACCGGGAGCTTCGCGGCCTGCGGCCGCGATGCCGATGTGAACACCGGCGCTCCTGGCACCTCGCCTTTTTCCTGCCCGGCGGGGTGCGCAGGAGGACGCGCGCATGGGCGTTTCTCCCGGTGGGGGCCGGCGTTCCCAGCCGTACGCGCCGTCGGCCCGGTTGGCGGTCCCTTGGCTACCGGACGATGATCTCGTCGAGGTAGATCCAGGCGGTTTCGCCTTCGTAGCGGGCGCCGTCCGGCCCGGTGGGCCAGGGGGCCGGAACCTCGCCGAGGCCGGTGATGCGGACGCGCACGAAGCGCGCCTCGGCGCCGTCGAGCGCCACCGTGACCCGCTGGCGGCCTCCCTCCGGGGTCTCTTGCCCCACCTCGTCCGGGTCCTGGACCTCCTGCATGACCGGGTCGGACCAGGACTCCCCGTCGAGGCTGGTCGCGACCTCGACGCGCCGCGGGAAATAGACCCCGGAGCCGGGGTGCTGGAGGAAGGAGAACTTCACGGACCACACCGGCTGGGCCGGCCCCAGATCGAGTTCCGCGGTGACCTCGTCCGCGCGGTAGCCCTGCCAGTGGCCGCCGCGGCGGTCCACCGAGCCCCGGATTCCGTCGGTGAGTCCGGCGTCGCCGGCGGCCGAATACGGGGATGACTGCGGCGGCTCCACGTCCGCGGTCAACCCCCGGGCGATATGCGCCGCGAGGTTGCGCTCGGCGAAGTCGTGGAGTTCGAGGGAGCGGGCGTACACCGCCGCCTCCGCCGTTTCGTCGGGCAGCACCAGCCGGGTGAAGACGCTCGGGTCGTCCTCGCGCCCGATCGGGCGCATCAGGAAGCGGAACTCGAGGTTCTGCGGCCAGAGGGTGTATTCGCGGTGCGGGACCGCGCCCCAGGAGTCGTCGCCGCCCACGCCGGTCTGGCGGAAGTCCACCGCCAGGGTGATCTCGTCGCGGGGCGTGAGATCCGCCCAGTGGGTGCGGCTCTTCGTCTCGCCCCCGTCGAGGTCCGCGATCCGGTAGGGCAGCGCGGAGAACGACAGGTGCGGCAGCCCGATGACCAGCAGCCCCGCGCCGGTCCCGTCCGTGAACGTCGCCCAGCGCACGTCGGTGCGGGTGCCCGTCTCCTGCGGGCGGACGTAGGGGTGCGCGAGTGCGGACACCGGCGACCGGTAGCGGCCCACCGCGGCGCCCGTCCGGCGGTCCCAGTAGTTCTCGTGGGGGCCGCGCCCGTACCACTCCACTTCGGAGAGCGACGGCGGCAGCGTGAGGACCGTCCCGAAGCGCGGCATTTCGGGAAGGTCCTCGTTCACGCCCGAGAGCCGCGCCGAGACGGCCACCGTTCCGTTTCCGAAGACCTCGTGCACGAGAACGTAGAAGGCGCCGATGGAACGGAGCGAGAAGCGGCTCTCCACCACGACCCGGCGCCGGTCGTCGTCCTCGCGCACCAGGATGTCCTCGAGGACGCGGGCCGCCGGGCTTCCCGCCGTCTTCCAGACCCCCGAGCGCGCCGGGAAACCGTTCCCGTAGTCGTTGTCGGTCGGCGCCCGCCAGAAGTTGGGAACCGGTCCGGCGCTCAGAAGGTCCCGCCTTCCCGCCCGGAACGAACGCAGCGTACCGAGCTCCCGGCTGAACTCCAGCGCGAAGCCGCGGCCGCCCACGGTGACCGCGTCGTCCGACTCCCGCACGGTCAGGGGCTCCATCGGCGGCGGTTCCGGAGCCGGCTCTTCCTCCTCCTGCTCCTCCTCCGGGACGTCCGCTTCGCCCTCGGCGGGCGCTTCTTCTTCCTCTCCTTCCTCCTTCTCGCTCTCTTCCTCCTCCTCGATGTCGTCGGGATGCACGATGTCCACGAAGAACTGCTCCCACGCGACCTCGTGGCCGGCCGGGACCAGCGGCGCGTCCTCCCGGGTGCGGAAGCGGACGGTCAGCAGGCGCTCCATCAGGGGCTCGATCCCGGTCTCCGGGATGTCGAACGAAACGATCTCGGTCCCGCCCGGCGGGGTGGAGATGGGCGGCACGTCCCCCGCGGCGACCACCACCCCGTCCGCGGTCAGTTGCCAGCTTCCGGCGAGGTCCGCGAGATCGGTGAAGGCGCGCCGGTTCTCGACCTCGATCAGTCCCGAGCGGGCGTGGAGGGCCCGGATCCGGACCGGCTGATAGACCTTCTTGACCTCGAAGGCGTGGGGGTGGGGCTTCCGGTCGGCCGACACCAGGCCGTTCACGAGGAAGTTGCCGTCGGTAGGGATCCCCGGCGGCCCGATGTCCCCCCCGTAGGCCCAGAAGGGCCGGCCGGACTCGTCCTCGCGGAGGAGCGCCTGGTCCACCCAGTCCCAGATGAACCCGCCGACCAGCTTCGGATCGCTGTCGATCA
Source organism: Acidobacteriota bacterium (assembly GCA_022826825.1). GTDB lineage: Bacteria > Acidobacteriota > Vicinamibacteria > Marinacidobacterales > Marinacidobacteraceae > Marinacidobacterium. The sequence goes on along the minus strand of JAJDUD010000063.1, from coordinate 147,199 downwards.
CCTGCCAGTAGTCGGCGAGGTTCCCCACGCTGTTCCCCATGGCGTGCGCGTACTCGACGAGCAGGAAGGGCTTTTCCGAGCGGGAGGCGGCGTAGTGCTCGAGCCAGTAGGGCCGCACGTACATGGGGGCCACGATGTCCACGACGTCCCGCTCGCCGGCCGGCTCGTAGAGGATCGGCCGCCAGGGATCGTTCTCCCGGATCCACTCCGAGGCGGCGTCGAAGTTCTCGCCGTCGCCGGCCTCGTTGCCGAGGGACCAGATGATCACCGACGGGTGGTTCCGGTCGCGCATGACCATCCGCTCGGTGCGGTCGAGGTGCGCATCACGCCACTCGGGCCGGCCGGCGAGGGTCACCTCGGGCAGGAAGCCCATCCCGTGGGACTCGATGTTCGGCTCGTCCACCACGTAGAGCCCGTACTCGTCGGTCAGTTCGTAGAAGCGGGGCAGGTTCGGGTAGTGCGCCGTCCGGACCGCGTTGATGTTGAGGCGCTTCATGAGCCGGATGTCTTCCAGCATGGAGTCCTCGTCCACCACGTGGCCCCGCTCGGGGTCGTGCTCGTGCCGGTTCACGCCCCGGAGGACGATGGGACGGCCGTTCAGGAGCAGCTCGCCGTCCACGGTCTCGATCCGCCGGAAACCGACCCGGATCGCGGTGGCTTCGGTCACCGCTCCGGCGGCGCCGGCGAGCGACAGGACCAGCCGGTAGAGGTCCGGGGTCTCGGCGGACCACGCCCGAACGTCGGGGATCGTCGCGGTCGCTCCCATGGAGGCCTCGCCGCCGGGAGGCACGTCGAGCCGCAACACCTCGGGGCCGCCCCAGAGCGAGTCGCCCTCCGGGTCGAACAGCTCGTAGCGCACTTCGTGGGCCCCCGCCGCTCCGAGCCCCCGGTTCGCGACGTCCACGCTGAAATCCAGGATGCCGTCGCGGTATCCGGTGACCAGGTCGGCGCTCGCCGAGAAGTCGCGCACGAAGGTCGCCGGCCGCGCCAGGAGCGAGACCTCGCGGTCGATCCCGCTGATCCGCCAGAAGTCCTGGCTCTCGAGGTAGCTGCCGTCGCTCCAGCGGACGACCTGCACCGCGAGGGTGTTGGGTCCGGTCGTGACCTGCTCCGTGATGCGGAACTCGGCGGGGGTCCGGCTTCCCTCGCTGTAGCCGATGAAGGCGCCGTTCACCCAGACGTAGAAGGCCGAATAGACGCCGTCGAACCGGAGGAAGACCTCGTTTCCCTGCCAGCGCGCCGGGACCTCGAAGCGCCGCCGGTAGGAACCCACCGGGTTGTCGTCCTCCGGCACGAAGGGCGGGTCCGCGGGAAAGGAATAGAACTCGTCCCGATAGACCGGATAGCCGTAGCCGAGCAGCTCCCAGTTCGACGGGACCGGGATCTCGTCCCAGGCGGAGTCGTCGAAGCCGGGCTCGAAGAAGCCCGCGGGCCGGTCGGCGGGGCGGGGGACGAAGTGGAACTTCCAGTCGCCGTTCAGCGAGATCCGGCGCGGGGAGTCCCCGGCGCGGCCGCGGACGGCGGCGTCCGGGTCCGGATAGGGGGTGAAGGAAGCCCGGGGCGGTTCCCGGCCGATCTGGAAGACCGCCGGGTCCTGCCAGGGGGGCGGCCCTTCGGGTTGCGCCGCGGCCGCCGCCGGGACTGCGAGCGCGAGGGCGGCGAGGGTGGACGCCGCGCGGCCGCGGGTCATTGCGGGAGAGGGTCCTCCGGCGGCGCGAGATGGCCGGACTCGAGGAACGCCATGATCCCGAAGAGGGCGCCCCAGGAGTGGAAGGGGTCGCTCGAGAGGCGCTCGTCGTCCCCCGTCCCGGTAATCGAGGAGATGTTCTCGCTCACGTAGCCCTTCCGCCGCCACTCCCGGAGAAACATATCGAGAGAACGGGCGGAAAGCTCGACCGCGGTGGCGCGGTCGCCCGCCCGCCGGAGCCCGAGGTAGGTGAGGAAGTTGAGCGGCGGCCAGATGGCGCCCTTCCAGTAGCGCTGGCGGGGAAACGAGGGGTCGTCGCGGGTCGTGGAAGGAAGCACGTAGTCGCCCCAGAACTCCTCCGGGTTCAGCAGGTGCTCGCGAATGAGGCGGTTGACGCGGGCCTCGGAGGCCGTTCCTGCGAGGAGCGGGTAGAAGAGGGTGGGGGAGCGGCGCTCGGAGGGCCGGCCGAGGTCCGTGCGGTAGTTGAGGTAGTAGCCGCGGTCTTCGTCCCAGAGCGCGTCGAGCGCCTCGCTGAAGGCATCCGCCCGGGCTCCGAGTTCCTCCACGGCCGCTTCGCGTCCCAGGAGCCGCGCCAGTTCGGCAAGCGCCCGGCAGTCGGCGATGTAGAGGCTGGTGAGCCCCACGTCCTGGAGTTCCATGACGTTCCGCTCCCGGTTGAAGGGGACGTCCTCGTACATCGGGGAGTCGTCCATGCCGGACTCGTAGCCGGCCGCCGTCTTCGTCCGCACCACGGGCTCGGCGAAGGGGTTCTTCGCCTCGTGGGAGCCGTAGGAGAGGAGGCCGCCGTTGCTGCGGGCCTCCGGCCACCACCGGTTCCAGGCGAGGAGCGGATCGAACGCGGCTTCAAGAAACCAGCGCTCGGGGAAGCGCCGGTACACCTCGCGCACCATGATCCCGCCCACCGGCGGCTGCGAGCGGTCCCAGGACTTGCTCCCGTTCCCCCGGTTGTCGTTCGGCAGGAACCCCTCGGCGGTGTGGCCCCGGAGGTGCTCGATGATGCCGGCGAGCGCGAGGTCGCGGCCTTCGAGCGAGGCGAGGTAGCCGAGGAAGAAGTTGTCCCAGCCGAAGAGCGCCACGCCGCCGTACTCCCGGTTCCAGAGCCGGCCCACGGTGGGGACGACCCGTTCGTGGCGGGGCTCGTAGACGGTGTTCCAGGCGAAGCCGGAGGTCACCGCGAGCCACGCTTCGGCGAGTTCCCCGAACTCCGCGGCCCGCGCCTCGAGTTCGGCGCGGCGGGCGTCGAGGATGTTCCGGATGTCCGCGACCGATTTCGCTTCCGCGGCCGGGGGTCCCGCGGTGACGCCGACGGGCGCGGTCAGCCGCGCGACCCGGTGCGGCGTGAGACCGCCCGCGTAGGGGTCGGCTTCGACGGTTCCAGCAACCCGGATGAGCCGCTCGCCGTCCGGAAGCCGGGCGAGGAGGCCGTCTCGCCCCGATTGCACCGCGCCGAACCGGTTCCAGGCCATCCCCGCGCTCACCACCAGCGCGAAGGGAGCGCCGGGCTCCGGGTCCGGGGTTACGAGGACCGCCAGTTCGCCGTTTTCGTCGTGTCCCGCTTCGACCGTGGCGGTGAGGCCGCGCCAGGTGATTTCGAGGCGCTGGTACGAGCCGTCCACGGCGCGGATGCCGGGACGGACCACTTCCGCGCCCTCCTCCCGCTTCCCGATGAGCGCCTCCGTCAGGTGGTCCTCTTCGAGGTAGCGGTGCCGCTTGAGGCCGAGGTTCACCGCGAGCCCGTCGGGCAGCAGGACGTAGCGCAGCACGCTGCGGCTGTCCCAGGTGTTCCAGCCGGAGGCGAGCCGCGCCTGGATCGCCCGGTACTCGGGGACGTCGCCGATCGCGGCGTCGTATTCGGCGTGCCGGTCCGGCCAGTCGGGGGTGGTGGCGCCCGCTGAGGCCGCCGGTTCCGGCTCGGGAGGGGCGCACCCGGCGCCAAGCGCCAGCGCGATGACGAGGGCGGGGAGCTTCGCCCGGAGGACGCGGCGCCGCGGCGGCCGGTCCGTCGGCGCTCCGGGCGCCGCAGCTATTCCGTCTTCCAAAAGGCGATGCCCGAGGCCTGTTTCCCGACTTCGATGACCGCTTCGCGCTCGAGGGATTCCAGGTTGTAGAACTCGACCCGCCCGGGTTCGCCGCCGATCTCCTCGACGGTGACGATGGCGAAGCGGCTGTCCGGGGTGATCACCACCCCATGGGTGATGCGTGCCGAGGCCGCGACCGAGGCCCGTTCCGTCCCGCTCTCGAGATCCCAGAAGCCGACCGAGTCGTTCGTCTTCTCGGTGACCACGAGGTGCTTGCCGTCCGCCGACACGTCGACGTTGTAGGGCCCCCGCCGGGTGTGGAACCGGCGCCGGGGCTCCCAGGCTTCGAGGTCCACCTCGAGGACCTGGTTCAGCCCCTGGAGCGCGACGTAGGCGTGCTTGCCGTCGGGGGCCGGCTGGACCCAGGTCGGGCTCGCGGCCGCCCCGCCGCCCATGGCGTGCCCCGCGTGGGGATCGTCTTCCATCACGGCCATCGTGGTCTCGTTGTCGCCGGTGAGGCGCATGCGCCGGCTGGCCTGGAACGTCATGGTGTCGATCTCGAACAGCTCGGCGCTCATCATGGCGACCGAGTAGGCCAGCATCCCGTCGGTGCTCAGCCTCGATCCGTGCGGCATGACGCCCTGCTCGATCTGGGCGATCTCGGTCATCGAGACGGTGTCGATCACCGAAACGTTCGAGGGGACGTGGTCCCCGTGCAGGTTGAAGTTCACGACGAACAGGAAGCCGGTCGCCGGGCTGATGTCCATGGTGGCGGGGAACAGGCCGGCGGTGGTGTCGGCGACTTCGAGGTCGGTGCCGGTCTCGTACTTGTGGACCGTGCCGTAGGGCATGCCGTGGGCGATGGAGACGTACCAGTGGCGGCCGTCGGGGGACACCCGCACGCCGTGCGGTCCCTCGATCTCGTTCGGGAGGATCCCGACGGGGATCCGCCGGAGCAGCTCGCCGCCGTCCGGCCCGAAGCGGACGAGGTCCACGGTGTCGTCGGACTCGGCCGCCACGTAGGCGAAGTAGTTCCTGTCGGCGCTCGTCTGGGCGCTGGCCATCGCAGCGACCACGCAAAAGGCCGCGCACAGGGCGACGGCAAACCGGTGGGGCGGGGCGTCAGTTCTCATGGATGCGTCTTCTCCACCGCTGGAGAGGCCCAATGGTACCGATCCCGCGGACGTGGAGCGGACCCGGCAGCGACCGCGCGCTTCCGTCACCACGGAAGCGGCTGGGAACGCCGGCCTCCAGGCCGGCACCGCGGCGCGAGAGCGCCGCAAGGGCGTAGGGCCGCTCGTCAGGATGGCGCCGCGCCTGGGAACGCCGGCCTCCAGGCCGGCACCGCGAGACTCTCGCCTGCTTTCATGGCTCCCTGACCCGGCTTCTCAGCCACGGCTCCAGCTTCTCGAAACGGAACGTCCCGGTCTCGTACAAACCCGAAACGAACTCGTACGCGTCATCCGCGTCTGCCGCCAGCTCGGCGCCGTTGATCTGGAGAAAGGTGTGCATGGCGGCGAACGCCGTGCGTTTGTTCCCATCGAGGAACGGGTGGTTCTGGGAGAGGCTTTCCCACAGCGCGACGGCCTCTTCGACGAGGTCTGGGTAGTAGCCGGTCTGCGGCCGATAGAGCGCCGCTTCCAGCAGGCCGGGATCGCGGACGCCGTGTGTCCCTCCGTGCGCCTCGATCTGATCGGCGTGAATGGTCAGGATGTCCGCCAGCGTGAGGAAGTCCCTCACTGGGCCAGCTTCTTGTAGAGCTCGTCGTACTTCTCGCGGCTCTTCCGATAGGCAGCCATGACGTGCGGCCGGGCACGGCCTTGTTGTCGCTTCTCGACAAGGTCCGTGAGCGCCTCATCTACGAGCGCCTGAATCTGACGGCCTTCGCGTGCCGCGATCTCACGAACCCGCGCCAGAGTCTCGGTGTTGACCTGGGTGGCGAACTTCTGTCGGAGTGGGGGCACGCGCTGTTTCTCCTCGTTGAGCGTCGGTATCATGATAAATCATGATGAATAGCGGGTCCTGCGGCAGGTACATGTCGCTGGAGCCGATTCCGTGTTCGTAGCCGTTCCGGCGGGTGGGGCCGCGACGTGCGCGGCACGCCAGTTGGCGTGAAAATGCAATCCGCCCGAAGCGCGGACGGCAGTGGAGCGCCGGTCTCCGACCGGCATCGCCCGCGCAGCGGGCGAAACTCCCATCGCCATGGGTTCGCACGGCGTAACGCGACGCGGGGATGGCGCATCGCCGCCTCCGGCCGGACCTGCGCCGTGTGGACGTGTGAGGGTGGGAGTTTCGCGGCCTGCGGCCGCGATGCCGGTGTGAACACCGGCGCTCCTGGCCCCCTCGGCATTTCCATGCCCGGCCGGGTGCGTAGGAGGACGCGCGCATGGGCGTTTCTCCCGGTGGGGGCCGCCAGACCGGCACACGCTTGGCGGAGCCCAGGGCGAGGGGGTACCGCTGCTCCCGCAAGGGGACGCCCCTGGCTGTTCCATGTCGCTCGCGCGAGGTCGGCTGGCCGGGTACATGTCGCAGTAGCGGGTCCTGCGGGAGGCACATGTCGCTGAGGCGGGATCGGCTGGCGGGGTACATGTCGCAGTAGCCCGTCCTGCGGGGGTACATGTCGCTGGAGCCGATTCTGTGTTTGTAGCCGTTCCGGCGGGTGGGGTTACGACGTGCGCGGCGCGGAGCGCCGCTGTGCCGGTCTGGAGACCGGCGTTCCCGGCCGTGGCTGCTGGGAGGGACATGTCGCTGGAGCGGGGTCGGCTGACGGGTCACATGTCGCTGGACCGGAGCCGGCCGGCCGGGTACATGTCGCAGTAGCGGGTCCGGCGGGAGGAACATGTCTCGGTGGTTGATTCCGTGTTCCCAGCCGTGCCGGCGCGTGGAGTTGCGACGTGCGCGGCGTGGAGTGCCGCGGATCGCGCGGTTCCTCGCGCGCACATGACCTCTCGTCCCGCACCTGGCCAGCTTCTGGTACAGCTCGTCGTACTTCTCGCGACTCTTCCGGCCGGCAGCCATGACGTACGGCCGGGCACGGCCCCGCTGTCGCTTCTCGACAAGGTCCGCCAGCGCCTCGTCCGGGAGCACCGGAAGGCCCCGGCCCTCTCTCGCGGCGATCTCGCGGAACTGTGCCAGTGTTTCGACGCTGATCTCGAAGGTGACCGTTTGGCGCTTCGACGACGTGTCCGTTTCTTCCGGGCGGAAGGGGTGGCACGATAGGTCATCGTGCCGCAAACGACCTGGATCCCTGCCCGTGTTTCGTTCCGCCCGAGCCGGTTCGCCCGCTCGCGAGGCCTTTTCCAGGCGCTGGCTTTCGGCGCCTTCGCTCTTGCCGCTTGTGGCGGCCCCTCCGGGGGTGGAGCTCCGGGTGATGCTCGGGTTCCCCTCACGCTCGAGAACATCTACCGGGATGCGCGGGGCGGCGTGTTCTCCGCCGCGATCTCGCCCGACGGACGTTGGGTGGCGGCCGTCGCGGAGAGCGCCGACGGCCGGGGCATCCACCTCCTCGACCTGACCGAGGAACCGCCCGTCCCGCGTTTCTGGCTCGACGGCAGTTCGCCGGCCTGGTCGCCGGACAGCCGCCGGATCGCCTTTCTCCGCGGCGGGAATCTCTTCCGCGCCCCGGTCGGCGATCCGGACGCCGTCCAGCTCACCGATGGCCTCACGGGCGTCCGCGCTCCTGCCTGGTCCCCGGACGGCGAGACGGTGGCCGTGATGGCGAGCGCGAGCGGCAGCCAGGACGTGTGGCTCGTGCCGGCGGCCGGCGGCGACCCGCGCCAGCTCACCTCGGGTGCGATGACCGGCGACGAGGTGCGGTTCGGGGTTTCCTGGTCGCCGGACGGCGGGACGGTCGCCTACGTCGGGAACAAGGCGGACTACCGTGCCGACGATGTCTGGCTCGCCGACGCTGCCACCGGTGACGAACGCCGGCTTACGTCCTCGATCCGCGCCATCTCCACCGTCCCGGCGTGGTCGCCCGACGGCAGCCGGCTTGCGGTACTCGGCGTGAAGAACGAGGAGTACTGGTATCTCGACATCGCCGATCTCTATCTCCTCGACCCAGCGGGCGGCCCGGAAGAGCCGCTCCCCATGTCCTCCTTCGCCACCGCCTACCGGTTCCGCCCCTTCTGGTCGGGGGACGGCGCGCGCCTCTTCTTCACCCACCAGGAGCGCGGCGAACACCACCTGTGGTCGGTCCCTGCGGCGGGCGGCGCGGCCACCCGACTGACGAATCTCGGCGGGGTGTTCGGCAGTGTCACCGCGAGCACCGCAGCGGAGCGCTTCGCCTTCGTCCGTTCTTCCGCGACCGAAGGACCGGACCTCTACACCGTTCCGGCGGCCGGCGGCCCGGCGGAGCGCCTGACCCGGCTGTCGCCCCGTTGGGACGGGGTCCAGTCGCCGCGCGAGATCTCCTACCGCAGCTTCGACGGCCACTACATCCAGGGGTTCCTGTATCTCCCGCCGGAGGCCGCATCCGGCGGCGTCTGCCCGGCGCTCGTGCAGGTCCACGGCGGCGGGACGAATTCCTACCTCGCGGGTCCGAATCTCGCCGACCAGTACCTCGCCTCCCGCGGCTTCGTGGTGCTCGCCGTGAACTACCGGGGCGGTTCCGGCTTCGGGCGCGCGTTCCAGGACCTCGGGGACGAGGACTGGCTGAACGAACAGGCCCTCGATCCCGGAGCGGCCGCGGACTGGCTGCGGGAGCAGCCGTACGTGAGCGGCCAGGTCGGGATCTACGGCTACAGCTACGGGGGCATGCAGAGCATGGCCGCGATCACCCGCACCCCGGACACGTTCGACGCCGCCGCGCCGATGGCCGGGATCTACTCCGAGCGGCAGACCTTCGAGCACCAGGACCGGCTCGGCCGGATCTTCACGATCGACGGTCACGGGGGGCTGCCGGGGGAACGGCCCGAGATCTACGACAAGACCGAAACCCTCGCCCGGATCGGGAACATCACCGCTCCGGTCCTGATCCAGCACGGGGAGCGCGACGTCCGGGCGCCGTTCCTGAACTTCGAACTCGCGGTCGCCGCGTTCGAGGAACACGGGATCGAGTACGAAGCACATACCTATCCCGAGGGACACGGCTTCCGCGATCCCGAGAACCGCATCGAGCTCTACCGCCGGGTCGAGGATTTCTTCGGCAAACACCTCGGCAGTTGCCGCTGAGCGGCCGCCCGGCCGGGTTCGCGATAGCCGCGCGACCCCGAGTATCGGTATATTGGAAACCGCGCCGCTTGGCGCGACGGGCGATCGCGGAGGCTGGAACCAGGTTTCGCGGGACGTGACGGAGGGGGTTCGCATGAACGAGACGATTCAGGCCATCCTGCAACGCGTGATGGACGCGGGGATTGACTACGTCCCCACGGTCCTTGGCGCCCTCGGCATCCTGGTGCTGGGCTGGCTCATCGCACTGGTGCTGCGGACCCTGGTCATCCGGGTGCTGCGGCGCACCACGATTGACGATCGGTTGGGCGAATGGATCACCGGGCGCAAGGACATCGAAGTCGAAAGCGCCGCCGGTTCCGTCGTGTTCTGGATCGCCATGCTCTTCGTGGTGATGGCCGTGTTCCAGACGCTGCGGCTGACGGACCTGGCCGAGCCGCTCAACGTCTTCCTGACCGAACTGAGCCTCTTCGCGTCCCGCCTCGGCGGCGCTGCCGCGCTCCTGCTGCTTGCCTGGGCGGTGGCCACCGTGGTGCGCAACGTCCTGTCCGGGATCCTCGGCCGGGTGGACCTCGACCGCCGGCTCGGCGCCGTCCGCGACGACGGCGCCGCCGCGCCCGCCCTTACCGCGAGCATCAGCCAGGCGGGGTACTGGCTTGTTTTCCTGCTCTTCCTGCCCGCGGTTCTCGGGGCGCTGGCCCTCGAGGGACTGCTGCAGCCGGTGCAGGCGCTGATCGACGAGCTGCTGGGCTTCCTCCCGAACCTGCTCGGGGCCGGCGTCACCCTGGCGATCGGCTGGTTCGTGGCCAGCCTGGTGCGTCGCATCACGGCCAACCTGGGGACCGCCGCCGGCCTTGACCGCGCCGGAGAGCGCCTCGGGCTGAAGCCCGTTCTGGGCCAGATGAACCTGTCGGCCCTGATCGGCTACGTGGTGTACGGCCTGATCCTGATCCCGGTGCTGATCGCGACGCTCAACACTCTCGAGCTCGACGCCGTGACCGCGCCGGCCAGCCAGATGCTGGGTTCCATCCTGGCCGCGATTCCCATGCTGTTCGGCGCCGTGCTCGTGGTGTTCGTCGCCTACGTGGTGGGACGGGTGTTGGCGAACCTGGTCCAGACAGTGCTGGCCGGCGCCGGTTTCGACAACATTTCGGTGGGACTGGGTCTGTCGCGCACCCAGTTCGAGGGCCGGAGTCCGTCGCAGATCGCCGGGATGCTGATCCTGGTGACGATCATGCTGCTCGCTTCCATCGAGTCCGCGAATCTGCTGGGATTCGAGTCCCTGAGCGCCCTGATCCGCGACTTCCTGGTGCTCGGCGGCCGCATCGTCTTCGGACTGGTGCTGCTGGCGGTCGGGCTGTTCCTCGCGAAGCTGGCGGCCGGCACCATCGCCGCCAGCGGTCTGCGGCACGGTCCCTGGCTGGCGATGGCGGCCCGCGTTTCGATCCTGGTGCTGTCGGGGGCGGTGGCGCTTCGTCACATGGGGCTTGCCAACGAGATCATCACCGTCGCCTTCGGCACCCTCTTCGGTGGCGTCGCGGTGGCGGCGGTGCTCGCGTTCGGTCTCGGTTCACGCCACGTCGCCACCCGGCTGGTGGACGAATGGATGGACCGCTGGAGCGGTACCCGGGACTCGGCGAACGGGCCCCCGGCGAAGGATTCGGAGTCGGCCGAAGGCGCCTGACCGGGGCAGCGGCCCGGAGCGGCGGCGGTCTTCAGGGGGAGTCGCGGTCCGGGGCCGGCGCCCCGCCCACGGAGCCCCCGGGGCGGGGAGGGGCGGGGGCGCAGTACGATCCCGCCGCGGCGCGGCCGCCGCGACCAGAGGAGGATCCGGTGACGGAGTCGAAGACCAGAATCGAACGAGACACCCTCGGGGAGGTAGCCGTTCCCGCGGAACGGCTCTACGGGGCGCAGACGGAGCGCTCCCGGCAGAACTTCCGGATATCCGGCGAGCGGATGCCCCGCGAGATCGTCGCGGCGCTCGCGCTCGTCAAGAAGGCGGCCGCTCTCGTGAACCGCGACCTCGGCCGGCTGGCGGAAGAGAAGGCGGACGCCATCGCGGCCGCCGCCGACGAGGTGCTGGCCGGCGAGCATCCGGACGAGTTCCCGCTTCTCGTCTGGCAGACCGGCAGCGGCACCCAGTCCAACATGAACATGAACGAGGTGCTCGCGAACCGCGCCAGCGAAATCCTCGGCGGATCAAGGGGCGAAGGGCGGCTGATCCACCCGAACGACGACGTCAACCGGGGCCAGTCCTCGAACGACGTGTTCCCGACCGCGATGCACGTGGCGGCGGTCCTGGCCCTCGAGGAGCGGGTGTTGCCCGCGGTTCGCGCGCTCGCGGCGGCGCTCGCCGAGCGGGCGGAGGCCTTCCAGTCCGTGGTGAAGATCGGCCGCACGCACCTTCAGGACGCCACCCCGCTCACCCTCGGCCAGGAGTTCTCGGGCTACGCGGCCCAACTGGACCACGGCGCCGCCCGGATCGAGGCTTTGCTGCCGCACCTCCGGGAGCTGGCGCTCGGGGGCCCCGCGGTCGGGACGGGCCTGAACGCCCATCCCGAGATGGGCGGCCGCGCCGCCACTTGGCTGACCCGGCTCACCGGCTGCCAGTTCGTGACCGCCCCCAACAAGTTCGAGGCGCTCGCCTCGAAGGACGCGCTGGTCGCGGGGCACGGCGCCCTGAAGACGGTGGCGGTGTCACTCCACAAGATCGCGAACGACATCCGCTGGCTGGCCTCCGGCCCGCGCTCCGGCATCGGGGAGATCCGGATCCCGGCGAACGAACCCGGCAGTTCCATCATGCCGGGCAAGGTGAACCCGACCCAGTCCGAGGCGCTCCTCATGGCGACGGCCCAGGTCCTCGGGAACGACGTGGCCATCGGCGTCGGCGGGGCGGGGGGCAACTTCGAGCTGAACGTCATGAAGCCGCTGATCGCGCACAATTTCCTGGGGAGCGCGCGGCTCGTCGCGGACGGCTGCGACAGCTTTCGGGAACGCTGCGTGGTGGGGATCGAGCCGAACGAGGGACGCCTCCGCGAGAACCTCGAGCGCTCGCTCATGCTCGTCACCGCGCTGAACCCGCACATCGGCTACGACAACGCGGCGAAGATCGCCAAGAAGGCCTACGCCGACGGGACCTCGCTCAAGGAAGCGGCGCTTGCTCTCGGCCTCCTGACCGCCGAGCAGTTCGACGAGTGGGTCCGGCCGGACGCGATGATCTAGCCGGGTTCCCGTGCAGGCGTTCCGTCAGCGCGTCCCTCTGAATGAGGCATACTGCTGTTATACTCAATGAGTATGAAGCGGCTGCAAGTCGTCATGTCGGACGAAGAACTCGACGGTTTTCACCAGATTGCTCGCGCCGAGGGACTGCGCCTTTCCGAATGGGTGCGCCGCACGCTCCGCGCTGCCCGTCAGGCGGCGTCGGCCGAACGGATTGAGCGAAAGCTGCAGGCGATCGAAGCTGCGGGGAACTGGAAAGCCCCCACTGCGGACCCGGAACAGATGCTTGCCGAGATCGAGGCCGGACGCCTCGCCGATTGACCTTCGTTGACTCGAACGTCCCGATGTACCTCGTCGGGAAAGAACATCCCCGCCGGGAAGATGCGGTACGCGCCCTGGCGGAGCTTGTGCGGCAGACCGAACCGCTGGTGAGCAGCGCCGAGGTTGTCCAGGAAATCCTGCACCGGTATCACGCGATCGGTCGCCGTCAATTCGTCCAACCGGCGATCCGGTTGTTGTTGGAACTGACCGAGGGGGAGATCTTTCCGGTGACCCTGAACGACACGCTGCGAGCTGGCGAACTGCTCGTCTCGTTCCCTGAAATCTCCTCCCGCGACGCGGTGCATCTCGCCGTCATGGAGAGTCGCGGAGTCTCCCGGATCCTCTCGTTCGATCGCGGGTTTGACGTCGCGACCGGGATCGAGCGGATTCCCGACTTCTGAGCGAGATCTCAGCCCTAACCGCTGCTCCGGACGGCCTCGGTGACCAGCGGGATGACCTCCAGGGCGTCGCCGACGATGCCCACGTCGGCCGCCCCGAAGATCGGGGCGTCCGGGTCCTTGTTGATGGCCACCACGAACCGGGAGCCGCGCATGCCCACCAGGTGCTGGATGGCGCCCGAGATGGCGCAGGCGACGTAGAGCTTCGGCGACACGGTGGCGCCGCTCGAGCCGATCTGGAGCTCGTGGGGAAGCCAGCCGGCGTCGGTCACCGCGCGGGAGGCTCCCACCACGCCCCCGAGCGCCCGGGCCAGCTCGCGGACGATTTCGAGGTTCTCGGGACCGCCGAGGCCGCGTCCGGCCGCCACCACCACGTCCGCCGCCGTCAGGTCCACCCCGCCGGTCCCCGAGTCCCGGACCTCGACGAGGCGCGAGCGCAGATCGTCCGGGCCGACGGGCGAGGGGAGGATGCGCACCGAGACCGCCGGACCCGGTTCCCGGGCCGGGAAGGCCCCGCGTTCCACCGTGGCCACCGCGGGGAGGCCGGGCGCCAGGACTTCCTGGACGAACTTTCCGAGAAAGGCGGAGCGCCTGGCCACGAGTCCGTCCGCGCGCCAGAAAAGCGCCGACACGGCGGTGGCGGCGGCGGTGCCCAGCCGTGCCGCGACCAGCGGCGCCACGTCCCACCCGACCGGGTCGTGGGGCAGGAGGACGCACGCGGCGCCGCTCGCCTCCCGCGCGTGCAGGACGGCCGCGGCGGTTCCGTCCGCCGTGGGGGCCGCGAGCGCCGGCCCTTCCACCAGCAGGAGTTCCGCCGCCGGCAGGACTTCACGGAGCCCTTCCGCGTCGCTGGCGTCACCGACGGGAAGAACGGCGCTCACCCCCTCCGGCCCGCCGGCGAGTTGGGATGCGGCCTCGAGGAGTTCGTAACTGGCGTCCGTGATGCCGCTTTCGCTCCGCTCCGCGAGGACCAGGGCCCGGCGGCTCATGCCGCGTCTCCCGGAAAGGAGATTCCGGCGCCGGCCCGCATCCGGGGAACGAGCGCCGCCGCGGCCTCCTGGGGAGAACCCGGAAGGATCTCGGCGCTCGCGCCCCGCTCGGGCTTGCTGAGCGTCACTCGGCGGAGCCCGCCCCCGTCCGTGGGAGCGGCGAGCTCGACGCGCTCCACCGGCTTCCGCCGCGACGCCATGATGCCGCGGAGGCTTGCGTAGCGCGGGGTATTGATGCCCGTCTGGACGGCCACCACCGCCGGGAGGCGGAGTTCCACGACGGCGATCCGGCCGCCCTCGAGTTCGCGGTGCACCTCCAGGCGCCCGTCCCGGAACTCCATCCCGGTCGCGGCGGAGGCGAACGAAAAGCCGAGAAGACCGGCCACCAGCCCTCCCACCTGCCCGTGGCCGCTGTCCTCGGCGAGGAGGCCGGCGATCACCACGCCGGCGTCGAGTTTCGAGACCGCCTCCGCGAGGGCTCGCGCCACGAAGAAGGGGTCGGCGAGGTGGGCGCGCTCGGTGATCAGGTGGACCCCGCGATCCACGCCCATCGCCAGGCAACTGCGAAGCACCTGGCCGGCGTCCGCCGGACCGGCGGTCACCGCGACCGTTTCCGCGGCGTGTCCCGCTTCCTTCAGCGCCAGGGCCGCCTCGACGGCGTAGCGGTCGTAGTCGTTGATCCCGTAGCCGAGGCTGGACTCGTCGATCCAGTCGCCCGCCGGACGAAAGGCGGAGTTCCGGTCGGGGACCTGCTTGACGAGGGCGACGGCGTTCACTGCGGGCTGAAACTCGTCCGTATGATCGCCGCGCTAGCGTCCGCGGGCAAGGTGAGCGGCAAAGTACCGAGAGGGTCCTTCGTGGTGGCGGGGATCCTCGCGCTGGCGACCGGGCTCGGTCTGCTGGCGGTCGCCGGGAAGCCGAGCGCCATCCGGCGGCCGGACCCGGTGGGCCGCCCGGTCCTGCTGATCCCGGATTTCGACAACCGCACGGGTCGCGGCGAGTTCGCCCCGCTGGCCCGGCAACTTACCGAAGCGGTGCGGGCGCGCCTGGAGGCGGAGCCGGAGGGCATCTTCGAGCTGTCGCCCCGTCGCTTGCGGCCGGCGTTCGGTCCGCGCGAGCGTGAGGAAGGGTTGGTCGGCATCGCCGGCCGGCTGGGCGCCGACTACGTGCTCGCGGGAAGCCTCGAGTCGGGGCCGGGGGGCGAGATCGATCCCGGTTCCGCCTGGCGTCCTCCCGGCGGCGGTGAAGCGGTGGGCGGCCAGGCCGAGGGCGGCGAAATCAGGCTGGACATCCTCCTGGTGCGGGATTCCGATCCGCCGCACGTGTTCGCGGAGCGGTTTCTGCTTGGGTCCGTGGACCCCGCGGTCGCTGCCGGGAGAGAACTCGCCGACTGGGTCGCGGAGCGGATCGCGCTATCGCTCAGCCGGCCCTGAGGGACCCGGGGGCGCCGGCATCACCTCGTGTGGATCGCGAGCGGAACTCCAGTCAGCGCCAGCTGGCGGTCCGTGGACCAACACTCGGGGACATCGTGATCCCCCACCAAATGGAGCCCTACGGCGCCCACGAGGCTGACGCGTCCAAACAGGCAGGCGTCAGCGCCGCTTGCCATACACGACTTCGTCGATAGGTGTGCTCGAACGGGGATCGCCGGTCTCGACCATGCCGGCGTAGCGCATCCACGGCTTCGATTCGTCGCTCGGGATCAGGGTGCGCAACGATCGGCGAAGCAACTCCGCGAGTGAAATCCCGAGCTGCGCCGCTTCGCGTTTGGCGGCTCGGTACTCCGCTTCGGTAAGGCTGACCTGCGTTCGGATCATGATGGCACGTTACAGCGGACAGCTACCTGCTGCTCGGCCGGCGGTTCCGCGGGATGGAAGACGATGCCTCGTCCCGGACGCCGGGCTTTGGCAAACTCCCTACCGGAGCCGGATGGCGTCCCAGGAATCCCACGCCGAGGTGTCCGAGAGGATGATCTCGTCGCCCTCGGCGAGTCCGGCCAGCACCTCGATGCGGTTCACCGAACCCCGGCCGAGTTCGACCGGCACCCGCACGGCGGTCTCCCCGTCGGGGGCGATGCGGAAGAGGCCGACGGTGCTGCCCGGCTGGCCGTACGCCGGCCGGCCCACGTGGAGGGTGTCCGGGACCCGGTCGAGTTCGATCGTGCCGTCCACCGAGAGATCGGGGCGGGCGCCGCGGGGGAGTTCGCCGGCGATCCGGATGTCCACCGCCACCGTTCCCTCGCGCACCGCGGGGTCCACCCGGGAGACGACGCCCTCCACGATCCCGTTGCGGGTGTCCACCAGCGCCGGCTGGCCGGGTTCGACGTCGCGGGCCTGCGTCTCGGCGATCCGGAGCACCGCCTTGAGTTCCTTTGGATCCGCCACCCGCGCGAGGTTTTGTCCGGGATTCACCTCCTGGCCGACCTCGACCGGGACCTCGAGGAGGGTGCCGCCGCGTCCCGCCCGGACCGTAAGGGCGGCGAGCTGCCGCCGGCGGAGTTCCAGTACCGCCCGGTAGCGCGCGACCGTTGCTTCCTTGGAGGCGACCTGCGCCGCGCTCGAGTCGGTGAGGATGGCGAGGCGCTCCTCCTCGAGCGCGTGGCGGGTCTCCAGTTCCTCGGCGCTCACCTGGCTCCGCCGGTGGATCAGTTCTCCCACCAGCCCCGCCTCGAAGAGCTTCCGGTCCGCATCGGCCCGGCGGCGGGCCCGGGCCGAGGAAGCGGCGAGCTGGCCGGCCGCGTTCCGCTGCTCCAGCAGGTCGGAGCGCGTCTGGTCGAGGAGCCGCCGGAGTTCCGCCTCCTGGGCGCGGAGCTGGAGTTCGGCCTCCCGGGTCTGCTGTTCGAGTTCGGGATTCGAGAGGACCAGCAGCACGGTGTCCTCCCCCACGGGGGTCCCGGGGAGCACGCGGCGTTCCTCGACCCGCCCGCGGGTCTCGGCGGCCAGCCATCGGATCTGCTCGGGAGGCACCTGGAGGCTGCCCGGTCCGCGCACCTGCCGCACCAACTCGCCCCGTTCGACGACGCCCGTCCAGACGACCGAGCGATCCACTTCGGGGACGCCGGGAGCGATGCCGCCGAGCAGGAGCAGCAGGACCAGCAGCGCGCCCGCCCCGCCGCCGGCCAGGAGCAGCCGCCGGACGCGGCGTTTCCGCTGCCGGTCCGCGATCTGAAAGTCCACTCCGCCTCCGCGGCTCTCTCCTAGTCGAAGAAGAGTCCCGGCAGCGCCAGGGTCAGGTAAGGGATATAGGTCACGAGCAGCACCGCGCCCGCCCGGATCAGCAGGAACGGCACCGAGGCGCGATAGACCTCGCCGAGCGGCCGCTTGAACCGGTAGGAGGCGAGGAAGAGGTTCATCCCCACCGGCGGCGTCAGGTAGCCGAGCTCCAGGTTCGTGAGGAAGATGACCCCGAGGTGCAGGGGGTCGATGCCGAAAGCGAGTCCGAGCGGCGCGACCAGGGGGACCACGACCACGATGGCCGAGTAGATGTCCATGAGACAGCCGACGATCAGCAGGAAGATGTTCAGCAGCAGCAGGAAGAAGAGCGGGGAGGCCACGAACGACTGCACCCAGTCGATCGCCATCCCCGGGATGTCGGCGAAGATCAGGTAGTTCGTGAGCCCGAGGGCGGCGCCCAGGATGAGCAGAACGCCGCCGATCAGGGTCACCGCGTTGGCCCCGGTGCGGACGAGGTCCGAGAACGTCTTTCCCTCGCGGTGGACCACGAACTCGATGAACAGCGCGTAGAGGACGGTGATGGCGGCGGCTTCCACGAGCGTCGCGATCCCGCCGAGCATCACGCCGATGACCACGAAGGGGATGGACGCCTCCCACTTTGCGGTCCAGAGCGCCTGCGCCGCCTCGCGGATCCGGAAGGACGAGGTCTTCCCGGCGAAGCGCCGGGTCACCACGATGGTGAACCCGGCGACCAGCACGATCTGGAGCGCCGAGGGAATGAGTCCCGCCACGAACAGCCGCGGGATGTCCACCTCGGCGACGATCGCGTAGAGGATGACCGCGACCGAGGGGGGGATGAGGAGGCCGAGCGAGCCCGCCGCGGTGAGGAGGCCGGTCGCGAACTTGGGGCGGTGCCCGTCCGCGAGCAGCAGGGGGAACATCAGTCCGCCCATCGCCAGGATGGTGACGCCGCTGCCCCCGGTGAAGCAGGTGAAGAACGCGGACATCACGATCGCGACCACCGCCACCCCGCCCGGCATCCAGCCGAAGACGCCGCGGAAGAGCACCACGAGCCGTTTGGGGGCCCCGCCCTCGGCGAGGATGTAACCCGCCAGCGTGAACAGCGGGATGGTCGGCAGCATGGGCTTCGTGACCATGCTGTAGGCCTCGGCGGGAATCGCCGAGACCGGGTCCCAGTTGCTCCACAGCAGCACCGCGGCGGCGCCGCCGAGCGCCACGAAGATCGGCGCCCCGAACGCCGCGGCGATCAGGATGAGGGCGAGGAGCGGCCATTCGATGCCGTTTCCGGTGAGGTCCCACCCGGTGAGCCCCTCGTGGAGCAGCAGCGGAATCGCGAGACCCAGAATCGCCGTCCAGCGGCCCCAGCGGGTCGGGACCCGGCGCCAGAGCCGCCAGCCGATCAGCAGGAAACCGACCGGCATGACCCCCACGGCGACCCAGACCGGAACCCCGAGCGCCAGCTCCCGGCCGCCCTCCCACTCGGCCCGGGTCAGCACCGCGCTGGCGTAGGAAAGCACCACGGACACCACGACCCCGACCGCGCCCGACAGCGACAGGAGGCGCGGCTTCCAGGCCGGGGGCACCATGCTCGGGCCGGCGCTCAGCGAGAGCAGCTCGCCCCGGCGCGACGCCACCGCCGCCCCCAGGAAAGCGACCCAGAGCGTCAGGTGCTGCACCCACATCGAGGAGCCCGGGATGCCGGTCGGATAGACCGGCCGGATGAGGGCTTCGCCGATGGGGATCGCCGCCATGAGGACGAGGGCGCCGACGGAGATCGCGTCCTCGAAGACCGCGAGGCGGCTCCGCGGCGGCGCGGCGGCTGGCTCCGGAATGGCGGCGGCCTCCTCCGGAAGGGCCCCTGCGGCGTCCGGACTCATGATTCCCCCGGGGCGGCTTCCGCGGGTCAGCCCGCGGCCGGGCTACTCATTGGCCGCCCGGTATTCGTCGCGCAACCGGATCATGCGGTCGAACACCGGAGGGGAAACGAGCTGCTCCCGGACCAGCGGAAAGAGCTTCTCCGCGGTGTCCATCCAGGCGCTCTCGAACTCGGAGGAGGCCTCGATCACCTCGAGGCCGCGCGACTTCATCGCCGCGAGCGACTTCCGCTCCTGCTCGCGGTTGGTTTCCCGGAACGAAACCGCCGCCTCGTTGCTCTTCCGGAGCACCACTTCCTGCTGGGACGCGTCGAGCCGCGCCCAGCCTTGCTCGTGCACGATGATCGCGCCCTGCAGCGGCGCCCAGGGGAGGTCGTTCATGAACTTGGCGGAGCGGTAGATCTGGGACCCCTCCGCAAGGACGATCGGCATCGGGACCGCCTCGATGAGTCCGGTCTGGAAGCCGCTCACCAGCTCGACCGAACTGATCTGGACGGGGTCCAAGCCCGACCAGCGCAGGAGATCGAGGACCGTCTGGTCGTTCGAGGCGCCCGCCAGCTTCAGCGCCTGCAGGTCCTGCAGGGTGTGGACGGGGTCGCTGGCGAAGAAGTGAAGCCAGCCCACGTCGGCCCAGGCGATGACCTGGAACCCCTGTCCGCGGAGCGCATCCGCGATCTCCGGGTTCATGGCCTCCCGGACGTGGTCCCACTCCGGATAGTCGCGGAACACCATGGGGATGGACAGGGTCCAGGCGCTCGGGTCCAGTTCGGCGAGTCCCACGTTCGAGACCGCGGCCATCTGCACCTGGCCGATCCGCATCTTGCTGATCATCGCGGTCTCGTCGCCCGCGGCGCCTCCGGCGATGATCCGGATCCGGACCTCGCCGCCGGTCTCGCGGCCGATCTCGGCGGCCATCTTGTCGAGGATCAGGTGGTACGCCGATCCCCGGGGCGCGACGGTCGCGAGCCGCAGGTTGACCCGTGCCTCGGCGGCGGCCGCCGGCAGGAGGAGGGCGAGAGCCACGAGCGCGGCGCTCCGGCTGGCCAGGAGGTACTTTCTGACGTTCGGCATAAGGAATCTCTTCGGGTTTCTATTGGCTCTGCAGGTCGTCGAGGAAATAGTCGTCGACGTTGGAAAGCAGCCAGGCGGCCCGCTCCTGAGCCACCTGATTCAGGAGACGCGCTCCCGGTTCGCTGTCGATGTCGAAGTCGAGCGTTTGCCGCAACAGGGCCTCGAATTCCCCCCGGTTGCCACTCGCGACCGACCCCGCCTCGGCCCAGGTGGACCAGAGCACCGGAGCCCGCGCCGGGCCGATCTCGAGGGCGTGCTCGTAGTACTCGCGTCCCCGGTCGATGGAGCCCCCGATCCGGGACACCTCGTAGATGCTGAGGTAGTCGTAGACCACCCCTTCGTCCACGGTGTCGTCGAGCTCGCGGGACCGGTGCAGCAGGGCGCCCATCAGGGAGAGGTCCGCCGTGGCCTCGGGATTGTCCGTATCCATCGCGATCCAGGCGCCGAGAGCGGTCCCGGTCCACAGCGCCAGCGCGGCGTCCTCCGTCTCGAGTTCGGCGGCCGCCGCCTCCGGGCTGTTCCGGAGGCGCGCCTCGATGCCCGGATGGTTCACCTCCAGCCCCCGCATGCCGTAGCCCGTGGCGCGGCGGTAGAGCCGGGCGGCGCGCCGCCGCACCGCCTGCTTTTCCTCGAACTGGGTGAAGTCGAGATCAAAGAGGTCCGGCTCCACGAAGCCGTAGGCGAACAGCAGGAACCCCTTGGTCGCGCTCAACAGCATCTCCCGGTGCTCGGGGCTCGTCTCGAGCATCGTCTCCATGAGCCAGAGATTGTTCGCGAGCGGCGCCTTGACGAGGTCGAGATCGTCGTCGGAGCGGAGGACGGCCTCCCCCTCGGCCAGCAGTCCCGCGATGGAGTTCACCGCCATGTTGGCGACGAGACTGCACCCGGGCAGCCACGTCAGCGTCATGAGAAGTCCGGCAGCCAGACCGAGCTGCGTCCTCCCCGCTCCCACGGTCTTCATGAAGGCGGAAGGTTACCCCGCGGACGGTGCGGATTCCGTCCGGCGCCCGGCGCGCCGGACGCGGCCTGCGCGTCCGGCCGTCCGCGCCGGCGAGCGGATAGCCTTGTTCGCTCCATGCGCTCGAACCGTCCTCCTTCTCTGGTCCTCTTCGCCGGATCCACCCTGGTCGCTCTGGGTCTGGCCGCTGTCCCTTCGGGCAGCGCCGTGGGGCCGGCGAACGCCAATTCTGTCTCCCCGCAGGCTTCCGCGGCGCCCGATCCCATCGTGGGAAGCTGGCGGCCGCGCGCCTACCGGCTCGCTGCGGGAGCGGAACTCCCCGTGGACGGCCGGATCGTGTTCCTCGCCGGGAGCGACGACGGCAGCCGCGGCGAATGGTCGGTGACCTTCTTCGTGACCGGCGAGGACGGCGCCGCGGTCCGCGGCTCGGCCGAGGGCGGCGAGTGGTCGCGCGACGGGAGGTCCCTGCTGCTCACTCACCAGTTCCACCTTTCGGCGGGCGGCGCCGCCGGGCCGTTGCCCGAGGCGCCTCTGGCGATGGCGATCCGTTCCGCCGCGGAAGCGAATGCGAACCACCGCGAGCCCTGCGAGGTCACGGTGGAGGGCGACCTGCTGACCCTCCACTTCCCGAGCGGCAACTCGATGACCTTCGAGCGGGTCGAGACGCTCCGGTAGCATCTTCGCGCGGTAGGGGAACCATCGATGCAAGAGACCACGCTCACGGTCAACGGCAAGACCCACACGGTCGACGTCGATCCGGCGACGCCGCTGCTCTACGTCCTCCGGAACGATCTGGGGCTGCGGGGACCGCGCTTCGGCTGCGGCCTCGCCCAGTGCGGGACCTGCACGGTGCTGATGGACGGACGTCCGATCCGCTCTTGCATCCTGCCGGTCTCGCGTACCCGGGGCGAGATCACCACCCTCGAGGGGCTGCCCGAGGACGGCAAGCTGCACCCCGTCCAGCAGGCCTGGATCGAGGAGCAGGTGCCGCAGTGCGGGTTCTGCCAGAACGGCCAGATTCTCACGGCCGCGGCGCTGCTCAGCAACAGCCCGAATCCCTCCGACGAGGAGATCCGGAGGGGCATGAACCCGATTCTCTGCCGCTGCATGACCTACTACCGGATCCAGTCCGCGGTGAAGCGGGCCGCGACCGCGATGGCAGGCACTTCCGGGGAGGAGGACCGATGACCCGCGGGCGGGATCCGGGGAACGGCCGGCAGGCCCCCGACACGATCGAGCGCGCGCTCGGGCACTGGGAGGGGAGCGCATCCCGGCGCGACTTCCTCAAGACGTCGGGCCTCTTCGTCTTCGGCCTGAGCGCCATGGGCGCGGCCGGCGCGGCGCGGCAGGCGCTGGGCTCCCAGCCGGCGGAGTCCGGCCCCTACCGCGATCCCGACTTTCTCCAGCTCGATTCCTGGCTGGTCGTCCACGAGGACGGCAGCGCGACCTTCTACCTCGGCAAGACCGACGGGGGACAGGGGATCGGCACCGCCACCCGGCAGATGATGTGCGACGAACTCGACCTCGCCTTCGACCGGGCCACGGTCGTCATGGGGCGCACGGACCTGACGGTGGACCAGGGCGGTTCGGGCGGCTCGGACGCGATCGAGCGCGACGCCATGGTCGGACGCCGCATCGCGGCGGAGGCCCGGCGGGTGCTGCTGGAGATGGCGTCGGAGCGCTTCGGCGTGCCGGTGGAGGAGCTTCGGGTGAGCGAGGGGGTGATCTCGCTCAACGGCGATCCCGCGCGGACGGTCACCTATGGGGAGTTGGTCGGCGGGCGGCGCTTCGACGTCGCGCTGACGGGTGCGAACATCAACCAGGCCGGCGGCGTCGCGAGCGTCAAGCCGGTACAGGACCTGAAACTGGTCGGCCAGTCGATTCCGCGCTACGACATCCCCGCGAAGGTGGACGGATCGTTCGAGTGGGCGGTGGACGTCCGCCTGCCGGGGATGGTCCACGCCCGGAACGTGCGGCCGCCCTTCGCGGGCGCGACGCTGACGGCGCTGGACGAATCCTCGGTGCGGGACATGCCCGGGTTCCTCCGGGTGGTGCGAAAGGGCAACTACGTCGCGGTGGTGTGCGAGCGCGAGGAGCAGGCGATCGAGGCGGCGGAACGTCTCGCCGTCACCTGGGAAAAGCCCGCCACCGCGCCCTTCCCGGCATCGGATGACCTCTTCGAATACCTGAGGAGCGCGGAGCCGGAGCCGGGCTCCGAGCGACGCGGGGCGGCGCCGGTGCAGGGAGACCCCGACGGGGCGCTGGCGAGCGCCGCGACCGTCGTCGAGGCCGCTTACGACGTCCCCTTCCAGGGACACACGGCGATCGGGCCCGCCCACGCCGTGGCCGATCCCTCGGACGGCCAGATGACGATCTACACCAACGACATGAAGCCGTACAGCCACCGGACCGGCATCGCCGAGTTCCTCGGCATGCCGCCGGAGCAGGTGCGGGTGATCTGGATGGAGGGGCCGCAGCTCTACGGGCGCACGGCGGCGGACGACGCGGGCTTCGAGGCCGCCTACCTGGCCAAGGAGCTCGGCCGCCCGGTCCGGGTGCAGTGGATGCGGCACGAGGAGACGGCGTGGGACACCAAGGGTCCCGCCTTCGCCATCGATCTCCGCGGAGGGCTCGACGCGGACGGCAACCTGGTCGCCCTCGACTACCAGGCGCGGATCGCCAACTACGCGCACGTCGGCTACAACCAGGCCCGGACCGTGCTCATCGCGCAACTGATGGGGCTGAGGCCGGACCAGCCGTCTCCCGGAGGCGCCCGGGGGCCGGACGACATGTACCACGTGCCGAACCGGCGCGGGGAGACGCGGGCGGTCCGCCTCCCGCTGGTGTTCGAGACGCCGCTCCGCACCGGGAACCTGCGCGACCCCAACGGCCCGCAGATCACGTTCGCCGCGGAGTCGTTCGTGGACGAGCTGGCGGCGGCCGCGGATGCGGACCCGGTGGAGTTCCGGCTGCGCCTCCTGCGCGGGGCGACCGATGACGACGAGGTCTTCCGCCGGGCCCGATCCATCGCGGTGGTCGAAGCGGCCGCCAGGGCCTACGGATGGGACGCGCGGCCCTCACCCGGGCGGTTGGGCGACGGGCCCCTGCTCACCGGGCGGGGCATCGCCTACACCTACCGCGCGCGCACCACGATCGCGGTGATCGCCGAAGTCGAGGTCGAACGCGAGACCGGACGGGTTCGCGTTCCGCGGATGGTGTGCGCCCACGACTGCGGCCTCGTGATCAACCCGGACGGCCTCGAGAACACCATCCAGGGGAACCTGCTGCACGGGATCAGCCGGACGCTCTTCGAGGAGGTCCGGTTCGACGGCGAGACGGTCACGAGCGTCGACTGGCGCACGCACCCGACCCTGACCCACCGGGATGCGCCCGAGCGCATCGACGTCGTGGTGGTGAACGGCGATCCGAATCCCGACCGCCCGGACCTCAGGCCCTACGGAGCCGGGGAACCCTCGCACAAGCCGGTTCCCGCGGCGATCGCGAACGCCGTCCACGACGCGACGGGGGTGCGGATGCGCCGGCTGCCGCTCCGGCCCGAGCGCGTGCTCGCGGAGCTGGCGGCGGCGGGCGTCTAGCGGCCCGCCGCGGAACGCAGGAGGGAACGCCGGTCTCCAGACCGGCACCGCGGGCCCCAGGGCCGCGAAACCACGTTCCGCCGACGAGCAACAGATGCCGCTTGGCGCGTAACCCCGAGCGAGACAGACGCCCCGATTCGCTCAGAACCACTTCATTGAGAACTCGAGCTCCGTCACTACCGCCACCGCTTGGCCATTGATGCGTCCGGGGTGAAAGAGCCAGGTGCGCGCAGTCTCGACCGCGAGCGCGTCCACGCAGTCGTTGACGCTGTGGATCACCTGGGTCGGGTGGACGCGGCCACTCTCCAGGATAACCACTTGAACGACCACCATCCCCTCCGGCCCGCGCCATTCGTCTGGGTCTATGTCGTTACTCCAACGCGTCCTCGGCGGTTCGTCGATATCACGGACATCGTAGGCATGAGCCAGCGGCGAGAGATCCGGAACGTCAGGCGCATCCGCGGCGCAGCCGCCGGAGTCGAGAAATTGGTAGCTCGTCGCGCACGAGGTGCCGAGCACGAGAACGAGAATCCAACGGATGGCCATGGACATGGTTTCTACAGTAGCGGTTCTCGTGATCGCGCGTGTACGACGAGCCCGGCCTGCTACGACCGCTGTGCGCGGCCTGGAGGCTGCTTCGAGACCGCGTACCCACGCACAGACGGGTTCGACCGGCAGCGGGCGCTCATGGAGCAGTGGGCCACGTTCCCGACCGGCACGGAAGGCGCGGGAGCGCGGCTCGCCACATGGACGGCGGCAGGCTGGAGCGATCCGTGACAGGAGGCGCTCGCTCTCCGTTGACCGTCTCAGAGGCAGAGGACGGAAAGGACTATGCCAGTGTTTTGGCTGACAGCACGGCAATGCGCCGAAGAGTCTTTACAGGACGCGCGATTGGAAGGCGGCGTTCAGTGCGCCGCCCACGAAACGATCCTGTCGAATGAGGGCGCTGAGAAGCCGGCTCAGTTGCTCGGGTGTGTCCGTCTCAAGTGCAGCTGGGCCGAAATAGAGTTGACGGGCCTCGGTGGAGTTCTTCCAGGTGACGCAATCGAAGTCGGGCCACTGAACCCAACCCGGCTTGTAGCTTTCGGAGACAAAGTCTGCGGCGACCGGACTCAGTTCGAACCACCCGAAAAAAAGGCAGTCGGGTCCGGGCGTCCGCCAAACACGAGAGGAGAACCCTTCGTTTGCTGCCCGGCCAGGTACAGTCGAGGTTCGAACGCAGCGCCGCCCGATCCCATGGAGACTGTGAGCTAGCATGCGGGTCCGTGACTAACCCCGCAGAAATCGTTGTAGAACTCGGGCCGGATGGCCCGACCGAGCCGCTTCCGCCGGAAGTCTCGTGGGACGCGGACTTACGGGCTGTCACTCTCGATGGGTCGGAGGATCTAACTCTACGGGTGGTCGGTATTGGCGACGGCGATGCCGTCCGGGACGGCGCTGGCTCCGGCAGTGCTCTGCGGGAGGGCCACGGCCACGGCGATGCAGTCCGGAAAGGTGCTGGTAACGGCGATGCCGTCCGTGCCGACCATGGCTACGGTCAAGGCATCCGCACGGGTGCCGGTGAAGGGAATGCCGTCCGTAGGGGTCATGGCCACGGCGATGCCGTCCGGGACGGCGCTGGCTCCGGCAGTGCTCTGCGGGAGGGCCACGGCCACGGCGATGCAGTCCGGAAGGGCGCCGGCGATGGCGATGCCGTTCGGTCTGACCATGGCCACGGTCAAGCAATCCGCGCCGGTGTCGGTGATGGCGATGCTGTCCGCTCCGATCATGGCCACGGTGATGCCATCCGGCAGGGGCCCGGTCTTGGCAATGCCATCCGCTCTGAACATGGCCACGGCGATGCAGCCCGCAAGGGTGCCGGTGATGGCGATGCGGCCCGCAGGGGCCACGGACACGGCAATGCCGTTCGAGATGGAACCGGTAGCGGTGATGCCGTCCGAGAGGGACACGGGCACGGCGATGCTCACTGATCACGCGCCCGAATCTGACCGGGCAAGCGCGTCCAAGCCGGGTGCGCACCAGGAGTTCGGCCCCGCTATCAAATCCCTTGTCCGAGGGGGAGCACCGCGCCCGTTAAGGAGGGTTCGAGCACGCTCTGAAGCCTTCTGCCAATCCGGCGCTCGCCATTGCTGACCGTCGCTGGACGCCGAGACGCTGAGCGCGGCCAGATGTTGGTCTTTGGTGTTGCCGTAGGTGCGCGCGCCTACATCCCTGATGCTGGGCCGGAATTTCGAGGGAGCCGCGACGCTGACGAATCATGTTGACAACGTTCGTGAGCGAGACGAATGAACAAAGCCGTCGGGGCTCCTGCGGACGCCGCACGGCGGACAGCGCGCAAACTGAACAGAAACCGGCAGCGCCTCAAGCTCGAGACCTCAGTCCCTCGTAAGCCGACCGACAGTTCCGCCGTAGAGACAATGGGCGCAACCTGGTTCGGTTAGACCCCGTTCGGAATCCGCTCGACGGGTCAGCGGTAGCCGTGCGCCTCGAGCGCGGCTCCGAGTTCCGGCGAAACGTCCGGGTCGGGGGCGCCGGCGCTCTCGTTTTCCTGCTGCCAGGCCACGGTCTGGATCCGCCGGGTCTCCAGTTGCGCCTTCAGGGGCTCCATCGAAAAGCGCGCCTGCTCGTAGACGTTTGCGGCCTCGTTGGGGTCCCGGGCGAGGTTGAACAGCGCGAACAGGGGGGCCGCCTGGCCGGGAATCGGGATGCGCAGCATCCGCAGCCGGCCGTCATAGACGCCGAAGAGCCCGCGTTCGGACTGCGCGTAGAGACGCCGGTGGGGGCGTGGGTCGTCTCCGAGGAGCGCCGGAACCAGGGATTTGCCGACCGTCCCCAGCGGGAGGGTTTCCGCGAGCGGCACGCCGATGAGCTCGAGGGCGGTGGGGCCGACATCGGCGATGCCCACCGCCGATCCGAAACGCGTTTCGGTGGGGACCCGCGTCCCGTCCCCGCCGGGCCAACCGACCAGCAGCGGCACCTCGAGCGTTTCCCGGAAGAGGGTGCGCGGGGACTCGAAGGGGGGGCCGTGTTCCCCGAGCGACTCGCCGTGGAGCCCGGCCACCACGAACAGCGTCCGGCCTCGAAGCCCACCGGAGGTCACCTCCGCGAGCAGGGCGCCGGCCGCCCGGTCCACCGACCGGATGGAGGCGTCGTAGCCATCCGCCAGCTCCCCGTAGCCGGCGCCGGGAGCGACGGCCGCGGTGGGCTGGGGTCCCCCGCGGAACCGCGGGCCGGCCGGGGTCATCGCGTCGGTCCGGATGGCGTGCAGATCCTCCTCCGGCGGCGCGTGCGGCCGGGCGGGCGCGGCGAAGTGCAGCCAGAGGAACAACGGGACATCTTGGGTGGCGTCTGCGAGCGCCCCGATCCCGAACTCCCGCACCCGATCAGTGGCGGTGCCGGCGTCGCCCCAGTACTCCCGGAACTCGTCGAAACCGCTCCCGAAGCCGAGTTCGGCGGCAAGGGCGGGATGACTGACCGCGGCGAGGGTCCGGTAGCCGTGCTCGCGCAACCGGGCCGCGAGGGTGGACCCCTCGATCAACCGGGCCGGCTCTCCCCGGGTGCTCCGGCTCGGATCCACCCCGGTGAGGACCGCCGCCGCGGCCCGCCCGGTCTCGGGCCAGGGGGTCAACGCTGCGAGGAACACCGCCCCCGACGCCCCGAACAGGTCGAGGTTCGGACTGATGTTTCGCGGATAGCCGTAGATCCCGAGGTGGTCGGCGCGCAGCGAGGAGACGGTGATCAGGACCAGGCTGGACCGCTCGGTGGGGACCCGCGGCCCCGAATCGCCGCACGCGGCCAGGGAGAGGGCGGTCAGTGTCGCCGCCGCCAGCAGGCGGTTCGCCTCCCGGGCGCTCATCGAGCTGCCGCTCCGGCCCGGATCTCGATGCGGCGAGCCCCGTCCGCTTCCCGGAGCAGGCGGACTCGCGTCGCGTCCGCGCGGAGGTAGGGTCCGAGCCGTTCCGGCCACTCGACGATCATCACCGCGTCCTCTTCCTCCATTTCTTCGATGCCGAGTTCCCGGAGTTCCGCGGGGTGCTCGATCCGGTAGAGGTCCAGGTGGTACACCGGGCGCGTTCCCTCGCCGTGGCGTGACACCAGCGCGAAGGTCGGACTCGTGACCTGGCGGGGGTCCACGCCGTAGTGCCGCGCGAGTCCCTTGGCGAAAACCGTCTTCCCGGCGCCCAGGTCCCCCTCGAGATAGAAGGCCCGGCAGCCGGGTTCGCGGGCCGCGAGACGGGCGCCCGCTTCGAGCGTGTCCTCCGGGCTGCGGCTGGCGAGGGGGTCCGCCGCCCCCGGTGCGGCCCTCACCGGGACACCTCCCGGCGCAACCGGCGCACCGCCCTCCCGAGGTGGGCGGCCACCCCGGACGCGGTGACGGCTTCCTCCCCGCTGCTCTGGCGTGCTTCGCTGCCGGCCAGCCCGTGCAGGAACACGCCCGCGGAAAGCGCCTCGAGCGGAGCGAGCCGGCGGGCGAGCAGCGCTCCCACCACTCCCGTGAGGACGTCCCCCGATCCGCCGGCGGCGAGTTCGGGCCCACCGGACCGGTTCACGAAGACGGCGCCGCGCGGGTCGGCGACGAGGGTCCCGGGTCCCTTGAGGGCTACTGCCGCTTCGGCTTCCCGGGCGAGGCGCCGGGCCGTCTGCAGCCGATCCTCCTGGACCTCGGCGCTTGTCAGACCGAGTAGCCGGGCGGCTTCGCCCGGATGGGGCGTGAGGGCAAGCCCGGACCGCCGGGCGAGTTGCGAGGCCCGGCCGGCCCAGGCGTTCAGCCCGTCGGCGTCGAGCACCAGCGGCAGCGAGGTCGTGAGGACGATCTGCCGCACCGCCTCCCTCGTCTCCTCCCGGCTGCCGAGGCCGGGCCCGAGCGCGATGGCGTCGCCGGTGAACCGCGCGATCTCCGCCACCCCGTCGAGGGAGATCTCGCCGTCGCCGGAAGCGGGCAGGGGCAGGCGCATCGCTTCGGGAGGCAACTCCGTCAGCCCGTCGGCCGGACCCGCAACGGTCAGCAGACCGACGCCGGCCGACAGGGCGCCCTGCGCCGCCAGCGCCGCGGCCCCGGGCATGCGCCGGGAGCCCGCCACGAGCAGCAGCCGGCCGAGTTGCCCCTTGTGAACGCCGGGCGCCCGGGCGGGGAAGAAGGGCGCCACCCGGCGTTCGTCATTGGTCCGGACCCCGGCGGTGCCGGCATTCAGCCAGACGCGCGGAATGCCGATCTCGGCGACCCGGATCTCGCCGCAGGAGGCGCTCGCCGGATAGACGAAATGGCAGATCTTCGGCGCCGCGAGCGCCACCGTGAGATCGGCGCGAAAGCAGAGATCCGGCGCCGCCCCGGTATCGGCGGATAGGCCGGTCGGTATATCGACGGCGATTCGGACCGCGTCCCGGAACCGTCCGACGTGATCCAGATCGGCGACCACCCGGGCGGCGAGCCCTCGGAGCGGGCCGGAACTCCCGGTTCCCAGGATCGCGTCCACGATGACCCCGGGGCGGGGGGCGGCAAGACCGTCGGGGCCGGTCTGCCGGAGCGCCCATTCCCAGGTGGCTTCGTCGGGGCAGGGAACGACGTGGAGCGCGAGCTGCATCGCCGTCTCGTAGTTCGCCTTCGTCTCTCCGGTGAGCCGTTCCGGGTCGGCCAGCAGCACGGCGGTGCCGCGCAGGCCGCGCGCCGCCAGCGCCCGGAGCGCCACCAGGCCGTCGCCCCCGTTGCCGCCCCGCCCGCAGAGGATGAGGATCCGCCGGCCGCTCGTTCCCGCTTCGGTGGCAACGACGTCGGCGACTGCCCGCCCCGCGTTTTCCATCAGGACCCGCGCCGGAACCCCGGCTTCCTCGATGGTGTGGCGGTCCGCGTCGCGCATCTGTTGCGCGGTGAGCACGTCCATGGCGTCCATTTTAGGAAAGGGACGCCGTTCCCCCCGGGTTTCGGCTCCCCTTACCCTTTCGCCGGTGACTCTCTACTTTCCGGAATCGCTCGTCTCGGAGGCGCTTCCCATGCGGGACGCCCTGGGCGCGGTCGAGGCGGTCTTCCGGGAACTCGGCGAGGGGGGAGCCCAGAATCGGCCCCGGCAGCGGGTCCGGGTCCCGGGCCGGATGCTGCACACGATGAGCGCCTCGAGTTCCGCGCTCGGCTACCTGGGGCTCAAGACCTACCTGACAAGCCGGGACGCCATGCGCTTCGTGCTCCTCCTTTTCGACCAGGAGACCGGATCGCTCGCCGCCGTGATGGAAGCCGACGCCCTGGGGCAGATCCGGACCGGCGCCGCCACCGGGGTCGCGGCGGACTACCTGGCGGCTCCCGGCGCCTCCAGCGCGGGGATCGTGGGGTGCGGATACCAGGCCGAAACGCAGTTGGAAGCCCTCGCGCTCGTCCGGCCGCTCACCCGGGTGGAGGCGTATTGCCGGAATCCGGAGCGGCGGACCCGGTTCGCGCGTCAGATGTCCGCCCGCCTCGGGCTAGAGGTCGTCCCGGCGCCCGGCGGGGAGGCGGCGGTCCGCGGCAAGCCCATCGTGGTCGCGGTCACGAATGCCGCCGAGCCGGTCGTGCGGGGTGAGTGGCTCGCCCCGGGCGCGTTCGTTGCGGCGGCGGGAGGAAACTCGCTCGGACGGCGCGAGCTCGATGGCGCCGCGGTGCGTCACGCGGACCGCATCGTGGTGGACGACCGGGAGCAGGCGCGGACCGAGTGCGGCGATCTGGCGCCGCTCGTCGCCTCCGGAGAGCTGCGATGGGAGGACCTGGAGACGATCGGCGAGGTGGTGGCGGCGGGGAAAGGGGGTGGGCGACCCGGTTCTGCCCTCTTCGAATCCCAGGGGATCGCGGCCGAGGACATCGCGGTGGCGGCGCTCGTGTACGAACGTGCGAAGGCCGCAGCGGCGCCGTTTCCCGGCGGCGGGAAATAACCGGATAGAATCGCCCCATGACTTCCTTCCTGTGGGTTCCGGTCCTCCTGGTCGGCCCCTTCGGCGCGACCGAACTCCTGATCATCCTGGCGATCGTGATCCTCATCTTCGGCGGATCACGGCTGGGCAAGCTCGGGTCGGGTCTCGGGGAGGGCATCCGGAATTTCCGCGACTCCATGAAGGGCGTGACCAACCCGGACGCGGGTTCCGAGGGCGGCGACGCAGCCAAGAAAGAGGACTGAGTTCGGCGGCGCGAAGCGCGCCGCGTGCGGAACGGCTGTCGTTCGGGGTCGCTAGACCACGACACGCAGGCCGTCGTGGGCCCGCTCGAAGGCCAGGCCGGCCGCGCCGAGTACGTCCTCGCCGGTATGCACCAGCAGCACCCGGCGGGCGGTGATCCGGGACGCCGCCTCCTCCAGTTCCAGGTGGGAGGTGTGACCGGGAAGCGCTTCGAGTGAGGTGCACTCGTGGATCAGGAGGTCGGCCGCCGCCGCCTCGGAAATCAACTCGTCGCTGAAGCCGGTGTCGCCCGAGTAGACGACGGTGCGGCCACCGAGCCCCAGCTTCCAGGACAACGCCCAGGCTTCGGGCTGGTGGCGCGCCGCCAGGGCCCGGGCCGAGCCGCCTCCCAGGCTCTCGGGCAGGCCGAGGGTCGCGCCGGGGAGCGCCTCCGTGATCTCTTCCTCGAACCGGAGGGGCAGTTCGCGGTAGAGGCATTCCCTGAGCGCCGCCAGACGTTCCCGCGCGCCCGGGGGTGCGATGACGCGGAGCGGTTCGCGGCGCCCGCTCCGCATGGCGTCCAATTCGAGAAACGGGAACCCGCCGTAGTGGTCGCCGTGGAAGTGGCTCAGCACCACGGCCCCGAGATCGTCGCTCACGAGTCCTTCGGCGCGGAGGGCCGTGTGGCAACCCGGCCCGGCGTCCAGCAAAAGCCCGAGCCGGCTGCCGAGGGCGCGCACGAAAATCGCGGCCTGGCGCTTTCCGCCGGAGCCGAAAGCGTCGCCGGTCCCGAGAAAACGCACCTCGACTCCCTCGCCGGCGTTCCGCGATCCGTCCGGCCGGGGACCCCGCGCCGCCGCCCGCTGGCAGCTCCGGCAGACGAAGGGCCGCCTCCGCTCACCCTCCGCCTCCGGGTCGAGCGCGCGGTCGCACCGCCGGCAGCACTCCAGCCGGGGCGCCGGAAGCGCGGAGGCATGGCGTTCGAGCATTTCCGCGACGAACGCCACGATGCGTTCCCGGTCTCCCGCGGCGAAGAACCGGGAGTCCTCGAGCGGATCCTCGTCCGGCCGCGCCCGGGCGATCAGGCGGACCTCGACGTTCCGGCCCGCACCGTCGTCCTCGTCGGGGTCGGCGAGGATGCGGATTTCGAGCAATCGATCGCTAACGTGCGCCCGGGGACAGGAAGGCCAGATCGCGATCGGGGTCGAAGGGGGCGGCGAGTCCGGCGGGCCGGTAGCCGCGGAGATCCACCGCCACCTGCCGGTATCCGAGGCCTACCAGCCGTTCCGCGAGCGGACCTCCGACATCGGGTTCGAGCGCGCGGGTGATCTGGGCCGCCGGCAGCTCGATGCGGGCGAGGTCCCCGTGGTGGCGGACCCGGAAGGCCGAAAAGCCGAACTCCCGGAGCGCTTCTTCGCCGGCCTCCACCCGGCTCAGGACTCCGGCGTCGATCTGAATGGTCCCGGGAACGCGGGAGGCGAGACAGGCGGAGGCCGGTTCGTCGGCCACCGGCAGGTCGAGTTCGCGAGCCAGCGCGCGGACCCCCTCCTTGCCGATCCCGGCTTCGAGCAGCGGTGAGCGGACTCCGTAGGACTCCGCCGCCCGCCTTCCGGGCCGGAAGTCGCCGGTGTCGTCGGCGTTCGTGCCGTCGAGGACGGCGGCGAAACCGCGCGCGTCGGCGAGCTGCCGCAGCCGGCGGTAGAGCTCGTCCTTGCAGTGAAAGCAGCGGTCCGGACCGTTCCGGCGGTAGTCCGCGGACGCCAGTTCGTCCGTCGCGAGCCACTCGTGGGGCATGGGGTGTGCGCGGAGAACCGACTCCGCGAGCGACTGCTGATGGCGGGAGAGGCTCGCGCTCACCCCCGTGACCGCCAGGCTTCGCTCTCCGAGCGCCAGGTGCGACAGGACCGCCAGCGTCGCGCTGTCCACGCCGCCGCTGAGCGCCACGACCGCCGAGCCCTCCGCCGCGAGCGCGGCGAGGAGCGAGTCCCGCGCCTCAGACACCGTCCGCGCTCCAGTCGCCGCTCGCCCCGCCGCTCTTTTCGAGGAGGCGGACCGGGCCGATCACCATCGCCCGGTCCGCGGCCTTCAGCATGTCGTAGACCGTGAGGGCGGCCACCGAGGCGGCGGTCAACGCCTCCATCTCGGCCCCGGTGGAGGCGCGGCACCGGATCCGGGACACGATGCGGATCCCCGTCTCCTCGAACGCCGCCGAGACGTCGGCGTGGTCGAGGGGCAGGGGATGACACAGCGGGATCAGGGTGGAGCAGGCCTTCGCCGCCTGAATCCCGGCGAGACGCGCGGTGTCCAGCACGCTGCCCTTGGGTGCGTTTTTGCGGCGCGCCAGCTCGAGCGCCTCCTCCGAGACCCTCACGAAGGCCTCGGCGGCGGCTTCGCGCGAGGTGACCGGCTTGGCTCCCACGTCCACCATGCGCGGGCTTCCCCCGGAATCCACGTGGCTGAGGGACGCCGGAGACGCCGGGCGTTCAGAACCGCCGGAACTCATCGGCGCGGATCATGCCATCCGGCCCCGGCGTCCGGAAACCCGGGGAGCGGCTGCGCTTCGGCGCTCGCTCCGGCAGGGATCCCCTCCGCGTCCTCGGGCACGATCACGAGGGCGTTGGCGAGCGCCACCGCCGCGATATCGCCCGACCCCTGGGAGCGGATCGGCTGCGCCGTCAGGGTCCCGTCGTCCGAGACTCCGACCCGGGCGGGGAGGAAGGCGCGCCGGGGCCCGCGGTTGCTTACCGGAGCCAGCAGGCGGACGAGCGGGCGCGGCGGCCTCGGATCGGCGATCCCCTGCAGCGCATCGAGCGCGGGACGGGCGAAAACCTCGAACGTGGTGAGCGCCGATACGGGATTCCCGGGAAGTCCGAACACGAAGACCGGACGGGAACCCTCCCTGATCCCGAAGACGAAGGGTTTCCCGGGGCGGATGGCGACCGCGGTCACCAGCAGCCGGACCCCGGCCTCCTCGAGCACGGGCTCGACATAGTCATAGCGGCCCATGGACACGCCGCCGGTGATGAAGAGGGCGTCCCCAGCGAGGCCGGCAGCGGTGGTGGCGGCGAGGTGGCCGGGATCGTCGGCGGCAAACCCCAAACGCCGGACCGGGAGCCCCAGGGCTCGGCAACGGGCGGCGATCATGTGGCTGTTGGCGTCCCGGATCTGCGCGGGCCGCGGCCGCTCGGTCCGCGGGTGCCGGAGTTCGTCGCCGGTGGAGAACACGGCGACCCGGGGCCGCCGGCCGACCTCCACCCGGACCTTGCCGACGGTGGCGAGGAGCCCCACGCCCGCCGGCGAGACCCGGACGCCGGCCTCGAGGAGCTTCGCACCCCGCACGACCTCGGCGCCGCGGGCGGTGACCCGGCTTCCCGGCGCGACGGCGGGCGGCGTCTTTCCCGGAGCCGGCCAGACGACGAAGTCTCCGTCGCGAACCGTGTCTTCCACCATGATCGCGGCGTCCGCCCCTTCCGGCAGAGGGGCGCCCGTCATGACGGCCGCCGCTTCCCCCGGGCCCAACGGGACCCTCGGCATCGTCCCCGCGGGGATCTGATCCACAACCCGCAGCCGGCCCCCGCCCGCGAGGCAGGCGGCGCGGACGGCATACCCGTCAACCGCCGAGCGGTGGAAGGGAGGCAGGTCCCGGTCCGCGAACACGTCTTCCCGGAGCACCCGGCCGCGGGCCTCTCCGAGCCCGACCGTCTCGGCCGGCAGGCGGGGCGTCCGCGCGAGGATCCGGCGAAGCGCTTCCTCGACCGAAATCAAGGACGTCTCGACGTCAGGCGTCCGTGGTGAAGCTGGCGACCGCCTGGTCCTCGGTCTCGAACACCTCGAACAGCGGCAGCACCCGGGCGATGTTCATCACGTGGACGACGCGCTCGCGCGGATGGAGCGCCTTGAGGGCGCCGCCCGCGCGGGCGACGCGCCGCGCGGACGCAACGAGTTCGCCGAGGCCGGCGCTGTCGATCGCGCTGACCCCGCTGAGATCGACGACGATGCGGGTGCGCCCCGAGTCGAGGAGCACGTCCACGGCCTCCCGTAGCTCCTGGTCACCGTGGCCATCCACCAGGCGGCCGTTCAGTTGCAGCAGCGAGACGCCGGCCCGCTCCCTCAGGTCGAGTTGCATCAGCAGCCTCTGGTGGGACTCATCCGATCAGGTCGTTGAGGGCCTGACGGTCAATACGGATCTCGTAGCGCTCGCCCGCGGCCCCCACGAAGGCGGCCCAGATCCGCTGTTTCTTCTCTTCGGCCATCTGCGCCCGGAAGGGTTCCTTCTGCTCCTCGAACGTTGCCTCGGCAAAACCCTCTTTCCCGTTGATCCGGACGACGGCGTAGCCACGGTCCGCCTCGAGGGGGCCGACGACGTCCCCGACCTCGGCGCCGAAGACCGTCTCCTCGTGGTCGGGGAGCATTCCGGCGACTCCGACCGGACTGCCGCGGAACCAGCGCTCGAGGGGCGTGGGATCGGTTTCCACGGTCCGGCCGCCGGCAACCCGGTCCCGGAGCTCCTGACCGGCCTCCTCTGCCAGGGAACGGGCTCGCTCTTCTTCGAGTCCGGCGATCACCTGCTCGCGGATGTCCTCGAACTCGGGGACGTGGGGTGGCCGTTCCTCGAGGACTTCCACGAAGCCGTAGCCGGTGGGCAGCCGGACCGGACCGCCCACCGCGCCGATTTCGAGTTCGAAGGCGAGCGTCGAGAGTTGCGCCGAACCGGCCCCGGCGACGGGGTCCCCGGCGGAGAAGAAGTCCGATTCCTGGGGAATCAGCAGCGGGTGGTCGCGTGTCAGGTCGTCTAGTGAATCGGCGCCGCCGACGAGCCCTTCCAGCTCAAGGGCGCGCTCGGTGAGGAGATCGCCCGCCTTTTCCTGCCGCAGCCGGCTCTCGATCTCCCCCTCCACCTCGCTCAGTTCCTGGGTCTCCGCGGGTTGCCGGCTGTCGAGCCGCACCACGTGCCAGCCGTAATCGGTGCGGACGGGATCACTGATTTCGCCCGGCATCATGCGGAAGACCGCTTCGGAGAACTCGGGCACCATTTCTTCCGGCCCGAAGACTCCGAGGGCTCCCCCGGCTTCCCGGGTCGCTTCGTCTGCGGAATAGGTTCGCGCGAGTTCCGCGAAGTCCTCGCCGGTGCGGGCCCGCTCGGCGAGGCGGGCCGCGAGGGTGCGGGTGGAGTCCTCATCGGCCTCCGTTTCCGCCTGGAGCAGGATGTGGCTGGCTTCCGCCTGCTCCCCCGTCTGGTACTGGAAGAGGTTGCGGTTGTAGTAGCGCTGGATCTCGCGCTGCCGGACCGAGACCTCCTCGGCGAGGATCTGCTCCGAAAGCGTCAGGTAGCGGATTCGCCGCTGTTCCGGAACCTCGAACGCCGCCGGTTCGGCCTCGTAGCGCTCGCGCGCCTCCGCCTCCGTGACCTCCACGTCGCCGCGCCGGCTGTCCACGGTCAGGAACCAGACATCGAGCGAGGCGCTCTCGTTGCGGCGCCGGTACTCCTCCCTCAGTTCGAGATCGGACACGTGCGGCGACTCGGTGATCAGCGAGCGGAGCTTCTCCGTCATCAGGTCGGACCGGACGGAGTCCTCGAAGTCCCGCGGGTTCAGCCGGGCGGCGCGCAGCATGCCGAGATAGGCGTCCCGGCCGATGAAGACCCCGTTCTCCTGAAAGGTGGGAGAGGTGGCGATGCTGGTTCCGACCTCGGTGTTCGTAACCTGGATTCCGAGACGTTCCGCTTCCCGGACAAGCACCCGGCTGCGCACCAGTTCGCCCACGACCTGCTCCGGAATCCCAAGCTGGCGCGCCAGGGCGGGCGAGAAGTCACCGCCGCTCTGTTCCTGGTACATGCGCGCCACGTTCCGGTAGCGGTCCAGGAAGGTCGACGCCGGGATCGATTCGCCGTCCACCCAGGCGACGCCGCGGCGCATCGCGGCAGTGGCCGGATCTCCCATGAAATCCGGGAAATAGAGGGCGACGAACGCCAGAATGACCAGCCCGAGCAGGCCGGCGCCGACGAACCACCCGACCGACCGGCGGTTGCGGAAATACTCGAGGATCATGGCAACCGGCCATGGTACCGCCGAGCGCTGCCGGCCGGCAAACCCGGACGCGGAAACGCGGCCTGTGAAACTGTCAAGACCGCGGCTTCACTGGTAACCTCTAGGATGGCGCGGCTCCCGCCGCATTTCCCGTCCTGGCCTTCCTGAAATCCTCCATCCAGTTCCGCTACCCGGCTTCGCCTGATGCTCAAATACCTACTCAGTCTCTTCTCCGTTGATCTCGCGGTAGATCTCGGAACCGCCAACACCCTCATCTATACGCAGGATTCGGGAATCATCCTCCGCGAGCCGTCCGTGGTGGCCATGAACACCGTCACCAAGCGGGTGGAAGCGGTCGGGGCGGAGGCGTACGACATGGTCGGCAAGACCCCCGACCACATCCAGGCGATCCGTCCGATGCAGGACGGAGTGATCGCCGACTTCGAGGCGGCGGAGCGGATGATCAGCCACTTCGTCCAGAAGGCGCTCGGGCGGCGGCGTTGGGCGGCGCCCCGAATGGTGGTCGGCGTGCCGCTCCGGATCACCCCCGTGGAGCGGCGCGCGGTGCGCGACAGCGTGCTTCGGGCGCGGGCCAGCGAAGTGTTCCTGGTTCAGCAGCCGATCGCGGCTGCCATCGGCGCGGGACTCGACGTCACGACGCCCATCGGCTGTTGCGTGGTGGACATCGGCGGGGGCACGACCGACATCGCGGTCATCTCGCTCTCCGGCATTGCGGCCGGCACTTCGGTGCGCGCCGCGGGAGACATGTTCACCCAGGGGATCATCGAACACCTGCGGCGGGCCCACGGACTGCTCGTCGGCGAGCGCACGGGCGAGCGGATCAAGATGGCGCTCGGCAGCGCCCGGCCGGGAATGCAGGCGCGGAGCATGGAGATCCGTGGACGCGACCTCTCGCGGCTGTCCCCGGCTACGATGACGGTGACCGATCAGGACATCCGGGAGGGGTTGAGCGGTCCGCTGCACCAGCTTCTCACCGCGGTGGCGCACGTGCTCGAGAAAGTGGAACCCGAACTCTCGGCGGACCTGGTGGAGAACGGCATCCTGCTGACGGGTGGGGGCGCTCTCCTCGAGGGACTGCCGGAGTTGCTCGCCGACGAGACGAACCTGGCGGTCAAGGTGGCCGAGCACCCGCTCGACTGCGTTGTGAACGGCGCCGGCGTCATGCTGGAACGCATGGACCTGCTGCAACAGGTTTCGCGGCACGACGCCTGAGCGGGGCAGGCTAACCTAGTGAGAACAATGCCATCACGAAGGCCAACCTGAAGGAGCGGGGCTAGCTGACCGGTGCCCGGGAAACGTGGCCACGGAATCCTCCTGGGGATCGTGTTGGCCGCAAACTTCCTGGGACTGACCTTTCAGGTGCGGAGCGGGATCAGCTTTCCGATTCGGGAAGGTCTGGCCGCGGTGTTCGGCGGGGGCCAGAATCTGTTGTTCGGCTCCGCCCGCGCGGTTTCGTCGTGGGCGGAGACCGTGGGGGAAGCGCATGAGATGCGGTTGGCGCGCGACGATCTGCGCGACCGGGTGGCCCGGCTGGAGTGGGAACTGACCGTCCAGCGCGGGATGCTCGAGCGGGCGCGCGGGTTCACGAGCCTGGATGCCGCGGCGATGGACCTCGGCGAGCCGGTGTCCGGCGAGATCGTGGGCGTCAGCGCGTCCCCGCTGGATCGCACCGTCACCGTGAACCGGGGCAGCGGGCACGGTATCGAGCGTGATGCTCCGGTGATGGCGGCCAGCGGCCTCGCGGGGCGGATCGTGGCGGTCGGTCCCGGCGTCAGCCAGGTCGAGCTGCTGTCGTCTTCCACCGCGGCCGTCGCCGTCATCACCTCCTCCAGTCGAACCCGCGGAGTGGTCCGGGCCGCCGACAGAGAGGACGGCGCGAGCGGCTATCAGCTTCATTTCGTGCCGGTAGGGCAGCAGATCGCCATCGGGGAAGAGGTGATTTCGAGCGGGCTCGATCGGCTGTATCCGAAGGGACTCCTGGTTGGGCGCGTGGCCGCAGTCCACGAAGGCGCCGGCCTGCTCCTCGAAATCGCCGTCGAGCCGGCCGTGGACTTCGACACGCTGGAACGGGTGTTCGTGCTGCCGCGCCGGGACGACTTCACGCTGGGGCCGGAACCCTGACAGGTCGTCATGAGCTACGTGCGAGCCGCCCTCGCGGTGGTTGCCGCCTTCGTGCTTCAGACCGCGGTCCTGCCGCTCGCCGTGGGCGAAGGGGTAACGCCGGATTTCCTGCTCGCCACCGCCGCGGCGGTGGCGCTGCTCGCGGGACCGGGACCGGCCATCGGATTCGGCCTGGTGACGGGGCTCCTGCAGGACTCTTTTTCCGGTGGCCTGCTGGGGATGAACGGTTTTTCGAAACCCCTCGTCGTCTTCCTGGCGGCGCGCGGACGGGAGCACCCCCCGCTGGACACCCGGGCCGGGATTCCGCTGCTGCTCTTGTTCGCTGCCGCCGCCGATCTGGCGATACTCTGGGCGCTTGGCGAAGTTGCCGGATTCACCGCGATTCCGGCCCGGGAACTGGGCGCGGCGGGACTCGGGATCCCCATCACCGTGATCTACGGACTGCTGGTGATCCGCTTCCTCCGGCCCCCGCCGAAGGGATACCGGGCGCCATGAGCCGTTTCGCGGGTTTGGGGGCGCGCACCTCGTGATCCACGCCGAGTACCTCTCCCGCATCCGCCGGCGGCTGACCCTGGCGCGCTACCCGCTGTGGGCGTTCGTCATCCTGTTGACCGTCCGCTTCTGGCAGCTCCAGATCGTACGGGGCGAGGACTTCAGCAGCCTGGCCCGGGACAACTATCTCCAGACCGAGCGGCGCCGCGCCCCCCGGGGACTGGTGGTGGATCGGGGTGGTCAGGTCCTCGCCCGGAGCGAGCCGTCGTTCACGCTTCTTGCCGACACGGCGGGACTTCGCCAACTCGAGGACCTGGGACTCCTCGCGGTGGAGGACGAGGACCGGCCCGCCCTCGAGGCGCGGGCGGCCCGCGGCCCGGCGGTGGTGCGCACCGGGATTCCGTTCGCCGAAGCGGCGTTCTTCGAAGCCCGCCGGCGGGAACTCACGGGCGTCCGGGTGGAGTTCGTCCCCGCGCGGGACTATCCGTTCGGCCAGGCGACCGCGCACCTCCTCGGGTACGTCGGCGAGGTCACCGCGGCGCAGTTGCTCCTCGAGGAGTTCGTCACGGCGGCCTCGGGAGACCTGGTCGGGCA
Source organism: Acidobacteriota bacterium (assembly GCA_022826825.1). Classification (GTDB taxonomy): domain Bacteria; phylum Acidobacteriota; class Vicinamibacteria; order Marinacidobacterales; family Marinacidobacteraceae; genus Marinacidobacterium. Next base: position 106,317 of record JAJDUD010000063.1, on the reverse strand, counting down.
GGACGGGATCGAGCGGGTCTACAACGCGACCCTGGTGGGTTCCGACGGGTATCTGGACCGGGTGGTGGACAGCCGGCAGCGCGTCCTGGTGTCCGGCGGGCTTCGCAGGACGGAGCCGGTACGCGGCGAAACACTGCAGCTCAGCGTCATCGGCGCCCTTCAGGAAACGGCCCACCGCGCGTTTGGGGATCAGCGCGGAGCCTTCGTGGCTCTCGACGTGCGCACCGGCGAGGTGCTCGGCCTGGGCAGCTATCCGGCGGAGAATCCCGAGGAGTTTCGCGGCGACAGCGGAAAGTTCCGGGAGATGCTGGCCGACACGGCGACTCCACTGCTCAACCGCGCGGTGCAGGGCCGGTACCCGCCCGGTTCGTCCTTCAAGCTGGTGACCGCCGCCGCCGGGCTGGCCGAGGGCGTGGTGGGGCCCGAAACGCGCTACACCTGCAACGGCCGGACCCGGGTGGCGGGCCGGACTTTCCGGTGCCACCGCACGCAGGGTCACGGTTCGCTGACGCTGCGCGAAGCGATCTCGAAGTCGTGCAACGTGTTCTTCTACCGCTTGTCGGAGGCCCTGGACGTGGACGTCATCGCTTCCTACGCGCGGGCCTTCGGGCTCGGAGAGCGGACCGGCGTGGATCTCAGGAACGAATCGAGTGGCCTGATTCCAACCCGCGAGTGGAAGCGCCGGGCCATGGGAGAGCGCTGGTACGCCAGCGAGACGGCCTCGGTTTCCGTCGGCCAGGGAGCGGTCTCCGTGACCCCGATCCAGATGGCCCGGTTGGCGGCGGCGGTTGCCTCGGGAGGGAACATCCCGACGCCGAGGCTGGTAGGTATTGAGGCCGGCGGCCAGGTGGGCGGCGTCATGCCCGAACACTTCGAGGTGATCCGCAACGGAATGCGGGATGCGGTGGTGTCGGGGACGGCGTGGCGGGCCCGGATGCCCAGCGCGGAGGTCGCCGGAAAGACCGGAACGGCCCAGGTGGCGAGCGCGGACGTCGTGGCCGCCAACAACGAGGACCGGCCGTACGAGTTGCGCACTCACGCGTGGTTCGTGGGTTTCGCGCCGTTCGACGATCCGGAAATCGCGGTTGCCGTGGTGGTCGAGCACGGGGGGGCCGGTGGGGCCGCCGCAGCACCGATCGGAGGGGAGATTCTGAGGACCTTCTTCGAGGATGCAGCGGAGGTTCGGGTCGTCGGTGACGGAGGGGGTGACCAGTGAGACGTTCCGCCCGCCTTCGTTTTTCCCTCTTTCCTCCGCCGGACGGGCGATCCGGGGAGTAGCGCACCATGGAACTGAGAGCGCGCGAGGGCGTGGACCGGGTGCTGCTGGTTTCGGTGGGGCTCCTGGTGCTGATTGCGTTGCTGCTCCTGGAGAGCGCCCTGCGGGGCGTCGATTCCGGGGCCACCCTCAGTGCCCACGTCATTCGGCTCGGGATCGCTCTCGGGGTCGGAGTGGTCGCCTACCACATGGATCACCGTCGGCTCGCCCGGCTTTCTCCGGCCTTGTTCCTGGTGGCGCTCGGCCTCAGTGCGATCGCCATCACTTCCGGCGCCCTCCGCGCGGGAACGCGCCGGTGGCTGGAGCTTGGCACCTTGACCGTGCAGCCCGGCGAACTCGCGAAGATCTCCCTGGTGCTCCTGTTGGCGCACCTGGTGGCCCGCTCCCGACACGAACCGCTGAGCCGCCGCGCCACGGTCGGCTGGATCGCGGCGTCCGGCGCCCTCGTGCTGGCGGTGGCGGCGCAGCCCGACCTCGGGAGCGCGGCGATCCTGTTTGGCATCGCGGTCGGGATGGTGTTCTTCAGCGGCGTGTCGATCTCCCGCAAATGGATGGCGGCCGCCAGCGCCAGCGCCGTCCTGGCCCTGCCGCTGATCTGGGTGTTCGGCCTGCGTGACTACCAGCGAATACGGATCCTCTCCTTCCTGAACCCGGAGAGCGATCCGCTGGGGGCGGGATATCAGACGTTGCAGGCTTCTATCGCGGTCGGTTCCGGAGGCCTTTTCGGTACCGGCTGGCTCCAGGGACCGCAGACCAGCCTCCAGTTTCTTCCGGCTCCTCACACCGACTTCGTGTTCGCGGTGCTTGCGGAGGAGTTCGGGTTCCTGGGCGTGGTCGCCGTTCTCGCGCTCTACCTGGTCCTCGGGCTGCGTCTCCTTCAGATCGCGGTGGAAGCGGTTGAGAACAAGGATCCGACGGGCGCCTTCATGGTGGGCGGCTTCTTTCTCATGCTCCACCTCCAGGCGCTCTACAACATCGCCATGGTCGCGGGAATTGTCCCCATCAAGGGGTTCCCCTTGCCCTTCATGAGCTACGGGGGCAACTCACTCCTGGTGGCGGCGGCGGCCATCGGATTGGCCGCGTCGGTGCGCCGCCGCAACTTCCTCACCTGACGGCTCCCCGGCCGGGAGCGGCGTTCTTCCGTGCTACGGTTTCGGCGAACTCCCCGCCGCCCATGCCTGTCGTTCTGTGTATCGAGAGCTGATCGTCACCAGCCTTCCGGGAGAGACCCGGATGGCTCTTCTCGAGGACGGCGTGGTGGTGGAACTCGGCGTGGAACACCGGTCCGAGCAGAGCGTGTTGCACGGGATCTACCGGGGACGGGTGCAGCGGGTGGTGCCCAGCACCCAGGCGGCCTTCCTGGACATCGGACTGCACCGCAACGCCTTCCTGCAGATCGACCAGGTTCCCCAGGGCGCCCTGGATGCCTGGCGGGAGGAAGGCCGGGTGCCGCCCGCCGACAAGGGCGGAGCCCGGAACGGGAGCGGGTCCGGGGAGCCCGGACTCCGGCTCGAGAACCTGCTGCGCGCCGGACAGCCGGTGCTGGTTCAGGTTGTCCGCGAACCCCTGGGGCCGAAGGGTTACAAGGTCAGTTGCGATCTCAATCTCCAGGGGCGGTTCTTCGACTTTCGGCCGCTGGCGCCCACTGGCGTCATCACCTCCCGGGCCACGGCGGGACCCCGGGAACAGCTCCGCATCGCGGCGCTGGTCGAGCGCCGGAGCACGCTCAAGGGAGAGTGGGTAGCGCGTTCCACCGCGGAACAGCGCGACGAGGAGACGCTCGCGGCGGACATCACGCGCCTCGAAGCCGATTGGACCGAGATCCGGAAGGAGAGCCTCTCGGGTCCGCCGGCCTGTCTCCGGGCCGAGGTGCCGATGGTGTTCCGTTACATCCGGGACGTGCTTTCGTCGGGATTCAGCGTCATCCGGGTGGACAGCGAGACTCTCTACGGACGGATGGTGAACTTCATCCGCCAGTTCTTGCCCGGTATGGAGCACAAGGTTCGGCTCTACTCGCGGAACTATCCGATCTTTGAGGAATACGGCGTCGAGGTGGCCTTCGAGCAGGCGACCCGGCGCCGGGTCCGGCTCCCCTCGGGTGGGTCGATCATCATCGATCAGACCGAGGCCCTCGTGGCGGTAGACGTGAACACCGGCAGTTTCACCGGAGACACCGGGGAGCGCGACGAGACGAACACCGTCACCAACCTCGAGGCGGCCGTGGAGACCGCGCGCCAACTCCGACTGCGCGGACTCGGCGGGATCATCGTGATCGATTTCATCGACATGAAGGAGGGCCGGAACCGGGACCGCGTCTTCCGCTCCCTGCAGGCCGAATTGCGCCGGGATCCGGCATTCACCCGGGTCGCACCCCCGGAATCGCGGGCCGGGCTGGTCATCGTCACCCGGAAACGGGAGCGTCCGTCGCTCGAGTCCGCGCTGCTGGCCTCCTGTCCGGCGTGCCGGGGTTCCGGCCGGGTGCGCTCGCTGGGAGCGGTTTGCCAGGACGTACTGGTCCGTGCGCAGAAGAAATCGCGGGAGTTCACCGGCGGGCTCGTCATTCGCGCCGCACCGTCGGTGGCGTCGGCGATTCGCCGGTCGGCCGTCCTTCCGGAGGTCCGGACGGTGGTGGCGGGTCCGGTGGCCATCGAGGACGCTCCGGGGCTGCCGGAACCACAGTTCGAACTCGTTCCGGGGCCTGTCGGACCTGATGGCGCTCCCGAGACGCAAGCCGGCGGCGCGCGGGAGTTGCTGCCGGAACCGGCAGTTCCGGAACCGAGCCTGGAGTCCGCGTGAGCCGGGAAGGCGGGCCCGTTACGGTTCGGCTCGACGTCGAGACTCGAATCGAATGGGTTGAAGTCGTGCTGGGAGTCTTCGAGCGTCACTGCGCCCAGTGCGGCTACGAGGCGGATGCCACCCACTGGATGGGAGCGGCGGTCCGGGAAGCGGTCACCAACGGGATGCGGCACGGGAACCGCATGGATCCCAGGAAACGCCTGCGGATCGAGATCGAAACCCGTGACGGCAGCGGCGGCGGTCCCGCGGTCGAAGTCGCCGTGGAGGACGAGGGAGAGGGCTTCGACACGGCGGAGGTGCCGGACCCGCTGCAGGAAGACAACCTCCTCAAGGACAGTGGGCGCGGCATTTTCTTCATGCGCCAGTTCATGGACGGGGTGACGTGGACCCGGACCGACCGCGGGGGAACGCGCGTGGTGCTGGTCCAGCGGCAAGTGCCCAGGTCACCGTGAGAAGCGCCGCCGGCCGCGCCTGCGTCGAAGCGGCGGAAGCCGGGGCCGCGGTCGTTCTGAGGGCCCACCGCGCCCGCGCGGAGCGCGCTTTCGGGGTCGATCTCAAGGGACCGATCGACGTGGTGACCGCGGTGGACCACGCCGCCGAAACTGCGATCGTCGAGTGCCTGCAGCGGCTCCAGCCTTCCGTGCCCATCCTGGCGGAGGAGCGCGGCGTCGTCGGCGGATCGAAGACCGGGTGCCGCTTCATCGTCGATCCGCTGGATGGAACCACCAACTTCGCGCACGGCTTTCCGGTCTTCGCCGTGTCCATCGCCTACGAAGAAGGCGGAGACGTGGTTGCCGGGGCGGTTCTCGATCCCCTTCGGGAAGAACTGTTCACCGCGGAGGCGGGCCGCGGAGCGCACCTGAACAGCGTTCCGATTCGGGTCTCGCCGACGGCGGAGATGCAGCACGCCCTACTCGCGACCGGATTTCCTTATTCCCGCGAGGCGATGGATCGGGCGCTGAACCTGTTCGTTCGCATCATGCGGCGCGTGCGGGCGGTACGCCGCGCCGGCTCGGCCGCACTGGATCTGTGCTCGGTGGCCGCGGGACGCCTCGATGCGTTCTGGGAGGAGACGCTGAGGGCCTGGGACACCGCCGCCGGGGAAGTGATCGTGCGGGAAGCCGGCGGAGTCGTCTCGGACTTCAAGGGTGGACCGTTCACGAACGGCGGCCCGAACATCGCCGTTTCGAACGGACGCCTGCATCCGGCCCTCCTGGAGATCCTCGCCGAGGCGAGGGCGGGAGAGCGCCCGGAAGAAACCGCCGTGGCGTCGGCCCCGCGCCGTTGCTAGCTCACCGTCAGAATCGGACGCGGAAGCCGAAGCGCGCGCCCACCCGCGCCACGCCGAGATCGCCGAAGTCAGCGAACTCGTCCCGGTGCTGGCCCTCGCTCCGGGAGTAACGGAACTCGCCGAAGACATCCAGCCGCCGCCCGTAGGGCATCCGGACCACCGCGAAGTCGAACCCCGCCCCGGCGAAGAATCCCGTGAGGGACAGGCGTTCGCCGAGTTCGTCGTAGTAGATGTCGAAGTTCTCGAAGTTCACGAATTCGCCCTGTTCCGAGTAGTCGTAGGACGTCCGGGCCACGCCGAACACGACGTAAGGACTTGCTCGTCCGAGCTGGAAGGGCCGCACCCGGACGCCGATCGTGTAGTCCGTCATGCTCAGCCGGGCCGAGTGGTCGATCTCGGACCCGTCTTCGTAGACCAGGTCCAGATAGCGCCCGTGGGTCTCCGCCTGGCCGGAATCGAAGCCGACGAGGATCTCCAGCATGGGAAGCAGGGCGTAGTCCAGTTCGAATCCCCAGCGCCCGGATCGGAAATCGTCCTCGGTGAGGCCGAACTCCGCCTCGTTGGCGTCAAAAAGCCGGCTGTCGATCCGGAGCGCGCGGAACCCGCCAAATGCCGAAAAGCCGTAACGGGGCCGCGCTCCGGCGGGCTGCGAACGGTCGGGATCCCGGGTGCGGCGTGGGGGTTGCGCTTCCTCTTCGGCCACCGCCGCGGTCGCGAGACAGGCGGCTGTGAGCAGGCAGGTCAGGGTTCGGCCGGCGCGCTTCATGCTGATCGTCCTTTCGGGGGCGCCGATACTGCGGGCGCGGGCGTTGCCCGATCCCCGGTGTCTGGGACCGCTACCACCGGACCCGCAAGCCGAAGAGGCCACCCGACCGGTCGAGCCTGAAGTCGCCGAAGCCGTCGAACCCCTCGGTGTGCTCGCCCTGGGACCGGGCGTAGCGGAACTCGGCGAAAAGTTCGACGCGGCCGCCGTCAGGCAGGCGCACGACCGCGATGTCGGCGCCGCCGCCGGCGAAGAAACCGGGCAGGAAGGACTTCTCCTCAAACACGTCGTAATAGATGTCCGCGGTGTCGAAGTCGACGAAATCGCCGACCTCGGTGTACCGGTAGTAGGCGCCGGTGACGCCGCCGATCAGGTAGGGGCGCACCCGCGCCGCGCCGCCGAGCAGCCGGAGCCGCACGCCGAGGCTCAGTTCGGTCACGGCCAACTGCGCCAGGTGCTCGATTTCGCCTCCGTCCTCGTACACGAGGTCGAGGTAGGACCCGTAGGTCTCGGCGTCTCCGTTGTCGAAGCCGATCGAGACGTCCACCCGGGGCAGGACGGCGAAATCGAACTCGAAGCCGTAGCCGCCGGTCCGAAGATCGTCGTCGGTGATCCCGAAGTCGTACTCGTTGGCGGCGAAGAGATCGCTCGTCACGTTCAGCACCCGGAATCCGCCGTAAGTCGAGAAGGCGAAGCGCGTGTCGCGCGCGCTCCGTTGGGAGGCGTCCGGATAGGGCCCGCGGCGCGGGGGTTGCCCGGACTCCGCCGCCGCCGTGGCGGTGGCGAAGGCGGCGGTTGCCAGCAGGGTCATCAGGATGTGCCGCGTGCGGGTCATGGCGAACTCCTTTCCAGGTGCATGGTCGCGCTGGATCACGTTTGCGCAATGCCTGTGCCACGGCCTGCACGGCCCGCCCGCGGCTGTGCCGCGGCCCGCCCACCGCTCGGCGGCGGAACCCCATCGGTCGGCCCGCGTTATATTCGTTTCCCGGGACAACACACCCGCGGGCCCTGACCAAGGAGGCCACCGTTCATGTTTCGATTCCTGCCGGCCGCTCTGGCCCTCACGGGCTTGTTTCTGGCCTCCGGATGTCTGACCGAGAGCGCCGAGTTCAGAAACCTCGCGGCTGCCGTGACGGACGCGCAGGGTCAGGAGGGTTCGGACCAGGAGAGCTCCCGCCGCCGGCCCGGCCATCAGCCGCTCGCGGACATAGCGGCGCCGGAGGACACTCCGGACCGCACCCGGACCGAGGCGGCGTGGACCCTCTCCGACGCCTTCGCCGAGGTGGCGCGGGTGGCGACTCCGGGGGTGGTGAGTCTGCTCGTCGAGCGTGAAAGCACCCGGGGGTCGGAAGATCCGAGACTCGAACAGTTCTTCGGATTCCCCCCGGTTCCATCGCCTCCAGGGGCACAGGTCGGCCGGGGATCCGGCGCCATCGTGGACCCGAGTGGACTCGTCGTCACCAACAACCACGTCGTGGACGGGGCGACCCGCATCGAGGTGGAGTTTTCCGACGGTCGGACCCTCGAGGCGGTGATCGTCGGGCAGGATCCGCCGACGGACCTGGCCGTGATCCGTCTCGAAAGCGATGGGGAGGTGTTCCCCCACCTTGCTCTTGGAAACTCGGACGAGGTCCGCGTCGGAGACTGGGTCCTCGCCATCGGGAATCCGCTCGGCAACAGCCATTCGGTCACGGCCGGGATCGTGAGCGCCAAGGGCAGGGTGCTCCAGGGCGACTACCAGGACTTCATCCAGACCGACGCCGCCATCAACCGGGGAAACTCCGGTGGACCGCTCGTCGGCCTCGACGGCAGCCTGGTGGGGGTCAACACCATGATTCAGGTGGCGGGAACCCCGGGGAACATCGGACTCGGCTTCGCGATTCCGTCCAATCTGGTGCGCCGGGTGTACGACGACCTCGCCTCCGAGGGCCAGGTGACCCGTGGCTGGCTCGGGGTTGCGGTCGTGCCGCTCGATGCCCAGCGGGCGCTGGCCTTTGGCCTCGAAGCGGATGCCCGGGGCGCCCAGATCGACGATTTCTCGGGTCCCGACTCGCCGGCCGCGGCGGCCGGCCTGGAGCGCGGGGACGTCATCGTCCGGTTCAACGGCCGGCCGATCGAGGACAGCATGGATCTGCAGTTCGCGGTCGCCGACGCGCGTCCCGAAGAACCTTCCACGGTGCAGGTTCTGCGCGACGGAGTGGAAGTCTCGGTGGATGTGGTGCTGGGTCAGCGGGACTTCCGGCAAGCCGCGCCGCTCGCTGAAGCCGCCCCCCCGGAGCCCGAGCGGCCGGTGGAATCTACCGGCCGGCTGGGAATCGTGGGCGAGACGCTGCAGGGAGCCCTGGCCCAACAGTTCCAGGCGGATTTCGAGGGAGTGCTGGTCCGGCAGGTGGTTCCCGGCGGGATAGCCCACCAGGCCGGCATTGAACCCGGTCACGTGATCACCCGCGTCGGCGGCCGGCCGGTGCGCACGGCGGGCGATCTCCGGGATGCGCTGTCCGGGATCGCGGGCGGGGAACCGCTCCCGATCCAGATTGCCCGTCAGGTCGCCGCCGGGGAGTGGCGCCGCAACTTCGTGATCGTGGAGGCGCCCGAATAAGACTTCCGCGGGACGAATTTCCTACCGATTTGTAACATTCCGAACGGGCCGGGGCCGCTACCCTCCGCGGGCAGTGTCCGCCGCGCCCTGCTCCGCGCTCAGTCATCCATGACGAAGCGAAACGCCGGTGCGGCGCCTTCCGGTCGCCCGGTGGATTCGCTACCCCGTCGCGTACCGGGCATCATCCGTCGAGGGGCGGCATGATCGAACCTGGACGGGAGGCCGGCGGGAGCCGGTTTGCCCAGTTGCCGCGCTTCGCGGGACTGATCCTGCTTTTCGTCCTCTTCCTGGGGGCGATCGACGGCCTGGGGGAGGGATTCAAGGGTCTCGGTTCCGGGCTCCTCGACGGCTTCTTCCAGGCTTCGGCGAACCCCTTCGTGGGACTCATCATCGGAATCCTGGCCACCACGCTGGTCCAGAGTTCCTCGGTCACCAGTTCGCTGATCGTGGGACTGGTCGCCGCCCCGGAGTCCCCGCTGCCGTTCGAACACGCCATCCCCATGGTGATGGGCGCCAACATCGGGACCACGGTCACCAACTCGATCGCCGCGCTCGGACACCTGCGGGACGGGAAGGAACTCCGGCGGGCCTTCGAGGTGGCGACCTGCCACGACATGTTCAACCTGATCGCAGTCGTCATCCTTCTGCCGCTCGAAATCGCTACCGGGTTCCTGGCGCGCCTCTCCGGGGTGATTGCCGGGCAGTTCGGCGGTCTGCTCGGGACCGGCATCGACTACGAGAGTCCCCTCAAGGGCATCATCGAGCTGGTCCCGATACCGATCCAGTGGTTCGCCGGCCTCGTGACCGGCTCCGGCGAGGCCGCCGCCGCAGTGCTGGCGGTCATTTCGGTCGTGCTGCTGGTGGTCGCCCTCGGTTTGCTCGTCCGCACCCTGAAGAGCATTTCCGCGGGCCGGGGCGAGGCTGCCCTCCACCGGGTGCTCGGCCGTCACGCACTCCTGGCCATGGGAACCGGGGCCGTCGTCACCGTGCTCGTCCAGTCCAGCTCGATCACCACGTCGATGCTGGTCCCGCTTGCCGGAGCCGGACTCCTGCTCCTCGACGACGCTTTTCCGGTCACCCTCGGCGCCAACGTGGGAACGACGGTCACGGCGTTCCTGGCCGCGCTCGCGGTTTCCGGCCCGAACGCCCACTGGGGATTCCAGTTGGCAGTCGTCCACCTGCTCTTCAACCTGGTGGGGATCCTGCTGGTCTATCCGGCTCCGCGCATCCGGCAGATTCCGCTCGCCGCGGCGCGCCGGCTGGCGGACATCGCGGTGGCGAACCGGAGCCTGGCGATCGTCTACGTGATCGTGGTGTTCTACGGAATCCCGGCGCTTCTCCTGATCATCAGCCGGGCGCTCGGCCTCTGAGCCGGGATCGCGCCCGCGGCCCGCGGTGTCCAGCCCGGGCAGACCTTTGCCCAGTCCGGCATCCGGGCCGGCGCCCGTCACCCGAATCACCTCGGTGACGCTGGTTTCTCCTTCCAGCAGAAGCCGCACCGCCGCCTGGCGGAGGCTCCGGACTCCCCGGCGGCGCGCGGAGCGGGCGAGGTCCTCCGCCGCGCAACCCGCCAGGACTTCGGCGGCCGCCCGGGCATCGATGGGCAGGATCTCGAAGACGGCCCGGCGCCCCTGGTATCCGGTGTCGCGGCAGCGCGCACAGCCAGCGCCCGCCCGGACCGGCCGGCCGGCGATCTCGAAGGCTGCAAGGGTCTCCGCTTCCCCGGCCGAGACCGTGGTCTCGCGGCTGCACCCGCGGCAGATGGTGCGGACGAGCCGCTGGGCGACGACGCCCACCAGCGTCGAGCCGATCAGGAAGCGCGGCACGCCAAGATCGGCGAGGCGGGTGATCGCACCGGGGGCGTCGTTCGTGTGGAGCGTGGATAGCACGAGGTGTCCGGTGAGGGCCGCCTGCACCGCCATTTCCGCAGTCTCGGCATCCCGGATCTCTCCCACCATGAGGATGTCCGGGTCCTGGCGGAGCACGCTGCGAATGGCCGCCGCGAACGAGAAGCGGATGCGCGGATTGACCTGGACCTGGCTGAGCGGCGGGAAGACCAGTTCGACCGGATCCTCGATCGTCACGACGTTCACTTCGGGCGTCGCGACGTGACGGAGCACCGAGTAGAGCGTCGTGGTCTTGCCGCTGCCGGTGGGGCCGGTGACCAGGACCAGTCCTTCGCGGCGGCTCAGCATCTGGCGCAGCCGTTGCTCCTCGTCCCCGGCCAGCCGGAGCTGTTCGATCGACGAGACCAGGGCCGCCGGGTCGAACACCCGCAACACCGCCTTTTCGCCGAACACCGTCGGGAGGGTCGAGACCCGCAGCTCGATTTCCTTTTCCGATTCGATCCGTTTGATGCGGCCGTCCTGGGGACGGCGTTTCTCGGCGATGTCGAGCCCGCTGAGCATCTTGAGGCGGCTGACGACGGCTTGGTACACGATGCGGGGGAAGGTGTGCATGGTGCGCAGGACGCCATCCACCCGGAAGCGCACGACGGCGTGGTCTCGTTTGGGTTCGAGGTGGATGTCCGAAGCGCGGTGCTCGAACGCCTGGTGGAGGATGCTGTCGAGAGCGGCCACGACCGGGCGGGTGGTGGGCTCCAGGTCGCCGGCGGCCTCCGACTCCGAAACGAACTCCTGGTCCGCCGCGGGCGGATCGGCGCGCTCCCCGTGGTCGTGGGTCAGCTCCGTTTCCGCGGCGCGCAGCGACGTGCGCAGGTTGTAGAGGCTGCCGTTGATTCCTTCGATGTCGGAGCGGGTCGCGACCACGACCTTCACCCGCACCCCCAGATACCGTTCGAGGTCCGCGATGGCCCCGCGGTCGAAGGGATTGGCGACCGCCACTTGTCAGGGTGTCTGCATCTCGGGCGAGGGCGCAGATGGTGTGCCGCCGGGCGAACGGCGCCGGGAGAGCCCCGGTCACCACCTCCGGGTTGAGTTCCAGCGGGTTGATTGCCCGGAAGGGGAGTCCGGTGTCCTGCGCGACTGCCTGGGCGATGTCCTCTTCGGAAAGGAGCCCCTCGGCCACCAGGGCCGTCTCGTGCCGGGGCGGAGGCAGCCGTTCGACGGCCGCCGCCCGGCCGGCCGCCGCGGGTGGGATGCGCCCCTGGCGGCGGAGGAGCGCGATCAGGCCGGGAATCGGGTTCAGGACGGGGCGCGGGCCCGCAGGTGCGGGCGCCGGGGCCAGCGGCGGGTCGGCGGCGCCGCGGTGGACAGCGGCGGCGGGGGGGCGGCCGCGCGCCGCCGCAGGCTTCTTGCCCGGGTGCTCTTCGTGATGCAACGTAGAAACCTCTCCAAGTCCCTAGACGTAAATCGGCCTGGATCTTTCCCGTTCCGGAGCGCGATGTGGAAAAGTCGAAGCGAAGCGCGCCCGCCGCCGGCCGCCGGGGAGGGGGGATGCGCGTCCACGGCGTGGAACGCCGACCTCCGGCCGGCACGCGCGGCTCCCGCCTCGACGCGGATTTCAACAGCCAAGCTGGCGCGTCCGGCGTGGAACGCCGACCTCTGGTCACCACGCGCGGCGCTCCGCGCCGCGCCCGTCGTACCGCTATTCGCCGTGGGCGACACACGCCCCATCCGTGCAGGTGAACGCTGAGGCAAAGGACAATCCCGCAGGTCCAGGTCGCGCCGTGCGCGCCGCGGAGCGCCGCGCGTGCCGGTCTGGAGACCGGCGTTCCACGCTCGCGCCAGTTCCGCCGCCGGCTGCCAGCAGCCGGCGACGAAACTCCCGTGGCATTCGACGCCCGCTGAATCCTCGCTGAACCCTCGCCTTCGGCTCGCTCATCGTTGCGCTTCCGTCGGAATACGCCCGGTATTCGTCCCTCGCGCGCCTTGTCAGCGAGGCCCAGCGTGCGTCTCGGTGCTCGCGCCAGTTCCGCCGCCGGCTGCCAGCAGCCGGCAGCGAAACTCGCGCGGCATTCGAACGGCGATGCATCCCGTCTGAACCGGGCCGCTGCGCGGCCCTCGTCGTTGCGTTTAGGTCGGTATACACCCGGTATTCCTCCCGCACGCGCCGCGTCAGCCGGGCGCCACGCCCGTCTCGGTGCTCACGCCAGTTCCGCCGCCGGCTGCTAGACTCGCGGGCTCTCGGACAGGCGCGTAGCTCAGGGGGAGAGCGCTACCTTGACGCGGTAGAAGTCGGCGGTTCAAATCCGCCCGCGCCTACCATTTCCTCCGTTTCCGGGACGCGGCGGCCTCGACCGGGCCGGTTCGGCTCCTCAGGGTACGAGCCGACCGTGACTGCCGCCCGGCACCACCAGGCGACACGCGCCGGGTCTTGTGCGGCGTCCCCGTCCGGGATAAAAAGACAGCGTGCCTTCTTCCATCCGACTACGCCTCCCTGACGGGGGCGAAGTGCAGCTTCCGGCGGGAGCGCCGCTTGCCGGCGTGGCTCCGGCTGCGGCGATCGCCGCCACCGTGGACGGGCGGGAGGTGGACCTCGCCCACTGTCCCGACGCCGACGCGGACGTGCGGTTTCTGACCCCGAAGGACTCCGACGGGCTCCACGTGTTTCGCCACAGTTCGGCGCACCTGCTGGCGGCCGCCGTCAAGGACCTGTTCCCCGACGCCCGCTACGGAATCGGCCCCCCCATCGAGGACGGCTTCTTCTACGACTTCCAGGTCGAGGAACCCTTCACTCCCGAGGACCTCGACCGCATCGAGGCGCGGATGCGCGAACTCGTGAAACAGCGGGTGCCCTTCGAGCGTGAGATCCTCGACAAGGACCATGCCCTTCGGATCTTTGAAGAGCAGGGCGAGCTCCTGAAAGTGGAACTGGTCCGCGAGAAGGGGGGCGAGCGGGTCTCCTGTTACCGGGTGGGGAACTTCTTCGATTTCTGCGAGGGCCCCCACGTGCCTCACACCGGGGTGATTCGGGCGCTCAAGGTGCTCTCGAGCTCCAACGCCTACTGGAAGGGAGACGCGCGCGGCGTGCCCATGCAGCGGATCTACGCCACGAGCTTTACCGACCGGAAGGAGATGGCGGCCCATCTTTCCCGTCTCGAAGAGGCGAAGCGGCGCGATCACCGGCGGATCGGCCGCGATCAGCGGCTCTTCCTGATCCTCCCCGAGGCGCCCGGGCAGGTGTTCTGGCTGCCCGCCGGGATGGGAGTGGTGAACCGGCTGCTCGATTCCATGCGGCAGAAGCTGGACCGCCGGTCGTACCAGGAAATCCGCACTCCGCTGATCCTGAACGAGTCCGTCTGGGCCCGGAGCGGCCATCTCGACCACTACCGGGACAACATGTTCTTCATCGAGTCCGACGAGAACCGTTTCGGCGTCAAGCCCATGAACTGCCCGGGGGCGGCGCTGGTCTACCGATCGGACATCCGTTCGTACCGGGATCTGCCTCTCCGGCTCTCGGAATTCGGTCATTGCCACCGGTTCGAGCCCTCGGGCGTTCTCTCCGGCCTGACCCGGGTGCGGGCCTTCACCCAGGATGACGCGCACGTCTACTGCCGGCTCGATCAGGTCAAGGCGGAGGTTCGCGATCTCGTGGACCTGGTGAAGGAGGTCTACGGCGAGTTCGGGTTCGAGGACATTCAGATCGAACTCTCGACCCGTCCCGACAAGTCGGTGGGAAGCCCCGAGACCTGGGAACAGGCGGAAGCGGCGCTCGCGGAAGCCCTCGCCGAATCCGGCGACAGTTGGGTGGTGAATCCCGGGGACGGCGCGTTCTACGGTCCGAAGATCGATTTCCACGTCCGTGACGCGCTCCGCCGCAGTCATCAGTGCGCGACCATCCAGCTCGATTTTTCCCAGGCGCCGGCCTTCGACCTGCACTACGCGACGGAGGACGGCGGACGGGAGCGTCCGGTGGTGATTCACCGGGCGATCCTCGGTTCCGTGGAGCGCTTCTTCGCGCTCCTGCTCGAGCACACCGGCGGGGCGCTTCCGGTCTGGATCGCCCCGGTTCAGGCGGTGTTGATCCCTATCGCCGACCGGCACCAGGCGCAGGCGGCGGAGGTGGCTGCCGCCTTCCGGGCGCAGGGTTTCCGGATCGCGGTCGACGACCGCCGGGAAAAGATGGGCTACAAGATCCGCGAGGCGGAAGTGGGGCGCGTTCCGTTCATGGTGGTGCTCGGGGACCGGGAGGTGGAGGAAGGCACGCTGGCGGTGCGTACCCGGGGCCGGCGCGGCCAGGAAACCATGACCGCCGCCGCGTTGAGCGAGCTTCTCGAGGACCTCATCCGGAACCGGTCACTGACCCCGTGACGGGCAGCGAGACCCGGCGCGTGCGGGCCGTCGCTGGCGAACCGGGCCCGAAGTGGCGATAATCCGCCGACCCGCCCGCGGTGCGGAGGTGATCCATCGATAGTTCTCTCAGGGTAAACGACCGAATACGAGCTCCCATCGTCCTGGTCATCGGCGAGGACGGTGAAAAACTTGGCGATTACGCCCTGATGGATGCCCGGCGGCTGGCCGCCGACCGGGGACTCGATCTCGTCGAGATCGTGCCGAACCGGATTCCTCCGGTCTGCAAGATCATGAACTACGGCCGGTTCGTGTATCAGCAGAGCAAGAAATCCCAGGATTCCAAAAGACACCAGAAACAGAACCAGGTCAAGGAGGTCAAGTTCCGCATCATCATCGGAGAGCACGACCGCGCCACGAAGATGAAGCAGATTGAGCGTTTCCTCCATGAAGGTCACAAGGTCAAGGCCACGATCTGGTTCAAGCGGGCGCGGGAGCGGAGCCGCCGGGAACTCGGGGACCGCATTCTCGACGAGGTCACCGAGCAACTCACCGAGATCGCGACCGTGGAATCCCGCTCGAGCGTCGTCGGTAACCAGATGAGCATGATCCTCGCTCCCAGTCGCCGCCTGCTCGAAGCGCTCAGGACCGAACGCGCCGGAAAAGCGGCGTCGGAGGACGACGCTCACGCGCCCCGAGTCCGCCGCGCCCAGCGCGACGGAGCCAACTGAACCATCGGCCGCCAGGAACCACCATGAAACTCAAGATGAAGACCCATCGCGGGGCCGCCAAGCGCTTCCGCAAGACCGCCAGCGGCCGGGTACGCCGCCGCTGCGCCTACCACAGCCACATTCTCACCAAGAAGTCCGCGAAGCGTCGCCGCCGCCTGCGCAGCGGGGCCTGGGTGTTCGAAGGCGAGGCGAAGATGATCGCCCGGATCATCGGTTGACGGCGGGAGTTCGTTCCACCGCCGCGACCCGAGAGTTGGAGAAGACACGATGTCCCGAGTGAAACGCGGGACCCACCGGCGGGACCGGCGCCGGCGGGTTCTCAAACAGACCCGAGGCTACCGCGGGATGCGCGGCAAGCTCTATCGGCACGCGATGCAGGCGCTCGATCGCGCCCTTTCCTATGCCTACCGCGACCGCCGCACGCGGAAGCGTGATTTCCGCCGACTCTGGGTCACCCGCATCAGCGCGGCGTCCCGGGAGCGGGGGCTTCCGTACGCCCAGTTCGCGCACGGTCTGTCGCTGGCGGGCGTAGGCGTGAACCGGAAACAACTGGCGGAGCTGGCGGTTCACGATCC
This sequence comes from Acidobacteriota bacterium, assembly GCA_022826825.1. Lineage (GTDB taxonomy): Bacteria > Acidobacteriota > Vicinamibacteria > Marinacidobacterales > Marinacidobacteraceae > Marinacidobacterium. The sequence continues at coordinate 90,095 of JAJDUD010000063.1, read as the reverse complement.
GGGAGCGTTCGACTGTCTGGTGGACCGGGCGCGGGAGGCGCTCTCGGCCGGCTCGGGTTCCGAGTAGAGGCGTTCCATGTCCGATCCCGCCGCCGCCGTCCGGGGATTGCTCGCGGACATCGAGCGGGCGGAATCCACGTTCGAGAAGCTCAGCGGACGGATCGCCGATCGGACGGACGCCAGCGTTCGCGAGGCCCAGCGGGAGCGGGACGCGCTCAGGGAAGGGGAGGAGGAGGCCAGGACCCGTGCGGACCGGGCCGAGCGGGCGGCGCAGATCCTTCGTGATGAACGTGAGGTGATCCGGAAGGCGCTCCGTGCCGTTACCGGGGGAAACGACTCCGGCGCGGAGAAGCAATGAGCGAGACCGTCGAAGTCGAGGTTGCCGGACGCTCGTACCGGTTGCGTTCCGACGAGGGGGGAGCGGATCTCGCGGCGGTGGCCCGGCTGGTGAACGAACGGATCGGCCAGATCCTGCAGGCGGCGCCGCACCTCCAGAAGGAGGAGGTCGCGATCCTCGCGGCGCTCAACATGGGGGATGAACTCCTGCGGCAGCGGGCGGCCAGCGAGGCCGGACCGGCAGAGATCGAGGAGGCGGTGGCCGCCGTGCGGGGCCGGCTCGCCGAGCTCGTCGGGCGGATGGAACAGGCGGTCGCGTCACCGGACTGACGCCGTTCGGTGGCGGCTCCCGGCTCGCGGCCCGTGGACAAGGCGGGGCGCCCCGCCGTAACCGCAGAGGCGGGAAGTCCCGGCGCCCGGTCGGTGGGCGGCGATCCCGATCCGGAGCCGTCCACCGGTGAGGACCGGTTGCTCCGCCGCATTCTGGATGTCCTCCCGGCGCTTCCGGGAGAAGGAGGCGGCCAGGCTCCGCGCCTGATCCTGGGGCCGGGAGATGACGCGGCGGCGTTCACCATGCCTGGTGGCGGGACGCTCCTGCTCACGACGGATGCGGCCGAGGAAGGCGTTCACTTCGACCGTCGCCTTCATCTGCCGCGCGCCATCGGGCGCCGGGCCGTTGCCGCCGCGGTGAGTGACATCGCGGCCATGGGCGGCCGTCCCGCCGGCATCCTCATTTCTCTCGTAGCCCCGCCGTCCGCGGAGACGGCCGCCGCCCGGATCGCGGAGGCCGCCGCCGAACGGGCCGCGGAACTGGGAGCGCCCCTGGTGGGAGGCAACATCACCGCCGGCGAGCGGATCGGACTCCACGTCGCGGTCGCCGGCACCGGAACTCGGGGTGTCCCGCTCCTCCGGCGCCGCGGAGCGAAGCCGGGGGACGCTCTCTTCGTGACCGGGAGCCTGGGCGGGGCGGCACTCGGCCTCGCTCTGTTGCGGCGGCGCGCGGAAGAGGAATCGATGCCCCTCGATCCAGAAGAAGAGGCGCTGGTGGCCCGGCAACTGGATCCGGCGCCGCGCCTCGAGGCGGGCGCCGCGCTCGCCGGCGCGGCGCACGCCGGAATGGACATCTCGGACGGTTTGGCCCTCGACCTGCACCGCCTGGCCGCCGCCAGCGGCGTCGGGGCGTGTGTCGAGGAGGCCCGGGTGCCGCTCGCCGGAACGGGGAGCCGAGGCCTGGAAGCGGCGCTCTTCGGCGGCGAGGACTACGAGCTGCTGATCGCGGGGCCGCCGGGGGAGGTGGGCGCGGCGGCGCGGAGGGCGGAGATTCGGGTCATCCAGGTCGGGCGGGTCACCGGGGCGGACAAGGGAATCCGGCTCGAACGCGCGGACGGAGTCACGGAGCCGCTGCCGCGCCGCGGGTGGGACTCGTGGACCGGTGGGCGGCGGAATCCGGAAGAGACCTAGTCCGCCAGGGCGGCGGCTGCCGAAAGGAGCGCGGCCTCCTCCCAGGGAGGCGCGATCAGTTCGACCCCGAAGGGGAGCCCCTCCCGTTCGCCGGCGGGGATCGCGAGTGCGGGAAGTCCGGCCAGTGAAGCCAGGATGGTGAACCGGTCCCCGTCGTAGTCTTCGCCCGCCTCGACCGGATCGGACAGCCGCCGGGGCGCCGTCCTGGCAATGGGGATCAGCAGGAAATCCCCTTGGTCAAAGTGGCCGAGCAGCCGGTTCCTGATCGCTTTCCGCGCCGCGGTCGCCGCCGCGTAGATGGCATCCCGGTAGCCCTGCGAGAGCACCGTGGTACCCAGCAGGATCCGCAGTCGCACCTCGTCTCCGAACCCGGCCGTCCGGCTCGCGCGAAACGCCTCGGCCAGCGTTCCGTCACCCTCCACGCGGCTGCCGTAGCGCATGCCGTCGAAGCGAGCGAGGTTTGAGCTGGCTTCCGCACAGACCAGCACGTAGTAGGCGGAGATGGTGGTGACCGCTTCCGGCAGCCGGAAGCGTTGGATCGTCGCTCCTCCCGCTTCGAAACGGCGGAGCGTCCGGGAAAATGCCGCCCGGGACGGGGGGTCCAGAATCGCGATGTCCTCTTCGCTGGCCGCCATGACGTTGCGGGGGAAGGCGGGACGGGCGGCAGCCGCGGCGAAATCCGGGACCTCCCGATCGACGCTGGTCGCATCGCGGGGGTCGGCCCCGGAGATGACCGAGAGGACCCGCCCGAGATCCGTGGGATTCGTTGCGAGACAGCCGACCTGATCGAAGGACGATGCGTAGGCCGTGATCCCGAACCGGGAGATGCGCCCGTAGGTGGGGCGGATCCCGAAGATCCCGGTGTGCGCCGCCGGGAGGCGGACCGAGCCCCCGGTATCGGTTCCGAGGGCTACCGGGACGGCACCGGAGGCGACGGCCGCCGCCGGACCTCCCGAGGACCCGCCGACGATGCGCTCGGGGTCCACCGGGTTCCGGGTCGGGCCGCGAAAACCGCTCGTGGTGGCGGAACCCATGGCGAACTCGTCGAGGTTCGTGGTGCCGAGAATCACCGCGCCGGCGGCCCGGAGGCGTTCCACGACGGTGGCGTCGTAGGGCGCCCGGTAGGCGCCGAGGACGGCCGATCCGGAGGTCGACGGCACACCGCGGACCGCGATGTTGTCCTTCACCGCGACCGGGAGTCCGAAGAGAGGTCCCCGAGCGGCGGGAGGCTGCCGCTCGAGGCGGCGGGCGCCCGCGGTGGCGCCGTCCCGGTCGAGATGAAGGAACGCGTGGATGTCCCGGTCGATCGCTTCGGCGCGGTCGAGGGCGGCCGCCGTCGCCCCCGGCAGGTCGAGGTCGGGGGCCGGGAGCGGGATGTCGGGGTCGCCCCCGGCGAGAGTCACGACCCGCCTCCCAACACCCGCGGAACCTGGACGAGGCGCTCTCCGCGCTCGGGAGCGAGTTCGAACGCCTTGCCGTCCGGAAGACCGTCTCGCGGCTCGTCGGGACGGAGGGGACAGGCGGCTCCTTCGCCGGAAGAATCCCCAGGCTGCGCTTCGGCCTCGCTTCTGGCGGTCTCCACGACCCGCAGCGTGTAGGTTCCGAGCACCTTGCGGGCCGCCAGGAGGTTCCGGGTCCGGGTCTCCCCCTCAGGAGGGGCGACCGACGCCAGGGCGGCGGTGCGAAAGAACTCGTCGCTCTTGATGCCGTCTGCCACCCGGTGCCCTCACCATCCAGTGTGGCCGCGAGTATAGTCGTGGCGGTGCGGCGTTCCGGCGGTACCTCCAGCGCCCTGAATCCCGCGGCGGCCCTGCTCCTCACCGGGATCTGCGCGTGTGGGAGCGCCCCCGGAGAGCCCCTGGAAACGGGCTCCGCGGCCGAGTCCTTCGTGTTCCCGGCCGAGTTCGAACCGCACCGCGCCCTGTGGATGGCGTGGCCGACCTACGAGAACAAGCGCGGGCTGCCGACCGAGCCGCTCCTCATCGAGATCATCCGCGCCGCCGAGGGCAGGGTCGCCATCGACCTGCTGGCCCAGGATGACGGCGAAGCGGCGGCCATCCGCGAGCGCTTTCGCCGCGAGGCGGTTCCCGACGGCCACGTGACCATCCACCGCGTGCCGCATGGCGATGTCTGGATGCGGGACATGGGGCCCATCTTTCTCCGTGGTGATCGCGGGGGGCTCCGGATCGCCGACTTCGGGTTCAACATGTGGGGCTACGAGTCGCCCCAGAGCCCGAACTCGCGGCTCGAGGAAGCGGTGGACCGGCGCGTCGCCGGCCTGCTCGGGCTGGAGGTGGAGAAGTCGGCGCTCATCAGCGAGGGCGGATCCCGCGAGTTCAACGGCAAGGGCGTGATGCTCGCCGTGGAGGCGGTGGAGCTCCAGCGCAACCCGGGGTGGACGCTCGAAGCCATGGAGGAGGAGTTCCGGCGGGTGCTGGGGGTCTCCAAGGTCATCTGGCTTGCCGAGGGCATGGCCGAGGATGAACTCACCTTCCGCGGGCGGCTCCCCGGGGACGTCTACACCGTCATCACCACCGGCGGCCACGTGGACGAGTTCGCCCGGTTCGCCGACTCGGAGACGATCCTGCTCGCGGAGGTCACGGAGGAGGAACGCCGGACGGATCCCATCGCCGCCATCAGCTACGAACGGCTCGAGGAGAGCTTCCGCAGGTTGAGCGCCGCGACGGATCAGGACGGAAATCCCTTCCGCATCGTGCGGGTGCCCGCGCCGGACTCCCTCTTCGACACGATGCGGGCCGGAGACGGGGTGTTCGACTACATCCAGCCGCTCGAGTACGAGGACGGATCCTCGATCGAGCCGGACGATGAAATCAGGGTGGTCGCCGCGGCGAGCTACCTGAACTTCCAGGTGACCAACGAACTCGTGCTGGCCCAGAAATACTGGAAGCCGGGAATGCCGGAGACTCTCAGGGAGAAGGACGAACGCGCGCTCACCATCCTGCGCGACGTGTTTCCGGGCCGCGAGGTGCTGGCCCTCGACGCGATGGCCGTGAATCTCGGAGGTGGCGGAATCCACTGCATCCTCCAGCAGGAGCCGGAACGCGTCGGAGCGCCGGCCTCCGGCCGGCATCGCCGACCTTAGGGAGGCGAAACCACGGCGTGGGCAGCGGCAGCGAACGCTCCCCGAGAGCTCTTCGCCCGTGACGGGTCCGGAGGGTTGGGGCGCGCTCAGCCTGGTTCCCAGCCTCGCGGTTCTGGGGCTTGCGGTATGGACCCGCCGCCCTCTGGAAGCCCTGATCTTCGGATCGCTGCTCGGCCACCTCATGCTCTCGCGGGGGGGCTTCCTGGGGGCGTTTCTCGAAAACGCCCAGTCGGTGATGGCCGAGCCGGCGAGCGTCTGGGTCGTCCTGGTGGTGATGCTCTTCGGGGCCCTCATCGGCATCCTGGCCCGCGCCGGCGGATCGAGAGCCTTCGGCGAGGCGCTCTCCCGGCGGCTCCGCACCCGCCGCGGGGTCCTGTTGGGCGCCTTCGGACTCGGCGTCGTGACCTTCGTGGACGACTATCTGAACGCTTTGGCGGTGGGGGCGGCGTTTCGGGGGGCGGCGGACCGGATGGGCATCTCCCGGGCTCGCCTCGCCTACGTCGTGGACAGCACGGCGGCGCCCATCTGCGTGCTGATTCCCGCTTCGACGTGGACGGTCTTCATCGCCGGCCTGCTTGAGCAGAACGGGCTCGCGGCGGCGGGCGGCGGGACCGAGCTCTACATCTCCCTCATCCCCTATCTCCTCTACCCGTGGTTCGCGATCCTGCTGGTGCTCGCAGTCATCCTGGGGGCCGTCCGCGATCTCGGACCGATGGCGGCTGCCGAGCGCGAACTCCGTTCGGGAGCCGTCCCGGCGACCGCTGCCCTTGACGAGAGTCTCGAACCGCCCGCCGGCCAGGCGCCGGCGCGTCCCGGCCTCCGGACCCCGGCTTTCCTTTTGCCGATCCTGACCCTGCCCGCGGCGACGCTGGCGCTCGGCGGCGATGCGCTCTTCGGCGTGGTGACCGCCCTGGGGGTCGCCCTGCTGCTGACCGCGCTGGTGCGGCCGGCCGGCGGTCTGGGCCCCGTCGCCGACGGCGCCTTCCTGGGCATGGAGAAGATGGTCTATCCCCTCGGGATCGTGCTCATCTCCTTCATCCTGCGGGACGTGAACGCCGCCCTCGGGCTGACCGGGTTCGTCATCGGCAGCGTTCAGCCCATCGCGAGCGCCTGGATGCTTCCGGCGCTCGTCTTCGTCGTCCTCTCTGGCGTGGCGTTCGCCACCGGATCGTTCTGGGGGGCGTACACCGTCAGCATGCCCGTGGTGGTCGGGCTCGCGGCGGAGCTGGGAGCTCCGCTGCCGCTGACGCTCGGGGCGCTGGTCTCTGCGGGCGCCTTCGGATCCCACGCCTGCTTCTACGGTGACGCCACCGTCCTCGCCGCGCGCAGCGCGGGGTGTTCCATCATGGAGCACGTCCGAACACAGTTCCCGTATGCCCTCATCGGCGCCGGGGCGGCACTCGCGGGATTCACGGTCCTCGGCCTGCTGGCGGCTTGATCCGTGCCATTCGGACGTCACCGTGCGGAACTTCCCCGGGGTTCGCCGAAGCGCCCATTGACGGCAGAATTGGCCCATGCACGCTGAACGGCAACCGGGCGGACGCGCTCGCCTGGCCTTGATCCAGCGGGCGATCGAGCCCGAGCGGGACGCCGCCCACCGGGGCGCTGTGGAGGCCGTGCGCGCTGCGGCGGCCGGTGGCGCGCAGATCGTGTGCCTGCCCGAACTCTATGATCTCCCGTACTTCCCGCGGCGGGTCGCGGTCGAATGCTGGCGGCTCGCGGAGCGGCAACCGTCGGGCCGGGTGGACGAACTCGGTCGGCTGGCCGCCGAACTCGGGATCGTGCTGGTGGCGCCGGTCTTCGAGGAAGGGGCGCCCGGCGTGCTTTTCAACGCGGCGCTGCTCTACGACGCCGACGGCACGCTGTTGGGCCGCTACCGCAAGAACCACATCCCGGACGGACCCGGCTACCACGAGAAGTACTACTTCACCCCGGGCGACTCCGGGTATCCCGTCTGGGACACCGCCTTCGGCCGGATCGGGGTCGGCGTCTGCTGGGATTCGTGGTTCCCCGAGACCGCCCGGCTGCTCGCCCTCGGCGGCGCCGACCTGCTGCTGTTCCCGACGGCGATCGGCAGCGAGCCGGATCGTCCGGGCTATTCGTCGGAGGACGCCTGGAGGACGGTCATGCGCGGCCACGCCATCGCGAACGGCGTCTTCGTCGGGGCCCCGAACCGGGTGGGGGTGGAGGGGCCGATGACGTACTACGGCGGGACCTTCGTGTGCGACCCCTTCGGCGAGGTGATCGCCCAGGCGGGCGCCGATCCGGACATCGTGTTCGCCGATCTCGACTTCGGCAGGAACCGGGAACTGCGAGAGCTCCTCCAGTTCTTCCGGGATCGGCGGACGGACACCTACGGCGGCCTGCTCCGGGTAGCGCCCGACCCCGGGAAAGGGCGTTAGCCGGCCGTGGAAAACCCGCGCGTCCGCGAGCAGGTCTTCCTGACTCTCGCGGCGGTCTTCATCGCGGCGCTCATCGCCTGCAACCTCATCTTCCGGAAGTTCTTCGTCTGGGAGATCCCCGCTCTCGGCCTGATCGGCCTGAACCCGCAGATGGAACTCTCGGTCGGGATCCTCGCCTACCCGGTCACCTTCATCTGCACCGACGTGCTGTCGGAGTTCTACGGCCGCCGGCGGGTGAGCCAGCTGGTGACCGCCGGCTTCTTCGCCAGCGTGTTCGTGGTGGGACTGGTGATGCTCTCGAACGTGCTGCCCGCGGCGAGCTGGAGCGCCGTGGACGACGCCACGTTCGAACTCGTCTTCGGGATCCAGGGGGTCGCGGTGACCGCGTCCATGTGCGCCTACCTGGGGGCGCAGTATCTCGACATCCGGCTGTTCCACTACTGGAAGCGAAGGACCCGGGGCCGCCATCTGTGGCTCCGGAACAACGCCTCCACGTTCACCTCGCAACTGGTGGACACCGTCCTCGTGAACACCGTGCTCGCCCTGCTCGGGGCCGAGGAGATCACGATGGAGCGGCTGCCCGTCCTGATCGCGAACGGCGTGGTCTTCAAGTGGTTCGTGGCGGTCGTCGACACCCCGCTGGTCTACGGGGCGGTCTGGTTCATGAAGAACCGGCTCGGCATCGAGGAGACGCCCGAAGCCGAAACGCGGGAGCGCCGCGGGATTTTCTGAACGCCCGCTCCGAGACGAGCGGCGGTCAGTTTCCGAACGCGCTGCGGACGGCGTCCCGGACGTGGTCGTTGAGGGCGGGGAGCCCTCCCGGATCCGGGCCGCCTCCCTCGGCGCGGTCGGCGCGGCCGCCGGCGCGCCCCTTGATGGCCGCCGCCGCCTCACGGAGCAGCCGGTCGGCCGGCAGGCGCTCGGCGACCTCGGGAGAGACCCCCAGGATGACCGCGGCGCGGCCGCCGCGGACGGCGGCCGAGACCGCAACCCAGGGGCTCCCGTCCTGCCGGTCGCGAAACGCGTCCATGAGGCGCCGGTGTTCGTTCTTGGAAACCCCGTCGAAGGGGGCCGGCATCCACACCCGGACGCCGGCGATCTCCTCGGTGTCCGGGTCAGCCACTCCGCCGGCCGGGGCACGGAGTGACGGGCCTGTCCCGCCGACCGCCAGCCGGTCCTGGAGGTGCTCCACCTCGCGCTGCATCCGTTTCAGGTCGGAGCGCAGCTTCTCGACCTTCCCGGCGACGTCCTCGGGACGCGTCTTCGCCGCCCGTCCGATGTCGCCGAGGAGACGCCGTCCGCGGACCACGTGTTCGACTGCCGCCCGGCCGGTGAGCGCCTCGACCCGGCGGACGCCCGCGGAGACCGACTCCTCGGAAACGATGACGAACAGTCCGGCCTGGCCGGTCGCCCCCAGATGCGTGCCGCCGCAGAGCTCGATGCTGAACTCGGGCACCTCGACAACGCGGACTTCCGTGCCGTACTTGTCCCCGAAGAACGCGAGGGCGCCGCGGGAGAGCGCGTCGTCGAGCGGCATCACGCTCGCGAGCACTTCCCGGTCGGCCCGGATCTGCTCGTTCACCCGGCCCTCGATGGTTTCGATTTCGGTCGGGGTGAGCGCGGCGAAGTGGGTGAAGTCGAACCGCAACCGGTCCGGGGCAACGAGCGAGCCCGCCTGTTTCACGTGCGGGCCGAGAGTGTCCCGGAGCGCCGCGTGAAGGAGATGGGTCATGGTGTGGTGCTCCGCGGCGCCCCGGCGGCGGGTCCCGTCCACGAAGGCCTCGACCGGTTCCCCGGCGCCGATGGAACCCTCCCGCATGCGGACCGAGTGCACCACCACGCCGTCGCGGTTCTGGGCGTCGGTGACCTCCGCGACCCCGCCCGCCGAGCGGAGCAGCCCGCGGTCCCCGACCTGTCCGCCCCCCTCCGGATAAAACGGCGTCCGGTCGAGAATCAGTTCCCCCACCGCGCCTTCGGGCAGCGCCGGGACGGCGACCGGAGCCTCTCCTTCCCCGGTGGCGAGCGTCGCGAGCACCCGGCACCCGTCCGCTTGCGTGCCGTCATAGCCCACAAAGCGCGTCGGTCCCGCGCCCGCAAAGTCGCGGTAGGCGGTGGAAGCAGCCGCGGGCTTGCCCTTCCACGACTGACGGGCGCGTTCACGCTGTTCCTGCATCCGGGCCTCGAACGCCGCGTGGTCCACCGACATGCCGTGCTCCCGCGCGACCTCGGCCACGAGATCGAGCGGAAGCCCGAAGGTGTCGTAGAGGCGGAAGGCGTCGTCACCGGGCACTTCGGCGGCCCGGCGCACCGAATCCCGGGCGAGCACCCGGTCGAGCTGGCTCATCGCCGTCGAGAGCGTTCCCGAGAAACGCTCCTCCTCGAACGCCGCGACGCGCAGGATCAGGTCCCGGGACAGGCCCAGTTCCGGCCACGCGTCTTCCATGCCGGAGATGGCGAGCGCCGTGATTTCGGGCAGGACCGGTTCCGGCATTCCCGCCTTGCGCCCGAAACGGAGCGCCCGGCGGATGATCTTGCGGAGCACGTAGCCCCGGCCCTCGTTCGCCGGGAGGACGCCGTCCGCGATCAGGAACGCGGTGGCGCGCGCGTGGTCCGCGATCACCCGCGCCGCCGTTCGTGCGGTCCCGGGATCCACCTCGCCGGAGGCGCGGTTCTCGGCGGCGCGGATGAGCGGAGCGAAGAGATCGGTGTCGTAGTTCGAGTCCACCCCCGAAAGCACCGCGGCGAGGCGCTCGAGTCCCATCCCGGTGTCCACCGAAGGCGCGGGCAGCGGGTTCAGGACCCCCGTCTCGTCGCGGTCGAACTGCATGAATACCAGGTTCCAGACCTCGAGATAGCGGTCGTCCCCGCGGTACCCGGGACCCTGGTCGTAGTGGATCTCGGAGCAGGGGCCGCACGGCCCGGTATCGCCCATCGACCAGAAGTTCTCGGCGGCCGGGAGCGAGGCGATCCGGTCCTCGGGCAGGTACGACTTCCAGATGGCGCGCGCCTCGTCGTCGGCGGGGGTGGTCTCGTCACCCGCGAAGACGGACGCGGAGAGCCGGCCCGGGTCGAGCCCCAGGTCCCGGGTCAGGAACTCCCAGGCGAGGGCAACGGCCTCTTCCTTGAAGTAGTCCCCGAAGGAGAAGTTCCCGAGCATCTCGAAGAAGGTGTGATGCCGGGCGGTCAGGCCCACGTTCTCGAGGTCGTTGTGCTTGCCCCCGGCGCGGACGCATTTCTGGACGCTGACCGCGCGGGGTTTCGGCGGGGTCTCGCGCCCCAGGAAGTAGTTCTTGAACTGGTTCATCCCGGCGTTCGCGAAGAGCAGCGTCGGGTCGTCCTGCGGAACGAGCGGCGAGCTCTTGACCACCAGGTGATCGCGGGCGGCGAAGAAATCGAGGAAGGCCCGCCGCAGTTCGGCGCCGGTGCCCGGCGGGGAGGTCATGTCTCGAGTTCCGGCTCGCGCGTTTCTTCGAGGGGCCGTCCGTCCGCGAGCACCGCCTGGCGCGCCGCCTCGAAGGAGTACCCCCGCGCGACCAGCCGCCGGAAGAGACGGCCGGCTTCCTTCCGTCTCTCCGCGGCCGGCGTCGCGCCGTCGGGCCCGCTCCCACCCGAGGCGCCCGGCGCCGGCCGCAGCCGCTTGAGTGCAGCCGCCGCGCGCTCACCCTCCGCGCCTTCGGGGAACTCCAACCGGATGGCTTCGAGCGCCACGCGTTCCGGGATCCGGCGCCGCCGCAGGTGGGCCCGGACCTTGAGCGGGCCCTGGTGTTTTGTCCGGGACTGGATCCGGGCCAGCGCCTCCGCCAGCGAGCGGTCATCGAGGTAGCGGCGTTCCCGCAGCCGGGAGATGGCCTCCTCGACCTCGGCTTCGCCGAAGTCGCGCGCGATGAGCTTCATCCGGACCTCTCCCTCGCTGAGGTCCCGCCGCGCCAGCAGACCGATGGCGGTGCCCCACGCGGTGGGGGGACGGGGCGGGGACGGCTTCGCGGTCCGGGACATGGGCGGGAGAGTAACGCGGGACTCTCCCCATCCCCCTAGGCGCCGCAGTGGGCGCACCGCCGGGCCTCGGGGTGGCGCCGGCGCCCACAGTTCCAGCAGGTACGGGGGGGCCGCTCCGCGTCCCGGATCCGCTCCATGACCGCCTCCCTCTCCTCGGGCGGGGGGCCGAACGAGGCCAGTTCGCGAAGGTCGCTGAGCATGCTCTGGGCGCTCGCGTAGCGGTTCGAGACCCGCGGAGCGAGCGCCTTCGCGACCACCGCATCGAGATCCGTCGAAACCGACGGGACCTGGCGCCGGGGATGCTCGTTGCCGCCCGCCTCGACGAGCGCCCGCTGCCGCTCCGGATCGGGATCCTGGTAGGGAAGGCTGCCCGTGAGCATCTGGTAGAGCACCACGCCGACCCCATACACGTCGGAGGCAAAGACCGCCTCGGCGTGGAACTGTTCGGGCGCCAGGTAGTAGGGATTGCCGATCCGGCGAGAGCCGTGTTCGGCGATGTGGACCGTCCGGGCCATCCCGAAGTCCGTGATCTTGGCGACCTCTCCCGAAAGCAGGACGTTGTCCGCGCTGATGTCCCCATGGAGCACCTTGCGGCCGTGGGCGTGGGCGATCCCGCTGAGCACCTGGCGGGCGATTCGGGTGGAGACGGCCGCCGAGAGCGGGGCTTCGTCGTCCAGGCGCCGCGCGAGCGACGTCCCCTCCACCCATTCCATGACGAGGAACAGCGTCTCCTCGTGTTCGTCGCAGGCGATCAGGCGCACGATGTTCGGATGTTCGAGCGCGGCCAGCAGGCGCGATTCCCGCAGGATCGCCTCCCGTCCGGCAGGGGACTGGTCGTGGGGCACCTTGATGGCCCGGGACTGTTCCAGGAACACGTCCCGGACGAGATAGACCGCCCCGAAGGTCCCGCGGCCGATGCTCTTCTGGATCTCGTAGTTTCCGATCCGCTGTCCGAGCAGAAACATCGGCTTCGATGCTACTCCGCCGGCCGGAGCAGGAGGGCGGCGGCCACCACCGCCGCCGTTCCGGTGCGCAGGATCCGTTCCCCGAGGTCGAGCCGGCGGAATCCATGGCGATGGGCGTCCTCGAGTTCCCTCGCGGAAAAACCACCTTCGGGGCCGACGGCAAGGACACGGCCGCCGGCCGCTTCCGGGGCGGGGGTACCGTGCGGGGCCGCCCGCGCCGTCCACGGTGAGGCGATCCAGCGATCGGGCGCCAGCTTTCCCCGGAGCCACTTCTCGAACGGGGCCGGCTCGGCCACCGCGGGGAGGGTGGCGCGTCCCGACTGACGTGTCCCGGACAGCGCCGCCGCGCGCCAGCGGGTGAGCCTGGCGGGGGTCGCGCGCCCCTCGGAGTGTTCGCTCGTCAGCGGAACGATCGTGTCGGCGCCGACCTCGGCGAGTTGGCGGACGATCGCGGTCAGGCCATCACCCTTGGGGACCGCCACCCCAACCGCGAGGCGAATCCCGGGTTCCCTCGGGGGGAGAGCCGCGCCCCGCTCCACCAGGCAGCGATCCTCGCCGTCCACCCCCACGAAGCGGGCCGAAAACGCGTTGCCGGCGCCGTCGAAGATCTCGATCTCCGCACTCGGCCGAAGGCGCAGCACCCGCAGCAGGTGGTGCGTTTCCGCCGCGTCAAGCCGCAGGTCGCGGGAACCGGCAGCCTGCGGGGCGAAGAAGCGGCGAGCGGTGCTCATGGTCAGCGTGCTGCCGCCCGTTGCCGGGCCCCCGGCGGCGCCCGGCGCTCTAGGGCCGCGGCCGCCCAGGTGTCGGTCTCGGGCGCTTCGGGAAGCTCCAGCCGGATCTCGGCCGTCCGGAGCTCCTCCCGGGGAAACGAGCGAAGGACGCGGGACGCCTCGCCGTGGAGAAAGCCCGACAGCAGCACCCGTCCCCCCGGCCGCAGCCGGGGTCTCGCGAAGCTCCAGAAGTCCGTCAGGACGTCGGCCGACAGATTGGCGAGGATCACGTCGAAGCCGGCCGGGGCGAGCCCGCGCAACTCGGCCGCGAACGCCGGCTCCCGACAGTTGCCCTCACAGGAGCGGATTGTGCCGGCTACCCGGTTCGCGGCCGCCGTTTCCGCCGCTGCTCGGACGGCCACGGGGTCGAGGTCGACCGCCACGACGGGGCGGGCGCCGAGCAACGCGGCGGCGACCGCCAGGATTCCCGATCCGGTTCCGACGTCGAGCACCCGGGTCCGGGATCGGCGGGAGCAGAGATGGTCCTCCAGGGATTCGAGGACCATTCGCGTGGTGGGGTGCATTCCGGTGCCGAAAGCCGGCCCGGGGGTGACGAGCAGCGACCGGAGCCCCGCGCGTGGAGGAACGTGGGGCGGGTGGACGAAGAACCCTCCGATGCGGACTCCCCGGAAGAACTCACGATAGGGAGCGGTCCAGTCACGCGGAGGCTCCGGGGGCGGGAGGCGGAGGGCGTCGCCCAGTCGGGCCGAGTCCCCGGTCCCGGCCCCGTCCGTTCGGGAACGGACACGCCCACGGAGCTTCGCGGCGACTCGGGCGCGGGCCGCTTCCGAACCGAACCAGAGACGGATCCGCTCTCCGGCTGGCGCGGATTCGGAGGCGCCGAGGAAGTCCTCCTCGCTCGCGGCGAGGGGTTCCCAGCCGGCCCGGCAGCCGGCGCCGTGCAGGTCGAGCGGGTAGGTGGCCCTTCGCGCGAAACCTCGGGCGGGATCGTTCGGGGGTCCGGTCAGGAAAAGATCTTGTCGAAGAAGGACGAGCGGGACTTGTCCGCGCCGTTACCGTTCGTTTCAGCGTTCCCGCGGGCGCCCGGCTCGCCGGCGCCGGGACGCCGTCCGCCCGGCGCCGGGGAGGCTCCCGGTGGCGGGTCGAACTCCTCAGCGAGCGCCTCGATCGCGGCCCGCGACCGATCGCTCAGTCTGCGCGGCACCTCAACCAGGATACGCACCAGGTGACTGCCGCGGCCCCGGTTTCGAAGGGCAGGGAATCCCTTGTTCCGCAAACGGAGGATGGTATGCGGCTGGGTACCGGCGGGGATGCGCAGGGTTTCCTCTCCCCAGATGGTGGCGACCGGGACTTCGGCGCCCAGCACCGCCTGGGGAAAGGTGATCGTGGCTTCGCTGAGGACGTCGTTGTCTTCTCGCCGCAGCCCCCGCTGAGGCCGGACGTGGACCTGCACGTAGAGGTCCCCGGGTGGTCCGCCGCGAGCTCCGGGTTCTCCCTCGCCCGGGACGCGCAACTGGTTCCCATCGGCGATTCCCGCGGGGAGTCGGACGGTGATCTCCCGTTCACGCGGGGTTCTCCCGTTGCCGGCACACTCCCGGCAGGGATCGCGAACGATCTTCCCGGCGCCACCACAGCCGGAACAGGTGCGGCTCATGACCATGAAACCGCGGGAGAACGTCTCCTGGCCGCGTCCGCCGCACCTGCCGCAGAGGATCGGCTGCTTGCCGGCCTCGATCCCGCTTCCCCGGCAGGAATCGCAGGGTTCCGCGCGCGAAACGAGGATCCGCTTGCTGGTCTCACCCTTCGGCTCGCCGAAATCGACACTCAGCTCGTACTGGATGTCCCGTCCGCGCGCGGGACCGTGCCGGTCCCCGCCCCCGAACATCTCGCCGAAGAGGTCGAAGACGCTGCCACGAAAAAGATCCTGGAAGTCCGCAAAGATCTCGCTGTTCATCGGCTGTCCGGCGGCGCCGACTCCGGCATGGCCGAAACGGTCGTAACGGGACCTCTTTTGCGGATCCCCGAGCACGCCGTAGGCTTCGGAGGCCTCCTTGAACTGCTCCTCCGCCGACTTGTCGCCGGGATTGCGGTCGGGGTGATGGCGGACCGCGAGTTTGCGGTAGGCCTTCTTGATTTCGTCCGAACTCGCGTTCCGGCCGACGCCGAGGACGTCGTAGTAGTCGCGCTGCGCGGTGCTGGGCATCGAGTGGATCAGGCGGACAGCGGCTCCGCGGCGGATCCCGGCGCTGCGGGACCCTTGGACGATTCTTCGTCACCCTGGTCACTCCCGTCTTCGCCGCCCTCATCGGTTTCCTCGGGGCGGTCCGCCGGCTCGGAGGGCGCGCCCGCCACGATCACGGTCGCCGGGCGGATCACGCGGCCGTCGAGAAGGTATCCCCGCCGCAGCACCTCGGTTACGTCGCCTTCGCGCTGACCCGGACCGGCCGGAATCTCCTGCACCGCCTCGTGCAGGCGGGGATCGAACGGCGCGCCGTCCGCTTCGATCTCGAGGAGTCCCTGGCGCTTCAGCGTGTCCTGGAAGCGGCGCAGCACCAGGCGAATGCCTTCATGCAGTCCCCGGACCACGTTCCCGGCCGGATCCTCGCCGCCGTTGGCGTCCCAGCGCCCGGTCGTTTTCTCCACCTCGAGGGCGGCGCGGTGAAGGTCGTCCAACACGGGCAGCAGCGCCGAGCAGACCTCCTCCGTGGCGCGCGACCGGAACTCCGCCCGTTCGTTCCGGGCCCTCCGGCGGACGTTCGCGAGGTCCGCCTGCGCCCGCCGCGCAAGGTCCTTCGCGTCGGTGAGTTCCTGATTGAGGGCGGCGATCCGGTCTTGCAACTCCTCGATCCCGGAACGCTCCTCCGTCTCCGGCGACCCCGTGGAATCCCCGTCCGCGGCGCCATTCGCCCCGGAGGCATCCACAAGCGGTTCGGGTGGTTCTCCCTGTGAGGAATCGTTCATCAATGGCTCCTGAAGATCGGTCGGCAACGAGGAAATCAGCGTAGCACGGGACGGGTCGAGTCTCGGCGAAACGAGACCTCGAGGGCGACGGCCACTTCGTCGAGGGAGGGTGAGGCGTCTCTCGCGTCCAGAGCCGGAAGTTCCCGGAGACCGACGGCGTCCACGGGGGAGTCGGCCGGCAGACCGGCCAGCGAATTCGTGAGGGCGCGGTCCACCGTCCAGGGGATGGAACCGTGCTGGAGAAAAGCGCCCCGCCGCCAGCGTTGAGCCCCCGCCACCAGCTTGCGGCCCCGGACGGTGATCTCATGGCCGGTAGCCACCGCGTGACAGGGCAGCCGGGGCGAAGCGGTGTCCCGGGGGAGGGCGCCGGCCGGCGGAGGATCGAGGCGGACGAAACCGGAGAGAGCGTTCCAGATGGAGCCCATGACCCGGAAGTAGGCAACCCGGACCCCCGGAGCCCAGCCGCGCGGCGCCGCAAAGGCATAGGTGAGTTCGTCCGGGAGATGGAGAAGCGCCCTCCCTCCGGTGGGCCGGCGGACCCACGGAATGCCGAGGCGGCCCAGCGCCTCCGGATCGGTGGTGTCCCCGGCGGTCTGCCGGTGTCCGAGGGTGAGGGTCGGACGGGACCAGCGATAGAGGCGCAGCGCCGGGGGCGCTCCGGCCGCGGCCTCCTGCAGGAGCGCCCGGTCCCGCTCCATGTTCGCCCGTCCATCGGCCGGGACCGCCCAGTCGGCGAACAGGCGCAGCTCTCCGCGGGACGCGGAAGAGCTGGCGTTCACCTTCTTCCTTGCCGTCCCGTCCGGCGGCTCACGTGATCAGTTCTTCGAGCGGCTGGTATTCGCGGCCTTGCGATTCGGCAACGGGCCCGCAGGTGAGCCGGCCCGCATAGGTGTTCACGCCGGGGCGAAGGCACCGGTCGCGCCGCACGGCCTCCTCGAACCCGTAGTTGGCGATCGTGAGTGCGTAGTCGAGCGTCACGTTGGTGAGCGCGTACGTGGACGTGCGCGGCATGGCGCCCGGCATGTTGGCGACGCAGTAGTGGACCACTCCGTCCACCACGTAGGTGGGCTTCGAGTGGGTCGTAGGGCGCGTGGTCTCGCAACACCCGCCCTGATCCACCGCCACGTCCACGATGACCGCGCCTTCCCGCATCGCGGTAACCATCTCGCGGGTGACGATGCGGGGTGCGGCGGCCCCGGGAACGAGAACCGCGCCGACCACCAGGTCCGCCTCGGCGAGCGAGGCCGCCAGGGTGACCGCACTTGATTTGAGCGTCGTGACCCGGCTGCCGAAGATGTCGTCCAGGTAGCGCATGCGCGCCGCACTCTTCTCCAGGATCGTGACCTCGGCGCCGATCCCGACCGCAAGTTTCGCGGCGTTGAGTCCCACGACCCCCCCGCCGACGATGACGGCGCGGCCCCGCGGTACCCCGGGAACGCCGCCCAGGAGGATTCCCGAACCCCCGCACGAACGGTGCAGGTGGTGCGCGCCCTCCTGGATCGCCATGCGGCCCGCCACTTCGCTCATGGGCGTGAGAAGCGGCAGGCTTCCGTCGGGCGCGGTGATGGTTTCGTAGGCGATCGCGGTGACTCCGCGGGACAGCAGCCCCTCGGTCAGGTCGGGGAGCGGCGCCAGGTGGAGATAGGTGTAGAGAATCTGCCCCTCCCGAAGCAGCTCCACTTCCTCTGGCTGAACTTCCTTGACCTTGATCAGGAGATCGCAGGTCTCGAAGACCTCATCGCGGGTCTCCACGATCCGCGCTCCCGCCGAGGCGAACTCGTCATCGGAGATCAGGCTGCCGTTGCCGGCTCCGGACTCGACCAACACCTCGTGCCCGGCGGCGACCAGGGTGTCGACGCCCCCGGGGACCAGCCCGACCCGGTTCTCGCTGTCCTTGATCTCCCGAACCGTACCGATCCTCATGCAGCGTTCTCGCCTCTCGGCGCTTTCTTCTCCGGCTTCGGCTCCGGCCTGCTGCGGCTCCGGACGGTCCCCTCGAACGTGGCGCCCGCATGCACGACCACGGTGGCGGCCAGGATGCCTCCGGTGAGGACTCCCGACGCCCCGATTTCCGCTTTCTCGACCGCCTCCACGTCACCGATGACCCGGCCGTGAATGGTCACGTTCCGGGCCAGGATGTCGGCTTCGACCTGGCCGCCCTCCGGAATCAGCACCGCGGCGGTGCTTTCCACGGAGCCCTTGAGGCGGCCCTGGATACAGATGTCCTCCCGCGTCGTGATCTTGCCTTCCACGAGGGTTTCCTGCCCGATCCATGTCGAGCGGGCCCCCCGTTCGGGAGCCGGAGGCGTTTCGGTCATGAATGCCTCATCTTCATTGGTGCGACGGAATAGGGCCATGGGACGGAACGGGGCAAGGGAACAGGATGGAGCGGGCGACGGGGCTCGAACCCGCGACACCGAGCTTGGGAAGCTCGTACTCTGCCAACTGAGATACGCCCGCCCGGGGGCCGGTGATTCTACTCGGCGTCAACGTCCAGCGGCGGAACGTGCCGTCCCGTCGTGAGGGCGGGTGGGGTTGCGACAGTCGCGGCGCGGAACGTGGGGCGTGCCGGCAACTGACCGGAGTTCCATCACAGGCTGCCCAGCAACGCCAGCAACTCGTCGCGGCGGGTTTCGGCCAGTCCCTCGCGGTAGGCCTCCAGGGTCAGCCGCATCACGGGTTCGGTGTTCGACGGCCGGAGGGTGAAACGCCAATCCGGAAAATCGATCGTGAGTCCGTCCAGGGTGCTCACCTTCCCGCCCGGAAAGTTCTCGCGCACCACGCTGAGCGCCGCAGCGGGGTCCGGAACCACGCGGCTCTCCTCGTCCACCGTGAAGTAGCGCCGGCGCAGGTCGCCCGCCAACTCGGAGAGCGGCCTTCCCGAGTCCCGGATTCTCTCGATCATCAGCAGGATGGGCAGCAGGGCATTGTCCGCGTAACCGGCGGCCCGAAAGAAGAAGTGACCGCTCAGTTCGCCGCCGAATCTCGCGTCCTCCTGCCGCATCCGCCGCTTCAGATAGGCGTGTCCCACCCGGCCGGGGCGCGGCAGGCCTCCGGCCCGCGTCACTTCGTCCGCTACCGCCCGGGAGGAACGCAGGTCGAAGACGACGGGAGTGCCCGGCTCCTTGGCGATCTCGGCCGGAGCCAGCAGGGCCGTCGTGAAGTCTCCGGGGATATGCCGCCCCTGGTCGTCCACGAAGACGCACCGGTCCGCATCCCCATCCCAAAGGACGCCGAAGTCGGCCTCCTCTTCGCGGACGCGGCGCACGAGGGGCTCCCGGTTCCGGGGATCGAGGGGGTTGGCGCCGCGGCTCGGGAAGGCGCCGTCCGGCCGGAACTCCACCGCGACAAACTCGCCGGGAACCGCGGAGAAGACCTCCGCTGCCATGAGCCCGCCCATGCCGTGGCCGGCGTCGAGCACGACGCGGAGCGCCGGGAGGGACCGGAAGTCGACGACGCTCGCCAGGAACGCCCGGTAGTGGGCGGCGATCTCGCGCGTCGGTCCGGTCTCCGGGGTGGGCGGCAGGTTCTCCGGCGGGTCGGGAACCTCGTCGACCAGCCGGCGCACTGCCGGCAACCCGTTTTCCTGGAACACGGGAGCGGCGTCGCGTTCGACGAGCTTGATGCCGTTGTCTCCCGGAGGATTGTGGGAGGCCGTGATCACCGCCCCGCCGTCCAGGCGGTCATGGCGGACGGCAAACCACATCGCATCGGTCGGCAACATCCCGTAGTCGAGGATCTCGACGTTCGGCCCCTCGAGACCGGCGGCGAACGCTCCCGCGAGCGCGGGGCTCGTGAGCCGGGCGTCGCGGGCGATGCCGATGCGCCCGCCCCCGAGCCAGCTCCCGAAGGCGCGGCCGATGCGCCACGCCAGTGCCGGAGACAGTGGTGCGGGCGCCGCGCCGCGGACGTCGTAAGCCTTGAACAGGCCGGCTTCGCCCTCGTTCAGTGGTCGAGCCATGGAACGGTGCTGTGCGCGGCGACGGTGCTCTTGTCGCCGAGCACCGCTCCCGAGAGGTGGGCTCCCGGGCCGACGAAACTGCTGACTCCCACAATCGCGCCCGACACGGTGGCGTCCTCGCTGATGCGGGTGTGCGCCCACAGGATCGAGTCCTTCACCTGTGCGTTGGCCTCGACCCGCACTTGCCGCCCCAGCACCGCGTAGGGGCCGATTTCGGCGTCTTCGCGAACCTGGGCTTCGGGTCCCACCAGGGAGGGGCCGATGAGGCGGGCGCGCGGGTGGACGGAGGCGGTTGCGTCGACGATGACTCCGCCCGGATTGGGCCGCCCTACTCCCGGAATCCGTATCTTGCCGTCGAGGGCGTCCCGGTGGGCCTGCCGGTAACGCGACGGGATGCCGATGTCCGTGAAGTAGCCCTCGTGCCGGTGCGCCGCGACCGGACGGCCGGCCGCCAGCACCGCCGGGAAGACCTCGTGTTCCAGCGAGCATGGGCCTCGCTCGGGCACGAATTCGAAGACGTCCGGATTCATGACGTAGGCGCCGATGCTGATCTCACCCGGCTCCGGCGAATCCGGCTTTTCCGTGAAGCTGAGGACCTGGCGGGTCTCGCCAGCCCGGGATGCCTCGGCCCGGACCATTCCGTAGGGCGACGCGTCGGCCACCCGGGTCAGCGCGAGCGTCAGGAGGGCGCCGGAGGTTTCGTGGGTCCGCACGAGCGCCCCAATGTCGAGGTCGGTCAGCGAGTCGCCGTTCAGGCACACGAAGGGTTCGGAGAGCAGGGACTTCACGTGGCCGATGGCGCCCCCGGTGCCGAGGGGCTTCGGCTCTACCGAGTACCTGAGGGACACGCCGAACGCGTTCCCGTCACCGAAGGTGGCCTCGATGCGCCGGGGGAGAGAGGCCAGGCAGAGAATGATGTCGGTGATTCCCGCCTGGCGGAGCAGCTCGAACTGGGTGAGCAGGAAAGGCCGGGTAAGGAGCGGGACGATCGCCTTGGGACGGCGGAACGTGAGGGGACGCAGCCGCAGCGCTTTTCCCCCGATGAGAATGACCGCCTTCATCGAACAGTCGGACAGGATACTCCCCCCGGGGGCGCCGGCCGCTGCTGATAGCATCCCGGCATCCCTTGTCCGCGCTGGGGCGCGGAGAACTCCTTCGAACGTGTACCGGAGATGAGCGTGGCGAACCGGCTTACGCTGCTGCGGATTCTGCTGACGCCGTTTGTGGCGGTGGCTCTGCTCGCCTCGTTCCCCGGCTGGCAACTGGTGAGCGCCGGTCTCGTGGCCGGTGGGGCGCTGACCGACCTGCTCGACGGGCACATCGCCCGCCGCCGGAACCAGATCACGGCGCTCGGGACGCTGCTGGATCCGGTCGCGGACAAGTTCTTCATCTCCACGATCTTCATCTGCCTGGTGGCCCGGGGGCTCTGTCCCGCCTGGGTCGCGATTGTGATCGTGGGTCGGGAGTTCGCGGTGACCGCGCTCCGGATGGTTGCCCTCCAGCGGGGGAGCAGCGTGCCGGTCAATCTGCTCGGGAAGATCAAGATGCACGCGCAGGTGTACGCGGCCCTCCTGGTTCTGGCCGGAGCTTTCTATGAGGTCCTGGCGCCCTTCGGAGTGCTGGGTCTCTGGATCGCGGCCTTCCTCACGGCGTGGTCCGGCTTCTCCTACTTCGCCGGAGCGCGAAGCGTCGCGCTCTCTGGCTGAGCCGGGTTCGGCCCCGCGCCGCCTGCTACGGGCTCTGCCCGAGGTGTTCCTGGGTGCGGATGCCGTAGCCGGCCTGGATGGGTCCCGCGGCTTCCTGGTCGGGGAAAAACGCCACCGGCAGGTGGATGTCCTGGGGTTCGAGCCGGCGCCGGAGGTGGGGCGGGGGCCGGCGGCGCTCGAGACGTTGGTGGAGCGGCGGCTCGACCGGTCCGAGATTCAGGGATGGCGGATCGTCGGGGTAGCGGTCGCAATGGCCGACGTCCAGCGTGGCGAAGCGGCGCTGCTCCAGGGCCTCGTGGCGGGTGACGTCGTGATTGCCGCCGGCGCCGCTGCCGCTCCCGGGCGGCGGCCGGGCCTCCGGATCCTGGTCCATCGCGGAGACTGCCTCGCGGAAGTGCGGAGTCCGTCGGGCTCCGTTTCCTGAGACGCGGGACGCCAGGAGCGCCGGCCTCCGGAGGCATCGCCGACCGCCGGGAGGCGAAACGCAGGCCGGTCAGGTTCGGGCGAGGATCTCGCGAATCCGTTGGCGGGCTGCCTCCGTGAAGGGGCTCTCCGAGTGCTCTTCCACGATCTTCTGGTAGTGGACCAGGGCCTCCTGCTCGCGTCCGCACTCGGTGAGCGCCCGGCCCAACCGGTGGCGCACTTCGGCGCGGCGGTCGAAGTCGGGATAGTTCGTCAGGATCTCCTCCAGCCGGGGAATGGCGCCCCGGCACCAATTCCGGTGGTCCTGGTAGAACTCGGCCTTCAGGAGCACGGAGGTGGCGAGGTCGTTCTTGCACTCCACGAGATGGCCCCGCGCCTCCTCGGCGTAGCGGGAGTTGGGGTACAGCTCGAGCAGTTTCTCGAACTCGGTCGCCGCCAGCTCCGTGTCCTCCTGGTCCCGGTCCGCGCTGCGGCGCCGCTTGAAGTGTCCGAACGCGATCTGGAACTGCGCGTAGTCCGCTCGCGGGTGGTTCGGGAAGAAGGTCAGGTAGTCCCGGTACTCGGTGGCTGCCAGGAGCGCGTTCTGGGCGCCGCGCTGGTTGTTGTAGGTGTCCGCGATCCCCAGACGGGCGTCTCCGGCGAACTGGCTGCGCGGGTAGCTGTCGAGCAACTGACGGAACCAGGTGCGGGCTGTCTCCCAGTCGCGGTCCTCGAGACTCTGCTGCCCGAGCGCCAGCAGCCGGCGATCGGCCTGCGCGCCGGTCGGGACCTCCGCCATCGGCCCGGAGCTGCACGCGAGACCCAGCACCAAGGCGGCTACCGCGAGGGCAGGGGGAAGGAAGGTCCGGCGGGCGGAACCGGCGGGGTCAGGAGCCATGCAACACAGCGGAAGGGCCGCAGTCGACGAAATGCTAGCGCCTGACCGGGGCGTCGTCAGGGGTGCTTCGTTCCAGGGCATCGCGTACCGGCACCGGGAGGCGGCGGGGCCGCCCGTCGGGCCCCACCGCCGCGTGGCGGGTCTCGGCGGTCGCCACCAGCTTGCCGTCCGCGGGACGCAGCACGCGATACTCGAAGCCGATGCCGGAGCGCCGGTAGCGGTGGGCGGTGGCTTCGACGATCAGCTCGTCGTCGTAGCGGGTGGCCTGCAGATAACGGCACCGCACTTCGATGACCGGCAGGTGAACGCCGCCGGCCTCCAGCTCCGGGTACGACACGGCGTGTTCCTGCAGCCACCGGGTCCGCGCCACCTCGAGCCAGGGGAGGTAGGCGCCGTGATACCCGACGCCCATCTGGTCGGTCTCCGCGTATCGGACGCGGATCGAGACGCGAGTGGGGGAAGCAGCCGGCACGGGCGCGCTCTCGGCGGGCAACGGGCGGTCCCGGGCGGTCAAGGGCGCCGGCCGGCCTGTCCACCGGAGGCGGCGGCGATCCTCCGCAGGCCGGTCCCGCCGGGGCGATCCATCACGCCGCGAGTATCTCGCGGACCGCCGCCGCGGGATCGGAGGCCCCGAACACGGCCGATCCCGCCACCACCACGTCGGCCCCCGCGTCGCGGGCCGCCGCGACCCGGGAGGCGCCCATCCCTCCGTCCACCACGATCTCGAGCGATGGGTTGTGCCGTTCGGCAAGCTCCCGGACCTGGCGGATGCGGTCCATGCTGCCTTCGATGAAGCGCTGCCCGCCCCAGCCGGGGTTGACCGACATGACGATCACGTAGTCCACGGCCGTCAGCGCCTCCCCGAGAGATGCCAGCGGTGAAAGCGGGTTGAGGGCCAGTCCGGGCCGGACGTCGAGGGAACGGAGGTCGGAGATCGTCTTGTGGAGATGGGACACCGCTTCCGGATGCACCGCGATCGCGTCCGCGCCCGCGTCCGCGTAGGCCCCGATGTGTTCCGCCGCGTTCTCGATCATCAGGTGGGCGTCGAGCGGGAGGTCGGTGCACCGTCGGACCGCCGCCACCAACATCGGCCCGAACGTCAGGTTGGGGACGTAGTGCCCGTCCATGACGTCGAGGTGCAACCCGTGCGCCCCGGCTTCCTCCACCGTCCGTATCTCCTCGGCCAGTCGCGTGAAGTCGGCGGAGAGAAGGGACGGAGTGATCCGCATCCGAGTCCGTGCCTCTACCGGCTCAGGGTCAGCACGATCCGGTCCGCGCGGCTTACCTTGGCGCCCGCCGCTGGCACCTGATCCACGACGATGCCCGCCGGAACCCCCCGGTAGGGGACGCTCCGGACATCCCGCACGCGGACGGCGCTCCGGCTCAGGTCATCGGCGATGTCCCCGTAGCGGCGGCCGATGAAATCCGGCATGACGAAGGCCTCGGGCTCCGATCCGGCGGAAAGGAGGACGGAAACCGAGGTTTCGGGAACCGTCTCGCTGTAGGCCACGGGGGACTGGGCGATGACCCGGCCTGCAAGATAGGTGTCGCTTTCCACCTCGGCCACGCGGCCCACGGTGAGTTCGGCGGCCTCGAGCTGCCGCCGGGCCTCCGTGAGCGTGCTCCCCTCGAGCCGCGGGACGACCCGGCGGGTAGGCCCGAGGCTTCGGAACACCTGGACGGAACGCCCGCGCTTGAAGAACGATCCCGGCGCCGGTTCCTGGAAGACGATGCGCCCTTCCGGAACGTGGTCGTCGAAACGGGCCTGGCCCTCCGCGAGCCGGAGCCCGGCGCCGCCGAGCACGGCTTCGGCGGCGGCGACCTCGAGGCCGGTGAGATCCGGAACGGTGGGGTCGGCGGCGGAGGAGGCGACCAGGAAGGTCGCCGCGGCGGCGAAGGCGAAGGTGGCGCCGAGCAGCGATCCGATCAGGAGGTAGTACAGGCCTCGCGACAGCCTTGAGGTGGAGGGTTCCCCGCGGCGCGCCCAACGGATCCGGAAACTGCCCAAGGTGGTGGTGCCTGCCGGAAGTTTAGTGCCGGGCGCGATTCGCGAACGGCCGGGGCCGGGGCCGGAGGCGGTCGCCCGGCCCGGGCTGCTCAGCCGTCCGTGCGCTGCAGGAGCGCCGCGTAGTAGCCGTCGGTTCCGTGGTCTTCCGGTGCGACCCGAAGCGCGCCGTCGTCGTCGACGAGCGGGGCCAGGGCTTCCGGCAGGCGATCCGCCAGGGAGAGCTGCCGGAGGCCGGGGCGCTCGGAGAGCAGGCCGCGGACCGTCTCGTTCGTTTCTTCCGGCTCGAGGGAGCAGGCCGAGTAGAGCAGCATGCCGCCCGGACCGAGCAGGTCCGCGGCCGCCCCGGCGATGCGGCCCGCGGTTTCCGCGAGTTCCCGGACGCGCGCAAGCGATGCGGTCCACTTGATGTCGGGATTCCGCGACAGGGTTCCGAGGCCGCTGCAGGGAACGTCCAGGAGGATTCGGTCGAACGTTGCCGCCGCGAACGGTGGACGGGCCGCGTCGGCGGCGAGCCGCAGCACGTTGCCAGCCGCGAGACGCCGCACGGTGGAGTCCAGGAGCGCCACCCGGCCCGGCCGAAGGTCGGCGGCAATCAGCGGCCGCGGTTCGATCCGCTCGGCGAAGATGGTGGCTTTCCCGCCGGGAGCGGCGCAGGCATCGAGACACCGGCGCGCCCCGTCCACAGGAAGCAACCAGGCCACGAGTTGCGATCCCGCATCCTGAACGTGAATCGCGCCCTCCTCGAGCAGGGCCGAGTTCTGGGGGTTTCCGCTCGTGACCCGGAGACAGCGGGGGGCGATCGGGAAACGTTCGGTCTCCACGCCTTCCTGCGCGAGCCGTGTCCGCACCTCCTCGAGGGCCAGCCGCCGGCTCACGCGCAGGAAGACCCGGGGGGAACGATTGCTGGCTTCGAGCCTCCGCCGGGCGCCGTCGGTTCCGAGTTGCCCGAGATACCGGTCCACCATCCAGTCCGGGTGCGACAGTCCGGCGCGCAGATAGAGACCCCGGTCCCCGCCGGGGCGGGGCCACGGGTGGTCCGCCCTGAGGTAGGCGCGGAGGACGGCGTTGACGAGACCGGCCGCCCCCGGCCGGGCGGAAGCGGCGGCGAGAGACACGGACTCGTGCACCGCGGCGCTGGCCGGCACCCGGTCCAGGTAGCGAAGCTGGTAGAGGCCGAGCCGGAGCGCGATCCGCACCGGGAGATCGAGTTTTGCGACCGGCCGGCGCGAGTAGGCGTCGAGGGCGTAGTCGAGGGCCCGCCGCCAGCGCAGCACGCCGAAGACCAGTTCTCGCGCGAGCGCCCGGTCGCGGTCGCTCGGGGGCTGCCCGTGCGCGTCCTCGAGGCGGGCGATGAGGGCGTCCGGGCGGGGCGGACGGGGCCGGTCCCGGGTGGGTTCGAGCCGCAGGAGAACCGCGAAGGCGGCGCGCCGGGCCGGGGACGCGGGACGCGAGGGCGGGGCGGTTCCCCTTCTGGCGCTCCGGCCCGTCTGCTTGCGGGGGGCTCCGGGCATCTCAGCGGGCGGTGGCGATCACCGCGGCAAGCGTCGCCGGATCGTCGGTGAGGATTCCGTCCACTCCCAGCGCGAGCAGGCGCTGCATGTCCTCGGCCCGGTTCACGGTCCAGACGATCACGGGCAGACCGGCTTGGCGGGCGGAGCGCAGCAGGCGGGGGGTCACCACCCGGAGGGGGCCGCTTGTCTCGCTGACCAGGAGCGCGTCGAACGGGGGGTCGTAGAGCCCGCTGAGGCGCCCCAGGGACATGGCGAGGAAGACCACGACCTCTCCGAAGGAGCCGCCGGTCGCGACCGCGGGACACGCGCCGCGGAAGCGCTCCAGGGATTCGCGGCCGAAAGCCGCCACCAGCGTCCGGTCTGCCCTCCCTGCTTCCCGGATCGCCCGGCACAGGGGCTCGGCGGTGTCGGGCGTCTTCATCTCGACGACGATGGGAAGGTCCGGATGGGCGGCCTGGACCTCCTCGAAGGTGGGTATGGCGAGGCGTTCCTCGCGATAGGGGAACCCACCCTCCGGCTCCCGGAAACGGTGGCCGGCGTTCAGGGCGCGCAACTCCTCGAGGCGGAGTTCCCCGACGGCGCCGCTCCCGTCGGTGGTGCGGTCCACCGTGCGGTCGTGGATCACCACGAGGGCGCCGTCGGCGCTCAGGTGGACGTCCATCTCGAGAACGTCCGCTCCCGCATCGGCCGCCGCCGCGAACGCCGCCAGGGTGGCCTCGGGAGCCAGCATGCCGCCGCCGCGGTGAGCGAGGTTCCGGGCCGGCGCACTGAAGAAATCGTGCACCGGTCTGGGGGGTCGGGTGCTCGCTACCAGGACCAGCACGCCGTAGGCGGCGGCCAGAACCCCCAGGGTTCCGGCCAGGAAGTACGCGGCGCGCCGCAGCCGGGTGCCCATCGTCATCCGGATTCCGTCAGCCGGGCCGCTTCGACGGCGCTCGCGAAACGGCCCTCCGGCGGGACGGCGTTCCCCCGCAGGAACTCGGCGATGGGGAGCCGGCGGCGCCCCGCGGCCTGCACCTCGAGGGGGAGGAACGTGGTCCCGCCGCCGCAGGCCACGACGAGTTCGGGGGCGCGCCGGTCGCCGGCGATGCGGAACGATCCGGGCGGCAAGCCGGTTTCCGGCGGGCCGTCCGCGGCGGCGGCGCGGTGGATCCGGAGCGGGGTGGCCCCTCCGGACGTCCCGTCTCCGAGGGCCGTGAAGGCCACCGGAGCGGGAGCGAAGGCGCGCACCCGGTTCGCCAGCACGGGGGCCTCCTGTTCCCAGTCCAGGGCGGCGTCGGCCTTCCGGACCCGGGGGGCGAAGGTGGCTGCCTCGTTGTCCTGGGGGCGCGGGGTGATCCGTCCGGCGGCGAGACCGGACAGGGTCTCGATCAGAAGCTCGGCGCCCAGGGGAGCGAGACGGGCGAGGAGTTCGCCGGAGGTCTCGGCCGCACCGATCTCCGTCTCCCGTTGGAGCAGGATCGGCCCGGTGTCGAGCCCCGCGTCCATGAGCATGGTCGTGACTCCGGTGCGGCGATGGCCGCGGGCCACCGCCCAGATCGCGGGGGCGGCGCCGCGCAGTTCGGGAAGCAGCGAGGCGTGGACGTTGACGGCCCCCAGCCGCGGCGCCGCCAGCAGTCGGGCGGAGAGGATCTGGCCGTAGTCCGCGACCACGAGAACGTCGGGCGCGAGTTCCGCTACCGGTTCCCAGGCGCTCCGGCGCCGGATCCGTTCCGGTTGCCGGACCGGTATCCCGAGTTCCAGCGCCAGGCGCTTGATCCGGCTGAACCGCGGCCGGTGACTCCGCCCCGCGGGCCGGTCCGGCTGGGTCACCGCCGCGAGCACCTGGTGGCGGTCGTGCAGCGCGCGCAGCACGGGGACGGCGAAGGCGGAGGTCCCCAGAAAGACCGTGCGGAGGCGCTCCCCCTCCGTACTCACCGCGCCGCCCGGCGCTACCAGTCGCCGCGACGCATGCGGCGGCGCAGTTTGCGAACGATGAGGTCGCGCTTGAGGACTCCGAGCCGGTCGAGGAAGAGGCGGCCGTTCAGGTGATCCACCTCGTGGGCGAACGCTCGCGCCAGCAGTCCTTCGCCCTCCATCTCGAAGGACGAACCATCGAGGCGCTGGCCGCGGACGCGCACCCACTGCGCCCGCCGGGTCACCCCCGAATACCCCGGCACGGAGAGGCATCCCTCCTCTTCGGACTGGCTCCCGCCTGATTCGAGGATCTCCGGGTTGGCCATCACGATCAGCTCGCCGTCCTGCTCGCCGACCGTGATGTCGATCACCATCAGGCGGACCCCCACGCCGATCTGCGGCGCCGCAAGGCCGACTCCGGGAGCGGCGTACATGGTCGCCACCATGTCGTCCACCAGTTCCTGCCAGTTCCGGCTGAAGTCCTCGATGGGTTCGGACGGCGTCGTGAGGGTGGAAGCCCCGTAGCGCAGGATCGGACGGACAGGCAAAACGGCTGGCGATTGTAGCCGTGGAGCACCGCCGGCCCGCGAGGCGAGCCGGCCATTCCCGCGGCCGGGCCGTCATCCCCCTCGCGGTGGCGCGCGCCGGTCCCGAAAGTAGAATCGGCCCCGGAGGGACCGAGGATGAGGACCAAGACCAAGGCCCTGTCGTTGGCAGTCGCGGCGCTCGCCGCGTCGATCGGCTGGACGGCCGCCGCGCCCGACGTCGCCGAAGAGATGATCGACCGGGCAAGGCACTTCCTGATGTCGCTCGATGCCGGACAGCGAGACCGGGCGACCTTCGCCTTCGACGACGAGGAGCGGCTCAACTGGCACTTCATCCCGCGGGACCGGAAGGGGGTGCCGTACGGGGACTTCACGCCGCCGCAGCGCCGGCTCGCCGACCGGCTGCTCGGCACCGTGCTGAGCCACGACGGGATCAGCAAGGCGCTCGGCATCATGTACCTCGAGCAGATCCTCTACGAGCGCGAGGGCCGCGACATTCGCGACTCCGACCGCTACCACTTCACGGTGTTCGCCGAGCCGTCGGACTCGGATCCCTGGGGCTGGCGCGTCGAGGGGCATCACCTGTCGCTCAACGTCACCCTCAGGGGCGGCGAGGTCGTCGCGGCGCCGGCGTTCATGGGCAGCAATCCGGCGATCGTCGACGAGGGCCGGCACACGGGTCTCGAGGTGCTCGCCGCGGAACAGACGGTGGCGCGGGAGCTGCTCGCACTCTTCGCCGGAGAGGCGCGCGAGAAGGTCGTCTTCGACGCCGAGGCGCCGCCGGACATCCTGACGGGCACGGATCGGGTCGCGGATCCGGGCGAACCGCTGGGGCTCGCGGTCGGAGACATGACGGACGGGCAGCGCGACAAGGCCGTCGAGCTGATCCAGGTCTACCTGGGTCGGATGCGGCTCGATCTCGCCCGGGCGGAGTTCGACAGGATCACCGCGGCCGGCCTCCAGGACATTCACTTCGCCTGGGCCGGGAGCGCCGCGCCCGGCGAGCCGCACTACTACCGGATCCACGGCCCGAGCTTCCTCATCGAGTACGACAACACGCAGAACGGCGCGAACCACATCCACTCGGTGTGGCGCGACCTGACCGGAGACTTCGGGAGGGACCTGCTCGCCGAGCACTACGAGGACGCGCACCCGCACTAGTCGTCTCGGCCTGACGCGCCCGGTTCGCTTCCTATACTCCGGGCGACGCCATGGATGTTGTTTCAGAGCCGCGTACGCCGGAAGGAGAAGGTGTGGACGGCGCGCGGTTCGAGGCTCGGGTGGTCGGGATGCACTGCGCCGGCTGCGTGGCGAGCATCCAGAAGGCGGTCGGAGGCGTTCCCGGGGTCGAGAGCGCGGAAGTGAGCCTGCTCACCGGAGATCTCTCGGTGAGACTGGCGGACTCGCGGCCCGTGGACTCCGGCCTGGTGGCCGATATCGCGGGGGCGGTGGAATCCGCCGGCTCCTATCGGGTCGAGACGGCCGCGCCAGCCGCCGCGCCGCCGGAAGCGTCCGCCGAAGCCTCGCGATGGCGGGACGGGCTCCTTCCCGTTGTCGCGGCCCTCGCGCTCGCCGGCGCGGCGATGGCGGTCGCGATGAGCGGCTTCGGGGCTTCCACGGCCGGGCGCTACGTCCAGTTCGCGCTGGCCACTCCGGTCTGTCTGTTGTTCGGCTGGCCCTTCGTCAAGGCGCTGGGGACCTCGCTCCGCCACTGGGCGTTCGGAATGGACAGCCTGATCGGGCTGGGCGCCGGGGCCGCGTACGTCTCCTCCGTGGTGGCACTGGCGGCAGGCGGCCCGGGCATGCTGTTCTTCGATACCGCCGCGCTCATCGTCGCCATCGTCCGCCTGGGACGCTGGCTCGAGGATCGCGCCCGGGGCCGGGCCGCCGATGCGCTGACCGAGCTGCTCTCGTTCGCTCCCGACCGGGCGCGGGTGGTCCGGGACGGCTTGGAGCACCTGGTGCCGGTGGCGGAGGTGCACCGTGGCGAGCACGTCCGCGTGCGCCCCGGGGAACGGGTGCCGCTCGACGGGAAGATCGTGCAGGGCGGCGCGGCCATGGACGAGTCGCTCGTGACCGGGGAGAGCGTGCCGGTCGAGCGGACCGTTTCGGACCGGGTGGTGGCGGGGGCCATGAACCTCACCGGGGCCGCGGAGATCGAAGTGACCCGCCCCGCCGCCGACAGCACGGTGTCCCGGATCGCGGCGGCGGTCCGGAAGGCGCAGACGGAAAAGGTCCCCATCCAACGGACCGCGGACCGGGTGGCGGGGGTTTTCGTTCCCGCCGTCATGGCGGCGGCGGTCCTGACCATGGCGGTCTGGCTCCTGGCGGACGGTTCGCTCGATTTCGCGCTGGCCCGCGGGGTGGCGGTGCTGGTGGTCGCGTGCCCCTGCGCCATCGGGCTGGCGGCGCCCATCGCGGTGCTGGTGGCCACCGGGCGCAGCGCCCGGCGCGGAATCCTGTTCCGCTCTGGTGGCGCGCTGGAATCTCTGGCTGCGGTGCGCGCCGTCGGCCTTGACAAGACCGGGACGGTGACGACCGGAAACCCGGTCGTGGTGGCGGCGGAGCCGGCCCCGGGCTGGACCCGCGAAGACCTCATCCGTCTGGCGGCCTCGGCCGAGCAGGGCTCCGAACATCCCCTCGGGGTGGCGCTGGTCGCCCACGCCCGCGAGAGAGCGATGGATCTCCAGATGCCGGAGCGCTTCGAGGCGCTTCCGGGGCGCGGCGTCACCGCCAGCTTCCGCGGCGGAACCGTGGCGTGGGTGGGCAGCGAACGTCTGCTCCGCGAGCGGGGGCTGACGGTCCCGGAGGATCCGAGCGGGAGCGGCGCCTCCGGCAGGCTGCGGGTCATCGCGGAATCGGGAGGGCGGACCGAATTCGCGGGCAGCATCGGCTTCCGCGACCGGCCGCGCCCGGAAGCGCCGGAACTCGTCCGCCGGCTCGCCGAGGACGGCCTGGAGGTCTCCATCCTCTCGGGCGACGATGCCGCGGCGGTGGCGGCGACCGGCGCCGAGGTCGGGGTCGGGGAAACGGAGGGCGGCCTTCTCCCGGACCAGAAGCTCGCGGCCGTGGACCGCCTGCGGGAGCGCTACGGGATGGTTGCGATGGTCGGTGACGGGATCAACGACGCGCCCGCGCTTTCCCGCGCCGACGTCGGAATCGCGCTCGCCGAAGGCACCGAGATCGCGCGGGAGGCCGCCGGGGTGACGCTGATGCGGCCGGACCTGCGCCTCGTGAGCGAAGCGGTGCGCCTCGCCCGCCGCTCGCTGCGGATCATCCGGCAGAACCTGTTCTGGGCCTTCATCTACAACGTGGCGGCGCTCCCGCTGGCCGCGGGGCTCCTGTATCCGGCCACCGGGGTGCTGCTGCCTCCCGAGGCGGCCGCGGGAGCCATGGCGCTCTCCTCGCTCACGGTCGTCGCCAACGCCCTGCGCCTCAGGTTGGGGGCCGAAAGGGGCTAGCGCCGGGGCGGGCGCCGTCCGCGGGACCGGGGGCGGGCGCGATCCCGTCCCTCTTCCAGCGACGGCGCCCGGGCGATGACCTTCCGGGCGAGCCCGTCGATCCGCCTGAGCGTCTCCATCGCCGGCGCGGAGAGCGCCGGGCCGGCCGCCCGCGCGCGCTCCAGAATCCGGGTCGCGGCCTGCGCCTCTTCGCGGAGCGCGGCGCCGCGATCGGCGGCTCTGCCCGCCAGGAGGGTGCGCTGCAGGTGCTCCGCGAAGTGGGCGACCCCGCCTTCCGACGAAACGGTAGCGCGGGGTTTCGCCAACGCTTCCATCTCCGTGAGGAGCTCCGCGAGCCGCGAACCGAGTTGCTCCTGGTCGAGGCGCGTCCCCGCGAAGGAGTCCGGATCCTTCTCGAGGGCGTCCCGGAGGCCGGCGAAGAGGGCCCCTTCGGTTTCGCGGGCGAGGCGGTCCGTCGAGCGGCGGACGCGCCGGTACTCGTCCCAGAGTGAGACGGCCGCGTCGCGCTGTTCCTCGGCCGGCTGGGCGGCCAGTTCCGTGATGCGGGCGCGGAGGCCGGCGTCGGCTTCGCTTCGGGGGGCGGCTTCCGGGATGCCGGGGTCCGACCTGGCGTCTCCTGCCGCCTCCCGGAGGCGGTCCCGGGCCCCGTCGCAGGCGCTCCGGAAGTCTTCCCAGAGGCGGTCGCCCTCCTTGCGGGGGACGGGAGGCGCTTCCTTCCACTCCCGCATGAGGTCGCGCACCGCGTTCCGGACGGCCTCGGCATCGGTCCGGTCGAACAGCGCCTTCGCCCGGGCGATCAATTCCTCCCGGATCGGGATGTTGCCGGCGAACTCCTCGTAGCGCTGCTTCCTGAGCGCCTTGAGTTCGGAGAAATACCGGTCGTTCGCGGCGCGGAACCGCTTCCAGAGACGCTCCGAGCGTTTGCCCATTCCCTTGGCTCGCTCGCGCCAGGCAGGCATCAGCTCGCGGATCTCCGCGGCCCGCCGGGGGTCGGTGCTCTCGGCGATCTCCTCCGCCTTTTCGACGAGCCCGCGAAGCGCGTCCAACTTCGCGTTGAGCTCCTGCTCGGCGGCTTCCCGCAGGGGGCCGATCCGTTCGAGGATGCCCTCCCGCACCTTGCCCCATTCTTCCCAGAGTTCCTGACCCCGATCGCGCCCGGTGTGCCGGGCCTTGTGCCACGCGCGTTCGAGCGCGGCGAGTTCGCGGTCCACGCGCTCGAGATCCTCGACCTCGGCGAGCGCCCGCGCCCGGCGAATGAGCTCCGCCTGTTCTTCCAGGTTGGACCAGTGACGCCACTCGCGAAGTTCCCGGGCCTCCCGCAACCTCGGCATCAGCGCGGCCTGAAGGCGCTGGAAACGCGCTTGCCGTTCCGGTCCCGCCTGGCGCCAGAGCGAGGCGTCGTTCCGGAGCGCCCCGAGGTCACGAAGGGCGGCCTCGCCCTGTTCGAGCGGAAAGGGGTCCGCCGATTCGAGCGAGGCGAGCCGTTCCTCCAGCCCGGTGATCCGTTCCTCCGACTTCCGCGCCTGGTCCTCGCGCGCCGACTCGGCGCTGCCGAGCGCGTCCTCCGCCTCCCTGGCCGCCGTACGGAACCGCGCGGCGTCCGGCGACTCGGGCGGGTCGAGGCGATCGAAGCGGCGCCCGAGCCGGGTGAGTTCCCGGCGGGCCTGGGCGATCTCGGGGCCGGAGGGACGTTTGCCGAGGGACTTGGCAAGCGCAACCGCATGATCCGCCAGCTCGACGACCTGGAATTCCCGGATTCGGGCTTTCTTCCGCTCGAGCGCCCGTTCCTTCGCGCCTCCCGCCGCGGTGCGCAGCCGAGCGCCGATTCCCTCGGCGGCCGCCAACCCCTCGAGCAGCTTGCGGCACTCCCGTTCGGCTGCTTCCACATCGGCCAGGCTCAGGGCGGCTTCCGGGTCTTCCAACCGGGTGAGGATCTCTTCGGCCGCCGGCGGAGGATCCGGCGGGGGCGCCGCCGCTTCGGCCGGGGCGGGCTCCCGCGCGTCGGGAAGGGTCTCTTCTTCGGGAAAGGCAAGGCGAGCCGCACCTTCGCCGCGGGATTCTCCGCCCTCGAGGTTTCCCCGCAGTTCGTCGAGCCGCGCGATGAGTGCGTCCGCCACCGGTCCGGAGGCGATCACGGCCTCCGCCTCCGCGAGCAGGGCCGCGCTCTGGGCCGGACTGGCCGGATCGGCTTCGGCGAGGCGTTCGAGCAGCCCCCCGAGAGCCTTTTCGCGCAACTGCACCCGTTCCGGATGATCCGGAGGCAGTCGTTCCTCGGCCCGGCGCCGGGCCAGCCGGCGCACGCTCTTCGAGTTGCTGCCGGTCGCCGCGGTGAGCAGCAGTTCCGGATCCTCGAGACGGCGGACGGCGGCCTGGGCGCTCTCGCGGTCTTCCGCCGATACCGCCACCTGCAGGAGGCCGGCCGGACTCAAGATGGCCTCGAGGGCGTGGCTCCGGAGAGCGGGCTCCGCGGCCCGGCCGGCCACCGTCGCAAGGGCCGCATCGCGGTCGGCCTCTTCCGCGGAAACCGCGGTCAGACGCGCGAGCGCCTCGCCGCGGATCGCCTCGAAGTGGGCCCGGCAGGCCACTTCGGCGACGGCGCGCAGCGGGGTGAGAAGCCCGAGCGCCCGCCGCGACTCCTCCTCGTCCCGGTCGTCGGCGGCGATCTTGACCAGGAGCGCCTCGCCGCGGGACCGCGCCAGCCGGCGGGCGGCTTCGTCGCCGGCGCTGTCGATCAGGTCGAGCAGTACACGGGGCGCCTCCAGGCGGCGCACCGCCTCCTTGCGCACGCGGGCGTCGGGATCGGAGCGCGCCAGGTCCGCGAGCGTTCCGGTGTCCTCGGGAGGGTGTTTCTGGACCGCCTTGAGGCGTACGGAGGCGTCGCGGCTGCGGATCGGCGAGGCGAATCGTTCGAGAACGGACATATCGAGGGCGGGTCGGGCCGCGAGAATATAGAGGCTTGGAAGGGGAGACGTCAGGAGGGAGTTGCCACGCCGGGAACTTCGAGCGGCAAACGGGGATGCGGGCCGTGGTGAGCGGCGCGGAGTTTCGGCCGGCGGTGGGCGTGCGGAAAGTAGGCTTCGCTCCTTGACGACGCGCCCGGAAACTCCCTCGCTCACCTGGCCCGGCGCGGTGCTGGGGACGGTGATCGCGCTGGGATTGCTCGACCAGCAAGTGATCACGCCGCTGATCGCGGCGCTCGCGGACGGCCTCCGGGTCGGCGTCGCCGAGGTCGGTCTCGCCATCTCGGCCTACTCGGTCGCGGCCGCCCTGGCGGCTCTGGTCATGGGCCCGCTCTCGGACTCCCGCGGGCGCCGTCCCTATCTGCTCCTCGGCGCCACCCTGATGCTGGCGTCCGCCGGCGTGATCTCCCTCGCGCCTCACTACGCCACGTTCGTGATGGCGCGGCTCGCCGCCGGGTTCGCTGGCGGCACGATCGCGGCCCTCGCCGTCGCCTGGATCGCCGACCTGGTGCCGTACGGGCGGCGCGGCCGGGTCATGTCCATCCTCATGGGAGGTGCGATGGGGGCCGCCATCCTGGGGCAGGTCGGGGCGGCCTTCGCCGCCGGCCGTTTCGGACACCAGGTCGTCTATGGGGCGATCGCGTTCCTTGCGGCCGTGACGCTGGCGATGCTCTCCGCGCTTCCGGAAGCGCGGCCGCGGGAGACGGTTTCCGGGTCGCTCGGACAGAAACTGGCCAGCCACCTGGAGTTCCTGAAGAGCCCGGTCCACCGGACGGCGGCGTTTGCCGCGTTCTGCATGTCCGGGAGCCTGGTCGGGGTTTCCGCCTACGCCTCGGGATGGCTGCAGGAGGTGCGCGGCTTCTCGCTGGAAGCGGTGGGTGTGCTCTACGGGGGACTCGGCGTGGCGATCATGGCCGCGCAACTCCTCGCCGGGCCGATCGCGGACCGCGTCGGCAAGCGTCGTTTCACCCTGGTGGTTTCGGGCGCCGTGGCGGCCATGACTCCGGTCCTGCCGTGGCTCACGAGTACCCCACTGGTCGTGGCGATACTGGTCTTCGGGTGTCTCGCGGTGGCCCGCATCGCCGCGTTCACCGCTCTCCGCAGCGAGCTGGTGCCCGGGACGCGCCGCGCCAGCTTCCTCGGGTTCTCGAACGTGTTCTCGCAGATCGGCATCGCGGCGGCGGTCGCGGCCGGCGGGCTGCTGTATCCGTACGGGTTCGAACCGGTCTGCTGGCTGATGGCCGGTCTCGGCGGGCTCGCGGTGGTCCTGATCGCGCGGGTCCCGGAACCGGGATCCGTCGAGGGAACGGCGCCCGCACACGGATGACCCCCGCCGGGACCCGCCGCCGGAAGGCGCGCCGGATTCTCTGCGGGCTGGCGGTTCTCGGGCTGCTGGTCGCCCTTTCCCTCCCCACGGCGGTGGGGGTGCTGCTCGCGAGCTTCTCGGGAACGCGGCCGCAGGACCTCCAGGACCGGGCGACGCCCGGGGACTACGGAATCTCCTACCGGACCGTCCTGCTCAGAAGCGAGGACGGAGTGCGGCTCGCTGGCTGGCTCCTGAGGGCGCGGCATCCCGGCGGGTGTGCCGTAGTGCTCGCCCACGGCCTCTTCCGCTCGCGCCGCGAGGTGCTGGACCGCGCGGCGTACCTGGCGGCGCGCGGGTGCCATGCCTTGACCCTTGACCTCAGACGCCACGGCGACAGCGGCGGGACCCGCACCAGCCTTGGTTTCCTGGAGGGCCTCGACCTCATGGCGGGAGCCCGTTTCCTCCGCCGGGAGTTTCCGGGAGACCGCCTCTATCTCTTCGGGGTTTCGATGGGTGGGGCGGCGGCGGCGCGCGCGGGCGCCGCGATGGCGGCCGACGTTGCCGGAGTCGTCCTCGACAGCACGTTCCGCAACGTCCCCGAGGTGGTCGATCGCTACGCGGATCTCCTGGTGGGCCTGCCTCCCTTTCCGGCCGGGGACCTGACCTTGCTCGGGCTCGAACTCGCCGCCGATTTCGAACCGCGGGAGATGGACGTGGAGCGGTTCTCCGCGCGGCTCGGGGAGGCGGGGGTCCCGGTCCTGGTGATTGCCGGGAACCGGGACCGGAGAGCGCCGCTCGAGGCGCAGGCCACCGTCTTCCGGGCGAACGGTCACCCCGCGAGCCGGATGATCGTCGTCGAGGGCGCGACCCACGGGCGCCCGTGCCTCCGAAAGCCGCGAATCTGCGAGGCGGCGCTGGCGGAATTCCTGGATCTTCCCCCGGAGGATGCCGGAACACCGGCGAAACTGCTCTACGATCCCGGCAGATGAGGGCAAACGGCGTCGCCTCCGACCTGGACCTCGAGCGCAGCGTTCAGGGTCTGGTCCACGAAGCGGCGCGCGCGCTCCAGCTTCCGGAAGGGCTCCTCCAGCAGATCTGCGTCACGGATTCGATCTACTACACGCGGTTCCCGGTCAAGTTCGGGAATCGGGTGGAGGTCTTCTCCGGTTGGCGGGCCGAGCACAGCCATCACCGTCACCCCCTGAAGGGGGGGATCCGCTACAGCCCGCTGGTGAGCCAGCGGGAGATCAGCGCTCTTTCGGCGCTGATGACCTACAAGTGCGCGATCGTGAACGTGCCCTTCGGCGGTTCGAAGGGCGGCGTCGCGTTCGATCCGCGCCGCTACAGCACGGAGCAGGTGGAACGGATCACCCGCCGCTATACGGCCGAGCTGATCCGCAAGAACTTCATCGGTCCCGGGGTCAACGTCCCGGCGCCCGACCTCGGGACCGGAGCCCGCGAAATGGCCTGGATCGCGGATACCTACGACGCGATGCACCCCGGCGGCATCGACAATTTCGCCAGCGTGACGGGCAAGCCGGTCACCCAGGGCGGCATTCGCGGGCGCGAGGACGCCACCGGACGCGGGGTCGTCCTGGGGCTCGCCCGCGGACTCGAGTTCGTCGAGGACTTTCCCGGCGCCGGGCTGACCCGCGGCCTGCCGGGGAAGCGCGTCGCCATCCAGGGGTTCGGGAACGTGGGTTTCCACACGGCCGACATCCTCGTCCGGCGCGGCGCGAAGGTGATCGCCATCGGCGAGTGGGACGTCACGATCGTGGCGCGCTCCGGCGCGGGAATCCCGGTGCGCGATCTCTTCGAGTGGCGCCGGGAACACGGCACGATCCGCGGATTCCCCGGCGCTGAGGAAGAACTGCCCTCCGAAGCGATCCTGGCCGTGGAATGCGACGTGCTGATCCCGGCGGCCGTGGAGAACGTGATCCACGGGAAACCGCTCCGCTGGTGAACGCCAAGCTGGTCGCCGAAGCGGCGAACGGACCCACGACTCCGGAAGGCGACCGCATTCTCCGGGAACGCGGCATCCCGGTGATTCCCGACGTGTACCTGAACGCCGGCGGGGTGGTGGTCTCCTACTTCGAGTGGGCGCGGAATCTCTCCCACATGCGCTTCGGGCTGCTCGAGAAGCGGCTCGAGATCGCGAACACGAACGCGTTGCTGAACGCCGCGGAGACGCTCTCCGGCAGGCGGCTGAGCATGGAGCAGCGGCAGAACCTGGTCACCCAGTCCGACGAGAAGGAACTCGTGGTGAGCGGGCTCGAAGAGAAGATGACGGGCGCCTACGACGAGCTCCGCGACGCGCGCGACCGGTTCCCGGAATGCGGCAGCCTGCGGACCGCGGCCTACGTGGTGGCGCTTGAGAAGATCCGGCGGTCCTACGAGGAACTCGGGATATTCCCCTGATCCGCCCGCGGGTCCTCCTCCGATGACGATCGCCAATCAGCTCACCGTTCTCCGGCTGCTGCTGGCCCCGGTGGTCGTCATCTGCATCCTCTACGGGCGCTTCGGGCTCGCCCTGGGAGCGCTCGTGCTGGCGGGCCTGACCGACATGATGGATGGGGCGCTCGCCCGCCGCCTCGGAGAGAACAGCGACCTCGGCGCGCTCCTCGATCCGCTCGCCGACAAGGTGCTGATCGTGTCGGCGGTGGTGACCCTGGCCGCTCCCATCGAGGCCGTCTCGGTGCGCATCCCGGCCTGGGTCGCGATCCTGGTGTTGTCCCGGGACGCCACCATCCTGTTCGTGGCCGGGGCCTACAACCTGGCGGTCGAACGCCGCAACTTCACTCCCAGCCGGCTCGGCAAGGCCGCGACCGTGATCAACGTGGTCGGGCTCTTCTGGTTCCTGACCGCGAACCTGCTGGGGCTGGACAGTGTTGTCACCCCGCTGCTGCTGGCGGCGATGGTGACCCTCACGGTGGTCACCTCGCTCCAGTACCTCTGGCGCGTGCGCCTCTTGTAGCAGCCGGTGGTGAAACCCAGGTGAGCGCCGAGACGGGCGAGGCGCCCGGCTGACAAGGCGTGTGAGGAAGGAATACCGGGTGTATTCCGACCGAAACGCAACGATGAGGGCCGCGTAGCGGCCCGGTTCAGGCGGGATGCATCGCCCGTGGAACGCCGGGTGGGTTTTGCCACCGGCTCAGATCGCTCTGCGACCTGCGCCATCGTCTTTCGTGGGGAGGGAAAACCCCTCCCCCGCGGCGCGCCGCGCCGCGAGCGAGAACTCGGGGAGTTTCACCACCGGCTCCTGATCCTGGGACTCGGGCCTTCCTCACGACCTGCGGCGCCGGAGCTGGGGCAGGAAACCGAGCGCCGTCAGCCCGGCGCCCGCCAGGCGAAGCATGGGATCCGGGAAGAGCAGGAGGAGCGCCGCCGCCGCCAGCAGCAGCCGTACGGGCCAGGCGACGGCGCGCACCCCGTGCCCGTAGAGCGCGAGCGCGACCGCCGCCATGGCGACCAGGCCGCCGATGAAAGCCACCGCCTGCGCGAAGCCCAGGGGTTCTCCCGCGCCCGGAAGCAACGGGGTGTAGGCCATGAGCAGCGGAACCATGAAGAGCCCGGCGGCCAGCCGCACCGCCTGGAAAGCGGTCGGCATGGGGCGTCCGCCCGCCACGCCCGCTCCGGCGAAGGCCGCCAGCGCGATCGGAGGGGTTACGTTCGACGTCTGGGAGAGCCAGAAGAGAATGAGGTGGGCCGTCAGCAGCGGGACTCCGAGCCCGGTGAGCGCGGGCGCCGCCACCACTGCCACCACGATGTAGGCCGCGGTCACCGGAAGACCCATTCCGAGCACCAGCGCGACGAGCGCGGACAACCCCAGGGCAGGGAGGAGGGCCCCCTGCGAAGCGCTGAGGAGGAGTTCGGCGAACTGGAGCCCTACGCCCGTCTGTCCGATCACCCCGACGACGATCCCCGCCGCCGCGCAGGCGAGGGACACGGGGACGGCGGTCACGGCGCCCTGCGCCAACCCCTCGAGCAGTTGCCTGGGTCCCACCCGCGTGCGGCGCCGGAGGGCGCCGGTCACGACGACGGCGAGGCACCCCGCGGCGCCCACCAGCGGGGGCGAGTAGTTCATCAGGAGCAGCGCCACGACGACCGCCACGGCGGCCAGGAAGTGGGCCCCCTCGGCGAGCGTGGCGAGGATTCGGGGCCGTGAGGGCATGGCCTCGATCCCGCGCCGGACCGCGAGCCCGTGGACGAAGAAGAGGGTTCCCGCGAAGAACAGGACCGCCGGGAGCAGCGACACGAGGACGATCCGCGGATAGGGAGTGTTCGTGAGTTCCGCCATCAGGAACGCGCCCGCTCCCATGATCGGCGGCATCAGCTGGCCTCCCGTGGAGGCGGCGGCCTCGATACCGCCGGCTTCCTCGCGCGAGAAGCCGAGACGCTTCATCATCGGGATGGTGAGCGCCCCGGTCGTCACGGTGTTGGCGATGGCGGAGCCGGAAACCGACCCGAGCGCCGCCGAGGCCACCACCGCCGCTTTCGCCGGCCCGCCCCGCGCCCGGCCGGCGGCGGCGAAGGCCAGGTTGATGAAGAACCGGCCGCCGCCGGTGCACTCGAGCAGGGCTCCGAAGAGCACGAAGACGAACACCGTGCTGCTCGCCACGCCGATCGGCAGCCCGAAGAGTCCGGCCCCGGTGAAGACCTCGAAACGGACGATGCGCTCGAGTTCGAAGCCGCGGTGCGCCAGGATGCCGGGGAGCGCGGCGCCGAAGGCGTTGTAGGCGAGGAACACGACGACCACCGAGGTCATGACCGCGCCCACCCGCCGGCGGGTGGCTTCGAGCAGGAGCGCGATCAGGGCGGCGCCGGCGGCCAGGTCGACAGGGTCGAGCCCGTAGAGGATGTGGTCGATCCCCTGCCGGTCGAAACGGATGACCATCACTCCGGCGGCTACCGAGAGCCCGGCCAGCACCAGATCGGCGGCGCGGGCCCGCCGGGAACCGCCGAGGGCGCTCGCCAGAAAACCGAGGGCGAGGATCCAGGTCAGATGGATCGGCCGCATCCAGGTGGCGCCGAGGGTGCCGAAGACGGCCTGCCAGAGTTGAAAGAGGGAGAGGGCGGCTCCGGTCAACAGCACCGGAAGCGCCAGCGCGGGCCGGGGCTCTTCCGGGAGCGCGACGGTCCCGGCAGGACCTCCGGACTTCTTCAGGGGAGACTCCCCGGGGCTTCGCCACCCCGCGCCCGCGCTTCCTCGTAGAAGGCTCTCGCGCCCGGGTGGAGCGGGAGGTTCCCGATGTCCCCGAGACTCTCGATGCGGATGAAGTCCGCGTTCCGGGTGACGGAACGGAACTCCTCGCGGCCCGCCAGGACCGACGCGGTCAGCCGTTTTGCGAGGTCCGCGGGCAGATCGCGATGCACGAACAGGATGTTCCAGAGCGAGGGGGCGAGCGTCGGAACGTCCACTCCCCGGTAGACCCCGGGCGGCACCTCGATTCCCTGGTACGCGGCGTTCGCGGTCTCGACCGCGGCGATCTCCTCCGGGGTGAAGGGCACCAGCACCAGGTCGCGGGTGAGCCCCAGTTCCACCACCGACGAGACCCCCAGGCCCGCCGCCAAAAACACCGCGTCCACGGTCCCGTCCTTGAGGCCGTTGATGCTCTGGCTGTAGTTCATCTGGCGCACCCGGAACTCGTCTTCGGCGATCCCCACCGCGCGCAGCACGTTGCGGGCGGTCACTTCGTTCCCGGATCCCGGGGGCCCGAGCGACACCCGTTTCCCCCTGAGGTCGGCCACCGACCGCACGTCGCGGCCCTCGACGCTCAACAGGTGGACGATGTTCGGATAGATGCGGCCCAGGACCGCGAGCGGGAGCGGCTCCGGGAAGCGTCCCGTTCCCCGGAACGCGTCGGCGACCGCGTCCGCCTGGCCGAAGCCGATGTCGCTCTCGCCCTTGGCTACCTGGATCAGGTTCGTCACCGAGCCGGCGCTGACCTCCGCCTTGACCACGAGGCCGGGGAGATCGCGTGTCCAGCGGCTCGCCAACGCCCCCCCGAGCGGGTAGTAGACGCCCGCCGTGGTCCCGGTCGCGAGCGCCAGGGGCCGCGACCGCTCCCCGTCGCACCCGGCGAGCAAGAGGATTCCCGCCGCCGCGGCGACCGGAGTCAGCGGGCGGCGCCGGTTCGTGGACACGGTCGACGAAGTCTATGGCTGGGAGGCCGGATCCCCGGGCGCCGGGGGGCGCTCAGGACTCCCCGGGTTCCACGCCCGGGCCCTCGGCAGCGCTCGCGGCGGGATCCAACTGGCGCCGGAGGCGGTAGAGGAGATCGAGCGCCTCCCGGGGACTGAGCTGGTCCGGATCGCAGGACCTCACCGCTTCCGCCACCTGGTTCTCGGCCGGTTCGAGCAGCGAGTACGGCCCCCCCGGCTCGGGCGCGGGCAGCCGCGCCCCGCGTCCGTCGAGCCCTCCGCTGAGGCCCTCGAGGACCTCGTGCGCCCGGTGCACCACCGAGCGCGGGACGCCGGCGAGGCGCGCCACCTGGATGCCGTAGCTGCGGTTCGTTCCCCCGGGCGCCACCCGGTGGAGGAAAACGATCTCGCTCTGATGTTCGCGCGCCTCGACGTGGAAGTTGACGACGCCGTCCTCGGCGCTCGCGAGCGCGGTCAGCTCGTGGTAGTGGGTCGCAAAGAGCGTCTTCATCCGGAGCCCGGCGTCGCGGGCGATGTGCTCGACGATGGCCCAGGCCAGCGAGAGGCCGTCGTAGGTCGCGGTGCCGCGTCCCACTTCGTCGAGCAGCACGAGGCTGCGGTGCGTGGCGTGGTGGAGGATGTGGGCCGTTTCCTCCATCTCCATGAGGAAGGTGGACCGGCCGCGCGAGAGATCGTCGGATGCCCCGACGCGCGCGAACACCCGGTCGACCACGGGCAGGCGGGCGGACTCCGCGGGAACGAACGAGCCCATCTGGGCCATCACCGCATGGAGCGCCGTCTGACGCAGGAAGGTGGACTTCCCTCCCATGTTCGGTCCGGTCAGGATCATCAGGAACCGGTCCTCCCCGAGGCTCAGGTCGTTGGGGACGAACTCTTCGGCCGACAGGGCTTCGACCACCGGGTGTCTCCCGCCGCGCACCTCGATCTCGAACCCGGCGTGGACCTCGGGCTTCACGTACCGATGGGTGATGGCGGTCTGTGCGAGGCCGGCGGCGACGTCCGCCTCCGCGAGAGCGCCTGCCGTGTCCAGGATCTCGCGGGCGGCGTCCCCGACTTCGTCCTCGAGCGCCCCGAAGAGCGATGCTTCGAGTTCGGCGATCTTTTCGTCCGCCTGCGCGACGCGTGCCTCGAACTCCTTGAGTTCCTCGGTAACGTAGCGCTCCGCGTTCACGAGGGTCTGCCGGCGCACGTAGTCCACCGGAACCCGGCCGGCCTGCGCTTTGGGAACCTCGATCGTGTACCCGAAGACCTGGTTGTGCCTGATCCTGAGCGAGGTGATCCCGGTGCGCTGCTTCTCGCTGGTCTCCATGTTGCGGATGCGCTCGCGGCCGTGGAACCGGAGCTGCCGCAGCTCATCGAGCTCCGGCGAGAACCCCTCACGGATCACGCCGCCTTCACGCGCCAGCACCGGCGCTTCCGGCGAAACCGTCTGCTGAATCCGCTCGAGCAGCTCGGGCAGTTCGTGGATCCGGGCGCCGATGTCCCGGACCGTCGGCGCCTCGGCCGCCTGCAGCGCGGCCCGCATTGCGGAAGCGGTCCGGAGTCCGTCGGCGACCCGGAGGTATTCCCGGGGGCCGGCGATCCGGAGTGCCGCCCGGGAGGCCAGCCGCTCGAGGTCGGGACAGCCGGCGAGTTCTCCGGCGACCTCCTGGCGCAGACTCCGGCCACGCGTGAACGCCTCCACGGCGAGATGCCGTTCGCGGATCCGATCCGGATCGAGCAGCGGGTGGGCCAGACGCCGCCGCAGCAGGCGCGCGCCCATCGCGGTCGCCGTGCGGTCGAGAGTCTCGACGAGGGTGGCGCCGGCCGGCCCCCCCGAGTCGGCCGACAGCGAACGGAAGAGTTCCAGGTTCCGTCGCGTCAGGTGGTCGATCTGCATGCGCCCGGAGGTGTCGAGACGCTTGAGGCTGCCGATGTGGTGAAGCTGACCACGCTGGGTTTCGCCCAGGTAGCTGATTGCGGCTCCCGCCGCACACAC
Organism: Acidobacteriota bacterium; assembly: GCA_022826825.1. Lineage (GTDB taxonomy): Bacteria > Acidobacteriota > Vicinamibacteria > Marinacidobacterales > Marinacidobacteraceae > Marinacidobacterium. The sequence continues at coordinate 45,346 of JAJDUD010000063.1, read as the reverse complement.
GGCGGCCGGCATTCCCTCGATGCCGAACGATTCGAGCGAGAGCGTCCCGAAGTGACGGCGCAGCGTGTCGCGGGCGTGCTCGAACGTGAACCACAGGTCGGGGCGCACCGTGAGCAGCGGGAGATCTCCCAGCACGGGCAGCAGGCCCTCGGGCGGGGCGCCTTCCGCTACCAGCAACTCGCGGGGGCGGAAACCGGCCATGGCCTCGGCGCATTCGCGCTGCCGGTTCGTTGCGGCGAACTCCGCGGCGGTGAAGTCTCCGGTGGAAAGGTCAACCCACGCCGCCCCCAGCCGGGGCGCGTTCCGCGTTCCGGACTCGGCCACCACCATCAGGTACGCGGCTTCCGATCCGTCCAGATAGCCCGGTTCGAGATACGTCGAGGGGGTGGCCACCCGCACGATCTCCCGCCGGACGGGTCCCTTGGAAAGGCCGGGCGGTTCGACCTGTTCGCAGACGGCGACCCGCACGCCGGCCCGGACGAGACGGGCGATGTATCCCTCGGCGGCGTGATACGGAACCCCCGCCATCGGGATGGCCTTCCCGTCGGCGTCGTTCTGCCGGGAGGTGACCGCAATGTCGAGGAGTTCGCCCGCCTGCCTGGCGTCCTCGAAGAACACCTCGTAGAAGTCGCCCATCCGGAAGAACAGCATCGCGTCCCCGGCCTCCCGCTTGAGGTCGAGGTACTGCCGCATCGCGGGCGAAACGCCGCGTCCCCGCGCCTTCCCTCGCTCGGGAGGGCCCGCCTTCACGGCCGGTGGGGGCTGAACTTCGGGGAAGAGCCGCGGGGCCGTGGTCACGCGGCGATTGTGCCTTGGAGCCGGCCATTCCGGGAAGGGGCAAGGGAGATCGCGGCTGGTTTCGCGCTCCTGCGCGAGGCCGGCCAGAGGCCGTCGCTCCGACTAGGATTTCCCGCGTATTGCCAGAGTTGGATTCCGGGTCCGTGGTGGCGGCGCCGATCTCCGGACCGGTGCTGGCCCTCGATACGACCGGCACGCTCGGAAGCGTCGCCCTGGGGTTCGCCGGCCCGGGCGGCGCCGTGACCGGTGAGGCCGTCGAGTCCTTCCAACCCTCGAAGCTCCACTCGCGGAATCTGCTGCCCGCGATCCGCCGCGTCATGGCGCGGGCGGGGCTCGAAACCCGCGACCTCGCCCTGCTGGTTGCGACCCGGGGACCGGGTTCGTTCACCGGCCTGCGGATCGGCCTCGCCACCGCGCAGGGGTTCGCGCTGGCCGCCGGCATCCGGGCCGCCGGCGTCTCGAGCCTCGATGCGGCCGCCCTCGCGGATGCGGCCGCGAGCGGTTCCGCGCTCCGCCGGCTGGTGATCGTGGACGCGCTGAGGGGTGAACTCTTCGCGGCCCTCTACGACGGGGCGGGTCCGGACGCGCTCGTCCGGGGACCCTGCCGCCTGCTCCCCGAAGACACCGCGCGCCGGGCGGGGGAGCACGGCGCCGTTCGGATCTGCGGGCCGGCGGTGCTGCGCTATCGCGACGTGATTGCCCGCGGGCGCCCGGACATCGAGATCGTGGAAGAGCGGCGGGCGCTGGCGGCCGCCGCGCTCCGTCTGGGGCTTCTCGCGGCGCGCCGCGGGGAAACCACCCTGGAGCCGCTCTATCTCCGGCAGCCGGATATTCACGGTCGTTCCGTTACCCTATAGCTACAAGCAGCCTGTGGAAGACGTCACGCGGCCCTCATCGTTGTGTTTCGGCCGGAATGCACTCCGGCCGGTTCTTCGGGCAGGGCTCCTTCCGCGTGCGGCGCCCGCGCCCGGAATACCGGCGTTCTCGCTGCTCGCGTCACTCTCTTCACCGGCGGCTCGGTGATGTTTGTCCGAAGCGGTGTCGGATGCGCAGTCCGGACGGCTTTGTGGAGGCCTTCATGAAACACGAAGATCAGATCGAGACGGATACGCGCGCGTCGGCCGCCCCGGAACCGGCAGTCCCATCCGCGGCGGCGCCCGATCTTGAGGAACTGATCCGGCGACACCGGGAACTCGACGAGAAGCTCGAGGAACTCACCAAGTACGGCCACCTCTCACCCCTCCAGCAGCACGAAGCCGCGGTCATGAAGAAGCGCAAGCTGGCCCTCAAGGACCGGATCGCCGCGCTCGCGGCGTCGTCGTGACGGGCCGGAACGACCGACGGGACCCACGGACCTGACGAACCCCGCAGCAGGCGGCCGAGTGGCCCCGCCGGGCACATGAGACTCCCGATCGCCCCGGAGGGCAGGGTCTTCGTGGCGGTCCCGCTCTTTGGGGCGGTCCTCGCGCTGGCCACGGCCGGCGCCGGCGGCGAGGTCTTGGCCTGGGCCGGCTGGATACTGCTGGCCGGCGCCGGTTTCTGCACGTTCTTCTTCCGGGATCCGGAGAGGCATCCGCCGGGCGATGCGGCGGCGGTGCTGGCTCCCGCGGACGGCCGGGTCACCGAGGCCGGACCCGAGGACGAGGGTGAGCCCGGAACCCAGCGCGTGAGTATTTTTCTCTCGATCTTCGACGTCCACATCAACCGGGCGCCGGCTGCGGGGGAGATACGGGCGGTGCGCTATCGTCAGGGGGCGTTCAAGGCGGCCTTCCGGAAAGATGCCGCCGAGCGCAACGAGCGCAACGAGTTGGAGATGACGACCGAGCGGGGCACGATCCGGATCCGTCAGATCGCCGGAGTCGTCGCCCGGCGCATCGTCTGCCGGGTCCGGGCCGGGGATCGGCTCGCCCGGGGCGAGCGCTTCGGGCTCATCCGTTTCGGGTCGAGGACCGATCTGCTCCTGCCGCCGGGTGTCACCCTCTCCGTCCGCCCCGGAGATCGGGTGCGCGGCGGGCTGAGCGTCATCGGGAAGTGGGAGTGAAGCGCCAGCAACTCCGGACGCGCCGGGGGGTGTTTCTGCTTCCGGCGGTGTTCACCGTCGGCAACATTTTCCTCGGCTTCTTCTCCATCGTGCAGAGCTTCCGGGGGGAGTTCGGCAGCGCCGGACTCATCATCGGCTTTGCCATCCTCGCGGACGTGGTGGACGGCCGGGTGGCCCGCTTTGCCGGCGCCACCAGCGAGTTCGGCCGTGAGCTGGATTCCCTCGCGGACGTGGTCTCCTTCGGGGTGGCGCCGGCGGTACTGGCGTACGCGTGGGTGCTGCATCGCTGGCCGCAGACCGGTTGGCTGGTGGCCGCGCTGTTCACGATCTGCGCCGCCGTCCGTCTCGCCCGGTTCAACGTGGGGCGGCTCAGTACCGATCCCCGCTACTACACGGGGATGTCCTCGCCGGCTGCGGCGGCGGTGGTCGGCGCGGTGACCTTCTGGCATCCGGCGCCGCCCGAGCATTCACTGGCGGCGGCGGGCTGCCTGTTCGGAACGCTCGGGCTCGCCCTGCTGATGAACAGCCCGGTGCGCTACCCGAGCTTCAAGAACCAGACCGGACGAAAACCCCAGTCCCACCGGATGCTGGTCGTGCTGGCGGTGTTCATCGTGGCCACGATTGCGGAACCGGTCGCGATGTTCCTGGTGCTCGCCTTCGGATACGCGGCGTCGCCGTTGATCCGCGGGCTTCGCGGTCTGGGCGGCCGGCTCGTCCGCTCGTCGTCGCGTCGTTCACGGGAACCGGACCAGGTGACGCTGGGGCGCGCCGGTTCCCGGGCGACCGGCGACCACCGGGCGGACACTCCGTAGCCGGCCGGAACGCTTCCGGGGCTCCCTCACCCGAGCCCCCGATGCCTACCGGGTCCAGGCGGTGAACTCGCGAATTTGCCAGCGGGGAGACGAACCGGTCGCCGGCCCACCGGCGACGCGTTCCAGACCGATCCGAAAGGCCTCCACCACGTAGCGGTCGGTGCCGGTGGCCATGCTCGTCCATTCGGGAACGAACAGAACATAGCCGCCGTCCGCCGCGCGGCGAATGGACGGCGGGTGCTCCTCGTAGTTGATCGGCGTCCGGTTCCGGAAGAACCGGTCCAGCCCGCGCCGCAGTTCATCCGCGGAAGCGCTGCGACGGGTTTCCCCGGCCAGCGCCACGAGGGCCCAACCCGACGGATAGAGACCCTCGAGATGGCGGGCGTCGGCCTCTTCGAACGTGCGCCGGAAGCGCCCGAGAATCTCTTCGAGACCGTCCGGCGGTGGCAGTGAGGGAGCGCACGTCGCTCCCGCCAGCATCGTCCCGGCAAGCAGGCGGAGGATCCGGCGGGCGCCCCGCGATCCGGTGGCGGCGCTCATGACGTGTCCTTCTCGCGTGGCCCGTCCACCGGAAGCTCCACGATGAGGAGCAGGCCGGACCTCCGGTCGGCGCGGGCGCGGGCGCTGACTTTCCCGCCATGCGCCTCGGTGAAGCGGCGGGCGTTCGCGAGCCCGAGCCCCGATCCCCGGGTCCTGGTGGAGAACGCGGCGTCGAAGATGCGCTCGCGGAGTCCTTTCGGGACGCCTGGGCCGTTGTCCTCCACATCGATGCGGATCCATCGGTCGCGGCGTACCGGAAGCACCCGCACCGAGACCTCCGCCTCCTCCGGGGGGATTTCCGGAAAGTCGTGGGTGGCCTCGACCGCGTTCTGCAGGAGGTTCTCGACGATCCGCGCCACGATCTCGGGATCGACCCGCGCCGTCGGCGTCGGTGAGCCCAGGAAGCGGACCCGCGGCCGCGCGTGGGGCCGGCGATACGGGGCGACGGTCTCTTCGACCAACTTCGTCAGGTCCGTTTCCTGGAGCCGAAGCGGGGCTCCGAGGGCGGAAAACTCCGAGGAAATGCGCCGGAGTCGCTCCACCTGACTGAGGATTTCGGAGACGCCTTCGTCCACTGCCTGCTGTGGGTCGCGGCCGCGTGGTTCCCTGAGCACCCGCCGGATGTAGTCCGCCGCCAGTCCGATCGGGGCGAGGGCGTTCTTGATGTCGTGGGCGACGCGCCTCGCAAGATCGGCCGCCGCTTCCTCGCGCATCTGCCGGCGGACGTCGGGAATCCGCCGCACCAGCCGTTCCACGCTGGCCGCGAGCAGCCGCAACTCGGTCAGCGTGCCGTGTACGGGAACCCGGGCCTGAAGATCGCCGTCGGCGATCCGGCCGGTCGCGCGGGCGAGTCCCCTGATGGGGGCGGCCAGGCGCCGCGCGACCAGCGCGGGCAGCACGATGGCGAAGATCAGCGCCAGCGACCCGCTCCCGAGAATGAGGGTTCGCTGGATGGCCCGGACGCTCTCGAGGCGGGCAGCCTCGTCCGCCGGCAACGGAACGGCCAGCAGCAGGGGACCGTGCAGCCGGGCGGGGGTGTCGAGGTGGATCCAGACGACGCGGTACCGCAGCGACCCGGCATCCTGGATGCTCAGGAAAGGACCGGGAGACGCGGAGGGCAGAATCGCCGCGGGTGGCGGACGCGGTGGGAGAAGCCCCGTCTGCGCCAGTTCGGGACGGCTGACCGCGACCAGTTCACCGCCGTTGTAGAGCGCGGCATCCGTATCGAGCTGGTCCGCCGCCTGGGCGAGCCGCAAGGCGAGTTCCTCGCCCGGAATCAGTGGATCGAGGGCGGCGAGTTCCTGCGCCACCCGTTGCACCGAGAAGGAGCGGGAAACGGCTTCCCGGTCGCTCGCGGACTCGAGAAGCACTCCGAGACGCTGCTGTGCGAAGACGGCGACCCCCAGAATCGCGATGAGGACGGCCGCGGCCAGCGCTTCCGTCAACTGCATCTGGAAGCTCCTTCTCCGGACCCGGCCTTCCCGGTGCGGGAAGAGGAGGCGGGCGCGCGCGGCGACCGCCACCAGCAGGGCGATCAGGGCCGCCAGGAAGCCCCAGCCGAGGAGTGCGCCGGCGTGGTCGGCGAGTCCGGTCCGCCGCCAGGAAATCACGAAAGGCTCGCCATGCACCAGGACGCCGAGCTCGACCCGCCCTTCGTCGGGTTCCGGGGTAGCGGCGGAGCGGCGGCTGAGCCGGAGGTCTCTTCCGCGAAACACGGCAGGGGCCGCGTCGCCGCGAAGCAGGAAGTGATCTGCAATTCCCGCGGCCCGGGGGAGGAAGGGAATCTCCGAGGCGCGGTCGGCAACCCGCAGGGTCACGTTGGCCCCCGAGGGGAACTGGCGCTCGGTTTCGAGGACCGCCTCGACACCGGATTCCACTTCGCATCCGGGGATGGGACTCCAGCGGGGGGGAGAGGGGGCCGAAGACGGAGGATCGGGCCGGCGGGGCAGACCAACGCCGAATCGCGAGCGCTCACCGGACGGTCCCCGAACTTCCAGTGCGCTCGCGACCGTCAAACGGGGTAGCCCGGTCAACAGCCACAGCCGATAGGCGCTGTCCGGCCGAAGTCGGGCCAGCGAAGCGGCTTCGCCGTCGAGCGTGCGCGTCGCCTCCTCGAGCGCGTGGCAAACCGCAAAGCGGTGTCTCAGGGTCTGGACCGGCGCCGCGTCCAGCGCGTAACGCTGGCGGACGTTGTCCTCGTGCCACGCCATCGCCGGATACAGGAGGGTCGGAGGGACGGCGAAGAGCAGGAAGGCCACGAGGAACGAGAACCCGGGTTCATGCGCGAGCAACGGTTGCCGGAGATGTCTGAGCGACAGCCGTCCGCGGCGCCAGAAGGCCACTCCGGCGCCGGCCAGCAAGGGAAGCCCGGCGAACAGCAGAGAGCCGCCGGGCAGGAACGCGACGCCAACCGCAACGACGGCGGCGGCGGCCACCAGTACCGGGACCTCCGGCCGGAGAAGGCTCTGGAGGAGCAGCAGGAGTCCGGCCAGGGCGAGCAGCAGGGCGGCCCAGCCGAGGACCTCCGGCCAGCGGGTGTGGAGAGCCCAGGTCGGGGTAAGCGGAGCGCCACCCGAAAACCCGGCGCTCCGGACAAGGGCGGCGGCCATGACCGCGGCCCCGCCGGCGCCGAGACCACGCAGCAGGGCGTGAACTCCTCCCGGCGTCTTGCTGCCGGAGCCGGGACGGAGCCGGATGGCGACGATCCGCGCCGAAACCAGCACGGCCGCCGCGGTCACGACCGCCATGAGGGGCGAGTCGCCCAGCACCGGCAGGAGGGGCGTATCCGAGAGGAAACCCGGAAGCGCGGCGCCGGGGCCGGAGGGGAGGGTCCCAAGCAGCGCGGAGAGACTGAATCGCAGCGTCCAGATCGCTGCCAGCGTTCCGAGGTCTCCGGAGCGCCGGAGATACGGGAGAGCGGTCAGGATCCCGAGCAGGAGAGCCAGCGTTGCGTAGAGCGCGGCTTCGGCTTCGCGCTCCGCGCGGCGCGCCGCCGCCGGAGCCACGGCAGTGCTGGCGGCGCCGAGCAACTGACCGTCGTAGGCGCGGAGGGCGAAGAAATAGCGCTGCGCGTCCCCGGCGCCGTCCACGAAACGATCACCGCGGCGCTCGAAGAGGTGAGCCAGAGCCTCCAGGTCCGCGGCGCCATCCAGGAACTGCGTCTCGAGTCCTCTTCCGGCGGCGAACTCGAGCGCCGAGAGCGGCGCGGCGCCCGACGAGGGGGGAGACGCCTCGCGGACCGGCACCTCCACGGTGACCACCCCGAGCAGATTCCGGGTGCATTCGGCGGCGGCCAGGTAGCTGCGCCGGCCGCCTTCGCTGTACACGAAGAGGGGAAACGCGGGGTCGGGGCAGTGTTCTGCCCGGACTCCGTCGGGAAACACTGCGGCGAGCGCCTCCTCGAAATCCGGATTGCCCCCCGACCACGCCACCGGACGCAGCTGCCGGTCATAGAGGGTGGCGCCGCCGCCTCCGATCCCGGTTCCGGGAAGCGAGCCCTCGGAGAGGGCGCGGAAGGCGCGTGATTCCGTTCCGCCGGCGTCCGAACCTTCCAGCGCGGCGGCCACCGGCGCCGTCCGCGCGACCAGGTAGGCGGCATCCCCCACCTCCCGGGTGAGGTCGGCGAGAAAGGCGTCCACCCGATCCGCGGCCCGGGAAGCCGACTCGGGTCCCGCGGTGATCGTCCGGCTGAGCGGAATGCGGCAGGAGAGCGCCACGAGAGCCGCGGCGGCCAGGATCAAGGTGATCCGCCGGCTGCCGGGACGCAGCAGGTCACGCCGGATCAGCGCGAGGAGGAGGAGCAGCGCGGCGCACGCCGCCAGCGCGGTGTGGACGGTGCCCGGGAAGGTGGCGAACCGGCTCGCGGCATCCGCGAGTCCGGCCGCGAAGACCGCGAAGGCGCCCCCGACCATCAGGAGCGGCGGCAGACGATGCGTCCTCATGCCTCGAGTGGCCGAGTGCCGCGGCACTTCTTCCACGGGCTGCTAGGGTAAAGGTTCGTGCGGCCCTCCAGTGGGAAAACCGGCTCTGCCCGGCGCCTCTGCCGTGCCGCGGCGTGGCTTGCGGCCGCCTTCTTGCTCCTGAGCGCAGGCGCCGCACCGTCTCGGGAACGCCCCTCGGGGATGCGCCCGGCTTCCACGACTCCCGGGCAACCCCCCGGGCAACCACCGGAGCAGCCCCCCGAGCAACCGCCGGAACAGCCCCCCGAGCAACCGCCCCCCGAGGAGCCGCCCGGCGAAGCGGAGGAGGCGGAAACTCCCCAGGCGCCGGTCGGAGAGGTCGCGCCAACCGGGGAAGCGGCCGGAGACGAGACCCCGGCCGGGGAGACCCCCGGTGAGGCAGCGGAGGGTGAACCCGGAGAGACGGAAGGAGAGGAGCCCGAGGACGAGGAGCCGGTGCGCCGGGCGCCGGAGGTCGTTACCGCGCCGGTAGGAATCCTCCCCGGCCGCCTGGTGGCGGCCCCGGCTCCCGTTCCCGGAGGGTCGATCGTCGGGATGGTCCTGGGGGCCGCCGGATTCCTCCTCCAGACGGCCGATGGCGACGTCGTCGCCTACGAGCCGGACGGGGAGCGGACCCGCTGGGGCCTGCCCGGGGCCGGCGCGGCCTTCGTCGCCGAGGACTCGGGGACCGTGGTCGTGCTCGGCGAGGACGGGGAGGTGGTGCTGCGGCAGCTTGCCGACGGGGTCCGGACGGGAGGCTTCTCCACCGGCTTCGCGCCCGATCGGGGGGTCCTCGCCGGGTCGGTGCGCCGTCCGGCGCCCGCTGCACTCGCGGGTGGAGTCCTCTACTGGGTCTCGTCCGGCACGCTCCGGGGGTACCGGATTCCGGCGGGGAGCCTGGTGCTGGAGACGGCGCTTCCGGAGGGAGAAACGGCGAGCCTCGTGGCGGCGCCGGCTCCCGCGGGCTCCCCCGGGGACGCCCCGCCGCTCCTCCTGGTTTCGCTCGGCAGCGGGGGTGTGGCGGCGGTGGCGCCGTCCCCGGGAACGACCTCCGGTACGGTCCGCTGGCAGGCGGCGGGGGCCGGTCCAGTGACCGGGCCGGTCCTGCCGTTCCCGGCGGAACGCCTCGCGTTCTTTGGAGACGAGGGCGGGGACCTCACGGCGGTCGATCTGGAATCGGGCCGGGAACGGTGGCGCTGGGAGCTCGCGGAGGGGTTCCACCACCAGCCGCTGCTGAGCCGCGGGCGGCTCTATGCCGCCACCAAGGCGAACAGCCTCTATTGCTTCGACGCCAAGCGCGGGGGCGAGCGCTGGCGCGCGGCGCTTCCGGGGCGGCCGGCGGCGGCCCCGCTGCGAATCGCCGGCGCCATCCTGGTGGTCACCCGGGACGGACTCCTCGTGGAGGTGAACGCGGAGACCGGCGCCCGGATCGGCCGCGCTCGGGATCTCGATGCCGAAGTCCTGGGGGTGGTGCGCCGGTTGGGCGACGGCGCCCGGGAGGATGGATGGCGTGACCGGCGTCTCTTCCTGGGCCTCCGCGATGGACGGCTGGCGGTCTTCGGCCCCCGGGTCGGCGGCGAGACGCCTCGACCGGAGCCGCCCGGAACGGCGCCGCAGCCCTTTTTCGGGACCTGAGACGGCGGTGGCGGCGACCGGTACCACGCCGCCGCGCCAGGACGGATTCGGCGCCGGAAACCATCTTCACGGACGGGTCCGCGGGCTTACAATTCGGGGCGCATGGCGCGACCCGTTCCGCGATCTGGAGAAGCGGCAAGCGCTTCGCGCCCGGACAGGGACCGCCGTCGCTGATGGACGCCGCGGAGTCACTCCTCGTCCTTGATTTCGGCTCGCAGTACACGCAGCTGATCGCCCGGCGGCTCCGCGAACTGGGGGTGTACTGCGAGATCCTGCCGTGCACGACGCCGAATGCGGAAATCTGGGCGCGCGATCCCATCGGGGTGGTGCTCTCCGGGGGGCCCGAGAGCGTCTATGGGGCCGGGGCTCCGGCGGCTCCGGACGGGGTTCTCGCGCCCCCGGTCCCGGTGCTGGGGGTGTGCTACGGGATGCAGCTCCTGGCGCGCGAGAGCGGCGGCGACGTGCGTCCGGCGCCCCGCCGCTCCTATGGCCCGGCGGAACTCGAACACAACGGGAACGGACGGCTCTTTCAGGGGGTGCCGGAACGGTTCCGGGCCTGGGCGAGCCATGGTGATCTGGTGCACGCCCTGCCCGAGGGATTCCGCCGCACCGCGGGGACCGGGCAGGCGCGCATCGCCGCCTTCGAGGACCCTGTCCGCCGGCTCTACGGGGTGCAGTTCCATCCGGAGGTCGTCCATACCGAGCACGGCGCCGACATCCTGCGGAATTTCGCGTTCGAGGTATGCGGCGCCCGGGGCGGTTGGACGCCGCGCTCGCACGCGGAGCGGACGATCGCCGCCATTCGGGCTCAGGTCGGCGAGGGGCAGGTGGTCTGCGGAGCCTCCGGCGGGGTGGACTCGACGGTCACCGCCATGTTGGTTCACCGGGCCATCGGGGACCGCCTTCACTGCATCTTCGTCGACAACGGGGTGCTCCGGAAGGACGAGGCCGAGCGGGTCCGATCCTCGTTCGAGGAAGGCCTCGGGATCCCACTCCAGGTTGTGGACGCGGCGGAGCGTTTCCTCGCCCGGCTGAAAGGGGTGCGCAGCCCCGAACGGAAACGGAAGATCATCGGGCGCGAGTTCATCCGGGTCTTCGAAGAGGCGTCCCGGGACATCCCGGACGTGCGTTTTCTGGCGCAGGGGACGCTCTATCCCGACGTCATCGAGAGCGTCTCGGTGAAGGGGCCTTCGGCCGTGATCAAGAGCCACCACAACGTCGGCGGCCTGCCGAAGCGCATGCGGCTGGAACTCATCGAACCGCTCCGCGAACTCTTCAAGGACGAGGTACGCGTCCTGGGACGGCAGTTGGGGGCGCCGGACGGGCTCGTGAACCGCCATCCCTTTCCGGGTCCCGGCCTGGCCGTCCGGATGCTGGGCGCCGTCGAGGAATCCGGCCTCGATGTCCTGCGCGAGGCGGACGCGATCCTCGAGGAGGAAATCCGGTCCGCCGGTTGCTACGACAGCGTCTGGCAGGCGTTCGTGGTGCTCTTGCCACTTCGCACGGTGGGCGTCATGGGAGACGCCCGGACGTATGAGCGGGTCGCGGTCATCCGGGCGGTGGAGAGCCGCGACGGAATGACCGCGGACTGGGCGGCGCTGCCCCACGAACTGCTGGTCCGGGTCTCGAACCGCATCACCGGGGAAGTGCGGGGGGTGAACCGGGTGGTTCTCGACATCACCTCCAAGCCCCCCGGCACCATCGAGTGGGAGTGAGGCTCCCTTGAGCGGCGCCGCTTCCGGGGCCGGGGGAAACCGTCCGTTCGTACATCTCCATACGCACACCGAGTACTCGCTGCTCGACGGCATGAGCCGGCTCTCCGACGTCGTTGAGCGGGCCGCGCGCGAGGGCATGCCGGCGGTGGCGATCACGGATCACGGAAACCTCATCGGCGCCCTCAAGTTCCACGAAGCCGCCCGGGAGGTTGGCGTGAAGCCCATCCTCGGGTGCGAGGCCTACGTCGCACCCCGAAGCCGGCGCGAACAAAACCCCGATTCGGAAAACCAGCATCTGATCCTGCTCGCGAAGAACCGCACCGGTTTCCGGAACCTGATGCGGCTCAGCTCGATCGCCTACACCGAGGGGTTCTATTTCAAACCGCGGATGGACTTCGAACTCCTGGCGGAACATCATGAAGGGCTGATCGCCCTTTCGGCGTGTCCCAAGGGGATCGTGCCCCGCGAAGTGATCACCGGCGGCGACCCCGTCGAGTGGGCCGGCCGCTACCGGGAGGTCTTCGGCAAGGACAACTACTACCTCGAGGTCATGGATCACACCCCGCCGGGCGGGGCCACTCCGGAAGGAGCCCGGCTTTCCGAACTGGAGCAGCAGATTCGCACGGGAGTGGTCGAGGTCGCCCGGAAGACCGGGATTCCGCTCGTGGGCACGAACGACTCGCACTATGCCTCGGCCCACGACGCGGATGCCCACGATCTGCGTCTGTGCATCAGCACGAACCGGCCGGTCCGGGATCCCCGGCGGCTGAAGTTCCATTCCGACCAGTTCTTCTTCAAGACGTCCGAAGAGATGAGGGCCGTCTTCGACGACTGCCCCGACGCCTACCGGAACACGCTCGAAGTCGCGGGGCAGGTCGAGGACTTCGAACTGGTCGATCGGGCGAGCCTGCTCCCGGATTTCGAGGTGCCCGCGGGGACGACGCTGGACACGCACTTCGAGGAAAGCGCCCGTAGTGGTCTGGCCCGGCGCCTGGAATCGCCTGAGGTGCACGGCGACCGGCCGCCGCGCCGTGACTACGAGGACCGGCTCGCCATGGAGCTGGACGTGATCCGGCGAACCGGCTACTCCGCCTACTTTCTCATCGTCCAGGACTTCGTGCGTTTCGCGCAGGACTGCCATATCCCGGTGGGCCCGGGACGCGGTTCGGCGGCCGGCAGCCTCGTCGCCTACGCCCTGGGAATCACCGACATCGACCCGCTCCCCCACGGCCTGTTGTTCGAGCGGTTCCTCAATTCGGAGCGGATCAGTCCGCCGGACATCGACGTGGATTTCTGCGAGGTCCGGCGGGAGGAAGTACTCGACTACGTGACCGAAACCTACGGCAACGACCGGGTGGCCCAGATCATGACGCTCGGGACCATGCAGGCCAAGCTGGTGGTCCGCGACGTGGGCCGGATGCTGGAGTTGCCGCCGCCGCAGGTGGATCGTCTCGCGAAGCTGATCCCCGACGGCATGAGCCTCGCCCAGGCGCTCGAGAGCGTCTCGGAGCTTCGGGAAGCGCGCCGGAACCCGGAGCTCGACCGTCTGTTCGGGCTCGCGGAAAGGCTCGAGGGGTTGCCGCGCAGCATCGGGACCCACGCCGCCGGGGTGGTCATCGCCCCGCGGCCGCTTGAGGAGATTCTGCCGCTCTACCGCGACGTGGAAACGAAGCGCCCGGGTTCCGGCCGGGCCGCGACGGAGTCCGGTCAGGGGGTGACCGTTCGGCGCCGCACCCAGTGGGACATGAACGACTGCGAGGCCGCCGGGCTCTTCAAGATGGATTTCCTCGGGCTCCGGAACCTCACGCAGATCGAGGACTGCGCCCGCCGGGTGCAGGAAGACCCGGACACGTCCCGCACGGCCGAGGAAACAGAGGCGCTCGCCCTCATCCGCGCCGGCCACTTCGAAAAGGTGCTGCCGGATCCCGAGACCTTCCGGCTGTTCGCGCGGGCGGACACCGACGGGATCTTTCAGTTCGAGAGTGCCGGGATGCGCGATCTGTTGTCTCGGTACGAACCCGAGAACCTGGATGACCTGGCTGCCATGAACGCGCTCTACCGGCCCGGCCCGCTCGAAAGCGGGATGGCCGATGACTTCGTGGCCGCGAAGAAGAAGGGACGGCTTTCCGACAAGCTGGATCCGGAGGTGCGCAAGCTCGTTCCGGAGACGCGGGGGCTGATCGTCTATCAGGAGCAGGTCATGCTGGTGGCGCAGAAGCTCGCCGGTTTCTCCCTGAACCGGGCGGACGTGCTGCGGAAGGCGATGGGGAAGAAGGATCCCCAGGCGATGGCCAGGGAGGAAGGGGGCTTCGTCGAGGGGGCGGTGGCGGGCGGCCTGTCCCGCGGTGTCGCGCAGGAGACGTTCCAGCAGATCGCGAAGTTCGCCGGGTACGGATTCAACCGCTCTCACGCCGTCGGCTACGCGCTCGTCGCCTACGTCGCCGGTTGGCTCAAGACCCACTTTCCACTGCACTTCCTGGCGTCCCTGCTGACCGCGCAACACCGCTCGGGCGACAAGGACGAGCGGATCGCGCGGATTCGGCAGGGCGCGGAGGCAGCCGGGATCCCGGTGCTGCCCCCGGACGTCCAGCGCAGCGGGGCGGAGGCCGTGGTGGAGGGGAAGGGCGTCCGCTACGGTCTCGAGGCGGTCAAGCAGGTCGGCAGCCGGGCGGCGAGGGAGATTGAACGGGCGCGGCGCGAGCGGGGCGGCTTTGAATCACTGCGCGAGCTCCTGGAGGCGGTGGAGCCGAAGGCGCTCAACCGGGGGGTCCTGGAGGCGCTTTGTTGCGCGGGAGCGCTTGATTTCCTCGGGGTCCCCCGCTGGCGGATCCTCCCGGCGATTCCGGCGACCCTGGAAGCCGCGCACCGGGCCCGCGGGCGCCGGGAGGCGGGAGTTCAGTCCCTCTTCGGGGCCGTGGCCGAGTCTCCCGTGGACGTTTTTCCGGAGGCGCCCCCGTGGAGCGATGCGGAGCGGCTGCGGCGCGAACGCGAGGCGCTCGGGTTTTACTGGGAAGGACATCCCGCAACGGAGTACCGGGCGGCGCTCGAGACGCTCGTCACGGGCTCGGTCAAAGCGGCGCTGGGCGCGAAGCCGAAGGCGGCGGCGGGAGTCGTCGGCCTCGTGCGCGAACTGCGGAAGCGGACGACGAGGGGCGGCCGGCCGATGGGGCAGTTCACCCTTGAAGACGAGACCGGAGCGATCGGGGTGGTGGTCTTCCCCGACCTCTGGGAGGCCTGTCCTTCGCTTGACGGCGAGCCGGTGGTGGTGGTCCAGGGGAACCTCAGGGGAGACGCCGCGGGGAGCTCGGGTAGCGGCGGCCGGCGTGGCCAGCGGGGCGAAATCGCCGCTTCCGAGATCCTGGTCGCGGACGAAGCGCCCTATCTGCTGGCGGGCCGGGTGGAACTGTTGGTGGCGGAGCCGGAACGGTTGGGCAACGACCTGAAGGACCTGCTGCGGGAGCACCGGGGGCAGAAACCGCTGCTCCTGCGGGTTCAGGTCCGCGGAATCGAGGTGTTGCTCGAAACCGCGACGCCGATCCGGCCGAGCCGCGCTTTCGCCCGGGCCGCCTGGGAACTCCTGGGACCGGACACCCTCCTCCTCGACGGCCGGGCGCCCCCCTCCTTCGCGCACTAGTGTGGTGAAAGCCCCCCGGCGGGTGAGCGTGGGGAACGCTTTCCAAATCGAACGAAGGAGTCACATGCGGGGCGCTCTCACCACAGGTTGATGGCGCAGATCGCTCTGCGCTCTGCGCCATCGTCTTTCATGGGGAGGGGAAACCCCTCCCCACACCCTCCCCCGCGGCGCCTTGCGCCGCGAGCGAGAGCACGGGGAGTTTCATTACCGGCTCAAGCCGCCCGCCTCCCGCACTGCCGTTCTTTACGTCATATTCCGCCCGCGTGCTGGTACGGGATTTGCCTGATCGCGCCTCGCTACACTTCACATTGTGCAGCGCGAGTTCCTCGACTTCGAGGCTGACATCCAGGCGATTGTTCAGCGGATCGAAGCACTTACCGGATATCCCGACAGCCATCGGGCGGAGATCGCCGGGCTGGAACGGGAACTCCTGCGCCGGCGCCGGCGGATCTATGCCGGCCTGACACCCTGGCAGCGGGTGCGGGTGGCGCGCCACCCCGAGCGTCCTTACTCGCTGGACTACGTGAACCGCATCTTTGCCGGCTTCACCGAGATTCACGGGGACCGTCGCTACGCGGATGATCCGGCCGTCATCGGGGGGCCGGCGTGGCTCGCGGGACAGCCGGTCATGGTGATAGGACAGCAAAAGGGCCGGGACACCGCCGAGCGCATTCACCGCAACTACGGCATGCCGCGTCCCGAGGGCTACCGCAAGGCGCTCCGTCTCATGAAAATGGCCGAGAAATTCGGCAGGCCGGTGGTTGCGCTCGTGGACACCCCGGGTGCGTTTCCGGGTATCGAAGCCGAGGAGCGCGGCCAGGCTGAGGCCATCGCCTTCAATCTGCGGGAAATGGCCCGGCTCGACGTCCCCGTGGTGGTTGCGATCATCGGCGAGGGGGGTAGTGGCGGGGCGCTCGGTATCGCTGTGGGAGATCGGATTCTGATGATGGAGAACGCCATCTACTCGGTGATTTCTCCCGAAGGGTGCGCCGCGATCCTCTGGAAGGACCCGGAACGCGCCTACGCGGCGACCGAGGAGGCCGCGGCGCGCATGCGCGTCACCGCTCCGGAGCACCTCCGAAACGGCCTGATCGACGAGATCGTTCCGGAACCGCCGGGAGGGGCCCACGCGGACCACGACGCCGCGGCGGCGCTCCTCGGGGAGCGGCTCCGCCTCGCCCTCCGCGATGTCTCGGAACGTTCTCCGGCGGACCGCCGCGAAGCGCGGTACCGGAAGTTCCGGAGCATGGGGAACTTCGGGCTGGAGGAGGCCCCCTCCCGGATAGCTCAGGACCCGCCCGCTCGGGTGGACCAAGGGGCTGCCGGGAGGGACGCCGCGGGCCACCGGCCGGGAAGTACAGGCTGAACCAGGTGTTCACTCGCCGCCGATCCCGCGCGCGCCGTCGGAGTGGCCCGTTCGTCTCGAGATGGATCGGTCCGGCGATTACGGTGCTGCTGTTCGCGGGCTTCACGGTCTTCCTGGTGCTGCGGCTTCAGGAAGGATTCGAGCGCCGGGCGGGGGAATGGTTCGGATCGGCCGACGAGGTGCCCGTCGAGCCAGAAGAGGTGGTCTCGACCGTGGTCGAGTTCAGCCGGTTCGATGAACAGGGCCGGCTGGTTCTCGAGGGTCGGGCGGAGCAGGCTCTCGGACGGAGCGACGGCCAGCAGCGGTTTCTCGAGGTCGAGGTCCGCCTGATCGAGGTACTCGGCGACACCGATGCGGTGGTCGCCGCCGACGAACTCCTGCTCGACCCCCGAACCGAGGCGGTGGAGTTCATCGGCAATGCCCTCCTCAACGTCGAGGGCCTGGAACTCTCGGGACCTCGCCTGCACTTCCGGCGGGCGCCGGACCGCCTCTGGTCACGCGACCCGGTGCAGTTCCGGAGTGACGACTTCATCGGGATCGCGGCTGCGATGCAGTTCGAGGTCGCGGCCGGCGACGTTTCCCTGCAAGGAGTGGTGGCGGCGCCGGCAGCGGAGGGCGGTTTCGCGGTGGTCGCGGAGCGGGTGCGTTTCGACGGAGACACGGCCGACACGTCGCTCTTCGGAGACGTCGAAATCGCCTCCGATGCGCTCACTCTCCTCTCGAGGGAAACGGTGGTCGCCCGTCGCGATCGGGAGCGGGGCCGGATGCGGTCCATCGAGGCCGGGTTCGGAACGGAGCTCATCTTCCAGGATTCGCCGGACGCGGCGGGAGGGGTCCCGGTGGAGGAGGCGACGGGGGAGGCGTTGATACTGCGCGGAGACCGACTCGAAATCAGCCTTGAGGACGGACGGGTTCCTCGCCGCGTGTGGGTGGAGGAGAACCCTTCGCTACGCCGGGGCCCGGGAACCGAGCTCGACGGAGATGAGGGAACGTTCGAGCTCGATTCCGAGGGGACGCCCGAGCGGCTGAGGCTGACGGGTGAGGTGAGGGCCCGCCTTCCCGGCGGTCCCGGAGCGAGGTATCTCGTTTCCGTCGAGTCCGCGGACCTGGAAGTCGACTTCGATCCGGAAGGGGACATCGCGCAGGCCTCGTTCCAGGGGGGGGTCAGGGCGCGCCACGGCCGAGCGTCCGCGACCGCGGATAGCGCCCTTTGGGACGGGGTGGACACGCTCGTCTTCGAGGGGAGCCCACGGCTGGTGGATTCGTCGCTGCTGGAACTGGAGAGCGGCGATCTGCGACTCGTGATTGCGGAGCCGACCCGCGTCGAAGCAGGGGAGGCGGTGACCGCCCGCTTCCTCCCGGCCCGGCTGGATTGGCTGCCGGGCCAGTTCGAAGGAGTGGTGCTCACCGGGGATTCCGCGGTGATGGAGACCGGCAGCGGGGAGGGTGTCTTCAGCGGAGCGGTGCGGCTGCTGTTCGGCAGGAACCGGCTGGCGTCGGACAGGGTCAGCGTG
This sequence comes from Acidobacteriota bacterium, assembly GCA_022826825.1. Classification (GTDB taxonomy): domain Bacteria; phylum Acidobacteriota; class Vicinamibacteria; order Marinacidobacterales; family Marinacidobacteraceae; genus Marinacidobacterium. The sequence continues at coordinate 27,353 of JAJDUD010000063.1, read as the reverse complement.
GACGCGGAAGGCAGGACGCTCGAGGCCACGGGTGAGGTCTTGACGTCGCTCGAACTCGAAGTCCCTCCCGCGGCCGCCGGGGAAGCGGATCGGCAGGACGGCGACGCCGGTCTCCCGGCGGCGGCGACCGGGCCGCACGCGGTCGGAACGGCGGAGGCGGGCGCCGCTCCTCCCACGGACGGCGAAACCTCCGGGCCGTCGCCATTCGTGTTCCGGGCCCACGCCGAGCGGTTCCGCTACGAAGCGGACAGCTCGCGACTGTCCTACGGGGGAGGTCCCCAACTGGAACGCGTGGCATCTTCGGGTGAGATCAGCCGGCTCGTCGCCGGGCGGATCGAGGCGGACCTGACGGCCGGGGGATCGCTCGGAGCGCTGCGGGGAGCCCGGGGAGCTCGCTTCGAGCGCGGTAGCAGTCTGGTACGCGGCTCCCGCATCCGCTACGAACCCGGGGCCGACCTCCTGTTGGCGTGGGGTTCGCCAGCTGTCGTGAGCGTGGAGGGAAGGACCTCGGAGGGCGGTCTCCTGGAACTCGGTCTGGGTGACAATCGAACGGAGATCCACCCGACCCGGGGGAGGCGCGCGCTCACCCGCGCCCTCATTACCGGGAGGGAGGGGCGTTCGAACCGGTGAACGGGTCGTGAGCGCGTCGCAACCGGTGCTTCCCGCCGCGCAGGAAGCTGGTGGAGGATCGCCGCAGGTGGCCGCGGGCGCCAGTGAGATCTCGGTGACGGACCAGTCACCGGACGCGGCACACGTCCTTGCCTGTCACGACCTGGTCAAGACCTACGGCATGCGCCGCGTCGTGGATGAGGTGACGGTTCGGGTGGAAAGCGGCGAAGTGGTGGGGCTGCTCGGACCCAACGGAGCCGGAAAGACCACTACGTTTCGCATGATCGTCGGGCTGATCCAGCCGGATCACGGCGCTGTCTCGCTGGATGAGCGGAATCTGACCGGACTGGCCATGCACCGCCGGGCGCGCTCGGGGATCGGCTACCTCCCGCAGGAACCATCCATCTTCCGCGGCCTCACCGTCGAAGAGAACGTGCTGGCAATCCTTGAACAGGTGCCCCGGATGGGACGGCGGGAGCGGCGTGAGCGGGCCCGGGAACTGCTCGAGGAGTTCGGTCTCACGGAGCGCCGGCGCAACCTGGCGCATTCCCTCTCCGGGGGAGAGCGCCGGCGCGCGGAGATCGCCCGGGCGCTCGCACCGGATCCCCGCTTCCTGCTGCTGGATGAACCCTTCGCCGCCATCGACCCGATCGCGGTTTCCGAACTGCAGCGAATCGTCGGCAGCCTGCGCGACCGGGGACTCGGCGTGCTCGTCACCGATCACAGCGTTCGGGAGACCCTCCGGGTCACCGACCGGGCCTACATCATCGAGGAAGGCCGAATCCTGTTCGAGGGCACGCCGGCCGAGCTGGTGCGCAGTCCCGAGGTGCGCCGGGCCTACCTCGGCGAGGATTTCGATTGGCAGTGAGCACCAGGTCGGGAACCCGAACGGAGTTGCGGGTCGGAGTACGCCAGCAGCAGCGGCTGACGTTGACGCCGCAGGTGAGGCAGACCATCGAGATGCTCGTGCTGCCGCTCACCGAGCTTCGGGTGCGCGTGCAGCAGGAACTGCTCCAGAACCCCGCGCTCGAGGAGGTGGCCGAAGAAGAGGAAGAGGACTCCGAACCGGAGGAGACAGAAGCGGAGGAGGAGAGCGAAGCGGACGACAACGCACCGGATGGCGACCCCGACCCGATGGCGGAGATCGAAGCCGAGGACTTCTTTCAGGAGAACCAGGAAAACACGGGAGGACTCGCTCTCGGCGAGGAACCACCCGCTCTCGAACGGACCCTGGCCGCCGGGCGCACGCTTGCCCAGCACCTGACCGAGCAGCTCGGTCCGTCCGTCGATACGGAACTCGAGCGGACCATCGGCCTCGAGATCATCGGAAACCTCGACGAGCGCGGGTATCTCGATGCCTCCATCGCCGAGATCGCGAGTGCGGTTGGTGCGTCGGAGGATGAGGTCGAGGCGATGCGGAGGCGAATTCTGCGTTTTGATCCGACCGGTGTCGCCGCCCTGGATCTGGCGGAGTGTCTGTTGGCGCAGCTCGAGGCGGCCGGTCAGTCCGATGGCCCGCTCGGCAGAATCGTGCGGGATCACCTGGATCTCGTCATCCGGGAACGTTTTCGCGAACTCGCCCGGGTCATGGGCGCCGAGGTCGGCGTCGTGATGCGCTGGGTCCGCCGGATCGGGGAACTGGACTTTCGCCCCGGCAGCCAGTTCGCGCCGGGTCCGGAGCAGGTGGTGGTGCCGGACGCCCGGGCCTACCTGTTCAACGGGGAGTGGCGGGTCGAAATGAGCGACGGGATTCCGAAGCTCCGCACCAGTCCGGCCTACCGGCTGGTGTTGAAGAGCCCCGACCGGCACTCGCCGCAGGAGCAGGCCTTTGCGCGCGAGGCCTGGGTCCGCGCGAAGGGATTCCAGCGGTCGGTGCAGCAGCGCCAGGAGACCGTTCGCCTGGTCGCCGAGGACATCGTGCGCAAGCAGACCGAGTTCCTGAATCGGGGAATCGGCCACATTCGGCCGCTCGTCCTGAACGATGTCGCGCAGGACATCGGGCGCGCGGAATCGACGGTTTCGCGAGTCGTGAGCAACAAGTTCCTGGAAACTCCCCGCGGCGTCATCCCCTTCCGGCGTTTCTTCCACAGTGCCCTGTCGCTGCGCGACGGGCGCCAGGTGTCGTCGGAGGCGGTCCGGGCCCGAGTCCAGCGGATCGTCGAACGCGAGGATCCCGAGCACCCACTGGCTGACGACCAGATCGTCCAGCTTCTCGATCGCGAGGGGATCATCATCGCCCGCCGCACGGTGGCCAAGTACCGCAAGTCCCTCAGGATCCCGTCTTCGAACGAACGGCGCGCCCGCTATCGCAACCGCGCTCCCGGACCGGTCGCCAGGAGTTGACCGGCGGCGGCTCCGCAGCGCCGGCCTCCGGCCGGCATCACGGCCCGACAGGGCCGTCAATCCACCCGCCACCAACCCGCCTGGAGCGCGGCGGCAACGCCATCCCCACGGCCAGATCACGTCGCGGTCGCACCGGAATGGCCCCGTCGCGTCCTTGCCTGGAGCACTGCCCGGACACCGCCGGAGTTGACCGGCGGCGGCGGGTTCCTGATACTGCCCGGCGATGATCGGAATCGTGGTGGTGACCCACGGGCAGCTCGCGAGAGAACTCGTGGCCGCGGCAGAGATGATTACCGGGGAGGACATCCCGAACGCCACCAGCGTCTCCATCGGCTGGCACGACGCACCGGACGATGCCCAACGAGCCATCGTCTCGGCGGTGGAACGCGTCTCCGGAACGGAGGGGGCCGTCATCCTGACGGACATGTTCGGGGGGACGCCGTCCAATCTGGCGCTCAGCCTGCTCAACGAAGGCCAGGTTGAAGTCGTGACGGGAGTGAACCTCCCCATGCTCATCCGCCTGGTCTCCATTCGCGAGGAGGAGCGGGTCGGCCCGGCCGAAGCGGCGCGGGCGGCGCTCTTCCAGGGCAAGGAGAACATCTATCTCGCATCCGAACTGCTCGGCGGCGGGCTCGGCGCCGCTGCGGTGAGCGAGGAGTCCGGCAAGGCGGCGACCACGGTGCCGGACGATCAGGCCGGGCCGGATCAGGACTGACCCCGCAAGGCGTCGACGGGCAAGGAGCGTGCCGGAGCGGGTTGTCCTGGTTACGAACCAACTGGGGATGCACGCGCGGGCGGCGGCGCGCTTCGTGAAGACCGCGGCGCGTTACGAAGCCGTGGTGACGGTGACCCGCGGCGAGACCACCATCGACGGCAAGAGCATTCTGGGACTCCTGTTTCTCGCTGCGGCCAAGGGCAGCCGGCTCCGGATCCACACCTCGGGGCGCGAGGCGGGCCCGGCGCTCGAAGCTCTGACCAGGCTGGTCCAGGATGGAATCGGCGATCCTCCGGAGTCGGGGACCGACGGCGTCCAGGCGGGCGAGCGGCGATGATGGTGCCTACCTCCCGGAGTGAATCCGGGCGGCCCGGTCCCGGAGAGACCGTCCTCCGCGGTGAACCCGCGGCGCCGGGAATCTGCGTGGCCCCCACGATCGTCTTCGAGCGGCGCGCCGTCCCCGTGTTCCGGGTGGAAGTCAGGAGGCGGGAAATCGGGCGTGAGATCCGCCGCTTCACCGATGCCCGCGACCGGGCCGCGGAACAACTCCGCGAAATCCGCGAATCCACCCGGCGCGCGTTGGGACAGGATCGCGCGTACCTGTTCGAGGCGCAGCGCCTGATGCTCGGCGATCCCCTGCTGGTCGAGCGCGTCCAGGAAGTGATCCGATCGGAGCGCGTGAATGCCGAGTGGGCGGTGCGGACCGTGTTGCGGGAACTCGAGGCCGTCTTTGGCGGGCTCGCTGACGAGTACCTGCGGCAGCGGAAAGGCGACATCGCGGATGTCGGCGGGCGACTGCTCCAGAACCTCGGCGGCGCCGCCCGTCCGTCTCTCGAGCGCTGGGAACGCCGGCACGTCGTCGCCGCGGACGACCTGCGCCCGTCCGATACCGCCGAACTCGACTGGACGAAGATCCAGGGAGTCATCATGGAGGCGGGAGGGCCGACGTATCACACCGCCATCCTGGCCCGGACCCACGACGTGCCCTGCGTGACCGGGATTCCGGCCCTGCTCGACCACATCCACACCGATCTGCCGGTCGTCGTGGACGGCTCCGAGGGGATCGTGGTGGTGAATCCGGCGCGGAAGACCGTTTCCGAGTACCGCCGGAAGCGTGAGCGCGAACGGGAACGCCGCCGCCGCCTGCTGGCCGCCACGGCGTCGCAGGCCCGCACCGCGAACGGCGAGCGGGTCGTCCTGATGGCCAACATGGACGAACCGGGGGAGATCGATCTCGTCCGTCGCAACGGCGCCGAAGGGGTCGGTCTCTTCCGTACGGAGAGGATTGCCGTCCAGGAGATCCCCTCCGAGGAGGAGCAGTTCCGGATCTACCGGGACCTGGCCCAGGCCCTGGAACCACACCCCCTGGTGATTCGGGCTTTTGATCTCACCGCGACGGACATCGGCCGGGCGCCGGAGCTGAACCCCGCGCTCGGACTGCGCGGCGCGCGACTGCTGGTGATGGCGTCGGGGGTGTTCGAGACCCAGATCCGGGCGGTACTCCGTGCTGCGGTGCACGGCAAGGTCCAGTTGATGTTCCCGATGGTGGGCGGGCTCGAAGAGTTCCGGGCGGCGCGGACGCACGTCCGCGCGGCGGTCCGGGCGCTTCGTTACCGGGACGTGCCGTTTCGGGAGGTTCCGGTCGGCGCCATGCTGGAGGTGCCCTCGGCGGCGGCGACCGCCGATCTGCTGGGACAGGAGGCGGAGTTCCTCAGCATCGGAACCAACGATCTGATGCAGTACCTCTTCGGAGTGGACCGGGCCAACGAACGCGTCGCGCACTTCAGCGATCCGCTCCATCCGGCGCTCCTGCGCACCCTCCGGTTCGTGGCCCGCGTCTGCCGGCGTACCGGTCTGCCGCTCGCGGTATGCGGCGAGGTCGCGGCGGAACCGCTCATGATTCCGCTGCTGCTGGGCTTTGGGGTGCGGACGTTCTCGATGAGTCCGAACGCCATACCCGAGATGAAACGCCTGATCGCGGTTCAGGACACCCGCAGGGCCGAGGAAATCGCCCAGCAGAGCGTCCGGCTGACGACGTCGCGGCGGGTCCGCGCCCGGGTGCTGCGGGCCGTGCGGGAGAGGAGTTCCGCAGCGGAGTCGGGGTAACCGACCAGCGTTCCCAGCCGTTTCGATCGTCTGCACCCGGTAGATGGCGCTGCGAAAACACGCGGGAAAAACAGATGGAAGCGAACAGAGTCCGCTGCCATCTGTTTTTTCGGGTGTTCGGCGGTGTTGGTGACTCCTCGCGGTAGAACCGTGCGACCGCGCCGGCCCCGGCCAGTTCGGCTCGAAGTCGGCGGCCAGTAGGCGGGCTCGCCCGGCCGCCCCCGCTAAACGGTCGCATCCTCCGCGACGAGCCACGCCCGCGCGCGTGTCTTTGCGTGGCAGCGAAAGAGCGTCTACGATGGATCGTAGCCTCAGCCCCCAACACAAGGACCTCTTGGGATTGCGATCGGTTATGAGACTCACGCTCGCCGCCATCGGACTGTCCGCTGGGATTTCGCTTCTCGGCTCCGAGCTTCACGCGCAGTGGGGTGACCACAGCCTGTACCAGTATCACTTCGGAGAGATCTCCATCCCGCCGGCGTCGGCGGATGAACCGATGGCGGAGAATCTGTCCATCGAGCGCGCGATCACCTACCTGGAGGATGGAGCCAAGGCCTGGGCGAACAACCGCGGCTGCGTCTCGTGTCACACCACGGGCTGGTACGGGATCGTTCGTCCGCAGCTCGCCGAGAGTCTCGGTCAGCCCGATGAGAGCTGGCGGGCCTTCCTCGAAGCGCGCCTTCAGGACAGGCTCGCCGCGGACCCCGGAGAGCTCCAGCAGGATGTGAACCCCGCGGAAGTCGTGCATCTGGCCGCGTCTCTGGCATCCTGGGATGCGTACGTGGACCGGCGGCTGTCCCCCGAAACCGAGCAGGCCTTTCAGCTCATGTTCAGCCTTCAGCGGGACGACGGGGCGTGGCACTCGCCGGACACATGGCCGCCGTTCGAGTCCGACGCGTATCAGCTCGCGACCGTCGCGGCCATGAGTCTGGGTCTGGCTCCGGGATGGCTCGAGCAGGCCACCTCCCCCGAGTTGCAGAGGCAGGTAGCCGGTCTGCGAGAGTACCTGCGGGAGGTCCCTCCTCCCCATGACTACGCTCGCGTGGCGTTGCTCTGGGCGGACCGGTATCTCCCGGGCGTGGTCAGCGCCGACCAGAAGCAGGACATCGTCAGGGTGATCCTGGACCGTCAGCGCCCGGACGGGGGCTGGTCGATTCGCTCGTTCGCCCGGCCCGAGGAGTGGGGCCGGGGCAACCGCGCGGAACGCCTGCGAGCCGAGGCGGACTTCGGCGATCCCGCGAGCGATGGCCACCAGACCGGTCTGGCGGTCGTAGTGCTGTCGTCCGCGGGCGTGCCGCCAACGCACCCCGCCGTGCAGCGAGGCGTGGAGTGGCTCAGGCGGAACCAGAGAGAGTCGGGCCGCTGGTGGACGAAGTCACTCAATACCGAGACATGGCACTTCATCACGTATACCGGGACGCTCTACCCGGTGATGGCCCTCGCCGTCACGAGTTCCCTGACTGGTACTTCGTCCGAGGAGCGTTAGCGGGATCGCTAGCCGCACGAACCCCGCACAAAGCAAATCTACCTCAGCCACCGTCCGGCGCCTCAGAACTGGATCAGCACGGCCGGATACCGCGAGGGCATCCTCTTCGCCCGCTGGCTCCTCGCCGAGACCCTGCCGGAGACGCCGAGGGCGGAACTCGGTCGCTGGTGAGATCGCACCGTCGGCGCCCAGTTCCAGTCGGTCGCCGCCACCCTTGACCGGGTCGCGGCGGATCTCGCGACCGTCAAGACGGATCTCGCGACCGTGAAGACGGATCTCGTAACCGTCAAGACGGACGTCGCGGTGCTCAAGAAAGAGGTTCGCCTCATCTGGGGCGCACTCTCCCTGCTGGTCGTGACCCTGGCGGCCATCTTCATCCGTCTCTTCACCGCCTGGGCGGCGGGCGGGCCTACACGCGCGATCTTGCGTGCGGGCTGAAGACCTCCCACGCCGCTGCCGAGCACGCGACGCGGCGTTCTTTGAGCGCTGTCTGGGCGCGGACTGGCGGACGGCGGCTCCCGTCCGCCTAAGCGGCGAAGAGGTGGCGGCGCTCCTTTGGCCCTTCAACACGGTGTTTCCCCCGCGCTTGTCTGAAGTCGAACAGGTCCCGTACGAGCCACGATTTGAGGCCGCGGCGGACGGTGCCATTGACGATTTGGCGACGACGACGGATGTCGAAGTGCTCGGGCAGGGGCCGGCCGAGGTTGTTCGGGTATTGGTAGAACGACACAGGCAAACCCTCGTCGCAGCGCAGGCCAACCAGGTTGCCGGTAACCCTGTCGTTACGACGCTCCCATCCTGTCTTTCGTCCGATCAGCAACGAGTTGCCGTAGCGCTTCTCTAGTTGCGGCGTTCGCACCTCCCGTGACCACCCGACGGTTGAGACTCTCCCGAATGAGGACGAATAGACCTACGGATAGGCACGGATGCCTGATGCTCGGCCCTGCCCGTCTAGTCGTTCAGTGCGTCAGAGTTCCCGCGCAGGCCGAAAACGCCCCGCTAGACCCCGCCCGCGCGGAGGGCCGGACCGGGGGCCAGCGCAGCGGCGCAGGTCGCGGAAACCCAACGGAGCAAACGGGTTGCGGGCGCGACGGTGGCGGACCCCCTTTCACAAGAAGAAAACGACAAATCGGAACTCGCCGAAGCGCGCGCCAGCGCGCGAGGGAGTTTCGATTTGCGGCGCTAAGCGCATTGTCGGTTCCGTAGCATTCCGGAAGGTTCCTTGGGGTGCTCTCATCACGCCTTTATTCAACAGGTTATCGTGCTATACTGTTCTTTTCGGGAGCAGATCGAGCTTCTGTGTTCTCGCTCTGTTTGTGATGCTGGAGTGGTGCCCATGAGATCCCAAGACGCCCTCATCGAACGACCATACCGACTTTCCGCGCGCTTCGTCGAGGCCATCCAGCAACCCGGCCGTTACGGCGACGGACGCGGCTCCGGCGGCCTCTCTTTGAGGGTCAAGCGTACCGCCCGCGGCCACCTCTCCAAGTCCTGGGGCCAGCGCATCAGCGTGGATGGCCGCCCCCGCAACCTCGGACTCGGAACCTGGCCCCACGTCAGCCTGGCCGAGGCCCGGCAGAAGTGCGTCCTCAATCTTGTAGCGCGGGGCCGCGGGGAGCTGGTCACCGGCCGGAAGCGGACCGTCCCCACCTTCGAGGAGGCCGTCGACGAGGTCATTGCCATCCACCGGGTCGGCTGGAAGGACGGCGGAAGGTCCGAGCAGACCTGGCGGGCGACGCTGCGGGATCACGCGGTGCCGAAACTCGGCGGGAGGCCCGTGCACCGCATCACCACGGGGGACGTGATGGCGGTGCTGCTCCCGATCTGGAACGAGAAGCGGGCCACGGCGCGGCAGGTGCGGCACCGGATCTCGGCGGTGATGCGCTGGGCGGTGGCGCAGGGCTATCGGGAGGACAATCCGGCCGGAGACGCCATCGGGGCGGCGCTCCCCAGGAACGGGGTCCGGGTCCAGCATCGGCGGGCGCTCCCGTATGCGGAGGTGGCCGGAGCCATCGCGGCGGTGCGCGGGTCCGGGGCGTACCCCGTGACCGTGCTGGCCTTCGAGTTCCTGGTGTTGACGGCGAGCCGGAGCGGGGAAGTGCGCGGCGCGCGGTGGGAAGAAATGGACCTCGAGGCGCGGGAGTGGCGCATTCCGGCGGAGCGGATGAAGACGGGCCGGGAGCACCGGGTTCCGCTGTCCACACGGGCGCTCGCGTTGCTCCGCGAGGCGCGAGAGCACGCGGACGGATCCGGGCTGGTGTTCCCTTCGGCCCGAGGCGGTCCGCTGTCCGAGGCGACGATCGGGAAGATGGTCCGGGATCTGAAGATCGAGGCGGTGCCGCACGGGTTCCGGTCGAGCTTCCGGGACTGGGCGGCGGAGTGCACGGAGGTGCCGCGCGAGGTGTGCGAACTCGCGCTGGCCCACGTGAACCGGGACCGGGTAGAGGCCGCCTATCGGCGTTCGGATCTGTTCGAGCGGAGGCGGGAGTTGATGGAGCGGTGGGCGGCGTTCCTTGCCGGGGCCGAGAACGGGATGGCCGGATTCGGCAGATGACAGGCGTAGAGCCATATGGGCAGTCGCGGTCCGTCTGGGTGCCCACCTTGGGCGCTATGATGGGCCATGGTGGGACGCCACCGTCGCGGGCAGGATGACAACGCGTAGGGCGCAACCCGTGTTCAGCCACGGCTTGGCGACGCTGTACCAAACTGACTGTCTCGAGTGGCTCTCAGCCCGTGAAACGAACAGCATTCATGCCTGTGTGACCGATCCGCCCTATGGGCTGGTGGAGTACTCGGAGCAACAGCAGGAAAAGCTCCGCCGGCGCCGAGGCGGAGTCTGGCGCATCCCCCCATCCTTCGACGGTCACACGCGATCTCCGGTGCCGCGCTTTACGACCCTGAGCGATGGGGACCGCGCATCACTATCCGCTTTTTTCGCGACTTGGGCTCGCAGGCTCCTGCCGGCTCTGGTGCCGGGCGGCAACGTCATGATCGCCTCCAATCCGCTGGTGTCGCCTGTCGTGACGCAGGCCGTGGCGGGCGCGGGATTCGAGCGTCGCGGCGAGATCATCCGGTTGGTTATGACCCTGCGGGGAGGGGATCGACCGAAGAACGCCCATGACGAATTCCCCGATGTATCGGTGATGCCACGATCGATGCACGAGCCATGGTTGCTCTTCCGAAAGCCGCTCGACGGGCGGGTACAGGACAACCTCAGGCGTTGGAAGACCGGAGGTCTACGACGGGTCTCGGAGGACCGTCCGTTCGGTGACGTCATCGCGTCCAGTCCCACCCGCCGAGCCGAGCGCGAACTCGCGCCGCACCCGAGCCTAAAGCCGCAGGCGTTCATGCGACAGATCGTGCGAGCTGCGCTACCGCTCGGTGAAGGGGTGGTGTGTGACCCGTTCGCCGGTTCGGGATCCACCTTGGCCGCGGCAAACGCGGTTGGCTACGCGAGCGTCGGTACCGAGAGCAGCGAGCGGTTTTTCAACATGGCGAAGGCTGCGATTCCCGCGTTGACGGCGTTCAGTATGTCAGGCGCACGTCCTGTCGCGCGTACGCTGTACCCGCTTCCAGCTTCTGCAAGCCTGTCGCGTTGATCGATGCGGTGGGGGTCCGTCGGCTGCCTTCCCGCCGGCCGGAGAACGTCCAATCTTTCTCGTCCAGGCACGCGCACATGACACGCCTGACGTTGGTCGGAGTCCGGTCGTAGACCGGCTCCGTCTTCGTGTCGATGTCGAATTGCACTATCAGCAGCCAGCCGGGTTCGGCATTGTGCCCCTGCCAACCGCTGGCGTATCGACTGGCCTTCACCTCGATTCCCTCCGACCCCCGCTTCACGGCGTCGCCGGGGTAGACGGCACGCGGAACGATGTCCGGTCTCCCGTTCGGATGCCGGTTGAGCGCGAGGCCTGGATTAGCCGTTCCGGCAGCCCGTACGACGGCGCGGACGATGACGTTCGAAACCAAGCCGGAAAAGCCTGCCGGCTGCATGAAATCCTCCAGTCGTCCATATCCGTACTCCACGCTGGCCGTGTTGATGGCGTGCAGATAGGCGTGCAACTCCCGAATCGCGCCGACGATCCCACCAGCCGTCAAGCCGTACGGAAGTGCTACTTCGTGGTTTGCGTCGCCATCACTGACACCGAGACGTCCCAGGTAGCGCGCTGGAGACACGGCACCAAGTCTACAGGGACACGACTAGGCGCTGACTCTGCGACCTACAGGCAGTCTTCCCGCCGAACGTAGTCGAGGCGCACACGCAACGCGCGTCAACAGCACGTCAAGCCCTTTCCAAGGGCTTAGTTGGGGCCGCGCCGTGAGCCCAGTTGCGTGGATGTCAGCTTGTCCAGCCAGTAGCGCCCTGGCTCTTCCTCCACCCCATGATGGCTATTCAGGGCCTTCAGGGCTTCCAGCCATTTGCTGTGGTAGTCGTCGACAACAGCCCACAGCTCTTCTCCCGCGCCCCGCACCTCAGCCTCGGCTGCCGGTGAGCAGGCCGCCACCAAATCGGTCTCCAACTCATGGTCATCGGGGTTCTGTCGCCAAGCCGCTATCGACTCGTCGATGACCTTGATCCGGCGAGTGAAGTGGTCAAGGCATTCTCCAACGGTAATGTTCGATTTGTTCATTTTCTGGCCTGCGGGACGGCCACGCAGTGGGACAACCTCCGGCACCGGGGCGCCTTGCGGAGAGCCGGCAGGTAGCCGGATGCTAGCTGGATCCTGGCGGACGGCCAAAACATCGGATCGCGACCCATTCTTCTCGGTGGAAGTGTCGTTTTTTGGGAAGACCGAGGGCGAGAGAGCGGGCAGCGCATTCAGAGTGACCCAGCGGCGAGGGTGACCGCCACATGGGTATCGAAGCCGTCAATCCACCCAACGTCCCCGGCGGCGTCCCGGCGCTTCTTCAGGGGGACGTACGCCTTGGCGGCTTCGAGGACCCCACCCCAGCGGGCCAGCGGTCTGAGGTCCTTGGTGACCTGCGCGAGAGCGATGGCGTCGACGAGAGCGCGTTCGTCGTCCGTGAACTCGACCGGGAGGGGGCCGGCCCACCTGGCGAGCAGGGTCTCGTGCTGCCGAACCGCCATCCAGTTGCGAGTCACGGCGACAACATGGACGGCCACGCCGATCGTGCGCAGGGCGGTCCAGAGCGGGATATGGACCCGCCCCCAGTAGCGGAGCGGTCGGTCCGACTCGAACCCGGGGTCCGGGTAGACGAACGTCACCCGGCCCGCATCAGCCGCGATCGGGTGTCCCATCGGCAACTCACGCTCGGTCGGCTCGAGCACTCCCCTGTAGAGCCGCCGCGGCAGCACCTCCGGGTCCAGGCCGAGGCTCCGGAAGTGCGCCCCCTGCTGCTGCGCCGGGAGCCATCCCTGCTCGGGACGCGACGCCACGTAGTCCAGTCCCAGCAGCAGCCGCCACAACTGCGCACCGGCGGGCACCCGCGCCCGCGGCGGCTCCAGCCCGAGAGCGTGGTAGACACGCGCCGCCCGGATGTGGCAGAACCGCCCGTTCGTCGGGCTCTCCGGTCGCGGGTACTCGCGCGCGAGGCGTGCGTTGGTGAGCCGTACCACCAGCCGCCGGGCCGCGTTTCGCCGACAGCCGTAGCGCTCGCAGAACTGCCCCCGAGTGAAGACGCCGCCCGCGACTCCGCACACCAGGGCGAGCCATTCGGCTTCCCGGTCGCTCCACCCATCGGCCTTCAGGGGGCGCGCCCTAGCCCGCAGATCCACTCGGCCAGACTAACCGTTCCGTGGGAAGGATACGACACAGAGTCTTGCGCTCTTCTCCCGATTCCGCCCTGGAACACTTTCGCAGCCCCCAGTGTTCCGCTCGGTGTACCAACCGGCAGATCGATATTCCCTGATGGCTACCGGTGGTCGGAACGCATCTCTTCCAACCGGGGTCACCGGTGGAAGAGTCGTGAGCGACCCCCTCTTTTCTTGTTGAAAAGCGTCACGGATCGGGTCTGAACACGCTGCGCCGTGTTCCACCCCCTCCCGTGTCCGGGTCGCTCCCGACGCCGCCTCGCGGCGGCCAGTTATCCCTGCGGGAAGGCTTCCAACGCGGCCGCGGCCATCCGTGACCGTCGAGATCAGCGCCGCCAATCCCGTGAACCGGATCGAGGTGGTCAATGGTCTCGCCAGGCGGGCAATGATCCGAAGGATCCCTAGTCTGCAACGCTATCCTGCAGGACTGGACATCTCCTACGTGAGGCCCCAAATGGCCCGGCTCGTGAGGGGACCTAGGCATGTGGATCATTGGCATCGACGCATCGACCGAGCCCACCAGGACCGGACTGGTGAAGGCCAAGCGGAACGGATGCAGGACTCGGATTGAGTGCGCTCAGACCGCCAGCGCCAAGTGCAGGCCGGAGGACATTGTCAGCCGGTGGTTGACTACAGAGCCCGTACTCATCGCTATTGATTCCCCACTCGGTTGGCCGGAGGCACTGGCTCCGGCCCTTGCCGGCCACATCGCAGGGACACGCCTACCCTTGAAGAGGGAAGCGACCTTCGTGCGGGCGACGGAACGGCTTTTGGGTGCCCGCTTTATAGTCGGTGCGGACAAGATCGCCAAGACGGCACATGCTTCACTCGATCTCCTCGCCTCCCTGCGAAAGTCCCGAGATATCTCAATTCCCCTCGCCTGGACTCCTGAACGCGTTACCGAAACTTCGGTAATCGAGGTCTACCCGGCTGCAACTCTGAAGGCGCACTGCGTTCAGAACACAGGCTACAAGGGAGAGAAGGGAAAGGAAGCCCGGAGGCAGATCGTGAAGGAGCTCCTGGATAGTTCGCTGAGTGTCCATAAGTCTGCTAAGGGGGAGCAGACCCGCAGGAACCTTGAGGAAAACGAGCACATCCTAGATGCGGCAGTGTGCGTCGTGGCGGCAGTTGATTTCCTCCGAGGCGGGGTTGTAGAGCCGGATGACGGTCTTCTGGCACGCCGTGAGGGCTGGATTTGGGTGAAGGAGCGATCGGACACAGGCGGTCGGGCCAGCTAAACACTTCGACAAAGGCCATCGAAATGCGCGTCAGGTTTCGCCCTCCAGTACTTGGAGCGGCCGAGCCCCCGGCAGTGGCGTCAGGCACCGAATCCAGACTGACCCAGCGGCCAGGGTGATCGCCACGTGGGTATCGAAACCGTCCATCCAACCAACGCCCCCGGCGGCGTCCCGGCGCCTCTCCGAGGCGACGATCGGGAAGATGGTCCGGAACCTTGGGATCGGGGCCGTGCCGCACCGGTTCCGCTCGAGCTTCCGTGATGGGGCGGCGGAGCGGTCCGACGCCCCGCGGGAGGTCTGCGAGCTGGCGCTCGCACACGTGAACTCGGACCGGGTGGAGGCCGCCTGCCGGCGAACGGACCTGTTCGAACGGCGGGCGCTCATGGAGCAATGGAGCGTCTTCCTGGCGGCTTAGGCGCAGATCTCGATCTCGCGATCCGTGACCGTCGGCCCCCGGCTCCACGGTGCGAGCACCGGCGCGCTGGAGACCCTGGGACGGGTCCACCAGCAGGGCTGGCTCACATGCTAAGGCACGAGGGAGCATATCCAGTGTGTACACACTGGGCTGGCGAGGGGAACTGCGCCCCCCTTCGAACCCCCGGCCTCCCGCGCCGCTGCCGGAGCACCGGACGACCGGGGGCGCAGCCCAGGGCGCAGCCCCCGGACCCCCGTAGCGGTGCGCGCACGGCGCAGCGGCGCATCGCTGTGGCCGCCGCCGACCTCACCCCGGCGAAGGGCTGAACAGGAAGCCATAGTTGGCGTTCAGCCAGAGGCATTTCCCAAGCTCTCGGAGCGCCGGTTCCGGCGTGTTCATCGCGCCTTTCTTCTTGGACCCGGGTACTTGACCGCTCTCTCCCGGGTCCGTTAGGGTTGTCCGCCGCATGAAGCGCGACATGGACCTGTGCCGGCAGATTTTGCTGGCCGTTGAGGAATCTCCCCCCGGTGAGTCCGTCTCCCGATTCTCCTTTGCTGGAGAGTACCCCGACAACACCGTTCCCGAGCATGTCGTCCTGCTGGAAGAAGCGGGCTTCTTGGACGCGAAAATCAGCCCGACTTTTGACGGTGTGTTATTCAGTATCAATCGGCTCACTTGGGAAGGGCATGACTTCCTCAGGGTCGCCTCCGACGATGGGCGGTGGGACAGCGCGAAGGAGCGCGCGGGGACAGCTTGGGAGAGCATCAGTTTTGGTGTTCTCAAAACACTCCTGGAGGAGCTTCTCAAGAGTTCCCTGGGCCTCGGATGAGAACGAGAATCCCCGCTGTGTTTATCACGTCATCCTCGACCAGGCGGAGGCGCATGGACTCGGGAGCGTTCCGGGTGATGGCCTACCGGCAGCCGTGCCGGTTCACGATCCCAAGCAAGTGGAAGCGCAGAAACCCTGTCGCCACTGCGGGTGGGTCAACTAGTTCTCCGCCTTGGGCTTACAGCCCCAGCACGCAGCGGAGCGCCGCGAAGTCCTGAAGTGTGTCCACGTTAGGACCGGTCATCTCGGGCGTCATGTCCACCCCAGGACCCGCCTGGGGTGCGGCCGTCAAAATCAAATTGCTCAATTTGGCGTGCCGGAACCCAAACAGGTGAAAAATCTCGTGAATCAGCGTGTAGTCGATGATCCGCAAATTCAGGTCGTACTCGTCCCACCCACCGTGATGCTCAGGCTTCTTGACCATCGTAACGGTGCCGGTCCCGAACGTAGCGAATGCCACAACGTCGTCCGCCCACGGTTGCGACCGATCCGGATACGGGCCGTAGTCGATTAGTACCTCCCCCGGCCGGCGCTCACTCCGGGAAGTGATCCCCCCGATTTCCAAGACCGGGGTTCGGAGGACTTCCCGAAAGCGATCTACCGCTTCCTCGGCCTCCGCCAGAACCCAGTCCGCGTCGAAACCGGGAGCGTTGTCCAGGCTCACATGAACGTTCACGGTGAAAGACTCACGGTTCCGGTCCCACTCCCGTAGCAAGACACTGCCGGTCCGGCGGGCCTCCGCCTCCATGTCGCCGGTGCATACGACGGGACTATCTTCCCAACGCTCATGCCGGAAAGACCTGTCCCAATAGGGTCGGTCGTTCCGGGTCGAGAGAAAGTAACCGAAGGGGTTTTCCGAAGGGTTCAGGTAGACACGTGGCCCATATACGCCGTCCGCGAGACCGGTAAAGATCGCTCGGGGCTCGTTGACTCGGCGTTTCTCGCGGCCCCCCCAGCTCTCCACAAATCCCGTACCGTCGAGACCCCCGCCCGTGCTCTGAAAGTCGTAGACCTTTACGAGCTCGAAATCGTAGACCTCAACGCAGGGGTCTGCGTCCCATGCATATGTCACGAAGTCGAAACCGCTCTCGACTAACCGCAGATTCTCGACTTCGCCGTTCGCGCCGCAGCAAGCCGTCTCTGCTACAGGCTGCGACCATTCGCTCGTAATCCTCTCCACTCCGAATCCGCGCGCGGCCCGGACCCGGAGGTACCCTCGTGTTCCGGGGCAAAGCCCCTCTCTCAGATATGAGGTCTCCTCGGCAGTCCGGGGAATCACTTCGTCCTGATCCGTAAATGCCTCACTTGTGCCGTACTGCACGTCGTAACCGCTTACTGACTCCACGGGTTGCCAGTGCCACCCGAGGTGGTCCCCACCGATAGAGAAGACGAAGAGCCCTCTCGGGACAGTTGGCGGCTCGGGGGCCGGCGTGGGCGCGGGGGCCGGCGCGGGCGCGGGGACCGTGGGCGCGGGGACCGTGGGCGCGGGGGCCGGCGCGAAAACGTCGTTTCCGTCGCCGCCGCAACCGGCCAAGAGTCCGAAAGCGAGTACCACAACAATCGCCGTGTCGTAGAACGCAGGGGCAGTCATGGCGACCGATCCTATTAGAATCGGCGCATGAGTCCGGAAGTAATCGCTATCGTCGCCGTCGGGGTATCTCTCGCCGCGCTCATCCTGACGGGCCAGCGAGCGGTCCGAGCCGACCTCCATAATCTCGCGCAGCGCGTCGCCCGCATTGAAGGGGCGCTTCCGTTCCTAACTCCACCACCGTCCGGCGCGCCGCGGCCGCGAACGCAGTAGACCGACGACGGCGTGTTATCGGAACCTGAGTCCGGACGTCGCCGGCAACGTCGGCGGAATTGCGACGTCCCGCAGGCCCTCGAGAGTCCCCCTCGCGCGCGGAGCGAGGCCGTGAGCGCCGTTCGCGAGCTGTCGCCCGACCTCCCCCGCGTCCGCGTCGAGGACTGCGCCGTCTACGGAGGCTCTGCCGACCTCCGCCTGGACCCGCCGCGGCCCGGCCCGGAAGTCTTCCCGCAGGGATCAGTCGCGCCCTAGGCGCGGGCTGCAAGCGACCCCCGGCCCTGGGAGGAGAGTGGAACAAGCACTCCACGACGGGGCCGTTTTTCGCCAGGAACGGGGGGGTCGCTTGCAGCCCAGACCCTGACCCCGCAAGGCAGGGTCGCTGGAGCGCAAGCGCGACGGGGAGAACGGGATCGTGTCCACGGGGAGGCGCAAAAGCCCTAGCAAAAGGGGGTGTCGCCCTGGTTGCGTCCGAACGTGGCCCGGATGCGACCCGGCAGCCGTGCTTTCCTCGCCGGAACCGGGCCAGGATCGCGCCTCGGGCCGGAGGCTCCCGATCAGCCGGCGATTCGGGTCGGCGGCGCGCCGTTTTCCCGGTGCGCTCCGGGCGGTGATCGTCGAGGACCACCAGCTCGTCCTCGTCACGGCGGCGGTCCGACAGGGCCGCGAAACACACACTCCAAACGTCAGCTACGCATCCTCGACCGGCAGCAGGTCGCGGCCCATTCCCGACCGGCGCGCATTGTGAAAGTGCTGCAACGCGCCCTCGTTCCGGCCCAGCAGGATCTCCGATTGAACCCCCACATCGGCGTTCCGTTGCACGTCCTCCCCCATCGCATAGTCCTCACCCGCGACGGCATCCCGGTATGTCTTGAGCCTCTCCTCGTACGACCTCCCATGCGTCTCGAAATGCCGCTTTACGTTGGGATGGATATACCAGGTATGGATCGTTCTGGATTTCACCGGCGAGTCCTCGAGAGGGAAGATCCGTAGCAGGTCCACGCCGAAGGTGTCCACCATCATGACGACGTTGGGGTGGAGGAAGTACATGGTTGTCGTTATCTGCCGGTAAGGCCAAAGACCCATGTTCGGCATGAACAGCCGCATCAGGTTGAACTTCTGATTCGCGACGACCGTGCGAAGGTTGTTGTTGAAGGTGTCGAGCGTCTGCAGGTTTCCGATCGCTTCCTTGGCTGCCGTCTTCGCGTGGAGGATGTTCAGATGGTAGATCTCACCGTAGGAATCGACGGCCAGTTTCCAGTTCATCCGCGCATCGATGACCTGCGTCGCGGCAACCGGATGTTCCGACAGGTTCCAGTGAGCCAGGTCGTCCTGGAGTCCATCCAGACACTCGTCGGCATCGAGAGGATCACCGGGAGTGGGTCGTACCCACAGGGTCCCATGAATCTCCGCAGCAGGCAATGCAATGAGCGGCAGATCGCAGTGGGACAGGTTCCCGAACTGGCTGTCCTTGTAGACACGCAACAGACTGCCGTCGACTCCATAGGTCCAGCCGTGAAACGGACAGGTAAAGCGAGTCCTTGAGCCGCGTCCCTCGAGGACGACCTTGCTCCCACGATGCCGGCAGACGTTCGCATACGCCCGGAAAGCGCCTTCGCCGTCGCGAACCATCAGGACGGGGATGCCGGTCGCATTGTCCGACCAATAGGTGTTGGGTTCGGGCAGGTCGGAGGAGAGTCCCATGCAGAGGGGTGTGTTCCGAAAGAACACCTCCTGCTCCTCGGTGAGAAGCTGTGGACACGTGAAGTCCGACATCGGTACGCGCATGACGCCGCCAGCATCGGAAGTCGTACCGTCAGCGATGCGCTCGACGAGAGTGTTCAGGACGCGAAGTCGTTCAGACCTGTCCATGAATCCCACCTCCCACAAAGTCCGAACCGGCTACTGTAGTCCGTCCTCGTGCGACTTTGAGGGCTCGGCGTGGAGCACTAGAGCGTCTTCTTCGCGGCGGGCAGCCGTTCAAGGCGCGATACGTTCCCGGCGCTGCTCCCGCCGGGCGGCGCGTGGTGCCGTACACTGCCGACCGGGGCGCTCCTGCGCTCCTGTCGCTGCCCCCTTCGACTCGGGGCTTCCGGCCTATCGTCATTGTGACGCCAGACATGATATTCAGTCTTGGGAATCGATTGTAGCAACACCAAAAAACAACACGTTAGGGGGTGGCCACGGCGGAGCGGCGCGGAGCGCCGGGCGGTTCCCGGATGGGCCCCCACTTTCCATGAGCGATGGGATCCACCTTGGGCCCTGATCGTGGCCCATCCGGGGACCGCTCGACGGCTCAGTGAAAGTCCCGGCTGGGAATCTCCGGCGGAGCCTCCATACCGGAGATCTCCGGCCGGAAGAGCCCGTCCACCACGAGGTGGACGGTGCCCTGGTCCGCCTGAACTCTCCCGGTGGCCCCGAGGAATGACAGAGTCTGGGCCAGTTGACGGTGTGCTTCGAAGACGTCCGGCCAGAGAACGAGGTTCACGAATCCGGTTTCGTCCTCGAGGGTCATGAATACCACTCCGGAGGCGGTTCCCGGCCGTTGCCGGCAGATCACGATCCCCGCGTATCGCGCGCGCGTTCCGTTTCGGAGCTTCGATACCTCGCGGGCGGCAGGAAGCCCCGCGGCAGCCAGCCGGCTGCGGAGGGGCGACAGCGGGTGTCCCCGGGTGCTGCTCCCGGTTGTCCGGTGATCCCAGGCGATCGTTTCGAAGCTGTCGAGCGGGGCGAAACCGGGGATGGCTTCTTCGAGGAGCGGCGGGTCTTTCGGCGTCAGGGCAAGCGTCTGCCAGACGGCCGCGCGGCGGGTTTTCGGGCCCAGGTTCCGGAGCGCGTCGGCCTCGGCAAGCGCCACCATTGCCTTCTTGTCGAGACCGGTACGGCGCGCCAGGGCGGCGATGGAGGCAAAGGGTGACTCCCGGCGAGCCGCCACGATCTTCTCGCCGTCGGCGGCGCCGAGTCCCTTCACGTAACGGAGCCCCAGGCGGACATCGGGCTTCCCGGTTTCGTTTGCAGGAGCCGGGCCGGTCATCAGCGAGCAATCCCAGGCGCTTGCCGTCACGTCCACCGGGAGAAAGCGCACGCCCCGCCGCTTGGCGTCCTCGATGATCGTCGCCGGGGAATAAAAGCCCATTGGCTGTGCATTCAACAGCGCACATGCGAACTCCGCCGGGTAGTGACGGAGCACGAACGCGCCGGCATAGCTGATGAGCGCGAAGCTGGCGGCGTGGCTTTCGGGAAAGCCGTACTCCCCGAATCCCTGAATCTGCTCGAACACCCGTCTTGCGAACTCGGGGGCGATTCCCTTGGCGCACATGCGGGAAAGCAGACGGCTCCGATGCCGTTCCATCCGCCCCGTGCGCCGCCAGGCGGCCATGTCGCGGCGGAGCTGGTCGGCTTCGCCGGCGGTGTAGTCGGCAGCGACCACCGCGAGCCGCATGACCTGTTCCTGAAACAGCGGTACTCCCAGGGTCTTTTCCAGAACGGGGCGGAGCGAGGGATGCGGGTACTCCACCGCTTCTTCCCCCCGGCGGCGGCGCAGGTAGGGGTGCACCATGCCACCGGCGATGGGCCCGGGCCGGACGATGCTGACTTCGATCACGAGGTCGTAGTAGTTCTCGGGCTGGAGCCGGGGCAGCATGGCCATTTGCGCCCGGCTTTCGATCTGGAATACCCCGACGGTCGCCGCCTTCCGGATCATTGCGAAGGTTTCGGGGTCGTCGGCGGGAATGGCGGACATGGACAGATCGACGTTTCGGGACTCCTTGAGCAGCCGGAAAGCGAGGTCCAGTTGGGTAAGGGCGCCGAGCCCCAGCAGATCCACCTTGAAAAGGCCCAGCTCCTCGATGTCGTCCTTGTTCCACTGAATGATCGTTCTTCCTTCCATCGCGGCGTTTTCCACCGGCACGATGTGAGAGACCGGTTCCTCTCCGAGGAGGAACCCGCCGGGATGGATCGAGAGGTGCCGGGGAAATCCCTGGATTTCGTTCGCCAGACGGAGAAAGTGCCGGGCTGCCGGCCCCTCCGAAGTCCAGCCGGCAGCGGCGAGGCGGTCGCTTGAGAGCGGCTCGTAGTGGGAGAACGCGCGGGCCAAAAGGTCCACGGAGCGCTCCGAAAACCCGAGCGCCTTGCCCACGTCCCGGATCGCGGACCGCGTCCGGTAGCAAACGGTATTCGCCACCATGGCGGCGCGCCCCTCGCCGTACCTCCGATACACGAACTGGATGACCTCCTCCCGGCGCGAATGCATGATGTCCAGGTCGATGTCGGGCGGTTCGGCGCGCTCGCGGGACAGGAACCGCTCGAACAGGAGCCCCATCCGAACCGGATCCACCGCGGTGATTCCGAGGCAGAAGCAGACCGCCGAGTTCGCCGCGGAACCCCGCCCCTGACAGAGGATTTCCCGCTCGCGGCAGAAGCGGACGATCTCGACCATGGTGAGGAAATAGCCGCCGTAGCCGAGTTCCTGGATCAACTCGAGTTCCTTTTCCAGTTGCTGTCTGACGGCCGGCGGAATGCCGTCGGGATAACGCTCAGCGGCGCCTTCGAAGGTCAGTTCCCGCAGCCGGTCGCTCATGTCCATCCCTCCGGGAAGTTCTTCGGCGGGATAGCGATAGCGGAGTTCGTCAAGCGAGAAGCGGCAGGCCTCGGCAATCTCCAGGGTCCGGTCGACCGCGACCGGGTCGTCGGCAAAACGTTCCTGAAAGAGGGCAGGGGACAGCAGGTAGTGCTCGGCGTTTCCGCGAAGGCGTCGCCCGGCTTCCCGAAGCGGCACCCCGTAGCGGATGGCGGTGAGCACGTCCTGCAATTCCCGGCGCCCCGGACGGTGATAGAGAACCTCGGTAGCGGCGGCGATCGGGATCCGGTACTCGTTTGCCCGCTCCCGAAGAAGGGCCTCCTCGGGTACTTCGTCGTCCGTGTGGTGCCGGGTAACGAGGACGTGGAGGTTTTCCCCGAAGGCTTCCCGGAGCAGGCGCGCCGGCTGGTCGGGAGGGAGGTTCTGCTTGAGGGCAGAGGCGCCGCCTCCCCAGAGCGCGTGAAGCCCTTCGGCGCACCCGGCGATCTCTTCCCAGGAAACTCCGGCCGTTCCCTTGCGGGATGAGCGTCCGCCGGTCCCGGAACCGTCCCTTTTCGAGTCCTGGCCGGCAGCGGGGTCAGGAGTTCTGAGCAGCCCCCGGGTCAGGAGACGGCAGAGATTCCGGTAGCCGGTGCGGTTCCGGACGAGCAGGAGGATGCCTTCCGGTTCGCCCTGCCGGCCTTTTTTGGCTGGATCGGCCCCGGCAGGCGCCGCGGCGACCGACGTTTCGGCGCCGAGCAGCAATCGGATGCCCCGCTCCCGTGCCGCGACATGGGCCTTGACGGCTCCGTAGAGGCCGTTCCGGTCGGTGAGCGCAATCCCGGGAAGACCGAGGGCGTGAGCCTCTTCGACCAGTTCCTCGGGATGGCTTGCTCCTTCGAGGAAGGAAGCGTTGCTCTTGCAGAAGAGGGGAAAGTACAAAGTCCGAACCGTTCACCGGCTGCTGGCCATCAGTCACTCCGCACAGTTCACTCCACGCGGCCTTCGAGGAACCACGAGCGCCGTTCCCGGTCGAAGAAGACCCAGCAGACATCGCCACGTTTCAGGCGGACGAAAAAGTAGTCGCGAGAGACCGGCCGCCCCGACAGCAGACGCCACCAGCCTCCGGAGACGCGAAAGGGACCGGTGAAACTCTGAACGGGGCCGTGGCCTGGTCCCCGGAGCAGCCAGCCCTCGGGTTCACCCGAACCCCGATGGGGAAGGATGAGCGGCTGATCGTAGATGCGGCGAATCAGGCGAGGGGTCCGGGTCTCGAAAAAATCCCGTGGAGGACGCTTGCCCGAGAGGTTCCGGACGGTGGCCTCTCCCGGAGAAATCGGCCGGCACCGGTAGCGTCCCCGCGGGAGGTGCGCATCCCGGGTTTCCAATCGGACCAGGGAGTCTTCGCCGAATTCGGCCTGAATCTGGGCCAGCGCTTCCGAAGCCCTTCTCGGGCCGGTGGAAAGAGCTTCCCCGGGGCGTTGGTACAGGCCAGGCTGTTCCGCGGCGTAGATGCCACCGAGAGCCCGGAGAACGAGGCCGAGAATCCTTCTCCCCGGTTCCTCTGCCGGGCTTCGGGAGGGCCTCTGAAGCACTCGCTGCCCGGGGGTTGTTCGGTTTTCCGGCGAGATGGTCCCGAACCGCAGGCGGAGCAGAGAGAGGAGTTTCACGCCGTCCTCGGTGGGAAGGGCGGGGCGGACCGACCCGGAAATTGACGGAGCGTCTTCGCACGCCACTTCGTAGGCGAGTTCGACGACCGCGAGGCCCTGTTTGCCGAGATCGGCGAGGATCTGATCGAGCAGGCGCTTCGCGTGGAAGATGAGCCGCTCGATGTCGGTCTCGGGTGGTTCGAAGGAGATCCGGTGCTCTACCGGCATCTCCTGGCGGAAGGTTTCGGAAACCGGCGTGGAACTCTCGGAACCAAGGCGGTGGAGTTCCAGGACCTCCTTCCCGAAGCGGTTCGCCAGTCCTCTTCCGGACCGTCCTTCCGCGGCCAGGCGCAGCAGATCCCGAAGCGATGAGATGCCGAGCTTTTCCAGACCGGCGAGGGTCTTCTCCGGCAATCCGAAGCGGACGAGCGGGGCCCGGAGAGCAGCGGTCCTTTCCTCGGCGGGACTTTCGAAGATCTGGAGTCCGAAAGTGGCCCGCGCCGCCGCAAAGGAATTGAACCGGGTAAAGCCCACCGCGATCGAGACGCGAAACCCGTCGCTCCGGAGATCTTTCGAGAGCGCCTCGATCCAGTCCGAAAGCGGACCGAACAACCCGGTCAGGCCGGATGCCCGGAGCCAGAAGGTCCCGGCAGCGCCGCACCCGGACAGTTGGAGAGTAGGTGTGGTGTCCCGAAAATCGCGCGGCATTCGACCGGCGATGCATCCCGGCTGACCGCTTTGCTCGGCGTTCCGAATCGGTCGGAATACGCTCGGTATTCCTCCCGATTCGCGCCTTGTCAGCCGGGCGCCTCGCCGCTCTCGATGACTCGCACCATTTCCGGGACACCACACCGGGGATGAAGCTGATTCGACCTGGGGACTCCAGCGGTGGAGCCGCTCCGCCAGCCGGTGGACTTCCCGCTCTGTTTCCGAAGCGCGGACATGGCCGATCCGGAGCGCGGGACAGCAGGCGGCCGCGGCGGCCTGCCGCATTCCCGGGCGCACCCCGAGAGCGACCGCCCGGCGGTTCGCCCAGCAAACCCGCGCCCGCACCTTGTCCTCGGTGACCACCGCCACCGGTTCCTGCCGCCATTCGGGATGTCGCCGCAGCAGGATCTGGAGCGGTAGCGCCGGAACGTCAACACATGCCAGCCGGCTCACGGCATTTCCTTTCGAACCGGACTCCGGGGACAAGGCGGTCCCGGCCCCGGAGCGGTGGAAGCCCCGGAGAGGAGGAAATCCCGTTCCCCTTGTCCTTGAGAACGGTAATGACGATGTCGTTTCCCCTGCGGCTCGCGTCGAAGCGCTTCCCGACTCGAGGGTCGAGCGATGGGGCGGCCGGTGGTTTGTCGGTCAGCAGGACGACAGCGGCCCGGTATTTGTGTGCGAGTCCGGCAAGCCGCGACAGATGGGGAAGCCCTCGAGGAGTGCCCAAACGGGACCTCGGAGTCCTTCCGGATGCAGCGGCGGAGTTCGGCCCCGATTCCCGAACCGATGGGGTGCCGGAACTCTCCGGCGGGAGCGAATCGGCAAGGTCCACGACCACCAGTCCGAAAGCTCCCGAGTGGACAACCCGGGTGGCGGCACGAATCTGCGCTCCCGGTGTTTCCAGCCGAAGCAGAACCAATTGCTCCAGCGCAATCCCCGATTCCACCGCGTCCGGGGGAAAGAAGAGACTGCGGGTCGTCGCTATCCAGGCGATCAGGGCGGGGTTTTCGGCGGAGTTTGGGGTGGAGTCCGGATGCGCTCCCGGACCCGGCGTGGGATTCGGAGCGGAATGCCGGCGGTAGCGGAGTTTTTCGAGCCGGAGCTGATGGTGCTGGGCCTCGGCGACCAGCGCCAGCGCCGAAGACAGGACACCGGAATCAGCCGTCCCGGAGATTTCCACGAGGTTGCCGGCAAGCCGGGCAAGTCCCCACTTCGCGATTTCCTGGTCAGGAGGCGATTCCTGGATCCGGGTGGAGAGGATTCGGCGGGGTCCGGGTTGCCCGGACGGAACATCGGAGCGAACAGCGAACGGAACCGGGGATCGAACGGGGGCAAGGGTTTGTTGCATCACGGTTTCTCTTGGTGGATATCCAGGCCTTACGGGCAGATCTCATGAGGGGATTCAGCGAATCTGGCGTCGCAATTCCACGATCCTCCCGAGGATCCGACAGGATCCGGGAGGTGGACGGAGCGTGTCGAAGTCGGGGTTTTCCGGCCGCAGTTCCATCCCCTCCTGTCCCAGGTGAAGCCGCTTCACCGTGGCGTCTTCTTCAAGGAGCGCCACCACGATCTGACCGGAAACGGGCGTTCCCCGCCGTTCGACGATGACGGTGTCTCCGGGCAGGATGCCGGCGCCGGACATGCTTTCCCCTCGAACCCGGAGAGCGAAGTAGTCCGAGAGATCCCGGGAATCGGGGATTTCTACCGGGAGATTCCCCTCCGGGTTTTCGATGGCCTCTTCGAAACCGCCGGCGGCAACTTCACCCAGGAGGGGGACTGGCCGAAGGCGGCCCGTGGACCAGTCCGGCTCCGGGAAAGAGGACTGTTTGGGCAGGCGATAGCCACGGGCCCGGCCCGGCTCCTTGACGAGGCGTCCCTCATCAACAAGAGCGGTGAGGTGGGCCCGGACGGTCTCGACGGCCCGGAAACCGAAGTGCCGCTGCACTTCGCGAAGGGAAGGGGAGTCCCCCCGCAGGAGACAGTCGCGCACGAAGCGGAAAACTCGATTCCGGGTCTGTCCCGGAGGGGTCTTGGGCATGCGCACAGCATAACAGACATTTGTCTGGTATGCCAGGAGCGCCGGCCAGTTGCTATGAAAATGCAGTCCGGCGGGTCGGCCAAGCGCCCGGATGGCGCCGCCGGCTTGGACGCCGACCTGCGGTCGGCACCGTGGGCCGGAGGCCCGCGGACGACGTGCCGCTTTCAGCCTTGGGCGACTCAGGTCCGGGAACCTCCCATCTGTGCAGGGGAACGCTGGGACAAGGGACCATGCCGCCAGTCAAGGTCGCGCCGTGCGCGGCGCGGAGCTCCGCAGTACTCCGGTTCCGCAGGGTTCCGTAGAGTGCCGTGATGTTCCGCTATCACTGCCATTATTCAATGGCTTACGGTGCTATACTGTTCCCTCCCGGAACGCCGCAAACTCCCCCGTTCCCGCGCCTTTTGTGCCGTCAAACTGCCGCCCGGAGGAACCCGGAACATGACCGAACGCCCCTACCGACTCTCCGCGAGATTCGTCGAGACCATACGGGAACCCGGATGGTACGGCGACGGCCGCGGCTCCGGAGGTTTGTCCCTCCGGGTGA
This sequence comes from Acidobacteriota bacterium, assembly GCA_022826825.1. Lineage (GTDB taxonomy): Bacteria > Acidobacteriota > Vicinamibacteria > Marinacidobacterales > Marinacidobacteraceae > Marinacidobacterium. The sequence goes on along the minus strand of JAJDUD010000063.1, from coordinate 541 downwards.
AGCGCACCGCACGAGGCCACCTCGCCAAGTCCTGGGGCCAGCGCATCAGCGTCAACGGACGTCCCCGCAACCTCGGACTCGGCTCCTGGCCCCACGTCAGCCTCGCCGAGGCACGACAGAAGTGCGTCCTGAACCTCCTGGCCCGCCAGCGCGGTGAACTGGTCACCGGCCGGAAGCGGACCGTCCCCACCTTCGCCGAAGCCGTGGAGAAGGTCCTCGCGGTCCACCGGGCCGGCTGGAAGGACGGCGGCCGGTCCGAGAAGCTGTGGCGCTCGAGCCTGCGGGACTACGTGATGCCGAGGCTCGGAGGGCAACCGGTGAACCGGATCCGCACCTCGGACGTGATGGCGGTCCTGCAGCCGATCTGGAACGGGAAGCGGGAGACGGCGCGGCGGGTGCGGCGGCGGATCTCGGCGGTGATGCGCTGGGCGGTGGCTCAGGGCTACCGGGAGGACAACCCGGCCGGTGAGGCCATCGGGGCGGCGCTGCCCCGGAACGGCGTCCGGCCGGAGCACCATCGCGCCCTGCCGTATGCCGAGGT
>JAJDUD010000071.1 GCA_022826825.1 Acidobacteriota bacterium | reverse complement strand
GAGCGCCCCGGGGCGTCGGTCTGGCGCCCACCGGACCGGCGCGGCGCTCCTTGCATAGAATTCGTCTGTTTGAGCAGCGAAACGCCGTGCGGTGGCCTGCGGCCAGCGCGTGCCGGCCGGAGGCCGGCGTTCCCGAGGAGTCGGCGCCGCATTCTGCGGCGCAGACTCCTAGCGGCTCGTGATCAGGGTCGCGAACTGCCCGCTCTCGAGCTGCGCCGCCAGCGCCCGGGCGTCCTCCCGGGTCTGGAACTGTCCGACGCGCACCCGGAAGATCCCGGACGGAGTCCCCTCCAGGTAACCCTCGATTCCCCGCTCGGCAAGCTGCGCCAGCATCCGCTCGGCCGCTACCCGGTCGCGGAAGGCGGCGACCTGGATCGTGAACTTCCCGGTGGCGACCGGCTTCGGCGGGTCGGCCGGCCCTGCCGGCGCCGGGGTCGCGGCGGCGCGCGGCGCGGGGGCCGCGGGGGTCCGGTTCGCGAGCTGCTCGGGGCTCGTGGAGGCCGTGCGGGCCGCAAGCCGCGAAGCCGGGGTCGCTCGCGTCGGGGCCGGAGCCGCACGGCGGGTCGCCGGGGCCGGCTGAGCCCGCGCGGGCCGCTGCTCAGCCGAAGCGCGGGCCGCGGTCTTCCCGGCAGGTGTCGGCTCGGAGCGGATCGGCAGGCGGAGGGCGTCTTCCGCGGACGCCTCGGTGACGGAGGTGGGGACGGCCTTCGCCGGCGTGGGAGCCGGAACCGGACTCGTGCGGCGGGCGATCATCGCTTCCGCCGCATCGGGAGCCATGCCCCGTCCGATGACGATCCCCCCGACGAAGACGCCCACCACGATCACGATGAGGAGGCCGAACAGCAGGACGAGCTGCCGCGTCGTGAACTGGACGTCGTAGTGGTCGCTGTCGTGGTGGCCGTGCATGGAACCCTCCCGGGAGTATGGGGCGTCAGGACGCTCCGAGCGCAGCGTTTCCCCACGCCTTTACCAAGACAGTAACAGAAGTTACGGCGAATTTCTAAAGCGTTACTTGAGCTTTCTGAAGACTCCGCCTCCCGATGCGGACCGTCAGGGCATCAATCCTTCGAGGAGTCGCCAGCACCCGTATGGAGCTCGAGGAAGGGCTTCACCAGGTCGAGCGGGAGGGGGAAGATGATGGTCGAGTTCTTCTCGGTGGCGATCTCGGTCAGCGTCTGCAGGTAACGAAGCTGGGCGCCGAGCGGGTGTTTGCCCACGATTTCGGCGGCCTCGGCGAGCTGGGCGGAAGCCTGGAATTCGCCCTCGGCGTGGATGACCTTGGCCCGCTTCTCGCGTTCCGCCTCGGCCTGGCGCGCCAGCGCCCGGGTCATTTCGCCCGGGAGGTCCACGTGCTTCACCTCGACGGACGCCACCTTGATCCCCCACGGATCGGTGCTCTTGTCGAGGATTCCCTGCAACTGGACGTTCAGACTGTCGCGCTGCGAGAGCAGGTCGTCGAGATCCACCTGACCGAGGACGCTCCGGAGCGTGGTCTGCGCAAGCTGCGACGTGGCATAGAGGTAGTCCTCGACCTCGATGACCGCCCTGGTCGGGTCCACCACCCGGAAGAAGACCACCGCGTTCACCTTCACGGACACGTTGTCGCGGGTGATGATGTCCTGCGGCGGGACGTCGAAGGCCACGAGCCGCAGGCTGATGCGGACCAGCCGGTCGATGGGGGCAAAGACCAGCACCAGCCCCGGTCCCCGGGGCGAGGGCAACAGCTTGCCGAACCGGAAGATCACCCCCCGCTCGTATTCGTTCAGGACCTTGATCCAGTTGAGAACGAAGATCACCGCGAAGGCGATGGCTACCAGGGCTCCCAGGGGAAGTCCGAAAGTCATGAATCAGCTCCTTGCTTGTTGGCGCCGGGAGGGCCGACGCGGAGGATCAACCCCTCCACCGCCAGCACCTCGACGCGCTCGCCGGCGTTCACCGGCGCCGCGGCGACCGCGTCCCAGAACTCGCCGTGGACGAACACCTTGCCCTCGCCGTCCGACGGAATGTCGCTGCGTACGGTGGCGACCAGCCCGATCATCCCTTCCCGGCCGGTCACCGCGGGACGCCGCTGGGCGCGGACCACCAGTTGCCCGAGGAAGAACACCAGCACCGCAAAGACCAGGACGGACGGAAGGACGAGTCCCCAGGTCAAATTGAGTGCCGGCGTGGGCAGGGATTGCTCCTCGAAGAAGAAAAGAAGGCCAATCACCAGCGCTACCGCTCCCGACAGACCCATTATGCCGAACGACGGGGTGAGCGCCTCGGCGGTCAGGAGACCGATTCCGGCGAGCAGCAGCAGCACTCCGAGAAGGCTGACCGGCAGGACGTTGAGGCCGAAGGCGGCCAGCAGAAGGGCGATGCCTCCGAGAATGCCCGGGATGAGCAGGCCGGGGTTCGAAAACTCGAGGTAGAGGCCGAGCAGGCCGATCATCCCGAGCAGCACCGCCAGATTCGGGTTGGCGATCACCGAAAGGGCCCGGTCCCGGAAGCTCATTTCGGTCTCGACGATGATCGCGTCGGCGGTATCGAGCGTGACCTCGGTTCCGTCGATCCGGGTCACGGTCCGGCCGTGGAGGGCCACGAGTAACTCGCCGGTGTTGTCGGCCACGAGGTCGATGAGGCCGGCCTCGAGCGCTTCCGTGGCCGTCCAGCTTCGCGCCTCGGTAACGCCCTGCTCGGCGAGGGCGACGTCGCGCCCCCGGCGCTCGGCGATGGACCGCAGGTAGGCCGCGGCATCGGATTCGACCTTCCGGCTCAGGGTCTCGGGCATCTCGCCGCCCGTTCCGGCGACGGGGGTCGCCGCGCCCATGTTGGTTCCCGGCGCCATCCCCGAGACGTCGGCCGCCAGGGTGATCAGGTAGCCGGCGGAGGCGGCCCGGGAGCCGGAGGGACCCACGAAGACGGCGACCGGCACCGTGCTGTTCAGGACCGCCTCGATGATCTCCCGCATCGCGGTATCGAGGCCTCCCGGCGTATCGAGCCGGATCAGCACGAGCCCGGCGCCCGCCTCCTCCGCCGCCGAGATCGTCGTCAGCACCCGGCGGGCGGACACCGAGTGAATGATGTCCACCACATCCACCTGATGGACATCCGGAGCCGCCGTGGAAACGGATGGGGCGGCGGAGACCGCGAGGCAGACCCCGACGGCGGTGATGGCCCGGCGGCGTTGGGCTGACCCGCTCACGAGGAATCCCGATCGTGGATCGTGCGGAGGCCGCGAATCTCGAACTCGCGCTCCCCGAGCGGCGTATGCACGCTCACTTCATCTCCCACCCGTGCCCCCATGAGCGCCCTCCCGATCGGGGAGCCGGTGGATACCTTGCCCGCCGCGGCGTCCACGTCCTCGCTGACCACGAGTTCGTACCGGAACTCCTCGTCGGTGTCCAGATCCACGACCACGACCTGGCTGCCGAGCGATATCCGGTCAACCGGAATGTTGTCCATGCTCACCATGGACAGATCCGCGAGCCGGCCCTTGAGTTGCGCGAGGCGGACGGCGACGTAGTTCTGCCGCTCCTTCGCGGCTTCGTACTCCGCGTTTTCGGACAGATCGCCGTGCTCGCGGGCCTCCTTGATCTGTTTTGGGAGCCGCAGGTGCAGCTCTTCCTCGAGTTCGCGCACTTCCGCCTCGAGGCGGGCGCGGAAGGACAGTGTCACGGGTACCTGAGAGCCTTTCTGAAACGAGAACCGATCAAAATCAGAATAGCACCGCTGGCGCTTCGTTCGCGCGGCCGGCAACGGCCGGCGCCGCACCGCGGTGTCTGCCGAACCGCCACTCTTGCGGGAGGCACGGCCAGCGGGCATGATCCGCACTCCGAACCCAATGCTGCAGCCGAGGGAGGTTCTCCATGCAACACATCGAACGCCGCCGATCACGCCGGCGGTTGTCCGGCCTGCTGGCCGTCGGGCTCGCCTTCGGGCTGGCCGCGGTCGCGGGAACTCCTGACGCCGTGGCGCAGGACGTCTCGCTCAGGGTGGGAGACAAGGCGCCCATGTTCCCGAACCCGCTGCCTTCCACCGCCGGCGAATCGGCGGGCGCGACGAAGCTCGATCTGAGCGCCGCCCTGGGCAAGAAGAACATCGTGCTGGCCTTCTACGTGGCCGACTGGACGGGTGGTTGAACGCTCCAGTTTTCGTCCTACAAGGACGACATCCAGAAGTTTCTGGATGCGGACACCCAGGTCTTCGGAATCAGCGTAGACACCCCCTTCTCCCAGTGGAACTGGCTCCAGAGCGTCGGCAAGGAATCCGGGATGCAGGTGGCGCCGGCGGCCGAGGGTGAACTGCCGGGACTGGTTCTGCTGTCGGACCGCCAGGCGGAAGTGGTGGGGGCCTATGGCGTGACGCCTCTCGAGATCAACGGCGCGACCTACGCCTCGCGCGCGACCTTCGTGATCGACCGTGAGGGCATCCTCCAGTACGTCAACTACGACTACCAGATCCGTGAGGACTACGAACCGTTGATGGAAGTGCTGGGCGGGCTCGAATAGTCGACCCCGCCATTCCCCGGCCCGTGTCGTCCGCGCCGTCGGCCCTCGTCGTCGCCATGCGCCACGGGCCGGCGAACGCGCTCGACCCGGCGCTGGTCGCCAGGCTGGGGACGAGCCTCGACGAGGCGGAGCGGAGCGGCCGCCCGCTGGTCCTGACCGGAACCGATCGCTTCTTTTCGGCGGGTCTCGATCTCGCGGGACTTCCGGAGGACCGGGACGCAATGGGCGCGTTCGTCGACGACTTCGACGAGCTCGTCCGCCGGCTCTTCCTCTTCCCCTGCCCGACCGTCGCCGCGGTGAACGGCCACGCGGTGGCGGGCGGCGCGATCCTCGCGACCGCCTGCGATGTCCGGATCGGAGCCACCGGCGGCTACCGGATCGGAGTCTCCGAGGTGCAGCTCGGCGTCATCTTCCCGGCGGCGGCGTTCGAGGTCCTGCGCGCGGCGATTCCGGCGCCGCGGTCGGCCGAGGTCCTCCTGCGCGGGCGGCTCACCGGACCCGAGGACGCCCTCGCGAACGGCTTTCTGCACGAACTGGCTGAACCGGAAGCGCTGGCGGCGCGGGCGGCGGCGAGGGCCGAAGAGCTGGGCGCCCTTCCGCGCGAGGCCTATACCCACACGAAACGGGAACTTCGCGGCGGGTTCGCGGAGCAGGCGTTGAGACTGGCGGCCGAGAAGCGGGAAGGCTTCCTGGACACCTGGTTCTCGGAGCAGTCGCAGGCTCTTCGCGCCGCGATCCTGGGCGGCAGGAAGGGTTAGGAGCGCCGGCGTTTACGCCGGCATCGCCCGCGCAGCGGGCGAAACTCCCTCAGGTGTGCTGCCTCATGGCGCAAGACCCGAACGCAGATGGCGCGGCGCCGGCGCGCTCACGTCCGGTCCATGGGCACGATGGATTGGGAGAGTTTCGCGGCCTGCGGCCGCGATGCCGGCCCGAGGCCCCCACCGGGAGAAACGCTCATGCGCGCGTCCTCCTACGCACCCCGCTTGTCATGAAAACGGCGGAAACGGCTTGGAACGCCGGCGGCGCCATCAAGACGCCTGGCGGACCCGCCGAACTGCGTTTTCACAGCAACTGGCCGGCGCTCCGCTGCCGCACGCGCTCAACGCGTTGCGGCGTTGCTGGCCGGAGCGCGACGAACCTGAACTGTGACGTGCGGTTTCGCCGGACCGGCGCTCTGACGCCTAGTTCGTGCTGTGTGAAGCGATAGCGGCCTTGATCGCCTTCACCGTCACCTCGGAGCGGTGGCGGAAGAGGCGAAGGCCCCAGGCGACGGTCTCATCCAGCGGATCGAGGTCCACGCCGTTGATCCGGAAGAGGCCGGCCTGGCGCCGCTCCGAGGGGCGGATGGAGTTCGGGTCCACCGCCGCCATCATCGCCGCCATCGCGAACTCGTCGTGGATGCCCTCCGGCTCCTCCTTGATCCCGTTGTCGGAGAGCCAGGTGCGGAGGCCCATGACGTCGTAGAACTCGGGAATGAAGTGAACGCCGGGGGCTCCGTTCCAATTGGCGTGCATCTCCTCCGCCACCGCCTGCATGCCGGCCTGGTTGCCGCCGCTGTCACCGAGGAAAATGATGTGGTCGAAGCCGCTGGCCCTGAGGCTCGACGCCACGTCGCGGAGCACCGCCCGGAACGTCTCCTCGCTGAGACCCACGGTCCCCGGATAGCGCATGTGACCGGTGGGCGGATCGAAATCGCCCTCGGGCACCAGCTTCAGAATCGGGGCCACCAGCGCGTTCCCGAGATCCCGGGCGATCGCTTCGGTCACTCCCCGGAGCAGCACGTTGTGCTTGCCGGTGACCAGATAGGGACCGTTCTGCTCGACGCCGCCGCTCGCCACGATGGCGGTGTTCTTGCCGTCTGCGATCAGGTCGCGCACTTCCATCCAGGTGAGATCCTCGATGAAGACGCTGTCCCGGATCGGGATCGGACGGGGCTTGTCGGGATCCGGACTCTGGGCGAGTCCCAGAGCCGGCAGTCCCACGGAAAGGACGAGTGCGGTGAGAAGGGTGCGCATGACCTGAAATCTCCTTCGGTGGTGCATTGGGGATGAACGCTGGTGTGGTGTCCCGGAAATGGTGCGAGTCACCGAGAGCGGCGAGGCGCCCGGCTGACAAGGCGCGAATCGGGAGAAATACCGAGTGTATTCCGACCGATTCGGAACGCCGAGCGTAGCGGTCAGCAGGGATGCATCGCCGGTCGAATGCCGTGCCATTTCCGGGACACCGCACTAGACGCTCAACCTCGGATTGATGATGTTAGTGCGGTAGTCCTCGCCCGGCATCGGCACAACGCGGCAGGCCTCGTGCAGCAGCGAGACCGCGCGTACCGTGATCTGGTCGTCGAGGCTCGACTGCTGGGCCGCCTCGAGCGGAAACGCGGTCGTGGCGATCAGGAAGCCGCGGCCCTGGATGCAGCGGTTCAGGATGTAGAGGAACCGCTCCTGCACCCGCTGGCCCCAGCCAGTATCCGCCCCGATCTGGTCGAGAACCACGATCTCGGCGCGGGTAACCTCCGCCAGCCGTCGCTCGTCGATCAGCAGGAGGTCGTTCTCCCGCTGAACCTCCCGGAGAAGCCGCGGAACGTATTCGTAGCGCGCTCTGACCGAGATTCCCCGCTCGAGGAGAATGTGGCGCAGCAGCGACACCGCGAGGTGGGTCTTGCCGACCCCGGCCGGCCCGGTGAGCAGCAGGCCGGACTTGACGTCGGGGTACGAGTCGGCCCACTTGAAGACGATCCGGTTGGCGCGCTCCAACGGCTTGGACACGTTGAAGAAGTAGTCGAAACGCGCCCGCTCCGCTTCTTTCGGGGGGACCCCGATGTCCTCGAGGCGGACGGGAGCGCGCGCCGCATCCCGGCAACCGCAGGGCGCCACGGCGGGTGACCCGTCCGGCCGGGGGGCCGGCTTCCACCCCGTGTCGCCGCAGTCGGGACAGGTCTCCACCGCCGGCAAGGGTCGTTTCCTACGAACTTCGGGGACGGGCCGGAGCGGCGTCGCTCGCCGCTCCGGCTTCCGCACCCGAACCGGCGGGAACGATGTCCTTCCGCGGAAGCCGCACCAGCGCGTTCCTGGCGCGCTCGCTCAGCGCGTTTTCCTCGCGCGACAGTTCCCGGTGAATGAAGTCGGTGAACTGGGTGATCTCCTCCTGCATCCGCTGCATCTTCACGCGCATGTTCAGGATGATGTCCACACCGGCGAGATTCACTCCGAGTTCCCGCAGGTTGAGGATCGTCTGCAACTGTTCGAGATCCTCGTCGGTATAGACGCGGGTGTTCCCCTCGGTGCGCGACGGCCGGAGCAAGCCCTCCCGCTCATACAGACGCAGGGTCTGCGGATGGATTCCGAACAGCTCGGCCACCGCGCTGATCATGTAGACGCCCTTCCGGCGCTCGGCGCTCATCAATCGTTCTCCTGGCGAAGCTTCTCACGGAGCGCGTCGCGAGGCGACTCCGGGTAGCGCTCCTCCAGCTCCCGGACCAGGTCCCGCGACCGGTCGTCCCGGATCTCCGGGATGTGGATCCGCACCTCGAGGAAGAGATCGCCGCGGCCGTCCCCGCGGATCGAAGGAACGCCGCGTCCGGCAAGCCGCAGCCGGGTGCCCGGCTGGACTCCGGGCGGCAGCCGCACCGCCACGCTTCCGGAAAGCGTGGGAACCTCGATGCGTCCGCCGAGCGCGGCCTCCGCGAGCGTCAAGGGCAACGGGCAGACGAGGTTGTCGCCACGGCGCTCGATGACCGGATGCGGAGCGACTTCGACGTGCAGCCGGAGATCGCCTGCCGGTTCGCCGGGGAGCCGCTCGTGTCCCTGTCCGTCCACGACCACCGTCGCTCCATCGGAAATGCCGGCGGGGACCCGCGCGACCACCCGGGCCGACCGGATCCGGTTGCCGCGCCCCCTGCAGGAGGAACAGGCGGTATGGAACAACGTCCCCTGGCCGCCGCAGCGCCGGCACGGACGCGAGAACACCATGTGCCCGTAGCGCCGGAGCCGCCGGCCGGCGCCGGTGCAGGCGGTGCACTCGATTCCCTGAGGGGCCGCTTCGCCGACGGGGCGTTCTCCCCGCCCCCCGCAGGGGCCGCAGATCTCCCGGCGGTTCACCCGCAGCCGAACCTGCTTCCCCTCCAGCGACTCGACGAAGGAGACCCGTTCCCGGGCGTGGATGTCCGGATCGGCTTCGGTGGGTCCGGACTCGGAACCCTCGGACCCCCCGAAGATCTCGTGGAGCGCCCACTCCTCCTTCGCGGGCTCCTCGCCGAAATCGAACCCCGCGAATCCGTAGTGGACGCGCTGCACCCGGGCGGGAGTCGGTTCCGCCCCGCCGTGCCGGTCGTACTCGGCGCGGCGGTCGGGGTCCCCGAGGATCTCGAAGGCCCGCTGAATCTGCCGGAAACGCTCCTCGACGACGCGGTCGTTGGGGTTCAGGTCCGGATGCAGGCGCCGGGCGAGCCGCCGGTACGCCTGCCGGATCCGCAGGATATCCGCATCGCGCCCGACCCCCAGGACCGCGTAGTAGTCGGCGGGAGGGGGCACGGAAGGGCTCCTGGACGATCAGATCAGTTGTCGCCCACGACCTCCGCGTCGATGATGTCTTCGGCCGCGCCGTTGCCCTTGCGCTTGCCTCCGCCCGGGGGAGGAGGGGGCGGCGGCGCGCCGCTCGGATCCTGGGCCTGGGCGGAGCCCTCACCGTCGGAGGACTTCTTGTACATGACTTCCGCCAGCCGGTGGCTCGCCTTTTCCACGTCGGCGCGCGCGGTCCGGATCCGCTCCATGTCGCCGTCGGCGAGGGCGGCGCGAACCGTCGCCAGCGCCTTCTCGATCTCCTCGGCGTCCGAGCTCTCGATCTTGTCGCGGTTCTCGTTCAGCATCTTCTCGACCTGATGCGCCAGCGAATCCGTCTCGTTGCGGAACTCGACCTCTTCCTTCCGCTGCTTGTCGGCCTCTTCGTTGGAGGCGGCCTCGTTCTTCATGGTCTCGATCTCGTCTTTCGAGAGCCCACTCGAGGCCGTGATCGTGATCGCCTGTTCGCGGCCGGTGGCGCGGTCTTTCGCCGAGACGTTGACGATGCCGTTCGCGTCGATGTCGAAGGCCACCTCGATCTGCGGAACCCCGCGGGGGGCCGGCGGGATCCCGACCAGGTTGAACTTCCCGAGCGTCCGGTTGTCGGCGGCCATGGAACGCTCGCCCTGCAGGACGTGCACCTCGACCTGCGTCTGGTTGTCGCTCGCCGTGGAGAAGACATCGCTCGCCCGGTGCGGAATCGTGGTGTTGCGCTTGATGAGGGAGGTGAAGACCCCGCCCAGCGTCTCGATCCCGAGGGACAGCGGCGTCACGTCCAGCAGCAGCAGGTCCTTGACGTCGCCGCCGAGTACTCCGGCCTGGATCGCGGCGCCCAGCGCCACCACCTCGTCCGGGTTCACGCCCTGGTGCGGTTCCGCCCCGAAGATCTCCTTGGCCAGTTCCTGAACCCGGGGAATCCGGGTCGATCCGCCCACCAGCACGACTTCGTCGATCGATCCACCCGCGAGGCCGGCGTCCTCCAGCGCCTGTAGGCAGGGCTTGCGGGTGCGCTCGAGGAGATCTCCGATCAGCGTCTCGAGCCTCGCCCGCGACAGGGTCAGCGCCAGGTGTTTCGGGCCGGAAGCGTCGGCGGTGATGAAGGGGAGGTTGATCTCGGTCTCGTGGGTGGTCGAGAGTTCGATCTTGGCCTTTTCCGCGGCGTCCTTGAGGCGCTGCAGCGCCATCCGGTCGCTCGACAGGTCAATCCCGTCGGACTTCCTGAACTCGGCGACGATCCAGTCCATGACCCGCTTGTCGAGGTCGTCTCCGCCGAGGTAGGTGTCTCCGTTCGTGGAACGGACCTCGACCACCCCCTCGCCGACTTCGAGGATGGAGATGTCGAAAGTCCCGCCCCCGAAGTCGTAGACCGCGATCTTCTCGCTCTTCTGCTTGTCGAGTCCGTAGGCGAGCGCGGCCGCGGTCGGTTCGTTGACGATGCGCACCACCTCCAGGCCGGCGATCTCGCCGGCGTCCTTGGTGGCCTGGCGCTGCGAGTCGTTGAAATAGGCGGGCACCGTGATGACCGCCCGCTCGACGCCCTCGCCGAGGTAGGCCTCGGCCGAGGCCTTCATCTTCTGGAGCACCATCGCCGAGATCTGCGGCGGGGTGTACTTGTTGTCGCCGAGCAGCGCCTCGATCCCGCCGTCGTCCTTCCGGAGCACCTGGTACGGGGCGGATTCCCGCTCGTCGGCGGCCTCGTCGAAGCGGCGGCCCATGAACCGCTTGATGGAGAACACCGTGTTCGCCGCATTGGTGATCGCCTGGCGCTTCGCGACTTCGCCCACCAGGCGCTCGCCGGACTTCGAAACGCCGACGACGGAGGCGGTGGTGCGGCCGCCTTCGGCGTTCGGGATGATGGTGGGCTGTCCACCCTCCATCACGGCGACCACCGAATTGGTCGTCCCCAGATCAATACCGATGATCTTGCTCATGGACCTTCAAGACTCCTGATGGAAATGGAACAAACGGACCGAAGGGCCTCGGCCCTTAGTTAGCCCGAAGTATAAGATATGAGTGCTTTATTGTCAAGGCAACACGCACAATCTGCCGTCACGCAATCCCGGGGGGCAAGGCTGGGCCGCCGGGGCGCCGACGCGCGCTAGGGGAGCAGCTCGCGGATGGCCGGCTCGAGCGTCTCCCGCTCCTGGAAGTTCACGAAGTGGCGGACGATGGTTCCGTCGCGCCCCGCGAGGAACAGGGTCGGGAAGATGTTGACGTTCCCGAGCTCCGCCCGATCCTCTTCCGTCAGGTGGAGGTTCTCGAAGGTGACGCCGCCCTTGTCCTGGTGCGCGGCCCGGTCCGCGTCGGTATAGGGCAGCTTCAGGACCCGGTCGGCGTTCAGCCCGACGATCGTGAGTCCCTGTTCGCCGAGATCCTGGTGGAGCGCCTGGAGCACCGGCGCGATCTGGACGCAGGGCGGGCAGTTCGTGAACCACACGTAGACGAGGGTCGCGTCGTCCATCAGGTCGCCGAGCGCCGCGTCCCCGCCGAGGAGCCGCTCTCCCGCGACCTCCGGAAGCGTGCGTCCCTCCCAGCCGGTGAGGCTCCGGTCCACCGCGACCGCGAACCGCTCGTCGGCGCGGATCATCTCCTCGTTGATGGAGATCAGGTTGCCGTCACCGTCGCGGACCAGGAACCTGGGGACCCGCGGGTCCGATTCCATGATCCGCAGCACGATGTCGGCCGCCTCCTCGCCGTAGAGCGAGAACTGCCCCGAAATCTCCGACAGGGTCGGCAGCCGTCCTTCGCGGCCCTCGAACTCGAGAATGAACAGCGGGGTCCGGAAGAAGACGTCGTTGAGCCGTCCGAGCGCCCGCTGTTCGTCGGGGGCCTCGAAGCGCTCCACGAGCGCCGACAGCAGGAGCCGCTCGCCGGGTTGCAGCGTGTCCCGGACGTGTTCAAGGATGCGCCGTTCGGCGTCCTGTGCCTGGGAAGCGGCCGGGGCCGGGGCCCCGACGAGGAGAACGAGGGAAAGGAGGAGGAAGCGCATCGGCGCATTCTAGTTTTGTCCCGCCGAACGCATCGCGGCATGCCGGCCGCGCCCTCCGGTGGATAGACTCGGCGGCGTGTTCCGCGTAACGCAATCCGCCGGCCGGGCGCCCGCCCGAGTCGCGTTCTGGATCGCCTCGGTGTGCCTGGGCGCGGGCTGCGCCAGCAAGCCTCTACCCGAAATCCCGTTGGTTCCCTTCGACGAATGGGCGTACGTGGAGGACCAGGCGCCGGTTCCGGGCCCGGACCTTTCCGAGGAGGCGGTACGGGACCTGAGCGAGAGCTGGGCGCTCATCGTGGCGGGACGCCTCGGTGAGGCCGACCTGCGACTCGCGCCGCTCCGGACCCTCGCCCCCGGCGACCCGGGGGTCCTCTCGGCGGCCGGGTTCCTCGCCCTCCGCAGCGGCAACCCGTCGGGAGCGGGAGAACTGTTCGAGCGGACCCTCGACGCCGCGCCCGACGACGTCCTGGCGTCGCTTGGGGCCCTCCTCCTGATTCTCGACAGCGAGGATCAGGAACTGCTCTTCAACAGACTGACGCACCTGTCGGAGCTCGATCCGGACGCTTCCGTGGTGTCCGAGCGGCTGCCGGGGCTGGCGCTCGAGGTGGCGGAGAACCGGCTCTCGCGCGCCCGGGAGTTGGCGCGTTCCGACGAACCGGGTCCGGCGGTCGCGGAGGCGTACCGGGCGGCGCTTGAAGCGATGCCCGACTCGGCGGACCTGTTCCTCGAAGCGGCCGAGGCGGCCCTCGCCGCCGGCGACCGGCAGAGCGCCCGCGAGTGGTTTGAAGCCGTCGCCGCGAACCCCGTGGCCAGCAAGCGTCAGGCGCTGCTCTCGGGGTTGGCCGCCGCCGAGTTGCTGGCCGATGCGCGCCGCTTCACCGAGAGCCTGACGCGCCTCGACGGGATTCTCCGGGATCCCGCGCTGCGCGGCTTCGCGGATCTCGTGGACCGCGCCGACGGGCTGGGGCGCCGGCTCGAGGTCGCGAGACTCTCGGAGCGCTACGCGAGGATCCGGGAAGCGGAGCGCGTAACGCGCGAGCAGCTCGCCGCGCTCCTGGCGGCCGAGATCGGAGAGCCCGACGACGACCGCAACGCCGACCCGGTGATAGCCATCGATCTCGAACGAAGCTGGGCGGCAAGCCTGATCCAGACGGCGGTCGGCGCGGGCTATCTGCGCCTGTACCCCGACCACACCTTCAAGCCGCGGGGCCTCGTGACCCGTGGCGAACTCGCGGAATCACTGGCCGCCGTGTTCGGAAAGTTCGACCCGGAGGCCCTCCGGACCGCCGCGGACGACTCTTCGCGGTTGGACCTGAGCGACGTGCCACCCGACCATCGCTACCGGGAAGCGGTCGCCATCGCCGCACAACTCGGTCTGCTGCGGGTCTCGGACGGGGGAATGTTCCGGCCGCTCGCGTTCGCCTCCGGCGCGGAGGCAGTACGCGCCGTCACTACCCTCCGGGACCTGCTCGGCAGGTCGTAGCCGGAGCGCCGGCGAGGAGCGCCGGCCAGTCCTCCCGGTGGGGCTGCATTTTCACAGCAACTGGCCGGCGCTCCAGGCACCGCGGGGCGGAGGCCTGCGGACGACGCTAACCGCGGTCCGAGACGTAGCGCCGGCCGGCTTTCATGAGCCTGACAAACGCCTCCTCATCGTCGTCGTGGATCACGGCGGCGAGTCGGGAAACGGCGGCCGCCAGGCTATGGATGGCCGCCGGGCCGTGCGGGTTCCGCTGCTGGATCTCGTAGTAGAGGTGCGGGTTCTCCCGCGCGACCGCCGCCGCCACCCGCAACTGCCGGTCGAACGTCACGCTCGACAGGCGGGCGAGGCGCGGCGCCTGCTCCCCGCTCTCCTGAAGCGCGGTCAGGAAGGCCAGGTTCAGCGCGTGGGAGAGCCCGAGGACGTAGGCGATCAGGGGATCGTGCTCCGCCAGCGGCATTCGCAGAATTTCGGCCATCGTGCCCCCGAACACGGCGGCCGCTTCCTCGGCCGCCCCGGGGTGGCCCACGTCCATGACCAGCACATGGCAGCCGTGGAGCACATGGGTGTCGGGCCCGAACATGGGGTGCACCGAGGCGACCCGGCAACCGTTTCGCGCGAGCGCCTGAAGTCCGCGGGTGAGCGGCGCCTTGACGGACCCGATGTCGAAGATCAGGCCCCGCCTCCGCTCCGCGGCGATTCCCTCCAGCATGCCGGCGCTGATGTGGAGCGGCGCCGCCACCACCGTCAGCGCGAATTCGTCCGGGGTCTCCCGCCAGTCCGCGGCGGCCGGAACCCCCGGCGGCCCTCCCGCGGGGTCGGCCACCCGGACCTCGTAGCCCTGCGCGGCCAGGAGCCGGCAGAACCAGCGGCCCATGTTCCCGCCGCCCCCGATGACCAGCGCGGGCCGGCCCGCCCCCTGCCCCTCCGCCCGCAAACGAATGTCCTCCTGCCGGGCGAGCGCGGAGTGCATGAGCAGACGCACCAGATCGGCGGCAAGATCTTCCGGAATGCCCCGGGCGGCCGCGTGGGCGCGGGCGCGCTCCACGACGCGCGTCTCCTGTTCGGGGTCGTGGATCGCCTGCCCGGCGGACTGTTTCAGCCGTCCGATCGCGGCCGTGATCGCGTCCCGCCGCGCCCAGGCGTCCAGAATTTCCTCATCCACCGCCTGGAGAGCGGCGCGGAGGGCGTCCAGATCCATTCCCGAATGTTAGGGCTCGCGGACCGACGGGCCCACAAGAAGGGTGCTTCCGTACCGAGCCCCGCCCTTACACTCTCGGTCAGGGAGGATGAGCGGGATGGATCCAGGGACGGCCTCCACGGCGCAGCACGTCCGCTACGAACCCGACGACCGGCCTCCACTCCCGATCACCGTCGGGCTCGGGCTCCAGTACGCGCTGATCTCGGTTGCCAGCGTGGTGCTGGCGCCGACCCTCATGATCACCACGGCTGGAGGCAGCGAGGCGTATCTGTCGTGGGCGGTCTGCGCCGCGCTGCTGGTCAGCGGAATCACCACCGCAATCCAGGCCCGCCGCATCGGACGCATCGGGGCGGGGTACATCCTGGTGATGGGCACCTCGTCGGCGTTCCTGGCCATCTGCATTTCCGCTCTCGAGCGGGGCGGCCCCGGGCTGCTCGCCAGCCTGATCATCGTCGCCGCCATCTGCCAGTTCGCCCTGGCCGCCAAGATGTCGCTCCTGCGGCGCATCTTCACGCCGACCGTGGCCGGAACCGTGCTGATGCTCATCCCGGTCGACGTGCTGCCGATCGTGCTGCCCAGGCTGGCCGAAGTTCCCGAGGGCGCGCCCCGCGCGGCGGCGCCCGTCATCGCCGGCGTCACCCTGCTGGTCATGGCGGGGATCGCCCTTCGCGGGTCGGGTGCGTGGCGAACCTGGGCGCCGGCGCTCGGGATCATCGCGGGATGCCTGACCGCCCTCGTCGGCTTCTCGGCGTACGACACGGCGAGCGTCGCCGACGCGCCCTGGGTCGGGCTCCCGGAGTTCGCCTATCCCGGACTCGATCTCAGCTTCGGCCCGGAGTTCTGGGCGCTCCTGCCCGCGTTCGTGCTCCTGACGCTCGTGGGCGCCATGGACACGCTCGGAGACAGCATCGCGATCCAGCAGGTTTCTTGGAAGAAACCGCGCGCCATCGACTTCCGGTCCATCCAGGGCGCCCTGAACGCCGACGGGCTGGGGAACCTCCTCGCCGGCCTCGCCGGCACCGTTCCGAACACCACCTACGGCAACAGCATCGCGGTCGCCGAACTCACCGGGATCGCCGCGCGCTCGGTGGGGATGTGCGTCGGCGTCGTCTTCGCGGTCCTCGCGCTGCTGCCCAAGTTCGTGAACGCCGTCATTGCGATCCCGCGGCCCACCGTGGGGGCGTACTACATGCTGATCATCGCGCTCCTCTTCGTCCTGGGGGTGAAGATCATCCTGCAGGACGGGCTCGACTACCGGCGGAGCATCGTCGTCGGCCTCGGGTTCTGGGCCGGCGCCGGGTTCAAGTTCGGCTGGATCTTCCCGGACTACTTCCAGGGGCCCTGGAGCGATCTCCTCGGGAACGGCATGACCGTGGGCGGCGCCACCGTGATCTTCCTGAATCTGGTCGGCGAGCTGGGCCGCAAGCGCCGCCTGCGACTCAAGACGACGCTCAACGAGGACGCCTTCGGCGAGGTGGACGGCGTGCTCTCGCGGCTGGCCGCGGACCGGCGCTGGGACGAGCGGATGGTGCGCCGCCTGCGGGCGGTCGGCGAGGAAACCCTCATCGTCCTTCTCCGGAAGCAGGGCGCCGCCGAAACGGACCAGGACCGGCGGCTGCTGCTGATTGCCGAGGCCGACGGCAACCGGGCGGAACTCGAGTTCATCGCCGCCATCGAGGAGACGAACCTCGAGGACCAGATGGCAATGCTCACCGAAGGAGGAGCCGGCACGCCCAACGAAGAGGAGTTGCCGCTCCGGCTCCTCCGGCATTACGCCTCGTCCGTACGGCATCAGCAGTACCACGACACCGACATCGTGGCGGTCCAGGTGGATGCGGCGCCGTCCGTGCGAACCGGACAACCCGGTTAGCCGGGCCGACTAAGATGGCCGCGCCATCCGTGGTGGACCCGTGCTGCTTCCCTCCCGTTCCGACTTCCGTGCGCTCGCCCGACGGGCCAACCTGATTCCCGTTCGGAGGGAGATCCTCGCCGACTGCGACACGCCGGTCTCCACGTTCCTGCGGGTGGGAAATCGCGGCCCCGCGTTCCTGATGGAGTCGGTAGAGGGAGGCGAGAGCGTCGCGCGGTACTCGTTCCTGGGGTCGAAACCACGCCTCATCGTCGAGAGCCGGGGCACCGAGGTCACGCGCCGCCATCTGCATGACGGGCGCGTCGAGACCTGCGAGAGCGCCGATCCCCTGTCGGCGCTCAGGGACATGCTCGCCGAGCTGAGCCCGGCCCACGTGGAGGGTCTGCCCCCCTTCCACGGCGGCTTCGTCGGCTATCTCGCCTACGACGCGGTGCGCCGCTTCGAGCGCCTCCCGGACAGCGTGGACGATTCGCTCGGCATTCCCGACGCGACTTTCCTGCTGGCCGACAGCGTGCTGGGGTTCGACCGGGCCCGCAACGTGATCCAGGTGGTGGTGAACGTCGGCGTTCCGGACCCGAGCCTCGCCGACCAGGCCTACGACGCCGCCGAGGCGCAGATCGAGTCGATCGTGAGGGAGATCCGCGCCCCGCTCCCCTACCGGCTCGGCCTTCCCGGAGGCGCCGCGGGCCCGTTTCCCGAACCGGTTTCCAATACGAGCCGGGACCGGTACCTGGAGATGGTCCGCCAGGCCAAGGAATTCGTGGCCGCCGGGGACATCATCCAGGTCGTTCCTTCCCAGCGCTTCGAGACGCCGCTCACGGTCCACCCATTCGACTTCTACCGGGCGCTCCGGATCGTGAACCCGTCTCCCTACATGTATTACCTCGACTTCGACGGGCTGGTGGTAGCCGGGGCTTCGCCCGAGATGATGACCCGCACCGAAGACGGAGTAATCGAGACCCGTCCGATCGCGGGCACCCGGCCGCGCGGGCGCACCTCCGAGGAAGATGCGGTCCTCGCCGCCGAACTGCTCGCCGACGAGAAGGAGCGCGCGGAGCACGTGATGCTCGTGGATCTGGCCCGCAACGACATCGGGCGCGTGGCCGGCTACGGCCAGGTCGAAGTCGACGACTTCATGAGCATCGAGCGGTATTCGCACGTGATGCACATCGTGTCCCGGGTGCGGGGACAGCTCGGCTCCGGGATGGACGCCTTCGACGCGCTCCGCGCCACCTTCCCTGCCGGGACGCTCTCCGGCGCTCCCAAGATTCGCGCCATGGAGATCATCGATGAGTTGGAGACGGAACGCCGCGGCGTCTATGGCGGCGCGGTCGGTTACTTCTCGTACGGCGGCGCTTCCGACACCGCCATCGCGATCCGGACGCTCATCGCCAAGGACGGCATCGGCTATTTCCAGGCGGGGGGCGGAGTCGTGGCGGACTCCGATCCCGCCGCCGAGTACGACGAGAGCTGCCGCAAGGCCGACGCCGTGCTCGCCGCCCTGCGCATGGCCCACGAGGGCCTCGACTGACGATCCGTCATGACCTTCGTCCTGGACTTCAAGCCCGCGGGGAAAACGTCCCGCACCAGACACCGGGCGACGGCCGCACCGACACGGCTGCCGGTTCGGAGCGCGGGGCGCTTCCCCCACGGGCTGATCGGGCGAATCGCTCCGCGATTCACCCCATCGTTTTCCTGCGGGGAGGGGAAACCCCTCCCCACCCCCCTCCCCCGCGGCGCTCGGCGCCGCGAACGTCCGCAGGACGACTCGCGATGACGTTCGTCCTCGACAACTACGATTCCTTCACCTTCAATCTGGTGCAGTTGCTGGGGGAGTTGGGCGCCCGGCCGGAGGTGTTTCGCAACGACGCGTTGACGCCGGGAGAGGTCCGGAAGCTGAAACCCGCGCGCGTGGTCATCTCCCCGGGCCCCTGTTCACCCGACAAGGCGGGCATTTCGGTGGACCTCGTGCGGGAACTCGCCGGCGAGACTCCCATCCTGGGGGTGTGCCTCGGTCACCAATCGGTGGTTCAGGCGCTCGGCGGCCGGGTCCGGCGCGCTCACCACCTGGTCCACGGCAAGACTTCCTCCGTGCGCCATAATGGCGAGGAACTGTTCGCCGGGTTGGAGAACCCCTTTGAAGCCACCCGCTATCACTCGCTGGTCGCCGACGAGCCACTTCCGAGCGAGCTCGAGGTGACCGCCCGCTCCGACGACCAGGAGATCATGGGACTTCGGCACCGGAGCGCGCCGCTCTGGGGCGTGCAGTTCCACCCCGAATCGATTCTCACCCCCGAGGGGCGACAACTGCTCCAGAACTTCCTTGACCTGACATGACGAAACGCTCTCCCGACTTCGCGACCATGGTCCTCATCCTGCATCCATGGGCCACGCAGCAGGAAATCAACCACCTGACGCGTCTGGTCGAGGAGAAGGCTCTCGAGTGGGCGCTCCATCCGGGTGAGGTCCGCAAGCAGATCCACGTCTTCGGCGACCTCTCACAGGAGACCGAGGCCTCCTGGCGCACCCAACCCGGCGTGCAACAGGTCTATGGGCTCGCCAAACCCTACAAGCTCGCCAACAAGACCCATCGCAAGTCGAACACTCGCATCCCGATCGGGAGCCAGCAGCTCGGAAGCGAGGACCTGGTGGTCATCGGGGGCCCCTGCGCCCTCGAGAGCGAGGATCAGGGCGTCACGGCCGCTCTGATGCTCCGGGACATAGGGCTCGAGATCATGCGCGCCTCGGCGTTCAAGCCGCGCACGTCGCCGTACTCCTTCCAGGGACTCGGAGTGGAGGGCCTCCACATCCTGAGCCGTATCCGGCAGCGCACCGGAATGCTGGTCGAGACCGAGGTCATGGACGTCCGGGACGTGGAGATCGCCGCCGAACTCGTGGACGTGGTGCGGATCGGCGCCCGCAACATGCAGAACTTCGATCTCCTCAAGGAGATGGCCCGCGTCCAGACACCCGTGATCCTGAAGCGCGGCGCCGCGAACACCATCCGCGAGTTCCTGCTGGCCACCGAGTACATCCTGCAGGGGAACCCGAACGTGATCCTCTGCGAACGTGGGATCCGCTCGTTCGAGACCGCCTATCGCAACACCCTCGATGTGGGGGCGATTGCGGTGCTGAAGCAGGAAACTCACCTCCCGGTCATTGCCGACCCGAGCCACGCCGCCGGGAACAAGACGCTGGTGCCGGCGCTCTCCCTCGCCGCGGTCGCGGCCGGCGCCGACGGACTCATCGTCGAGGTGCATCCCAATCCCGCGGTGGCGCTCAGCGACGGCGACCAATCGCTCTATCCCTATCAGTTCACGAACCTGATGAAGGACTTGCGGAAGGTCGGGAAGGCCGTCGGCCGGCGGGTGCTGGCCGAACAGGCGACAAGCACGGCTCCGTGACGTCGACGGCCGGTGGTGGAACCGGCGTGAGCACCGCCCCCCCCACCGGGAGAACTGGTGTCCGCTGAGCCCCGCTGACAAGGCGCGCGAGGGAGGAATACCAGGTGTATTCGGACCGAAGCGCAACGACGGGTGAGTCGAAGGCGAGCGGTTCAGCGGGGAGTCAGCGGGCGTCGAATGCCGCGTGAGTTTCAGCACCGGCCGTTAAGGGTTCCGGTGGAGACCCCGGGACAGGACGCGTCGTACGAAATCGTCGTCGGAGCCGGGGCACTCCAGAACCTTCCGGGGTTCCTTCGCGAGCGCTACCCGGACCACCGGATCGCGGCGATCGGCGATGGGGAGGCGCTTCGGCGCCACGGCGCCCGGCTGCGCGGGGTGCTGCCGGAAGAAACGCCCGTGCTCGAAGTGCCGCCGGGGGAGGAGTCCAAATCGCGGGCCCGGAAGGAGCGTCTCGAGGACGCACTGTTCGCGCGCCGCCTGGGCCGCGACACGGTGGTCGTCGGGTTCGGCGGCGGCGTCGTCACGGACCTGGCGGGTTTCGTGGCCGCGACCTATCTCCGGGGGGTGCCGTTCGTCGCCTGCCCCACGACGCTGCTCGCGGCGGTGGACGCTTCGGTGGGAGGCAAGACCGGGATCAACACCCCGCACGGGAAGAACCTGATCGGGGCGATCCGGCAGCCGGCCGCCGTCTTCGCCGACACCCGCTTTCTCGAGACCCTCCCCGAGCCGGAGTTCCTGAGCGGGGTCGCGGAGGCCCTGAAGATGGCCGCCACCAGCGACCCTGATCTCTTCGGTGAGATCGAGCGGGGTATCCCGACGCTGCGCGCCCGCGAGGCGGCCGCCCTGACCCGGCTCATCGCCGCGGCGGTCCGGATCAAGGCGGCCGTCGTCAGCGCGGACGAACAGGAGAGCGGGTTGCGCGAGGTTCTCAACTTCGGTCACACCATCGGACACGGCCTCGAGAACGCGACCGGCTACGTCCTGGCGCACGGGGCCGCGGTGGCGGTCGGCATGATCGCGGAGAGCCGGATGGCGCTCCGGGCAGGATTCCTGAAGCCCGCGGCCGAAGATCGTCTCCACTCCCTGATCGGCTCCGTCGGGCTTCCGGTCCGCGCGCCGGACGGCGTGGAACGAGGGCGCGTGCTGACGGCGCTCAGGAGTGACAAGAAGGCGCGCGGCGGCAGGCCGCGTTTCGTGATGCTGGAGGACATCGGCCGGGTCCGGGACCGGGACCGGCAGGGAGGAACGGCGTACTCCTACCCCCTGCCGGCCGAGGTGGTGGACGCCGGGCTCCGCGCGATCGGGCTTTGATCGAGATCGCTCCCGGGCCGGCGCCTCCTGACGCCACGGTCCGGGTTCCCGGCAGCAAGTACGAGGCGAACCGGTTCCTGATCGCCGCCGCTCTGACCGACGGAACGACCCGCCTCAGCGGTCTTCCGGACGGGGAAGACGTCCGGGCCGCGATCTCCGCGGTCGGTGCGCTGGGCGGCGGCGCGGCCGGACGCGGGGATTGCCTCGAGGTGCGGGGAGCCGGGGACAGTCCGCGTCCGGGGCCCCGATTGGATCCAGGGAGCCCCATGAAGGTCTCGGTCGGCGAGTCGGGGACGTTGTTGCGCTTTCTGACCGCAGCGGCGGCCACGGTACCGGGATCCATCACCGTCACCGGGAGCGGCCGGATCCGGGAGCGGCCCATCGCGGGCCTGGTGACGGCGCTCGGAAGGCTCGGCGCGGACATCGAGACCACCGGCGGTTTCGCGCCGCTCACCGTGCGCTCAAGCCGGCTGGACGGCGGCACGACCCGGGTGGACGCGACCGAGAGCAGCCAGTTCGGGAGCGCCTTGCTCCTCGCCGCCCCCCGCGCCGCCGGCACGGTTGTCATCGAGTTGGAGGGAGCTCCGGTGTCGGCCTCCTATCTCGACCTCACCGTGAGCGTGATGGCCCGCTGCGGGGTGAAGGTCGAGCGGTCCGGGACGGGACGGTTCCGGGTCGCGGCCGGCGCGCGGTACCGGCCCGGCGATCACCGGATCTCGGGCGACTGGACGTCGGCCGGCTACTTCCTGGCGGCGGCCGCGCTGGCGCGGGGCCGGGTCACGGTGGACGGCCTCGACCCCGAGTCTCCGCAGGGAGAGCGCGGTTTCGCCGGGCTCCTGGGCCGGATGGGCTGCGAAGTCATTGAAGAACCCTCGACGGACGGGGTGCGGGTGACGGTCACCGGCGCCTCCCGCCTTCGCGGAATCTCGGTGGACATGCGTTCGATGCCCGACGCGGTCCCGACGCTCGCGGCGATCGCGCCGTTCGCGGAGGGGCCCACGGTCATTCGCGGGACCTCTCACCTGCGGCACAAGGAGAGCGACCGGATCGCCGCCCTCGCCGATGGGCTCGGCCGGCTCGGAGCCCGCGTCGTCGTGGCGGAGGATGGCCTCGGCATCGAACCGGCGGAGAGTGGCGCGGCGCTTCAGGCGGCGGCTCTCGACTCTCGCGGCGACCACCGGATCGCGATGGCGCTGGCGCTCACCGGCCTCCGCGTTCCGGGCGTCCGAATCCGGAGCCCCGAAGTGGTGGCCAAGTCGTTCCCGGGCTTCTGGCGCGCCCTGGCGGATCTCGGCGTGCGGGTTTCCGGCGAGGAGGCCGCCTAGTGGCCGGGTCCGGAGCACGGGCAGGCGCCAGTTTCCCGAACGTCGTCCTCATCGGCTCCCGCGCATCGGGAAAGAGCCGGGCGTCCCGGAAACTGGCGGAGGCGGTCGGCTGGACGCGGATCAGCACCGACGAACTGCTGGAGGCGCGTCTCGGCCCCATCCCGTCGTTCGTGGAGCGCTTCGGCTGGGAGCGATTTCGGGGGGAGGAACGCCGGGTTCTCGCGGGCGTCGCCGGAGAGCGGCTGGTCGTGGACTGCGGGGGAGGCATCGTGGAGAACCCCGGCAGCATTCCCCGCCTCCGGCGACTCGGAACCGTCTATTGGGTCCGCGCTCCCGCGGCGGTGCTCCGCGAGCGGCTTTCCCGGCCAAAGCACCGGGACTCGCGGCCGACCCTGACCGGAATCCCGCCCGCCGAGGAAGCCGCGCTGATGCTGGAGCGCCGGACGCCGCTCTACCGGGAAGCCGCCGAGTCCGACGTGTGGAGCACCGCTTCGGACGGGACCGCCGAAGAGGAAGCCTTCGAGATGCTGCGGGCGGCCCATTTCGGGCCGCGGCTGGCGCTCACGGTCGCCGGCGGCGCCGTGGCCGAGGTGCGTGCCGGCCTCGATGCGGCCAACGCCGAGTCCGGGCCGCTCGATCTGATCGAGCTCCGGCTGGACACCCTCGACGCGCCGGCGCCCGCGGACCTGCGCGCGATTCTCGGCGACCTGCCCCCGTCGCTCCTCCCCCGGCTGATCGCTACCGTGCGCCGGCCGGGTGAGGGCGGACGGTTCTCCGGAAGCGAAGACGAACGGATCGGGCTGCTGGCCGAGGCCGCCAGATTGGGCGCGGGCCACTGCGATCTGGAGTTCGAGGCGGACCGGGAAAGCGGAGGAGCACACGCGCGCCGGATCCGGGGCGCGGCCCCCGCGGTCCGGCTCGTGGCCTCGGTCCACGACCTGAGCGGCGTTCCCGCCGGCCTCGAAACCCTTCCGGACCGGATGGCGCCGATGCGTCCGGCGCTCACCAAGGTCGCCGTGCGCGCCGCCGGACGCGCTGACGTGGAGCGGGTTCATGGCCTGATTCGGACCCAGGCCTCCCACCAGTGCCCCATCATCGGGATCGCCATGGGGGAAGCGGGCGCCGCACTGCGCGTCATCGCCGGCTCGGCCGGGGCGGCGCTCTCCACCTACGCACCCCCACGGGGCCTCCCGGCGGTCGCCGCCGGGCAGCTCACGGCCGGAGACGTCAGGGACCGGCATCGCCGCTGGGGAAGGAGGCTCCACGCGCCGGTCCCGGTCTACGGAGTGGTGGGCAGTCCGATCGCGCAGAGTCTCAGTCCGCCGATGCACGAGGCGGCCTTCCGGCGGCTGGGCATCGAGGCCGCGTACCTCCGGTTCGCCGTTCCCCCGCCGGAACTCGCGGACTTCCTCATGGCGGCGCGCCTCAGCGGGACGGGTGGGCTGAACGTGACGATCCCGCACAAGCGCGCCGTCCTGCCGCTGCTCGATTCCCTCGACGACGATGCGCGCCGCATCGGCGCCGTGAATACCATCATCCCGATGAACGGCGGATTCGGGGGCGCCAATACGGACTGGATGGGCGCCGTCCACTCGCTCGAGGAAGCACTCCCGCTGCCCGGCCGGCGGGCCACGGTGCTGGGGGCGGGCGGCTCGGCGCGGGCCGTCCTCTTCGGTCTGGCCCGGAAAGGCGCGGAAGCAGTGCTGATCTCGCGGGACGACCGGAAGGCGGCGGCGCTCGCCGACGAGATGGGGGTGGGCCACGCCCCGCTCGCCGCCCTCGAACGAATCGAGGGTGACATCCTGATCAACACGACGCCGGTCGGGATGACGCCCGACCACGACGGCTGTCCCGCTCCGGACGCCGCGATCGCCGGCCACGAGGTGATCTTCGACCTGGTGTTCGAGCCCCAACGAACCGTGCTCCTCGGGAAGGCGGCCGGGATGGGAAAACGCACCGTCCCCGGGCTCCGGATGCTCGTCCTGCAGGCCGCCGCCGCCTTCGAGCGCTGGACCGGCCGGCCCGCGCCGGTCCAGGCCATGGCGGACGCCGCGCGGAGGGCCCACGATGCCCGGTAGCTCGATCGGCCAGGCCTTCCGCGTGACGACCTGGGGCGAGTCGCACGGCCCGGCCATTGGGGTGGTGGTGGACGGCTGCCCGCCGCGGATCCCGCTC
The DNA here is from genome assembly GCA_022826825.1 of Acidobacteriota bacterium. Taxonomy (GTDB): domain Bacteria; phylum Acidobacteriota; class Vicinamibacteria; order Marinacidobacterales; family Marinacidobacteraceae; genus Marinacidobacterium. The sequence continues at coordinate 26,408 of JAJDUD010000071.1, read as the reverse complement.
GGCGAAGGCGACGTCCAGGAGGAGCTCGACCGCCGGCGTCCCGGTCAGAGCGGACTCACGACCCCGCGCCGGGAGGCGGACCGGGTGGCCATCCAGTCGGGGGTGATCGCCGGCAAGACGACGGGCCACCCTATCGCGATGGTCGTCCACAACAAGGACGCCCGGCCCGCCGACTACGAAGGGCTCAAGACGGTCTATCGGCCGAGCCACGCCGACTACACGTTCGAGGCGAAGTACGGGATCCGGGACCCGAGCGGCGGGGGCCGTTCCTCGGCCCGGGTCACGGTGGGCCACGTCGCCGCGGGCGCGGTCGCCCGGCGCTTCCTGACCGAGCGCTTCGGCGTCGAATGCACCGCTTACGTAAAGCGCACGAAGGACATCGAGGCCAGGGTCGATCCGGAGACCGTGACCCGCGACCAGGTGGAGGCCACTCCGGTCCGGTGTCCGGACCCGGAGACGGCCGCCCGCATGGCGGAGCTGATCGAGCGGACGCGGGACGCCCGGGACTCCCTCGGCGGGGTCGTCGAATGTTCCGTCCGCGGCGTCCCTCCGGGGCTCGGCGAGCCGGTCTTCGACAAGCTCGAGAGCGACCTGGCGAAAGCCATGCTGGCCATCAACGCCAGCAAGGGATTCGAGATCGGCTCCGGGTTCGCCGGCACCCGCCTCTTGGGCAGCGAGCACAACGACCGCTTCGTCATGAAGGACGGGCGGCCGGCGACCGAGACGAACCGCGCCGGCGGGGTGCTGGGCGGCATCTCGACCGGGATGCCCATCGTGTTCCGGGTGGCGTTCAAGCCGACCTCGACCATCGGCAAGGCGCAGCGGACCGTGGACTCCCGGGGGGAGGAAGTCACCCTGGAAGCCAGAGGGCGTCACGACCCGTGCGTCCTTCCCCGCGCGGTGCCGATCGTCGAAGCCATGGCCTGCCTGGTGCTCGCCGACCACGCGTTGCGGCAGGCGGCGATCGGGCCGCCCGGATAGCCGGCGCTCCAACAGTGTCAAGTTATACTTGAAGGCAATCCATCCACCGGGGGCGGCTAGCTCAGCTGGGAGAGCGCGGCGTTCGCAATGCCGAGGTCACGGGTTCGATCCCCGTGCCGTCCACCACCGGGAGAAGAGTCCAACATGCGACGAATCGTTTGTGTGCGGATCCTCCCGGTCTCGCTCGTCCTGTTCGGTCTGACCGGTTCGGCGCCGGCAGAGCCGGGGAGCCCATCGTCCTCAAGACCGGCTCCCGATCCCGAAGCGGTCGCACTCATCGAACGCGTCGAAGCCCACCACCGGTCCCTGCCCCACTTCGAAGCGCGCTTCGAACAGCGCTTTACCCCCCGCATCTTCGGGCGCGACCGGGTGGAGACCGGCCGCTTGACGGTCAAACGGCCGGCCCGGATGCGCTGGGATTACGAGGAGCCCGAGCCGAAGGTCTTCGTCAGCGACGGCGCCAACACCTGGTTCCACGTACCGGCCGACCAGCAGGTCGTGGTGGGCGCGTTCGGGAGCGACGGCCGGGGGACCGGCGGAGAAACCGGCGGACTGAATCCCCTCGAGTTCCTGACCGGGGACGCCACGATCCTCGATCACTTCGACGCGCTGCTGGCGAGCGACTCGCCGGGTCCCGGCCTGCGCACGGTCGCGCTCGTCCCGCGGCAGGCGAACGGAGAGATCACCTCGCTGTCGCTCACGGTCGACGCCCAGAGCGGCCTGATCCAGGGGATCGAGTCGGAAGACGTGGAAGGGAACCGGACCACGTTCCGCTTCACCGGCTTCCGCTTCGGAGCCTCTCCCGACGACTCGCTGTTCACGTTCATAATCCCACCGGGAACGGATGTGGTGACGGCATCGGACCTCCGCCCATGACGTTCCCCGGCCTCCTCCGAGACCTCCGCATCCCCGTGCTCGTCCTCGCGGCCGGCCTCGCCGGCTGCGCCACGAGCCGTCACTTCACGGCGGGCGAGACGGCGGAACGGCTCGGCCGCTACGACGATGCCGTGGTCCACTACGCCCGCGCGGTGGCCGAAGATCCTTCCGACTCGGCGGCCCGGCTCTCGCTGACCCGCGCCAAGGTGCGGGCGGCCGAACAGCACGCCCGGGAGGCGGAGCGCCTCGCCGCGCTCCGGGACTACGCGGGAGCGGAAGACGCTTTCCGGGCGGCGATCATTCTGGCGCCGGAAGAGACGTCCTACCGGGACCGGTTGGCGGTGATCCAGGCGGCGGTCCAGGAGCAGGCCGAGGAAGCGCGGGCGTTGACGCTCGCGGACCTGAAGGAAGAGGCGCTGACCCGTCCGCTCGGCCTGGACGTCCCGGAGGAAGCGCGCGCGCCCGCCAGCTTCGTGTTCCGGGACGCGAGCCTCCGCTATGTCCTGCTGACCCTCGGGGAGATCGCCGGGGTGAACGTCGCCTTCGACGAGGACTTCGTGGATCAGACGGTCTCGATCGAGGCGGAGGAATCAACCTTCGAGGACGCCATCCGCAGCCTCACCGAGACCACCGGACACTTCTTCCGCGTCGAGTCCCCCCACCTCATCACCATCGTGCCGGACACCCAGAACAAGCGTCTCCAGTACGAGCAGCAGATCGCGCAAACCTTCTATCTCTCGTCGGCGGACCTCACCCAGACCGCGGACACCCTGCGCATCGTGCTGGGAATCCGCCAGATCGCCCAGCACGAGGGGACGAACTCCATCACCATGGTGGACACCTGGGAGCAGGTCCGTTCGGCCCAACGCATCATCGAGGCGCTCGACCGGAGTCCCGGTGAAGTGGTAGTGGACGTGGAGCTCATGGAGGTGAACCGGACCCACCTGGAGCAGTACGGGATTCCGCTGCTCTCGCCCCAGACCGACGGACAGGGCGTTTCGGTGGCGCTGACCCCCCGTCTGGACACGGTGCTGCAAAACCCCTACGAGCGCGGGAATCTCCAGATCGCCGGACTTCCCGGAGCGATCCTGAACCTCGTTCGCGCCGACACCGACACCCACGTGCTGGCCAATCCGCAGTTGCGCGCCTCGGACGGCAAGGCCGCCATCGCGGACTTCGGCGAACGCGTCCCGGTCCCGGTGACCACCTTCGCGCCGATCGCGACCGGGGGACTGGCCCAGCAGCCCACCACGACCTTCGAGTATGAGAACGTCGGGGTCAGCATCGAGGTGCTTCCCCGCATCCACCACGACGACAGCGTGACCCTGGAAGTGAAGGTTCGGCTCGACAACGTGTCGGGCACCGGGTATTCCGGGTTGCCCACCTTCGGGAACCGGAACGTGGAGACCACCCTCCGCCTGCGGAACGGCGAGACCAGCATGATCGCCGGCCTCATCCGCCAGGAGGACCGGAGCAGTCTGAGCGGCTTGCCGGGAGTCGCGGACATCCCGGTGATCGGGCGGCTGTTCGGCCAGAACACCGACAACCTGACGGAGTCCGACATCATCCTCACGATCACCCCGCGAATCGCGCGGCGCGCCGACCTCGACCGGGACAGCCTGCTCCCGCACATCGTCAGAAGGTAGAACCGTTGGGAGCGCCGGCCTCCGGCCGGCATCGCCGAGCGCAGCGAGGCGAAACCGCGCGACGCAAGGGAAACGCTCCTCCGCCGAATGGCGGCGCTCTCTGCGCGAGGTGCGGTACGCGGTCCGCCCGCCTTTGGCGGGCTGTGCCGACCGGAGGCCAGTTCTCCCGGTGGGGGCCGGCCCTCCAGGCCGACTGTCCCGCTATCCCTGAAGGAGTGTCGCGGCCTGTTCGGGGACGCCGCCGAAGTCGCCGTTCGAGAGGAACAGCAACACGGTCGGTTCGTCTCCGCCGGCCAGTTCGCCCACCCGCTCGAGGACCGCGGGGTGATCGCGCAGCACGTCGGCCGGAATCCCCGCTGACGCGAGGTCGGAGGCCAGCCGGTCGAGATCCAGCGAGGCCGTTCCCGGCAGCCGGCGGCCCCGGCTCTCGCCGGCCGGCGACGCCAGCAGCACGCGGTTCGCCCCCCGGAACGCCTTGGCGAAACGGTCCTGGAAGACGGCGCTGCGGGCGGTGAAGGAACGGGGTTCGAAGACCGCCACGAGGCGCGCGGCGGGCCAGCGCCGGGACCCCGCCTCGAGCACGGCCTCGACGGCGGTGGGATGGTGGGCGAAATCCCGAACCACCAACACCCGGCCGTCGGGACTTGCGGCGAGCTGTTGCAGGCGGCGCTCCACCCCGGAGAAGTCGTGGACCGCGTCGCGGATCGCCTCCCATTCGACCCCCAGCCACTCGGCGGCGGCCGCCGCCGCCAGGACGTTCCGCGCCGCGGCCCGGCCCCAGAACCGGCCATGGAGGTTCCGCCGCGCCTCGCCGCGAAACGTGGCCCGGAGGCGGCTTCCCGACGGGCCGCTCGACTGGACTGCGGCGACCCAGTCCGCCGCCGGGCCCTCTCCGCCCGCGACCGAGAACGTCCGCACAGTGGTGTGGGCAGCCTCGGCCAGCTCGGCGGCCGCCGGCGAATCGGCGCCGAGGAGCAGCAGTCCGCGGCGCGGAGGCAGCCGGGCGAGGAAGGAGAACTGCCGCCGGACCGCCGCGAAGTCGGGATAGATGTCGGCGTGGTCGAACTCCACGTTGCCGATGACGGCTACCTCCGGGAGGTAGTGGAGGAACTTGGGGCCCTTGTCCCAGTACGCGCTGTCGTACTCGTCTCCCTCGACGACGAAGGGTTCCCCGGCGGCGCCCAGGGCGAAGCTTCCGCCAAGATCGTTCGCCACGCCTCCCGTCAGGAACCCGGCGTCGAGTCCCGACGTCCGCAGGATCCAGGCGAGCAGCGAGGTCGTGGTCGTCTTTCCGTGGGTTCCCGCAACCACCACCGGCACGCGGCGCCGAAGAACCAGCTCCCGGAGCGTCTCCGGAAAGGAAACGAGCGGGAGGCGCCGGTCGAGCGCCGCCTCGAGCTCCGGGTTCCCGCGGGAGATCGCGTTGCCGACGATCACCGCGCGGCAGTCGTCCGGGAGGTTCCCGGGCCCGAACGGCGTCCGAACCTCGATTCCCTCGCGATCCAGCACGGTGGACATCGGGGGATACGCCCCCTGATCGGACCCGCTCACCCGGTAGCCGAGCCGGTTCAGGAGCCCGGCGAGCGAGGCCATGGCCGTTCCGGCGACTCCCAGCACGTGCAGGCGGTCACCCGCCTGGAGTCCGTGGATCACTCCACGGTGCCTTCGAGCAGCGTCAGCCCGTCCTCGTCCATCCGGGCTCTCACCTCGAGCGGGACCGTCCGGCAGGGGTCGTCGGCCGTATGACCGGTCGCGAAGCCGAAGACGGCGGGGACCTCGAACCGCTCGCTGAGACGGGCGAGGAGTTCCGCCGTCGTGTATCCCTGGTCCGGATGCTGGGTGCAGCCGGGCATCCGGCCGAAAATGATGCCCCTCACCCCGTCCAGCAGTCCGGCGAGCGCGAGCTGGGTCAGCATCCGCTCGATCTGGTACGGCTTGACGGAGATGTCCTCGAGGACGGCGATCGCACCCCGGAACGAGGTCGCGAAGGGCGTCCCGGCGAGCGCCGCCAGAATCGACAGGCAGCCGCCCCGCAGCACCCCCTCGGCGCGCCCCGGATGGAGGCTTTCCGCATCCCGCCAGGGCAGCTCGAATCCGGGCCCCCGAGCCCGCAGCAGCCCGAGCGTCTCCTCGGCATTCCAGCGCGACGGGCCCCGGGCGATCTGCTGCGCGACCATCGGGCCGTGGAAGGACACAACCCCGGCTCCCGACCAGAGCGCCAGCAGGGCGGTCAGGTCACTCCCTCCGAGGAGCACCTTGGGGTGTTCGCGGATCCGCTCCGGCGGAATGAGGGGAAGGAGATCGAGACAGCCGTATCCGCCGCGCGCACCGAAGAGTGCGCTCACCCCCTCGTCCTCGAGCAGCTCGAGGAGATCCTCCGTCCGCTCGGCGGCGGACCCGGCGGTGTACCCGCTCCGCTTCAGCAGATTCCCTGACCGGCGAGGCACGAGTCCAACGCGACGCAGTTCGGCTTCCCCGGCCTCGAGCCAGGGGAGCTGCACCGGGCTTGCCGGCGCCAGGATTCCCACGGTGGCGCCGGGGGGGACCGCCTGAGGCCGCACGGTCAGAGGAGGGACCACGCGGCGGCCACGATCGCCGCCACAACCACCACCACGGCCAGGAATCGCAACCGCGTTCGCCCGGGTTCCCCCGGGAGCGGCCCGGCGACATGGAGCCGCGGTGGTGCAGCCGGGGGCCACGGCATCGCATCCTCGCCGGCCGGTGCGTCCGGTGCGGCGGCAACGGTTGGCATCGTCCCGGTCTCGCCGGCGGCAGGCTCCTCGGTTCGCGCGGCCTGCTGGGGGGTGGGGGACGCGGTCCCGGCGGCCGCCGCATCCACGCCGGTGGTGGATTCGATGCGGCAGCGGGCCCCACCGAAGAGCAGCACGTCTCCCGGACGAATCCGTACGCGGGTGGGGACCGGCGCTCCGTTGACGCGGGTCTGGTTGGTGCTCTGCAGATCCTCCAGATGCAGCTCGAAGTCTCGAAGGACCAAACGGGCGTGCCTGCGGCTCACGAAGATGTCGTCGAGGCGGATGGCGCACTCGGGAGCGCGGCCGATGCTCGTCTCGCGGTTCTGGATCTCGTAGCGAACCGGGGGCTCGAGGCGTTCTCCGGGAGTCATGCCCGACGGGACGTTCTCCACGACGAGGGCGTAGAGCGCGGGCGTCGGGCCGGTCCGCTGCATCACCGCGCGGTTCCGAGCCGGCGGAGCGCGAGGGGGGCGAGCAGGGGTCCGTCGTGGGTTACCAGCGTGGCGCCGGGCACCGCCGCGGCGGCCTCGAACGCCTGCGCGGCGCGTGCCCGTTCTCCGAGGGCGTCGAGGGCGAGCGCCCGGTAATAGAGGACGGTCCCGTCGCCGATGCCGGCCCCCGACCCCGCCCTCGCCGCAGCCAGGTAGCGGACCAGGGCGCGCTCCGGATCCCCCAGCAGGATCCAGCAGATTCCCGCCTCGAGCTGCCGGGTGGCGTCGCTGCGGCCTCTCGCGAAGTCCGCCTCCAGCTCGACCAGGCGCCGGTTGCATTTTCCCGCCGACAGGGAAGGAAGGACCGGAGTTTCGGCGAGCACGAGGCGCAGTTGCCGCTCGTTGCCCTCGCGCCGGACGACGAGGTCGATCGTCGTGTCCGGCGATTCGCTGGCGACCAGCTCGGCGAGCCCGAGTTCGTCGGACAGGGGCCGGCCCTCAACCTCGCGAAGCTCGTCTCCCGGTTCCACCCCGGCGAGCACCGCCGGACCCGCCGGATGGACGCCCGTGACCCGGAGACCTCCGGACCCGTTCTCCGCGCCTGAATTCGTGAGCGCCACCGCCGTCATGCCGGCCCACGAACGGCGTCGCGTCGGCGGGGTGAGAAGCCGCTCGGCCGCGCTGCCCGCACTTGCGGGGGCGAAGCGGTCGAAAGGGGCAACGTCCGGCGTCCGGGATCCCGCGGCGAGGAACTCGACCTGCGCCGGCCCCGCTCCCGGTTCCGGCAGCCGCACCCGCACCCGCGCCTGCGCGTCGGGTTCGTCCTCGCGATCCACCACGAAGTAGTCGTCCCGCGCCTCCAGCACCCGGCGGACCGCGCGATCCGCGTCGGAAATCTCCTCCGGCTCGCTCGGCGCCATCGCGAGCACGGGCAATACCTCGCACGAAACGGCGGTTCGCGAGCCTCTCGAGACCGTGACGGAACGGGCGCAGCGGCCGGCGGGGTGCCGGATCTCGACCTCGTGTCCCCCCGAACACATCGCCGAGAACGAGAGCGGGGTCACCCCGCGTTCCTCGCCGTCGAGCACCACCGTCGCGCCGCTCGGCTCGCTCTCGATCCGCAGGCCTCCGGTGGAAGGACGAAGCCGCACGAACCGCGGCAGGTAATCACGGGCTTCGTCGGCGTGGAACGTGAACCGGGACGGGGTCCGGCAGGGCGCCTCCAGGGTGATCTCGTTGGCTCCCGTCTCCAGATTGCCGAGTTGGAGAGGCGCCGAGAACTCGTCGCGCGCGAAGCGCGGCGGAACCAGGGGCCGGAGGTCCTCCGGCAGACTGCCACCGGAGACGCCTGCGACGCGGCCTCCGACCCGCACCGTGACTCCCGGGGGAGAAGTGATCACGGAAAGCACCGGACGGCTGCGCACCATCTCGTGCTCGATCGTGATCATCTCGCCCGCCAGCACTTCGCGGCGCGGTTCGGTGTAGGCCGTAAACCCGGGGCGCTCCAGACGAATCGTCAGGAGCCCGGCGAACACCGGCCGCCCGGTCAGCGGCGTGGCGCCGATGGGCTGGTCCTCAACGAACACGGTGACCCCGGCCGGCTCGCTAAAGACGGTGAGGTAGGCGAGCAGTTCGCTTCGCTGCTCCTCGAAGAGGTCCAACACCGCCGGAGAGAGGCCGGTAACGTCCAGCCGCCACGTCGGATCCGCCAGGATCAACAGACGCAGGTCGTCGGAGGCCTGTTCGGGAGACTCACGCGTGACGTGGGCCCGCGCGCGGTATTCGAGGGCCCGCAGGGAGAGTTCGTTCTCGATCTCGGGAAGACGCCCTTCCCGGTCGCGGGCCGCATCGAGCCGGTCGAGAATCGCGGTGAGGGCCAGCACCGCCTCCACCGCCAGATCAGGATTCCCCGTCTGCGGACGGAGGGTCCGCAGGTCGCCGGCAATGGCGACCGGGTCCGCGGCGGCCGGCTCCTGCGCCGCGAGTACGCCCGGGAAGAAAGCGAACAGGACCGTACCCATCGCGAGCCCGGCCCCGGTCGAGACGAGTCTCATGGAGCTACCGGAGCACCGCCACGGCGCGCGTGGACTCGTCGAGCACGTAGAGAACCCCGTCGGGACCCACGTCGAGCGATACGGGCCGGCGGACCGCCCCGCGCGACCACGCATCTCCCTGAAGCCGGACGAGCGACGTGAAGTCCCGGTCGAAGACGCCGAGCGTGGGGCCGTCACGGTCCAGCACGAAGAAGTTCCCCAGGGCGTCAAAGGCCACGTCGACGGGTTCCGGAAAGCCGGAATCGCGCGTCAGGTGGAAGATCCGCCGGCCCTCCGCGTCGAACGCGAGGACTCCCTGCCGATCTTCGATCACAACGAGGTGTCCGGCAGGATGGCGCTCGACGCGGTGCACCTCGTTCAGCCGGGGATGCGGCACCCGCCCCAGATAGAGACCCGATCGCGCGAACCGGAACACGCCCTTCTCCCGCTCGTCCCACACCCAGTAGCCCTCGGGGGTCACGGTGAGGGCGCGAATGCGGCGGAGGCGTTCCGGGCCGTTCTCGAGGCGCAGCGTCATGAGGTTTCCGCCGACGATCAGCGCATCCTCCGTCGCCACCACCGGCATCGCCGCGCCGCCGCTTCCCGCACCGTCATCGGCGTAGGCGAGATCCCAGGGGTCGTCGACGCCGATGGCCTCCTCGAACTCGCCCTGCGGCGTGAACGTCTGCAATTCGTCGGTGTCCCGGTCGAGAACATGGAGACTGCCTTCCTCGATGCGCACCCGGAGCGGCCGGTCGAGGCGCTGTGGTGGCTGAATCGCACCCGCGAAACTCCAGACGGGACCACCCGGCGACTGGTACCGGGAGACGAGGGTGGCGAGCTGACGGGCTTCTTCCGCGAGCCCCGCTGCCGAGAACGCTTCGCCCGCCCCGCTCGTGGGCGCAGCGCCGGCCCCGGCCTCCTCCCGGATCACCCGCAGCAGATCGGCGCGGAGCGCGGCCACCTCACCGAAGGCCCCGTTCGACTCGCCCAACCGCGCGAGGGTGCGGGCGAGCAGCAGCCGCGCGCGGAACCGCTCGGGCGCGGACGCCGGGGCGGAGCGCGTCTCGTGGAGCGCCGAGAGCAGGGCCCCCGCCACCGTCCGGTCATCCATGAAGTCGGATGCGATCGCCGCGATCCCGGTGAGCGCCGCGAACGACCAGGGAGAGCCCGCGGACCCGGCCGCGGTAAGGACACGTTCGAACTCGGCCAGGGCATCCCGAGGGCGCGGGGGAAGACTCCGGGTGGCGATCTCGCCGAGCAGCAGGTGCGCCCCCGGGATCGAGTCGCCGGCCGGATACGCGCGGAACAGCCGGTCCACCATCTCCTCCGCGGCGGCCGGGTCCCCCTCCACGTCGAAGCGGTGCCGCGCGATCCGGAGCGCCGCGTCATCGGCGAGCCGGCTCCCCGGCATGGTGTCCAGGATGGCTTCGAAGTCGCGCAGGGCCTGTCCGTAGCGCCCGCCGGCGTAGAACTGCTCCGCACTCCGGAAACGCCGTTCGGCGGCACGTTCGAGCTGGGCTTCGGTCCCCGTCTGGGCAAAGAGCGGCGGCGCAACCGCAAGCCCGATCAGAGCGGAGAGCCATGCCACGCGAGTGGTCATGAAGGGGACCCCGTCAGTGTACTGAACCGTCGCGCTACGGAGCGGTTGGGAGATCCCGACAGCGGGCGACGAACGCGCCGGCGCGCCCGAGATCGCGAAAGGAACGGATGGCCGCGAAACCGGCGGCGCCGACGCCGTGGAGGCCGCCGAGATTGCCGGGCGTCAGCCCCCCGACGACCCAGACGGGAATCCGCAACCGCCGACAGGTCTCGCGAAAGACCTCCGGTGGCAGGGGGCGTTTGCCGCCCGTGGGCGCGACCGGTCCCAGGATCACGTAGTCGGCGCCGTCCGCTTCCGCGGCGGCCGCCGCGTCCAGCCCATGCACCGAACGGCCGATGAGCAGCCGGCCCCGGGGAAACCGGGCGCGGACCGCCGCGGCCGGCAAGCCGGCTTCGGGCAGATGAACGCCCGCGACCGGGAACGCGGCGGCAAGCGCCAGCCGGTCGTTCACGATGACCCGCGGCAGGACGTCCGGGGCCCGGGAAACGAGCCCGTCCAGGAACCGCTCGAAATCGCGATCCGACACCTCCCGGTCGCGCAATTGGAAGAAGTCCACGCCGACCGCGTGCAGTTCCTGGAGATGGTCCGCCGAGAGACCGCGGACGGCGCAGATCGCACAGGCGACGGGGCGCCGTGGCGACCCCAGGTCGTGGACGATGGAACTCCCCATCCTCAGGGAGTCGCTGAACGGGACGCTAGCAGCCTGTGGAGAAAGTGACGTGAGCACCGAGAGCGGTGAGGCCCAGTTCTCCCGGTGGGGGTCCGGCTGACAGGGCGCGTGAGGGAGGAATACCGGGTGTATTCCGACCGAAACGCAACGCGGAGGGCCGCAAAGCGGCCCGGTTCAGGCGGGATGCATCGGCGTTCGAATGCCGCGTGACTTTTTCCACAGGCTGCTAACGCCTCTTCTCGCGGAGCCGGGCCGCCTTCCCCTTGCGTTTGCGGAGGAAATAGAGCTTGGCGCGCCGCACATGGTGGGAACGGACGACCTCCACCTTCGCCACCAGCGGCGAATGCAGCGGAAAGATCCGCTCGACGGCCACGCCGAACGAGGTCTTGCGGACCGTGATCGTGCGGCGGTTGCCGCCGTGCTTCATCGCGATCAGGATCCCCTCGAAAATCTGGATGCGTTCCCGGTCTCCTTCGCGGATGGTCGCGTGGACCCGGACCGCGTCGCCGGGATGGAGGTCCGGGCGGTCCGCCTTCAGGTCGGCGGCCTCGAGCTCCCGAATGATCTCGGCCCCGGGCTTGACCCCCGCCGGCTCGACGTCCGCGTCCACCGAAACCGCCAGGGCGGTCTCTTCCGGGGCGTCCACGGCTTCTTGCTCACTCACACTCATGACGGTTTCTCCTTCGTATCTGGATTCGGTTTCGAGGCCGCCGCTCCCTGTCCCGCAAACGTCGAGAACAGGTCGGGCCGCCGATTCCGGGTCACCTCGACCGCCTCTTCCAGCCGGAACCGGCGAACGGCCTCGTGGTTCCCCGACAGGAGAACCGGCGGCACTTCCCGGCCCCGGAAGACCGGGGGACGGGTGTACTGGGCATGTTCGAGGAGCCCGGTCGCGAACGACTCCCGGACAACGGATTCGGAATCCCCGACGGCGCCGGGGATCAGCCGGGTCACGGCGTCCACCACGACCATGGCCGGGATCTCACCTCCGGAAAGCACGTAATCGCCAACCGAGAGCTCCTCCGCACCGCTGAGGGCGGCGAAGCGCTCGTCGACGCCCTCGTAACGTCCGGCGACCAGCAGCAACCGCGGTTCAGCAGCGAGTTCGGCGACCACTGCCTGGTCGAGTTGCCGGCCGCGCGGCGACAGCAGGACGACCCGGGGCTTCGCCGCGTCGAGTCCGCTGATCGCTTCCACCGCCTCGACGAGTGGTTCGACGCGCATGACCAATCCGGGACCGCCGCCGTAGGGAGCGTCGTCGGCCCGCTGGAAGCGGCCTTCGGTCCAGTCCGTGAGCGCGTGCGTCTCGATCTGCAGGAGGCCGGCCTGCCGCGCCCGCCGCACGATGCCGTGGTCGAAGACCTCCCGGAACATGCCGGGGAGGAGGCTCAGGATGTCAACGCGCATTGCCGGTAGCCCGGGCGTTGAGCCCGAGGAGCCCCTCCGGGATGTTGAGGACGACCCGCCCGACGGTCTCCGTGGTCGGCGGCTCAACCCGAACGCAGAGGGCTTCGACGAAGGGGATCAGGTCCTCGGACCCGTCCGGACCGCGGAGGACGAGGAGGCTGGGGCCGGCCGTATCGAGGGTGTCCACGATCTCGCCGAGCGGAGCGCCCTCTTCGGTCTCGGCCCGGCAGCCGACGAGCTGGTCGGAGTAGTAGCGGCCCTCCGGCAACGGGGAGCGTTCCGCCTCGCGGATCCGGACTTCCATCCCCCGGAGCGCCTCGGCGGACGCGATGTCGGTGATCCCGTCGAACCGGATCACGGGGCGCCCCTTGTGGATGCGCACCGATTCGAGGCCGCGCCGGGTTCCCGGCTGGCCCGCAGGGCCGATTTCGGCGCTCCCGATCTCGAAGAAGCGGCCGGGATCGTCGGTCAGCGGTTCGACGAACACCTCTCCCCGGCGGCCGAACGGCCGGACGACCTGCCCGATGACAACGTCGGCGGCAGCCTCCGGGGGAGTACCGGCGGGGAAGTCCGCGGGCGTGCCGTCCCGGCGGTGGGACCGGTCTACCCGAGTTTCCTGTCCGGACCCGGAAGCCGGTGCGCCAGAAGCCATTCTTGTCGTTGTCTCCTGGTCACGTCTGCCTGGTAGCGGAAGGTGATCGCGCGGGCTGTCTCTTGGTCGGGTGTGCTGTTGAGATCCGGGCGGCGGGACGCCCGGTTCAGGGGTGTGGCCCGGTGGCCGTCAGCCGGATTCCCGAAGGCGCGGCAACCGCGCTCGGCGGCCGGCCTGCTAGCTGGACTCGGCGGCGGCTCCGTCTTCCCCTGATCCGTTTTCTTCGGATTGGTTTTCTTCGGAGGGGACCGGCTCGGCGAGCACGTTCTTCAGGAAGCTCTTGACCGTGAGACTCGGCTTCGCACCGTGCCCGAGCCAGTAACGCGCGCGGTCGGCCTTGATGTGCAGCCGACCCTCCGCGTCGTTGGGCATGCGCGGGTGGTAATAGCCGAGCGTTTCCACGATGCGGCCGACCCTTCCGTGCACCGAATCGGACACGACCACCCGGAAATGGGCGTCGCGCTTTCGCCCGGTGCGGGCAAGCCTGATGTTCAACACGGCAAGAGTCTCGCTTCGCTGAAAAAGCCGTCGCCAACGGCCACTCCGAAGGCCGGAAGGGTAGGCCGAACCCCTCTTCCAGTCAAGGTTGCTCACAGATCCAGGTCGCGCAGAATGCCAAGGCGGAGTCGCCGACCACAGGGAGGCGACGCCGCCAAACGGAGCGCCGGCCTCCGGCCGGCACCGCCCCCGCAGGGGGCGGAACGCGCATACGCCTTCAGAGACCCAGGTCGCGGAGGATGCCCGGATTGTCGCGCCATTTCTGGCGCACCTTGACCTGCAGGTCAAGGAAGACCTGGCGCCCGAGCCGCTTTTCGATGCGGCCGCGCGCTTCGCTGCCGATCCGTTTCAGCATCCGCCCGCCGCGGCCGATCACGATCCCCTTCTGGGAGTCACGATCGAGCAGCAGCGAGGCCGCGATGCGCACCAGGGGCTCGGAGTCGTCGTACGCCTCGATCCGCACGGCGGCCGCGTGGGGCACCTCCTGGTGGAGGTGTTCGAGCAGCCGCTCGCGGACGATCTCCGAGGCGAAGAACGCTTCCGGGAGATCGGTGATCTGGCCGTCGGGATAGAGCCGCGGGCTGAAGGGGAGACGCTCCGCCAGCATCCCGACCAGCGAACCGGGTGTCCGTTCCCCTTCCCCGCGGCCCGGCGGTTCGCTCGGGGCGTTCACGTTCGCACCGGTGCGGGCCGAAAACAGCACCACCGGCCCGAGATCCCGCTCGCGATAGAACCCTTCGAGCTCTTCGAGTCTCGCCCGCGGCGCCGCATCCGTCTTGTTGATGCCGATCACCCGGGGGCCGGAGAAGCCTTCCAACCGGCCCAGCAACTCCCGGTCGCGACCCGCAGGGGCCCGCGTGCCATCCACCACCGCGAGCGCCGCGTCGGCGCCTCCGAGGCTCTGCGCCACGGTCCGCATCATCGCGCGGCCGAGGCCGGAGCGCGGGCGATGGATGCCCGGGGTGTCGAGGAGGATCAGTTCGAGCCCCGGGCGGCGCGCCACTCCCAGGATGCGCCGCTGGGTGGTCTGGGGTTTTCGATGGACGGCGGCAAGCCGCTCGCCGACCAGGCGGTTCAGGAGCGTGGACTTTCCAGCGCCCGGAAGCCCCACCAGCGCCACGAAACCGGCGCGATGCCCGGGGCTGTCGGACGAGTCGGCCAATCAGTCCCTCCCAACGCGCGTCAGGCGGACCCGGTGGATCCGCCGTTCGTCGGCCTCGAGGATCTCGATGCGGAGGCCGTCCTGTTCCATCACCTCGCCGGGCGCCGGGATCTTCCGGAAGGCCGCGAGCGCGAAGCCGGAAACCGTGTCGAAGGCGGCGCCGTTCAGCGAATCGGGGAGCGTCAGCCCGGTCAGCCGCGCGATCTCGTCGAGTTCCGCCCCGCCGCGCACCCGGTAGACGCCGTCCGCCTCCCGCTCCAGATCCTCCTCGAGCGGCTCGTCTTCCTCGTGGACCTCGCCCACGATCTCCTCCGAGATGTCCCGGAGAGTGACGATTCCCGAAACGCTCGCGTGCTCATCGACCACCACCGCGAACGTCTGCTTGGAGAGCTTGAACTCCCGCAGCAGGTCGTCCACCCGCTTCGTCTCCGGAACCACGGGCACCTCGCGGAGCAACGGGGCGAGTCCTTCCCCATCGCCGGGCACGGCGACGAGGTCCACCGCGTCCACCACCCCGACCACCTGGTCGGCGGCCCCGAACACCGGGATCCGGTGGTGCCGGCTTTCGGCGACGAGCCGCTCGACTTCCCGCCGGGACGCCTCGCCGGAGACCGACACGACGCTCGGCCGCGGTGTCATCACCTCGCGAACGAGCATCTCGTCGAGTTCGAGCACCCCGCGCACCATCGCGGCCTCTTCCTCCTCGAGGATCCCCTCTTCCTCGCCGGTCTCCAGGAACGCCTCGACCTCCTCGTCGGAGGCTTCGTCGTCCGGCTCCGAGGGGAGCGGGAATCCGCGCCGGAGGAGGCGGCGCAGCGGTTCGCCAAGCGGGCGCACGAGCCGTTCCCAACGGCCAAACCAGGGAAGGAGCGGCCGCAGCACATCTTCGGGATCGCGCAGGAGGATGGCGGCCGGGACCAGTTCCCGGAGGACGAACCACGCCGGGACGAAGACGCCGAAGGTCCAGAGGAGGCCGGTCGCCCCGAAACCGAGCCGGTCGAGCGCGAAACCGAAGACCGTGCCGGCGGCGAGGAGCCCGGAGCGGGCCGGGATGAGGACGACCAGCGGGTCCGCCAGGCGCTCCCGGAGGGTACGCGCCTCCTCGACGCTCTCCCCGAGGGCTCGCACCGCGATCGGGCTCGAGGCGAAGAAGGCGATCTCGAAGAGCGCGAACAGGACGACGAGGAGTCCGGCGACCAGGAGGAGGAGGGCCCAGAGGAACACGGCTAGCCGGCGGATAGAGCGGCGTGAGCGCCAGGAGCGCCGGTTCTCCCGAGGCAGTGCCGCAACCTCAGGACGCGCTCGAGCCTCACCATCTCTCCCCGGTCCCGTTCGTGGTCGTAGCCGAGGAGGTGCAGGTAACCGTGCACCGCCAGCACCCGGATCTCGTCAGCGAGGTCGACGCCCGCCGCGCGCGCCTGGCGCGCGGCGGTCTCGGCGGAGACCACCAGGTCCCCGAGATAGGCGGCCTCTTCCTCGGACAGCAGTCCCGCGGGAACGGGGTCCGCGGGAAAGGCGAGCACGTCCGTCGCGCGGTCCCTGTCGCGGTAGCGCCGATTCAGTTCCCGGATGTTCCGGTCGGAAACGATCCGCAGCGTGGCCCCGCGGCGATCGCCCGGCGCCACGTCCGCGGCGATCCGTTCGAGAAAGGCAGCCAGGGACGGAGGATCGACCGCGAAACGCCGCTGGCGGTTCTGGACGGTGAACCGGGAGCCGGGCGGCTCCGGTTCTCGTGGAGGTTCCCCCGGTTCCGGACGCGGCGAACCGCTCGTGTCCCTGGCGGCGGAATCGCCGCCGCCGGCCCTGGCGGCGGGGTCCGGGCGGTGTATCACGAGGTTCAGGCGTCCGGCGCGGATCGTCCGCTATCGGGCGCCGGCCGGGAGGGCTCCACCGGGACAACCGGCGGTACTCCGGCACGCGGCCGCCTTCCGAAGTCGAACCCCGGATAGGGCAGCCGCTCGTGGTGGATCCCCTGCAGGGTGGAGAGGAAGCTCTCGCGGATCCGGGCCATGTCGCTGAGGGTCAGGTCGCATTCGTCGAGTTGATCGTCATCGACGATGGCGCCGATGATGCGGTCGATCACCTGCTCGAACTCGGCGGACGTCGGGTTCTTCAGGCTGCGGGCGGCGGCCTCGATGCTGTCGGCCATCATGATGATGCCCGCCTCCCGGGTCTGCGGGCGCGGCCCGCCGTAGCGGAAGAGGCTCTCGTCGGCCTCGTAGCCGTTCCGGGCGGCAGCCGCCTTCGCCTTCTCGTAGAAGACCTTGATGAGGCGGGTCCCGTGGTGCTGCGGGATCACGTCCACGATGTCCCTCGGGAGGTTCAGCCGCTCGGCGGCCTCGATTCCCTCCGTCACGTGCCGCCGGATGATGTCCGCGCTCTTTTCCGGGGGGAGCAGGTCGTGCGGCGTCTCGCCCCGCATGTTCTCGACGAAGTACCCGGCGCGGTTCAGCTTGCCGATGTCGTGGTAGAGGGCGGCGGTGGCGCAGAAGGTCGAGTTCGCCCCGATGGCGTCGGCGGCGGACTCGGAGAGCATCCCCACGGTCACGCTGTGCTGGTAGGTGCCCGGCGCGGTGAGCGCCAACTGGCGCAGCACCGGGTTGTCGCGTTGGGAGAGCTCCATGAGCCGCATGTCGCTGGTGCGCTCGAAGACCCACTCCAGCCCGGGAAGGAGCAGGATCACGAGCGGCCCCGACAGCAGACCGCCAACGAAGGCGCTCACCGCTTCGAGGGCCAGCCGGCTCAGGCCCCCGAAGTTTCCGGTCACGAGCTCCATCGCCACCACCAGAGCGGCCCCCAGCAGGCCGACGAGGGTCCCGACCCGCAGCAGTTGCGAGCGGCGCTCGGCGATCCGGTAGATGAAGATGGCGCCGAACCCCGTCAACAGGGCGAAGAGCGCCAGCTTCAGGTTCCCGGTCATCAGGGCGAGCGTCGCGGCGAAGAGTCCCTGGGTGACCACCGCCGACTGCTGCGTCTCGAGCATCACGACCAGCAGGGCGAGCGCTGCGAAGGGAACCCCCCACAGGTAGACCGTGGGGTCGGAGAAGGGTTCGCTCACGAACTGGGCCGCCGCTCCGCGCCCCACGAATCCGAGGATGCGGGTGAGGGTCAGGCCCAGAACGATGAGGAAGCCGCACATCGCGAACGCCTGCCGCCCCCAGTTCTCGTCCCGGCGGGCCGGGACCAGCAGGACCCCGAGCAGGACCGCGATCGCGGCGGCGAACCCGAGCGCGCCGAGTCCGGCCCAGCCGGAGGCGCCCACCCGGGGGGTGCGCATCCGCTCCATCTGGCGGCGGGCGAGCTCGGTCACCTCGTCGCCGGCGCGTACCAGGGTGCGGCCGCGCCGCACCTGGATGACGACCGGATCCACCGACTCCTCCGCTTCGGTACGGAGATGGGTGGTCTCCACGGTGTTGGGCTCCAGCGTGGGGCGCATGAAGCGCGCCGCCAGTCCGGCGAGCGTCCGCCGGCGCGTCCGGTTCAGCTCGGAGAGCGCGAGGATCTGCTGTTCGACCGCCCGCTCGGCTTCGCCCACCGACAACACGTTGGTGAAGTCCGCCAGCGGAACCGTTTCTCCCGTCCGCGGATCGCGGCGGAGAACGGACCGGCCGAGCGCGGCGACGGCCCCCTTCTCGGCGAGGATGTCCCGCGCCAGTACGCTGGACACGGTGTCCGCCAGGTTCTGCTCGATCTCCTCGGCGAACTCCGATTCCACCAGCAGCCCGAGTTGCGCCGCGGCCACATCGATGCCGAGCATGCCGGCGAAGGTCTCGGCGAAATCGGGTTCCCCCACGATGTCGGACTCGACGGCCGCCCGTCCGAAATCGAAGCCGCGGGCGATCCGGGCGCGGACCTCGTCCCGCGCCTGGGAATCGAAGTCGTAGACCTCCGGCACCTCCTCGACCGCCTCGCGCCGGCGCGCCTCGGTAGTGGCGGCGTCCTCGTAGGTGAAGTCCTCGGTCGCGCGGACCGTCCGGGGTGCGATCTCGCCTACCTCGTAGAGCGGGGTCCGGAGCCCGAGCCCCGGCCAGACGAGCATCGCGAGGGCGACCGCGAGCACGGCGGTCACGACGTGGGTACGGGCGAACAGGCGGTCCCGCTGCTGGAGCACGAACGTGCGCAGCGAGAAATCCGCGAAGCGTCCCTTCATCTCCGTGGCTCCGGTCTAGCGAGACTCCGCGAAGACCGCCGGCGCCTCGAACTCCTGGCCGCGGCGGGACCGCTTCCGGGCCTGCTCGCTCCTGGCGTACGCGCGGACGATCGCCTGGACGAGCCGGTGGCGTACGACATCGCTCTCCTCGAGCCGAACGAGGCCCACTCCGTCGAGGTCTCCGATCACGCCGAGGGACTCGACGAGCCCACTGACCCGGCCCGGCGGCAGGTCGTTCTGGGTGATGTCCCCGGTCACCACGGCGCGGGTCCCGTTCCCCATGCGGGTCAGGAACATCTTCATCTGTTCCGATGTCGTGTTCTGCGCCTCGTCCAGGATGATGAAGGCGTCGTTGAGCGTCCGTCCCCGCATGAAGGCGATCGGCGCAATCTCGATCACCCCGCGTTCCCGGAGCCGCTGCGCCTTCTCGGCGTCCATCATGTCGTGGAGGGCGTCGTAGAGGGGACGCAGGTACGGATCCACCTTGTCGATCAGGTCCCCCGGAAGGAAGCCCAGCTTCTCGCCCGCCTCCACGGCGGGCCGGGTGAGCACGATGCGCCGGACCTGCTGGTTCCGCAGCGCCTCCACGGCCACCGCCATCGCGAGCCAGGTCTTGCCGGTCCCGGCCGGCCCGACGCCGAGCACGAGTTCCTTGGCGCGGAGCGCCCGGATGTACTCGAGTTGGCGCAGACTCCGCGGCCTTACCAGTTTCCCGGGCGAGGGCGTAACGACCGTCTCCACGAAGTACTCGCGGAGCGAAGCGCCCGGATCCTGGCTCAGGATGCGGATGGCCGCCCGCAGATCTCCGATCCGGTAGCGCTGGCCCAGGTCGCGGCGCAGTGCCGCGAGTCCCTCGAGCGCGGTGCCCAGCAGTGCGATCCGGTCCTCCGGCCCGTCCGCGAGCAGGACGTCTCCCCGGCTCGCGAGCGTGAGGCCAAGGTCCTGTTCGAGCGAGCGAAGGTTGCGGTCGCGGATGCCGAAGAAGGAGAGTCCTCCTTCGCCGGGGATGGGAATTCGGGTCATGGACTGCGGTCTGGCGGGGACGGCGGAGAGGGTTCCGTCATCCGCTTCGGTCTCGGGAACGGAGGCATCCGGCGAACCGGCGGAATTCTCGGAGAGCGATCCGGCTGCGAGCGGACCTCCCGGTCTACTCAGCACGGAATATGGCCAACGCCGGGGCGGGAAACGTGGTCCGCCACGCGCTTCATGGACGCTGGAGACGCTAACACCGGGGGTCGGGAGGATCAAGTGAGGGGCGCTGGTCCGCGCCGCCGGCCGGGACGCCGGCCCCCACCGGCAGCCGCTGCGCAAGCCGCGGCGGAAGGGCGATGGGCGACCCGCGTGAGGGTCGCTCAGTCCTCGTCGGGTCCCGGCTTCCCCGCGAGCGCCACCCCGACCTCGTCGAGTTGCGAGGAATCCACCCCCGCCGGCGAGCCGGTCATCAGATCGGTGGCCGAGGTGGTCTTCGGGAACGCGATCACGTCCCGGAGGCTCGAACTGCCGGACGCCAGCATCGCGATCCGGTCGAATCCCAGCGCGATGCCGCCGTGCGGCGGGGTTCCGTACTCCAGAGCCTCGAGGAAGAACCCGAAGCGTTCCGCGGCCTCCGCCGGCGGAATCTCCAGGGCCTCGAAGACCCGTTGCTGCATGGCGCGGTCGTGGATCCGGATGCTGCCGCCACCCAGTTCGTGGCCATTCGCGATCACGTCATAGGCGAGCGAGCGGACGCTGAGCGGATCGGTCGCGAGCCGGTCCACATCCTCCGGATGCGGGCTCGTGAAGGGGTGGTGGACCGAAGTGAGCCGCCCCTCGGTCTCCGAATGGTCGAAGAGCGGGAACTCGGTCACCCAGGCCATGGCGAACTGGTCGGGCGAGGTCCAACCCTCGCTCGCCGCGAGTTGCCGCCGGAGCGCGCCGAGGGCCTGGCACGCGGTCTTCGCCTCACCGGCGACCATCAGCAGCAGGTCTCCGGGACCTCCGCCCGCCGCCTCCAGCAGCGCGCGCAAGCGGTCGGCGCCGAGCGTCTTCAGCAGCGGGGAGCGGACCTCACCGTCCCGGAAGGCCGCCCACAGGAGACCACCGGCGCCGGCTTCGACTGCCGCCGCCTGCAGTCCGTCGAGGCGCTTCCGGGAAAAGCCCGCGCATCCGGGCGCCGCGATCCCGCGGACGGAACCGCCGGTCGCGAGAACCCGGTCCAGGAGCGGGTGCCCCGTTCCGCGCGCCAGGTCGGTGAGATCGCGGATCTCGGCGCCGTAGCGGAGGTCGGGACGATCCACCCCGTAGCGGTCCATCGCCTGCCGATAGGTGAAACGGGGGAAGGGCGGCCTGACCTCGATGCCCACCGCTCCGAGGGCCCGCTCGAAGAGCCCCTCGGTCACCTCGATGACCTGCTCCGGATCGGCGAAGGACATCTCCACGTCCACCTGGGTGAACTCCGGCTGCCGGTCCGCCCGCAGGTCCTCGTCGCGGAAGCAGCGGACGATCTGGTAGTAGCGGTCCGTCCCGCCGATCATGAGCAACTGCTTGAAGAGCTGCGGCGACTGCGGGAGGGCGTAGAAGCGGCCGCGATGGACCCGGGACGGCACCAGGTAGTCCCGCGCGCCCTCCGGGGTGGACCGGGTCAGGAAGGGCGTTTCGACTTCGAGGAATCCGTGGTCGTCGAGGTGGCCGCGGATTTCGGCGGCCAGGCGGCCGCGGATCCGCAGGTTCCGCTGCAGCCGGGGGTTCCGGAGGTCCAGATACCGGTAGCGGAGGCGCAGTTCCTCCGCCACGCCTTCGGAATCGGCCGGCGCGAAGGGAGGCGTCCGGGCTTCGCTGAGGACGTGGATGTGCTCGGCCTCGACCTCGATCTTACCCGTGTCGATGGTGGGGTTGACGGTCTCCGCGTCCCGGGCGAGCACCACCCCCTCGACGGCGATGACCCACCAGGTTCCCAGGCGCTTCGCCTCCGCCGCCGGTCCCGACCCGGGGCGGACCACGATCTGCGTCACCCCCCGGTAGTCGCGGAGGTCGAGGAAGAGCAGTCCTCCCAGGTCCCGGATGCGCTCCACCCAGCCCATAAGCACGACCCCGCTGCCCGCCTGCTCGAGGTCAAGCGCCGCGCAGTGGTGGGTGGGACGGGTGGGAACGCTCACGGTGCGGGCTCCGGCGCTTCGGCACGCCGCTCGTCCAGGTACTGGTCCTTCAGTTCGACGTAGCGCTCCGCGGAGTCGGCGAGGTGGCCGATCTCCGCATCGGTCAGGGGCCGCGCAACCCGCCCCGGCACGCCGCGCACCAGGACCCGCGGCGGAACCTGCAGACCGGGCGGCACCACCGCTCCGGCCGCCACCATGGCTTCTTCGCCTACCGACACGCCGTCGAGGACCACCGATCCCATGCCGATGAGGCTGCGCCGTCCGAGGTGGCACCCGTGGAGGATCGCCTGGTGGCCGACGGTCACCTCCTCCTCGACGGTGGTGGACTCGGCCCCGGCGTTCACGTGCACCACCACCCCGTCCTGCAGGTTGGAGCGGGCGCCGACCCGGATGAAGTTCACGTCGCCGCGGAGCACGGCGCAAAACCAGATCGACACGTCCTCGCCGAGTATCACGTCCCCGATGACCCGGGCGCCGGGGGCGACGAACGCGGTTTCGGGAACGACCGGAGCGTGGCCGCCGAACGGGTAGAGCATGGGGAATCGAGGGGATGAGCCGGCGCCTTCGAGAGCGATGCGGAGACGGCGCGAGAAAGCGGCGCCGAGGCTGGTCCGCCACCCGGAAAACCGCCGCAGACGATCTCCGCCCGGCCGGACGGCGTCGGGGAACCCATCGCTTTCGGACGCCCGGACGCGGCGCCGCGGTACGTGAAGACGCCCGAAGCGGCGCGCAGGGTACCACGCGCCGGTGAGCGCCCGCCGGCATCGCTACAATGCGGCACGGCCCTTGCGCGCCGCCGTCCCCAGCGTGGCAGCCCCAAACTCTCCAGACACCTCGTTCCTTCGCCGTGTGCTGGGTGACCTGCGGACGGTCCTCACTCCCGCCGGACCGGAAATCAGCCCCATCTCCGGGCGCCCGGTGGCCCACCTCGACGCAGAGGCAGGTCGTCGCGGGTTCGCCTCGGCGATGACCGCTCACGGCGGCATCCTGGCGCTGATCGTGTTCGGAGTCTTTGCGGCGGACGAGATCGAGGAGTCCGGGTTCGATCTTCCGGGCCTCGTCTTCCTGGTCGAGGAGGGACCCGGCGGCGGCGGTGGTGGCGGCGGCGACGAGACCGAGGCGGAGCCACTCGAGGTCCAGACAGTGGCCACCCAGAACCTTCCCGAACCCGAACAACTGGTCCTGCAGGACCCCGAGGACGTCGCGGAAGAGATCCTGGAGGACGCCGTCAACGCCCCGTTCGCTCCGGATCCCGAAGCGCTCGCCGGACTGATCCGGGACGCCTCGGACCTGCTGACCTACCGGGGTCCCGGCCGCAACAGCGGCGCGGGAACCGGCGCCGGGGGCGGGCTCGGTGAGGGAGACGGTGACGGCATCGGAGAAGGAACCGGCGGCGGGTTCGGCGGGGGCGCCTACCGGATCGGCAGCGGCGTCGATCCACCCCGGCTCCGCCGGCGCGTCACTCCCGAATACACCGACGACGCCCTGGCCCGCAAGATCGAGGGCATCGTGATCCTCGAAGTCGTCATCCTGAAGAGCGGGCGCGTCGGGCCCGCCCGGGTGATCCGCAGCCTCGACGCCGGGCTGGACGCCAAGGCCGTCGCCGCGGTGCGGGAGTGGACCTTCCAGCCCGGGCGCTTCCGCGGCGAGGCGGTGGACGTGCTCGCCGAGATCGAAGTCGAGTTCCGACTGCTCTGAAGGAGCGCCGGTCTTCAGGCCGGCATCGCCCGCAGGAGGCGGGCGAACCCCGCACGCCGCTGGTACGCTCCCAGCGATGACCGACCGCCCCCGCCACTACTGGCTCATGAAGAGCGAGCCCTACGCCTACAGCCTCGACGACCTCGAGCGCGACGGCTGGACCCACTGGGACGGCGTCCGCAACTTCAAGGCGCGGAACTACATGAAGGAGATGGAGATCGGGGACGGGGTCCTCTTCTACCACTCGAACGCCAAGCCTCCCGGGATCGCCGGAGTGGCCCGGGTGTGCCGCCTCGCCTATCCCGATTTCACCCAGTTCGACCCGGACTCCAAGTACCACGATCCACGCGCCACCGAGGCAAAACCATGGTGGTACATGGTGGACATCGAGTTCGTGGCCCGCTTCCCGGAGGAGATCGGCCTCCCGGTCCTGCGCACCCTGCCCGAACTCGCCGGCATGTCGCTGCTGAAGCGGGGACAGCGCCTCTCCGTCCAGCGGGTGACGCCCGAGGAGTGGGCGTTCATCCTGGAATTCGGGGGCGTGCCGGGCGCCTTCGACTAACCGTGGAGGCAAGGCCCGTCCCGGTACACTCGCGTCCGTTCTGACGGAGGTTTCCATGCTCCAACGCCTTCCTGGTTTCGCTCTGCTCACCGTCCTCGCGGCGCCGTCCGCCGCCCAGGAACTCGGCGCCTGGGACGACCGCATCCAGGAGGCGGTTTCCCGCTTCGAAGCGGAAACGGTCGCCTTCCGGGAGCACATCCACGAGTTTCCGGAACTCGGGAACCGCGAGTTCGAGACGGCGCGGATGGTGGCCGAACACCTCCGCGAACTCGGCTTCGATGACGTGCGCGAAGGGATCGCACACACCGGCGTCGTCGGGGTGCTGAGGGGCGGGAAGCCCGGAGCGGTGGTGGCGGTGCGCGCCGACATGGACGCCCTGCCGGTCACCGAGGACACCGATCTCCCGTTCGCATCCAAGGTCCGCACCACCTACAACGACCAGGAGGTCGGGGTGATGCACGCCTGCGGCCATGACGTCCACACCGCGGTCCAGTACGGCGTGGCCTCGGTGCTCGCCGGGATGCGCGAGGACATCCCGGGCACGGTCCTGTTCATCTTCCAGCCCGCCGAGGAGGGACCGCCGCCGGGCGAAGAGGGCGGCGCGGAAATGATGGTCGCGGAAGGCGTCTTCGACGATCCGCGGCCCCAGGCCATCTTCGGCCTCCACACGCTTTCCGGACTGCCGCTCGGAGTGATCGGATACACGCCGGGACCGGCGCTCGCCGCGGTGGACCACTTCAAGGCGACCATCACCGGCGTCCAGACGCACGGCGCGCAGCCGCAGGCGGGCGTGGATCCCGTGGTCATGGCATCCCAGGCCATCCTCTCGCTCCAGACGATCGCGTCCCGGAACGTGCACCCGCTCCAGCCGGTGGTGGTGACCGTCGGCATGGTCCACGGCGGGCAGCGGTTCAACATCATTCCCGAGTCGGTGGAGATCGAGGGGACGGTCCGCACCTACGATCCGGACGTCCGGGACCTGGTGGAAGCGCGCATGGCCGAGGTGCTGGGCGGAATCACGACCTCCGGCGGCGGCTCCTATTCCCTCAACTACGACCGCGGCACCCCGGCCACCATCAACGACCGCGAGCTCACCGCCGAAATGATCGGCACGGTGCGGGAACTCGTCGGGGTGGAGAACACGCAGGAACTCGACCCGACGATGGGCGGCGAGGACTTCGCCTACTTCGCGAACGAGGTGCCGGGGTTCTACTACCGGTTGGGCATCCACCGCGAGGGGACCAGGACGGGGCCTCACCACTCGCCGTTCTTCCGGGCCGACAACGCCTCGGTGGCCATCGGCATGCGGGTGATGTCCAACCTGCTGGTGGACTACCTCCTCCGGAACGCGGGTTAGCAGCCCGGCGGGTCAGCCAAGCGCCCTGTTGGCGCCGCCGGCCTGGAACGCCGACCTCCGGTCGGCACTCATACCGTTCTATGTCGTTCCGATGGATACCTCTCGATGCTCCCATAAACGTTGTATATCAATGGCTTAGAGTGCTACAATGTTCCATCCGGGAATAGTCGCAACCCGCTCGTTCCCGCCGTTTTTCTGATATTCACTTGGTAGCTGTAGGAACCAGGAACCCTACGCAGGAACGAAAAACCCATGATGGAACGACCCTACCGACTCTCCGCACGCTTCGTCGCCACCATCGCGCAGCCCGGACGCTACGGCGACGGGCGCGGCTCCGGTGGCCTCTCACTCCTCGTCAAGCATACGAACCGCGGCCACCTGGCCAAGTCCTGGGCGCAGCGCATCAATCTGGACGGCCGGCAGCGCAATCTCGGACTCGGGTCCTGGCCCCACGTCAGCCTCGCCGAGGCCCGTGAGAAGTGCGCCCTGAACCTCGCGGCGCGGCGGCGCGGGGAACTGGTGACCGGCCGGAAGCGGACCGTCCCCACCTTCGGGGAAGCCGTCGAGAAGGTGATCGCGGTGCACCGGGCCGGCTGGAAGGACGGCAGCAGGTCCGAGGAGGACTGGCGGGCGACCCTTCGGGACTATGCGATGCCGAAGCTCGGGAGAAGGCCGGTGCACCGGATCAGCACGGCGGACGTGATGGAGGTCCTGCTCCCGATCTGGAACGAGAAGCGGGTGACGGCGCGGCGGGTCCGGCACCGGATCTCGGCGGTGATGCGGTGGGCGGTGGCC
>JAJDUD010000025.1 GCA_022826825.1 Acidobacteriota bacterium | reverse complement strand
GCGCTGCGCGGTCGCGCAGCGCGTGCCGACCAGAGGTCGGCGTTCCAAGCCGGCGGCGCCAACAGGACGCTCGGCCGACCCGCCGGACTGCATTTTCACAGCAACTGGGCCCGCTGAACCTCGCTGACAAGGCGCGCGAGGGAGGAATACCGAGTGTGTTTCGACCGAAGTGCAACGATGAACGAGCCGAAGGCGAGTGGTTCAGCGGGGATTCAGCGGGTGTCGAATGCCGCGCGAGATTCACTACCGGCCGCTAGACTCGCCGAGCGAGGTTCGTGGCAAGTGCCGTCTGGACGCCCTGGGGAAAGGACCCGGATCGGCCTTGGGATGCCGCACTCGCCGTCGCCCGGCTTCGGCATTTCCCTGCCGCTCGGAGTAACGCTGCACGGCGCACTGCTGGTGCTGCTGCTCCATCCCTCCTTCGAGGTGCGGAGCGACCAGCTGCCTGCCTTCGAGGCGTACCGGGTCCACCTCTTCGCGCCCCCCGCGGCGGCGCTCCGCCTGGGGGATCCCGCGGCGGAACCCGAACCCGAGCATGCCGGAGCGACGGTCCGCGATACGGCCGCGAGGCTCGCTCCCCTCTTCGCGCGCACCGATCTCGTGGAAGTGCTCGAAGCGGTGGAGATCCCATCGTCGTTCGGGTCCGAACACGGCATTCCGGACGGATTCTGGGAGGGGCTGGAATTCGGGGAACCGGCCGGCGTGGTCGGTGGGATTCCCGGTGGGGTTCAGGGCGGGCAGATCGGCGGCCTCCGGGAAGCGGCCGATCCCGTGCTCCCTCCCCCGGACGAACCCCCCGCGGCGCTTTCCATGCCGCGTCCCCGCTTCCCCAAGCAGGCGCTCCGGGACGGCGTCCGCGGGCGCGTTGTCCTGCGAGCCCTGATCACGGAGCGCGGAACGGTCGATGTCTTGCGGATTCTCCGCTCCGTCCCCGGACTGGATGCGGAAGCCATTCGGGTCGTGGAGTCGGAGTGGCGGTTCCGCCCGGCCCGGCGGAACGGCCGGCCGGTGGCCTCGCTCAGCAATCTGGTGGTTCGCTTCTCGCTCCGCTGAACCGGGCAAATCCGGCAGGGGGAAGGTCATCCCCGGGACCAGGCGGCGGCCCTTCGCTGCGGCCCGTGACGGTGACTGTTCTCGGTTGACATGCCGGGGCACTGAGTGCTAGTTTCCCCACCTTCCCCAGGCAGCCTGGCCAGTCGTCCGCCGCTCGTCGCGGCCCCTGAAACGGCGGCTATCCGGGTTGTTCTCGGCTTCGGACGACGGGCCGGACCCGGGGAAAAGGAGCCTAGCGTGTCAAGAGAGCCAAATTTCAAACTGGCGGGACGTGATCAAAACCTCGGACGTTCCCTCGGCAGTTTCGCCTTCTCGTTTCTGCTTCAGGGCGGCGCCGTGGTGGCGTTCATCGTCATTCCGATCCTCGCCGTCCAACTCCCCACTCCGGAAGGCATCATGACCTTCATGGCCGCGGCGCCACCGCCGCCGCCACCGCCGCCACCGCCGCCGCCACCGAAGGCGAGGCGCCGGGCCGCACCGAAGCCGGTTCTCAACACGACTCCGCAGTTCGTGGCGCCGGTGGACATTCCGGACGACCTCGGTGACGCCGGGGTGGACTTCGGAGTTCCCGGCGGCGTCGAGGGTGGAGTTCCCGGCGGGATCATCGGCGGTATCGTCGGCGGCCTGCCTTCGGGCCCCCCGCCCCCGCCGCCCAAGGCCGCTCCGGTCCGCGTCGGCGGAGAAATCCGGGAGCCGACCCGCACGGTCTACGTGCAGCCCATCTATCCGGAAATCGCCAAACAGGCCCGGGTCTCGGGAGTGGTGATCCTCGAGGCCATCATCGACCCGTCCGGCAACGTGACGAACATCTCGGTGCTTCGCTCGATTCCCCTGCTCGACCAGGCGGCGATGGACGCCGTGCGGCAGTGGAGGTACCAACCCACTCTGCTCAACGGCGTGCCGGTTCCCATCGTCATGACCGTGACGGTAACCTTCAACCTTGGCTGACGCCGATCCGGAACGACTACCCCGGAAGCCCGGTTTTCCAGTCCAGACCACCCAGTTTCATCAAGGCTGATTTCGCCCTGCCCACGATGCGGATTGACCGGATCCCAGCGATCCGACTCGTACCGATCCTCAGTCCGGTCCCGGGCAGGAGAAGCCAAACGCTTTTTTCCTAGATCCCAGGAGGACGAACGGAATGTCTTTTGACTTGCTTGAGATCTGGTCCCACATGGGGCCGGCTGCAAAGCTCATCAACGGCGTGATGGTCATCATGTCGATCTACTCTCTCTCGGTGATGATCGAGCGGTGGCTGACCTACCAGAAGGCGAAGGGCCAGTCGCGCGGCTACTCCGTGCGCATCGCCAAGGAGCTCAAGGCCGGCAACATCGAAGCGGCCATCAAGGTGAGCAAGGACAAGGATGTCAAGAACAGCCACCTCGCCAAAGTGCTGCTGGCTGGACTTCAGGAGATCCAGTTCCAGACCGAGGAAGGTAGCGGGGACAAGGACGTCACGATGGAAGCGGCCCACCGGGCCATCCAGCGAGCCACCGCGATCGGCATGATGGACCTGCGCCGGAACCTCTCCGGGCTCGCGACGATCGGCGCCACCGCTCCCTTCGTGGGCCTTCTGGGAACCGTGCTCGGCATCATCACCGCGTTCCGCGGCATGGCGCTGACCGGATCCGGTGGAATCGGCGCGGTATCGGCCGGAATCGCGGAGGCGCTGATCGCCACCGCGCTCGGACTCTTCGTCGCCATCCCGGCCGTGTGGGCCTTCAACTACCTCACGAACCGGGCGGACGGCTTCGGGGTCGAGATGGACAACGGCGCCTCCGAGCTCATCGACTTCATGGCGCGCCGCTAACGCGGCTTCGCCGGAGTTCCCCCTTCAATGCCCCGCTGGCGCCACCCCAGGGCCTCTTCCGGCTTCGGGGCAATCGCGCCGGCGGGCCCCACTGCGCCGCCGCCCGGAGCGGTGGCGGACCGGGAAACCAAGGAGTAACGCATCATGGGAATGTCAGGTCTTGGTAGCAAGGACGTAAACGCCAACATCAACGTGACCCCCCTCGCGGACGTCATGCTGGTGTTGCTCATCATCTTCATGGTTGTGACGCCGCTTCTGCAGAAGGGAGTGGACGTCAAGTTGCCGGTAGCCGACTACGGCATCGATCACGCCGACAGCGACGATGTCGTGAACGTCGCGATCCGCGAGGACGGGGCGATCTATCTCGACCTCATCTCCGTCCCCAGGCAGGAACTGCCGAACCTCCTGGTCGAGAAGTTCGCGGGCAAGACGGACAAGATCCTCTACCTGAAGGCGGACGAACGGCTTCCGTACCACGAAGTGCTCGGCCTCATGTCGCTGTGCCGTGACGGCGGAGCCGACGAGATCGGCCTCATCACCGAACGGGCCGAGTAGCAACCTCCAAAAGGGCTGACACCCAGGAGAAACCATCATGGGAATGGCAGGATTCGCCTCCGGCGGAGTCACTTCCGACATCAACATCACACCGCTCATTGATGTGCTTCTGGTGCTCCTCATCATCTTCATGGTCGTCACCCCGCTGACCCAGCAGGGACACGACGTGGAAATGCCGGACAACCAGGACCAGGTCATTGACGCCGAACCGGATCCGAACCAGTTGGTGCTGAGCATCGACTCGTCCGGACAGGTGACCATCAACAAGCAGGTCGTCGAGCCGGAGGAGCTCCCCCTGCGTGTCCGCGACATCTTCGAGACCCGCGCCGACAAGACGATCTTTCTCAAAGCCGATCCCTTCCTGAGCTACGGACAGGTAGTTTCCGTCCTGGACATCGTGAAGGGGAACGGCGTCGAGCGCGTCGGGATCGTTGCCCAATAGCCGCTCGCGCAGGCAAGGAGATCACACACAGTGGCACTAACTAAGAAACAGACCGTCCTCATTTCGGTGGGCGTCGTTTTGGTGCTCTTCATCGGATTGTTCATCTCGCCCCTTCCCCCTCTTCGCGGGGGTCTCCCCAACTACATCGACATGCTGCAGGCCATGCGGGCCTTCGGCAAGGCGAACGAGGCCTACGGTCGGAGGGAGTACGAGGATGCGATCCGGTACTACCAGGAAGCAACCGAGAACGCTCCCGAGGACAACGCCCTCATCCAGACGACGTTGCATTTCTTCAGCGCCAGCAGCAACCACCTGCTGTACAGCCCGACGACCTTCGATGACCCGCAGAACGAGGAATACCTCGACAACGCACTCGACGGTTACGAGGACACCATCGCCGTCGTCGAAGAGGCGCTGGCGGACCCGAGCCTGGACCAAGCGTCAAGAGACGGTATCCAGCTCTACGAACGCTACGCGTCGGAACAGCTCGCCGGCATCCACCGCGACCACCTCGACGATCTCGAAGGGGCGGAGTACTACTTCAATCGTCTGATCGAAATGAACCCGGGCACTCCGGAGCTCTACTACGGCCTGGCCGACGTGTACGAGCGGTTCCACGATCCCGAGGTGAACCCGCTCTTCGAGAAAGCCATCGAGGCCTACAAGGTTCCCGTGGAGATGAATCCGGACGACCCGATCGCGTACCGGCAGGTCGCCAACCTGTTCAACAAGTACGGCCGTTTCGACGAGACGATGGAGTGGCTCGAACAGGCCCGGGACGTGAACCCCGACAATCCGGAGGGGTACTACCTGATCGCGACCTACTACTGGGACAAGGTCTATCGGGACCCCGACCTGAACGAGCGGCAGCGCCGCGAGTTCATCGATCTGGGGCTGGTGCAGCTCGACGAGGCGCTGGTCCGGAACGACGAATACGTGGACGCCCTCGTCTACAAGAACCTGCTCCTGCGGGAACTGGCGAAGGTGGATCCGCGAAACGCGTCCGCCCTGACCGCCGAAGCCGACGAGTACCGGAATCGGGCGATTGCTATCCGAGACCGGATGGAGCAGGAAGCGGCCGCCGCGGCCGCCGCCGCTGCGGAAGCTGCCCAGGAACGGTAGACAAGCGCACTTCCCCGGGAAGATCAGGAAATCAGGCCCCGTCGGCCGCGCGCTTCGGCCGCGGCCGGCGGGGTTTCTTGCTGCCGGTCCCGGGCCACGCCTCGGAGTGGACTCAACTGCTAGGGTAGGACGGGAAACAGGGTAGAGCGGGAGGCAGGCGAGCGATGATTCGGTTCGAGACGATTCGCGACCGGGTCAGGGCGTACCAACCCGACGCCGATTTCGATCTGCTCCGCGCGGCCTACGTGGTAGCCGCCCAGGCGCATCAGGGGCAGGTCCGTCTCTCGGGCGAGCCCTATCTGAATCACCCGCTCGAGGTAGCCGGGATTCTCGCGGACCTGAAGCTCGACATCGTCTCCGTGGCTTGCGGCCTCCTCCACGACGTGGTCGAGGACACCAAGGTCACGAACGAAGACCTGGAGCGCCGCTTCGGCCGGGATGTGAGCCGGGTGATCGACGGTCTCACCAAGCTGAGCCGCGTGGAATTCAGTTCCGCGGAAGCCAATCAGGCGGAGAACGTGCGCAAGATGGTCATCGCGATGACCGACGACACCAGGGTCATCCTGATCAAGCTCGCCGATCGGCTGCACAACATGCGGACGCTCGACTTTCTCCGGGAAGAGAAGAGGCAGCGGATCGCCACCGAGACCCTGGACGTCTACGCCCCGATCGCGGGGCGGCTTGGAATCGGGCGCATCGAGGCCGAGCTCCAGGATCTGGCGCTTCGTCATCTCGAGCCCCAGACCTACAAGGTCCTCGACGCTCGGGTCAAGGCCAAGAAGCGGTGGGCCGAGGACTTCATTCGTGATCTCAGCCGGACGCTGAAACGCGAGCTGCAGGCGGAGGAAATCCCGGGCGAATTGTCGGGACGCACCAAGAGCATCTACTCCATCTATCGCAAGATGCATCGGCAGCAGATCGAGCTCGACCAGATGTACGACTTCATCGCGCTGCGGCTGGTGACCGACACGGTGCCCCACTGCTACACGGCGCTGGGAGTCATTCACAACGTCTGGAAGCCCATCCCGGGGCGGATCAAGGACTTCATCGCGATGCCGCGCGTCAACGGCTACCAGTCCCTCCATACGAGCCTGATGACCGAGTCGGGGACGCATTTCGAAGTCCAGATCCGCACCACGGACATGCACCGGGTGGCCGAAGAGGGCATCGCCGCCCACTGGAGCTACAAGTCTTCCGG
Organism: Acidobacteriota bacterium; assembly: GCA_022826825.1. GTDB lineage: Bacteria > Acidobacteriota > Vicinamibacteria > Marinacidobacterales > Marinacidobacteraceae > Marinacidobacterium. The sequence goes on along the minus strand of JAJDUD010000025.1, from coordinate 55,209 downwards.
CAGCTACGGAGAACAGGACATCAAGCGCTTCGCCTGGCTGCGCCAGGTGCTCGAGTGGCAAAAGGAAGTCAAGGATCCCCACGAGTTCCTGAGCAGCCTGAAGATCGACCTCTATCCCGACGAGGTGCACTGCTTCACCCCGCGCGGGGAGGTCAAGTCGCTTCCCCGGGGAGCGACACCCATCGATTTCGCCTACGCCATCCACACGGAAGTCGGGCACGGCTGCATCGGAGCGCGGGTCAACGGGGCCATGGCCCCGCTCCGGTACCAGCTCCGCAACGGCGACATCTGCGAGATCCTCACCCGCAAGAACCACCTGCCGAGCGAGGATTGGCTCAAGATCGCACGCACGAACCGCGCAAAGAGCAAGATCCGGGCGCGGCTGAACGCCGAGGCCAAGCGGGAAAGCATCGAGATCGGCCGGAAGCTACTGGAGAAGGAAGCACGATCCCACGGTTTGAGCCTGCGGCGGGTCCGTTCCGCTCCGGGGCTCGCCGACGCGATGAAGCGCCACGGAGCTCCGAACCTGGACGACCTCTTCGCCGCGATCGGCTACGGCAAGGTATCCGCTGCCCGCGCCCTGGCCGACGCCGTCCCCGCGGACCAGCTCAAGCAAGCACCCGAGAAGGAACCGGCTTCGGAGTCGGGGTTCGCGGGCGCCGTCCGACGCATCATCGGGCGTGATCCGGGGCAGATTCTGGTGAGTGGCCAGAACGACATCCTGGTGCACCGCGCCCGGTGCTGTTCTCCGCTACCGGGCGAAGCGATCGCCGGCTACATCACGAAGGGGAAGGGCGTCGCGGTCCACGCGGCCAAGTGCCGCCACCTCGCGGACCTTGCGCGGGACCCGGAACGCCAGGTCGACGTGTCCTGGAAGTCGACCACCGGAACGCGTTATGACGCCGGCTTCCTGGTGCGCGTCGAGAACCGCAAGGGGATGCTCGCGGACATCACCAAGATCATTGCCGAAGCCGACACCGACATCCGGGCGTTCGAGGGCACCGCCGACGATGCGGAACGCGGCGACATCTACGTGACCGTTGCGGTGGAAAACGCCAAGGAGGTCGGGGCCATCTCCCGTCTGCTCCAGACGGTCCCGGGCGTGATCGAGGTCCAGCGCGGATCCCCGACTCGGTAGGGGAACGCCGGGCAGTTCTCCCGGTGGGGCCCCTGAAACCGGCACCGCCCGCCGCAGGCGGGCAATCATCGCCTGCCGGGCCGTGACGCTACGCCGCTCACCCTCACCGGCGGAGCTAACCGACCGGGGCTGGGGCGCCTTCTTGCTGTTTCGCGAGCCGACGCAGGAGGTGATGGCTGTAGATCCCGGTCTCGTGGCCGTCATTCCAGTGGATCTGAACGCCGTAGTTCCCTACGGGAACGAGCTTCCGGGGCGCGAAGTTGGTCGGCAGCAACAGGGTCAACGACCGGCGCTTCCCGCTCCATTCGTCCACGCAGGTGGCGCACGGGCAGTGGTTCCGCAGGTATTCGAACCCGAAACGGTCTTCCGAGCCGTCGCGCCAGCGCACCACCACCGCGTCGTTTTCCGCGGTTACCGAATCGGCGACTCCGCCCCGTTCGGCCTGGTTGGACCGCGCCACCTCGAGTGCGACCCGGCGGGCAATCTCCCGATAGGCGACGCCGGCGGGACTCTCGGAATCGCGCACGACGGTAGGCGTGCCCTCGTCTCCGGCGAGAACCACCCGCGGGTCGAGCGGCACCCCACCCAGGAAGGGCAGGCCCAGGTCTCCGGCGACTTCCTCGCCACCGCCAGTGGAGAAAATGTTGGTGCGCTCCCCGCAGTGCGGACAGGCGAACGAACTCATGTTCTCGATCACCCCGAGCACGGGAACGCGCACCGGCTGGAACATCCGGAGTCCCTTTTCGGCGATCGTCCGGGCCACCGCCTGGGGGGTCGTCACGATGACGGCTCCCGCGAGCGCGGCCGTCTGGGCGATCGTGAGCTGAACGTCCCCCGTGCCCGGCGGGAGATCCACCAGCAGGTAGTCCAGTTCTCCCCAGACGACTCCCGAAAAGAACTGCTGGACAAGCCGCGAGGCCATCGGTCCGCGCCAGATGACGGGAGTCTCCTTGGAAGAGAGCATCCCCATGGAGATGAACCGCACTCCGTGAGCCTCGAGCGGGATCAGCCGGCGATGTTCGTCGGTCGCCGGACGGTCGTCCATCCCGAACATGGTGGTCTGCGAGGGCCCGTAGACGTCGGCATCCAGAAGGCCCACCCGCGCTCCATCCGCCGCCAGCGCGACGGCGAGGTTCGCGGAGACCGTGCTCTTCCCTACGCCGCCCTTCCCGGACGCGATGGCGACCACATTCTGGACACCCTCCGGCTTGGTGGGATCCGGCATGGGAGCGCGCGGCCCGGGAACTCCGGATGGTGGGCCCGGGTCCTGTCCCACCCGGGACGTCGGCGAGGAACTCACTTGGGTGCGTATCGCCACCTCCGCCCGTTCGATCTCCGGCAGCCGGAGCAGTGCCTCCCGCACCTGGTCCCGGATCTCGCCGCCAACTTCACTCCCGACGTTCGGGAGCGTCACCGTGACGCTGACGATCGGCCGGCAGATGCGGATGTCGGCGACCTGGCCCAGCGCCACGATGCTCTCGCCGCCGAACTCGCGATTCCGGATCGGGGCGAGGATCTCCAGAACCTGTTTCTGATCGAGCTGGGACATGGGGCAAGGAAGACGCCACGGGAGGGCCTTGCGCCGACCGGGCGGTCCAAGGGTTTAGGATAGCCGCCGGGATGGGCAGACCGGTGCTCTTGCAGGGAGACTCGTCCGGTGGCCCTCGGGCGTACTCCCTCTTACAATGGATCCGCGCGGCCGCAGCCACGCATGTCCCGGCAGGGACGTGGAAGGGGCCGGCATCGGAAGGAGGCCCTTCGTGAACCAGAACCGCCTCGTCACTCGGTACCGGGCGATGCCGGTGGCCGTTCTCACCTTTCTCTTCTTCACCACGGTTTCGGCGCCGGCGAAAGGCGCAACCCAGGAACAGGAAGGACAGGAAACCGAAGAACAGCAGGAAGAAGCGGAAGGAACACCCGATTCCGCCGACATCATCCCGCGCTTCACGGACCAGGTCGTGGTGTCCGCTTCCCGGGTCGAGCAGGAGATCGTGAACGCGCCGGCCGCCATCGCGGTGATACCGACCGAAGTCATCGAGACGCAGGCCGCCAGCAACTTCGGGGATCTGCTGCGCCAGGCTCCGGGGGTCAACGTCACCCAGCTCTCAAGCACGCACTACAGCGTCACGAGCCGCGGCTCCTCAAGCGCCCTGGCCACTTCGCAACTGGTCCTGATGGACGGGCGTTCGGTGTATCAGGACTTCTTCGGCTTCACCAGCTGGGACTTTCTCTCCGTGGGGTTGGACGACCTCGAGCGGATCGAGGTGGTGAACGGACCGGCTTCGGCGATCTGGGGAGCGAACGCCATGAGTGGGGTCGTCAACCTGATCACCAAGGCGCCGCGCGATGCCCTGGGAACGACGCTGAACCTCCGGTTCGGTTCGTTCGATCGAAACGTCACCGACAACCCGATGGACGCGGGCAACCAGTTCATGGGCTCCCTGACCCACGCACAGGCGGTAAACGACCGCTTCGCCTACCGGGCGACCGTCAGCTTCACCCAGCACGATCCGCTTCCGCGGCCGTTCGGCGAGATCCCGAATGACACGGGCACTCTCTATCCTCCGCTGCAGGGAGTGACGGCCCAGATGCCGAAGGTGGATCTGCGAGCCGACTGGGATGCACCCGACGGCCAGAGCGGATTCAGATTCTCCGGTGGATACGCGGGCAGCCAGGGGATTCTTCACTCCGGGATCGGACCGTTCAATGTCCAGCCGGGGGCGAGCATGTCGTATGGCCGGGTCCAGTACGTCCGCGGCTCCATGGAGATCGGGGCCTTCCTGAACCGGACCGCCGCGAGCTTCGACTCGCTGCTTTCGCGCGTCCCCACCGGCGAGTTTCTCGACGGCGAGATCAAGACCAGCACCTACGACATCAGTTTCAGGGACACGAAGTTCCTCGGCGGACGCCACCTCTTCAGCTACGGCGCCAGCGCCCGCTTCGTGACCCTCGATTTCACCCTCGCCCCGGCCGGTGACGGACGGAGCGAACAGGGCCTTTACATCAACGACGAGATCTTCCTCAGTGACCGCTGGCGCTGGATTGTGGGAACCCGAGCCGACCGAATCAGCATCTTCGACAAGATGGTGCTGTCTCCGCGAACCACCCTTATTTTCAAGCCGACCCCCACCCAGTCCTTCCGCGTTTCCTATAACCGCGCGTTCCGCGCCCCGTCGCTCAGCGACACGTTCCTGGACACGACGATCGGCGAGCCGGCTGTCTTCGATCTGCGTCCCGTGTTCCGGGGCTTCTTCGGCGCGCTGAGCATCCCGGATTCCGCGCTGCCGGCCCCGGTCCACTACACGATCCCCATCGGAGTCGTGGGAAACCCCGCGCTCTTGCAGGAAACCCTCACCGCCTATGAAGTCGGCTGGTCCGGGGCGCTCAACGATTGGCTCGGCGCGAGCGCGGCCGTCTATCTGAACGACATGCGGGACAGCATCGACTTTACCGATACCGCCTTCTGGTCCGGAGCGAACCCGCCTCCCGGATGGAACGAAGCGTTCGCGGAGGTTGGGGACTTCATCGGACGGCTGGCCGGAGTGCTGCCTCCCGGCACCCTGCCGCCGGAGATCGGGGCCATCGCCGCAAATCCCGGTTATCTGATCGACGCTCTGGGCGGGCTCGCGGGAGTCCAGCTCCCGGCGGCGTTCAGCTACGTCAACCGGGTCTCGGTCCGGAACTCCGGAATTGAAGTCGGCCTCACCGGCCGCCGCGGCGACATCGGGGGGTTTGTCAACACCTCGTGGCAGATGGAGCCCGTCGTCGAGGGGTTCGGGGAAGAGGACGCCGATGAAATCAGCATCCCGGCGGCGCTCCGCATCAACGCCGGCATCGACGCCGGGTTCGGCGCCGTGGACCTGGGGCTGTCGCTGAACTACACGGATCGGGCCTACTGGACCGACGTGCTCACGGCGGAGTATCACGGCTGGACCGAAGCCTTCACCATGGTCAACGCCACCCTGGCGGTCAACCTGATGGAGGGCCGTTTTCAACCGTCGGTCCGGATGATCAACCTCCTCAACCAGGAAATCCAGAACCACATCTTCGGGGACGTGTTACGGCGCCAGGTTATCGGAGGATTGCGGTACCGTTTCTGATCCGGGCAAGGAGGCCTACTCGATGAACGTCAGCGGCATCCCCCGCAACCACTTGCTGTCCCTGGCGGCTTCCCTCGTCTTCCTGGCAGCCCACTTCGACACCGCGGGCGCCGCCGTTCAGCAGGCAGAGGAGCCGAACCAGGAAACCGGGGAACAGGAAGAGCGCGAGGAGGCGACGGCCGATCCGGCCGACATCATTCCGCGCTTCACCGACCAGGTCGTGGTGTCGGCCTCCCGGGTGGAGCAGGAGATCGTGAACGCCCCGGCCGCGATCGCCGTGATCCCCACGGAGGTGATCGAGACCACGCCAGCCAGCAACTTCGGCGACCTGCTGCGCCAGGCTCCGGGCGTCAACGTCACCCAGCTCTCCAACACCAACTACAGCGTCACGAGCCGCGGCTCTTCCGGGGCGCTCGCCACCGCGCAGCTCGTCCTGGTGGATGGCCGTTCCGTCTATCAGGACTTCTTCGGCTTCACCAGTTGGGACTTCATCTCGGTGGGGCTCGACGACCTGGAGCGGGTCGAGGTGGTCAACGGTCCGGCTTCGGCCGTCTGGGGCGCGAACGCCATGAGCGGCGTGGTGAACCTGATCACCAAGGTGCCGCGCGACAACCAGGGAACCACGCTGGACCTCCGGTTCGGCGCCTTCGATCGCAACGTCGCCGGCAACCCGATGGACACGGGCAGCCAGTTCATGGGCTCGCTCACCCACGCGCAGGCCGTCAACGACCGCTTCGCCTACCGCGCGACCCTCAGCTTCACCCGCCAGGACGCCCTCCCCCGTCCTTTCGGTGAAATCCCGAACGGTACCGGCACGCTGTATCCCCCCGTCCAGGGGGTGGATGCCCGGATGCCGAAGGTGGACATCCGCGCGGACTGGGACGCCCCGGACGGCGAAAGCGGCTTCCGGTTCTCCGGCGGCTACGGCGGAAGCCAGGGGATCCTCCACTCCGGGATCGGTCCCTTCCACGTCAAGCCGGGAAGCGCCATGTCGTACGGCCGCGTCCAGTACCTCCGGGGCTCGATGGAAATCGGCGCCTTCGCAAACCGCACCGCGGTCCCGTTCAGCTCGATCCTGTCCCAGACCCCCACGGGCCAGTTCCTCGAGGGCAACATGAACTCGACCGCCTACGACATCAGCATGAAGGACACCAGGTTCCTGGGCGGACGGCACCTGTTCAGCTACGGCGCCAGCGCCCGCTACCTCACCCTGGACTTCACCCTGGCCCCCGAGGGTGACGGCCGCAGCGAGATGGGGGCCTACGTCAACGACGAGATCTTCCTGAGCGACCGTTGGCGCTGGATCGTGGGAACCCGCGCGGACCGGATGAGCGTGCTGGACAAGATCGTGCTGTCTCCGCGCACGACCCTCATCTTCAAGCCGACTCCCACACAAGCCTTCCGGGTGTCCTACAACCGGGCGTTCCGCGCCCCGTCGCTCACCAATTCCTTCCTTGACACGCTGATCGGCCAGCCGGCGGTCTTCGATCTCCGTCCCGTCTTCCGGGGCTTCTTCGGCGCCCTGAGCATTCCGGATTCCGCGCTCCCGGCCCCGGTCACCTACACGATTCCCATCGCCGTGGTGGGCAATCAGTCACTGGTGCAGGAATCCCTGACCGCATACGAGGTGGGCTGGTCGGGAGCGCTCAACGACTGGATGGGCGCAAGCGCGGCGGTCTACGTCAACGACATGCGGGACAGCATCGACTTCACCGACGACACCTTCTGGGCCGGCGCGAACCCCCCTCCCGGGTGGAACGAAGCGTTCGCCGAGGTCGCGGACTTCATCGGACGGCTGGGCGCCGTCCTCCCTCCCGGCACGCTTCCGCCGTCGATCGCCGCCATCGCCACGAATCCCGGCTACCTGATCGACGCCCTGGGTACTCTCGCGGGCGCCCAGCTCCCTTCCTCGCTCACCTACATCAACCGGACGTCGGCGCGGAACTCGGGGATCGAGCTCGGGCTCACCGGACGCCGCGGCAACGTCGGCGGCTTTCTCAACTACTCGTGGCAGGCCGAACCGGTGGTGGAAGGGTTCGGCGAGGAAGACGCCGACGAGATCAGCATTCCGGCGGCGCATCGCATCAATGCCGGCATCGACGCGGAGATCGGCGCCGTTGATCTCGGACTGTCGCTCAACTACACGGATCGCGCCTACTGGACCGACGTCCTCACCGCGGAGTACCACGGCTGGACCGAGGCCTTCACGCTGGTGAACGCCACGCTGGCGGTCAACCTGATGGAGGGCCGGGTCCAGCCCTCGGTCCGGGTGATCAACCTCCTGAATCAGGAGATCCAGAACCACGTCTTCGGCGACGTGCTGCGGCGGCAGATCATCGGCGGGTTGCGCTACCGCTTCTGATCCGGACGCGGCGCGTCCAGGCGGCGGCCGGCCACGGCCGCCGCCGGTTCCCTACCGGGAACTCTCGTCGGTGGCAGCGTCCGCGGACTTCAGGAACCGGTTGAACCACGCCAGGTAGCGCTCGTAACGGTCCTTCTGGAAGGAGGGGAGGCGGATCCCGTGGCTCTGTCCGGGGTAGATGATGAGTTGGGTGGGCACCCCGAGCCGGCGCAGGCTCTGGTAGAGGTTCTCCGACTGGCTGAGCGGGACGTTCCAGTCCTTCTCCCCACAGAGGACGAGAGTGGGCGTCGTAACGTGGTGTACCCGCGAGATCGGGGACAACCGGTTGTAGAGCTCGGGATTCTCCCAGGGGAGCCCCAGCTCCAGCTCCCACTCGAGCTGGTAGTGGTCGTTCCCGTAGGCGGCCCGGTACTCGGTCTCGCTGGATCCGCTGACCGCGGCGTGGAACCGGGTGGTCTTGGTGATCACGTAGTTCGTGAGGATCCCGCCATAGCTCCATCCACCAACCCCGAGGCGCTCGGGATCAGCCCAACCGCGTTCGATGACGTGGTCCACCGCGGCGTTCACGTCCTCGTAGTCCAGGTTCCCCCAGTCGGCCCAGATGGCGTGGGAGAACGCTTCTCCCCGGCCCGACGAGCCGCGGGGGTTCGCGGCCACCACGAGATACCCGTTCGCCGCGAAGAGTTGCCAGGTGGACTGGAAGGAGGTGGAGTACTGCGCAACCGGTCCGCCGTGGATCCAGAGGATCGTCGGATAGCGCCGTCCCTCCTCGAATCCCGGCGGCTTGGTGACGAAGCCCTGGATCTCGGTTCCATCGGAACTCGGGAAGGTGATCCGCTCCACCGCACCGAGGTTCACTGCGGCGAACAGCGCCTCGTTCTCGCGGGTCAGTCGCCTCGGCTCGCTGCCCCGGCTCCAGGCGATCACCTCGGGCGGCCGGTCCACGGTGGCGGCAACCCCCACGACCCGGTCTCCCACCGCCTCGATGTCCCGAACGACCCGCTCGCCCGCGATCACCCGGTCGGGAGCGGCATCCGCGGAAAGGGAGAGGGAGGCGAGATGCTGGTTCCCCGAATCCTCGAGCAGGGCGAACACGGCGCCGCCAGCGCCGAAGCGGGGATTCGAGAGGTTCCGGTCGAGTCCGGCCGCCACCTGGACGATCTCATCGGTCGTCCGGTTGAGCGCGTACAGGTGCTCGGTGGCGTACCAGATCAGCTCCGGCTTGCGGTTTCCGGTGTGGAGCACCCAGTCGCCGTCCGGGCTGAAGACCGGTGAGCGATCCGGCCCCAGGTTGCTCGTGAGCCGTACCGGCTCGCTGGTCTCGCCGGCGGTGCGCGGAATGAGAAAGAGATCCGAGTTGTCGGTAGCGTCGGGATCGCCTTTCTCCGGCCGAACGCTCACGAAGACGAGTTCCGAGCCGTCGGGCGAGAACACCGGGGAACCATCGTCATAGGGACCGAAGGTCTTCTGCTCGTGCGAGCCATCGGACACGTCCACGAGATAGATGTGCCGGCGGCGGTTCTCGAGATATCCCTGGCCGTCCCGCTTGAACTGCCGGCGGTCGATCACCAGCGGACGCGGTTCCGGCTCCTGGCCGTCCTTCGGCTCATGGGGATCCGGGTCCATGGAAACCACCGCCAGGGCGCTTCCGTCCGGCGCCCACGAGAAGGAAGACACCCCCGCCGGCAGGCGGGACAGGACCCTCGCCTCGCCGCCCGCGAGGGGAAGCAGCCAGATCTGGGTCTTGTCCCCTTCCCCGGAACTCAGGAACGCGAGCTCCGACCCGTCCGGACTGAAACGGGGATGGGACGCCGAGCGCCCCTCCCTGGTCAACGGCGCCGGATCGCCCCCCGCGAACGGGACACCGTGGATCCGGCTCTCGGACTTGTTCCCGTCGAGATCGATCCGGGACACCACGTAGACGACGAGTTCGCCGTCCGGCGAGAGCTGCGGATCGTAGACCGACGCGATCCCGAGTGCGTCCTGAATCGTGAAGCTGCGCTGGGCGAGGGCCGGCGCCGCAACCAGCGCCAGCAGGGCGAGGACGGTCCACCCGTTGCGGAAACGGGTGGAACCGCGAAGCGAAACGTACTCACACAATGGGGTCATACGGGACCTCCCGCGGGTTACCGGCTCAAGGATCAAGTGGCGCGAGCACCGGGGCGGCCAACCCTCCCGGTTGAGGGAGGCGGCCGGCTGACACGGCGCGTCCGCAAGGACGCCCCACCGGGAGAACGGGGCCGCGAGACTCTGTCCACAGGGCGCAAGCCCGCGCGACTACCGATACGAAGCGACGACCTCGTCCAGGATTTCCGGCGGCGGACGAAGCTGATCTTCCGAGAGCAGCGCGAGCGGTTCGTCGCAGAGCTCGAGACTGTCGAGGAACGTGCGCTTGCTGGTGTCAAGGTAGAGAAGGCCGGTCAGGAACAGGTTCTTCTCGTTGGCCTCGAGTACGAGTTCTTGGGCCGCGCGTCGATCGGTCGGGTCGTAGCCCCGTTCCAGTTTCCGGAGGCGGACCCAGGATCCGTCGTGGAGCTGAACCTCCTGATCGGTCCCTTCCTCGTACTCGACCTCGATCTGGTCCATCGCCGGCACGAAATCGAGGATGTGAATCGGTTCCTCGTTGTCCTTGCCCCAGGTATAGCTCTTCGTCGAACCCGCATGGTTGTTGAAGGTGACGCAGGGGCTGAGGATGTCGATGACGGCGATACCGTTGTGAGCGAGCGCTCCGCGCAGCAGGGCGACCAGTTGCTTCGGGTCCCCGGCGAAGGACCGCGCCACGTAGGTGGCCCCAAGCTCGATGGCCATCCCGCACAGGTCGATGTTGGGAAGCCGGTTCACCTCGCCGGACCGGAGCGCGGCGTTTTCGTCGGCGGTGGCGGAGAACTGGCCCTTGGTCAGGCCGTACACGCCGTTGTTTTCCACGATGTAGATGAGCGGCAGATTGCGCCGCACCAGGTGCACGAACTGGCCGATCCCGATGGAGGCGGTGTCGCCGTCGCCGGAGACGCCGACCGCCACCAGCCGGCGATTGGCGAGTACCGCCCCGGTCGCCACCGACGGCATCCGGCCGTGGACCGCGTTGAAGCCGTGGCTGTGATTCAGGAAGTACGCCGGCGTCTTGGAGGAGCAGCCGATTCCGGAGAGCTTCGCGACCTGGTGCGGACGCACGTCGGACTCGAAGAACGCGCGAATCAACTGGCTGGAAATCGCGTCGTGGCCGCAACCCTTGCAGAGAGTGGACGGCTTTCCCTTGTAGTCGGAGGGCGTCAGGCCCAACCGGTTGACCTTGCGGGGTCGCGAGGAGGCGTCGGGAGCTGGCATGTGGGGATCTCCGTCAGGCGGCGCCGATCTCCATCTCGGTAACGTAGTCCACGATGGTCTGGGCGTCCATCGGGTGTCCGCTGTAGTGCCGGAGACTCCGGAGCACCCCCGGGGGAATCCGGTCTCCGTACTCGGCCCGCAGCAACTGGAGCATCTGTCCGTCCCGGTTCTGGTCGAGGACCACCACCCGCTGGTGCGAGGTGATGAAGTCGAGGACGGACGGGCTCAAGGGCAGCGCCCGCGGGCGCAGATAGTCCATTTCGATCGCCGCGTCCTCGCGAAGCCGGTTCCGGGCTTCCTCGATCGCGGGGTCGGAGGAGCCGAAGCCGATGATTCCAAGCGGGCTCGGTGTTTCCGCCTGATCCACAACGGGCGGCGGAACCATGTCCCGCGCCGTCTCGAACTTGCGGTCGAGCCGGGTCATGATCCGGACATAGGCTTCTTCACTCTCGGTGTATTCGGCGCTCTCGTCGTGGCCGCTGCCCCGCGTGAAGTACGCCGCCCCCGGGTGCTCGGTCCCCGGGAGTGTCCGATAGGGGATCGCATCGCCGTCGACGTCGGCGTAGCGCTGGAAGGTCCCTCCCAGCCGCTCGAGGTCCTCGCGGGTGAGCACCTTGCCGCGGTCCATGGGCCGATCGGGATACTCGAAGGGTTCCGTAGCCCAGATGTTCATGCCGAGGTCGAGATCGGACAGTACGAACACCGGCGTCTGAAGGCGCTCCGCCAGATCGAACGCCCTCCAGCCGAACTCGAAGCACTCGCGGGTCGAGGCCGGGAGCAGGCACACGTGCTTGGTGTCCCCGTGGGAGAGCGCGTAGGTGGAGAGGATGTCTCCCTGGGCGGTGCGCGTCGGCAGGCCGGTCGAGGGACCGACCCGCTGGATGTTCCAGATCACCAGGGGGATTTCGGCGTAGTAGCCGAGCCCGACGAACTCGGACATCAGCGAGATGCCCGGTCCGGAAGTGGCGGTCATCGCCCGGGCGCCGGCCCACCCGGCGGCCAGCGCCATGCCGACCGCGGCGAGTTCGTCCTCGGCCTGGACGACCGCGTAGGTCGCCTTTCCGTCCGGGCCCTTCCGGTAGCGCTTGAGGAAGCCCGTGAGCTGCTCGACAACGCTCGAGGACGGGGTGATGGGGTACCAGGTCGCGACGCTCGCTCCCCCGAACATGGCGCCGAGCGCCGCGGCGGCGTTCCCGTCGATGAGGATCTTGCCGCGGTTCCTGTCCATCCGCTCGAGCGTGAAGGGATCCCGTTTGACCAGTTCTTCGCGCGCGTGGCGAATCCCGATCTCCACGGCCCGGCGGTTCAACTCGACGGCGGCCTTCTTGCTCCGGAACTGGCTCTCGATGGCCCCGAAAATCTCCTCCACCTCGATCGAGAGCAGTTCTCCCAGCAACCCGACGTAGATCATGTTGGCGAGGAGCTTGCGCAGCCGCACCTCGCGGGTCACTTCGGCAGCCAGCTCCTGGAACGGCGCCGGATAAAACACCAGGTCGTCCCGGCGGCGTTCCAGCCGCAAGCCTTCCTCGTAGACGACGGCGCTGCCGGGGCTCAGGGATTCGACGTCCCGGACGGCGGTCTGGGGGTTGAGCGCCACCAGGTAGTCCACGTTCCGCTTGCGGGCCACCCAACCATCCCGGTTCGCACGAATGGTGAACCAGGTCGGCAGTCCCGCGATGTTCGAGGGAAAGAGGTTCTTGCCACCGACCGGGATCCCCATGCGGAAGAGCGCCCTGAGAAGAACCAGGTTCGAGGACTGGCTTCCGGAGCCGTTCACGGTGGCGACCTGGATCGCCAGGTCGTTGACGATGCGCTCGGGCTCGGACTCGATTTCGCTGGGAGCGACCTCCTCAGCGAGCGCCGTTTTGTTGGACATCAGGCCATTGTTCAGAGGGCGATTCTGTGGGACGAGAGCCGCCTCACGGTTCGGGCAGGGGGACGGCCCGACTTGGTTTGGGGAATCCAGGGAAGGCTCCCGGAATCCGGGCAGCCAAAGGGAGTCGCGCTCCGGAGCGTTGCCGCATCCGGACGCTTTCCGGATGGTGGCCAGTGTACTTCAAGATCGTGGTTTTCCGGTGTCTGCGACAGCCGCGAATCCGCCGGAGCACTAGACTTCCCTGTCCCACGGCGCTCCAAACCGGAGTTTCAGAACGCGGCACCGGCCGCAGCCGTGCGGACAAGAGCCAATGCGACCCACCTGGCAGGGCAACCTGAAGCTCGCCCTCGTGCTCGTTCCGGTAAGGGCTTACCCGGCGGCCCGCGAGAAAAAGGTTGCGATGAACCAGTTGTGCAAGGAGTGCAACGCCCGGGTCCGGCTGCAGCGGCGCTGCACCGCCTGCGAACAGGATCTCGAGCGGGACGACATCGTCCGCGGTTACGAACTCGCCAAGGAGCAGTACGTGCTGATCCAGCAAGAGGATCTCGCCACCCTGCAACTCCCCTCCCTCCGGACGCTGGACATCGTCCAGTTCGTGGAAGAGTCGGAGATCAACCCCCTCTACTACCACGGCTCCTACTACCTGGCCCCGGCCGGCGAGGTCGCCGCCGGACCGTTCCACACCATCCTCAAGGCGATGCAGGCGTCGAAGCGCGTGGCCATCGCCCAGGTGGTGCTGGGCGGCAAGGAGAAGGTGGTGGCGATCCGTCCCTCCGACGACGTCTTCCTGATGTCGTTTCTCCACTACCAGGACGAGGTTCGGAGGGTGTCGGACATCGAGGACCTGCCGGCGGCGCGCGAACCGAACGCCGCCGAAACGGCGATGGCCCGGCAACTGCTCGACTCCTATGCCCGTCCCTTCGAACTCGGCGCCTTCGAAGACAGCTACCGGAAACGCTTCCTGGAGATCGTGGAGGCCAAGAGTCGCGGCGAAGAACTGGTCACCGCTCCCAGCGTCGAGCCGCGCCGGGTCATCAATCTCATGGACGCTCTGAAATCGAGCCTCGCGCGGATCGAAGCCGACGAACTCGGCGGTCCGGATCCGGCATCCGGTGAGGAGCGGCGGGCAAGCTGACCGAGTCGCCTACCCGATCCACCGGTCCGGATTCGGCGGCGTTTCCAGGAGGAGCGTCGCTCCTTCCGCCTGACTGGCTCGCGCACGGGGTGAAACCGATGCTCGCCGGTACCGGCCGCCCGTTCGACTCGGCGGATCATCTCTTCGACGCCAAGTGGGACGGCCTTCGTTCGATCGCCTTCTTCGGGCCGACGGTCCGGCTGCAGGCGCGCAGTCTCCGCGACCAGACCCGGCACTTTCCGGAACTTGCCGCGGCGTTGGCCGGACTCCCCGGAGCCGGGGTCCTCGACGGAGAGATCGTCGTCATGGACGGCGATCGCTCGAGCTTTCCGCTGGTCATGGAGCGCAACCGACTGCGCTCGGAAACCGCTATCCGGCGTGGCGCCGCGGAAACCCCCGCGTGGTTCGTCGCCTTCGATCTGCTCCATCGCGACGGCGTCCGATTGACCGCAGCTCCCCTGGTCGAACGGCGGCGAGCCCTGAGCGCGCTCCTTCCCGACGCGGGGGGACAGATCTTCGCCAACCCCCTGGTTGTCGGCGAGGGGCTGCGTTTTTTCGCCGCAATGCGCGAACGCAACATGGAAGGGATGGTCGCCAAGCGGCTCGGGAGTCCCTATCGAATGGGCGAGCGCAGCGACGACTGGCTGAAGATCAAGGTGCGCCCCCGGCTGAGCTGCGTGGTCTTCGGGACTCTGCACCGGACCCCGGACGGACCGGTGCGTTCTCTGGTGGTGGGAGCCTATGGGCCGGAGGGACCGGTCTGGCTCGGGAACGTGGGGAGCGGCCTCGACAACGAGACCCGGAGCCAATTGACCGAGCAGCTTCGGAGTCTCGAGAGCTCCGCCCCGCCCGGTTTCGGGGCGACCGGAGACGGGCACATCCGGTACGTGAAGCCCCTGCTCGTGGTCACCGTCGAATACCTGGAACGGACACCCTCCGGGCATCTGCGCCATCCCGCGTTCGTGGGATTCGAAGACCGGGACCCGCGCAGGTGCGAGATCCCGGCGGTCAAAGAACGTCCAGAAGGTCCCGGATGAGGCGGGCGGTGAGGCCCCAGATGTCGTAGTCCCGGTACCGGTACCGAAAGACGACCCGGGAGATGACGACCGAGCTGCCCGGGAGCCGCTTGCCCCGCTGAACCTCGGTGGTCTCGCGGTCCGGTTGCCGCAGCGTCCCGAGCGGCACCTCGAAGATCTCGTCCACCTCGGGGCCGGCTCGCAGGACGGCTGCCGACGGAATGAGCCCCACGAAGGGGACCAGCCGGAACCCCTGCACCGTGAGGCGATCGTCGAGCTGACCCAGAACCCGCACCCCGGCCGGCTCGAGCCCGATTTCTTCGCGGCCCTCCCGCAGCGCGGCGGCCAGTTCGGATGGATCTTCGGGATCGATCATGCCCCCGGGAAACGCAATATCCCCCGGTTGGCGGCGGAGACCCGCGGCGCGGCGCGTCAGGACGATCCCGTAACCGCCGTCCCGCTGGACCAGCGGGACGAGCACCGCGGCCCCGCGCAGCGTCCCGTCGAGCCGTCTCGGAGCGCGCCGTGCGAGACGGGAAGCAATCCGGTCGGGGAGGGTTTCGGCGTCGGGTCGGCGGGACAAGCGTGGGTGTCGCGATGCGGATCGGCATCAATATACTCGCGGCGTGTCCGGGCGATTTCTCCTGAAAGCGATGGTCGTCGCCGGGGTCCTGCTCGCCGGAAGGACCACGCTCGCCCAACCCGTCATCCAGGTCGGGTCGGGGGGAGAATCGGGCGGCGCGAGAGAGGGATGGGTCCTCGGCGTCGGCTACAACATCGACTTCCCGGCGCTTCCCTTCGAAATCGGGGGCCTGGTTCAGGGCGGGACCGGCATCGAAACCGAGGATGGTGATACGGAGTACCCCCTGCGGGCGTTTCTGACGGGCAGAATGGGAGTGCTCCCCCTGCCCGGTTTCAGCGTGTACGTCGGCGGAGGGGCGGGAATGGCGACCCGGCTGGGCGGTGAGACCGAGTCGGCAACCGTGCCCGCGGGGATGGCCTTCGGAGGTTTCGAGGTCGGCAGGCTGCATCTGGAGGTCCAGTTCCAGCGGGAGTTCCACGAAGAACCCGTGAACCGGTGGGTTACGGCCGTCGGGGTTACGTTCTGAGCGAATCCGTCACGTTCTCCGCACCGACGCGGATTGATCTGGCGGGCGGCACGGTCGACATCTGGCCGGTTGGCCTGCTGGTTCCCCGCGCCGCGACGGTGAACGCCGCCATCAGCCTCAGGGCGCAAGCGACCGTCTCACCCGGACGCCGGTTCCGCGTGGTGAATCACCAGCGCGGCCTCGACCTGTCGTCCACGTCTCCCGAAGCGTTCTTCCACGATCCGTTCGCGTCCCTCGCCGGCCGGCTTCTCGAGTTCTTCAAGCCTCCGGACCCGGTGGAGATCCAGTTCGAGACCACGGCCCCGCCGGGCTCGGGCCTCGGGGGATCCTCCTCACTCGGGATGGCGATCGCCGGGGCCCTGAACGAAGTGACGGGGGCCGGCTGGACCATCAGGCAACTCGTCCGGATCGTGATGGATGCCGAAGTGCGGATCCTGAGGACCGCGACGGGATCCCAGGATCAGTTCGCGGCGGGCCTCGGGGGCACGCGGGTGCACCACTGGGTGAGTCCGGAACCCCGCTCGGAGCCCCTGCCCTGGCTGGACGACAGCGCCGACCCCCTCGAGGAGCGCTTCGTCCTCGTGTATACGGGGGAGGCGCATTCGTCCGCGGACCCCAACGGAAGCGTACTGGAGCGCATCTTCGCCGGGGAGCCAGCGGCGGTGCGCGGCATCGAAGTGATCGCGGAAGCAGCCTACGGGATGCGGGCCGCACTGCTGGGACGGGACTGGGACGCGGTGTCGGAAACGCTCGACGTCGAGTGGCGGGCGCGGCGGGCGCTCTCGGAGATGGTCACCACCGCGACCATCGAGCGTCTCAGCGATGCGATGCGGCAGGCCGGCGCCCGGGCCGTCAAGGCGTGCGGCGCCGGAGGCGGCGGAACCATGATCGCCATCGCTCCTCCCGAAGACCGGCCCGCGGTGGTGGCGGCCGCGCGCGCCGCCGGCGGTCAAATCCTGAAGGCGGCCAGCGATCCGGCGGGACTCCGTCGCGAGCCATCGTGACGGAGCCGACGGAACGCGCCGTCTGCAGCCTGGCCAGGCTGAAGTCGGAATCCGCGATCGCGGTGGACCTCGGCGACCAGCGAATTGCAGTCTTCTGGTACGAAAACCGGGTCTACGCCCTGAACGAGACCTGTCCCCACCGCGGCGGTCCGCTGCACCTCGGGCACCTTCGGCACGGCATCGTGATCTGCCCGTGGCACCTCTGGCAGTTCGACCTCGTCACCGGCTGCTCGCCGGTGAACCCGAATTCCCGGGTACCCGTCTATCCGGCGCGGGTCGAGAACGGCATGGTTCTCGTCCGGGTTCCTTGACAGCCGCTGGAGAAAGTCGCGTGAGCGCCGAGAGCGGCGAGGCGCCCGCGTGACAAGGCGCGCGAGGGAGGAATACCGGGTGTATCTCGACCGAAGCGCAACGGAGAGCGCCTCGAAGAGGCACGGTTCCGGCGGGATACATCGCCGCTCGAGCCCCCACCGGGAGAAACGCTCATGCGAGCGTCCTCCTACGCACCCCGCTTGTCATGAAAATGGCCGAAACGGCTTGGAACGCCGGCGGCGCCATCAAGACACTCGGCCGACCCGCCGGACTGCATTGTCACAGCAACTGGGCCGCGTGACTTTCTCTACAGGCTGTTAACGACCGGCGGCGAACCGCAATTCCTCGTAGCGCTCCGGCGGCAACTCGGAACCGAAGTGTCTCCCGTGTTTCGGCTCGTGGAAGTCCGACCCGCCGCTCACCATGAGACCCAGCGAGTCCGCGACGCTCAGATAGTGCTCGCGTTCCTCTCGGTCCTGCTCGACGTGGTATGCCTCGAGTGCCCGGACCCCGGTCTCCCGGAGCAAGGAGGGAAGCGCTGACTGGTCCCGGAGGTACTTGGGATGGGCGACGGAGCTGATTCCTCCCGCGGCGTGCACCATTTTCGCCGCCTCGTCAACGCCGATCTTCCACCCATACCGGACGTGTCCGGCTCTGCCGTTGCCGAGATACCTGTCGAAGGCCTCCGCCCGGTCCCGGACGGCCCCCTTGCGGACCAGCGCGTCCGCCACGTGCGGCCGCCCGAGGGAGCGGCCCGTGGACATCGCGGCGACCTCCTCGAAGCGGAGCGGAACGCCGGCCGCGGTGAGCCTGCTGCACGTCTCCGAGATCCGCTGCCGGCGGCGCTCGGAAACCTCGTCGAACAGCGCGGTGAGCGCCCGATCCTCGGGGTCCACGAACAGACCCAGCAGGTGGACTGATTCACGTCCCCACTCGCAACTCACTTCAACTCCCGGAACCAACTCGATGCCGCATTCGGCAGCGGCCAGGCGGGCCTCCGGAATTCCCGTCATGGTGTCGTGGTCGGTAAGCGCCAGCACGGTCACGCCGTCCCGCGCCGCGGCCTCCACGGCCGTCCGGGGGGAGAACACTCCATCCGATTCGGTGGAGTGGGAGTGGAGATCGATGTTCGGAGTACGGCTGGCAGCGGAGATCATTTAGCAGCGTGTGGAGAAAGTGGCGTGAGCGCCGAGAACGGCGAGGCGCCCGGCTGACGACGCGCGCGAGGCAGGAATAGCAGCGCTCTTTCGGCCGAAGCGCAACGATGAGCGGCGCGAAGCGGCGCGGTTCAGCCGGGATGTATCGCCGATTGAATGCCGCGCGACTTCTTCCACAGGCTGCTCAGGGCCGGAAGTCTAATCGGCGGCTCAAATCTCCGGCCCGCTAGAATCTCCATCATCCGCCCGGTCCGGGGTTGGAATCAGCAAAGGAGCGAACCCCATGCTCAGCTTGACCGATGTCGCCGCTACCAAGGTCGCGGAGTTCCTCGTACAACACAACCGTCCGAACGCCCTGCTCCGGGTTCGCGTGGTAGGCGGAGGGTGCTCCGGCTTTCAGTATCAACTGGCCCTGGACGACGAGTCCCGCACCGGAGACCAGGTGATCGAGAAGAACGGCGTCCGGATGCTGATCGACGAGCGCAGCCTGCCCTATCTCGAGGGGACCGAAATCGACTACGTCGAGGACCTCATGGGAGCGGGATTCCGCTTCAACAACCCGAACGCCGTCTCGAACTGCGGCTGCGGGGAGTCCTTCCAGGTCTGACGAGAGCGCTCAGGCGGAACTCCGGCGAACCGAGTGACCGCCGGTAACCAGACGGCATCCTGCCCCTCCGCTTCCTGAGCGCCCGGCCGTGATCGGCGCCACCGTCGCGGTTCTGACCGCCCGCCTGGGGGCGGGGAGCCTCCTCGCCGCCGGAATCATCCACGGCGTCCACCGGGTTCCGGAGGGTTATCTCCGCCTCGTGTCGCGGGGCGCAGCAGCGGCGATGGCTCTTGGACTCCTCGCGGGACGGGGCCGTCCGGAAGCTCCGTTCTGGGCGCTGTTGCTGGCTGGCGCCATCTTCCTGGCCTTCGCCGTCCCGCGTATTGGCGGCCGGCGCGGGGCGCTCGCGGGCGGCATGGCCGGGATCGGCCTCCTCGGCGCCTTGTTGCCGCCCCTCGCGGCCTCGGAGCTGCCGGGATTGGCCCTTGCCTCCAATCTCTCGGGCGCCGCACTCCTCGGAGGGGTCGCCGCCACGATGCTGCTGGGCCATTGGTACCTGGTGGACACCGCGCTCTCGATCCGGCCGCTGTCGGTGGGATCGAGCCTCTTCACCGGCGCCACCGCGCTTCGCATCGGGGTCGCTGCGTTTGCGCTCGTTTACGGGGGAATCGCCGAGCTCCGTCTCGGCGGCCTCTCCGACCTCATCTACTCGACTCCCGCCCTCTTCTTCGGATTCCGCATCCTGACCGGCCTGGTCTTCCCGGCCTTCCTGGCCCTCATGGTCCGGAACACCGTGCGCATCCGTTCGACGCAGTCGGCAACCGGACTACTCTACGTAGCGCTCATTCTGGTTCTCTTCGGCGAACTCACCGCGGCCTTCCTCGAGGTGGTGACCGGCGGACGACTGGTCTGAACCCAGGCATGTGATGGCACCCCGAAACGCTTTCCCGACCATCCGCGCCCGCGGCCTCGGCCGCCGGCAGTTCCTGGCCGGCGTTCCCGGTTTGGCCCTCCTGCCCATCGTGCCCGTGGGCCGTCTCGCCGCGGGGGAGTCCCGGGGAGACGGAGCCGCCGAAGACCTCCCCGACTGGGTCCGGAGAGCGCGCGAAGAGGTGCCGGCGGCCACCGCGAGTCCCTACTTCCAGACCGGCGGGATCGGTCCCTCGCCCACACCGGTGATCGAGCAGTTGGCGGACCGGTTGACCTTCCAGAACCGCAGTCCGGCCGCCACCCACGTCGCCGAAGTGATGAACCGGATCGAGCCGGAACTCCGCGCCCGGCTCGCCCGGGTGTTCGGCGCCGGCGAGGACGAGGTAGCGCTGACCCATTCCACCTCGGAGGGAATTTCCATCGTTGCCTGGAGTCTCAATTGGGAGCCTGACGACGAGGTCGTCATCTCGAACACCGAACATCCGGCGAACGTCATCCCCTGGTACGTGCTGCGGGACCGGCTCGGGATCGCGATCCGGGAGATCGACCTGAGCCCGGGCACCGACCTCGTCGCCGAAGTGCAGCGCCAGCTCTCGGACAGGACGCGCATGGTCAGCCTGAGCCACGTTTCCCGAAACAACGGGCGGACGCTCCGTACCGGAGATTCCGCGCGGCTCGCGGAACTGCTCCGTGCCCGGGACGTCCGCTATCACCTCGACGGCGCCCAGGGTCCGGGCTGCGTGGCGACCGACTTCGCCGCCCTGGGATGCGACTGCTACTCGACCTGCGGGCACAAGTGGCTGCTCGGGCCCAAGGGCACCGGGGCGCTGTTCGTGCGACGCGCGCTGCTCGACGAGGTTCAGTTGAGTTGGGCCGGAGCGCACAGCCACGAGACCATGGACTACGAGGGCAACTACACGCTCCTCCCGAGCGCGGCGCGCTACGAGTTCGGGACCCGGGCGCTGGCCGACTTCCACGGCTTCGGGCAGGCGATACAGTGGATGGAGGACACCGGCTTCGAACGCATCCTCGGCCGAACCGACGAGCTGGTAGAGCATGGAATCGAGGCGATCCGGCAAACCCCGGGACTCTCGGTCGCCTCGCCGGAGGACCCGGCGGACCGCTCGGGGATCCTGGTGGTCCGGCTGCCGGAGGGTTGTGACCCGACGAAGCTCTACCGGGACCTCGCCCGGGAGGAAGGCATCCTGGCGTCACCGGTCCGCGGCGAGCGTGACTTCCGCCTTTCCATCCACTTCTTCAACACCCGCGAAGAAATCTCCTCCGCGCTCGAGGCCATCGTCTCTCGCTGCGCCTAGTGTGGTGTCCCGGAAATCCTGCGGCATTCGAGCGGCGATGCATCCCGGCTGGACCGCTGCGCTCGGCGTTCCGAATCGGTCGGAATGCGCTCGGTATTCCTCCCGATTCGCGCCTTGCCAGCCGGGCGCCTCGCCGCTCTCGGTGACTCGCACTATTTCCGGGACACCACACTAGCGACGGGAGCCGAGCTTGGCCAACCGGGCGCCCGAAGTCGGTTTCTATTGCGACGCCTGCGACCGCTATTCGACCTGGAACCCTCCGTTCCAGCCGGATGACGACCGGTGCCGGCACTGCGGCCACCGGAATCCACCCACCGCCGCCGAAGGTCTCTCCGCCGGCTCCGCTCTCGCCTCCTGCCCGCAGTGCGGAAACCCCGAGCTCTACCGCAAGAAGGACGTTCCGCAACAGATCGGTTGCGCGGTGGTCCTGAGCGCGATCGCCCTTTCCACGATCGCCTATGCGCTCTGGGACTTCCCCGGAGCGTTCGCGGTCTTCGCTTCCGTGGCGCTCCTCGACTTCCTGATCTACCGCCGCCTGGGAAGCGTTACGGTCTGCTACCGCTGCCATGCCGAGTTCCGCCGCTTTCGGCAAAACCCGGATCACGGCGACTTCGACATGCACCGCGCCGAAGAGTACGAAGCCGAATAACGCCCAACAGATGGCGGGCCCTGGGATCCCCGAAACCAGCGAGGGTGTCACCACCGAGTGGATGCACGAGGCCCTGATGGCGGGAGGCCGGGCCGACTGTCCCAAGATCCGTGAACTGAAGAGCACGGCCATCGGGGAGGGGGTCGGGCTGATGGCCGAAATCCTCCGCTGCGAGCTGACCTTCGCCGCGGACGACGGACCCTCCGAGAGCGTGGTTGTGAAGCTCCCGAGCGACAAGCCCGGGAATCGAAGGCTCGGCCGGCGGTGGCACCTCTACCGCCGCGAATTCAGCTTCTATGGCGACCTGGCGTTCGGATCCCCGCTCCGCGCTCCGGCGCTTCGCTACGGTGAGTTCGACGACCGGACCCACCGTTTCGTGCTCGTTCTCGAGGATCTCCGCAACATGGAGGCGGCGGACCAGGTGCGGGGCGCCACCCCCGAGCAGGCGCGGCGAGCGGTGCGGGAAGTGGCCGGACTTCACGGGAAGTACTGGGACCGCGTCGCGCCGCTGCCGGCCGATTTCCACGAGGTGCTGGCGCCGTGGGTCTGGTCGGCTCTCCAGATCTCCTACCTGCGGCGTCTGCCGCGCAACCTGTCCGTCCTTTCCGGCTCGTGGCCCCAGGAGGTCCGGGACCTGGCGGAGGAATACGGCCTCCGGCTGGTGGATCACCTCGGCCGACTCGCGGAGGAGCCGTTGACGTTCGTACACGGCGACTACCGTCTCGACAACATGTTCTTCAATGGGGACGGACTCGCGGTCGTCGACTGGCAAAACAGCGCGGTCTCGAACGGCCTCTACGACGTGGCCTACTTCCTCGCCGGAAGCGTCTCGCCGGAAGTCCGCCGCGCCGTCGAAAAGGAGGCGCTCCTCGAGTATCACGACATCGTCTGCGGGCTCGGAGCCCGGGGCTTCCCGTTCGAGCGCTGTTGGCGGCTCTACCGCGAAACCCTGCTGGGTTGCCTGTTGCTGCCAGTCGTCCTCGCTGGTTGGCTGGGAGAGAACCAGGGACGGCAGTCCGAGTTGCGCGACGTCATCGCAACCCGCACAGCGACCGCGCTCCAGGACCTGGATGCCGGCGCCTTGCTGCCGGAGATCCCGCCGCTCGCGAGCCGGGCCGGCCTCCGGCATGCGCTCTGCCGGGCCGGGTACCGCGCCTACCGGGCCCTCGGCTGACTTCGTCCGGAGCTGTGTCGATGCCGCCAGACAGGGAGGGCCGGTTCACCACCGGGTCGACCATGCGCCACGTGGTCGTCATGACGACGACCGCGTCCGTCGGGTTCGTGTTCCTGTTCCTGGTGGACTTCCTGACGCTCTTCTATGTGTCGCTGCTGCGGGACGTCCGGCTCGTGGCTGGGGTTGGGCTCGCTTCCTTCGTACAGCACGTGGTGAGCGCGGTGGCCATCGGCCTCGCCGTCGCCGCGACGGCGCTGGTCAGCCAGGCACTCGGCGCACGCGACCACACGCTGGCGCGCAGCCGGACCACGTCCTGCCTCACTGTCTCTTTCCTGACCCTTACGGTCCTCGCCGCGCTGGTCTTCGTCTTCCGCGAGGAGGCGGTGGGACTGCTGATGGAGCCGGGCCCGGCAACGGAGGTCGCCAGCCGCTACCTGGCGTGGATCCTCCCGTCGCTTCCGGTCCTGGGACTTGGCATCAGCACCGCGGCGATCCTCCGCGCCGAAGGCGACGCCCGGCGCGCCCTCATCGTGACGGTGGTCGCCGGCGGCGTCGCGTTCGTGCTGGATCCGCTGGTGATCCTGGGGCTGGGGCTCGGCGTGGACGGCGCGGCCTGGGTGCTCGTCTTCTCCCGGATCGTGACCGCACTCGTGGGACTTCACTTCGTGGTGAGGACCCACGAGCTGGCCGCCCCGCTCCGTGTGGTGGGAGCGTTCCACGACCTCCGCGCCATCTTCGCCGTGGGCGGGCCAGCAGTACTCGCCCAACTGTCCACGCCTTCCGGCTTCCTGCTGCTGGCCGCCTGGGTCGGGCGTTTCGGCGACAGCGCGGTCGCCGGCTGGTCGGTGGTGACGCGAATGGTGGTCCTCGGTTTTTCGGGCATCATCGCGCTCGCCGTGGCGGTGGGCGGCATCTTCGGCCAGAACTACGGCGCCCGGAAGCTGCACCGCCTGGAAGCAACCTATCGGGACAGCCTCGTCTTCGCCGCCCTCTACGCGCTGGTGGCCTGGGGGGTCCTGTGGGCCGCGACCGATCTCATCGTGTGGGCGTTCGGGATGTCCGGCGACGGCGCCCGCATCGTTCGGGCCTTCTGCCGGCTGGGAGCGGGGGGATTCGTTCTCGCGGGCGCCGCCTACGTGGCGACGGCGGCCTTCAACAACCTGGGCCGCCCCCTCTGGGCCACGGTGCTCAACTGGTCGCGGGCAGGGCTGGCCGTCCCCGCGATGCTGTTTCTGCTGGTGGGCACCCTCGGCGGCCAGCCGATCCTGTACTCCCTGGAGGGACCGGGCGTGGTCTACGCCTACGCTGCCGGAAGCAGCCTGGCCGGGGTTGTCGGCGGGTACCTCGGCTGGCGCTTCGTGGAGCGTTTGGCCCGCACTCCGGCGGGGCCGGATTCCTGATCCCGGGCGAGATCAGGCCGGAATCGGTTCCCGGGCCTCCACCCCTGCTCCCACCGTCACCTCGAGCGTCCCGCCAGGTTCGGGCCCCACCTTGACGGAGGCTCCGGTGGGAAGCGCGCCCCCCACGATCATCCGCGCGACGGGCGTCTCGACGCGGTGCTGGATCACCCGGCGGACCGGACGCGCGCCGTAGACCGGGTCGTAGCCTTCGGCGGCCAGGGTCCGGAGAGCCTGATCGGTCACCTCGAGCGTCAGGTCCTGATCGCGGAGCCGTTCCCGCAGCCGGTCGAGCTGCAGGTTGACGATCTCCGCCACCTGATCCCGCGTCAGACTGCGGAACACCACGGTCTCGTCCACCCGGTTCAGGAACTCGGGCGGGAACTCGCGGCGGAGTTCCGAGACGACCTCCCGCTTCATCGCGTCGTAGCCGCGACCGGCCTCCGCCAGCGCGAGGACGCGGTCACTGCCGACGTTCGAGGTCATGATCAGGACCGTGTTGCGGAAGTTCACCAGCCGGCCGTGGGAATCAGTGAGCCGGCCGTCGTCGAGCACCTGGAGCAGCACGGTGCGTACCTGGGGGTGCGCCTTCTCGATCTCGTCGAGCAGGATGACCGCAAACGGACGGCGCCGCACCGCCTCGGTCAACTGCCCCCCTTCTTCGAAGCCGACATAACCGGGAGGAGCGCCCGTCAACCGGGACACCGAGTGCTTCTCGGTGTACTCGGTCATGTCGAGACGCACCATGGCGTGCTCGTCATCGAAGAGCTCGGCGGCGAGCGCCCGCGCGAGTTCGGTCTTGCCGACCCCGGTGGGACCCGCGAAGAGAAAGGCGCCGAGCGGACGGTCCGGATCCTGGACGCCGGCGCGGGCGCGGATTACCGCATCGGCAACCGCCCGCACCCCTTCGTCCTGGCCGACGACCCGGCGGTGGAGCAGGTCTCCGAGCCGAAGCAGCTTCTCGCGCTCGCCTTCGAGGAGCCGGTCCACCGGGATCCCGGTCCAGCGGGAAACCACCGACGCCACGTCCGAGGCGTCCACCTCCTCGCGCAACAGGCGTCCTTCCTGCCCGCCGAGGCGCGCCTCGGCGGCGGCGAGTTCGCGCTTCAGTTCGAGGGTGGTGCCGAAGCGAAGCTCGGCGGCCCTGCCGAGATCCTGCTCGCGCTCGGCGCGTTCCATCGCCAGGTTCGCCTCTTCGAGGCGCTCGCGGAGTCGTCTCACCTCGAGGAGCTGTGTCTTCTCGCCCTGCCACTGGGTACGGAGCGCCCGCGCCTCCTCCTCAAGGTCGGCGATCCGCCGTTCGAGGTCCGCGAGCCGCTTCGAGGAAGCGTCGTCCTTTTCCTTCCGGAGCGCTTCCCGCTCGATCTGGAGCGACAGGAGCTTCCGTTCCACCTCATCGAGGCCGGTGGGCACGCTGTCCATTTCGGTGCGCAGGCGGGCGGCCGATTCGTCCACCAGATCGATGGCCTTGTCGGGCAGAAAGCGCCCGGAGATGTAACGGCTGGACATCGAGGCCGCAGCCAGCAACGCGCCGTCCTGAATCCGCACCCCGTGGTGCACCTCGTAGCGCTCCTTGAGGCCGCGGAGGATGGTCACGGCGTCGGGGACCGACGGTTCGTCGACGACCACCGTCTGGAACCGGCGCTCGAGCGCCGCGTCCTTTTCGATGTGCTGCCGGTACTCGTCGAGAGTGGTCGCCCCGATGCAGTGCAGATCTCCCCGGGCGAGCGCCGGCTTCAGCAGGTTGGAAGCGTCCATCGCGCCCTCCGTCTTGCCGGCCCCGACAACGGTGTGGAGCTCGTCGACGAACAGGATGACGCGGCCGTCCGCCTCCTGGACCGCACCGAGCACCGCCTTGAGGCGCTCTTCGAATTCGCCCCGGAACTTCGCGCCGGCGATCAGAGCTCCCACGTCGAGCGCCACCACCTGCCGTTCGCGGAGACCCTCGGGCACGTCGCCCTTGACGATGCGGAGCGCCAATCCTTCGGCGATGGCCGTCTTGCCGACACCCGGTTCCCCGAGCAGCACCGGGTTGTTCTTGGTCCGGCGCGACAGGATCTGCATCACCCGCCGGATCTCGTCGTCACGGCCGATCACCGGGTCGAGCTTGCCGGCGCGGGCGAGCGCGGTGAGGTCCCGCCCGTATTTCTGGAGCGGCTCGTAGGCGCTCTCGGGGTGGGGACTCGTGGCGCGCGCGGGACCGCGCACGGCCTTGACCGCGGCTTCCAGCGTCTTCCGCTCCACTCCGGCGGCGCCGAGTGCGGCGCGAGCGGCCGACTTCTGCGAGACAAGCGCCAGGAGCAGATGTTCCACGCTCAGGAACTCGTCTCCAAGGCGCTTCGCCTCGTCCGATGCGGCGTGGATCACCTTCGCGAGATCCCTCGAAGCCGGCGGCAAGTCCTCTCCCGGCGTTCGCTGCACCGGCAGCCCGGCGAGGGCCCGATCCAGTTTCCGGCCCAGGATGGCCGGCCCGACACTCAGGCGGCCTAGCAGCCGGAGGGCGAGCCCATCGGGGGTGTCATCGAGCAGGGCGGCCAGCAGGTGCTCCGGAGTGGTTTCGGGGTTCTTGCGCCCCTCCGCAAGGCTCGCGGCCCGCGAAAGTGCGGCGCCCGCGCGTTCGGTGACCGGAAGAGACATGATCTATCTACTCCATACTCAGTAAGTCTGATGTGTAGTATAGCAGATTCAAGATTCAGATCCATCTCTCATCGGCACTGCGGAGTCCGAAGGACGCTCCGACGAAGTTCAGCGGCCGGAATCGGCGGAACGCACGTCCCGGGATGGGAGCCGGACGAAACCGTCGCAGGTCAGCACGGGCAGCCGCGGGTAGCGAGGGAAACGCGCGTCCTCGAGCGAACGCTCACAGAGGAGGAAGCGGTTACGCCGGGAGCGGACGAGCCGGGCGTGACGGCAGGTGTCGCAGAGGCTGCCGGAACGCCTACCCGAAATCGCGTCGGGCGGAGACTCAGTCGGTCTACAGCCTGTGGTGAAACCCATGTGAGCGCCGAGACGCGCGAGGCGCCCGGCTGACAAGGCGCGTGAGGGAGGAATACCGGGTGTATTCCGACCGAAACGCAACGCAGAGCGCCTCGCAGAGGCGCGGTTCAGACGGGATGCATCGCCCGTCGAACGCCGCGTGGGTTTTGCCACAGGCTGTTAACCCACCCACGGCGTCCAGCCCGAGCCCCGATGTCCGAATTCGAACTCGTCCGGATGGAACAACTCGGCGAGGATCTCCGCGGACTCGACGACGCGCGGACCCGGCCGGTTGAAGTACTGGTTGCCGTCCGTCAGGAACACGCGCCCGCCGCGGACCGCCGAGAGGTCGCTCCATCCCGGCTGGGCCGCGAGGGACGGCATCTCGGCCCCGGCGCGGGGAATGTCGAATCCGCAGGGCATGACGGCGATGACGTCCGGGTCCATCGCGAGCAACTCCTCGAATTCGAAATACCCGGAATGACGGCCCGGCTCTCCCGCCATCACCTGCCCGCCGGCGATCTCCACCAGTTCGGGAACCCAGTTGCCCGCGTGCATGGGCGGATCGATCCACTCGATGCAGGCGATCCGGGGCCGGCTCTCCAACCGGGCGGCCCTGGCCCGGAGCGCGTCGAGCCGTGTCTTCAGCTCTGCCACCAGCTCCCGGCCCCGATCGGGAATCCCGAGCGCCCCGGCCACGTTTTCAATGTCATCGAACACGTCGCCGAGCGCCATGGGCGCCAGGGGAACGATCCGGGGCTGCGAACGCACCACCTCGCAGACCGCTTCCTCCACGTCGCGGAGGCTCACCGCGCAGACCTCGCACTGAGTCTGGGTGACGATCACAGTGGGCGCGAGCTCGTCGAGTAGCCGTCCATCGACCCGGTACACCGACAGCGCCTCCCCGACGATCTCGCGGACCTGACGGTCGATGTCCCGGCTCGACGCCGCCGCGTCCACCTTGGACGAGGAACAGACGGGGAGACTCAGGACCCCCGGCGGGAAGTCACACTCGTGGGAGCGCCCGACGAGACGGTGCTCCATGCCGAGCGCGCTGACGATCTCGGTCGCGCTGGCGATCAGCGAGACGATGCGCGGCTCGCCCATGCGCGGCCCTTAGCGTTCGACTGTAGAAGGCCGCCAGCGCGGAATCAGCGCCCGGTTCCGCAGAGCCACCGGGCTGAACAGCAGCGGCAGGAAGACCGCCATGCTGACGAGGCTGTTGCGGAAGAAGGGGATGGCCTGCACGTAGCAGTCGATGAGCCCCGCCAGGTTCATCGGATAGCGGAGGCCGCCGCCCGTCGCCCAGACAGCGAGGTTCGTGACGATGAAGAAGCCCAGCGCCGCGACCAGACCGGAACCGGCGAGCCTTCCCCAGGACCGCTTCCCGCGGAGCAGGAAACCGCAGGTGGCAACCAGCGCGACGGCCAGGTACACCACGGGCTGGCCCGTGTAGAGGGCCCAATCGGCGCGGCCGGTCACGAGCCAGATGCCGATGTCTCCCAGCAGATAGGTCGCGAGCGGAACGAGGTACACGAGCCGGCGCGAGGCGTAGAGCGCCCCACCGAAGAGCGAGAGCGCCAGGATCGGCGAGAAGTTCCAGGGATAGGCCATGGATCCCGGGTCGGCGTGATGGGCGCCGAACACGTACGGCCCGAGCCGGACGCCAACGCTGAGAGCGACGATCGCGAGCAGGACGGGGAGGCGGATGGAAGTCATGGGTCTCCTTGCGGAATCGGTCGCCCCGAGAGATTACCAGCGGCGCCGGCGCCGGCAGCCGGCAACAGGTCGCA
This sequence comes from Acidobacteriota bacterium, assembly GCA_022826825.1. Lineage (GTDB taxonomy): Bacteria > Acidobacteriota > Vicinamibacteria > Marinacidobacterales > Marinacidobacteraceae > Marinacidobacterium. The sequence continues at coordinate 25,894 of JAJDUD010000025.1, read as the reverse complement.
GAACCAGAAGCCGTCGCGCTCGACCACCTCGCCGACCGAAACGGCGAGCGGACGGCGGAAGACGGGTCCGTCGAAGACGAAGGTGTGGAACTCGCCGTTTTCTCCACAAGGATCCACGCCCTCCGGAAGATCGGCCAGGAAGGCGTCGTCGAACATCCGTCCGGCAAACGAGGCGTCGAGGGCGGCGGGGTCCAGGCAGACGATCCGGGCGCGAAACCCGTCGTCCACGAACGTCCGGGCGAGCGCCGCGGTCGGCCGCCCCCAGAGCGGAAACACACACTCGAGGCCGAGGGCCTCCAGTTGCCGCAGGCGATAGTCGCGCACGTCCTCGAGAAAGAGGTCGCCGAACGCGAACCTCCGGATGCCGCGGTCGCCAAGCCGGGTGAACGCCTCGCCCATGGCGCGCTCGTAGACCTCGTTCGAGGCTCGTGGCGGGATGGTGACTTCGGTAAGCGGCAGGCCGATCGAGGCCGCCTGCTCGCGCAGCAGGGAGCGGCGGACCCCATGCATGCTGATCCGGTCGTATCCCTCGGTCACCGTGGTGACCAGAGCGGCAACCTCGAACCGCTCCTCGGTCCGGAGTGCGTAGAGCGAGAGCGAACTGTCCTTCCCGCCGCTGAAGCACAGGGCGATCGGTTCGCGGCGGGTACTCATCCCCTGCCGGGCGGGGCGGTCAGATCACGCCCCGGGCCCGGCCGCACTCGATGAACGCCGCCACCGCCCGGTCCACCTGCTCGTCGTCGTGAGCAGCCGAGAGCTGGACGCGGATGCGGGCCAGCCCCCGCGGGACGACCGGAAAGCTGAAGCCGATCACGTAGATGCCCCGTTCGAGGAGGTCGTCGGCCATCCCGGAAGCGAGACGGGCGTCGCCGAGCATGACGGGAACGATGGGGTGCTCCCCGTCCGGAATCTCGAATCCCGCCGCGGTCATCGCCTCGCGGAACCGCCGGGTGTTCCGCCGCAGCCGCTCCCGCGGCTCCTCGGTCGCCGAAAGTAGCGACACGACCTCGAGCGCCGCCGAGACGATCGCGGGCGCCAGGGTGTTCGAGAAGAGATAGGGCCGGCTGCGCTGGCGCAGCAACGCCACGATCTCGCCGCGTCCCGACGTGAACCCACCGGCGGCGCCGCCGAGCGCCTTGCCGAGGGTCGAGGTGATGATGTCCACCCTCTCCGAGACCCCGAAACGCTCGGGCGTTCCACGGCCGGTTTCTCCGATGAAGCCCGTGGCGTGCGAATCGTCCACCATCACGAGCGCCTGGTGGCGGTCGGCCAGCTCACAGATGTCCGCGAGCGGCGCCAGCGTCCCGTCCATACTGAAGACGCCGTCGGTCGCGATCAGCTTGCGGCGGGCTCCGGCGCACTCCTCAAGCCTGGCCGCCAGATCGTCCATATCCCGGTTCCGATAACGGAATCGCTGGGCGCGGCAAAGCCGGACGCCGTCGATGATGCTGGCGTGGTTCAGCTCGTCGCTGACGATCGCGTCCTCGGGCCCCAGAATGGTCTCGAAGAGGCCGCCGTTCGCGTCGAAACACGAGCTGTAGAGGATGGTGTCCTCGGTGCCCAGGAACCCGGCGATCCGCCGCTCGAGTTCGCGGTGGATGTCCTGGGTGCCGCAGATGAAGCGGACCGAGCTGAGCCCGAAACCGCGCTCGTCCAGTCCCCGCGCGGCGGCGGCGAGCACTCGGGGATCGTTTCCGAGCCCGAGGTAGTTGTTGGCGCAGAAGTTCAGGACTTCCTCTCCTCCGACCCGGATCAGGGCGCCCTGCGGCGAGAGGATCAACCGCTCCCGCTTCTCGAGCCCGGCCTCCTGGATGGCCGCCAGTTCACCGCGGATGGATGACAGGGTTTCGGCGTTCATTCGGGGTTCTCCTCGCGGGCGAGACTGTATCGGTTGGCTGGGGCCCTGGGCTGTTGACTCGGGATGGGCAACGGCGATCGATTCAGGTATCTTTGGCCGGTTAAGGCAATGAGCGCGGGCGCGGTTCTGTTCTTCTGGTTCGCCCTGATGGGGCAGCTCCCGGAGGACGGTGCGCCCCCCACGGCGCCCGCAGCGCGCTCTCCGGAGCACGAGGCCGCCGCCCTTCGAAACGCGCCGGAACTCACCGGCGTGGTCCAGCGGTACTGCGTCGTCTGTCACAACGAGCGTCTCCGGACCGGGAACCTCACGCTCCGGGAGTTCTCCGTGGAAGCCGCACATGAGCAGCCGGAGACCGCCGAGAAGATGATCCGGAAGCTGCGCGCCGGGATGATGCCGCCGCCGGGCCAGCGCCGCCCACCGCCCGACACGCTGCTCGCCCTGGTCGAAACGCTCGAGACCGTCGTCGACCGCGAGGCCGCCCGCTCCCGGAACCCCGGCTCGCGCCGCTTCCAGCGGCTGAACCGGGCCGAATACGAGCGCGTGATCCGCGATCTCCTCGATCTCGATATCGAGGCCGGCCGCTGGCTGCCGGCGGACACCTACCTCGGCGCCTTCGACAACATGTCGGACGCGCAGGGTCTCTCGACGACCCTCCTCGAGGCCTACCTGCGGGCCGCCACGGAGGTGAGCCGCATCGCCGTCGGCAACCCGGACGCACTCTCCCGAACGGCCAAGTACACGAACCCCATCGACGTCTCGCAGCACGCCTGGGATCACCTCGAGGGCACGCCCTACGGGACGCGCGGCGGGATGGTGGTCACCCACGACTTCCCGGTGGACGGGGAGTACGTGATCTCGATCGAGACGCTCTTCGGCCAGGGGACGGGCTTTCAGGATGTCGACATCTCCATCGACGGGGAAGGCGTCGCCCTCCTCGGCCTCGAACACGGTGGCCGCTCGACGGTGCCGATCCGCACCGAACCGATCTTCGTGCGGGCGGGCCAGCGCCAAGTCGCGGCGGCCTTCGTGCGCACGATCGAGGGGCCGTACGAGGACCCCCTGAAGACGCCGGGCTGGTCCTTCGTCGGAGGCGAGGACTCCCAGGCGTGGGCGAACTACGGGATCACCGCGCTGCCCCACCTGAGCGAACTGATGATCACCGGTCCGGGCCGCAGTGCGGGGCTCTCGGAGACGGCCAGCCGCCGCAAGATCTTCCACTGCTATCCGGAGGATGGGGCGACGGAGGCGGACGTTTCCAAGGAGGTCTGGGCCTGTGCCAAAGCGATCGTGACCCGGCTCGCCCGCGAGGCGTACCGGCGTCCGGTCACGGACGACGATCTCGCCGGGCCCATGGCGTTTTATGAACGCGCCGCCGCGGAGGACGGATTCGAGATCGGCGTTCGGACCGCGCTCCAGGCGATCCTCGCCAGCCCGTCCTTCATCTTCCGTCTCGAGCGGGCTCCTCCCGAGGTCCCGCCCGGCGAGAGCTACCGGATCGCGGACGTGGACCTCGCGTCGCGGCTCTCGTTCTTCCTCTGGGCGGCGAGCCCGGACGATGAACTGGTGACACTGGCCGCGGAGGGACGCCTCTCGGATCCGGCGGTCCTCGAGTCGCAGGTGCGGCGGATGCTGGCGGACCCGCGGGCCGAGGCGCTCTCGACGCGCTTCGCCTCGCAGTGGCTGCGGCTTCAGGACGCGGAGGACAACCAGCCCGAGCCCTATCTCTATCCGGACTTCACGGGCCAGCTCCGCGAAGACCTGGTCCGCGAGACACAACTCTTCTTCGAACACCTCGTGCGCGAGGACCGCAGCCTGCTCGAGCTCTTCACGGCGGACTACACCTTCCTGAACGAGCGCCTCGCGGCGCACTACGGGATCCCCGGGGTCTCCGGGCCCGAGTTCCGGCGCGTGAGCTACCCGGACGACAGCCGGCGCGGCGTGCTGGGGCACGGAAGCGTGCTGCTGCTCACGTCGATGTCGGCGCGCACGTCGCCGGTCCTGCGCGGCAAGTGGGTGATGGAGGTGCTGATGGGCACGCCGCCCCCGCCCCCGCCGCCCGACATCCCCGCCTTCGAGGACACCGCGGCGGCCCGGCGCGGACGGCGGCTCACCACCCGCGAACGGCTCGAGATGCACGTGGCGAATCCGACGTGCCGCGCGTGCCACCGGTTCATGGACCCGATCGGACTCGCGCTCGACAACTACGACGTGACCGGACGCGTAAGGACGCGCGAGAACGGCGTCGCGCTCGACACGCGCGGAACCTTCTACGACGGGACCGAGGTGAGCACGCCCGCGGAACTCGTCCGCGTCCTCATGAAGCGGCCGATTCCCCTGGTCCGCAACTTCACCGAACACCTGCTCGCCTACGCGGCCGGACGCCGCGCGGAGTACTTCGACGGGCCCGGGATCCGCGCCATCGCGCGCGAAGCGGAGGCGGGGGACTACCGCATGTCGTCGTTCATCCTCGGCGTCGTGAACAGCGACCCGTTCCGCATGGCGCGTCCCGCGCGCGCCGGGGACGATCTGGCAGAATCCGAAGATCCGATGAGAAGCGGAGGGGGCTCATGAACGTCATCACCTCGAAACACCTCCCGCGCCGCACCTTCCTGCGGGGGGTCGGCGCCAGCGTGGCGCTGCCCCTGCTCGACGCGATGGTTCCCGCCGGGGTGTGGGCCGCCCCGACGAAGACGGCGGAATTCACGCGGCTGGTCGCCATCGAGGAGTCGATGGGCGTGGCCGGCTCGAGCGACTGGGGCGACGGCCGCCACCTCTTCGCGCCGGCGGCGGCCGGACGCAACTTCGAGTTGATCGCGGACAGCCAGCTCAAGCCGCTGGAGTCCTTCCGCGAGTACATGACGATCGTCAGCAACACCGACTGCCGATCGGCGGAAGCGTTTCGGGCGGAGGAGATCGGCGGCGATCACGACCGATCGACGGCGGTGTTCCTGACCCAGGCCCATCCGAAGCAGACGCAGGGGTCCGACATCTTCATCGGCACTTCGCTCGACCAGTTGCACGCGCAGCGCTTCGGGCGCGAGACGGTACTCCCCTCGCTCGAACTCTGCATCGAGGGCATCGATCGCGGCGGCGGCTGCGCCTACAACTACCACTGCGCCTACACGACCTCGCTCGCGTGGGCCACGCCCAGCCAGCCGCTTCCGGCGATCCGCGAGCCGCGGGTCGTGTTCGAGCGGCTGTTCGGCGCCGGGGACACGGCCGCGGACCGGGCGGCGCGGCGCCGCACGGACCGCAGCATGATCGACTGGATCGCCACCGAGGTCGTCCGGCTCAAGGGGACCCTGGGCGCCGCGGACCGGGTCGCGCTGGACGAGTACGTCGAGCACATCCGCGAGATCGAACGGAGGATCCAGCTCGTCGAAGCGCGCAACGCGAGCGGGGAGGAACGGGAGATGCCGGAGGCCCCCTCCGGGGTGCCGGATTCCTTCGTGGAGCACATGCAGTTGATGTTCGACCTGCAGTTGCTCGCGCTGCAGACCGACCTCACGCGCGTCATCACCTTCAAGACGGGATTCGATCAGTCGAACCGGACATTCCCCGAAAGCGGGACGACGAAGTCCGTCCACGGGGCCTCGCACCACGGCAACGTCCCCGAGGACATCATGGACTTCAACCGGATCAACACCTACCGGCTCGGCCAGCTCGCCTACTTCCTCGAGAAGATGCGCGACACGATGGAGGGCGACGCCTCGCTCCTCGACAAGACGGCGATCATCTGGGGCTCTCCGATGGCGGACGGGAACCTCCACAACCACCGGCGCGCGCCGCTGCTCCTGCTGGGCCGGGCGAACGGGGCGCTCCCGGGCGGCCTCCACCTCCGGGCTCCGGAAGGGACCCCGATGGCGAACGCCTTCGTGAGCCTGATGCGGAAGATCGGACACCCGGAGATGGACACCTTCGGCGACAGCGACGGCGTGTTCCCGCTCGACCTCGCGAGCGAAGCGGCCACCGGAGCGCCGGTCTCCGGCCGGCATCGCCCGCGCCGTGGGCGAAACGCACCACTCCCCGGCACGCCGGTCGCGGGAAACTCCGACGGGATCTGCTCCGTATGAGACGCGCCCCCATGTCGCTGCTGCTCGCGGCAATCCTCCCCGCGACCCTCGCCGCGCAGGACACGCCGCCCGCCGCGGGCGAGCGCCTGCTCGCGGCCGCCGAAGGCGGCCAAGTCGAAGTCGTACGGTCCCTCCTGGAGGAGGGGGCGGACGTGAACGCGGCGCGCGGCGACGGGCTGACCGCGCTCCACCTGGCCGCCGAGGGCGGGCGCCTCACCGTGGCGAAGGCGCTGGTCGCCGCTGGCGCCGCCGTCGACGCCGGCACGCGCATCGGCCGCTATACGCCGCTCCAGGTGGCCGCGCGGGGCGGGCATGGCGCCATCGCCCTTCACCTGCTCGAAGCCGGGGCGGACCCGAACGCCCGGACGACGAACAGCGGCGTGACCGCGCTGCACCTCGCCGCCGGCGCCATCGGTGGCGAGTCGGCCGTGGCCGCGCTGCTCGAGCACGGCGCGGATCCGAACGCCCGGGACGGGTCCTCGGGGCAGACGCCGCTGTTCTTCGCGGCGGCGGCGAACCGCGCCGCGGCGGTAACCACCTTGCTCACCGCCGGCGCCGACCCGGCGGTCACCACCGCGGCGATCGACGTCCTGCCCGCGCTGGCGCTGGACCGGGAAGCCAACCGCCGCTTCCGCGAGATGGTCGGCGCGCCGCCGCAGAGGCTCGGGCCGTACGGGTTCCGGGCGGACCCGGAGGCCGAAGAGCCGGGCGAGCCCAGCCCGGCGGATGTCCAGGCGGCCGTCCGCGCGCAGCGCGACTTCCTCCGCTCCGGCTACGACGTCGGTGACGTGAGCGCCCACTCGCTCGGCCGCGTGGGGCCCGATTACCCGGGCGGTCCCGACCTCGTGCGCCCACCCTACCGCGAAGTCCTCGTCGGCCGGACGGGCGGCCTGACCGCACTCCTCCACGCCGCCCGCGAAGGCCACCGGGAAGCCGCGCTGGCCCTCGCAGACGGCGGCGCGGACCTCGATCAGGTGAGCGCGGACGGCACGAGCCCCCTCCTGATGGCGACGCTCAACGGGCAGTTCGACCTGGCGCTCGTCCTCATCGAGCGCGGAGCGAATCCGGATCTCGGCACTTCGACGGACGGCGTCACGCCGCTCTTCGCCGTCCTCCAGACCCAGTGGGCGCCGAAGTCCAACTATCCGCAGCCGCGCGCGCAGGACCTGCAGGAAGCGGAACACATGGACGTGCTCCGCGCGCTGCTCGAAGCCGGGGCCGATCCCAACCCGCGCCTCCACACCCATCTCTGGTACTGGGAATACGGCCTCACCAAGATGGGGATCGACCTGACCGGGGCGACTCCGTTCTGGCGGGCCACCTTCGCCCAGGATCTCGAGGCGATGCGGCTCCTCGTCGCGCACGGAGCGGACCCCCACATGCCCACCCGCTGGCCCGAGGTCGGGATGCGCGAGCGGCGGCAGCAGGACGGCCGCCAGCAGGAGGACTCCGCGCTGCCCTGGATCCCCGAGGGGGCGCCGAACGCCTGGCCGATCCATGCCGCGGCGGGGGGCGGATACCTGGGACTGGGCGCCTTCAGCGTCCGGAACCAGCCCGATCAGTTCATCGCCGCCGTGAATTACCTGATCGAGGAACTGGGCGCGGACGTGAACCAGCGGGACTCCTGGCTCTATACCCCGATGCACTACGCGGCTTCCCGGGGCGACAACGAACTCATCGAATACCTCGTGTCGAAGGGCGGGGACGTCACCGCGATCACCCGCCTCGGACAGTCCACCGCCGACATGGCGCGCGGAGGCCGGGCCGGGTTCTTCACCCGCGTCCCCTATCCGGAGACGGTCGAGTTGCTGCAGCGTCTCGGCTCCACGCTCGAGTGCCTCCACACGCACTTCCTGGATACCGGGGACTTCTGCCCCGGCGCGGGCGTCGACGACCCGTGGGCGCCGGCCGCGACCGACGCGGAGGAAAAGCCGTCCGATTCCGGGAAGTCCGGCTCCCGCTGACCAAACCCCGCTAGCCGGCAGCGTGGCGCTCCGGCTTGGAACGCCGACCTCCGGTCGGCACAGCGGGCCGAAGGCCCGCGGGCGACGTGCCGCCAGTCGTCTCGGGCGACAGAAGTCCGGGAGCGTCCCCTCCGCCCGGTTGCACCGAGAGAGAGAACCATCCCGCAGGTCGCCGCCGTGCCGTGCGCTGCGCGGTCGCGTAGCGGGCGAAACTCCAGAGCTTCCTTTCATAGCAGTACGCTGTCGCCGTGGCGGAAACGGGAAGCTGGCGGACGGACCTCCGGAACGCGATCCGGGCCGAGGGTTTCCGCCTCGGCTTCTCCGCGGTCGGCTTTGCCCCGCCCCGGCTCCCGGGCGCGGGCGAGCGGTTCGAGGAATGGCTCGCCGGCGGCAACCACGGGACGATGCACTGGATGGCCCGCGACCCCGCCCGGCGGAGCGACGCGGCCAGCATCCGCAGCGGCAACGGTGGCTCGGCGCGAAACACCGGGAGGACCGTCATCGCGTGCGGCCTCAACTACTACGCGGGCGGTCCGGCCTCCGCGCCACCGGGCGGCGGGGTGATCTCGCAGTACGCGCGGGGCGAGGACTACCACCGGGTGCTGGACTCGAAACTCCGCGCCCTGGCGGCGTTCGCCGAGGCGCGCGCGGTCGAAGCCGGAGAGCTTCCCGAACGCCCGCCCGGCGCCCGCCGGCGGATCCCGACCCTCGTGGATCACGGCCCCCTGCTCGAAAAAGCGTTCGCCGAGCGGGCCGGCCTCGGCTGGGTCGGCAAGCACTCGAACGTGATCGCGACACGCGGCAGTTCCTGGTTCTTTCTCGGCGAGATCCTGTTCCCGGTGGACCTGCCGCCCGACGACCCGCATCCGAACCACTGCGGGACCTGCACCCGGTGCATGGCCGCCTGCCCCACCGACGCCATCGTCGAGCCCTACGTGGTGGACAGCCGGCGATGCATCTCCTACCTGACCATCGAACTGCGGGGACCCATCCCGGTCGAGTTCCGGAGGGCCATCGGCAACCGCATCTTCGGCTGCGACGACTGCCAGGACGTCTGCCCCTGGAACCGGTTCGCGGGGAAGGTGGAAGAACCACGGCTCGCGGCCCGGCCCGACGGCCTCCACACCGAGACGCTCGCCGCTCTCCTCCGTCTGACGCCCGAGGAGTTCCGCGCGCGGACCCGGCGGAGCGCCATCCGCCGCGCGGGCTACGCGGGCTTCCTGCGCAACGTCGCGGTCGCGCTCGGAAACACGGGCGGCCCGGGAGCGTTCGAAGCCCTGACCGAGGCGCTGGACCACCCCGAACCCCTGGTCCGCAGCCACGCAGCCTGGGCGCTCTCCGAAATGGACCGGGAAAGGGCGCAACCCCTCCTGACGGCGCGGCTCTCCGGTGAGCGCGATTCGGCGGTGCGATCCGAACTGAGCGTCCTGATCACGAGACCATCCGGGCCAGCGGGCTGAACGGGAGGTCGAGGATCGGGTGGCGTCTCGGGACGAATCTGCGGTCGAGCTACCCCTGCCCGATCGGCGTTGCGCCAAGGAGATCTGACACCAGCGCGCCGAGGGATGCGGCGATCACATCACCCTCCGCGTTGGGTCCGGCCGCCCGGACTGCCATCCGGGTACCCTCGGCTTCCGGGGTGGCGAACAAAGGGGCGAGCTGCGACACCGCTTCGGTCGTAACCGTCTTGCTGACTTCGTGGTGTGCAAGCCGCACCAACCCTGCCGATAGGGTCGCTGTGTCGGTAGCCTGCAAGAGACGCAAGACATCGAGTGCGTCCTTGTCACGAAGCCGACGGGGATTCTCGGCGCGCTCCGAGATCTTGTGGATCTTGGCTACGAGCAGCGCCGCCGGTCCGGCCACGAGCATCGCAACGGACCGTTCTACGTTCGGATCGAGCGACGGGATGTCCATCGACTTCCGATCTACAAGCGCTCCCTCCAGCCCTCTGGCTCGCCGGGCCGCCCTCTTGCCGTGCGGTCCAAGGCGAGCACCCCGGGAACCGGCTCCGGCCAGAGCTTCCGGCACCATGAGATCGACGGGCATCCCGTCCGGGCTCCGCCACGCGCCCGGTTGCTCTCTCTGTGAGAACCCACCCGCCCGCAACATCTCGTCCAGAAGCGGCGTGTCACTCAGGCCGCCTGGCGCTACGCAGAAATCAGCATCGATCGTGTACTCCGGAACCACAAAATCGGCCTCGCCGGTGTGCAGGTACAACGCCTGGGCTCCGACGAGCACCACGGCGTCCCGTTGTTCCGCCAGCGCATCGGCCGCGTCAAGCAGCGCGGCGCGTGCCCGCACGTACAGCGGATCAGGACCTCCAGTCATGCTCGTTCTGCTCCATCCATTGCAACATCTGCTCGCCTTGCGACGGTTCGCGGCCGGGTCCGGTCAGCAGATCCACGGCAAGCTGACTGGGGGCGACGCAGCGAAGCCCGTCGCGATCCAACGTTCGTTCGAAGACGACAGCGTCCAACGGTTCCAGGAACACGACGTTCGCGCCAACTTCGGCTCCGCGGAGATCGAGGGTATCGATGGATTCCCCCGCGTCCTTTACGTAAACGGCCGCGAGCCTCGCCGGCGCCACGGGATCGAACCGCTGGGCAGCGAAAGCTCCGGTCACGGCGTACGCGAACTTCGCCGCCCGGAGCTTTCTCTCGATGGCCGGCAGTCCCCGCGGCTCCAGCGCCAACATGGGTGTATTCGACTCCGTCTGAGCGTAGTCCTCAGCCCACCGGCGAATCGCCGCCCGCCAATCGACTGTCAGGACGGCCCCTCGCCTGCGGGTCACGATCGCGTCCCTCTCGAGTACGTCCAACACGCGCGACAGGGTCGGAGCCGAAGCCCCGGTTCGCTTGGCCAATTCACGCACTCCGTATGGCGGACGGGTGTCGACTACCGCCCGCAGCGCCCGCGCAGCGCCCCGGCCCCGCAGGGTCTGGAGTTTGTGATCCCTGGGCCAGGGATCGCAATCAACCCCGTCGGCCGCTATGAAGAGCCCTGGTCTGGAAGACTCGATGCGGATGTTGCCGGTGGTGTCGACATAGCCCACGCCACGGTCACGAAGCAGGACACGAGCCCGCGGAGACAGATAGGCAGCCGCCACGACGGGCACGGCGCGAGTCGGAAACGCCTCGGCAATCTGCGAGATTCGTTGAATCGCGGGAAGAATGTCCCGCGATTCCAGGGTGCGTTTGATCTCGACGGCGAGCAGTGCCGTCTCGCCGGAGGGTGATTCGATCTCCACCAGCAGGTCCACCGGGAAGCGACTTGTCCGCGCCCCCGACCGGTCTCGGAGGCGCCAGCCGGACGGAATTCGCTCAGCCAACGATTGTTCGACTTGCCGCGCAACCCGAATCCCGGAAGGTGGCCGTCTGCTTGTGGTTCGCATCGGGTTCTCTCGCGGTCCCAATTGTTCCATGAATTATAGTGTTTCGCTGGCAGTGAAACACTGATTGACATGAAACGCACTTTCCTGGTTTCGCGCTCCCGGGCGATGCCGACCGGAGGTCCGCGTTCCAAGCCAGGGGCGCCGCCGGGTGAGACGGGCTCCGCGCACTCCGCAGCCCGGCGGGCCGCGATGCCGGCCGGAGGCCGGCGGTCCCTGCCCTAGCGGATCGCGGCCTGCATCTCCTCGACGCTGACGAACTTCACCCGGGGGCGGCCTTCGGCCTTGCCGCGCGCGACCTCGAGCGCGTCGAGCGCCTTCCAGTCGGCGAACGAGAAGTAGGTGGGGACGCGTTCGGCCACCAGGCGCTCAATGGCTTCCGCGGTGGGGGATTCCGGCTGCCAGTGTTTGCCGGCGGCCACGTCTTCGAGCAGTACCTGCACGGTCTCGAGGGCGTCGGGCTTGTTGGTGCCGATCACCCCGGTGGGGCCGCGCTTGATCCAGCCGGCGCAGTACTGGCCCGGGAGATGCTCGCCGTCGGGAGAATCGAGCACCCGCCCGACCTCGTGCGGAATGACGCCCCAGTCATCGCGGAAGGGAACGTCGGGCAGGGCGACGCCGCGGTAGCCGACCGAGCGGAACACGAGGCCGGCATCGAGATCCTCGAAGCGCTCGGTGGCTCGCGGGCGGATCGTGCCGCGCTCGTTCCTGTAGAGCTCGTTGTGAACGAGCTTCACGCGGGTGACCCCGCCGTCCTCGCCGGCGATCAGTTCCACCGGGGACACGAGGAAGCGCACGAAGAGCGTCCGTGGTTTGCCCGAACGCTGCTCGGCGGCGTACTGCTGGAGGATCTCGACCTTCCGGGGGGCCGATTTGTCCGCTCCGGAGTCCACCCACTCCTGACTGACCGGGTCGAGGGCGGCTTCCTCTTCGAACACCCGGATGTCGCCGCCTTCCAGTTCCCCGAGTTCCTTGATCTCCGGGTTGGTGAAGGCCGCCTGCGCGGGACCCCGCCGACCGAGCATGTGGACCTCCCGGATCCGGCTCTCGGCGAGTTGCTCGAGCGCGTAGTCGGCGATGTCGGTCGTCTTGAGCTCGTCGACCGAGCGGGTCAGGACGCGGCAGACGTCCACCGCCACGTTGCCGACCCCGACGACCGCCACCGACTCCTGGGAGAGGTCGAACTCCCGGTCGCGGTAATCGGGATGGCCGTTGTACCAGGCCACGAATTCGGTCGCCGCGTGGCTTCTGGGCAGGGACTCGCCGGGAATGCGCATGGCCCGGTCCACCTGGGCGCCCACGCAGTAGATGACCGCGTGGTAGTGGCGCTCGCAGTCGGCCAGCTTGATGTCGCTGCCGAACTCCACCCCACCGTAGAAGCGGAAGCGGGAATTCTGGGCGGTGCGCTCGTAGACCCGGGTCACGTTCTTGATCTTCTGGTGGTCCGGCGCGACGCCGCCCCGCACCAGCCCGTACGGGGTCGGCAGCCGGTCGTAGAGGTCCACCTCGACGGTGAGCCCGTCGGCCTTGAAGAGATGATCGGTGGCGTAGAAGCCGGTCGGGCCGGATCCGAAGACCGCGACCCGCAGCGGATGGTCGGGGGTGCCGGGACTCGTCATTTGGGCGCGAAGTATAGGGGCGGACGGAGGGACTCCCGGCGTTGCCGGACGGCTTCCGGCCCCGCCCGTCTCGCGGGTGAATTCCGGGGTCAGGCAGGCCGGAGCAGCGCGAGGGTCTCCTCGCGGGTCAGCATCGTCCGGGCGTCTTCGAGGAACGGCAGCGCGTCCGTCGTGACCTGCTCCCAGGGGAGCTCTTCCACGCGGTGCTCCACCGCCTGCCGCCAGGTCTCGCCGGTGAGCGCGGCCGCCTCGGGCTTCGTCTGGCGAAGCGCCGCGTTCAGCAGACCGAGGTTCGGCGGGGGCCAGCGACGGTCCGCCAGGTACCACGCCAGGTCGTAGAGATCGCGGCCTTTGGCGTAGGGCCGGGAGAGGATCGCCGCCAGCTTCCCGGCGAGCAGCGACGCGCGGTCATGGTGGCGCAGGCGGACGGCGCCGTGCCGCCGGGAAACGCCCGTCTCGGTCACGGCGCCCGGCGGCGGATTCGTGTCCACGTCCACCTTGATCCGCAGCTTCTGCGAGGGTTGGGGGGACAGCCCCGCCTGGTACAGGAGACCGGGGAAACGCAGCCACCCGATGTGCACGACTCGCTGGTCCCGGAGCGCCGCTTCGACCTCATACCCTTCGCGGCGGAACTGCCGGCCGATCTCCGTCAGCCAGCGCTCCGGGTCATAGCGGTGGCGATCTCCCTCCAGCGTGAAGTCCAGGTCTTCGGAGTAGCGTGGCAGATCGTAGAGGAAACGGAGCGCCGTCCCGCCGCAGAACACGAGGGCGCTCGTCGCGCCCACGCGCTGGAGGGTCTCCAGGATGCGCGCCTGGAGATACTCCCGCAGCACGTTTGTCCCCTGCCCGGCGGCAGCTTGTCCGGCGAGCGTGAGAGCGTGGTCCTTCATACGTCGAGCCGCCGAAACGCCAACTCCGGATCGTCCACCTGCGCACCGAGAATCTCGGCTGCCCGCATCAGTTTCGGGCTCCCGGACGCGGCGGCGGCCCGCGTCAATTCCGCCGAGGAGAACGCTTCGAGATCCAGTCGCAGCTCGTCAATCCAGGCGGGGTCGTCCCCGTCGGGATGGAACCAGGCGAGGTCGAGGAACGCCTTCTCCGGGGTGGCGACGAACGCGTACTGGCGGCCGGCGAGCTCGAGCCGGCGATATCCGGTGCGCAGGGCGGGTTTCAGGAAGCGGTAGGAGAAGCGTCCCAGCGGGGTCTCCCGCCGGCACGGCCGGCCCGGTCCGCAGCTCGTCACCTCGAACACCGTTTCGGGAATGGCGCCGTAGTGCGCGAGCGCCGCCACGCCGCTGACGTAGCTGCCGGGGGAAATCCGGTTGGCGACGAGGAACGGCTGGGGGAACGTCTTCCGGTACGGCGGCGCGAGCGCATAGAGACCGCGCCGGAGCTGGAGGATCTTCCCCGTCCGCCGCCAGCGGTCGAGCTGGCCCGCAAGAACCGCCGGGCTGCGCGTGTCAGCGGCCAGGAAGCCGGTGTCGAACACCGGCTCGCCGCCGACGATGTGGAGAAGATCCTCGAAAGGCATTGCAGGAACTATACAAAACCACATAGATCAGGCAATATTTTGTGGCCCGGAACCGAACCCAGATCCGTTTTCGCGGTTCTCCGGGCGGCAGGGAACCGCCCGCGGCGCCGCTCGGCAGAGCGGCGTTCCCCGCTACCGTCCGATCACCCGGTAGACGGCGGGGATGACGAGCAGGGTGAGGGCGGTGGAGAGGATCAGCCCGCCGATGACCGCGATCGCCATCGGGGTGCGGAGTTCACTGCCCTCGCCCAGGCCGATCGCCATGGGGAAGAGGCCCAGGACGGTGGTCGAGGTGGTCATCAGGATCGGACGGAGGCGGACCTTGCCCGCCTGCCGCAGCGCGTCAAGCTTCGCCATCCCGCTCCGCCGGAGGCGGTTCGTGGTGTCGAGCAACAGGATGGCGTTGTTCACCACGATGCCCGCCAGCATGATCACCCCGATCAGCACCACCACGCTCACCGTCACCGAGAAGAGCTTGAGGGCGAAGATGACCCCGACCAGGGAAAACGGGACGGAGAAGAGGATCACGAAGGGATGGAGCAGCGACTCGAACTGCGAGGCCATCACCAGGTAGACCATGAACACCGCGAGCAGGATCGCGAACTGCATGCTCGCGAAGGAGGTCTCCATCTCCTCCTGCTGCCCGCCGAGCCGCCAACTGAAGCTGGCGGGCATCGAGATGCCGGCCATCAGCGCCTCGATGTCGGTGGCGACGCTCCCGAGGTCCCGTCCCACGATGTTCGCGGTGATGGTGGCGACCCGCTCGCCGTCGGCGCGGCGGATCTCGGCGGGGCCGGTCACCTCGTCCACGTCGGCCACGCTGGAGAGCGGAATGGTGGCGGCGCCGCCGTCCGAGATGTTCAGGTTGCGCAGGTCCTCGACGCTATCCCGGAAGGACTCGTCGGTGCGCAGGCGGATGTCGATGGACCGGTCCTCCCGCTGGATGTCGGTGGCCACGTCGCCGAGCACCTTGGAGCGGATCAGGGTCCCGAGCTGGTTCACGTTGTAGCCGAGCGCCGCGACCCGGTCGCGGTGGAACCGCACCTGGAGTTCCGGGTTCCCGCCCTCGGTGGACGACTTCACGTCCACGAGCCCGGGAATCTCCCGGAGACCGGCCACCGCCTCGTCGGCGGTCCGCTCGAGCATGGTGAGGTTGAAGCCCCGGATCTCGAGTTCCACCGGGGTCCGGAAACTGAAGTAGGACGGGCGCCCGAAGACATAGAGGAGATCCTCGTCTCCTTCGAGGTAGGGGCGCAGCTCCGCCATCGCGGCGTCTTCGCGGGCGCGGTCCACGGGCGGGTCCAGCACCACCGTGAGCTGGCCGATGTTCTCGCGCAGCTCGCCGGCCGCCCCGCCCTGCTGGCTGCTGGTCCCCACCGTCGCGTAGACGGTGCGGACGCCGGGGACCTCCGCCGCCGTTTCCTCGAGGCGCGTCAGCCGCCGTGAATTCAGGTCCAGGTGGGTGCCTGCCGGAAGCTCGGTGTCCACGTAGAACTCGCCCTGGATGAGTTCGGGGACGAGTTCCGTGCCGAGCGAGGGGAAGGTGTAGAGGGCGCCGGCGAAGAGCGCCACGGCCAGGGTCCCGACGCGGAACGGATGGTTCAGGGCGCCGTTCAGCACCGGCGGATACCCGCGGACGATGCCGTCATAGACGAGACGGAAGAGCCGGCTCGGCAGCCAGAGGATTCCCTTGATGACGAGATCGACGCCGCGGATGACCCCGAAGGCGACAAGGAGCGCGCCCCGGCTCACCGCGGAGACCGCTCTCCCGAAGAGGCGGCCCGCCTTCGTCCGGAACGATGCCTGTTCCGACGCGGCGACCGGACGGAACTCCCGTGAAGCGAGCATCGGGATCAGGGTGAGCGCGACGAGCAGCGAGACCGCGAGCGAGAACGTGACCGTGAGCGCCTGATCTCCGAAGAGCTGCCCGGCGATGCCTTCGACGAACACGATCGGAACGAACACGCAGACGGTGGTCATGGTGCTCGCGACCACCGCCTGGCCGACCTCGCCGGTGCCGGCCTGCGAGGCCTCCACGAGGCCGAGTCCCTCCTGGCGTTTCCGCTTGATCGCCTCCAGCACCACGATGGAGTTGTCCACCAGGAGCCCGATCCCGAGGGTGATGCCGCCGAGCGACATGATGTTGAGCGAGACCCCCGACACGTACATCAGGAAGAAGGTCCCGATGACGGAAATGGGGATCGAGACCCCGATGATCAGGGTGGACCGGAGTTCCCCGAGGAAGAGGATCAGGACGAAGATCGCGAGGATGCCCCCCATCACCGCGGTCTGCAGCACCTCGGACACCGACTGGCGGATGTAGCGCGCCTGGTCGGTCACCAGGGTGAGCACGAGTTCCTCGCCCACCTGGTCGAGCCGCTCCTCGAGTCCCTCCACCCGCGCCAGCACCTCGTCCGCCACGGTGACCGTGTTCGTGCCGCCCTCCTTGTAGACGGCGACCTCGATGGACTCCCGACCGTCGATGCGGGTAATGACCTCGCGTTCCTTGGCGCCGCGCCGGATGGTGGCCACGTCGTCCAGCCGGATCACGGTGCGTTCCGCATCCACCACGATGTTGCGCATGTCCTCGGGACGCTCGAACTCGTTGATGGTGCGCACCAGGTACTCGGTGCCGCCGTCGAGCAGGCGTCCGGCGGTAAGGTTCACGTTCTCCTGGCCGAGCCGGCTCACCACGGCGGGGACCGAGAGCCCCAGGTTGGCCACCTTCCGCTCGTCGATCTCCACGTGGATCTCTTCCTCGAGCCCGCCGCTCACCAGGACCGCCGCCACGCCCTCGACGCGCTCGAGGTTGCGCTGGATCTCCTGCTCCGCGATCAGCCGCAGCCGGACGAGGTCCTCTTCGCCGGTGAGGCCGAAGCGGAGGATCGGATCCAGCGAGGGATCAAAGCGCAGGAGCGTCGGCCGCGGCGCGTCGAGCGGCAGGCGCACCACGTCCAGGCGTTCGCGCACGTCGAGCGCCGCCATGTCCATGTCGGTTCCCCAGCCGAACTCGAGCGTGACTTCGCTCAGATCCGGCCGGGAGGAGGACACAACCCGCACCACGTTGTTGACCACCCCCACCGCGTTCTCGATGGGCCGGGTGATCAGGTTCTCGATCTCGCTCGGCGCGGCGCCCTCGTAGTCGGTGCGGACGTTCAGCGACGGATAGGTGATGTCCGGCAGAAGGTCCACGGACAGGCGGTCGAAGCCGACCACCCCGAACACCACGATCGCGATGAACAGGACCACGACGGTGACCGGCCGCCGGATGGAGAAGTCGACGATGCGCATCGGTCGGGGCTGTCCGTGAGGGGGTGTGGCCTAGCCCTGAGGCCGGCGGCGGCGGGCGATGATCTCCTCGATCTGCTCTTCCGTCATTCCCCGCTCCCGCAGGCGCTCCCGGAGCGCTTCGAGCTGTTCGGGCGTCGGCGCCTGCGGGCGGGACTCCCCGTCCCCCGGGGACGGTCCCCAGCCGCGCTGCACCCGCTCCTCGATCTGTTCTTCGCTCAGGCCCATGGAACGGAGGCGGCCCCGGATCGCTTCCTGGGTCTCGGCCGGGAGGCTCTCGAAGGAACCGGGCTCCCCGCCCTGCCGCCGGCCGGGGGGACCGGCCCGGGAACCAGGGCCTGAGCGCGGAGGCCGGGAGGCCGCAACCGGGTCGGGGGCCGGCGCGGGCGCCGGTTCGGCGGCGGCAGGCGTCGCACCGGCCGGCGGTTCGCGCGCTGGCGGAGCCGGAGTCGGCGAAGTGGGAGCTGTCGAATCCGCTGCCGGAGCCCCGGCGCGCGCGCCTCCTCCCGGAGTTCCTCCCGCTGCCGGACGACCACCCGGCGGACCACCGCCCGCGCCCGGCCGGCCCTGTCCGCGCGGCGGACCGCCGCCGGCCGCCATCGCGGCGAGCCGCTCCTCGATCGCTTCGTCGGTCATGCCGCGCGCCCGCATGCGCTCGCGCATCGCGGCGCGGCGCTCCTCCGTCATCCCGGAGGCGCCGCCGGCGGTGCGCACCGGACGCTCCTCGGCGCCCGGCCCGACCAGGATCTGGACCGGGGTGGCGTCGGTGAGGCCGTCCTGGCCCACCACGATGACCCGGTCGCCCCGATCAAGGCCGCTGGTGACCTCCACCCGGTCGTCCTCTTCGTAGCCGAGGGTGATGTTCCGCCGGTAGGCGGTTCCATCCTCCACAACGAAGACCGAGTCGGCGAGGCTCTCCAGCGAGAGCGCGCGCTTGGGCATGATCAGTGCGTCCTGGCGCACGTCGGTAACGAGCCGCACCCCGGCGAACATGCCGGGGCTGAGCCGCCCCTGCCGGTTCACCTCGAGCGTGACGCGGATCGTTCCGGTCGCGGCGTCCACCACCGGGCTGATCCGCAGCACGCGGCCCCGGAACTGCTCTTCGGGAAACGCTTCCACCTCGAGGATCGCCGGCTGGCCGACGGAGAGACGGGCAAGGGCCCTTTCCGGCACCCCGATCACGCAGAGCAGCGGATCGAAGTCGGAAATCCGGAAGAGCTGCTGGCCCGCGGTCACCGTCTCCCCGAACTTCACGGCGCGCTGGATGATCAGCCCGTCGAAGGGCGCCGTGATCCGGGTGTAACCGAGCTGGATCTCGTTCCCGGCGAGCTGCGCCTTCGCCGACTCCAGCGCCGACCGGGCCGTGTCGTACACCTCCTGGCTCACCACCGCGTTCTCGAGCGAGGCCTTGGCGCGGTTGTAGACCATTTCCGCATCCTGGAGCGCGACCCGGGCAATCTCCACCTGGGCGCGGGCCTCCAGCTCGTCGATCTGCGCGAGGACGTCGCCGGCCTTCACCTGGACGCCCTCTTCGGTGTCGAGGGCCACCAGCGGCCCGCCGGTGCGGGCCACGATGTCCACCTCGCGCTCGGCTTCGAGCGTTCCGTTGGTCTCGATGAAGGCCGAGATCGGACCCGGGAGGATCTCCACGACCTCGACGGGCACCGCCGTCACCGGAGCGCTGCCGCCGCCGAATCCGCCGGGGGGGCCGCCACCCGGCCGGCCGCCCGCGCCGCCCCGGGCGTTCCCCCCGCCCGGCCCGGCCGCTTCTTCCCCGGAACCGCACGCCACGGCGGCGGCGAGCCCGGCCAGCAGGAGCGCCTGGAGTAGCTGTCGCCCGGGGACCTTCCGGTCCCCGAGAGAAGTTGTCTTGATCTGGGGCACGGATTCCCTCATTGCGTCGCTGGATTCAGGGCCGGCGCACCGGCGGAGACTGCGGGTTCACGGGCCGCGGGCGCTTCCGGGGCCGTGGTGTAGGGCCAGAGCAGGCGCTTCAGGTCGTCGGTCACCGCGTAGATGGTCGGCACGAGGAGCAGCGTCAGCAGGGTCGAGGTCGGCAGACCCCCCGCCAGCACCAGGCCGATCGGGGCCCACTGGCCGGCGCGGCCGTCCACCGACCCGAAGAGCCCGGGCAGGAAGTAGGGCGCGGCGAGCGGCAAGAGCCCGCAGAAGGTGGTGAGCGCGGTCATCATGACCGGCCGCAGCCGGTGCTCGCTGCCGAGAATGAGCGCCTCGTCGCGCGACATGCCCTGGCGCCGGAGCGCGTTGACGTGCGCGATCAGGACGATGGCGTTGTTCACCACGATGCCCGCGAGCAGTACCAGGCCGAGCATGGCGGTGTTGCCGAGGGTCTGGCCGGTGAGCTTCAGCGTGATGGCCACCCCGATGAAGGAGAACGGGATCGAGAACATGATCACCGCCGGGTGGAGGAAGCTCTCGAAGAGCGCCACCATGATCAGGTAGATCAGCAGCAGCGCGAACGCGAAGGCGAAGCCGGCGGCGGCGAAGTCCGTCTGTCCCATCCGGGACCAGCGGTCGAAGCTCCACTCGTAGCCGGGCGGCAGGGCGATGTCGGCGAGCTGTTCCTGGACCTGGCCCATGAGCCGGAACGAAGCGCCGGGAACGGTGGTGTTCGCGCTGATGGTGAGCTTCGGGCGCCGGTCCTCCCGTTCGATGCTCCGGGGACCGCTCACCATCTGGAAGTCGGCCATGGCGCCCACCGGCACCCGCGCTTCCCCGACGAAGACCGGCATCCGCCGCAGGTGATCGAGCTGCTCGCGCTGTTCCTCGGGGTACTGGACCACGATGTCCACTTCCCGCTGGTCGCTCTCGATGGTGCCGGCCGGCCGGGTGGTCAGGGCGCTGCGGACGGTCTGGGCCACCGCGAAGGTCCCGGATCCAGACGCGAGCGCCCGCTCGGCGTTCGGGCTGATGTGCAGTTCCTCCGTCCCGCTCTCGAGCGAGGTGTCCACGTCGCGGATCCAGGAAAGCTCGGCGAGGCGCTCCACCACCCGGCCGGAGATCAACTCGAGCACGTCCATGTCGTCGCCCTTGAGATCCAGCCGGATCCCGCTGCCGCGCCCGGGACCGCGTCCCCGGCTCTCGGCAATCCGGAAATCCACTCCGGCAATCGTCGGGAGCATGTCCCGGATTTCGTCGGTGATCTCCTGGACGCTCCGTTCGGACTCGGACTCGTCCACGAGGTAGAGCTCGAAGCGCCGGCCGCCGCCGCCGTAACCCCGGCCGCGCGACCGGCCGCCGCCCCGGCGGAACTCGTAGACCACGTCGGCGATCTCGAGCTCCTCCCGCCGCTCCTCGATGAGCGCCGCCACCGACTCCATCACCTCCCGGGTCTCGTCGAGCGAATAGGCGCGGGGCACGTCCACGTTGATGGTCACCTCGCGTTCCACGGTGCTGTCGAAGCTGGAGCGTTCGATGTCCTGGTAGAGGAACCAGGCCACCCCCAGCAGGCCGACGGCCACCACCAGCGAGACGAACCGGTGGTGGAGGGTGCGGCGGATGACCTTCCCGTGGAGACGGCCGAGGAGCCGCATGGTCCGGGAATAGACCCGCCGTTCGTTCCGGAGCACGACCCCGGCCATCATCGGCACCACGGTGAGCGCCACGAGGAGCGAGGCCACGATCACCACGCTCAGGGTGAACCCGAAGTCGGTGAAGATCCGGAAGAAGCCGCCCATCGTGGCGCCGAGGAAGACGAGCGGCACGAACACGCACATGGTGGTCGCCGCGCCGGCGATGATCGGCATGGTCACCGCGGAGGCGCCGTGGATGGCGGCGGTGCGCGAGTCCTCCTTGTACTCGGTGAAGTGGCGCGAGATGGAGTCGATGACCACGATCGCCGGATCGGCGAGCATGCCGACGGCGACCATCAGGCCGAAGAGGCTGATCACGTTCAGCGTGGTGTCCACCGCCCCCGTCTGCCGGCCGAGGTACATGATGACGAAGGTCGTGATGATCGAGAGCGGAATGGCCACCGCCACCAGCAGGGTGGTGCGCACCTTCTGCAGGAAGAGCAGCAGGATGATCATCGCCAGCCCGCCGCCGAAGAGCCCGGCGAGGGCCAACTGGGAGAGTCCGCCGCGGACGTCGAGCGACGAGTCCTGGATGTAGCGCATCGCGATGCCGTCGTAGCGGGGGATGGCGGCGATCTCCTCCATCTCCGCCTTGACCCCGTCGGCGACCGCCAGCACGTTCGCGTTGGACGCCTTGTAGATGCGGAACGTGACCGCCTCCTCGCCGTTGAGGTAGTCGAACGAGGTCTGGGTGGGGAACTCGTAGCTGACGTCGGCGACGTCGCTGAGCCGTAGCCCGGTCGCGCTGACGGGCGTTTCCCGGATCTCCTCCGGCCGCTGGAACTCGCCGACGGTGCGGACGATGAACTTCCGGGATCCGTCGGTGATGGTGCCCCCGGAGACGTTGACGTTGTTCTGGGACAGGACCGTCGAAATGTCCCGGACGTCCACGTTGAGCGCCGCCATCCGCGCCTGGTCCATGCTGACCCGCAGTTCCCGGCGGCGGACGCCGCGGACGTCCACGCTGGCCACGCCTTCGAGGCGCTCGAGCCGCGGCTGCACGATGTCCTCGGCGAAGTCGAAGAGGCGTTCCCGCTCCCACGGCGCCCCCAGGTGGAACTGGAGGATGGGGATGTCGGTGCTCTGGAACCGCCGGATGTTGATGCGCTCGATGTCGGAAGGCAGGAGGTGCCGGACCCGGTCCACCCGGTCGCGGGCCTCCACCACCATGAGGTCCATGTCCGCCCCTTCCTCGAACTCCAGGCTCACGTTGCCGCTCTCGGCTCTCGCGGTGGCGGTGAGGACCGTGATCCCGGGGATGGTCCCGAGACTCTCTTCGAGCGGCCGGACGATGAGGCGCTCGGTCTCCTCCGGTGAGGAGGACTCGTAGTCCACGCTCACCCAGAGGCTGTTGGCCCCGAACGAGGGCAGGAACTCGAGGGGGAGCCGGGTCAGCGAGACGTAGCCGAGCACGACCAGCCCGATCGCGATCATGCTGATCGTCACCCGCCGGTCCACCGCGAAACGGGCGAGGAAGCTGCCCCCCTCCGGGACCTGCTCGTGGTCGTGTGAGTGGCGGTGTCCTTCCAGTCCGCTCATCGTCCCATTCCTCCCCGGGGCTCTCCTTCGGGGGAACCTTCCTCGGAGTCCCTTTCTACGGAATCGCGGTCCCGATCGTTCCGTCCCCGCTCGCGCATCATGGCGTCGAAGGTCTCGCGCTGCGACTCGTTGAGGATCTCGCCGATCTGCTCGCGGAACTTCAGCCGCAGTTCGCGGTAACGCGCGTAGGTGTCGTCCCAGAAGGCGCTCGCCTCGGCCCGGTTGGCCTCGATGAACGCGTCCATCTGCGCCTGCTGCGCCTCGTCGAGTTCGAGCCGGTTCACGAGGTGTTCCCGGAATCTCCGGGCGCGGTCTTCGCCGTCCCTCGCGTCACGGTCGCGGGAACGGCCGCGATCGGCGCGCTCGCCGCCGCGCCTCATCGCGCGGCGTCCGTCGTCGTCGCCACGCCTGACGCGGTGCTCCCCGCCACGGTGCATGAGGCGGGGCACTGCGAGATGGCTCGCCAGCACCCCGGCGCCGAACCCGACCAGGAGGAGCAGGAGCGGCGTCAGCCGCTTCCAGCGGCGGTTCGCCGCGTCAGGCGCAGCCAGGTTCTGTTCGGGCATCAGCGTTCTCCCGCGGGCAGGAATTCCCCGCCCAACGCAATTACCAGCACCGGCTCAGCCGCCGGATCGCTGGCCGTCAGGGTCTGGAATTCGGCCTCGAAGCCGGTCTCGAAGCTCGGGGCGGCCAGCATCTCGCCCTCGAAGGCGACCAGATCCAGTCCCTCCGCCTCGGGAAGCGCGCTCGCGGGCGGCTCTGCCGCCGGCTGCTCGGCCTGCCAGACGCTGAGACCGGCGGCCACCAACAGCGCGGCCGCCGCGGCGGACAACCGGTATCCGAGTTGGCGCCAGGTCCAGAACCGGACGGGCGACAGATCTTCGCGGCGCTCCCGATGGCGGACGAGGAATCCCGGATCGGGCTCGCACTCGACCCGGAGGATCCCGGCCAACCGCTGCAAGCGCAGATGTTCCTCGCGGAACCGCGGATCCGCACCGAGACGTTCCTCGACCCCGCGCACCTGCTCCAGCGGGAGTTCACCGTCCAGATACGCGGAGAGAAGCTCCTGATCGTTCATCCTCAACTCCGCGTCACGAGGGCGTCAGCGAGCCGCTGCCGCGCCCGATGGATCCGGGACTGCACCGTCCCGAGCGGAACGCCGCACGATTCGGAGATCTCCCGGTAGGTCATGCCAGCCACCTCCTTCAGCACGAGCGCTTCCCGCTCGTCGCCGGGCAGCCGCCGGAGCGCCGACTCCACCTCGGTGCGGCGGCGGAGGTCTTCCTCCGGCTCGGCGCTTCCGGTCGCCTCCCCCGGGTCTCCGGGTGGCCCCGCCACTTCGAGGAGCCGTCGCTGCCGGCCGGCCCGGCGGAGCGCGTCGTGGGCGGCGCGGACCGCGATCCGGCAGAGCCAGGCCCCCACGGGTCCCTCGCCGCGGTAGCCGGATGCCCGGCGGAAGGCGCGCAGGTAGGCCTCCTGGGCGGCGTCTTCGGCATCGGAACGGTCCCGGAGGATCGCGAGGGCGACGGAACGAACCCGGGTCTCGGTGCGGCGGACAAGCTCATCGAAGGCGCGCAGGTCTCCCTGATCCCGGAACCTCTGGAGCAGCCGGCGCTCTTCCGCGTCCTCACGGCCGCTCTCGTCTCGGGCTGGGGGAACCGGCGCATGTTCTTGCTCTTCGGAAGCAAGACGCGCCGGACCTGCCGGTTTGTTCGCGTCGCGCACGAGTGGACGCCAGTGTAGTGCGGCGGGTCGCCGGTTCTGCGCGCGCACCGATAATCCGCCGGATGGACAAGCCAAGGAACTACCGGATCGAGACTCGCAGCGTGCACGCCGGCGCCTCGGACAATCCCGCGGGGGCGGTGGCGCCACCGATCCACCTGTCCACGACCTTCGAGCGGGATGCCGAAGGGGAACTCGCCTCGGACTTCATCTACAGCCGCAGCGGGAACCCGGACCGGACGGCGCTCGAGCGGGCGGTCGCCGACCTCGAGGGCGGCGCGGAGTGCGTGTGCTTCGCCTCGGGGCTCGCCGCAATCCACTCGCTTCTCCTCACCCTCGCTCCCGGCGACCTCGTCCTCGCCCCGAAGGACGCGTATCACGGCACCGTGAAGCTCGCGAAGGAGTCGCTGGCGCGCTGGGGACTCCGGACCCGCCTCACGGACTTTCTGGACCCGGCGGATGTTGCGGCGGGGCTGGCCGATGGTCCCGCGCTGGCTATTCTGGAAACACCGTCCAACCCGACCCTGCGGGTCACCGACATCGAGTCCGTGGCCGAACGGTGTCGCGGCGCGGGGACGCTCGTCGCCGTGGACAACACCTGGATGACCCCGGTCCTGCAACGCCCGCTGGAGCTCGGCGCGGACATCGTGATCCACGCCACCACGAAGTACTTCGGCGGTCACAGCGACGTGACCGGAGGCGCCGTCGTCGTGCGGGAGAGGCTGGAACTGACCCCGCGCCTGCGGTTCGTGCAGACCGAGACCGGACCGGTGCCGTCGCCGTTCGACGCCTGGCTACTGCGCCGGGGCATGAAGACCCTGCCCATCCGGATCCGGGCCCAGTCCGAAAACGCCGGAAGGCTCGCCGAGTTCCTGAACGGTCATCCCCGGGTCGCGGAGACCTTCTATCCGGGACTCCCCGGGGACCCCGGACACGAAGTCCAGACACGCCAGGCCGACGGTTACGGCGCGATGCTCTCGTTCCGGGTGGATGGGGGCGAAGACCACGCCCGGAGGACGCTCTCGCGCGTCGGGCTCTTCGTCCGGGCCACGAGCCTCGGCGGCGTGGAGAGCCTGGTCGAGCACCGCGCGCTCGTCGAGGGACCGGACTCCGAAACCCCCCGCGACCTCATCCGGGTCTCCGTCGGCCTCGAACACCCGGACGACCTGATCGCGGATCTGCGCCAAGCTCTGGGCTGAGGGACGGCCCTCAGACCGGCACAGCAGCGCGCAGCGCCGCGGAACCGCGTACCGCTGCTTCACCCGGACGGCGTCCCCGGCTTGGAACGCCGACCTCCGGTCGGCATGCGCTGCGCGTCC
>JAJDUD010000013.1 GCA_022826825.1 Acidobacteriota bacterium | reverse complement strand
GGCCAGCATACCCAGTGTGTACACACTTGGCTGGCGAGGGGAGGCTGCGCCCCCCCTTCGAACCCCCGGCCTCTCGCGCCGCTGCCGAAGCACCGGACGGACGGCCCCCCGCGCCAGTGCGCGCACGGGGCAGCGGCGCACCGCTGTGGCCGCCGCCGACCTCACCCTGGCGGAGCAGGTCGCCTTTGACCAGGCCGCGGAGGCCCTCCGGCTCCCCAATGCCGGGGAGCGGGCCTACGAGGCCGCGAGCGGCGTCCGCGAGCTGTCGCCCGGCCTCCGCGTCCCCTTCGAGGACCGCGCCGCCTACGGAGGCTCCGCCGCCGGCCGCCTGGAACCGCCGCAGGCGGGCCGGAAGCCTTCCCGCAGGGATTGGTCGCGCCGCAGGCGCGGGCTGGGAGCGACCCCGAACCCCGCAAACAAGGGCTTGCATAAGCCCGGTTGCCGGGGCCGTAGAACGTGCGTTCGAAGGGGGGTCGCTCCCAGCCCCGCTCTCCGCCCAAAAGGCGGAGAGCGGATTCGCCAGCGGACGACCGGAACGCGACGGGGCCAACGGGTTTCGCGACCGGCCGCCCCGGAGCGGTACGCGCATAAGTACGCAAATAAGGGGGGTCTGACTTATTTGCGGACGAACGCGACCCCGGGTGCGACCCCGCAGCCGTGCTTTCCTCGCCGGAACCGGGCCAGGATCGCGCCTCGGGCCGGGACTCCCGGCGAGACGGCGATTCGGGTCGGCGGCGCTCCGCTTTCCGGTCCGCTGACGGGCGGTGATCGTCGAGGCCGGCCAGTTCGTCCGCATCACGGTGGTGGTCGGCCAGGACGCGGCGCGCCGGGCAGCGGTCCCGAGGTTTTGTACGTTCCTGCCGCTGCTCCCCCCGGTGCGGATCGCGGTGCCGTACACTGCCGCCCACGTCGCTCGAAGGCGGGCCGGATTCCTGCCGTTTCCCGATCAGACTCGGGGCTGCCGGCCGGTTCAGGATGTGCCGCCCCAGGTGCCATCCGTTTTCGGGAGACTCGTATAACTGATAGCAATATCAACACCTTACGAGGAAGTCACAGCGGAGCGGAGCGCCGCGCGTGCCGGTCTGGAGACCGGCGTTCCCAGCCGTGTCCGCCGTGAGGGGGAATGCGGGAGTGCGTATTCGTCGACGCGACGGCCGGAGGCCGGCGCTCCCTTGAGCCCGACAGTTGTTGGAACGGGCTTCCTGCCCGTTCCAA
The DNA here is from genome assembly GCA_022826825.1 of Acidobacteriota bacterium. Taxonomy (GTDB): domain Bacteria; phylum Acidobacteriota; class Vicinamibacteria; order Marinacidobacterales; family Marinacidobacteraceae; genus Marinacidobacterium. Next base: position 28,277 of record JAJDUD010000013.1, on the reverse strand, counting down.
CGACTGTTGGACTTACCCGTTCCAGAGAACGAAGAAGATGATCAGCGCGGTAACGAAGGCGTAGATGACGAGCGACTCGATCAGCACCAGGCCAAGGAGCAGCGAGAAGCGGATCTGAGGAGCGGCGCCGGGGTTCCGGGCGAGGCTCTCGCAGGCGCCCACCACCGCGCGTCCCTGCGCCGTAGCGCCGAAGGCGGCGGCGATGGCGATCGCGCCACCCGCGGAGATCAGCGCCCACTGGCTGACTACCGGATCCCAGGCTCCCTGGGCGAAGACCGGGGAAGCGGCGAGCACGCCGAAGACGGCCAGCAGGGTCGTCCGAAACTTGTTGGACACGATGGTTTTCTCCTTGGATCAGTGTTCCTCGGCCGCGACCGCGCCACCGAGATAGATGACAGTGAGCATGGTGAAGACGAATGCCTGCAGCGTGCTGCCGAAGACGCCGAAGGCCATCATCGGGAGCGGCACCACGAACGGGATCAGGAACGCCAACACCACGACGACCAGCTCTTCGCCGAAGATGTTTCCGAAGAGCCGGACCGAAAGCGAAAGGATGCGGCTGACATGGCTGATGATCTCGACGGGCAGCATCACGATCGCGAGCCAGGGGCTCGGCCCCAGGAAGTGGGCGAAGTACTTCTTCGCCCCGTGGGCCCGGATCCCCTGGTAGTTGTAGTAGAGGAACGCCACGATGGCGCATCCCACCGGCATGTTGATGCTCACGGTGGGGGATGAGAGGTAGGGCACCAGCCCGCACAGGTTGCTGATCCAGATGAAGAGCGCGAGCGTGCCCACCAGGCCCAGGAACCGCCGGCCTTTCGGACCCACGTTCTCGCGGAGCAGCGAGAGCAGGCCCCCGACGAGCGATTCGAGGATCAACTGGAGCCGGCCGGGGTTCTCCACCGAGATCCGGCGGCGGAAGAGGATCGCAAACCCGGACAGAAGGACCGCCACGAACACCGCCATCACGACGTGATCCGGCGGATGGACATGGAACCACTCCTCGATCAGGTGGGTGAAGGCTGAGTAGTGGTGGATTTCCATGGCCGGATCGGGAGGACGTGCGGTCAGGCGTCCGGCGGGGGGTTCTCCCTGTCCTCCGGATCATCCGGGGGAGGAGAGGCCTGCGGTGTACGAAGGGCCCGGAGGCCCCCGTTTCGCAGTTCCAGCAGGACGGCCAGGTTCGGCGCGCCCAACCCGCACACGACGCCGATCACGTCGGCGTTCCAGACGGCAATTATCGCAACCAGCGCGCCCCCGAGCAAGAGATAGCGAACGCCGGTGAGCGCGGCCAGCGCGATCGCCGAACGCGCCGAATGGTCGGCCGTCAGACCGGCGGCGACCCGGCGGAGCGCGACGATGTTGAGGACGGAGATCGTGGCCCCGCCCAGCACGGAGAGCCCGATTCGGGGGCCAAAGGCGAGGGCGATCAGCGCGGCGGCGGCTCCGAGGGCGAGCGCCCGGCGGGTAAGCCGCTCTTCGCGGCTCGGCTCCGTCTTTTTCCCCGAATCCGTCATGAGCCCTCTCCGCCCGAATCCTCAGGCGGCGGGTCGCCCTCCGCGACCGCGGAGGCGGCCCGAACCACGTTCCGGAGGCCGGCGACGATTCCGAGTGCGAGGAAGACGAGGAAGAGCCACGGCTCCGTCCCCAGCCAGCGGTCGAGCAGCCAGCCGGCGCCGCCGCCGATCACGATCGCCAGGGGCACCGAGAACCCGAGACTCAGCAGGGTCAGCAACCGGGCGCGCGGCGCCACCGGTGGTTCGGCCGTCACGGGCGGAAGTCCCCCGCGGCCGGGGACCGGAGAAGTGGCGGCTCAGTCGTCGCTCGGGATCGGGGCGGCGTCCCCGAGGCCATCTTCGAGTTCCAGGACCTCGGCCGGCAGCGGCGGCGCCTCGGCGGTCTGCGCGCTCTCGGGAGAGACGCGCTCGACGATGGCGGCCACCGGAACGGCGAGCTTGTCGAGGAACGGCTTGGGATAGACGCCGATGAAGATGCAGAGCGCGACGATCGGGACCAGGGTGGCGTTCTCCCGGCTGGTCACGTCCGCGAGGCCCCGGTTCTCTTCCTTGTCCAGCTTGCCGAACATGACCCGCTGGTAGAGCCAAAGCAGGTAGGCGGCGCCGAGCACGATTCCCGACACGGCGAAGGCGGCGTACACCCAGTCCACCTGGAAGACGCCCTGCAGGATCAGGAACTCGCCGATGAACCCGTTCAGCATGGGAAGACCCATGGAGGCGAGCGCGATGATCAGAAAGAGCGCCGCGTACTTCGGCACCACCTTGGCGATCCCGCCGTAGGCCGCGATGTCGCGGGTGTGGCGCTGCTCGTACATGATGCCGACGAGCAGGAAGAGTCCCCCGGTGGAGAGCCCGTGGTTGATCATCTGGAGGATGCCGCCCTCGAGACCCAGGGTGTTCAGGGCGAAGACGCCGAGCATCACGAAGCCGAGGTGGCTCACCGAGCTGTAGGCGACGAGACTCTTCCAGTCCTTCTGGACGAGCGCCACCAGCGCCCCGTAGATGATCCCGATGATCGCGAGGGTGGCGACCCACCACACCGCTTCGCGGCTCGCCTCCGGCAGGAGCGGAATCGAGAAGCGAACGAACCCGTAGGTCCCCATCTTCAGCAACACCCCGGCCAGGATGACCGAGCCGGCGGTGGGCGCCTCGACGTGGGCGTCCGGCAGCCAGGTGTGGAACGGGAACATCGGGACCTTGATCGCGAACCCGATGAAGAAGGCGAGGAACACCCAGAACTGGAGACCCGACGCGTAGGAGGTCTCCATGAGACGGAGCAGGTCGAAGGTGTATTCGCCGGTCGCCCCGTGGTGGGCGAAGTAGAGCGCCAGGATGCCGAGCAACATCAGGACGCTGCCCACCAGCGTGTAAAGGAAGAACTTGATCGCCGCGTAGAGCTTCCTCGGGCCGCCCCAGACCCCGATGAGGAAGTACATCGGGACGAGCATCACTTCCCAGAACACGTAGAACAGGAAGAAGTCGAGCGCCACGAAGACGCCGAGCATTCCCGTCTGGAGCAGCAGCAGGAAGACGTAGTACTGCTTGACGCGCTCGGTGACCGCCTTCCAGGACGACAGGATGGCGATGAAGCCGAGCAGCGTGGTCATCAGGACCAGCAGCAGGCTGATGCCGTCGAGGCCGAGGTTGTACTCGACGCCGATGCTCGGGATCCACTCGTAGCGCTCCCCGAACTGGAACTGCGGCCCGGCGGCGTCGAACGCGAACCACAGCGGCAGCGAGATCAGGAACCCGATGAGCGCCGCGCCGTTCGCGAGCCAGCGGACCCGGTCCTCGTCGGTCTTCTTGACGAAGAACAGGATGAAGAGCGCCGCGATCGCCGGAAAGAAGACCACCAGCGAAAGGATCGGGAAGTTGAAGGGGTTGTTCTCGAACATTCGGCTTTTCCGGAGCTAGGGACGCGGGTGAACCGTCAACTCCAAAGGGTCAGGGCCCCGGCCAGCAGGACCACGGCGAACAGCATGAGCAGGGCGTAGTTCTGGAACAGCCCGGTCTGGAGCCGCCGGAACCGCGTGGAAGCGGCGGCCAGGATTTCCGCGACCAGGTTGACGGCCCGGTCCACGAGGTTCTGGTCGCTCAGATCGGAAAGGTCCCCGGAGAGCCGGGTCAGCGACGCGGAGCCGTTCACGGCGCCGTCCACCACCTTCTGATCGAAGCGGAAGAGGCCCTCGCCGCCGCGCACCGCGCCCTGGACGGCGGTCGCGTCGTAGATCTCGTCCACGTAGTACTTGTTGAGCAGCGTCCGGTAGGCGCGGCTCCCGGCGAGCGCCGAGTCCCGCGTCGGTCCCGCCCAGTAGCGGCGGTAGGCGAACCAGATCCCGGCGGCCGCCAGCGCCACGGAGAGTCCCATCAGGGCGTACTCCACCGCGTAGGAGGCGTGGGGGATCGGGGCCGGGCCGTGACCGCCGGCGTAGATGGCGGGCTCGAGGAAGTGCTCGATCCGGTTCGCCCCGCCGAGCGCCGCGGGGACGCCCACGAAGCCGGCGACCACCGAGCCGGCCGCCAGGATGATCAGCGGGACGGTCATGGAGGGCGCCGACTCGTGGAGGTGCTTCTCCATCGCCGCGCCGCCCCGGAAGTCGCCCCAGAAGGTCATGATGACCTGCCGGCTCATGTAGAACGCGGTCATCGCGGCGGCCGCCGCGGCCAGCCCCCAGAGGGCGAAGTGGCCGTGCTCGAAGGTCTTCCAGAGGATCTCGTCCTTGCTGAAGAACCCGGCGAGCGGCGGAATCCCCGCGATCGCGACGGTCGCGATCATGAAGGTGTAGGCCGTTCGGGGCATGTAGCGGGCGAGGCCGCCCATGTTCCGCATGTCCTGCATCTCGGTGTAGTGGCGGTGCCCGCCGGACGCGTGCTCGGCGTGCTCCATGGTGTGGATCACGCTGCCGGAACCGAGGAAGAGGCAGGCCTTGAAGAAGGCGTGGGTCATCAGGTGGAAGATCGCCGCCGCGAAGGCCCCGACGCCGGCGCCCAGGAACATGTAGCCGAGCTGCGAGACGGTCGAGTAGGCGAGGACCTTCTTGATGTCGTTCTGGAAGAGCGCGATGGACGCCGCAAAGATCGCGGTCAGGGCCCCGATCGTGGCGACCAGCGCCATCGCCGCCGGGGCGTGCGAGAAGAGGACCCCGCTGCGGGCCACCATGTACACGCCCGCGGTCACCATGGTCGCCGCGTGGATCAGGGCGGAGACCGGGGTCGGCCCCTCCATCGCGTCGGGCAACCACACGTACAGGGGAATCTGCGCGGACTTGCCGGCGGCGCCGACGAACAGCAGCACCCCGATCGCGGTCAACACGCCGCCGTGCATCTCCGAAGCGGAGATCTGTCCCATCACGCCGTAGAAGTCGAGCGTCCCGAAGGTGACGAAAGTCAGGAACACCGCCATGATGAAGCCGGCGTCCCCGATCCGGTTCACGATGAACGCCTTCTTCCCCGCGGCGGCCGCCGCCGGCCGCTCGAACCAGAACCCGATCAGCAGGTAGGAGCAGAGTCCCACGCCCTCCCAGCCGATGAACAGGAGCAGCATGTTCGCGCCCAGAACCAGGTTCAGCATGAAGAAGGTGAACAGGTTCAGGTAGCTGAAGAACCGGCTGAAGCCCGCGTCGTGGCTCATGTAGCCGAGCGAGTAGATGTGGATCAGCAGGCCGATCCCGGTGACCACCAGGGTCATCACCATCGAGAGCGAATCGAGGCGGTAGGCCCAGTCCACCCCCATGCTCGGGATCCAGGAGAAGAGGGACTGCTCGACCCGGGCCGACGCCCCGCCCTCCGCAAGGAAGACCGTGAAGAAGAATCCCAGCGCGATCAGGAAGGAAGCGGCCACCGACCCGCAGGCGAGCAGGCCGCTGAGCCGCTTGCCGAGGCGTTTCCCGAAGAGGCCGTTGATCGCGGCACCCACCCCGGGAAGGACCGGGATGAGCCAGAGCAGGGAGTTCAAAACGGCTTGTGGAGCACTCCTGAAATACGGGAACGGACGGCGCGCGGAAGGTACCGGATCGGCGGCTTTAGGTCAACGCGAGGAACGTGGTGACACGAACCGGAAGGCGTATCCCCTGACGGGATAAAATGGGGTTTCGATGCGGATCGTCGCGAAGCGCACTCTCCGCTCCTACTGGAGCCGGGAACTCCGGGCGGAACAGCCACTGAAGGCTTGGTACGCAGTTGCGGCGCAGGCGGACTGGGCGTCGCCGGCGGCCGTGAAGAGGGACTACCGGAGCGCGAGCATCGTTGGAAACGACCGGGTTGTTTTCAACATCGGCGGAAACCGGTACCGCCTCATCGTTCGCTTCGACTATCCGAATCGCATCGGTTTCGTACGCTTTGTCGGAACGCACGCCCAGTACGACCGAGTGGACGCATCCACGATCTAGCCAGGAGTCTGCGATGAACATCAAGCCAATCAGAAACGAACGCGACTACGACGCAGCCTTGGCTGCCATCGACCTCCTCATGGGCGCGGAGCCCAACACGCCGGAAGGTGACGACCTCGAGGTCCTCGTCACTCTGGTCGAGGCGTATGAGGTCGCTCGCTGGCCCGTGGAGGCCCCCGACCCGGTGTCAGCGATCGAGCACGTGATGGAAGCTCGAGGCCTGCGGCAGAAGGATCTCGCCAGCGTGATCGGCTCCCAGCCTCACGCCTCCGAGGTGCTTAGTCGTCGGCGCCCGTTGACGCTCTCCATGATCCGGGCGCTCTCGGCCGAGTGGAACCTTCCCGCCGACCTGCTGGTTCGCGAGTACGACCTGGCGGCCGCGCGGTAAGCGCGCCCTTTCACCGTCACGGCTCGAGACTGGTCCCGAACCCGGACTCACGTGACGCTCTTGATGTGGCCGCCGTCGACGGCCAGCACGGTTCCGGTGATGTAGCTGGCGCGCTCGGAGACGAGGAAGGCCGCCGCCGCGGCGAATTCCTCCGGTTCCCCGACCCGCCCGAGCGGAATGTCCTTCGACCAGTCGGCGTAGACCTCGTCCACGGCACAGCCGCGCCGCTCCGCAATGTGGTCCGCGAGCTCGACGAGCCGCGCCGTGCGCGTGTAGCCGGGACAGAGCACGTTGGCGAGCACTCCGTGGGGCGCGGCCTCGTTCGCGAGCGACTTCATGAATCCGGCGATCCCGGACCGCGCCGTGTTGGACAGGATGATGTCCGGGACCGGCTGCTTCACCGAGACCGAGGCGATGGCGAGGATCCGCCCCCAGCGGCGCGAGATCATGCCCGGAAGGGCGGCGCGCACCAGGTTCACGCAGGAGAGCAGGTTCTGCTCGAGCGCGTCCCGCCACTGCTGGGGCGTCGTGTCCTTGAGCCGCGTCGGCGGGGGCCCGCCGGCGTTCGTCACCAGAATGTCCACCTGCCCGAAGCGCTCCTCCGCGGCCCGCACGAACCCGAACGCCGCGTCCGGGTCTCCGACGTCCACCTGGTGGGCGAGGACCTCCACCCCGTGACGATCCCGGATCTCCGCGGCGGCGCCCTCGAGCGCCTCCCGCCCCCGCGCCCCGATGGCGACCCGGACTCCCTCCGCGGCGAGCGCCTCGGCGACGGCCCGGCCGAGACCCTGGCTTCCCGCGGCGACGACGGCGGCGCGGCCGGCGATGCCGAGATCCATCAGGCGGTCATCCTGGGGTGCTGTCGTCCGCCTTTCGGCGGACGATGCCGGTCTGAAGACTGGCGCTCCTGATCGTCGTCAGGAGTACTGCCGTTCCTTGCAGGGGACGCAGACGCGCGTCCAGGGAACCGCCTCCAGCCGGAGGCGCGGGATCTCCTCCTCGCAGTCGGAACAGATGCCGAACTCGCCCGCCTTGATCCGGGCGAGCGCCTTGTCGATGGCGCGGAGCAGCTTCGCGTCGTTCTGCTGAAGCTGGATCACGATCTCGTCGTCGTTCGCCACCATGGAGCGGTCCCCGTCATCTCCGTGCGGCGGGGTCCGCGAGAAGGCGCGCGTGTGCACGAGCTTTTCGATCGCGGCCTTTTTTGCCAGGAGAGTCGCTTCGTGCTGTTGCAGTTCTTCTGGTGTCATTTTCGGAGTCCGCCCACTGCCTCAAGCCGGGTGCGGCGCGGTGGAATTGGCCAAGTATATCAACCGTTACGAGCCTTTACGGGACGGGGATGCGCGGTGTCTCCGGCCAGGAGTTGCAGCGCGTGAGGGATGGTCGGAGCCAGCGTTCGGAGCCCGCTTTCGACGGCCCGCGGGCTCCCCGGAAGCACGATCACCAGGGTCGCGCCGAGGCTCCCCGCGAGGCTCCGGGAAAGGACCGCCATGGGTGTGTCCCGGAGACCCTCCGAGCGCAGCAATTCCCCATAACCCGGGAGCTCACGGTCGAGCAAGGGCGTGACCGCTTCCGGCGTGCGGTCCCGGGGGCCGAGCCCGGTGCCGCCGGTCGTCAGCACCAGGCGAATGCCAGACGCGGCCCAGGCGCCCACTCGTTCCCGGATGGCGTCCACTTCGTCGGGCACGATCGCCGAGTCGGCAACGCGAAACCCGAGTTCCTCGAGGATCTGGCGGGCAACGGCCCCGGAACGATCGGGAACCACCCCGGCGGCGCACCCGTCGCTCGCGGTCAGAATCGCAGCGGTCGGATCGGAAGACGCGGCCCCAGCGGAACTGGACACTGTCACTCAGCTGCGGTTTTCCGGCAAGCCGGAAAAGGGACGAAGAACACGGGAGAGGGCGCGGGAATTGCGTCAGAATAGCGGGTTGCTCATGGAAATCCGCCCGTGCCGCCGGTTCGTTCGGGGATGGCGGGGGGTGGTCGCCGCCGGCGCCCTCACCCTCGTCCTCGGCGGCCTGACCGCGGCGGCGGGCCCCCTCGTCCAGCAGGCCTACCAGTTCCGGGTGACGGTGGACCTGATCTCGCTCAACGTGACCGTCACCGACGCGCGCGAGCGGTTCATCACCGACCTGATCGAGGAGGACTTCTCCGTCTACGAGGACGGCATCCTGCAGGAAATCGAGGCCTTCTCGCGCGAGGACCTGCCGATCCGCATGGTGCTGCTGCTCGACACCTCCGCGAGCATGGTGGACAAGATGAACTTCGCGCAGGAGGCGGCGGTCCGGTTCACCCAGACCCTGCGCCTCGAGGACGTGGCGCAGGTGGTCGAGTTCGGCAGCAACGCCAACATCCTGCAGAAGTTCACGAACGACCACGGCGAACTCGAGCACGCCATCCGGATGACCCAGGCGGGCGGGACCACCAAGCTGCACAACGCCATGTACATTTCGCTCCGCTCGCTCGAGCGCCAGCGGATGGAGGCCCGCCGGCAGGCCATCATCCTGCTGTCCGACGGCCGGGACACCAGTTCGCTCGTCACCTTCGAACAGGTGCTCGACCTGACCAAGGACACCGACGTCGTCATCTACTCCATCTCGCTGCAGAACACCGCGCGCCGGCGCGGAAGGCGCTTCTCCGAAGCCGAACACGTCCTCAAGAACCTGGCCGAAGAGACCGGCGGCCAGTGGTTCTTCCCTGCCGAGCTGGCGGAACTGGACTCGGTGTACGCCCGGATCGCCGAAGAACTCAAGAGCCAGTACAACGTCGGCTACATCTCCAACAATCCCCGGCAGGACGGCGCCTGGCGGCGCATCGTGGTGCAGACCAACCGTCCGGATCTGCGGGTACGGACCAAGCTCGGCTACTACGCGCCGGGCTAACGGAGGCCGGTGGAGGCAGAAAGGGGCCTCCGCCCCGCCGCCCGCCGCAGCACCCGCAGCGCCGGACGCCGCTGGCCGGAAGAGCCCGACCCGTTCCGGACCGCGTACCAGCGTGACCGGGACCGGATCATTCACTCGAGCGCCTTCCGCCGGCTCCAGTACAAGACCCAGGTCTTCATCAACCACGAGGGCGACCACTACCGCACCCGGCTCACGCATACCCTCGAGGTCGCGCAGATCGCCCGCACGATCGCCCGCGCGCTCCGCCTCAACGAGGACCTCACCGAGGCGGTCGCGCTCGCGCACGACCTCGGCCACACCCCCTTCGGCCACGCGGGAGAAGAGGTGCTGGACCGCCTGATGCGGAACCACGGAGGGTTCGAGCACAACATCCAGTCCTTCCGCATCGTGGACGAGCTCGAACGGGCCTATCCGGACTTTCCGGGCCTCAACCTGACCCGCGAATCGCGGCACGGGATCTTCGCCCACTCGAGCCGGGCGGGATTCGTTCCGGAGGACCTCCGGGGCCTCGGCCCGCCGCCCCTCGAGGCGCAGATCGCGGACGCCGCCGATGAGATCGCCTACAGCGCCCACGACATGGAGGACGGCCTCTCCTCGGGGCTGATCGGCGTCGGCGACCTGGAAGAGGCGGCGCTCTTCCGGAGGCATTGGCCGGGATCCTTCGAGAAGGGACAGCACTACGGGCGCGTCAAGGTCCGCACCCTGCTTCGCCGGGTCATCGCCGACCTCGTGGTGGCGCTCGTCGGTGAGACCGAACGGCGCATCCGGGACGCCGGAATCGAGGATCCCGACGGAAGCGCCCCGGACGCACCCGCGTCCCGGTCGCTCGTCGTCGAGCTACCCGCACGCCACGACAGCGAAATCCGGGAACTCAAGGCGATCCTCCACGGGCGGCTCTATCGCCACCCGCGGGTGGCCGCCACGACCGAGGCCGAAACGCGGCGGCTGCCCGACCTCTTCCGCCACTACCTGGAAAGGCCGGAGGACCTGCCGGCCCACTTCCGGCAGCGGATCGGAAGATCCTCCCGGGAGCGGGTGGCCTGCGACTACGTCGCCGGCATGACGGACCGCTTCGCAAGCTGGGACCACCAGCGGCGCTTCGGTGGATCCGGCGCCCGCTGACGCCGGCGCCGTTACCGCTGCTCCGAAGGGTTTTCCGGCGACGGCCCGGGTTCGGGCTCCTGCTCGTCGTCCGGCCCCGGAGCGATGCCGTAGATCGGCTCGTCCTCGATCGGTTCGAGGTACTTCTCGACGCCGGGCGGGCCGAGCCGGCGGAGCGCCACGGTCTTCCCCTGCGAGATCCACGAGGAGGCGCCCACCCGCACGAACATCTCGACCTCCACGTCTTCCCAGAGCTCGTTCTCGAACATCCGTTCCGGCGCGCCCTGCGAGAGGTAGTTGGAATCCGCACGCAGGGTGTGTTCCCCGCTCGCTTCGCCCGGGGCGAGCGCCTCTTCGGCGACGGAGTGGACGTAGCCGGTACCCCAGGCCTCGTCCGGCATGGACTCGCGACGGAACACCGACATCACCTGGACGTACTCGACCGGCTCCGGGTTCGTGTTGGTGACCCGGAAACGGACCGCCGGCCGGATGTAGTTGTTTCCCTCGGAATCCCTGCCGCGCACTGCCCAGTAGGCGACGAGTTCGGTCAGCCGCATCCGCGAGGCGGTCGCGTTGTCCTCCCGGTTGACGCAGCCGGGAGCCGCGATCGTGACCGGGAGCAAGGCGGCCAGAAGCACGGCCAAATAAACAGCCGGTGGTGGAACTCGCGCGGCATTCGACACCCGCTGAATCCCCGCTGAACCGCTCGCCTTCGGCTCGCTCATCGTTGCGCTTCGGTCGGAATACACCCGGTATTCCTCCCTAGCGCGCCTTGTCAGCGAAGCCCAGCGGGCGTCTCGATGCTCACGCCAGTTCCACCACCGGCTGTTAACACCGGACGGGAGAAGCAGGCGGCGAAAACGCATGGCAGTCTCGGGCGGGATCAGCCCCGCCGCCAGTATAGACTGCCGGGCCGGCCGTGCCCCGCCACCCCGGCGACCAGAGCCTGCGAGTACCGAACGCCACCGAGAGCCCTCCCCTCGAAACAGCCGTGGAACCCCTCGTATTGGTGGACCGCGTCTCCAAGCGCTACGGGAAAACGCGCGCGGTGGCGGACCTCACCTTCGGCGTCGCGAAGGGGGAAGTCCTCGGCTTCCTGGGGCCGAACGGCGCCGGGAAGACGACCACCATGCGGGTCATCACCGGCTTCATGCCGCCAAGCGAAGGGCGGGTGCTGGTCGGCGGCCTGGACATCGCGGAGTCCCCGCTCGAGGTCCGGCGGCGGATCGGGTATCTGCCGGAGAACCCGCCGCTCTATCCGGAAATGGAGGTCACCGCCTTCCTCGAGTTCGCGGCGCGCCTCCGGGGAGTCCCGAAAGGCCGTGTCCAACCGGCAGTGGCCCGCGCGATCGAGCGCTGCGCCCTCGGGGAGGCCCGGGAGCACATCATCGGGAAGCTGAGCCGCGGCTACCGCCAGCGGGTGGGCCTCGCGCAGGCGCTCGTCCACGAACCCGAGTTGCTGGTCCTCGACGAGCCGACCGCCGGGCTCGATCCCAAGCAGATCCACGAGACGCGCAAGCTGATCCGGACGCTGGCGGGCGAACGGACCGTCGTGCTCTCCACCCACATCCTTCCCGAGGTCGCCGTCACCTGCGACCGGGTGGTCATCATCGCGGGCGGCCGGCTGCGCGCCGAAGACACTCCCGAAGGGCTGGTGGCGCGGCTCGGCGCCGCGCAGCGTGGCCGCGGAACCTGGGAAATCGAAACGGCGGCGCCGGCGGACGCGGCGGAGGCCGCGCTCCGGGCCGTTCCCGGGGTTGCGCGCGTGGAGGCGGGCCCCGAGACGGCGGAGCGGACCTTGGTGCTGCAGGTGGAGGCGGCCGGCGACCGGTCGGTCGCCACCGACCTGGCCCGGGCGCTGCTCGAGGCCGGTTGTCCGCTCTACGGCCTGCGTCGGGGCGGCGCGAGCCTCGAGGACGTCTTCCTGGCGCTCACCACCAAGGAGGCGGAGGCGAACGGGACCGGCACGTCCGGGGCTTCGGAACAAGACTCATGAGGAACGCGCTGACCATCGCCCGGCGCGAGATCGGCGCCGCCCTGGCTTCGCCGGTGGCCTACGTTCTCTTCGGCGCGTTCGCCTTCCTCTACGGGTACTTCTTCGCCGACTACCTCCAGAGCTTCGTGGAAGCCGGGATGCGGATGAGCCAGATGGGCGGCTTCAGCGGCGGAACGCTGAACGTGAACGCCGACCTGATTCGCTGGCTGATGGCGAGCACCGCCATTCTGGTGCTCTTCCTGCTGCCCCTGCTCTCCATGCGCACGGTGTCCGAGGAGATCCGCTCGGGGACCATGGAACTGCTGCTCACCGCGCCGATCACCGACGGCCAGATCGTGATCGGCAAGTTCCTCGCCGCGTTCGCCCTCTACGGCGGCATGCTGGCGCTGACGGGACTTCACGTGGGCGTGCTGTTCTGGTTTTCGCGGCCCGAGATCGCGCCCGTACTCGCCGCCTACCTGGGCCTGCTGCTGCTCGGGGGCGGATTGCTGGCGCTCGGCCTCTTCTTTTCGAGCCTCACCCGGAACCAGATCGTGGCGGGCCTGCTGACCTTCGGAGCGGTGCTCGTCCTCTGGCTGGTGGAGTTCGCCGGGGCCCGCGGCGGTGAACTGGGACGCCTCCTCTCCTATCTGTCCGTGACCGGACACCTGGAGGGCTTCGCGCGCGGGGTGATCACGACCCGCGATCTCGTGTTCTACCTGTCGTTCGCCGCGTTCTGGCTCTTCCTCGCCCGGGAGTCGGTGCGCTCCCGGAGGTGGCGCGGATGAGCGCCCGATTCACCCGGCTGCGCGCGGCGCTCGGTCGGCGAAGCGCCCGGGAAGGAACGAACCTCGGGATCACGGCCGTGCTCCTGCTCGCCGTCCTGGTGGGCGTCAACTACGTGGCCGACCGGCGGAACGTCTCCTGGGACACCACCGCCGGGGGCCAGTTCAGCCTCTCCCCGCAGACGATCAGGATCCTCGAGGAACTCGACCGCGACGTCCGCCTCGTGGTGCTCGATCAGCCGCGCGCCGCCGGACGAACCGTCGAACTCTTCGAGCGTTACGCCGACCGGAGCGGCCGGATCGCCTGGGAGGTGATCGACCAGGAGGCGGAGCCCGCCCGCGCGCGGGCCTACCAGGCGACGGCGGAGGCGGGTATCCCCTTCGGCACCGTCGTCGTGGAGAGCGGCGAACGGCAGGAGCGCGTCACCGCGCCTCAGGAGCAGGACATCACGAACGCCCTTGTGAGGCTCCTGAAGGGTGAGACCAGGAAGGTCTATTTCACGACCGGGCACCAGGAACGGTCGCTCAAAGAGACGGGCGCCGGCGGCCTCTCCGCCATCGCTTCGCGGCTCGAGGAGTCCAACTACGAGGTTGCGGAGCTGGCGCTGCTCGAGCACATCGAGGACGACGAGGTCCGGATCCCGGAAGACGCGGCCCTGGTGATCGTCGCCGGTCCCCGCCTCGATCTCCTGGAGGCGGAGGCCGCGGCCCTCGCCGCCCACGTCCGCGCCGGCGGGAAGGCCATGCTGCTCCTCGATCCACCGGATCCGCCGGGAGCTCCCGATGAACGGGAGCAACTCACCGGGTTGGCCGGCGAGTTCGGGGCGACGCCGGCCGGGGACGTCGTGATCGACGCCAGCGGGGTCGGTCAACTCTTCGGCTTCGGGGTGGAGGTGCCGCTCGCCGCCTCCTACGGGTTCCATCCGATCACCCGGGGCTTCGCGAACGCGGCCACCGTCTTTCCGCTCGCGCAGAGCCTCATCGCCACCCCGCCCGACGAGCTTCCCCGGGGGATGCGTCTCTCGGAACTCGTTCTCAGCTCCGACGTCGCCTGGGGGGAAGTCGATCCCGAGGAGCTGGAGACCGGCGAAGTGAACGCCGGAGAGGACGAGCGCGCCGGACCGCTGCGGCTCGCCTATGCGGTCCACGTTCCGACCGGCGACCAGGAAGATCGGGCGGAAGAAACGGGCGCGGCGGAACAGGGTCCTCCGGAAGCTGCAATGGACCCGGAGCCCCACGCCGAGGAAGAGGCGTCCGACGAGGAATCGGCTGAAGGCCGGGAGGGCCGTTTCGTGATCGTCGGGGACTCCGACTTCATCGGGAACAACCTGGCGCTCGCGCCCCTCGGCAACGCCGACCTGTTCCTCAACATGGTGAACTGGCTCAGCGAGGACGAGGACCTGATCGCGATCCGCCCCCGCGCGGCCGAGGACAGGCGCATCACCATGACTGCGGCGCAGGTACGGAACGTCGTGTTGCTGAGCCTGGTGTTCCTCCCCGGGTTCTTCCTGATCTGGGGCGTCACTGTCTGGTGGTCCCGCCGGTGAGGAAGGGAGCGCCGGTCTCCAGACCGGCATCGCCGCCGCAGGCGGCGAAAGACCCCTGCCTCCAATCGCGCTGAGGCGGAGGCTCCATGCGCCGGACGACGCTCCTCGCTTTCGGTGCCGCGCTGGCCGTCGCCGGGTGGATCGCGCTGTTCGAGCGTGAAGACGGCGCCGAGGACGAGGGACACCCGGTCTTCGAACTGGACGTGCTCGAGATTCGCGCCGTCGAGATCGAACGTTCCGGCGAACCGACCGTCCGCCTCAGCCGGGACGGCGAAGGTTTCGTCATCGCGGCAGGCGACGGGCCCGAGTCGGCCGCGGACCCCGGCGCGGTGGACCTCCTGCTGCAGAACATCGCCTCGCTGCGTTTCGAGCGCGAGATCGGGGGCGTGGCCGAAGCGGACCTCGCCGGATTCGGGCTCGATCCACCCGGACTCGCGATCCGGGTGTTCCCGGAGGACGGCGAACCGGAGACGGCTGGTTTCGGGGACGAAACCCCGGCGGCCGGAAATCGCTACCTCCAGCTCGGCGAGCGGGTGCTGGTGACGTCCGCCTTCACGCGGGACAACTTCGACCGGAGCGCCTGGGACCTCCGGGACAAGCGGGTACTCCGGCTGGACATGCCGGCGGCGCGGCGCCTCCGGATCACCGCCGGGGAAGAAACCGAGGTGGAGGTCGCCCGGGAAGAGGGCGTCTGGAACATCCGTCGTCCCTATCGCTTTGCCGCGGATCCCTATGAGGCCTCGGAGTTCGCGTCGCGTCTCCTGGATGCGGCGATGGCCGGAGTGGCGCCGGAACCGGACGAAGGAGAAGAGGATCCCTTCGGTCTGGCTTCGCCCCGGCTCACGGCGGAACTGGACCTCGTCGCGGGGCCGCAGGAAGAGGCCGTCTCCCGGACCGTCCATTTCGGCGGCGAAAGCCGCACGCCGCCCGGCGTCTTCGCCCGCCTGGAAGTGGACCCACTGGTGTTCGTGGTGGGGAAACCACTCTTCGACGCGCTCCGCGACGCGGCCGAGACCGAAATGGCGGGCCTCCGGTCCCTGGACCTGTTCCGGTTCGCGGCCTTCCGGACCGTGTCGCTGCGGTTCATGACCCCCGATGGCGAAACGACGTTTCACCGCCGGGACGGCGAGGAGGGACGGGAATGGACGATGGGGAGCGGCGCCGCGCCGGTCGTCGTGGACACCGTGGCGGTCGAGGACCTGCTCTACCGGCTGAACTCCATCGAAGCGGACGACGTAGGCGAGGCGAGCCGTCCGGAAGACGGCGCCGCCTGGACCATCGCGGTCACGGAAGAGATCGAGGAGGACGGCGCAACCCGGGAGACCGAACCGGAAACGGTCCACCTGACCGTCTCCGGGGACGGCGAGGTGCGGGCGCTCCGCGCCGGCGACGACCGGACACTGGTCCTCCGCACAGAGGCCTGGGACGAGATCACCGAGTTGTTGGCCGCGGCCCGCGTCCCCGCGGAAGAACCCTAGAACGCCCCGGGGAACACCATCCGGGAAAGGAGTTCTCGGAGCGCCGCGTCTTCGGGCGCGTGTACCAGGGCGGCCTGAATCACGGCCCTGGCTTCCCCGTTCCTTCCGGCCCGCAGCAGGAGTTCGGCAAGACCCAGCGACGCCGCGGTGTGGGCCGGATCGGCCTCAAGCGACTGGCGGTAGCGGGATTCCGCTTCCGTGGGGCGTCCGAGCATTTCCAGCACCAGGGCGCTGTCGGCCAGGGGTCCGGCGCGGGCCGGACCCGCGGTGCGGTCGAGGACCTGACCAAAGAGGGTCAAAGCCCGAGCCGGATCGCCGCTCATCGCGAAGGCGGTGGCGGCGGCGGCGCGAATGCGGGGCGAAATCCCTTCGCCGCCCGCCTCCAGGACCCTGTCGAACAGCGCCGCCGCAGCGGCCGGATTCCCTTCCCGCAGTCTCACGTCGGCCAGCCAGCGCGCGGCGCTCAGCGAGGCGCCGTCGAGCGGTTCGCCCGACCCGGGGACGAGCGGGGTGAGGGCCTCGGCCGCGGCGTCGAGATTCCCGAGTTGCAAATGCGCCCGCGCCCTGCCAATGTCGAAGGCCGGATCCCCCGGGTATCGAAACGACGCCGCGTACGCGACACGCGTCGCTTCCACGGCGTCGCCCCGGTCGAGCAGCAATCCCACCAGTTCGACCCAGCCGTCCCGACTCGAGGTCACCAACCCCGGAGTGCGATCGATCAAGGACCCGCGCACGACGCGGTGCTCGTTGAGCCTGGTGAGCAGCAGGTCCCGACGACGCGCTCGCAACCGGCTCTCCTCGTGATCGGAGAGAAGTCGCCGGCCCTCGGCAACCAGGTCGGGATCGGGATCCTGGACGAGCAATTGGCCGAGCCGGAAACGGGCCAGGGAGTCGTCACTCGATTCGGAGATGGCCCTCCGGAGCCAGGGAATGGCCTCCTCGCGCCGTCCGAGGAGCGCCAGGCAGCGGCCGAACTCGTAGGCGGCTCCCGCCGGCGGCTCTTCGGCGGCTGCGGCAGACGCCAGCAGCGGCAGGGCACCCTCGTAATCGTCTTCGGCAAGCCGGAGCCTCCCTTGCTCGAGAGTCAGCGCCGGGGAATCCGCGGCAGTCGGGGCCCCCAGCAAACGGCGAGACTCGGGGACGAGGCCCGACTGGCGCAACTGCGTCGCCAGTTCCAATCGGAGGCCGCCGGAAAGGCGTCGGTCAAGGGCGAGCAGTTCGGCCAGGACCTCGCGGGCCTCGTCGTCCCGACTCAACATCGCCAGGAGCCGAATACGAAGCGCCAGGTTTCGGGGCTCACGGGGAGCGCGCTCAAGCGCAGCGGCGGCGGCCGGGTAGTCCAGAAGTCCGACATGCGCCTCGGCCCGGAGCGGAAGCAACTCCGGGCGGGCTCCTTCCGGTCCCGCGGCGTCCAGAACCTCCAGCACGGAGGCGAAATCCTCCTGCTGCAGCAGCCGGCGGACCTCATCCAGCAGCATCGCATCCGGCTGGACGACCCCGGGCGCCGCCAGGAACAGGATGGCGAGAGCGAGCGCCGTCATGGTTGCCGATCCAAAGCCTCCGCCGATTGCTGGATCAGGGCGTCACCGTCAGGGAAACCGCCTCGTCCTCTCCGAGGAACTCCTCGCCCTGGTGGAAGAACCAGCTCCGCTTCGCCGGCAGCCGCAGTCCGCCGTTCTCGATTTCCCCATCGAGGTGGATGTACTCCCCATCGTTCGCCGACTCGTCGTGGTAGAAGCGATAGCCGATCATCCGGGCCGTTTCCGGATGGAAGTAGAAGTACCAGGTGTCGCCGCCAACCTCGGGGTCGTAGGTGACCCGGACCTTGAGGGCATCCTGGCCGTTATATGAGTCCGTCACCGGCTCCGGGTCCACGATGGTCCCTGGATCGCGCAGCTTCATCGGCAGTCCCCAGACGAACAGATAGTAGTTCCGGAGCCACATCACGCGCTCGGCGTCGAGGCCGTTTTCGCCAAGCGCCGCCTCGTCGAGTTCTTCGTCACCGTCCACGGCTCGCCGCAGGATCTCCTCACCGCTCACCGCGAACGACACCACCGCGGCGTCGGTCTCGCGAGTCACCTCCATCGCGCCGCTTCCGGGAGTCATCCCCACTTCGACCGTTCGGGTGACCCCGTTCGGCCGCGACTCCATGATCCGGAGCGCGATCTCGCCGCTGTCCCAGAGTCCGGCCGGATCGTGGTAGGCGATGGACCTGGCGATCAACTCCTCCGCGGCGGAAACGTCGGGCGCTGGCGGCTCGGGTTCGGGAGCCGCCGGCTCTCCAGCGCATCCCCAAAGAACTCCCATCAAGAGAGCGGTCAGGCAGGTTCTCAGCATCAGGCGTCTCCTTCGCTGGCCGCGGGACCGAACTCGATCCCCTGAGCGAGCGGCAGGTCCTTCGACCAGTTGATGGTGTTCGTCTGGCGGCGCATGTAGGCCTTCCAGGCGTCGGAACCCGATTCGCGGCCGCCGCCGGTGTCCTTCTCGCCGCCGAAGGCGCCCCCGATCTCGGCCCCCGAGGTGCCGATGTTCACGTTGGCGATCCCGCAGTCCGAACCCCGCGCCGAGAGGAAGGTCTCGGCCTCGCGCAGGCTGTCGGTGAAGATCGCCGAGGAGAGTCCCTGCGGCACGTCGTTGTGGAGGGCGATCGCCGCTTCGAGCGATTCCGTCTCCAGCACGTAGAGGATAGGAGCGAAGGTCTCCTCGGCCACGAGCGGTGTCTGCGCGGACATTCGCACGATGGCCGGCTCGACATGGTTCGGCCCGATGTCGGGACGCCGCCCCCCGCCGCAGACGACGGTTCCACCGTCGGCAACCACGCGCTCCAGCGCCCCCTGCATCGCGTCGACGGCATCGCCCGAGATCAGCGGCCCCATGAGGGTGGCCGGATCGAGCGGGTTCCCGATGGGGACCTGCCGGTAGGCGTCGGCGAGCCGCTCCACCAAGGGGCCGGCGATCTCCCGGTCGGCCAGCACCCGGCGGGTGGTGGTGCACCGCTGCCCGGTGGTGCCCACCGAACCGAAGACGATGGCCCGGACCGCGAGGTCCAGATCGGCATTCCGGCTGACCACGACCGCGTTGTTGCCCCCGAGCTCGAGGAGGCAGCGGCCCAGCCGGCCGGCGACCTCGGTGGCCACCTTCCGCCCGACCCGGGTGGAACCGGTGAAGGAGATCAGCGGCAGCCTCCGGTCGGCGGCGAGCGCGGCCCCGAGTTCCCCGCCGCCCACCAGCAGGTTGAAGACCCCGGAGACGCCGTGGTCGTCCATCACCCGGTTCGCGATGTTCTGCACCGCGACGGAGCAGAGCGGGGTGTGCTCCGACGGCTTCCAGATCACCGGGTCGCCGCATACCGTGGCGACCGCCGCGTTCCAGGACCAGACCGCCATGGGAAAGTTGAAGGCGGTGATGACCCCGATGGGACCGAGCGGATGCCACTGCTCGAACATCCGGTGGCCCGGGCGCTCCGAAGCCATCGTCAGCCCGTAGAGCTGGCGGGAGAGCCCCACCGCGAAGTCGCAGATGTCGATCATCTCCTGGACCTCGCCGTGCCCCTCGGCCCGGATCTTTCCGGCTTCGAGCGCGATCAGGTCCCCGAGCGGCTCCTTGTCGTCGCGCAGCGCGCTCCCGAGGTCGCGCACGAGGTCCCCGCGTTTCGGCGCCGGCAGTTCGCGGAACGCGCGGAAGGTCTCCGCCGCTTCGGTGACGACCCGCTCGGCCGCTCGGGCGTCCGCGGGAATGACCGCGGCGATGGGCTCGCCCGTCGAGGGGTTCCGGGAGACGAGCGGCGGCTCGCCGGTGAGAATCCAACTCTCCGGGCCGCTGCAGGCGCCCGGAGCGCCTTCGCCGAGTCCCAGGCGATCGAGAACGGTGTGCATCTCGCCCGTATCGTAAGGGTGCGAGGGAGGGTGGGGCACCCATGGGAGCGCCGGTCTTCAGACAAGGAGCGCCGGCCAGTCATCGCAGCACCTGATACCCCGGTTCGTTCTCCACCACCAGGATCCGCTGGTTGGCGGGGATGTTCCGGAGCACCCGGTGGCCGCCACCCGGCCACCGGATGGTGACCTCGGCCACGGTCTGATGCCTCCCGAGGCCGAACTCCAGGATTGGACTGGGCGTGACTCCGAAACCTCCGCCGACCGCAACTTCCTGAAGCTGGACCGGCGCGCCGGGCGCGTCGGAAGCCCGGACGAGCACCTGCGCTCCCACCGCGTCGGGATGGAGGCTCGTGGCCCGGAGCAGGATG
Organism: Acidobacteriota bacterium; assembly: GCA_022826825.1. Classification (GTDB taxonomy): domain Bacteria; phylum Acidobacteriota; class Vicinamibacteria; order Marinacidobacterales; family Marinacidobacteraceae; genus Marinacidobacterium. The sequence continues at coordinate 7,952 of JAJDUD010000013.1, read as the reverse complement.
TGGAGCCAGCCGTTCGGATGCGGCAACTGGGACGCCGGGTTCCGGTAGAAGCGGCTGCGCTGGCGATCGCCCGGAAAGGCGCCCCCGATGGGCACGAAGAGGTCGAGGTCGCCGTCGTGGTCAAAGTCGGCAAAGGTCGCGCCATGCCCCTTCCCCAGATCGTCCACCCCGGCCGAGACGCTGACGTCCGCGAACGTTCCGTCGCCCAGGTTGCGGAACAGGCGGTTGGCCTCGAACCGCTCCATGGGAGGCGCGCCGACGCCGATGAAGATGTCGGGCCAGCCGTCGTTGTCGTAGTCGCCGAAGGTGGCCGCCATGGCGCCCAGGTTCCACGAGAGCCCGGCTTTGCTGGTGACGTCGGTGAAGGCGCCGTCGCGGTCGTTCCGGTAGAGCGCCAGCCGGCTCCCTTCGTGGACCGCCCGGCCCTCGAGCCGGCTCTGGAGGGCGACCTCCATGTCGGAAGCGAATCCCACGATGAAGATGTCGAGCCAGCCGTCGTTGTCGTAGTCGAAGAAGAACCCGACGAACCCTTCGTGGGGAGCGGCGATGCCGGCCCGCGCCGAGACATCCTCGAATCCGGCGCCCTCGAGGTTCCGGTAGAGCACCGGACGGTCGAAGAAGTTGACGACCAGCAGGTCGGGCCAGCCATCGCCGTCGTAGTCCCCGAATGCGGATCCGACGGAGCGTCCGTGGTCCGCCACCCCCATCGCTTCCCCGCGCTCGACGAACCGGCCTTCCGGCGCACCCAGGAAGAGCTCGTTGGGGGCGCCTCCCCGGGTCGCCACCCCGTTCGCCACGTAGAGGTCGAGCAGGCCGTCCCGGTTCACGTCGGTGACCGCGGCGGTGAATCCGTCAGCCGGACTCGCCACCCCGGCCGCCGCGGCCACGTCCACATGGCGGCCACCGTCATTGCGGTAGAGGCTGTTCCGGTCGTCGCCATCCCAGCCGTCGCGGGTCACGTAGAGGTCGGGATCACCGTCGCGGTCGTAGTCGAAGAAGAGCGCCGACCAGCCGCCCTGAGGATCGAAGAGCCCGGCATCGAGCGCGGAGGAAACGAAGGAGGCGTCGCCCTCTTCGACGAGCCGGTTCCGGTAGAGCGCGTGCGGGTCCCGGATGCCGAGGGCGACGAGATCGAGGTCACCGTCGCCGTCCAAATCGGCCCAGCCGCTGCCCCGGGCGCGGGACCAGCGTTCGATCCCGATCCCCGCGGACACCTCCTCGAAGCGAAACGGAGAGGCCGCGCCTCGGTCCGGGATGTCGAGCCGGTAGCGCTCCGGAAGGCTGTCCGGACCGTCGCCGGCGCGCTCGGCCGCGACCATCAGGTTCCAGCGCGGCTCGAGGAGCTCGGGCTCGAGGTCCACGGCCTGCCGCAGCGCCGCCGCTGCCGGACCGGGAGCGCCCATGCGGAGCAGCGCCGCCCCCAAAGCGCGGAGGGTCGTGGCGCTGTCCGGGGTCTCGCGCAGCACCACCTCGAAGTCGGCGGTGGCCGCCGGATAGTCCCCGAGCCGCAAACGGGCGATTCCCCGCCAGTGGTACTGCCGCGGATTGGCGCCGTCGATCGCGATGGCGCGGGAGAGATGGTGGTCGGCGCGCCGCAGGCTGGTGTAGCCGCGCTGGATGTAGGCGAGGCCGACATAGAAGTGCGCCCCGGCGTGGTCGGGGTCCAGCGCGATCGCGTACTGGAAGAGTTCGATGGCGCGGTCGTTGTTCCGGAGGCCCACCATGCGGAGCCCGTGCTGGAAGTGCGCCTCCGCTTCCTGCTTGCGGATGTCCGCCGCGCCGTCCTGCCCGGACACCGGGACCGGAGACAGCCCCAGAAGCAACCCGAACGCCAACGCTGCAAGGCCAGGGCGGTTCACGCTGGAGACCATACGAGAAAGGGCGGGGGCCCGGAGGCCCCCGCCCCGCAACGGGCTATGCGCGCCGTCAGTAGGTGATCTTGACGCCGATCATGAGCCGCCGGGGATCGACGAAGCGCTCGCCGATGCCGAACAGACTGGAGTCCCAGGTCTGGGACGCCACATCCTCCGGAGACGTGGCATTCATCAGGTTGAGGGCGTCCACGAACAGCTCGAACCGGGTCCTGTCCGCGAGGAACGCGGTCTTCGAAATCCGGAAGTCGAGCAGGTTCTGGTCATCCAGCCGCCTCGATCCGGGGCTTTCGAGGTTGACGCTTCGGCCTCCCTGGGGCAGGACTGATACCGGAACGCGACCGCGCTGCGCCCACGGCTTGCCGTTGAAGTAGGCGTAGTTCCAGCCGAACAGGACATCGAAGGGCAGCATCAGTGTCCCGGTGATCCGGAAGGTGTGGGTCCGGTCGTTCAGCAGATGCCCCGTAGCGTTGATGAACTGGTTCGGATCCTTGGCCAGCGAACTTCCGTAGACGCGGGTGGTCTGGCTGGACGCCGCCCCGAACCCGCTGGAGGGCAGGAGCCCGTAGGCCTTCGAATTCACATAGGAGATCTGCGCCTGCCAGTTGTCGGACATCCTCTTTTCGAGGCCGAACACAAATCCGTTGTAGTCCATGTACATCGGATCGCAGCGGTAGGAAACGCCCTCGCAGTCCACGTTGCCCAAGCTGTACAAGCGTTGATCGCGATCCGAGGTGATGGGATAGACGTCGATGGTCTGGCCGTTCCCGAAGGCGTGGGAAGCCGTGGTGTAGGCGGCGTTGTGCACATTCCAGCCCAACAGGTCGTTCTGGTCCTTCCGCACGTAGGTGAAGTTGAAGGCGAGACTGGTGCCGAGTTCCCGATCGAAGCCGATGGACAACTGGTCGGTGACCGGCGACCGGGAATTGGGGTCGTAGCTCGAGTCGGTGCTGGGCTCGTACTTGGGCCCTTCGATGTCGTAGAGGCCCGTGTCCTCGTTCCAGTAGAACTCCTGCTGGCTGCCCTGCCCGGGATGGAGCGCGTGCAGCTCGCCGGTGATCGCGGTCCGGTAGAAGCGTCCCCAGTTGCCGCGGAGCACGGTCTTCGCATCCTCGTCGAGCCGGACGTTGAAGCCGAGCCGCGGCCCGATGTTGGTCCAGTTGAACTGCTCCCCGGCACCGGCCACGGTCCCCTGTTTGTCGAAGGTGAGCGCCACAAGGTCGTTCACCAGCAGGTCGTCCACGTCCTGGCTGAGGCCGCGCACCGACTCGACCCGCACCCCGGCGGACACCGTGACACGGTTCCCGACGTTGATGACGTCCTCGACGTACGCCGACGTCTCCTTGAACTGCCCGCCGATGTTGTAGGTCGTTCCGGTGAGAATCCCGTAGGGACTCCCGTCGCCGTTGATGTAGTAGTAGACCCCGCCCGGATAGTTCGGGCCGGGGACGTAGCCGCCGTGGATGCTGTGGGAACCGTCCGTGTAGACGACGCCGAACTTGAAGTCATGGTCCGCGCCCATCCAGTCGCTCGCGAAATGGCTGACCTTGGCCTTCACGTCGGTCCGCGCCTGCTTGAAGATGTCGTACCAGGGGTAGCCGCCGTACGCGATCCCGTTGTCGATGTCATAGGTTCTAGGAACGCCGGGGTTGTTCGACTCGCTGAGGTCGCGCGGGGAGTAGAAGCCCGACACCCCCACCTCGTAGAAGGTCTCCGAGCTCAGGACGTGGGTGATCCGCCCGAAGGTCACCGAGGGGTTCTTGCCGCTGAAGGTGGCGATGGTGGAAAAGGGGCTCGACACTGACGGGGTGGAGGGGATGACCCAGATGTCGTCGTGGTAGGTATGCATGAACTTGACGTTCGGGGTGAGGTCCGCCGTCAGCTTCCAGAACATGCGGTGCGCGCCGAACTTGCGGGGGAACTGCGGGTCCGCCCCCGGTTGGGTGTCCCAGTCCTGGAGGTACTGGTAGTTCGCGTAGAGCCACGCCCGGTCCCGGATGATCGGTCCTCCGCCATGGATGGTGTAGTCGTCGTAGCGGTCCCGGTTGTACCCCCAGCCGTTCGGATCCTCGTCGCCGTCGGCGTTGAGCTTGATGGGCTGGGTGGTGAGCGCGCTGTGCTGCTTGTAGCCGGAAGCCGTGATCGTGAGGTCGTTCGTGCCCTGCTTGGTGACCACGTTGAAGACGGCGCCCGCCGCGCTTCCGTGCTCCGCCGAAGCGCCGAGGGAAACGATCTCCATTTCCTCGATCAGGTCGGTGGCGGGCCACGGCCAGGCGGCGCCCGACACCGGGGCGGTGAAGTCCACCCCGTCCATCAGGTACTTGTTCTCGTCCACCCCGGAGCCGAAGGCGGACACCCGGCTGCTGGTGCCGCTCGTCGGGTTCGTCGCCGACATGCCGGGAGCGGACTTCGTGAAGTCGAAGAAGCTGAACCGCCGGAGCGGCGTGTTCTCCATGTACTCGCTCGAGTAGTTGGTGGACACGCCGGACCTCCGGGTGTCGACCACCGGCGTTTCACCGGTGACGGTCACCGTCTCGGCGACCGTGGCGAGGCCGAGAGACACGGACCGTTCCACGGTGCCGCCGACCAGCACCTGCATCCCCTCCTCGATGTAGGTGCCGAAACCGGGCAGTTCCACCGTCAGGGTGTAGTCGCCGGGAGGCAGGTTCGGGAAGCGGTACTGCCCGGAGGCGTTCGTTACCGCCATCCGCGGACCGCCCGGAAGCTGCTCCGAGGCGACGCTCACGGTCGCCCCGGGAAGGACGAGCCCCTGATCGTCGGAGACCGTCCCCAGGATCGTGCCCGTGATCTGGCCGAACGCCGAGCCGGCGGCAAGGACGAGTCCCAGCGCCAGCAGGCCTCCCAGTAACTTTCGAGTGTTGACCATCATTGGACCCCCCAAGGAAGCTGGATGGAATCGTGGATCAGCCCCGAAAACGGGACACACCGAACTCAAAACCGTATGGATTCAGGGGCGATGTGTCAAACGGCCCGGAACCCGGGTAGTGTCTCAGTTTGAATCTGACTTTTTCCGGTAGGTCTTCGGGCGGTTCGGCTTCGGGGCGCGAGCGTCGATCAGCCCGACGATCCATTCGCAGTCCCGGACGGTCGTATCGAGCCCTGCCGCCATCGCTGGCGTGACCCGCAGCGTCTTGTGAATCCGGCAGAAATTGAAGTGCAGGAACCAGAGCGAGAGCATGGCCGCGTGATGAAGCAGGCTCTTCGAGAAGGCATTCGTTAGCCGGGTCAGTCGCCGGTTCCCCATCCGCATCGAGAGGTTGGACCGCTCCACGTAGGACGTGCTGATCCTGTCCGGGTCCGGGTCGCCCTGAACGACGACCTTCCGGGCTCCGATGCACTCGGCGGGCGAGTAGCGGCGGTCTGACTCGCCGCCGCCCTTGCCATACATCTTGATCAACATCGCGTAGTCCACTTCCGGCCCGAACACGGCTTCTACCGCTTCGAGGTAGGGCCGGTGCCCGTCCGTCGTGAGTTGGACCCGATCCGCCAGCCGGGAGCGGAGATCGTCCATCACATAGAGAGCGGTCGATACGTCCCGCCGCCCTACCGCCCACGAGAGGAACATCTTCGAGTCCGCGTCTATCGCGGTCCATGCCCAGGCATCGCCCGCGCCATCCGGGGCGGCCTTCGCTGCCGGGACGTTCTTCGCCTTGGCATAGACGAATCCCCAAATCTCATCACACTCGATACGGGTCGCCGCTACGTCCCGGACGTGTTCGTCGTGGTAGGCCGCTGCCGCCTCTCCCGCGTCCAACAGGAGTTTCGTCACCGTGTTGATTGAGGCTCCCGTGATCCGGGACACCGCCCGCATGGACATGCCCTCTACCAGCATGTTCAGGATCGCCGCCCGCTTCGCCGTCGCCAGTCGTCTCATGCTTGGAAGTATGGGCTAACACTGTGACAAATCACGTCACTAAACGTATCAGTCTGATTTATGCTGCGATGTGTAATTTGGCTCGCAAGTATTCCATGCCACGGTCGCCCTTGACCCGGTTGCAGTGTCCACAGAGCAACTGGAGGTTCCCTAGATGATCCGTGCCTCCTTTCGCTCGCGGGACTATGTGATCGACTTCCAAATTTCGGGCACGAAAATGCTCTCCGCACCCCGAACAGCATCCTTCTTGCTCGCCATACAAATGGCGTTTGTTTCTGGCGGCGTTATAGGGAATCACGTCGCCGAGATCGGTCCGCTGCGGAATGTCCCGGCGATGAATGGCCCGATCTGTCAGAAGCGGGACTTCGTCCCGCATTCGTCGCTCGACCAGTTCGGCCGCCTTCGGAGCAATATCTATCCCTACCCATCGGCGGTCCGTCTGGGCTGCCGCTATGCAGGCCGTGGCGCACCCGCAGAAAGGATCCAGGATCATGTCACCGGGACGGCTACTCGCCCGGAGAATGCGTGTCAGAAGCGCCAGCGGCTTTTGTGTCGGATACCCCGTCCGTTCCTTCGACCAGGGCATGACTGAATGATGCTGCCATACGTCATCCGCGAGTTTGCCCTTGCTGGATCGCTCGCTGCCGTCCGCCCGGCGCTGGCCGTCCGTCCATTTGTGAGGCTCCCGCACCGGGTCCGCGTTGAACGTCCATTCCTCTCCGCGAGCGTAGAACAGCAACACGTCGTGCTTTCGACCCCAACGGCGTGTAGAAGCGCCACCGCCGCCGTAGTACCAGATGAATTCGTTCTGGAATCGCTTCCGCCCGAAAATAGCGTCCATCGTGAGTTTCAGGTAGTGGCTCATGGTGGGATCGCAGTGGAGATAGATGGAGCCCGTGGGGGCAAGAATCCGGTGAATCTCCAAGAGCCGAACCGACATGTAGGCGAGATACGACTTGTCGCTGTCGGTCAGTGACGCCAGCAAGAGCCGGTGCAGGTTCGGGTGCTTCGCCTCTATGAGGTTGATCCACTGCACGTCAACGTCAGAGAGCGTCCACGTGTCCTTGAAGGCCGCCCCCGCTGCCTTGGATCCGATGGGGGCCGCGTAATCGTGGTTCGAGTTGAAGGGCGGGTCCAGATAGATCAGGTCAACTGACCCGGAATTCATCCCCCGGAGGATGCCGAGATTGTCGGCGGTCCAGATCGTCTGGTTCGCCCAGTTTGGCCGCCCGCCGACCGGGGGGGGCGTCCTACTTCTCGGCACTCGCCGGAGCGGGCTTCCGGGGCGTCAGATCAACGACGATCCGACGCCTCTTCCGTACCTTCGCCGCTCCGTTCTGCTCCGCGGTGCGCGGGGGCTCCACGTAGGTCTCCTCAATCTCGCCGCTCGCGATCCGCGCAATGTGGACCGCGTTCGCAATCACCCCGTGGGGGCGCTTCTCACCATTAGGTCCGATGGGCATGATCCCTCCCCTCCTGGTCCCCGGAATGCGCTGTCAAGAATGGGAACGCTCCTTCTAGGCGAGCGACCCTCTCCGCCAGCGCGTGGACCGCCGCTTCGAGTCTCCCGATTCGGGAATTGATGGACGACTGACCCGAGAGAATCAAGCCTGCCAACGAGACCCCGACGACCATGATCGCAAGCACTTCTGGGCTCATAGCGCTTCCGTTCACCGTTTAGGAGTGTAAACGAAAATGCAACACTAGATGCAACACGCAACCGGGAGGCGGTTTTCAAAGTGAGACACTACCGGAACCCGGGAAAAGGCGCCCAACCCGCATAGGCTTCGGGAACGCGAGGGCGCGGAAGGGAGCGCGCGACGCGCGTCAGGCGCCGCTCTCCGGCAGGAGCCGCAGCCGTTCACAGTGGGCCGGACGGACCACCCCGAAGTGCCGGCGGTCCAGGGTCGCTACGCTGGTTTCGCTGAGAGACTCCCGGATCGCGATCGCCGCCTTCGCGCTCGCGCGCGATGCCGACCGGAGGCCAGTTGCCGTGAAAATGCAATCCCGCGCGTCGGCCAAGCGCCGTGATGACGCCGTCGGCTTGGAACGCCGACCTCCGGTCGGCACCGCGCTGCGCGACCGCGCAGCGCACGGCACGGCGCCAAGCTGCGTGATGGTTCTCTCGCGTGGTGCAACCGGGCGGAAAGGACGCGCCCGGGTCTTTGTCGCCCAGGGCAAATAGC
>JAJDUD010000002.1 GCA_022826825.1 Acidobacteriota bacterium | reverse complement strand
CCCCGGCGCGGACGGCATCGGTGCCTTCTGGCGTCTGCTGGAGGCCGGAGGGAACGCGGTGCAGGAGGGCGTTCCGGGGTCCGGCGTAGGGCGCGTGGGCGCGCTGTTCCCCGACGACACGGGGCAGATCGACGCCTGCCGGTTCGGCGCCTACCTTGACGAGATCGACCGGTTCGATGCGGCCTTCTTCCGCATCTCGCCGGTTGAAGCGCACTTGCTGGACCCGCAGCAGCGGCTGATTCTGGAGACGAGCTGGCGGGCGCTCGAAGACGCAGGTCTGGATCCCGACCGGCTGAAGGACAGCCGCACCGGCGTCTACGCGGGGATCAGCAACAACGACTACCGGGGGCTGATCCTGGAGGCCGGCGAGAATGCCGGGCCCGCCGAGCCCGCCGCCAGTCTCTATGCGGTCACCGGCACGTCCCTCAACACCGCGATCGGCCGGGTCGCCTTCGCGCTGGGCCTCGGGGGGCCGGCGATGGCGGTGGATACCGCTTGCTCGTCGTCGCTGGTCGCGACGCACCAGGCGGTCACCGGCCTGCAGCGGGGCGACGCCGACCTCGCGCTCGCGGGAGGGGTGAACATCATTCTCTCCGGCCGGCTCCTGGAGTATCGCGCCAACGCGGGAATGCTGTCGCCGGACGGCCAGTGCAAGACCTTCGACGCCTCCGCCAACGGTTACGTGCGGGGCGAGGGCTGCGGCATCGTGGTCCTGAAGCGGCTCGCCGACGCGGAAGCCGAAGGCGATCGCATCTGGGGGGTGATCCGGGGCACGGCGCTCAACCAGGACGGGGCGAGCCAGGGCCTGACGGTTCCGAACGGGGCGGCGCAGGAACGGGTGATCGAGGCGGCGCTCGAGCGGGCCGGACTCCGGCCATCGGACATCGACTACCTGGAGGCGCACGGGACCGGCACGGAGGTGGGCGACCCGATCGAGATCGATGCGACGGCGGCGGTCTACGGGCGTGGGCGCGATGCGGGCCGCCCGCTGCTGATCGGCTCGGTGAAGACCAACATCGGCCACCTGGAATCGGCCGCCGGCGTTGCGGGGATCATCAAGACCGTGCTGGCGATGAATCGAGGCGTCATCCCCAGGCATCTCCACTTCCGCAACCCGAATCCGGGGATGGACTGGGAGCGGTTGCCGTTGCGGGTGCCGTCGGCCTCGACGCCATGGCCCGCCGTTGCGGAGCGCCCGCGGCTGGCGGGGGTGAGCGGATTCGGATGGTCGGGCACGAACGCTCATGTCGTGCTGGAGGGATATACCTCGCCGGGCGGTGTCACACCCGGCCCGGACGGGGACCGCTGGATCGCGGGAGCACCGCGGCTGGTCGCGGCTTCACTCCCCGCGTCCGCCGCGCCGTCGCGGTCGGAGGGTGCGCTTGCCTCACTCCCGGCGTCCATCGCGCCGCCGCGGTCGGAGGGTGCGCTTGCCTCACTCCCGGCGTCGGTCGCGCCGCCATGGTCGGAGGACGCGCTCGCCCCGCGCGCAACGCGCCTGCTGCCGCTCTCCGGAAAATCGGGCGCAGCGCTTCGCGACGTGGCGGGACGGTATCTCGAATGGCTCGACGGACAGGGGACTACCCCTGCGGCCGAGGGCGCGGCGTCCGATCCGCTGCTCTCCGACATGGCCTGGTCGGCCGGTATCGGCCGGAGCCACTTCGGCTTCCGGGCAGGGGTGGTGTTCCGGGTCGCGGATTCGATGCGTGAGGGTTTGCGGGCGATCGCCCGCGCCGACGAGAGACCGGCATCGCGCAAGGCGGCGACCGTGGCGTTCGTCTACACCGGACAGGCCAGCCAGTGGCCGGGCATGGGCGCGGCGCTCTACGAGAGCGAACCGGTGATGCGGGCGGTGCTCGACCGGTGCGACGACATGCTCGAGCGAGAGCGCGGCGCCTCGCTGCTCGACGTGATGTTCGGCCGCCCCGGCGCGGTGGGAGACCTGGACGATCCGCGGTGGAAGCAGCCGGCGATCTACGCGCTCGAATGTGCCCTCGCGGCGCTGTGGTCGAGTCTCGGCATCCTCCCGGACGTGGTGCTCGGACACAGCCTTGGGGAGATCGCGGCGGCGCACACCGCGGGCGTGTTCAGCCTGGAGGACGGTCTGCGCCTCGCGGCGGTGCGGGGCGAACTGGTCGGCGCCTTGCCCGGCGAGGGCGCGATGGCGGCGGTGTTCGCACCGGCCTCGCGCGTCGCGGAGGCGCTGGATGCGCACAATACGGCTTCGCAGGGCGCGGGCTTGAGCATCGCCGCGGACAACGGGGCGCACCAGGTCATCAGCGGACCGGCGGCGGAGACCGCCGCGATCCTGGAGCGTCTGGAGGCGAGCGGCATTCGGGTCGCGCGGCTGCGCAAGAGCCCCGCCTACCACAGCGCCATGATCGAGCCGGCGATGGACGACCTGGAGGCGGCCCTCTCGCGGCTTGCCTTCTCGCCGTCGTCGCTCCCCTTCGTCAGCAATCTCACCGGACGGACGATCGATTCGGGCGAGACGCTGGATGCGTCGTACTGGCGGCGGCAGATGCGCGCGCCGGTGGCGTTCCGCGCCTGCGTCGAGACCCTGGCGAGGCTGGGGGTGGACGCGGTGGTGGAGATCGGTCCGCACGCGGTGCTCGGGCCGATGACCTCGCTTGCCTGGCCGGACTCGGGCGGAGCCTCGGAGCCCGCGGTGGTGTCGAGTCTCAGGCGACCGGCGACCGGCGAGGAGCCGCCGGCGCCGGGGTCCGGAGGCGGCTTCGTGGAGGCTGTCGCCGGCGCCTGGGAAGCGGGGCTGCCGCTGCGCTTCGAGGGGCTCTTCGCCAGCGAGGCACGGCGCCGCATCGCGTTGCCGGGCTATCCCTTCCAGCGCGAGCGCTACTGGGTCGAGGCCCCCAGACGGGGGCGGCCGGGCGCCGGGCACCCGCTGCTGGGTGTGCGGCACGATTCCGCGAGCGGGGAGATCGGCTTCGACACCGAGCTGTTCCCCTCCGACCCCGCATGGCTCGCCGACCACCGGGTGTTCGGCCGGCTGGTGGCGCCCGGCGCACTCTATGGCGCCATGGCGGCATCGGCCTGCATGGCCGAAGGCGCGGGTTCGGCGGTCGTCGAAGACTTCCAGATGCAGAGCGCGCTCGTCTTCCCGGAGGGGGATGCCTCAGGGGTCAGCGGGGAAGAAGGCCGTCGGCTGCAGGTGCTGCTGGATGATTCCGGGGACGATGGGTCGCGCCGGGTCCGGATTCTGAGCAGGGGTGGAACCGACGAAGCCTGGACATTGCACGCGGAGGGCCGGGTCTCGACGAATCCAGGTTCGGGTGCGCCTACGGCCGGCACGCCGCTGGACCCGGCACGGCTCAAGGCCGACTTGGCGCCGGTGGACCTCACCGCCTACTACCGCGCCAAGGTCGGCGTCGGGATCGATCTCGGCCCCTCCTTCCGGACGCTGAAGGCGCTCTGGTCCGGGCCGGGCGAAGCATTGGGCGAGGTGTCCCTCCCGGATTCACTCGGCCGCGCCGGGCTGGAGATTCACCCGCTGGTGCTGGACGGTTGCTTCCAGGTGATGGGAGCGGCCCGCGCACCGGGCGGAGGTGACGAGGCGGTCACGTATCTGCCCTTCGGGTGGGAGCGGCTCGCGTTGCCGGAGCGCTTGCCGGATCGACTGCTCTGCCATGTGCGCATGAGGGGCGGCCCGGAGGGCGCTGACGCCGAATCGCGGGAAGTGATCAGCGCCGACATCGCTCTCCACGACTCGAGCGGTGCCCCGATCGGCATCCTGAGCGGGTACACGGTGAAGCGGGCGACGCGGAGCGCGCTGCTCGCCGCGGTGGAAGGGGTGGAGGAGCTGCTCTACGAGGTCGCATGGCGCGACCGCGCCCTGCCGCAGGGCTTACTGCCGGCGGACTTCCTGCCAAGTCCGTCGGCCGCGGCGTCCCGCTCGCAGCCCTTCTCGCGGTACCTGACCGATGAGGGGGTCGAGGTCGCGGACGAGATCGATCTGCAAGGGGAGATGGAGCGGGCGTCCTGGTGCTACGCGCTCTCGGCGCTCGAAACGCTCGGGTGGGAGCGCAGGGCCGACGCGGTCGCGGACCCGGAAGCGCTGCGCGAGCGCCTCGAGGTTCTGCCCGAGCACGCGCACCTGGTCCGCCGGATGCTCGAGATACTGGCGCGTTCGGGCGTGTTGCGGGCGCAGAACGAGGGCTTCGTCGTGACGGTCGGAGCCGACGAGCCGTTGCCGGATGAGATGCCGCGCGATTCCGAGGAATTTCTGACCGAGGTGACGCAGCGCTTCCCGCACGCGGCGAACGAGGTCGGGCTGTTTCGGCGCTGCGCCGGCGCCCTGTCCGCGGTGCTCCGCGGCAACGAGGACCCGCTGGCGCTGCTGTTCGGTGATGCGAAGCCGTCGGCCGGCGATCTGTATCGGCTGGCCCCGGTCTGGCGGGCGGCGAACCGGATGATGGGGGAGGCGGTTCGCACGCTCGTCGACCAGTTGCCGGACGGGCGGCGGCTGCGGGTGCTGGAGGTGGGTGCCGGCATCGGCTCGGCGACCGACCGAATCCTGCCCGAGCTTCCCGCCGGACGGTTCGACTACATGTACACCGACATCTCCGCGGGATTCTTCGCCGATGCGGAGGCGCGCTTCAGCGACGCGGACGCCGCCATCGACTACCGCGTGCTGGACATCGAGAAGGATCCGGTGGACCAGGGCTTCGAGCCCCACGCCTTCGACCTGGTCATCGCGGCCAACGTGCTGCACGCCACGCGCCACCTGGACGAGACGCTTGCCCACTGCCGGGCGCTGCTGGCGCCGTCGGGGCTACTGGTGGCGCTGGAGAACCAGCGCGGCCGGGGCTGGATGGACCTGATATTCGGTCAGTTGGACGGATGGTGGCGTTATGCCGATCGCTACCGCCCGAACCATGCGCTCGCAGGGCCCGACGTGTGGTGTCGGGCACTCGCCGATACGGGCTTTGCGGAGTCCGAGGTTCTCGGCGTGGACCGGTCGGCGGCGGCCGGCCTGCCGGATCGGGGCGTGATCGTGGCGCAGGGTCCGGCGGAGGTGAAGGAGGCAGCGGGAGTCTGGGTTCTGGCCGCGGACCGGGGCGGCGTGGCGGAGGCGCTGGCAGCGCAGCTCGCGGCGCGGAACCAGACCGTGGTGCTGGCGGGCAAGGAGGCCGAGCCGGACCGAGAGCTGGCGAGGCCCGACCGCGAACCGACGAGTCATGAACGCCGCCGCGGGGTGGATTCCCGCGCACCCGGGGGCGCCTCGCGGGAAGCGTGGCTCGACGGCAAGGACGACGGCGCCTCGACGAGTCCGGACGAGAGCGAATGCGCAGTTGCGAGTGCACACGTCGACATGGAGCGCCGCGAATCGTGGCGATCGCTGCTCGGGAGTCTGCCCGGGGACGCGCCGCTCG
>JAJDUD010000038.1 GCA_022826825.1 Acidobacteriota bacterium | reverse complement strand
CGGCGGCGAACGCGTTCCTCGACCAGTTGGCGCGGCACCGGCGGTCGCTGAACCTCCCGGGTCAGGCGATCGCGTGGGGGGCGTGGTCCGGCGTGGGGGAGGCGGAAGAGCAGCGCGAGCGGGTCGCGGGCCGGCTCGCGGAGACCGGCCAGGGCTGGATGGCCCCGGAGCGTGGGGTCGAGGCGTTCGCGCGTCTTCTCCGGCTCGACGTGGGGGCGAGCCTCGCGGCGCCGCTCGACTCGTCGGCGCTGACCTCGCGCGGGCCGTTGCTCAATGAGCTCGCGGAGACGGACGGCGGGGAAGGACGCGCGACGCCGGAGGAGGCTTCGCGGCGGCTGCTGGCGCTGCCGGCGGCCGACCGCGAGCCGGAGCTCGTTGCCTTCCTGCAGGAGGAATTGCGGGCGGTCCTCCGGCTGCGGTCCGCTCCGGCTCCGACGACGGGCTTCTTCGAGCTGGGGATGGATTCGCTGATGGCGGTGGAGCTCCGGAACCGCCTCAACCGGGCGTTCGCGGGCGCGTTCACCGTCTCGAACACGGCGGTGTTCGATCACCCGGACGCGGCGCGGCTGGCGCGGCACCTGGCGGCAGAGCTGGGGGATGCGCCGCGCGAGCCGTCGGAAGTCCGTCCCGTTCCAGGGATTGCCGGGCGCGCCGTGCTGCCCGCGGCGGACCGGGACCGGGTCGCCATCATCGGTATGGCCTGCCGTTTCCCGGGAAGCGCCGACCTGGTGGCGTTCTGGAAGCTCCTGCGGTCCGGAGACAACGCCGTGACCCGGGGCCGTCCGGACGGACTCTACGTGGATCCGGAGACCGAGGAAGCGCGGCCGTTCGGGGCGTACGTGGAAGGGCTGGACCGGTTCGACGCGCCGTTCTTCCGGATCGCCCCGGCGGAGGCGGAGTTGTTGGATCCGCAGCAGCGGCTGTTGCTGGAGACGAGCTGGGAGGCGCTCGAGGATGCGGGGGTGGATCCGGACGGCCTGCGGGGAACCCGGACGGGGGTCTATGGCGGCGTCTGCGGCAGCGAATACCAGACGCTGCTGCCCGTTCCCCGGGACGACCCGGCGACCAGCCTCTACCGGGCCACGGGCATCTCCGCCTCGACGGCGGTGGGCCGGGTGGCCTTCGCGCTCGGTCTCACGGGCCCTGCGATCACCGTGGACACCGCGTGTTCGTCGTCCCTCGTGGCCGTGCACCAGGCGGCGGCGGCGCTCCGGCAGGGCGAGGCGGACCTCGTGCTCGCCGGGGGCGTGAGCGCCATCCTGACCGCGGAGCCAACCCGGATCTTCGCGGATGCCGGGATGCTGGCGGCGGACGGCCGCTGCAAGACCTTCGATGCGTCGGCGGACGGTTTCGTGCGGGGCGAGGGCTGCGGGATGGTCGTGCTGAAGCGGCTGGCGGACGCGGAGCGCGACGGGGACCGGGTACTCGGGGTGATCCTGGGCTCGGCGGTGAACCAGGACGGGGCAAGCGCGGGGCTGACGGTCCCGAACGGGCCCGCGCAGGAAGCGGTGATCGAGGAGGCGCTCCGCCGTGCGGGCGTGGCGCCCGCCGAGGTGGATTACCTCGAGGCCCACGGGACCGGGACGGAACTCGGGGACCCGGTGGAGGTCGCGGCCGCGGCCTCCGTGTACGGGCGGGAGCGGGACCCCGGACGGCCGTTGCTGGTGGGCTCGGTGAAGACCAACGTGGGGCACCTGGAGGGAGCCGCCGGCGTTGCCGGCCTGATCAAGGCCGTGCTGGCGCTCGGGTCCGGAACGATCCCGCAACATCTGCACTTCGAGCGCCCGAATCCGCGAATCGCCTGGGAGGAACTCCCGGTGCGGGTGACCGCCGAAGCGACCGCGTGGCCGGCGGTGGATCGTCCGCCGCGCGCCGGGGTGAGCTCGTTCGGCTATTCGGGCACCAACGCTCACGTCGTGGTCGAGGGAGTCCTGCCGGACCGGGAAGAGCCGGACGCGGCTCCCGCCGTCGCCCGGGTGCCGCGCCTCCTGCCCCTCTCGGCGAAGAGCCCGCGGGCGCTCCAGGAACTCGCCGGCCGGTACCGGTCCCGGTTGACGGACGACATGCCGCTGGCGGACATGGCGTGGACGGCGGGGGTGGGGCGGAGCCACTTCGGGCACCGGGCGGGAGTGGTGTTCCGTGACCTCGGCTCGCTGCGTGAGCAGTTGGAGGCGGTGGAGCGGGACGCGGCCGCTCTGCCGGGGACGGGGGGGAAGGTCGCCTTCCTCTACACGGGTCAGGGGAGCCAATGGCCGGGGATGGGCCGGGAGCTCTATGAGCGCGAGCCGGTGTTCCGCGAGGTGCTGGACCGTTGCGAGGCGGCGCTCTGGACCGGGGAGGAAGGATCGCCGCCGGCGAGTCTGCTCCCGGTGATGTTCGGGGAGGAAGAGGGCCTGGACCGGACGGAATGGACGCAGCCGGCGCTCTACGCGCTCCAGAGCGCGCTCACCGCGCTGTGGGCCGAAGTGGGGGTCCGTCCGGACGTGGTGCTCGGTCACAGCGTGGGCGAGGTGGCGGCGGCGGCCGCGGCGAGCGTCTTCGATCTGGAGGCGGGGCTGCGGTTCGCGGCGCGCCGGGGATCGCTGATGGGCGCCCTGCCGGATGGCGGAGCGATGGCGGCGGTGTTCGCTCCGGCGAAGCGGGTGGCTTCCGCCCTCGGGGGTTCGCTGTCGCTGGCGGCCGACAACGGAGGGCACGCGGTGGTGAGCGGTGCGGAGGCGGAGCTCGAGGCGCTGCTCGACGAGTTCGGGCGATCGGGGGTCCGGGTCGAGCGCCTGGCGACGAGCCACGCGTTCCACAGCCCGCTGATGGATCCCGTGCTGGACCCGATCGAAACGGCGGTGGGTCGCGTGGATGCTCCGTCGGTTCCGCTGGTGAGCGGGATGACGGGCCGGGTTTTCGAGGGAGCGGCCGACGGGGCGTACTGGCGCCGGCAGGCGCGGGAGCCGGTGCGTTTCGCGGCGGGTGTCGGGTCGCTGGCGGCGGCCGGGGCGCGGGTGCTCGTGGAGATTGGTCCGCGTGCGGTGCTGGGACCGCTCGCGGCGCTCGCCTGGCCGGATGCGGATGCAGACCCGGTGGTGTTGACGAGCCTGGGCCGGGAGACCGGTTTCGTGGAGTCGGTGGCGGGTGCGTATGAGGCGGGCGTGGAGATCGGGTTCGCGGGTCTCTATGCGGGGGAACGGCGTCGCCGGGTGTCGCTGCCGACGTATCCGTTCCAGCGGGAGCGGTACTGGGTCGAAGGAGTGAAGCGCCGTTCGGCGGCGCCTGACTCCGGCGTGGGGGACCTGCTGTACGAGGTGGAGTGGCGCGAGGGGCCGGCGTTGCCGGGGGCGGGTTTCCTGAGCGGTCCGGCGGCGGTAGCCGGGCAGTTGGGTCCGGTGGAGGGGTATCTCGAGGCGGAGGGGACGGACCTCGCGAGCCTTGGGTCGCGGATCGGGGAGCTGGAGGGGGAGGCCCTTGGCTGGGCGCTCGGGGCGCTGGAGGAACTCGGCTGGAAGCGG
>JAJDUD010000054.1 GCA_022826825.1 Acidobacteriota bacterium | reverse complement strand
CGAGCGGGTCTTCGAACTCGATGAGGTCGAGGAGGGGCACGTCGCCGGGCGCCGGGAACGAGCGGTGGCGGAGCGTGAGGTAGAGCGCGCCGAGGGCCGCGGCGGCGGGGATGAGGAGGTCCGCGACACGCGTCCTCGAGGTGTGCCAGGACCGGAGTGCAGGCGGCGCCATCAGCCCGGACCAGCCTTCCCGCAGGGATAGATCGCGCCGCAGGCGCGGGCAGGGAGCGACCCCCGACAGGTAGCAGAAGGGCTTGCCGAAGTGCGGCTTTCGGGACCGTAGATCGGTAGATCGGAGGGGGGTCGCTCCCTGCCCCGCTCTCCGCCCAAAAGCGGAGAGCGCGGTTCGGGAGTATGCGAGCGAACCGCAACGGCGCCATGGGGTTTGCGAAGGCGCAGTGGCGAGAAGGGGGGTAGCGGAAGTGCTAGCGGAAGGGGGTGCTGACTTCCGCTAGCGCAGGAGTGGCCCCGGGCGTGGCCCCGCGGGGGATGACCGACCTGCGCGAGTCGGGCGTCGGTTCGTGAACGGCTCGGCGCGTTCGGTCGGCGAGCTTCGCCAAGTGTGGCCGCCGGTTCCGGCCGAAACTGCGGGCGCTCCGCCAGCCGTCGTCGGTGAGGTGGCGGCGCGAGAAGGTGACGGAGAAAAAGGGTCTGCCATCGGACTCGTCTTCCCGGATGGCGGCCTCTCGGGAATCGACGTGGAGTGCCCTCGTCGGGGTCTTTCGCGGGGGTGTGTTTCACTGGGGGGACCTCCGGGAGGGTCAGACAGCGAGCACGTCGGGAGCCAGGCGCTCCGCGACGTGGGTGGAGTAGGCGTCGATGTATTTCGCCGACGCGCGGGCGTCCTTGGCACGCTGCTGGAGACGCAGCGCCCGTTTTCCCGCTTCGATCCAGCCGCCGTACCTGTCGAGCAGAGAGAGGTCGCCGGTGGTGTTGGCGCGTTCGACGTCACCGAGGAGTCGTTGGTCTCCTTCGGAGAGGGAAACAGCCTTTGCGGGTGGGCCGCGCCAGGTTTCGAGGATTGCCGCATTCGCGGCAGCCGCGCCGTCGGTACGGGTGACGGCGACGATGTGAACGGCGCCGCCGCGGTCACGGAGGGCTTCCCAGAGAGCGGCGTGGGCGGCCATCCAGGACCGGATCCGGTCGGACTGGGGCCGGTGCCGGTCGGCGGTGTCGGTGTAGACGAAGGTCGTGGTCGTCCCGTTGCCGGCGATGGGCAGCTTCAGGGCGAAGTAGCGGTGGGTGGAGCGATCGGTACGGGATCCGCGATAGACGCGCTGGGGCAAGGTCGTGACGGGGATTCCGAGGCGGCGGAAATAGGCCAACTTCTCCGGCTCGGTGGGGAGCCAGTGGAGGTCCTGGTGTTCGAGGACGTAGTCGAGCGAGAGCAGCCGGCGCATGGTGACTTCCGGAGACCCGGGCTTGCGGTGGCGGTTGTTCTCGATCCCGAGGGCGCGATAGAGGGAGCGGGCGTGGACGTGGCAGACACCGGTCGGCCGATAGGCGCGGCGATCGGGGAACCTGGCTTCGCGGGCGACCCCGGCTTCGATCAGGGCGCGGGCGACCTGATCCGCGCGTTGGCGGCAGACGCCGTAGCGGTCGGCGTACTGGCGACGCGTGAACACGCCGGAGTGGAGACAGACCAGGGCGAGCCATTCGGCTTGGCGCTTGGTCCAGCCGAGGCCGCGAAGGGTCGCGGCCCGCTCCGCGAAGTCGGGTAGCGCTGTGGCGGCGGTCATGGGCAGCGCTGGGCGGCGAGGGGTGGCCGAAGCCGACCGGCGAAGATCACGACCGGGGCAACGGCCCATGTTGCAACCGGGATGACGATGAGGGCGACCACAACAGCCGGGGTTTCGAGCCGGCGGGTAGTCCCGGTCCTCATGGGGGTGTCGGCGTCACGGGCGGTCACGGAGGCCGCGCCGGCTTCGAAACCGGCGTGGTAGCCGACCTGCACGCATCGCAGTGGAATCCCACGCATCGCGTGGAACAGTCTAGCGCGCTAAACCATTGATATTCCGATATGTTATGGAGACTCCCCGGGAAGCTGTCGGATCAGTGGGGCACACCCAGGAAAACCGGCGCGGTAGGTCCGAAACATCGTGCAATGGAGGGCGGAGTCCGCCAACTACCAACCTGCACGGTTCCCGTCCGCCAAGAGTGGGAATCTACGTCGCCACCAAAGGCACGAAGCCTGCCCCGAGTCGCCCGACGAGCGTCACCAGGCTATAGACGGGACAGGCTGCAAATGAACGAACATCCTTGGTGCGTCATTTGCTTATTGGCCGCGGGCCGACGGCGAGATCAGCGCTCCCTGAGCTACGGCCAGGGAAGCTGCGGAGATCCAGCCGCCTCGGAGCGCAAGCGTTCGGGAAGCCCGACAAGGCTGAAGTAGACGGAGAACGGAGTCGCGCCCCATTCCTCGACAAGAATCGGGCGCCCAGCCGAGAGCACGCGGCCTCTTGTCCGTGCAAACCTTGGGCTGCGGACGCGCGGCTACCGGGTGCTCCGACATATCCAGTCCCAGTTGGGGGGGGGTAGCCACCTCCGGCGGGGGTTCGTGCCTCGATCCGAAGATACTTTCTCGGCAGCGACAGCAGACGTGATCTCAAAGTTGCGCATGGCCCGTCTCGAAACGCTGAAATGCTGAGACTCCGAGGACACAAGGATGCTGGGGCCCGGAGGTCTGGAGCGTGATAGGGTGATGCCTTTGAAGTTCTCCGGGGATTGCGGGGTGTTGAAGAGCTGGTGACGGGGTGAGTCCAGCATCCGTCGTAGAGGCTGGATGAAGGTGGTGTGGACGAGACAGGTGCGAGTTCCTGGTCCAGCCCATGGGGACGGAATGATGTACACGGCTTCTGATCTAGGACGACATGGAAACAACGAACCGCATTGACTCACGGGGCGAAAAAGCGCTCATCTCGACCACTAGCAGGCTGTTGGGGGACTACCATGGACGAATGGTCAGTCTGACGTTGGCTTTCCCGCAATCGGACTCGATGCGGGAGCGTTGGGGAGAGTCGCCGATGTCCAGATCGGGGGTAGTCGTCGCCTGCGACCCGGAGCCATTCGACGCAGCGGAACCAGTTCATATGAATCACGACTACACCTTGGCTCAGTGCGCCTGCAACGTACTCTCCGTCCTGTTCGGGAAGCGGTTCGACTGTCACGGAGACGTGGAGAGCTATGGACGGTTTCTAGTGCCGGATCTTGAGGCGTACTCGCGACCATGTCTTCCCGACCTGCCGTTCAATTCGCATCGTCCACGGACGAGTTTTCCGATCAAGCTCGAACTCGGTGCGGCGGCTTGCGTGGAGAAGTGGCTTGTCCCGCGAATCGACGATGCTGTCGTTCGACGGGTTCAGACGGCATGCGGGTTTTACGCGCGTGCGTTGCGGGCCGCCGAACAAGATGCCGAAGCGGCTTACCTACACTTGGTCATCGCTGGGGAGGTAATCGCAGGCCTAGATCAGCATCTCGCGAAGGAACGGTGCAACCAAAACGGCGCGCGAGATTCGGTCGACGTGGAGGCCAAGGGGGGCGAAGGTTGTGCGAATCGACCGGACGGACGGATGTCGAAGCGCAAGAGATTCGCAGGTTCGCTTCTGAGGCAACTGGACGAAGAGTTCTTCAGGGAAATCGAGCCCGGCGCGGCGAGGGAGTATCGTTTCAGGTTGGAGGGAATGGCTTCCTTGAACAAGCGGGAGTTCGACATGCACAGGTGCTTGGAGGCGGCCTACGACGTTCGAAGCCACCATGTGCATTCCGGAGCGCCATTCGGGTTCTGGGTTACACCTCGACGATGGGTCAAGGACCTAGTGATCTTCAGGCCGAGCCTGCCAGACAGAGATCTTGCCAGACTACTGGAGCTATGTCCGACATTCTGCGGTCTGGAGCGAGTGATCCGGTACGCCCTGCTAAAGCAGATGGTCTGACTCCCTCGATCACTCCAGCCGCTGGCGACTTCGGCGACGCTTGCCGCCGTCAGTGGCACCCTGAACGCCATTAGGATTTGCGCCTTTGTTTCATCCGGCCCACGATGCCCATCGCCTCGGACTCGATCCCGGCGAGGGGCGGGGCTGGTTCCCCTCTGGTGACATCCTGCCGATGAACGAGAACGAGTTGCTTCACGACGACGTGAGGACGGAGTACTACCTGACCCGCGAGAGTTGGGTGAAGGGCACGCACCGCTTCTTCGGAAAGGTCAGCGGGAAGGTTGTCGAGCGACCGCGTAACGCCGTGGAAACGTGGGAATGCCACATCCACCAGCCAACGATATATCAGTCGAAGCGGCGCATCACGAAGATGCTCTGGCACGACGAGTCCGTGCCGCAAGCGGAACGGGACGCCCTTCGCGCTCGCTTCAAGTGCCCATTCTGACGTTTCTCCGCCGTCAGGCCTACATTTGAGGTGAGGCGTTTCAAGAAAGCCGTCCCGTGACTAATCGTGGGATAGGTGTCATTCAGAACCGCGTCTTTGGCGCTGCTTGTTGCCGCGACCGGCCGGACGCCTGGTCGGCGGTCCCTGAGCCGCGACCGGGGAAGCTGCGGAGATTCGTCGCGGGACGGAAACGCACCACCGTTCGCGAAGAAATACCCAGCGGCTCGCCGGTCCGAGGATTCCGCCGCTTGCCCGCGAGCATGTTGGATAGCATGTCTGGGATGCAATCCAGTACTTGGTCCGCCCTCGCTCCATTAGCGGTTTCCGTTGCGGCTTTGCTGTTTACGTACATTAGATGGAGGCAGGAACGGCGACCGAAACTACTGGTTCGGCTGTACCGCGAGCGACACCCGAAAGCCTCGGACGATCGCGAGGGAGCTTACAAGGGCTACGCCAAGGTATGGATCGAGATCTACAACGACGGTAGCCGAGCGGCGGAAGACGTTACGATCAGATCGACGGACTTCCGGCCACACAGAGACAACCTTCCCTCAACAATCGCTTTCACGGCTGCATTCATCGCCCCCGGAGAAGCGAGGCGCGTTCTTCTAGGGCGAGATCATGACGTCAGGTTCCCTGATCCGGGGCTCACTCCCTTTGAGGTTGTGGCGCGATGCAAGGGAACTCGCTGCCGGTGGAACTACACACTGGTTCCGTCTTCCGTACTGTCGTGAACACGATCCGGTTCCTCGTCTCCCAAACCCATCCGGGCTACTGGCGACTCCGGTACCTGTTCTCCGCCGTCGGTGGCACCCCGCTATCAATCAGGACGGGGAGTCGGCTGTACGGTTCCGCCGCGAGCATTTTCGCTCCCGGCCAGGAACGCGGCCCACTGCTCCATCAGCGCCCACCGCCGCTCGAACAGATCCGACCGTCGGTAGGCCGCCTCGATGGAGTTCGTATTCACATGGGCCAGCGCCAGTTCGCACACCTCTCGAGGAGCGTCGGAGCATTCCGCCGCCCAGTCCCGGAAGCTTGAACGGAACCCGTGCGGCACCGCACCGATGCCAAGATCCCGAACCAGCTTCGTGATCGCCAGCTTGGAGAGAAAGCCGCCCCGCGCCGAGGGGAACACTGGCCCCGCACCGTCCGCCAACTCCCGAGCCTCGCCGAGCACCGCAAGCGCCCGCGTGGACAGCGGAACCCGGTGCTCACGCCCGGTCTTCATTCGCTCGGCCGGAATGCGCCATTCCCGCGCCTCAAGGTCCATCTCCTCCCACCGCGCGCCGCGCACTTCGCCGCTCCGGCACGCCGTCAGCACCAGGAACTCGAACGCCAGCACTGTCCCGGGATACGCACCGGAGCCGCGCACCGTCTCGAGGGCTCCGGCGACCTCCGCATAGGGGAGCGCGGGGAGATGACGCACCTGAACGCCGTTCCTGGGCAGCGCCGCCCCGATGGCCTCGCCCGCCGGGTTGTCCTCCCGGTAGCCCTGGGCCACCGCCCACCGCATCACCGCCGAGATCCGGTGCCGGACCCGCCGCGCCGTCACCCGCTTCTCGTTCCAGATCGGGAGCAGGACCTCCATCACGTCCGCCGTGCTGATCCGGTGCACCGGTCTTCTCCCGAGCTTCGGCATCGTGTAGTCCCGAAGGGTCGCCCGCCAGTCCTCCTCGGACCTGCTGCCGTCCTTCCAGCCGGCCCGGTGCACCGCGATCACCTTCTCGACGGCCTCCTCGAAGGTGGGGACGGTCCGCTTGCGGCCGGTCACCAGTTCCCCGCGCCGCCGCGCCGCCAGGTTCAGGGCGCACTTCTCGCGGGCCTCGGCCAAGCTGACGTGGGGCCAGGACCCGAGCCCGAGATTGCGCTGGCGGCCGTCCAGATTGATGCGCTGCGCCCAGGACTTGGCCAGGTGGCCGCGGGTCGTATGCTTGACGAGGAGTGAGAGGCCACCGGAGCCGCGCCCGTCGCCGTAACGTCCGGGCTGTTCAATGGTGGCGACGAAGCGTGCGGAGAGCCGGTAGGGTCGTTCCATCATGAGTTATTCGTTCCTGCGGAGGGTTTCTGGTTCCTACAGCTACCAATTGAATATCAGAAAAATGGCGGGAACGAGCGGACTTCGGTCGCTCCCGGATGGAACATTGTAGCACGATAACTCGTTGAGATATAGTGTTCTTGGGAGCACTTCGAGGCACCCAACGGAACCACATAGAACGTAGGAAGTGCCGACCGGAGGTCGGCGTTCCAAGCCGGGTGTGCTGTGCGGCGGAGGAGTTCTGTGCGCTTTGCGGGCCTGTGGCGCGCGTGCCGACCGGAGGTCGGCGTTCCAAGCCGGCACGCCATCCTGATGAGCGGCCCTGCGCCCTTGCGGCCCTGCGGGCCGCGTGCCGACCGGAGGTCGGCGTTCCAAGCCGGGGGCGCCATCACGGTGGCCGGCGGTCCGAGCGTGCCTGGCCGGCGTGCCATCGCAGAGACCGACCGCGGGTTAGAGTTTCGGCGGAACACACGGAGGGTCCGGATCGTTGATCCCGAGTACCTGATCGTGCGTTGCTCTGGTGGCTGGTGGGGTCCGGGCCGGCGATGTCGCCCGTGACCGGACACGGAGGAGGTCTCGCGCCGCTTCCGGGGCGTGCCCGATCGGGCCCGGCGGACGGATGGAAACCGCCGAAAGGAGAACCGATGAAATCTCTCGATGCGCGTGGCAGCCGCCGGTGGCGACTTGCCGGCGTCACGACGTTGCTGCTGGCGCTGCTGCCCGTGTCGGCGGTCGCCCAGAGTGCGGGAGAACAGCGGGAAAGCGCCATCACCGACCGGGTTCTGGACCAGTACCGCGATCTCCTCGCGCAGGAAACGCTCGCCTTCACCATCGCCCAGGCGGTGGACGTCGCCTCGGAACTGCACCCGGAGGTGCGTCTCAATCGCGAGCGCCTCGCCGAGTTCCCGAGCCTGGTGCGGGAGGCGCGTTCCCCCTACCTGCCCCAGCTCGACCTGAACCTGCAGGTCGCCCAGACCCGCGACCCCGGATTCCGGAACAGCCCCTTCTTCTCGCGGCTGATCGACAGCCCCGACGGTTCCGACGCCTCTGACGGCTTTCCGTTCGGAGGGGGCGGCGGGGACTTCGGCGGCGCCTTCACCTTCGGCACCTACCTGTGGAACTTCCAGGCGTCGCAGGTCCTGTGGAGTTTCGGCCTCCGCCCGGCGCTGCGCGGCGTCGAGGTCGGCCGGATGCGCGTCGAGGCGGATCTCGAAGAGGTGCAGAACCGGATCGCCCGCGACACCGTCACCCGCCTCTATTCCTGGCTGCTCGGGCTGCGCACCCGCGACGTGCTCCAGCAGGCCGTCGCGACCAGCGAGCGCGGGCTGGAGCTGGCCCGCGACCGGCTCGAACTCGGCGCGGGGGCGCGCCTCGACGTCCTCCGGGCCCGGGTGCAGCTCTCCCGCCTCCGCCGCCAGTTGTCGGATGCGGAGGACGCCCTCATGGTGGAGCGCGCCGGGATCAACGCGCTCGTGGGCCGGGAGCAGTCGAAGGCCATCGAGGTCCTCGACGGTCTCGAACTGCCCGATCCCCTGCCGCGCGTTCTTCCGGCCGAGGCGCTGATGGAACTCGCCGTCCAGCAGCGCCCGACCCTGCGCCAGTTCGCGCTCGACCGCGAACTGCTCGACGCCGAGACCAGCCTGGCGCGGGCCGATGCGCGTCCCGAAGTCCGCGCCAGCGCCTCGTACGGGATCAACACCTTCACGCTCGAGAACACCTACGACCTGCAACTGCACAACTGGAACGCCGGGGTCACCCTGACCTGGAACATCTTCGACGGGTTCGGCAGCGGTTCCCGGGTCGCCAGCCTGCGGTCCCGGGTGACCCAGAACGACTGGGAGCAGAACGAATACGAAGCCACCCTCGAGGTGACGCTCAGGAACGCCACCGCGAACTGGGAGGCGGCGCTCACCGCGATCGAGGAGGCCACGCTCGCGCTGGAAGAGGCCGTGGAAGCGGAAAGGGTCGCCTCGGAGGAACTCACCGCCGGCGCCGCGACCCCGTACCTCGTCATGGAGACCGCGCAGGCCCGCCGGGACGTGGAACTCGAGCGGGCGCGGCACACCCACGACGCCCTGAACGCGCTTGCGGAACTCAAATACCTCGTCGGCTACCCGGCGAACGCTCCGCATTCGATGATTTCCGACACCGTGCCGGTTGCCGCCGCGGACGATGCGGACGCCGGGCTTTCGCTGCCCGAACTGGAGGAAGAACGGTGACCGTCACCGCCAACCCGAAGACCCCGCCTCTCCTGGCGCTCGCGCTCACGCCCCTGCTCCTGATCGGAACCGGGTGCGGCCAGGAAGACGGCTTCGCCGCCGAACCGGGAACGGAGGCCGCGGACGCCGTCGACCTGCGTCCGGCGGTGGAAGCCTCGCTCATCCCTCCCGGAACCCTCACCGACGTGCTGGAGATCTCCGGGCGTCTCGAACCACGGGCCGAAGTGATGATCTCCTCCGAGCTGGGGGGCGCCGTCGAAGAGGTTCGCTTCGACAAGGGAGACCGCGTCGAGAAGGGAGCGCTGCTGGCGCGGGTCGGATCGGACCTGCTGCGGGCGGCTCTCGCCGAATCCGAGGCGGAGCTCGAAGGGGCGCAACTGGACTACACCCAGGCGAAGCTCCTCGTCGAGCGCGAAGCCAGTCCGGCGCAGGATTTCCTGGGAGCGGAGGTGAACCTGAAGCGGTTCGAGGCCCGGGTCCAATCGGCGCGGCTTCGACTCGCCCGTTCGGAGATCACCGCGCCGGCGTCCGGCGTGATCGTCCAGCGCGACATCGAGCCGGGCGAAATCCTCGGGCCCGGGAGCCCGATCGCCGTGCTGCACGACACCTCGGTGCTCCGCGCCACCATCGGCATCCCCGAGACCGACATCGCCTTCTTCTCGGTGGGGAGTCCCGCGGAAGTCAGCGTGGACGCCTATCCGGACCGCTCGTTCGAGGGCCGCATCGCCTACATCGCGCCGAGCGCCACCCGGCCCGGACGGAACTTCCAGGCCGAAGTGGAGGTCGCGAACGCCGACGGCACGCTGCGCTCCGGACTGATCGTGCGGACCCGGCTGCAGCGCCGGGTGTTCGAGAACGCGGTCGTGGTCGCCCGCGACGTGCTCGTGGAGCGCGACGGGATCCTGCATGCCTTCGTCCTCGAGGACGGTGCTGCCGGCCTCCGGTCCATCACGCTCGGCCCCGACGAGGGCGACCAGGTGGTGATCACCGCCGGCCTCGAGGTCGGCGAGACGCTCATCACCGACGGACACCGGAACCTGCTCGACGGACAGCCGGTGCGGGTGGTGTCCCCAAGGGACTGAGCGCACCGTGAACATCACGAAGTACGCGATCCGCCACCAACTGTCGGTCTATTTCCTGATCCTCATCCTCTGCCTGGGCGGGGTCGGGGTCTACGTCTCCATGCCCCGGGAGTCGTTCCCCGAGGTGAAGGTCCCCTTCATCCTCGTCTACACGATCTACCCGGGCGTCAGCCCGACGGACATGGAGACGCTGGTCACCCGGCCCATCGAAACGGAGATCCAGGCGGTCTCCGGCATCAAGGAGATCAGCTCCACCACGAGCGAGGGCTTCTCCAGCATCGCGGTCGAGTTCAACCCCGAAACGGATCTCGAAACGGCGCTCGCGAGCGTCCGCGAGAAGGTGGACCTCGCGAAATCCGACCTGCCCCCGGAGGCCGAGGACCCCCGCGTCCAGGACATGGACTTCTCCCAGGTCCCCATCATGGTGATCACGCTGTCGGGGCCGGTGGGAAGCCAGCGCCTGACGGAGGTCGCCGAGGAGATCAAGGAGGACCTGGAGACGATCCCCGGGGTCAACCGGGCGAACGTGATCGGAGGCCGGGAGCGCGAGGTCCATGTGCAGGTGGACCCGAAGCGCCTGGCGTTCTTCGAGCTGAGCCTCTCCGACGTCGTGGTCGCGGTGGCCCGGGAGAACAGGAACGTTCCCGGAGGCGAGATCGCGGTCGGCGGACTCGAGTACCTCGTCCGTCTCCCTGCCGAGGTGCGGCAGCCGTCGGAGATCGAGGACTTCGTGATCAAGGTCCGGGACGGGGAACCGGTGTTCGTCCGCGACGTGGCCGACGTGGTCTTCGGGTTCGAGGACCAGACCAGCCGCTCGCGGGTGGACCAGGAACCGTCCGTCACCCTGAGCATCGAAAAACGCACCGGCGCCAACCTCGTCGGGGTCGCCGACCTCGTGAACGCCGAACTCGAGCGCTGGGACGGGATGCTGCCCGAGGGCATCAACACCGCGGTGGTCGGCGACATCTCCGTCGAGATCCGGCGGATGGTGAACGAGCTGGAGAACAACGTCATCTCCGGGCTGCTGCTGGTGGTCGGGTGCCTGATGGCGTTCGTGGGCCTCAGGAACTCCTTCTTCGTGGGAGTGGCCATCCCGCTCTCGATGATGGCCTCGTTCCTGGTGCTCGGCTGGATCGGCTACACGCTGAACATGATGGTGCTGTTCAGCCTCATCCTCATGCTCGGGATGCTGGTGGACAACGCGGTGGTGATCGTCGAGAACATCTACCGGCACCGCGAACACGGCGACGCCGGGCCCGACGCCGCGTTCGAGGCGACGGCCGAGGTGGCCCGCCCGGTCATCGCGTCCACCATCACCACCCTCTGCGCGTTCTCGCCGCTGCTGATCTGGCCCGGGATCATCGGGGACTTCATGTCCTACCTGCCGGTGACGCTGATCGTCGGGCTGTCGGCGTCGCTGGTGGTGGCGCTGATCATCAACCCGACGCTCTGCGCCCACCTGATGAAACCGCCGCGGCGCGGCGTCAGGAAGGCGGACACCGAGGAACATCCCTTCCGGCGCGGCTACCGGCGGCTCCTCGAGTGGTCGCTCCGCCCGGGGCCGGACGCCGGAACGCGCTCCTGGTTCCTGCGGAACTGGGCGCTTCCGGCGGCCTTCGTGATCTTCCTGGGCCTCGGGGCGTCGCTCGCGCTCGGCGGCATGTTCTTCCAGACCAATGCGCTGCTGCCCGTGGTGGCCGGGTTCGCCGGGATCGGCGTGCTCGCCTTCGTGCTGCAGGGGGTCTTCTGGTTCGTCTGGAGCCTGATCCGGCGCCCGTTCGGCTGGACCCCCTATCTCACCGATCACCGGTCGGGCTGGATCTGGATGATGTGCGCGATCCTGGTCGGAACGGTCGGGATCTACGGGGTGATCGGCAAGGGGGTGGAGCTCTTCCCGGAAGTCGAGCCGCGCCAGATCACCATCGACGTGGAGACCGCCGGAGGCTCCAGCCTCGATGCCTCGGACGCGGTGGTCCGGCGCATCGAGGAACTGACGACCGGCACCGTGGACATGAAGCACCAGGTGGCCAACGTGGGTTCCACCGGCGTCAGCATGGGCCCCGGGGGAAGCGGCGGCAGCCCGAACCGGAGCCAGGTGTCGCTCTACCTGGAGGAGCGGTCGGAGCGCGAGGTCCGCAACACCTTCGCGACCATGGAGGTGGTGCGGGCGGGGCTCGCCGACATCGTCGGGGCCAACATCAAGGTGGACGCGCCCCAGGACGGCCCGCCGACCGGCGCTCCGGTGTCGGTGCGGATCCTCGGTGAAGAACTGGACGAGATCGAGCGGCTCGCGGAGGAAGTGAAAGCGCGGGTCCGCGGCATCGAGGGACTCGTCAACCTCGATGACGACCTCGAGGGAGGCAAGCCCGAGCTTCGCGTGGAAGTGGACCGCGAGGAGGCGATGCGCTCGGGGGTGAACACCCAGATCATCGCCGCCACCGTGCAGACGGGCATTCTGGGCGCCGAGGCTTCGAAGTACCGGGTCGGGGAGGACGAGCACGACATCCGCGTCCGGCTCACCCCCGAGGCCCGGAGATCCCTGGACGACATCGGGGAACTCACCGTGCCCGACGAGGACGGAATCCCCGTCCCGATCCGAACGGTCGCCGAACTGAAGCACGGCGTCGGTCCCGCCGCGGTCCGCCGGGTGGATCTCAACCGCGTGGCGACCATCGAGGGCGACGTGGTGCGCGAGTCCGGACGCACCGAGGCGAGCGTCCGCGACGAAGTCGCCGCCGAGCTCGACGCGATGGACTGGCCGGCGGGCTACCGGTGGGAGTTCTCGGGCGCCAACGAGGAGGAACTCCAGGCCACCGCCTTCCTGTCGCGGGCCTTCGTGATCGCGCTGCTGCTCATCCTGATGGTGCTCGTCACCCAGTTCGACTCGCTGATCCTCCCGCTCACCATCATCACCTCGGTGGCCCTGTCGGTGATCGGCGTGCTCTGGGGGCTGATGCTCACCGGGACCGCGTTCGGGATCATCATGACCGGCATCGGGGTGATCTCCCTGGCCGGGATCGTCGTCAACAACGCGATCGTGCTGTGCGATTTCGTGCGGCAGCTCCGGGAGCGGGGCCTCAGCCGGCACGACGCGGTCGTGGAGGCGGGATCGATCCGCTTGCGTCCGGTGCTGCTGACCGCCGTGACCACCGTCCTCGGCCTCGTGCCCCTGACGCTCGGGCTCAACATCGACTTCTTCAACCTCTCCGTCTCCACCGGCGGCGAGAGCTCGCAGTTCTGGGCCTCGATGGGCGTCGCGGTGATCTTCGGCCTCACCGTCGCGACGGTCCTCACCCTCGTGGTGGTACCGGTCACCTACGACAGTCTCGACAGCCTCTCCGAGGCCATCGCGGACTACCGCGCCAAGCGTCGGCGCGGCGTGCAGCCGGTGGACCGGGGGGCCTTCCACCCGGCCCGCTCCTGACGCGGCCGCCCGGCGGTTCACAGGCCGGGCATTTCGCTCGCGCCGGCCCCCACGCCGGCGGCGGCCGCGGCGGGATGTCCCGTACACTGGAACGGAGGAGGAACTCAGGTCGCGGTCCATCGACCGCTATGGAGGTTCTCTTCATGCTCTACGAGACCGATTCAGCCCGGCTGCGGCGCCCGTCGCGCGCCCCGAAGGCCCTGTTCGCGATTGCCGGCCCCCTGGCGCTGCTTGCTGCCTGCGCCGGGTCGGCCCCCGAGCCGGCGGACCCCGAGAGCCGCTTCCCCGCGACCTGGCGGTACGACGGGGCGGGCGACCCGGTCGTCGCCGACCACGGCATGGTGGTCTCGACCGATGCGCTGGCGAGCGAGATCGGCATCGAGATCCTGGAGGCGGGCGGCAACGCCGCCGATGCGGCGGTCGCGGTCGCATTCGCGCTCGCGGTGGTGAATCCGGAGGCCGGCAACGTCGCCGGCGACGGGTTCCTGGTGGTGCGCATGGCCGACGGCGAGGCGGTGGCGCTCGACTTCCGCTGCCGGGCGCCGCTCGCCGCCCACCGCGACATGTACCTGGACGCCGAGGGGAACGTCACCGAGGACGTGCTGGTCGGCCACCGCTCGGTGGCCACTCCCGGCACCGTCGCGGGAATGGGGGAGCTCCACGCGCGCTTCGGGAGGCTCCCGTGGGCGACGCTGGTGGAGCCGGCGATCGCCCTCGCCGACGGCTTCGAGGTGCACCAGCGGTTCCTGAACCCCTATAACGAGCGGCTCATCGAGCTGCTCCGGCGGTTCCCGGCGAGCGCCGCCCAGTTCCTGACGGAGGACGGGCAGCCGCCCGCGCTCGGCGATGTCTTCCGCCAGCCGGAACTGGCCGAGACCCTGCGCCGGATCGCGGCCGAGGGCGCGGACGAGTTCTACCGGGGGAAGACCGCCGACCTGATCGTGGCGGAGATGGAGCGCGGCGGGGGCCTCATCACCCACGAGGACCTCGCGTCCTACACCGCCCCCTGGCGGGAGCCCATCGTTTTTCCCTACCGGGGGCACACGGTGATCTCCATGCCGCCCACCTCGTCCGGCGGGGTGACGCTGGCGCAGATCGCGAACATCCTCTCGCGCCACGACCTCGGCGCGCTCGGCTTCGGATCGCCGCAGACGATCCACCTGCAGGTGGAGGCGTGGCGGCGCGCCTACGCCGACCGGAACCACCGGGTCGCCGACCCGGAGTTCTTCGACGTGCCGATCGCGCTGCTGACCTCGATGGACTACGCCGACCAGCGCGCCGCCACCATCTCGCTGGAGGCGGCGACTCCCTCGAGCGAGGTCGGCCCGGCCGAGTGGCCGCCGGCGGAATCGGAGGACACCACGCACTACTCCATCGTGGACGCCGAGGGGAACGCGGTCTCGGTGACGACCACCGTCAATTCGTTCTTCGGGAGCAAGGTGACGGTCCCCGGGGCGGGGTTCCTGCTCAACAACGACATGGACGACCTCGCCGCCAAACCGGGAACGCCGAACCAGTTCGGGCTGGTGCAGGGCGAGAACAACGCGATCGCGCCCGGAAAACGGATGCTGTCCTCGATGTCGCCGAGCATCGTGCTGGACCCGGACGGGGCGCTGTTCGCGGTGACCGGCACGCCCGGCGGCGCCACGATCATCACCTCGGTCTTCCAGACGCTCTCGAACGTCGTGGACCACGGGATGGGAGTGGTGGCGGCGGTCGAAGCGCCCCGCGTCCACCACCAGCACCTGCCGGACCAGATCTCCCACGAGGCGGGCGGGCTCACGCCGGAGACGGTGGCGGCCCTCGAGGCGCTCGGGCACACCGTGGTCGAGGCGGGCCGCCTGCAGGCCGACATCCAGATGATCCTGGTGGAGGACGGGAGGCTGACCGCCCGGGCCGATCCCCGCCGCGGCGGCGCGGCCCGGGGCTACTGACGCCCCACGGGAAAGCCGCCCCGCCCGCTGCCGGGACCGGCCACGCGCCGGCGCGGCCCGGCGTCGGAGATACGCCCGACGCCAGATCCGAGCGGGGCAATGCGCGTCGCCGTGAAGCCGCACGGCGCGCCGGCTTGGAGCGCCGGCCTCCGGCCGGCACCCGCTGCGCGAGAGCGCAGCGGCAGGGCACATCGCTGCTGAGCCGGATGTCGCGTCGGCCGGGAACGCCGGCCTCCGGCCGGCACGCGGGCCGCAGGCCCGCAGAGGGCGTAACGCCGCCGCAGAAAAAACGCGCCTACCGCCTGGAACCCCTCACGGCCCCAACGCCCCGCACGGGATGACCCAGACCCCATCTCTCCGGCGGTATCCGTAACCGCTCCCCACGATCACCCCCAGCACCGCGGGCTCGCCGACCGGCACGTCAACCGATGGTTTGCAAGGGTTCCAACAGCACGTTTCCCCCCGATACGGCCGTCCGGGAAGGCAAGATCCCTCGGACCAATGCGCATGCGTGCTAGCATATTGTGCTAGCGTTCCTCATTCCGAGGAAGTGGACCCATGAGTTTCGCTATCACCGTGCGCGGTCTGAGCCCCAGCGAGAAGTCCTGGCTGAAGGCCGAGGCGAGGGAGGCCGGGATCTCGATGGAGGAATTCGTCCGCCGGATGATTCGCCGGCAACGCGAGCAGGACAGCCACGCTGGGAGCGCGGCCGACCTTTTCCTGCGGCACTTCGGGCCGGAGCATGGGGTCGACCTGCCGCCGCGCCAGCGATACGGCTACCGGCCCCTGGAGTTTCCCCCGGATGCGTTGCGCACCGACGAACGGGAACCGTGACGGTGGCTCTGTCCTGGCTGCTCGACACGGAGATCGTCTCGGAAATGATGCGCCGTCAGCCGGACGAGCGGGTCATCAGGCTCCTGAACACCATTCCGCAGCAGCGCGTCGGTCTCTCCAGCGTCACCATCTGGGAAATCCTGAACGGAATCGGACAGCTTGAGCCCGGGCGACAGCGCAACGACCTGACGGAGCGCCTCCACTCCGTGCTCCACGGATTGGAAGATCGTGTTCTCGAGTGGACGGTCGCCGACGCTCGAGTGTGCGCCGACATCATGGAGGCGCGACGCCGCCTCGGCCGACCTCTCGACGCCCACCTGTCGGATGCTCTCCTTGCGGCAACGGCGGTCCGTCGCGGCCTCACCATCATCACGCGAAACACCCGTGACTTCGAGAACACCGGAGCCCGCACGGTGAACCCTTGGGAAGACGCGGGGACTACGTTCGAAGACGCCTCCGGTCTTGGCCGAAACGCCGTGGATTGAGCCTTCGCCTCCCGTTCTGGAAGGCGGTAACCGCTCCGTGCCACGCAGCGGAACCGCGCATCGCCGTCGAGCGGCGTGTCGCGCCGGCTGGGAACGCCGGCCTCCGGCCGGCACGCGGGCCGCAGGCCCGCAGAGGGCGTAACGCCGACGCAGAAAAAACGCGCTACCGCCTGTACCCCCTACGGCCCCAACGCCCCACACGGGATGACCCAGACTCCATCCTTCCGGCGGTATCCGTAACCGCTCCCCACGATCACCCCCAGCACCGCGGGCTCGCCGACCACGGCGGTGTCCACGCGCTGCGCGAACCGCAGCAGGTTCGCCGCCGCCTCGTCGACACGACCCACCCCGAGCTTGATCTCGAACCCGGCCCAGCGGTCCGGAGCCGCCTCCACGATCGCGTCCACCTCAAGGCCGGTGTTGTCGCGGTAGTGGTACACGCGCGCCCCCGCCGCCTGCGCATACACCCGCAGGTCGCGGATGACCATGGATTCGAACAGGAAACCGAACCACGCGAAGTCCTTGAGCAGCCGATCAGGCCCCACCCCGAGCGCCGCCACCGCGAGCGAGGGGTCCACGAAGTGTCGTTTCGGTGAGGTGCGAAGGCGGGAACGGGAGCGGAGCCACGGCGCCCAGGACGGCTGGTCCTCGACGACCATCAGTCTCTCCAGCGCCGCGAGGTAACCGCGGGCGGTAGCTGGCTTCAGGTGGTCGTCCGGTCCGTTCGCATCGCGGGTGATCGTCGCGAGCGAGGCACAGGTCGCCACGTTGCGACCGAGCGACTGCAGGAAGCGCCGTACCCGCTGCGGATCGCGCCGGACCCCGTCCACGCGTTCGAGATCCACCCGGCAGACATCCTCCAGATAGTCCTGGTTGGCCATCATCGCCGCGCGAGCCGGCGAACGGAGATGTCCCGGCCAGCCGCCGACGCACACGAGTTCCGCCAGCGCCTCGGCCGACAAATCTGCGGTCGCTGCGCTGGTCGCCTCTCCGTCGAGGAGGGCGCTCAAGGAGATCTCGCCGCTCGAGTGCCCGAGTTCCGACAGGGACATCGGGCGCAGCCGGAGACGGCTGATCCTCCCGGCGCCCGAATGGCGGGTCTTGTCGTCGGGTGGGACGGCGGAGCCGGTCAGGATGAACTGACCCGACGCGCGCCGCTCGTCAACGGCGCGCCGGACGTGATTCCAGAGGACCGGAGCGAGCTGCCATTCGTCAATCAGTCGAGGTGTCTCTCCCGCGAGAACAAACGCCGGATCCACGGCGATCGCGTCGTGCGCCGTGCGATCCACATCCAGCAGCACCTCGCTCGCCGCCGCGTACCTTCCGGTTTCGGTCTTTCCGCAGGCCCGTGCGCCTTCGAGCAGGACGGCGCCCGCGGAGGCCAACCGGTCCGCGAGTTCCCCGTCCGCGACGCGGGGACGGTAGTTTCGGGCTTGGGGCAAGGTGCTGCCGCTCGCGGAGCGAGCCTCGGCAGGAAACTAACCCATCAACCGATGGTTTGCAACGATTACAGCATCACTTTTACAATCAGTACAGCGGCCAATTCGCAACGAACGGAGTCTTTCGATCGCCGACTCCGCGTTGACAGGAACAACCGGTTACGCCCGCGGTGACAAGCGCCAGCTCTCGGATCAGCGTCGCGGTCCGACCGGCAGCCTCACCTTCTTCGCCCGCCTGACGTGCTGCGATTCGCAGTAGCATTTCCCGGTTCCGCCGGAATCCGGAGGGGTGCAAGAGTGGCTGAATTGGCCAGCCCGGAAAGCTGGTGTACCGGCAACGGTACCGTGGGTTCGAATCCCACCCCCTCCGCCGGCTGGGGGGTTCCCGGGAGTGCCGATCAGTTCCCGTAAGATCGCCGTAAACCTTGTATAAACAGTGATATACTGGCTCTCGTAGCCGCTTGACCGTTCCTGCCGAATCCGGGGAGTTCCTGCCGAATTCGTGGGACCAGCCGGGGTCCTGAGTTCGATTGCGAGTTCGATCCCACGAAGAAAACGCGGTAGGAGAAACCCCATGGGAACGATGACCGCAGCGAAGGCGAAGGCGATCCGGGAGCCGGGGAAGTACCGGGCTGACCAGACTCTCTATCTCCGGGTGAGGCCGAGCGGGTGCAAGAGCTGGGTGCAGCGCCTCACGGTCCACGGGAAGCGCCGGGACATTGGCCTCGGGCCGTTCGACCTGGTGAGCCTGGCCGAGGCTCGGGTGAAGGCGTGGGAGAACCGGCGCGCCGTGTTCGAGGGACGCGACCCGGTGGCCGAGCGTCGGCGGGCAAACGCGCCGACGTTTCGGGAGGCCACGGCCCGGACGCTGGAAGGGCTGCGCTCGCAGTGGCGGAACGGGAAGCACGCGGCGCAGTGGGCGACGACCCTGGAGACCTACGTATTCCCGACCCTCGGGGACCAGCGGGTTGACTCGATCCGCGGTGAGGACGTGCTGCGGGTCCTGCTCCCGATCTGGACGGCGAAGGCGGAGACGGCGCGGAGGGTGCGCCAGCGCATCCGGGCGGTGCTGTCCTGGGCGCAAGCTCACGGCTTCACGTCCGGCAATGTGGCGGCGGAAGGCATCGACGGCGCGCTCCCGAAGGTGAACGGCCGGAAGACACATTTCCGCGCCCTCCCCTACCGCGAGGTAGGAAAGGCCCTGGCGACGGTGGAAGCGTCGCCGGCAAGTCCTGCGGCGCGCCTCTGCTTCCGGTTCTTGGTATTGACGGCGGCGCGGTCAGGCGAGGCACGCGGGGCGCGGTGGACCGAGATGGATTCGGAGGCCCGTGAGTGGCGCATCCCTGGCGAGCGAACGAAGACGGGAGCGCCGCATCGGGTCCCCCTGTGTTCCGAGGCGATGGCCGTGCTGGAGCGGGCGCGCGCCCTCGAGGACCGCAGTGGGCTGGTGTTTCCGGGCCGGCAGCGCGGACGGGGACTCTCCGACATGACGCTGACGAAGATCCTCCGGGATAACGGGCTGGCGGCCCGGGCGACCATGCACGGGTTCCGCTCGGCCTTCCGTGACTGGTGCGCGGAGACGGGAGCGCCGCGGGAAGTCGCGGAGGCGGCGCTGGCGCACACGGTAGGGGGAGTCGAAGGAGCGTACTTTCGCTCTGACCTGTTCGAGCGCCGACGGGCGCTCATGGAGTCGTGGGGAGCGTTCTTGGAGGAGTAGGTTCGGGCCGGGGGCGGCCTATAGTCTCGGACGCGTCAGGTGGGAGAAATACCCTGATGCCGCATTGACCTCGAGCGGGGACGCACTCGATGGAAAGGCAGGAATGTGCTATGAGTGACAGTGTCAGGCACTACGGTATCGCATGCAACACGCTGATCCTTGGGGGCCTCGGGCTCGCACCTTTACCCGACAGTGTGAGTCACCTACGCAAAGGCATTTCGGGCCGGATGACGCTACCGGGGCGGGTACAACCTCGGGATCCTGGAGCGGGGGAGGCTGCACTTCGACCTGGGGGTGGAGGCGCAGCGCTGAGAGGCCGCGATGCTTGGTGGGGCCGAGAGCGCATTCCTCGCCCGGGCCGCGCTCGGCTGGTAGGGAGGGCGGCTTCGAGACGCACCGGACCGCCGTGCGGGCGTGACGCGGCGGGTGGAAGCCCCACGTCGCGCCAACCGGGGGCCCCGGCGTTCGCTGGATTCCGCCCTCCGCGCCCTCGACCTTTCCGGGGTCGCCGGCGGTCCGGAGTTCATCGGGCGGGGGTTGGACGCGTTGCGCCGGATGCTTCGGCTTGCCGCCATCGACCGGGGCGACTTGCTGCGACGCGAGGAGACGTGCTTCCGGCCGACGAAGGAACCCGAACGCAACCGCGGTACTTCGAGGCGCGGACCGGCGTGAGAACAGGAACTTCCCGGACGGCGTGCGCCGCTCCTCGGGATAGGCGGGTACGCAGTGGCGGACCGGCGCCGCGCGGCATCCGGGCCGCGGTACCGGATCGCGGGCTCCGGGGAGGGATGCGGGGGTGGTGAGCCGGGTGTTGCCGCCGCGCCGCCGGTCCGTCAGATAGCGTCGGCCGCGGCCGCCCGTTCCGGTGGGAGGCGCTACGGGTCTGCCTGTAGGGCGCGCTCGATGGCGAGGCGGATGAAGTGGGAAACGGAGGCGTACTGGGAATCGCGCTGGACGCGGGCGCGGATGCGCGCGAGCAGCGCGGCCGGTATCCGGAAGGCGTAGAGCGTGAGGCGCTCGGCGGCAGGTGTCATCGGCAGCGATGGCCGGCGGCCGCGATACCGGCCCCGTACGGCGGGCGGACGGGT
The DNA here is from genome assembly GCA_022826825.1 of Acidobacteriota bacterium. GTDB lineage: Bacteria > Acidobacteriota > Vicinamibacteria > Marinacidobacterales > Marinacidobacteraceae > Marinacidobacterium. The sequence goes on along the minus strand of JAJDUD010000054.1, from coordinate 4,914 downwards.
TTGCCCGGGTCGTCGGCAGCGGCTGCGTCCGGGCCGCGGAGAAAGGGCTGGTCGATGCGGCCCGGGTGTTGGTGGGGCATGCGGCGTCTCCTACGCGGCGGCCCTGTGGGATCGCGGCCGCCGCCTCTTCGGGGGGTCACAAGTCAGGCAGAGTTCGGCGGCGGGTGCGCCGTCCTCTCCGAGGGGCTGCGCCGATAGCCGTCCGCACCGGCAGCGCTTCCAGCGCGCCCGTCCTTCCCGGACGGCCCGGAGACGGTTGGCGTTGGCCTGCCGTTCGATGCGGGCGAGGATCAGGCTGCGGCGGGGACCGTCAACGGCGCCGCAGCCGCGGCACTGCCACGCGGTGCGGCAACGGCGGCCGCACTTCCAGCATGTCCAGGTCTCGCGGTGTGGTGCCGGGGTCATGGGGAAGCCTCCGGCGGTTCGCGGAAGATCACGAGAAGAGGGTCGGTCGGGAGAGGCCGCGTAGCCAGGTCTCGAAGGGGACGGCGGCCTGCCGGAGCGCGGGCGACGGCCACTCGGCCAGGCGCCGGGAGAGCCAGTGGAGCAGATCGTCCCGCGCGGCCCGGAGGGCTGCCTGCCGGGGGACGGGAAGGGGTCGGCGTGGAGCAGGCGCGGCGGGATGGAGAGTCCGAGGGGCCACGCGAGGGAGAAACGGCCGGAGTAGGACCACCGGCCCGCGTGCTCGATGAGGTCGAGCCGGTTCGGGCCGTGAAGGTCCGGACCCTCGATCCGGTGGACCACCGGGAGCCGTACGTCGAGCAGGTTGGCTCCCCGGCCGGCGGCGTCGGCGATGCCCCAGGAGTCCGCGGCCGCGCGGAGCCGGTCGAGGGACTCGGGGGTGTGGAAGGTGTGGCGGGTCATGGGCGGTCAGCGGAGCAGGTCGTCGAGGCCGAGGGCCAAGAAGGCGGCGCGGAGGCCGTCGGAGAGCCGGGCGTCGATGCCCCGGAAGTCCGCGCCGTGGTGCGCAACCCAGGCCCGGACCTCGGCGATGAATTCGGCGTCGTCGTCGCAGACGGTCACGGACACGTCGCCCTCGGCGTAGCTCACCAGCCGGAACGTCGTGGGATTGATCCAGTGGCCGAAGTAGTAGGCGTCGAGCCGGGTGTCGAACTGGGCGTATCCCTTGGCGGTGGAGCACTCGCCGAAGTCGAAGGCGTAGCGGTCCTCGTGGGTGTGGTCGTCGGGATAGGTGAAGGTGTGGCGGGTCATGGGGCGGGCCTCGCGGCGTCCTCGATGAGCAGGGTTTCGCCGGCGTACGCGGCGCGGAGTTCGGCAAGCAGGTCCCGGTACTCGAGGTATCCGGCGGCCGGCAGGGTGTCGAGCAGGGCGGGATCGGCCGCGGCGTGCTGGCCGATGCGGGCGTAGCAGGTCACGTTCCCGGCCGGGTCGGCCGGGACGTCGGGGAGGAAGGCGACGGGCTCGCCTTCGAGGATCCGGAAGGTGACGCGGGTCGCGCCCGCGTCCCGGAGACGGTCGCGGGTGCGGAGGTCCTCGCAGACCCGGGCCTCGTACCGCCGGTCGGAAGTGAACACGTCCGGCCGCCAGGCGGCGCCGCGGCTGGCGTCCATCCAGTCGAGGGCGCGGAGCAGGGTTTCGGTGGAGGCGTCGGGGTAGTGCTGGCGCATGGGTCGTCTCCCAATGTCTATACAGTGTTATACACGCCAGAGGTGTCAAAGGTCGTCACTCCGGGGGCGGCCGGTTTCTCCGGGCTGCGTGGCAGCCGCGGGCTGTGTGGCAGCTCCGGGCTGCGTGGCAGCCGCGGGCTGTGGGAGGCCCGCGCAGCGGGCCGCTCTGCGCCTGGAAGGCGCTCTGTCAGCCCCTGGGCGGGAGGTGGTCCCGGGGCGTTCTCACGCGGCGGGGGCGGAGGGTTTGCTCGGAGCCGCCGCGTAAGTGTGGGTAACGCGGTCCTCGGCGTGCGCCATGAGGTCCGCGCTCCGGGTGCGCGAGGCGCATGCGGAGGTTTCAGGCGCCGGGGTTGAGGGCTTGGCTCCGGCTGCCGTTCTCCGCGACTCCGATGTGGGCTAGCACATCTTCTAGCTTCGACAGAACAATCGTGTTCGCTCGTTTCGCAAGTCCAGTGGCGTTCACATGCGCGGCTGCGGCCTTGTCCGTCACGACAATGTCGCAGTACGGCACTACTGAAGACAACATCATGAGATCGTTCATGTCGTTGGGGGTCCAACGATGGTTCGGGTTGCTGTGATATGCCGCCTTCAGAGTCACGGACACGTCAAAGCTGGGCATCGAATGGAAGTGGTGCCGGATCTCTGGCCGCTCGGCTAGCAGATCCCCCATGTCTGCAAACCCGTGATTGGCGCACGCCTCGTCAAACACGTCCCGAAACAAGAACACGATCTCTCTTACGGCGATGACGTCCCAGAGGCGAGTGCGGCGCCATTTCGGATCCGCGTTCAACCTCTCTACCAGAGCAGTCTCTCCATCGGCACGCTCTCTGGACTGGGCCAAGAACACCTCTGGCTTCCAGCCTGCTTTCCTAAGTTGCGGCTCCTCTCCAGGGGCCGGCCCATCGATTAAGGCGCGGTTCATCAGAACCGACGCCTTCCAGAGCTCTTCATCGAATTTCTCTGGACCTGCGGCATATTCGCTACGAACCTTCGCCGTCACGTCTGCACCAGTTGTCTTGTCCTTGATACGGAGGCGACCATCGAAACCGAATGCCCGGTGGACTCCCCAATCCAAGTAGGGAACCTCGTTTAGAGGCGTGGAGCCGGAACCGACGTGCCGATCCAAGAGAGACTCCATCTCATGTCGAGCGATAACGTCACCGGCAGTTACCACGAAATACCGCGACAAGGGCTCCATCACTTCGCGAAGGAGGCGTCGTTGCCGACGATTCTTGAGCTTGAGAATCTCTGAGTAGAGGCTCAACGATAGTGGAAACACCACGGTCTCGCCTACCGATCGAAGGAGCAGGTCGAGCAGGTGTCGCTTCTCTGCGCTCCCAATGCGTCCAGACTTGATTCGCGCTAGTTCGATCCAGTGATTTAGATCAAGGTAGACGAGCCTCTGAGGGAGTTCTGGTGGCAGAAGCGTCCGCGGCCGGACATACGCCGCCGAGCTGCGGTTCTGGGAAGTCATGGTCGCGCCTGGATTCCGTGCAATGCAGAAACAGTAGCTCGTCTACAGCGGCGAGTCCCTACGCTGTTCCGACCGAACCAACGATCCCGTCCGGCAGGCGAGAGGATGGCAGCCGCTGTGAGCCCTCGAACGGGTGTTGGTGCGCGCCAGGAGGCGTTCGGAGGCTCCTGGAGCCACGGATTTCGCGGTTTCCCGCCCTAATTGGGCCTCTCGCGGGCGTGGACGGCCGCGATCAGGGGGCCGCGGCGGGCCGTGGTTCCGGAGCGGCGGGAAGGTACGCCGGTTCGGTGAGCCAGGTGTTGTCGTCGCTCCGCCAGCCGGTCAAGTAGCGGGCTTCCTCGATGGCTCGCCGGCCCTCGATCCGGCTCATGTGGAGCACGAGGGAGATGCCGTTCACGATGTTGCGGCAGATCGCGTCCCACGGCAGGTCGCGGGCCTGCATGGCGCAGCTGGCGAGGCGGTCGAGCGCGGACGTGGCGTTGTTCGCGTGGATCGTCGTGAGGCTGCCCCCGTGGCCGGTGTTGAGGGCCTGCAGGAGGTCCGCGGCCTCGGCGCCGCGGATCTCGCCGACCACGATGTGGTCGGGACGGTGGCGGAGCGAGTGCTTCACCAGGTCGCGGACGGTGGTGGCGGACTTCCCGAGTTCGCGGGCCTCGAAGCGGACGGTGTTCGGCTGGTGGATCCGGAGTTCCAGCGTGTCTTCGATGGAGACGATGCGCTCGGCCGGGGGCAGAAGCGAGATGAGGGCGTTCAGCATCGTGGTCTTGCCGGAGCCGGTGCCTCCGGCCACGAGGATGTTCCGGCGCTCGGCGAGGGTCGTCCGGGCGGCGTCCAGGACGGCCTGCGGGAGCGAACCGGCCGCCACGAGGTCCTCGGGGGAGAAGCCGCGCTTGCCGAAGCGCCGGATGGTGATGGCGACGGATGGCGAGGCGGGCGGCACGCAGATCGCCACGCGGGAGCCGTCGTCCAGGCGGGCGTCGAGGGTGGGCTTCGTTTCCGGGTCGAGGCCGAGGGGCCGGGCGATCTGGATGGCGGCGCGGTGGAGCACGCCGGCGGTGAGGTCCGGCGCGGGGAACGGTTCGAGGCCCGCGCCAGCGCGTTCGACCCAGACGTTCGCCGGCCCGTTCACCATGAGTTCCGTGACGGCCCCGTCGTCGAGCAGGGAGTCCAGGCCGGGGAGGAACCGCTTGAGGTGGGTGATGCGGATGCTCACAGTTGGCCGGACTCCCGGGCGCGCCAGTAGGGGCGCTCCCGGGGGAGGTAGTGGGGCTTGAGGTAGACGCGGGTGGCGGGCTGGGCGTTCGTCCCGTCGTAGGGGAGGATGACCGCCTGGCAGTTCTCCAGGAGGGAGAAGGAGCGGGGGTGGAAGAGCGGCTCCCGCTGCTCGCGGTAGGACTTCGAGGTGCCGAGGGTGCCCTTCGCGCCGCCGGCGCGGGCCGTGATGACCGAGAACCCGGGCTTGGCGGACTCCGTGAAGGAGTAGGACGGGGAGAGCCGGAGGACCTTGCCGCACATGTTGGAGGCGAGTTCGGCGCTGCTGTCGTCGCTGAGGGAGAGGAACACCTTGGTGCGGAGGGTCTGGAGAAGGGTGCGCCAGGCGTCCTGCCCGGACAGCACGCTCTTGAGCGAGCTGATGGACTGGGTGGCGACGATGGGGATGACGCGGGACTGTCGGGTGAGGGCGAAGGCCTTTTCGTCGCCGGCGGGGTCGTCCTCCCCGACGGACGCGAAGCTCTGGTATTCGTCGCAGAGGAAGACGGCGGGGCGGAAGTAGCGGTTGGGGTTGGTCTTGATCGCCGCCGGGCGGGTGAG
>JAJDUD010000072.1 GCA_022826825.1 Acidobacteriota bacterium | reverse complement strand
AGCCACAAAACCAGAAAGACATGACCCGACGAGAAGAGGAATGAGGGCGTTGTGAGGGCGCACGTTCACTCCCCGGATTCCGCCGACCGTGCGGAGGTCGTGTTCGCAGTCAACGTGGTTTTGCTCCGAGAGCCGCACCCGAGGGGGCAGCGAACGGAACGTATCGCACCTTCAAACCGCTGCCCGCCTCGCCACCATGGGGACGACCGCCGCCGCGACGGGAATGAGCGGGGAGTGCCTGGGGGACACAAGAAGAGCGGGAACGAGGGAGTTTGCGGCGCTCCGGGAAGGAACACTATAGCACTGTAAGCCGTTGAATAATAAGGCGTATAACGGAACGTCGGGGCACTCTGCGGAACCCTACGGAACCGGCAGACTGCGGCCCTGCGGGCCGCGTGCCGGTCGGAGACCGGCGTTCCCAGCCGTAACCGCGGTGGGGATGGGTAACGGGGTGCGGTTTCGCTGCCCTGTCGGGCAGCGATGCCGGTCGGAGACCAGCGCTCCGCTGCCGCACGCGCTTGACGCGGAGCAGCGTTGCGGCGTTGCTGGTCGGTGCGCGACGAACCTGGACCGGAGGCCGGCAGCGCCGCCGGTGCTCAGTAGACGCCGGGAAGGATCCGGTACTTCACCCGCGCCTGGTACTCGGCCCACTTCTCGGGGCCGTACTTTTGGGCGCAGTGCTCGTCGTCGTCCAACTGGCGGTAGGTGAACATCGAGACGATGAAGATGAAGTAGGTCCAGGCCCAGAAGTTCGTGAAGTGGCCGAAGATGAGGGCGATCGACAGGGCCAGGAATCCCTCGCCCATGTAGTTGAAATGGCGGGCGACGCCCCAGAAACCGCTGCAAAGGATCTTGCGGTCGCCGGCCTCGATGACCTCGGGCTTGATGCCGAGGAACGTGCGGTCGGGCCAGCGTTTGAAGGTGTATTTCTGCAGGTTGGCGCCGCGCGAGATGCTCCAGCCGAAGAGGAACATCGCCACCGTCCCGATGAGCCAGGCGTTCGTCGCCGCCGGCGAGAACCCCGGATGCGGGTACACGGCCATACCCCAGAGCGGGAGGATGAACATCCAGCCGTAGACGATGAGGCCGCCCCAGAAGAGCTTGAAGCCGACGTTCTCGTGGATCAGGTCGTAGGTGTAGAGCTGGACGCGCTCGAAGACGAAGTAATCCAGCACGTAGAACGTGAAGAAGCCCGCATACACGAAGACGCCCGGATTGGCGTCCTCGCCGAAGAGTTCGTAGTGGTAAACGGCCCCGGACAGGGCGTTCAGCGAGAGCATCGTCCCGCCGACGACGTAGAACCACATCTTCACGTCAAATCGGTGGTTGAAGAACTGGAGTTCCTGCGCCCGTCCGAACCACCAGGCGAGGAACCGGCTCTTGACCTTGCCCTCCGGCTGGCTGAACACCGCCAGGATCGTGAAGATGATGGTGAGGACGGTTCCGCCGGCGACGGCGTAGAGCGAGGACCGGTAGAACCAGTCGCGCGGCATCCCGGTGAGCTCGAAAGCCCACACGAGCAGCGCGATCACGAAGACCAGCAGACCGTTCAGCCGGTACTTCCGGGGTTCACCGGTCTCCGGATCGATCACGTAGCCGGGAACCCACCGTCCCGGCAGGATGAGCTGGGCCAGGAAGAAGAAGACGAAGACCAGCAGGGGGGTAAGAAACCCCAGAACCGCCTCCGTTCCGGAAAGCTCCAACAGATGGCCGATGCCGAGCCACTCGATCATGACCGAATCCCCCTCCTCGGTGACCCGGCGGCCGGGCCGGGCACGGATCAAGACAATTACACACCAGCAACCGACGGATGCGACCGGACCGTAGAATTGGCCGTCGCGGTGGAGGAGTCAGCGGCGGGCGCCGGAGCCCTGCTCTTCGGCACGGGCGCCCGTGCCCAGGCGCACTGGGGATACGAGGGCGCGCACGCCCCGGAGCACTGGGGTTCGCTGGATCCCGGGTTCGGCCTCTGCGGCGACGGCTGCGAGCAGTCGCCGATCGATCTCACCGGCGCCGAAGCGGCGGTCCTGTCCGAGATCGACTTCGACTACGCGCCGAGCCCGATCTCCATCCTGAACAACGGCCACACCATCCAGGTCAACTACGCGCCGGGAAGCGGCATCGCCCTCGACGGAACGCGCTACGAGCTGGCCCAGTTTCACTTCCACCACCGGAGCGAGCACACCGTGGACGGCGCGGACTTCCCGCTGGAGTTGCACCTGGTCCACGCGAGCGCGGACGGCGCGCTCGCGGTCGTCGGCGTCTTCCTCGCGGAGGGCGGCGCGAACGACGCCCTGGCGCCGGTCTTTGGGCAAATGCCGGAGGAGTCCGGGCGCGCCGTGATGGTCGCGGGGACCGTGGACGCGGCGGCGCTGCTCCCGGAGCGGCAGACGACCTGGCGCTACCCGGGTTCGCTCACCACGCCGCCGTGTTCGGAGGGGGTTTCGTGGTTGATGATGACCGAGCCGGTGACGGCCTCGCGGGGACAGATCGAGGCGTTCAGCGCGCTCTTCCCGGTCAACAACCGTCCGGTGCAGCCGCTGAACGGGCGGCGGCTGGTTACGGACGCGCGCTGAGAGGGGGTCGCCCGCTGGCGCGGGCGGTGCCGGCCGGAGGTCGGCGTTCCAAGCCGGCGCGCCAGCCGGCTGTGTTGCGTTACGCCCTCTCGCTGCGCTGACGCGCCGCGGTGCCGACCGGAGGTCGGCGTTCCAAGCCGGGGGCGCCAGCCGGCTGTGTTGCGTTGCGCCCTCTCGCTGCGCTGACGCGCCGCGGTGCCGGCCGGAGGCCGGCGTTCCAAGCCGGCGCGCCGCGGGTCTGGAGGCCGGCGGTCCCTGACTACGACCCGGAGACGTCGTAGCGGTCGAGAGTCATGACCTTGGCCCAGGCGCTCACGAAGTCGCTCACGAACCGTTCCCCGCCGTCGTCGGCGCCGTAAACCTCAGCGATCGCCCGCAGCTCCGAGTTCGACCCGAAGACGAGGTCCACGGGGGAGGCCGTCCACTTCGTCGCGCCCGTTTCGCGGTCCCGGCCCTCATAGACGCCTTCGGCGTCCGCCGACTTCGACCACACCGTGGACATGTCGAGGAGGTTCACGAAGAAGTCGTTGCTGAGCGTGCCGGGACGGTCGGTGAAGACCCCCTGGGCGCTGCCGCCGGCATTCGCATCGAGGGAGCGCAGGCCGCCGACCAGCACCGTCATTTCGGGAACGCTCAGCGTCAGCAGGTTCGCCCGGTCCACCAGCATCTCCGCCGGGGACCGCCGGTTGCCGTCGCCGAAGTAGTTGCGGAAACCGTCCGCCGCCGGTTCGAGCACCGCGAACGAGGCGGCGTCGGTCATCTCCTGGGAGGCGTCCGTGCGCCCGGGCGTGAAGGGGACCCGCACCTCGTGGCCGGCGCCGACCGCCGCCTGCTCGATGGCCGCCGCGCCGCCCAGCACGATCAGGTCGGCGAGCGAGACCCGCTTGCCGCCGGTCTGCGCGTCGTTGAAGGCGCTCCGGACCGCTTCGAGCCGTTCCAGCACGCCCGCGAGCGCCGCCGGATCGTTGACCTCCCAGTCCTTTTGCGGCGCGAGCCGCACCCGGGCGCCGTTCGCCCCGCCGCGCAGGTCGGTGCCGCGGAAGGAGGCGGCCGACGCCCAGGCGGTGCGGACGAGTTCGGGAACGGTCAGTCCCGAGCGAAGGACCTCCGCCTTGAGCGCCGCGATGTCCGCCGCGTCCACCAGCTCGTGGTCCACCGGCGGCACGGGGTCCTGCCAGATCAGCACCTCGTCGGGAACCTCGGGGCCCAGATAGCGGGCGCGCGGCCCCATGTCGCGGTGGGTCAGCTTGAACCAGGCCTTGGCGAAGGCGAGCTCGAAGTCCTCCGGGTTCTCGTGGAAGCGCCTGGCGATCTCGCCGTACGCGGGGTCGAACCGCAGCGCGAGGTCCGTGGTCAGCATGATCGGCGCGTGCCGCTTCTCCGGGTCGTGGGCGTCCGGCACCAGGTCGGCGCCCTGCCCGCCTTCGGGAATCCACTGGACGGCGCCGCCGGGGCTCCGGGTCTCAACCCACTCGAACCCGAACAGGTTGTCGAGGAACTGGGAGGTCCAGGTCACCGGGCTGGCGGACCAGGCGCCCTCGAGCCCGCTGGTGATCGTGTCGGCGCCGGCGCCGGAGCCGCACTCGCTCGTCCAGCCGAAGCCCTGCGACTCGAGGTCGGCGCCCGCCGGCTCGACCCCCACGCAGTCGTACGCCCGGGCAGCGCCGTGGGCCTTGCCGAAGGAGTGCCCGCCGGCGATGAGGGCGACGGTCTCCTCGTCGTTCATCGCCATGCGGCCGAACGTCTCCCGGATGTCCCGGGCCGCCGCCAGCGGATCCGGGTTGCCGTTCGGCCCCTCGGGATTGACGTAGATCAGGCCCATCTGGACCGCGCCGAGCGGTTTCTCGAGCTGCCGGTCGCCGCTGTACCGCTCGTCGGCGAGCCACGTGGTCTCGGGACCCCAGTACACGAGGTCGGCCTCCCAGTCGTCCTCGCGTCCGCCCGCGAAACCGAACGTCTGAAAGCCCATGGACTCGAGCGCCACGTTCCCGGTCAGGACCATCAGGTCGGCCCACGAGATGCTGCGGCCGTACTTGGCCTTGACCGGCCAGAGCAGCCGCCGCGCCTTGTCGAGGTTCGCGTTGTCCGGCCAACTGTTGAGCGGCTCGAACCGCTGCTGGCCGCCGCCGGCGCCGCCGCGGCCGTCCGCCACCCGGTAGGTGCCCGCGCTGTGCCACGCCATGCGGATGAAGAGCGGCCCGTAGTGTCCGTAGTCCGCCGGCCACCAGTCCTGGGAGGTCGTCATCACCGCCTCGATGTCCTGCTTCAGAGCCGCGAGGTCGAGGCTCCGGAACGCCACGGCGTAGTCGAAACCGCCGCCCATCGGGTTCGACTCGGCGGCGTGCTGGCGCAGCGGGCCGAGGTCCAGTTGCTCGGGCCACCAGAACCGGTTCGACTTCGCCTCGCCCTGCGCGAGGACGGGGTTCGGCGCGGCGGCCGCCGCGATGGCGATCGTGAGCGCGGACAGCAGGGAGATGGCGTTGTTGCGCATCGGAGACACCTTTCGTCGGGAGGAACGGAGGAAACGGACGCGGGGCGTCAGGCGACGTCGAAGCGGTCGAGGCTCATGACCTTGTCCCAGGCGGCGGCAAAGTCGCTGGCGAGCTGCGCCCCGCCGTCGTCGGCCCCGTAGACCTCCGCGATGGCCCGCAGTTCGGAGTTCGACCCGAAGATGAGGTCGACCGGAGTGGCCGTCCACTTCAGTTCACCCGTCTGGCGGTCGCGTCCCTCGTAGAGCCCTTCGTCGTCCGCCGACTTCGACCAGGCGGTGGCCATGTCGAGCAGGTTCACGAAGAAGTCGTTGCTCAGCGTGCCCGGACGGTCGGTGAAGACCCCGGCTCCGTTTCCGGAATTTGCGCCCAGCGCCCGCATGCCGCCGACCAGCGCCGTCATCTCGGGAGCGGTCAGGTTCATCGTGCTCGCCTTGTCCACCAGGGCTTCCGCCGGCGGACGGAGGCTGGCGCCCGTGAAGTAGTTCCGGAAGCCGTCCGCGGCCGGTTCGAGCACGGCGAACGACTCCGCGTCGGTCTGTTCGGCTGAGGCGTCGGTGCGTCCCGGAGTGAAGGGGACCTCGACCTCGTGGCCGGCCGCCTTCGCCGCCGCCTCGACGGCCGCGGCGCCCGCCAGCACGATCAGGTCGGCCAGTGACACCCGCTTCCCACCGGTCTGCGAGCCGTTGAAGCCGCTCCGGATCTGCTCCAGGACACCGAGCACCTTCGCGAGCTCGGCCGGGCCATTGACCTCCCAGTCCTTCTGCGGCGCGAGGCGCACCCGGGCTCCGTTGGCGCCGCCGCGGAGGTCGGTGTTCCGGAACGAGGACGCCGACGCCCAGGCGGTCCGGACCAGCTCGGAAACGCTCAGCCCGCTCGCGAGAACCTCGGCCTTGAGCGCCGCGGCGTCCGCGGCGTCGATCAGCTCGTGATCCACCGCCGGCACCGGGTCCTGCCAGATCAGCGCCTCGTCGGGGACCTCACTCCCCACGTAGCGGCAGCGCGGCCCCATGTCGCGGTGCGTCAGCTTGAACCAGGCCCTGGCGAAGGCCACCTTGAACTCCTCCGGATTCTCGTGGAACCGCTTCGCGATCTTCGCGTAGTCGGGATCGAACCGCAGCGAGAGGTCCGTGGTGAGCATGACCGGGGTGTGCCGCTTCGAGCGGTCCTGGGCGTCCGGCACGAGGCCGGCCCCCTGCCCGCCCGCCGGCACCCACTGGTGTTTCCCGGCGGGGCTCTTCGAAAGCTCCCACTCGAACCCGAACAGGTTGTCGAAGAACTGGGACGTCCAGCGCACGGGATTCGCGGACCACGCGCCTTCGAGCCCGCTCGTGAAGGGGCAGCCCGAACCGGCCTTGTTCTTCCAGCCCAGGCCCTGCTGTTCGGTGGGCGCGCCCGCCGGGTCCGGGCCCACGTTCTCCTCCTTGACGGCGCCGTGGGTCTTGCCGAAGGTGTGTCCGCCGGCGATGAGGGCCACGGTCTCCTCGTCGTTCATGGACATGCGGCTGAAGGTCTCCCGGATGTCCCGGGCCGCCGCGATCGGGTCCGGGTTGGCGTTCGGCCCTTCCGGATTCACGTAGATCAGGCCCATCTGCACAGCGCCGAGGGGCTTGGCGAGCTGCCGGTCGCCGCTGTAGCGCTCGTCGGCGAGCCATTCGGTCTCCGGCCCCCAGTAGGTCTGGTCGGTCTCCCACTCGTCCACGCGTCCGCCGGCGAAGCCGAAGGTCTCGAAGCCCATGGATTCGAGCGCGACGTTCCCGGTCAGGATCATCAGGTCGGCCCACGACAGCTTGCGGCCGTACTTCGCCTTGACCGGCCAGATGAGGCGGCGCGCCTTGTCCAGGTTGGCGTTGTCGGGCCAACTGTTGAGCGGCTCGAACCGCATCTGTCCGCCCCGGGCCCCGCCCCGGCCGTCCGCGACCCGATAGGTGCCCGCGCCGTGCCACGCCATCCGGATCATGAGCGGCCCGTAGTGACCGTAGTCCGCCGGCCACCAGTCCTGCGACGCCGTCATCACCGCCTCGATGTCCTTCTTCACGGCGGCGAGGTCGAGGGTCTGGAACTCCTCCGCGTAGTTGAAGTCGTCGCCCATCGGGCTCGACGCGGGCGCCTGCTGACGCAGCGGGCCGAGGTCCAGCAGATCGGGCCACCAGAATCGGTTCGTCGGGGCTTGGTTTGCCATGGAATTCGCCTCTCTCTCCTGAGCAGGAACAGTGAATGCGCCGCGCTCGGCGCCCGGGTCGGAGCTTCGATCCGGGCGCTGCATCGCCATCGAGCGGGCCAGCGGAAAGCGACCGATCATCTTAGCCAATCGCCGTTCCATTCAGACACGGAATTCGGCGAAACGGGCCAAGTACGCTTGCGCCACGGCGCACGGCTTTCCCGATGACCCGCCGTCTGGAGAAGAGCATGAGACACCACCCCAGCGCAGCCGCGATCGGCAGTATCTGTGCGGTCTTCATCGCCGTCGCCGCCGCGGCCCAGGACCCCTTCCCCGTGGACCGGGAGATGGTCGCGAAGATCCGCGAGGAAGGTCTTCATCGCTCCCAGCTTCCGGACACCCTCTCCTACCTGACCGACGTGATCGGCGGCCGGCTGACCAACTCGGCGGCAATGGACCGGGCCCAGCGCTGGGTGCTCGAGGAGATGGCCGAAATCGGGCTCGTGAACAACGTCCGCGAGCCCTTCATGAACTACGGGGCGAGCTGGGACAACGAGTACTTCTCGCTGCACATGCGGGAACCGGTGTACCAGACGCTCGTCGGCTATCCCATTGCCCACACGCCGGGGACCGGCGGACTCGAGACGCTGGAAGTCGTCATCGCCGACGTGTGGACGCGGGGCGATCTCGACGCCCTGCGCGGGAAGCTCCGGGGGAAGGCGGTCCTCTCGACGCCCCCGGCAGTGGTGGACCGGACCCGCTTCGCCACCGGGACGCCGGAACGCACCGATGAGCAGATGGAGCAGCTCGCGGAGAACGTGCTGCCGAGGCTGGCCCCGGATCCACTCTTCCGCAGCGAGTACGCCGATCTTCCGCCCCACCCGGACGTCCTGAGTCCGGCGGAACGCCTGGAGTTCTACGTCGAGGAAGGCGCCGCCGCGGTGCTCGAATCACGGAGCGGGTGGCCGGGCGCCGTCCGGGGGTTCGCGCGTCCCGGCGCCAAGGTGGACATGTGGGATCGCGAGGCCACGCTGTCTTCCGTGCCGATCGTCGCGGTCACCCCCGAGCACTACAACCGGATGTACCGGGTCCGGCGGCGCGAAGTCCCCGTCGCCATCGAGCTGGAGGTCCGGAACCGGCACGGCGAGGCGACGAGCGAGGCCAGGAACGTCCTGGGCGAGATCCCGGGGTCGGACCTCGCCCACGAACTGGTGATGCTGGGCGCCCACTTCGACACCTGGCACGCGAGCCCCAACGCCAGCGACAACAGCTCGGGAGTGGCGGTGATGCTGGAGGCGATGCGGATCCTGAAGGCGGTCGGCGCCGAGCCGCGCCGTACGGTCCGGATCGCGCTCTGGTCCGGCGAGGAGCAGGGCATCTTCGGGTCGCGGGCCTACGTGAAGCAGCACTTCGGCGATCCGGGCGACCCGGAGACGGGGACGAAACCCGGTTACGACAACCTCTCCGTGTACTTCAACCAGGACTACGGCCCCGGCCGCTACCGGGGCGTCTGGCTCCAGGAAAACGAGCACGTCCGTCCCATCTTCGAAGCGTGGATGGCCCCCTTCCACGACTTCGGGATGACGACGCTCGCGCCCGCGCGCGTGGGCAGCACCGACCACGTGGCGTTCGACGACGCCGGGCTGCCGGGCTTCCAGTTCCTGCAGGCGCGGGTGGGCGGCACCGGCGGCCACACGAACCTCGACTTCTACGACACCCTGCCGATCGACGACCTCAAGAAGAACGCGGTCGTGGTGGCGGCGTTCGTGTACCACGCGGCGATGGCGGACGCGAAGCTGCCGCGGAAGGGGCGGAGGTAGGGGGCGGATCTACGTTGCGCCGTCCCCGGTGGGGTTTGGGCCATCGGTACGGTCAGCCGGGGGAGTTTCGCGGCCGGCGGCCGCGATGCCGGTCTGAAGACCGGCGCTCCTTGCGCTCCTGGTCTGAAGACCGGCGCTCCCTCCTACTCCGTCTTCTCCCGGCGGTAGGCGTCGGCGAGGAGTTCGACCGGGTGGGCGACCTCGGCGGCCAGCCCGGCGCGGCGGGCGCCCTCCGCGAGCTGGAGCTGGCAGCCGATGTTCCCGGTGGCGATGAGATCCGGTCTCGCCGGAGCGATGTTCGCCATCTTCCGGTCGAGGACCGCCATGGAGGTGTCGTGCCGGGTCACGTTGTAGATCCCGGCGGAGCCGCAGCAGCGCTCCGGGTCACGGACGGTCACGACTTCCACGCCCGGGAGGCTGCGGAGGATCCGGAGCGGCTCCTCGCGGACCTGCTGGGCGTGGAAGAGGTGGCAGGGTGCGTCGTAGACCACCCGCAGCGGCGTCTCCCGGGGGCCGGCGGCGGGCGGCCGGCAGCCGCTCTCCGACAGGAAGGCGGAGACGTCCGTCACCCGCCGGGAGAAAGCTCCCGCCGGGGCGGCGCCGTTCAGCAGTTCGCCGTATTCCGAGAGCGCGGCGCCGCAACCGGCGGCGGTGGTCACCACCGGGAGGTCGTCCGGGAACGCCGCCAGGTTGCGGTGCGCCAGCCCCCGCGCGAGATCCGGCAGGCCGGCGTGGAGATGCAGCGCTCCGCAGCAGCCCTGCTCCCGGGGGATCACCACCTCCCAGCCGTTCGCCGAAAGCGCCTCGATCGCCGCCCGGCTGGTCTCCGGCCGGAGATGCGGCGCGACGCAGCCGAGGAAGAGCGCCACCGTGCCGCGCGCCTCCCCGCCCGGGGAGATCCGCGCCGGGAACCGCTCGCGCGCCGGGACGTCGGGGAGCAGCCGTTCCCGTGCCGCGAGCTTCGGCGCCAGGCGGGCCAGCACCGGCTGCACGAGCCGGCGCAGGCCGAGGCGCCCGGTGAGTCGGAGGAGCCACATCGCCGCATTCAGGACCGCGGGCCGGGCCACCACCAGACCGAGCGCGAACCGCTTCAGAACCCGCGCCCGAAGCGACTCCACCCGCTCCTCGGCCACCAGGCCGCGCACTCCCTCCACGATGGCCCCGACCTCGACGCCCGCCGGGCAGACGGTCTCGCAGCCCCGGCACGCCAGGCACTCGTAGAGGTCTTCGGCCAACCCGGCGCTGGCCGGAAGCCGTCCCTCGAGCATCGCCCGCGCGTTGAAGACCTGCCCGCGCGGGGCGAGCGACTCCCGAGGCGCGTTCTCGTAGGCGGGACACGCCGGCAGGCAGAGGCCGCAGTGGACGCAGGCGAGAGTCTTCTCGTAGATGCGCAGGGCCTCACCGCCGGTCGGTTGGCTCACGGGACGAATCTAACAGCCGGTGTCGAACGTGACGTGGCCCCGTCGCTCTGGCAAAGCGGTCCTGCCGGATGACGGGTACGGCTGGGAACGCCGACCTCCGGTCGGCACCGCCCGCCTCCGGCGGGCGAACGCGTACCTGCCACGCGGGGGATGGGCCGACGGCGTCTGGCGGCGCCGTCTTGCCCGGGGACGGTACGTCGTTGCGGCCCTCCGGGCCGCGTGCCGACCGGAGGTCGGCGTTCCAAGCCGGTACGCCATCAGGCGCATCAGAATGGCATCCGGCCGGGCGCCAGGATCCCGCCGGGATCGAGCGCCGCCTTGATGCGGCTGGAGAGCGCGGCAACCGCCGCGGACGGGGGCGGGTGGAAGACGGGATGCTCTCGCTTCCAGTCGCCGGGAGCGGTCTCGACGACGGCGGACACGTCCCGCTCCTCCTGCAGGACACCGAGCACCGCCTCGAAATCCCCCACCGGGACGCTCGCGATGGCGCGGCGCTGATCGGGGAAGGCGACGGGAGGACCGAAAGCGGCGAGTCTCCAGGCAGTGCGCAGCACCGCTTCCGGAGGGCCCTGGACCGCGAAGGCCAGCGTGCCCTCCCGCTCGGGCACCACCGCGGGGAAATCACGGACCCCCGCCCAGAACTCCTCCTCTCCGGGGCCCTCGAGGACTTCCATGCCCCCTCCGGCGGCCGCCGCCACCGCGTCGGGCGACATGGCCGCCTCCTCCCGCAGCCCCTCGAAGCGGACGGCGAGGCGGAACCCCCCGTCTTCCGGGAGCCGGGGAAGTCCCGTTCCCGGAGGCACCACCGCGACCGCCGCCGGGCCCGGCGCCGCGGCGCTGGCCGCCAGCACCCGATCCGCAAACTGATCGGCGGAGTCGGAGACCGGGAGGCTCGCGACGACCGTCCGCGAGGCCTCGGGCAGCGCGCGGAGGCGCAGCGTGACCCGGGTGATCGCCCCCAGAGTCCCGAGCGAGCCGGTGAAGAGCTTCGTCAGCTCGTAACCCGTCACGTTCTTCACGACGCGTCCGCCCGAACGGATACGCGTCCCGTCGGCGAGCACCGCCGAAAGGCCGAGCAGCAAATCCCGGGGCCGGGAGCCGGGAACCACCCGGTACCCCGGATCCCCGGCCGCAATCACACCCCCGAGGGTCGCCCGGTCGGGGAGCGGCGGATCGAGAGCGAGCAGTTGCCGGTGGGGCGCCAGCTCCCGGTTCAGCGCTCCGACGGTCGTGCCCGCCCAGGCCTCGACGGTCAGGTCCTCGCGGTGGTGCTCGATCACCCCCGACAGTCCGCCGAGGTCCACGACCCGGCCGGCGCGCGCCGGAGCTCCGAGCCCCAGGCGGGTGCCGCCGCCCCGGAGGACGACCGCCTCGCCCGCCTCGGATGCCGCAGCGAGCCCCGACGCGACTTCGTCTTCGCTCGCGGGAGCTGTCCCAGCCATCAGATCCAGGCGCCCGGGATCGCGGCGACCCGCCCGGGCATGCCGCTGTCCGGAAGGGTTGCCCGCGGCTCGCCACAGCCCGCCCGGACCGGAAGGATCTTCCCGGGGTTCAGCAGCCCCTCCCGATTCCAGGAGTCGCGGATCCGGCGCATCGCTTCGAGGTCGTCCTCGCCGAAGAGCAGATGCAGCGAGTCCCGCTTCTCGATCCCCACCCCGTGCTCCCCGGAAAGCACTCCGCCAAGCCGCACGCAGAGGGAGAGCAACTCGTGGCTCGCCGCCATCACCCGGGCCTTTTCGTCCTCGTCCCTCCCGTCGTAGGAGATGCACGGGTGGAGGTTGCCGTCGCCGGCGTGGAACACGTTCGCCACCCGGAGGTCGTGCCGCTTGCCGATCCGCTCGACCTCGGCAATCGCTTCGGGGAGCGCCGAGCGCGGGACCACCCCGTCCTGCACGTAGAGGTCCGTCGAGATGCGGCCCATGGCCCCGAAGGCGTACTTCCGGCCGCGCCAGAGCAGTTCCCGCTCGGCCGCGTCGTGCGCCACCCGGATCTCGAGAGCTCCGCACTCCTGAAGGATGCGGTCCACATCGGCGCGCTGGCGCGCGACCGCCGGTTTCGCGCCGTCGAGTTCGAGCAGGAGCACCGCCCCGGCATCCTTCGGGTAGCCCGCGCCGATGCCGGCCTCGACCACCTCGATGGTGGCGGCGTCCAGCATCTCCATCGCCACCGGAACGGTGCCGGCCGCAACGATGCGGGAGACCGCTTCGCAGGCCGGCACCAGTCCCGCGAAGGGTGCGAGGAGGGTCTCGACGGTTTCCGGAACCGGCAGCAGCCGGACCGTCGCCTCGGTGGCGATCCCGAGGGTGCCCTCGGAGCCGACGAAGAGGCCGACCAGGTCGTAGCCGGCGTCGTCTTCGGACAGGACCACGACCTCGCCGTCGTCGAGGACCACGGTGACCGACAGGATGTGCGAGGTCGTGGCCCCCAGCTTGAAGCAGTGCGGCCCCCCCGAGTTCTCGGCGATGTTGCCCCCCAGCGTGCAGGCGGACTGGCTCGACGGATCGGGAGCGAAGAACAGTCCGAACGGAGCGGCGGCGCGGGAGATCTCCAGGTTGACCACCCCCGTCTGGCAACGCGCGGTCCGCTCCCGGGGATTGATCTCCAGCACGCGGTTCATTCCTGCCAGGGAGACGACCACCCCGCCCTCGATCGGGGTCGCTCCTCCCGACAGGCCGGTCCCCGCGCCCCGCGCGGTGAACGGGACCCTGGCGGCGGCGCAGGCCTTGACCACCTGGGCAACCTCGGCGGTGGAACGCGGCAGCGCCACCGCCTGGGGCGCGCTCCGGTAGGCGGTGCTGCCGTCACACTCGTAGGGAAGGGTGTGCTCCGGGCGCAGGAGAAACCCGTGTTTTCCGAGGAGCGGGCGGAGTTCGGCGGCGAGGGCTTCCAGCACGGGCAGGGGCGGATTTACGGGCGCGGGCGCCGATGGAAGTATCCCAGTCCCGGGGACTGGCTGCGCCGCATCGGCCGAGTTGTGATTGGTATACTGGCGATCCGCCTGCTCGCGGCGGTCCCGGACCGGCGCCGAGCGGCTCGGGTCAAGGAGTTCATGATGCAAAGCGTACTGACGCAGCCGCCTGTCAAAGCCGTACAGGCGAAGCCCACGGAAGAGGTGATCCGCGGGCAGATGAAGATCATGCATCGCACGCTGAAAGTGGTTACGGATTCCCGTGTGGAACTGCACAACATCAGCGACCGCGTTCGTGATCAGG
This sequence comes from Acidobacteriota bacterium, assembly GCA_022826825.1. Classification (GTDB taxonomy): domain Bacteria; phylum Acidobacteriota; class Vicinamibacteria; order Marinacidobacterales; family Marinacidobacteraceae; genus Marinacidobacterium. The sequence goes on along the minus strand of JAJDUD010000072.1, from coordinate 423 downwards.
TCCGGGCATCCGGCATCAAGGCGGGCTTTCTCATCCTGTCGACCCTCCACACCACGACGGCGCTCTTCCTGAACGAGTTCCAGGCGGCCCTGATGGCCGACCTCACCGAGTGCCTCGAGCGCCTGGCGGACCCGGAAGACGGTTTCCTTCACAACTGCGAGGACTGCTCCGATTGCGAACGGAAGAACGCCGACGCGCATCTCCGGGCGACGCTGCTCGGGCACAACGTGACGGTTCCGATCCATGAGGGGGAAATCACCCTCGGCCAGTGGCAGAGCATCCTCTTCGCGGAACTGGACGGGCCGCGCGACCGCACGGTCACCGCGCACCTGATCGGCGTTTAGGGGAAGGGCACGCCGGGGGAGCGCCGGTCTTCAGACCGGCACCGCCGCTTGTCGCGCGGCGAAGCACACCACCCGGATC
>JAJDUD010000060.1 GCA_022826825.1 Acidobacteriota bacterium | reverse complement strand
CGGGCTCCGGCTCCGGAGCTGGCGGCGGCGGTGGCGGCGGCGCCGGTGCCGGCGTCGTTGCCGTGTCGTCGTCCCCACAACCCGAGAGCACGAGACCGGCGCCCAGGGTCACGGTAAGAAGGAGAAAGGCCGCGCGATTCGACCCAAAAACACCGGGTATCGGGTCCTCCGGACGGCCCTTTGGGGCCGAAAACGTCGAAATTCGGCCGAATTCGACCCCGGAAGGGGCGTTTTGGCCCGAATTCCCTGCCAATCAACGTGGCAACGGACTCTCAACAGGCCCGGAAAACCCCTCCGGATCGCCAGAGTCAACACCAAAGAAGCACGGACGCGTCGGAACGAACCTCGATCGGCATCGGAGAACCGCATCACCGCGGCGGCAGTTACGAGGCGCCGGGGCGCTCCGGCCGCAGCGCGCGATGACGATCGGGTTGCAGACCCGCCGCGCCACCCCCGCCTGTCTTCAGGCCGGCGGCCGCCCTCAGCGCCGGATCATCGACTGCAGGACTTCGGGAGTCAGGCCGCGCCGCCGCGCGTTGCGGCTCACTTCGCGGATGACCTCCGGCAGGGGTCTCCGGGACAGCGCCGCGTCGCGAAGTCGCAGATTGACGAGGACCTCCAGCTTCCGGCGCGTCTCATCCGAGGCCGACCGATAGATTTCGGCCACGTCCGGATCCACGGAAACCGTGATCTGCTCGGTCATTCCGGTCTCTCCTCGGGTGGCGCCACGCGTTCGCCAAGATAGCACGGGGTTCTGCTGGCGACCGGGCGCGCGGTACGCGGGCTGGCGGGGTCACGGCCAAAGGGTGTCCATGGGAATCGTGAGCCGCGACTGCTCTCGTGCGAGTGGACAGGTTGCGGTAGTCAATCGAAAGGCCGGCCCTTGTTCCCATCGGCCGGTACACGCCGATCACCGCGTCAACCAGGGCGGCAGGGAGCGCCTCCAGGACGAGCGCCGCGCCTCGATCCAGGGGACCACGGATTGGCGCGGATTCTTCACGTCAGCCAACGGCGCCGGAGCCTCCGGCCCGCGGCCGGCGGTCAGACCTCCTCGATCTCGAACGTCCGGACGTTGCGGTCCGCGCTGCTGAACTCGACGCCGACCAGGTGCACCGGCTTCCCTTCGGCCCGGTACCGGTCCGCGTAGCGCCGCTCCTTCAACTGCGCCATGGCCGAGCCCGCACCCGACTGCTCGATCACCTTGAACTCGAACAGGTAGATGCGTCCGCCCGCCCGCACCGCCATGTCGAGCCGGCCCCGGTTCGTGCTGTCTTCGACGGTGACGTCCGCCCCGAGTCCGGCGAAGTAGGAATAGAAGACGCTCGCGTAGTACCCCTCGTAGTTGGCGATGTCGTTCTTCGTGTGCCACTGGTGCGGGATCCCCGCGAAGAAGGCGTGGAAGAGCCGTTCCATGCCGTCCGTGTCGCCGGCTTCCAGCAGGTGGTGGAGCCGAGTCTGGTTCTCCTCGATGCGCGACGGCGCCGGACCGAGGCGCCGCAGCAGGTGTTCATTCAGCGCCTGGCGCACCTCGAGGTTCGGATACCCGAGCCGGAATCGCATCCGGTTCCCGACGGGCGCTTCCTCCGCGATCGTCAGGTAGCCGGTCTGGAAGAGGAGCGCTTCGATGCCGACGTGGTCCACGTCGAACGCGGAGAGCAGATCCGCGCCCGTCACCAGGCCGTCGAGCCGCGGCGAGGCGATCCGCTCCTCGAACAGCCGCTCGATCAGGAAGCGCGGCGAACCCGTTTCGAACCAGTGGGCCGCGAACTCGCGCGTGTCGAACAGCAGCAGCACCCCGAACGGGTTGTACACGCGTTCCTCGCCACGCCAGCAGTAACCGTTGTACCACTCACGGACTTTCTCCCGGTCGAGTCCCGGCAGCTCCGGGGCAAACACCGTGTCGAGGTCCCTTTCCGAATACCCGCAGATCGCCGCGTAGCGCCGGTCGAGGGTGATGTCCTTGAGATTGTTCAGGCCCGAGAACAGGCTCACCTTCGAGAACTTGCTCACTCCGGTGAGGAAACTGAATCGCAGGTGGGCATCCGCCTCCTTGACCACCGAGTAGAGGCCCCGCAGGAAGTCACGATTGGCCCGGGCGGTTCCCGCGTCGGCCCCGGCGGAGCCGTCGCCGGTCGCGCGATCGGCAAAGAGCGGGTCGAGCATCGGCTTGTCGTACTCGTCCACCAACAACACAGCCTGCTCTCCCGCCCCCTCGTGCAGGCCCCGGAGCAGGGAGCGGAAACGCCCCGCGAGCGTCTCGTAGCTGGGGACGATTCCGGCGTCGCGCTCGATCGCGGCGAGTTGCTCCGAAACGCTCGCTTCAACCTGTCCCGGTTCGCCGAAATGGCCGGCGCCGAAGCTCAGCCGAACCACCGGATGGCGGACCGACCAGTCCCATTGGTCATGGATCGCAAGTCCCCGGAAGAGAGCCTCGTTCCCCTCGAAGAGTTCCTTCATCGTGTCGAGCAGCAGGCTCTTGCCGAAACGCCGGGGCCGGGAGAGGAAGTAGTGCTTGCCTTCGTCCACCAGCCGTGCGATCCAGGGCGTCTTGTCCACGTAGTAGCAGTCCGTCTCCCGGATCGTCCGGAAGGTCTGGATCCCGATGGGCAGCCGGCGCCGCGTCATGCGGACACCTTACCGGAACCGGCGCACTCCGGAGCGAGACCAGATCGGGTGGACGTGAAGACCCGACCCAGACCCTGGTCCCCCGAATCGAGGCGTGGCGCTGGTTCCGTTCCGCTCGTCACCCCCCGCGGATTTCGTTCGGCAAGCCGACCGACCGGCGTCGCGTCGAACCATCTCGGTGCGTAAAACTGGGTGTCTCCCAAACCCGAATCTACGCCTGTCTCCTACAGCCGATCGAGGTCCTTTCCGGCGTCTCCGTGCTTCTTTGGTGTTGACTCGGGGGATCCGGAGGGCTTTTTCGGGCCTGTTGAGAAGCCGTCGCCACGTCGATTGGCAGGGAATTCGAGCCAAAACCCGGCCTTTGGGGTCGAATTCGGCCGAATTTGGGCGTTTTCGGCCCCAAAAGGCGGTCCGAAGGGCCTCGTACCCGGCGTTTTTGAGGCGAATCGCGCGGCCTTTCTCCTTCTTACCGTGACCCTGGGCGCCGGTCTCGTGCTCTCGGGTTGTGGGGACGACGACACGGCAACGACGCCGGCACCGGCGCCGCCACCGCCGCCGCCGCCAGCTCCGGAGCCGGAGCCCGAGCCTGAGCCGGAGCCCGAGCCCGAGGCCCCCGCCACGCCTACCGGTTTCCATGCTGACACGACCGAGACCTCCATCGAGTGGCACTGGAACGCGGTCGATGGCGCCATCGGTTATGTGGTGCAGGTCAGCCCGGATGAGATGTTCGACGACAACGACACGCAAATCCCGACGGCCGAGACCCATCACACCGTTGCCGACCTTGAACCCGGGACCACCCTGTATGGCCGGGTGCGCGCCGCCGGCGGGACGCTCGAGGCGCCGCTCCTGAGCCCTTGGACGACGCATCGGACCGCGACGTCCGATGTGCCGCCGGAGCCTGAGCCGCCGCCGACGCCAGCCGTCATGGCGATGTTCTCGCTGTCCGATGACGCGAAGAGCCAGCACTTCATGGTCGCGGACGACGACGACGACGAGGCGACTGCGATGGCCTGGGT
>JAJDUD010000076.1 GCA_022826825.1 Acidobacteriota bacterium | reverse complement strand
CGGGCTCCGGCTCCGGAGCTGGCGGCGGCGGTGGCGGCGGCGCCGGTGCCGGCGTCGTTGCCGTGTCGTCGTCCCCACAACCCGAGAGCACGAGACCGGCGCCCAGGGTCACGGTAAGAAGGAGAAAGGCCGCGCGATTCGGTGCAAAAACGCGGGGTTCAGGATCCTTCGGACGGCCATTTGGCGCCGAAAATGCCGAAATTCGACCGAATTCGACCCCGGAGACCGCGTTTTGGCTCGAATTCCGCGCCAATCGACGTGGCGACGGACTCCCAACAGGCCCGGAAAACCCCTCCGGATCGCCCGAGTCAACACCAAAGAAGCACGGAGACGTCGGAACGAACCTCGATCGGCATCGAGAGCCCGATGGCTGTGGCGGCAGTGACGAGGCGCCGGGAGGCTCTGGCCGCCGCGCGCGATGACGATCGGGTTGCGGTCAATGGGACTCGAAAAGTGGACAGAAACGGGACCTGAACTTGACACTTTTCGGGTTGGACGCCGGCTCCCGGCAAGGGTTCGGATGGAGGGGTTCAGCGGGTTTGCCGCGCGAAGTCCGCGGGGGTGACCAGCGGAACGGAGACCAGCCCCGTGCCTCGATTCAGCGGACCACGGATTGGGCCCTTTTCTTCACGTCACCCAGCGGCGCCTGACCCTCCGGCCCGCGGCCGGCCCGAACTGCGGACGCCGCCCGCTACATCCCCCAGACGGTGACGGTCCGGCCCTCGAACGCTTCCTCGCGCCGGTAGATCTTCTCCTCCCAGGACCGCTCGGCGCTGCGGTCGAAGACCACCAGGTGGCCCGCCTCCCCGCCCAGCCGGTCCATGTACCCGGCGAGCTGCCCGAGCCCCTCCCGGATCGTCGCCGCCCGGCTCCCGTGCTGCACCTTGCACTCCACCGCGAACCGGTCCGTCCGGTCCCCGCGGGGCCACGCGATCATCAGGTCCGTGCGGCCCCGCCCGAGCCCGTACTCCCGCTCCAGCCGGCCGCCCCCGTTCACGATCCGCTGGAGGAACCCCTGCAGGATGAGCTGCGGACCCGCCTCCGCATATTCGAAGCGGCCCGCCCAGTGCTCCGAGTGCTCCCGGAAGAACTGCTGGAACGCCCCGAGCAGCTTCTCCACGTCCAGAGCGCCGTCGGCATCCACGTACCATGCGGTTTGCTCTTCGAGCTCGTCCTCCATGACCTCCGTGAGTTCGCGGGGAATCACTTCCGCGTAGATCGGGTTGGCCACCCGAAGGGGACGATCGGGCGCGATCAGGCCGAGGTCCCGAACATACTCGACGTCGCGGGTTGAGCCGGCGCGTTTCGGGCCGCCGGCCAGCAATGGTTCGATCACGCGGCGCACCCGTCCCTCGCCAAGCCGGACCGCCAGGTTGTCGAGATGGGTCCGTCGGCCCCGGATCAGCCGCTCCCGCCCTTCGGCGATGTCCCGCGCCGTAATCGCGCGACGCCGGTCGCGTCCGGCCTCACTCTCGAAACACGCTTCGCGGGCCAGCGCGTTCACGAGCCACGGCTGGCCCTGCGTTCCGTCCCAGATCGCTTGCAGCGCCTCCTTCTCGAACACCTGCCCGCTCTCTGCGGTGTGCTGGGCGAGGAGCGTCCCGGTCTCTACCTCGGTGAAGTCGCCGAGGCGCAGCGACATCGCCTTGATGTTGAATGGGCTCCCCGCCGCGCCGGGCGCCCGGTAGTCGCGGACGTCTCGCAGGCCACACAGCACCACGCTCTGCGGAAACCGCCGGGGGCGATCCGGGTACCCCGCCCGCAACTGGCTCAGCAGGGACAGCAGCGGAGCACCGGTGAACGAGTCCACTTCGTCGAGCAGCAGCACCAGCGGGTGCGCCTCGGCCTCCGTCCAGCGCGCCAGCGCCCGCTTGACGGCCGCCTCCGGCGCCGCGGTCGCCGCCACCTCCCGCCACAGCCCCTCCAGCGAGCCGTCACCCTGGCTCCGGGCCGCATCGGCCAACTCATCCAGGATGAGCCGCGTCGCGCTTCCGACGTCCTCGCCCACGGTCCGACCCATCTCGAAGCTGGCGTACACACAGCGGAAATCGCCTTCGGAACCCGAGTTCAAAAGGTCGCGCAGGGCCAGCAGCGTGCTGGTCTTCCCCGTCTGCCGCGGGGCGTGCAGCACGAAGTACTTCCGCCGCCGGATCAGAGTGAGGATCTGCTCCCGATCGATCCTCTCCAGCGGGGGAATGAGGTAGTGCTCGGCCGCTTCGACCGGGCCCTCGGTGTTGAAGTGCCGCATCGGTCCAAGTATGGCACCCGCTGGACCGCGGCCGGCCCGAACTGCGGACGCGGCCCGCTACATCCCCCAGACGGTGACGGTCCGGTCTTCGAACGCTTCCTCGCGCCGGTAGATCTTCTCCTCCCAGGACCGCTCGGCGCTCCGGTCGAAGACCACCAGGTGGCCCGCATCCGCGCCCAGCCGGTCCATGTACCCCGCGAGCTGCCCGAGCCCCTCCCGGATCGTCGCCGCCCGGCTCCCATGCTGCACCTTACACTCCACCGCGAACCGGTCCGTCCGGTCTCCGCGGGGCCACGCGATCATCAGGTCCGTCCGGCCCCGACCGAGCCCGTACTCCCGCTCCAGCCGCCCGCCTCCGTTCACGACCCGCTGCAGGAAGCCGTGCAGGATCAGTTGCGGACCCGCCTCCGGGTACTCGAGGCGTCCCACCCAGTGCTCGCTGCGCTCCCGGAAGAACTGCTGGAACGCCCCGAGCAGTTTGTCCACCTCCAGCCCGCCGTCGGCGCCGACGTACCACGCCGTCTCCTGCGGCAGCAACGGCCGCAGCGTCCCGGTCAGTTCGCGGGGGATGACTTCCGCATAGATCGGGTTGGCGATGCGCACCGGGGCGTCCGCCGCGATCAGGCCGAGGTCCCGGACGTACTCGATGTCCCGGGCGGTGCTCTCGTCGCGATGCTCGCCGCTCAGCATCGGCTCGATCACCCGCCGCACGCGCGCCTCCTCCAGCTTCGACGCAAGGTAGTCGAGGTGCGTCGGACGCGCTTCGATCAGCCGCTCGCGCGCATCCCGAATGTCCGCCTCCGCGATCGTCCGCGAGCGGTCCCGTCCCGTCCGGCTCTCGAAGCACGCCTCGTCGGCGAGCGCGTTCACGAGCCACGGTTGCCCCCGCGTCTCCCGCCACACCATCGCGAGCGCCTCCTCGGCGAATGACTGCCCGGTCTCCTCCGCGTGCTGGCCCAGCAGCGCCCGCGTCTCCGCCTCGCTGAAGTCGCCGAGCCGGAGCGACTTCGCCTTGATGTTGAAGGGGCTCCCCCTCGCGTCTGGCGCCCGGTAGTCCGTGACGTCCTGCAAACCGCACAACACGACGCTCTGCGGGAAATGGTCCGGGCGGTCCGGGTATCCGGTTCGCAACTGCGACAGAACCGAGAGCAGCGCGTCACCCGTAAGGGTGTCCACCTCGTCCAGCAGCAGCACCAGCGGTCGCGGGTCGGCCGCGGACCAACGCCCCAGCACTACCCGCAGCGCCCGATCCGGCCCGGCGGAATCCAGCATCTCCCGCCAACCGCTCTCCACGAACCCGTCGCCCAGGGTGTCCTCCGCCTGGTCGCCGAGTTCACCAAGGACGCACCGCATCGCCCGCTCCACGTCCCCGCCCGCGGTCCGCCCCGCTTCGAGGCTCGCATACACGCACCGGTAGTTCCCCCGCGATCCCGAGTTCAGCAGGTCGCGCAGCGCCAGCAGGGCGGTCGTTTTCCCGGTCTGCCGCGGAGCGTGCAGGGCGAAGTAGTGCTCGTCCCCGATCAGGGTCAGGATGTCCTCGAGGTCCACGCGCTCGAGCGGCGGAATGCGGTAGTGCCGGTCAGCCTCCACCGGCCCCGCGCAATTGAAGAAGCGCATCGCTCCGAGTATCGCATCCGCCGACCCGGGCCGGCCCGAGCCCCGCACCCCGTCAGCCAGGCCAAGGCCCGTGTCCGTGACCACTCTTTTTTCTGCGGTTGGGAGACATCTTGCGGCCCTGAGACGTCTTCTGACAGGCACCGATCGAGGTTCGTTCCGATGTCGCCGTGCTTCTTTGGTGTTGACTCGGGCGATCCGGAGGGGTTTTCCGGGCCTGTCGGGAGCCCGTCGCCACGTCGATTGGCACGGAATTCGAGCCAAGACCCAGCTTTCGGGGTCGAATTCGGCCGAATTTCGGCATTTTCGGCCCCAAAAGGCCGTCCGAAGGACCCTGTACCCGGCCTTCTTGCACCAAATCGCGCGGCCTTTCTCCTTCTTACCGTGACCCTGGGCGCCGGTCTCGTGCTCTCGGGTTGTGGGGACGACGACACGGCGACGACGCCGGCACCGGCGCCGCCACCGCCGCCGCCGCCAGCTCCGGAGCCGGAGCCCGAGCCTGAGCCGGAGCCGCCCGCACCGGAGGCTCCCGCCACGCCTACCGGCCTCCACGTGGACGACACGACCGAAACTTCCGTCGAGTACCACTGGAATGCGGTCGAAGGCGCCATCGGCTACGCGGTGCAGATCAGCATGGACGAGATGTTCGGTGCCGACGACCAGATCGTGCCGACGGCCGAGACCCATATCGAGGTCGGGCCGCTCCCGCCCATGACCACGGTCTATGTCCGGGTGGCCGCCGCCGCCGGGACACTCGAGGCTCCGGTCCTGAGCGACTGGTCCACGCACGTCACGGGCATGACCGCCATGCCGCCACCGCCACCGCCTCCGCCGGCCCCGGATCCGGTCATGGCGATGTTCTCGCTGGCGGATGACGCGAAGAGCCAGCACTTCATGGTCGCGGACGACGACGACGACGAAGCGACCGCGATGGCCTATGTCAACCCGGAGATCATGGTGGAGTCCAACAGCACCGCCATCATCACGCCGATGTTCGTGGACGGCGCCAACGGGGTCAGCGTGGACATGGGTATGAACATGCCGTTCGCCTACGTGGGCGCCGCGGGCAACTGGGACATGCTCCAGAGCATGGTTCTCAGTGACGGCGCGACTTTCATGGTGCAGCGGACGACGGTCGGAGCGAACCAGGAGATGGAGCCCACCGGTGACGTGATGCACATCACCTGCGGCCCGTTCGAGTGCATGGAGGGTGACACCGTGCCCGAGCTCTCGATCGCGAACTCCGGGGTCTGCACCGCCTGGGATCCCGAGGTGAACATCATGGTCGGCAAGGTGGACAACGATGTTCTGGACGCCACTGTCTCCGGGGGAACTCCCGAAGCGCGGTGGGACGGCAACGACGGTATCGACCTCGGCATCACGACCAGTTCCAGCCTCGCCATGAAGGTGAAGCACGTCTTCTCCGGCGTCGCGGGCGGTCGGAACCAGTCCTCTACCGTCGACGCGGCGAGCGGCAGCAACAAGGCGCTTACCATGAAGGCGGTCACCGATGCGATCCTGCTCGGCGGTGCCGCTGCGGACGACACGGATACCGAATGGGACGACACCCTGGCGGCGTGCGACAACACCTACAGCCGGGAAGACGTGAGCAGCAAGGTCGACCGGCCCGGCGGCACGACCTGCTTCCGGCTGCTCGGTCCCGGCGCCGGCCGGAACGACAACGACGCCAGCAAGGGCGCCAACTACCTGTCCGGCTGGAGCATCGAACTGAGCCCGGTAGGTGGTGACGTGACCTGGGGCAACGTTGACTGGGACGACAATCCGTTCGAGGATCTGACCTGCGAAGGCGCGGACCCGATCATGGTGGCCGACCACGTGGATGTCTGCGACATGTTCGAGACCGAGGTCAGCATGGCCACCGGCAAGGGCTGGAAGCCTGATGTGGTGTTCGACGGGGAAAACCGGGTCGTCAGGTGGGAAGCCAGCGCTACTCCTGCCAGTGGCCACGAGAGGATGTTCAAGACCCTCTGGTTCGACGACAATCTGAACGGCAAGATCCTGAAGGACACGTCTGGGAGAGGCGCACGGCGGCCGGATCCGGACGGTGCTGGGGCTGGCACCGCAGCGGGCGCTCAGGCCACCATTCACGACCTCTACGACTACCACCAGGATGACAACAACATCAAGAAGATCTGGCAGTTCCTGACCGACGACGACGGCGACTTGGTTGCCAGCGCGGGCGACCTCGGCAAGGTCGACTTCTTGAGTGACGACGATGACCTGAAGACTGCGGACGACGAAACGACCATCGAGTTGGAAGTTTGCCCCGCCAACACCAAGTGGGATCCTGACGGTGCCACCGACACCACCCCGTGTAAGTCCACCGACGGTGGTACTACCGCGGATGCGGACCATGCACAGGATGGAAGTCGGATAGCTATCAATCCCGACGGCAATGCGGACAACTATGTCGATGCCACCGACTCCGTCGCGTTCTCCGATTTCCGGGGCTGCAGCGAGGATGACGGCGGCGACGATGCCGACGGTTCCGAATGCGACGCGGAATGGGTCAACGAAGTTGAGGTTCTGTTCGCGGACGGCACGTTCGGTTGCTCCGCAACCCGGACGATCACCGTCACCTGCGAATGGGACGCCGACGGCGGGATGGCCCAGGGGCGGAACGCGTTGCCGACCGCAGCGGTCAACTTCGACAATGACCCAGCCGACGGGACGAACAACCTCGGGCACTTCCTCGAGTGCAAGGCGAGCTAAGGATCTGCGTCTCCTGAGATTCGTCTGATCTGACTCAAACGGGAACCCCGGGGCCATCCGGCCCCGGGGTTCTTCCTTGTACGCATGGATGGCATCCCCTGCTTGGCACGCCGACCGGTTCTCGCGGTAGCGCCCTCCAGACCAGCAACCGCCCCCCAAGGTGACGCGTACGGCTGGGAACGCCGGCCTCCGGCCGGCACGCGCGGGCCGCAGGTCAGCGCACGTCGCAACCCCACGGCAGGCGTGCGCCGCCGCGGTCAGGAACCCGGGTCGTCCAGACGGGCGAGGAAGTCGGCGACGCTGTCCGCGGCGGACGCGGCGTCGAGGGGCCGTTCCGCGGACGCGGCGCGGAGGGCGTCGAGGTCGCGGCTGGCGAGACCTACGGGGAACTCCGGAGGAACGGGGACGCCCCGCCGCCGGAGCAACGCCCGGACCATCCTGCCGACACCTCCGGGCCGTACAAGGAAGAACCCCGGGGCCGGATGGCCCCGGGGTTCCCGTTTGATTTCGATCAGTCGGTTTTCAGGAGACGCAGATCCCTACTTCGCCGAGCACTTGAGGAAGTGCCCCTTGTTGCTGTCCGTGCCTTCGCCGTCGAAGGCATCCGGCAGCGCGTTCCGGCCCTGGGCCATCCCGCCGTCGGCGTCCCACGTGCAGGAGACCGTGATCTCACGCGTGGTGGTGCAGCCGAAGGTGCCGTCCGCGAACAGGATCTCGACGTCCATCTCCCATTCCGCGTCGCACTCGGAGCCGTCGGCGTCGTCGCCGCCGTCAGCCTCGCTGCACGCCCGGAAGTCGTCCGCACCTGCCAGGTCGGACGGATAGTTGTCCGCCATGCCGTCGGGGTTCGTCTTCCTCGCGGTGTCGTCCACGACGGTCGCCGCGGCTCCGTCCGTTCCATCGGTTCCGCCGCAACCAGTAGAGATGTGGGCAGCGGTGCGCCCGTTCCACTTGACGCCAGCGCCGCACGCCTCGACCCCAATCGTGGTCTCGTTGTCGGCGGTCGTCGGGTCGTCGCTGTCGCTCAGCAAGTCGGACTTGCCGAGGTCGCCGGCCGTCAGGTCGTCGTCATCGTCGGTGAGGAGCTGCCAGATCTTGGTGATGTTGCCGGCGGTTTCGTTCTGGTCGTAGAGGTCGTGCAGCCCGTTGTCGGGACGCGTGCCGGTGTCGCCTGATGCGGTGAGGGCTGTCGCCCGATCCGCCTGGTCGGAGGCCTTGGTGTCCTTCTTGATCTTGCCGTTCAGGTTGTCGTCGAACCAGATGGTCTTGAACATCCTCTCTTGGCCACTGGCAGCCGTGGCGCCAGCGCTCCACATGACGACCCGGTTGTCTGCGTTGAACACCACGTCAGGCTTCCAACCCTTGCCGGTGGCCATGCTGACCTCGGTGTCGAACATGTCGCAGATATCCACGTGGTCGGCCACCATCATGGGCTCCATGGCCTCGCACTCGAGATCCTCGAAGGGATCGTCTTTCCAGTCGACATCACCCCAGCCCACATCGGCGCCGAGCGGGGACAGTTCGATGCTCCAGCCAGACAGGTAGTCCGGACCCTTGGCATCGTCCCTGCCCATGGCGCCGGGACCGATCAGGCGGAAGCAGCCCGCGGGCCGGTCGGCCTTGGCGCTCACATCCTCGGTGGCGTAGGCGTTGTCGCATACAACGTAGTCGGTCTCGGTAGCGTCCGTGTCCACGTTGTCTCCATCGACCCGGACAACGCCCGTGATGGCCTTCATGGCGAGGGTCTTGTTGGAGCCACTCGCGGCCTCGACAGGCGTTTCGCTGTTCGTGCCGGCGGAGACGCCTGACATGATGTGCTTGACGGTCATCTTGAGGCTCGAGCTGGTCACGATGCCGAGGTCGATGCCGTCGTTCGTGTTGACGCCGTCGGTGGCTTCGTCACCCGCGTCGGGAGCGATCACGTCGTTGTCCACCTTGCCGACCTGGAACGACACGCTGGGATCCCAGTCGGTGCACATCTTGGAGTTGGCGATCGAGAGTTCGGGAGCCGTATCGCCCTCCATGCACTCGAACGGACCGCAGGTGACATAGGCGACGTCCCCTGTCGGTTCCATCTCCTGGTTGGCGCCGACCGTGGTCCGCTGCACCATGAAGGTCACTCCTTCGGTCACGACCATGCTCTGCATCGCGCTCCAGGAGACGTAGCTGAACGGCGAGTTCATACCCTCGTCCACGCTGACCCCAGTGGCGCCGTCCACGAACATCGGGGTGATCACGGCCGTCGTGTTCGACTCGACCATCATCTCGGTGTTCACATCCGCCATTGCGGTCGCCTCGTCGTCGTCGTCGTCCGGAACCATCGGATACGGGTCATCCGCACCGTCCGGAACCGAGAAGGTCACCATGACCGGGTCCGGTGCCGGCGGCGGCGGAGGTGGCGGCGGCATGGCCGTCATGCCCGTGACGTGCGTGGACCAGTCGCTCAGGACCGGCGCCTCGAGCGTCCCGGCTGCGGCGGCCACCCGGACATAGACGGTGGTCATGGGCGGGAGCGGCCCGACCTCGATGTGGGTCTCGGCCGTCGGCACGATCTGATCGTCCGCGCCGAACATCTCGTCCATGCTGATCTGCACCGCATAACCGATGGCGCCCTCGACT
>JAJDUD010000026.1 GCA_022826825.1 Acidobacteriota bacterium | reverse complement strand
CCATCGGGCACTTGCTCCGCCTCGTCCGCCGTCGTCTCGGCTCCCTCAGCGCGACTCTCGGCTCTGCAACCCCCGAGACCGGCCATAGCCACTTCCCCCGCACGGCGCTTCCGCTACCCCATTGTTCCACGGCCTGCTAGGGTGCGGTAGTAGTGGGGACTACTGCAACACCGGGTTGCGGTCCGGTGGCCACCGGATCAGCAATCTGAGGTGGGACCACGATAGAGGATATGTTTGCAGTAGACCCGGTGAAGCCCTACTCTGGTTGAACGGCCACTCAACTACGGTGGACTGCCGATGAAGCACGTCTCAGCTAACCCCGGCGAGGGGTTGCCGGGCTGGGCGTCGGGAAGGCCGGGCAGGAGTACTCGCGCGGCGGCTGCGCCGTCCAAGTGCGGTCCTGCTGCACCAGGGCGTTGGCGAGGACGAGGAGCTTCCGCATCACGGCCGTCAGGGCGACCTTGCGCGGCTTCCCCTTGGCGAGGAGCGCCTCGTACTTCCGCTTGAGGTCGGGATTGTGATGGGCCGCAACCAGAGCGGGCATGAAGAGCAGCCGGCGGACCCGGTGCCTGCCGCCCTGGATGAAGCTCCGTCCCTTCCAGTTTCCGGACTCCCGGGTGACCGGGGCGAGTCCGGCGAGGCTGGCGGCTCCCGACCGAGTGAGCATACCCAGTTCCGGCAAGTGGACGATCAGTCCCGCGGCGGTGATGTCCGAGATGCCCGGGATCGAGGTCAGGATCTCGGCCCGGCGCTCCTTCTCCTTCTCCTCCCCGATCCGCTGCCGGATCTCGGCATCGATGAGCTTCAGCTGGCGGTCGATCTGCCGCAGCCTCTGCCTGGTGACCCGCTTGCCCACGGAAGTGCGCAAGTTCCTGGCCCGGTTGGTGATTGCGGTCCGATCCCTGACCAGCGCGTCGCGGATCTGCTGGAGCTCGGCAAGCTCGCGCTGCCCCTCCGACCGCGCCTCGGTCGGGCGCAGGTCCTCGATGGCCGAAGCCATGATGGACAGCATCCGGGCGTCCACCGCGTCGGTCTTGGCGCGCCGCCCGATGGAGCGGGCGAAGGACCGGACCTGGAAGGGGTTGATCGCGTACAGGGGGAGCCCGGCCTTCAGGAGGGTGTCCTCGAAGTCGCGGTGGAAGGCTCCGGTGGGTTCGTACGCGATCCGGTCGATCCCGGAGCCGATCCAGACGATCAGCTTCCGGAAGCCGGCGCTGTCGTTGGGGAACCGGGATACTCTCCCCTCGGGCGCGGCGAAGGCGTCGAGCCAGTCCTTGGAGATGTCGATCCCGACGGTGCGGAGGATGCTCCTCATGAGTTCTTCCCTTCTCCTGTGCTTGTTATGCGAGCCTCGATGCTCGTGTATCCATTCAGGACATTGGGAAGGACGGTGGCGATCACACTTACCACGGCCCCTTTACGGCCTGCCAGCCTATCGATCCGACCACCGTCCCTGTTGAGCGCCCGCTCCGGCTCGCTGCGCTCGCCTCCACGGGCGCTCAACAGCCCGGGCCTTCCCCGTGACCCGGTCATGCAAATCACGCGGGAATCTGCATGATTATGGGAAACAAGCCAGCCTACGCGATGTAAAACACTCGCGCTCTGGCGAGGGGTGCTGCCGCCCCCCTTCGATCCCCCCGGAAAACCTCCGCTCCGGCAGCGTTCGCGGTTGGGGTCCGCCCGGCCATCCGCCTGCCCGAACGCTCCCGGCGGCCAGGCGCCGGATGTTCTCCCGCCGACCACCGATCCCCGCCGGTCGAGGCCGTCGGTTCGCGGGTGAGTCTGCGGCGTGACCGGCGGGCGGCGTGGTCGACGTTGCCACCACTGCGGCGCCGGTCCCCCCGGCCTCCGGGACGGACTCCGCCCGTCCCTCCGCCGGGGTCGAACCCCCTTCCCAACCCGGCAAGGCCCGGTCGGGCGCAGCGGTTTGACGCGCCTGGGACCCGTGCTCGGCGGCAAGGCATTCGAGGATCGCTGGCGAAGGGTGCTCCACCTCCCTTCGAACCCCCAGCTTCCCGCGCGAGTGCTACGGCACCAACGGAAAACCATCGGTCGCGGGCTACCGCCACACGCCGCGTGGGATTGCCCTCGGCGCGAAAGGCACGACGGACTGGCTCCGTGCACGGCCTCTGGATCACGTCGCTACGGGTCCGCTGCTCTGATAGGGAATGTGAAGCTGGCGACAACGACGGTATGTACATCTGTCTCAGGATCCATGACGACACCCGCGATGAAGGAGTCGCCAAAGAACGGGGGAGGGTCGGCCAGGAGCGGAGCCGGCACGACGAGGGTGCCCACGAAACTTCCGTCGTACTCCAGCACGTCGTAGTAGCGGGACGAACTCATGCCCTCCGGCGGCCATCTGCGGACCCAGATCCGATCCGATTCGCCCACATGGATCGAGAGGAAGTGCGGCAGTGAGTCCGGGATCTCGCCACGGAGGATCTCGGGAGCCACATTCTCCACCTCGTCTAGCAGGCCGTGGAACAATGGGGTAGCGGAAGCGCCGTGCGGGGGAAGTGGCTATGGCCGGTCTCGGGGGTTGCAGAGCCGAGAGTCGCGCTGAGGGAGCCGAGACGACGGCGGACGAGGCGGAGCAAGTGCCCGATGGA
>JAJDUD010000041.1 GCA_022826825.1 Acidobacteriota bacterium | reverse complement strand
TCCCCTCCGCCCGGTTGCACCGACAGAGAACCATCCCGCAACTCGGCGTCGTGCCGTGCGCTGCGCGGTCGCGCACCGCGGTGCCGACCGGAGGTCGGCGTTCCAAGCCGGCGGCGCCATCACGGCGCTTGGCCCGGCGACGAGACGGTAGAGGAACTGCTGGCCCTGCTCGACTGACCGCGCAACCCGCCACAACCTGCCCTACCCATGTCCCAGAACGATCTCTGGGTTGCGGCGACGGCTCACGCGGGCGAGGCAGTCCTCGTGTCCACGGATACGGATTTCCACCGTCTCGACGGCGTGTGGTTGAAGTTCGTTTTCGTTGCACAAACTCGGCCTGTCTGACCTCGGGGCGCTCCTTCCTGCCGGATATCGGCCCGCGCCCGTGTGTGGTTCAGGGGAGGGTTTCGCCAAGTGGACCAGACGAGAACATCATCCGGCGCAAGGGGACCAATTGCCCGAGGAAGGGCCAGATAGGTTCCGCAACCCCGTGGCGGTTGGCGCCAGCCGGCGTCTCAGTCAGCGACGCGCTTGCGGTAACGGCGGGCTGCCGCCTTCAGCACCGAGTTGGGCTCCGGAGGGTCGAGTAGCGCATCGTGGAAGGCGTCCCAGTCGGCCGTCGGGAGAACTGTTCTTCCCTTGGACTCGATGATCCGCTCGGCGGCGGCGATGGCGCTCGACAGCACGAAGCGGCTCACCGTCGTCTCCTCGCAGGCCGCTGCCCGTTCCAAGGTTCGTTTGGTGTGCTCATCCATCCTGAGGTGGATGCGGGCGTCCTTCACCCCGGTCGTGCGGGAAATGGGCGTGTCCGTTCGGTTCGCGGCGGGCATGGCGCCACTATGCCGTACAACCGAACGGCAACATCCGGAAACGCTCGGCGAGGTTGCTACTGCCTGGAGTGCCGCTGCTTCAGAGCGCGAAGCTCATCACGTAGAGACCCACTCCGGTCGCGCAGGTGAACCACAGTCCCGCGAAGGTGAGTCGGCCCCAGAGCTGGTGCCGCGAACCGAAGGAACCCGGCAGGACGCCCGGGAACCGGCGCCAGGACAGGACGGCCAGCACGCACCAGGCGACGAAGGTGGGGATCGCGACCGCGAGATGAACGCCGAAGAGGCCCGCCAGCGTCGCGGTGCCGTGGTACGCGCTCAAGGCGAAGGCGTCCATGGCGTCTCCGAAGCGGATGCTGCCCTCGAGCAGCAGCACCGCCACGATGGCCCCGAGCAGGACCCCCACCTGGAGTCCGCGGTGGGCGCGGTAGCGGCGCCTCGCCGCGAGGCGCAGCGCCAGGGCCATCAGGAACGGCGCGGCCACGAAGAACACCACCGCCACGTCCACGAAAACGTCCGCCCGCGTCCCCAGAAAACCTGTCGCCGGCATGGGTTCGAAACCTCGACTACGAAGAATGGGTCCCCCGGAAGGGGCGCTGGCCCGTCGTCCGGAGAGAGCGCGAGCATACCGGCGATCACGCGGTTGACCGTCGTCTCCTCGCAGGCGGGCGCCCGCTCCAGAGTGCGTTCACTGCGCCCGTCCATGCGGCGGGGCCGCGGCCCGGCGCGACGCGGGAATCAGGCCAGGCGAGCGAGAAAGTCCGCCTCGTCTCCGGCGGTGAGGGCGGCCTCGACGACCGCGTCGGCGGAAGCGTCCCGCACCACGGCCGCGATCCGCTCGGCCGAGGACTCGATGCCGCGCCGGCGCAGAATGGAGACCGCCGCGTGCGCCAACACGCGGGCCTGACCCCGGCCCGTCAGCCGCCGCGAGAGGAGGTCGTCCTCCGGGACCGTGCCCTCCCGGTCGCCGAGCGCGCGGCCCACGCGCCACAGCGCCGCCTCCGTCGCCTCCGACATCGTCCCCTCGTTCAGCGCCCGGTGGATCTCCGCCGCCCGCCAGCCGGGGAACGCCCGGCTCACCTCCGAAACCCGGTACCTGTTTCCCTCCAGCAGGTAGATCCGGAGCCCCGGAGGAAGCCCTCGCCGCCGGCCCGGCGATCCGCGGTCCGGAACCTCCACCCAGACCTCCGGGAGGCGCCAGTCCGCGTAGGCGACGAGCTTCCCCCGCCGCACGTCCGTGGTGTGGTCCACCTCCAGAACCACGTCCGGCAACGGGTCCTCCCCGACGATCACCCGCCCGTGGCGCGACAGCTCGGCGCGCGCCGGATCGAGATAGACCGCCTGGTCCGCCTGCATGAGGTCGCCCTGCGTTCCGTCGTCGTTCCGGATGCGCAGGTCCGTGGCGCCGACGCACTGCGCTTCCGAGCCGCGCGCCATCCCGATCTGCCCGACCAGTTTCGCGAGCCGCGCCCCCGGCCCCTCGTGGTACACCGTCGCCGGTTCCCGCACCATCCAGGCGGTTTCGCTCGCCGCGTGCCAGTACTCAACGCGACGGCCCTCCCACTCGGGTCCCTCGACTTCGGCGGCGCTCACGCTCACCGGTTCGCAGCCCACGAACTCCAGTTCGGACACCGGCGTCCGCCGGGCTACCTGCTGTCCGGGGCCTCCCTCCGCAACCGCAACCGCACGCATCCCGTCATTCTACGGTCGCCGCCGCGCCACCGCCCGGAGGCGTGTCCCGCCCGGCGAAGAGGAACACGCTGAAGCCCTCGGTGGGGTCGCTCCAGTGGTGGAGAGGAAGCCATCCCGGGGCGGCGAGGGCGAGGACCTCGTCCACGTCGTACTTGTAGGAGTTCTCGGTGTGGATCCGGTCGCCCGCCCGGAAGCGCAGGGTCTCGCCGGCTACCCGGACCGTCTGGTCCACGGCGCTCTCGAGCCACAGCTCGATGCGGCCCTTCTCCTCGTCGTAGAACTGGTGCGGAATCCACCGCGCCGGGTCGAAGTCGCCGTCCGCGAGCCGGTTCACGTTGTTCAGGATGTTCCGGTTGAACGCCGCGTTGAGGCCGCCGGGGTCGTTGTAGGCCCGGTCGAGGGTCGCCTTGTCCTTCTTGCGGTCCACGCCCAGCAGGAGACGGGATCCGGGTCCGGCGGCGCGTGCGAGCCGCGCGAGGAGCGCCGACGCCACCTCCGGTTCGAAGTTCCCGAGCGAGGAGCCGGCGTAGAAGACGGCGATCCGGCCGTGGTCGAAATCGAATGGCGGGAAGGCGAAGTCGGCGGAGAAATCCGCGGCCACCGGGATCACCCTCAGGTCCGGGAAGTCACGGCGGACCGCCGCCGCCTGGCCGGCGAGCATCTCCTCGGCGATATCCACCGGAGCGTAGGCGGCCGGAGCCTCGAGACCGCCGAGGAGGATGCGCGCCTTGCGGGCGCTTCCGGCCGCGATCTCGGCGAGGACCGCGTGCGGACCGATGCCGGCCGCGATCTCCTGGAGGTTGGTCTCGAGGATCCCGATCTCGGCCGCGGTCAGGTAGTACTCGGGGGTGCGGGTGATCTGTTCGAAGAGGTCGGATCCGACCCGGTCGTAGAAGAACTTCGGGGAGATGGCGGGGGGATTGCCGCGCAGGCCGCGGCGGATCTCCTCCCGGGCCGCGCTTCGGGCTACCGCAAAGTCAGACATCCGCGTTGGCATGACGCTGCGTCTCGAGCGCTTGTTTCGCGCTCCCGCGCGATGCCGGCCAGAGGCCGGCGCTCCAAGCCGTCACGCCATCACCCGTCGCGGGCGATGCGGATGCCGGTCGCCTGCCAGCGGGCGTCGGGCCGGAGGACGTGGCGGTAGCTGGCGCGGACGTAGGAGGCCGGGGTGAGGCAGGACCCGCCGCGGAGGACCATCCGCCCGGACATGGACCTGCCGGTCGACTGGCCGAAGAGGCCCGACGGGCGGAACCCCGGGTAGGGGAGATAGGCGCTCGCCGTCCACTCCCAGACGTCGCCGAAGAGCTGGACCGGGCCGGAGGCTCCGTGATGCGCCGCCGCCGGCGCGGGTTCGGGCTGCAGGTGGCCGTCCTCGAGGAACCTTCCGGAGACCCGTTGGTCCGCCGCCGCCGACTCCCATTCGAACTCGGCGGGGAGCCGCGCCTCCCGCCAGCGGGCGAAGGCGTCGGCCTCGAAGTGGCTCACGTGAACCACCGGGGCCGCGGGCCGGAGCGGCATCAGCCCGGCGAGCGTGAACTCGGCGAACCCGTCGCCCTGCCGGATCCAGTGGAGCGGCGCCTCCCAGCCGCCCGCCGCGCGGGCTGCCCACCCGTCCGCGAGCCAGAGCGAGCGCTCCCGGTAGCCGCCTTCCTCCATGAACTCCCGGTACTCGCCGTTCGTGATCAGGCGCGAGCCGAGCTGGAACGGAGCGATCAGCCGTTCGTGGCGAGGCCTCTCGTTGTCATAGGCGAACCCCGTCCCCGCAGCTCCGACGGACCGCGTCCCCCCGGCGAACGAGACGAACCGCAGCGGCGGAGGGGCGCCTCCTCGCGGACGGCCGGAGGTTTCCCGGTAGGCGGGGTGGAGCGGATTCCTCGAGAACAGGTGCTTCAGGTCGGCGAGCAGCCGCTCCTGGTGCTGTTGCTCGTGGTGCAGCCCGATCACCACCCGTTCCCGGACGTCCTCCGGAACCTCCCCTTCGAGGAGGGCCGACATCGCATCGTCCACCCGGCGCCGGTAGTCGAAGACCTCCGCCACCGTGGGCCGCGACAGCGCGCCCCGGTCGTGACGGACCTCGACGCCGGCATCGGGGACGCCGAAGATCTCCCGGTATTCGGGTTCGATCGGCGACGCCCCGACCCCCTCCCGTCCCAGCACGCCAGGCGCCGCCAGCACAAACGTCTCGAAGTACCAGGAGGTGTGGCCCAGGTGCCACTTCGCCGGTTGCGCGTCCGGCATGGACCGCACCACGTAGTCCTCGATGGCGAGCGGCGCCGCGAGTTCGGCGGTCTGCCGCCGCACCCGCTGGAACGCGTCCCGAAGTGCGGCCTCCGTCATCCGGACGCCGCGCCCGCCGCCGCCGGCGCCACCCGGACCCCGTCGGCCACGCTGTCCCCGGGGTACACGACGACCTGGTCGCCGACCGCGAGGCCGCCGAGGACCTGGGCCTCCTGCCGGTTGCGTTCGCCGATCTCGACGACCCGCTCGCTGGCGGTGTCGTTCTCCACGACGAAGACCGCCCAGCTCTCCCCCCGGCGGAAGAGGGCCCCGACGGGCACCTTCACCTGGTCCTCGGCCTCCCAGATCACCACCCGGGTCTCGACGCGGTAGGCGTCGCCGAGGCTGGAGCGGTTCTCGTAGGGCTCCTCGAGCTCCATGACCACGTTGACGCGCTGCTCCTCGACGCCGAGCGCCGAGATCTTCGTGAAGCCCGAGGGCTCGACCCGCAGCACCCGGCCGCCCAGCGGGCGGTCGCCGCCCCAGCGGTCGATGAGCGCCGCCTGCCCGGCCCGCATCCGCACCGCGTCGTTCGAGAGGTAGTCGGTCACCACCTCGAGTTCGCGGGGGTCGCCGACTTCGAGCAGCGGCTCGCCGGCGGGCACCACGGCCTCGCTCTCGCGCAGCCGCCGCAGCACCACGCCGTCCACCGGCGAGAAGATCTGGATCGCCTCCGGATTCCCGGTCCCGGGATCACCCGCGCGGAAGCGGAACCGCTGCAGCCGGGCGCGGGCGAGCGCCAGGTTGCCGCGGGCGTCCCGGACCGCGAACTCGGCGGCTTCCAGCGCTTCCTGCCGGGTGTCGAGTTCGAGCTGGGCCATCTCCAGCGCTTCTTCGGAGGAGACGCCCTCCTCCTGGAGGCGGCGCAGCCGGTTCAGGGTGGACTCGGCGAAGGCGCGCTCCTGCGCCGCCTGCTCGTGGAGCGCCTCGGCCCGGCCCACCGCGGCCTCCGCGGCCTCGACCGCGGCCCCCGCCTCGGCCCGTTGGCGGGGATCGAGCGGCACCGGGGACGCCGGCAGGAAGGTGGCGAGGACGCTCTCGGCGGCGAGCACCGGGTCTCCGGGTTCGAGTTCGATGCGGAGGACCCGCCCCGCCACCGGCGCCGAGATCTCGAACCGGTCGCGGACCCGCGTCTCGCCCTCCTCGTCGAGCGTCACGGAGAGCGTCCCCTGGACCACCGAGGCGATGTCCACCGGAATCGGGCGGGGACGGGAGCCGAGGGCGATCAGCGCGATGAGGACGGTCAGGGAGACGCCCCAGAGGACGAGTCGTCGTCGTTTCTTCATGCAGTTCCTTATTCGCGCGTCTTGAGGACTTCCACGAGATCGAGCCGGTTCAATTTACGGCGAACGACCGCCGCCGAGAGCCCCATGGCGACGACCACCGCCGCGGAGGACCACGCGAAGGTGGCCGGCTCGGCGACCAGCGGCATCCGGAACAGCTCGGTCTCGTAGGCGGCCACCATGCCCGCGAGCATGGAATAGCCGAGCGCGAGTCCGACCGGAATCGCCGCCGCCGTCAGGATGGCGAGTTCGCCGAAGAGCACGACGCCGATCTCCGCGCGGGTGAAGCCCATGACGCGCATGCTGGCGAGTTCGCGACTCCGCTCCGAGAGCGAGATGCGCGCGGTGTTGTAGATCACCCCGAACGCGATCACCATCGCGAAGAGCAGGTTGATCGCCAACTGGTTGTTCACGTTCTCGGCCACGAAGGTCTCGAAGTTCTCGAGCATCGCGTGCTGGAGCGCGACGCCCGCCACCACCGGCATCCCCTTGAGGGCGGCGTAGACCGAGTCGCGCGCCGCCGGGTCGATCCCGAGCGCCGCGCCGCTCAGGGTCGCGGTGTCGCTGAGGAAGCGCTGGAGCGCCTCCGGCTCGAGGTAGGCGGAAACGCCCATCAGGTCGTCCACGGTGGCGCTCACCACCATGTCCCGTTCGGGCCGCGTGCCCTGGAGCGCCTCCACCCGCAGGGTGTCCCCTGGTTCGACGGCGAGCACCTCGGCCAGCTTCCGCGACAGGATGAGCCCCGCCCGGTCGAATCGCACCGGCTGGTAGTCGGCGCCCACCACGCGCTGCAGCCGGGCGTCGGGCTGGAGCGCCTGGATCCCGACCTGCCGGTTCCGGTGCCCGTTGCGGAGGCGCACGGAGGCGCCGTTCAGGGGCTCGACCTCGATGACGCCCGGCACCGAGGCCAGCTCGTAGAAGGCGGCGCGCCCCTCCGGCTCGAAGAAGGTCACGGTCACGTCCTGGCGCTGGACCACGTTGAACTGGAGCTGCATGAGCTCTTCGAACGAGTCCATGGCCGCGCTCGCGAGCACCATGATCGAGGCGGAGAACGCGATGCCGATCACGGACATGGCGGCGCGGGCCGGACGGCGCGAGAGGTTGCGGAGGACCATGCGGAGGGGCTGGGTCAGCCACCGCCGGAGGCCCAGCCGTTCGAGCAGCGAGACCTGGAAGGAGTCCGGCGCCGCGGGCCGCATCGCCTCCGCCGGCGGCAGCTTCACCACGCTCTTCACCGCGGCGGCGGCGCCCAGCACCGACGCCGCGCCGCAGGCCAGCAGGGCGCCGAGGATGTGCCCCCAGCTCCACCGGATGATGAGGTCCGGGAAGCGGAAGTACTCCATGTAGAGACCGAGCATCCCGGCGCTCATCAGCGCCCCCAGCGCGATCCCGAGCACGCCGCCGAGGACCGACACCACCATCGCCCACTGGGTGAAGTGCAGCCCGAGGCGCAGGTTGGAATAGCCCATCGCCTTGAGCACCGCGATCTGCTCCCGCTGGACCGCGACCATCCGCCGGAGCACCACGTTCAGGAGGAACGCCGCGATCCCCAGGAAGATCATCGGCATCAGGAGGGCCATGCCGCGGAGCCCGGTCAGCTCGTTCTGGAGGTACCAGTGGGAGATCTGCTGGGCGCGCGGGATGGCCCCGAGGCCGCCGTAGGGTTCGAGCAGGCGGTCCAGCTCGACGATCGCGGGCTCCGGGGCGGCGCCCTCGGCGAGCGACAGCGAGATGTCGTTGAACCCTCCCTCCATGTCGAAGGCGGTCGCGAGGTGCCGGCGCGCCATCCAGAAGACCCCGAACCGCGTCGGGTCCGGCAGCAGGTCGCCGCCCGCGATCGCATAGACGTACTCCGGGGAAAGGGCCGTTCCGACGATCTCGAGGCGCTGGCGCCGGCCGTTGATCACGGCGAAGACCTGGTCGCCGAGTGCGAGCCCGTGCCCCTGGGCGAAGCGCTCGTTGACGATCGCTTCCTCGGCGCGTCCGGGGTCGGGCCAGCGTCCGCTGCGCAGGGTGATGCCGTTCAGGACCGGGCGGCCGCTGTCCGGGAGCGAGATGAGGCGGCCGTTGACCGGCTCGCTGGTTCCCTCGACGTCGAGGGTGACGCCGGCCACCACCCGGGTGTCCACCCGGTCCACCCCGGGCAGTTCGTCGAGGCTCCCGGCGACCCAGCGGGGCACGCGCTTCGCGTTCGCGAAGACGTCGCCGAACTCGTTCCGGGCGTAGTAGCGGTCGCGCGTCGTCTCCAGCGAGTCGAAGCAGATGAGCGACGCCACCAGCAGCGCGATTCCCGACGCGACCACCATCGCGATGGCGAGCCCCATCGAGCGGACCCGCCAGAGGTCGCGGAGCAGCTTGCGGTCGAGGGCGCGGATCACGGCGTCGTCACCACTGGATGGTCGAGGCGGCGGCCCGCGTCTCGTTGACGTGCTGCCGGGAGATGCGGCCGTCGGCGAGCGAGATGACCCGGTCGGCGATCGTGGCGATCGCGGCGTTGTGGGTGATGATGGCGGTGGTGGCCCCGTACTCGCGGTTCACCCGCTCGAGCGCTTCGAGCACCTGGATGCCGGTGGTGATGTCGAGCGCCCCGGTCGGCTCGTCGCAGAGCAGGATGTCGGGCCGCTTGGCGATGGCGCGGGCGATGGCCACCCGCTGCTGCTCCCCGCCGGACATCTGCGAGGGGAAGTGGCTGCTGCGGTCGGCGAGCCCGACGATGTCGAGGGCCTCCGGCGCGGGAAGCGGGTCCTCGGAGATCTCGGTCACGAGCTCCACGTTCTCCCGGGCGGTGAGGGAGGGGATGAGGTTGTAGAACTGGAACACGAACCCCACCCGGCGCCGCCGGTACTGGGTCAGCTCGCCTTCGTCCGCGCGGGTCAGGTCCTGCCCCCGGTAGAGCACCTGCCCCGAGGTGGGGACGTCGAGCCCCCCCAGGATGTTCAGGAGCGTGGACTTGCCGCTCCCGGACGGACCCAGCAGGACCATGAAGCCGCCGACCTCGAGGTCCACGCTCACTCCGCGGAGCGCGTGCACCTCGACCTCCCCCATCTGGTAGACCTTGGTCACGTCCCGCATGGAGACGGCGAGGGCGCCGTCCGCCCCGGCAACCCCGTTGCTGCTCTCGTTCATTTCCGCGTTCCGTTCTCACGGATCACTACGTTGCGCAGCCTACCCTGTTCCGCCGCGGGGAGTTCCGTTGTGCGCACCGCCACCGACCGCCGACAGGCGGTCCAAACCACACGCCGCTGCTCTGTGCAAAGCGCGCACGGCAGTGGAGCGCCGGCCTCCGGCCGGCATCGCGGCCCGCGAGGGCCGCGAAACCGCCAGCGGCAGCGCCAATGGCGCGCCGGCCGGGACCGCTGGTCTTCAGACCGGCACGCGCGGGGCTCTGCACCGCGCACGTCGCACCCCCACCCGGAAGAGGTGCTTCTCCTCTCGGCGGGGAGCCCAACAGCGGAGGTGGCGCGTACGGCTTGGAGCGCCGGCCTCCGACCGGCACGCGGAGCGAGCCCCCGACCCGCGGAAAGCAATCCCCCGATCCCTGCGAACTGCGCCCCCGGTTTGGAAGTCCGACCGCCGATTGGATCAACGGGTTGGGATACAATGTAATTCAAGTGGTACTCATTAGTGACCACAATTCGTATATTGATTTGTTTGGAGATTTACCCCCATGGGAAAAACGGAGCAGATGCACATCCGTGTGGAACCGGAACTGAAGACGGAAGCCGAGGCCGTACTGAGCCAGCTTGGCCTGAGGACTACCGAGTTCGTTCGCATGGCGCTGCGGCAGGTCGTCCTTCAGCGCGCGCTGCCGTTCACAGTTCGCATCCCGAATGCGGAAACCATCGCGGCGCTGAACGAGCCTACGCACAACCTGAAGCAGTTCGAGTCGGTGGACGACCTGTTCGCGGACATCGAGGCTCGCAGGGATCCGCGAATCCCGCGAGAAGCAACTGAGTGACCAAACAACCAATCCCGGTCCGCCAGCGGAAGAACGTCTCACGCGTTACCCGCTTCGACCGGGACGTCCGCCGGCTGGAGAAACGAGGCTGGGAGATGGGAAAACTCCGCTCCCTCGTGAAGTGCCTCGCTGCCGGCGACCGTCTGCCCAAGGCTGCTCGGCCCCACAAGTTGGCTGGCCAGGAGCGGGAGCTGTGGGAAGCGCATGTGGGACCGGACTGGCTCCTGATCTACGAGATCACGGACGAGCTCCTCATATTGCGGCGGACCGGGACCCACTCGGACCTATTCCGCTGAGACGATTCATGAACACCACGATCCGTCTCTCCGACGAACTGCTGGCCGCCGTGGACCGCCGGGCGAAGGACCTACGCCTTACCCGGAACCGCTACATCGAGCAGGCTCTCGAACGAAGCCTTCGCAGCGACACCGCATGGAGCCCGGCGTTCGTGGAGGAACTCCGCGCGGCCAGCCAGGACCGGGAACTCCAGCGGACCCTGGCCGAGATGCGCGGCGCCATCAAGGCCAACCGGATGAGCAAGGGGCCGCCGGCGCAGTGACGTACGTTCTCCACTCGAGTCCGGGTCATGGCGGCACGCGGGGGACGGAAGAGGGAACGCCGACCTTCAGGTCGGCATCCATGCCTCCGCCAACGATCGCCTCGACCCGGTGCACGACGCGACAGAGTGGTTCCTCGTCGCGGACCACGCCGGGCGAATCGACCGACTGCCGCTTCGACTCGCCGGGGCAGGGAGCCGACGGGGAGGCGGCGACCGCGCCGTTCAGAGAGCGTTCAGGAGCTTTGCGATGGCGACGGGCAGGACTCTTCCGTCGAAGACCTCCGAACCGTCGTCGTCCACATCAAGTTCTTCACACCGGGCGTAGTAGTCCATGTTGCCGTCACCATAGAAGCCGACATCGAGGTGAGCCCGGGGGGTTTTCCAGAAGAAGTTGACTTCTCCGTCACTCACCGGGGCGATGCCGGGCAATCCGATGCCACGGGGCAGCAGGTCGAGGAAGCGCTGCGCATCCGCAACGGCCCTGGCGTTCGGTCCCTCGGCGCCGGGACCGGCGCCGTCCCCGGAGAGGTCCTCGTAACCGCCGAGTCGTTCCCGCAGCCCGCGAATCGCGGCAATCCAGGCGTCGTGCGACAGGGCTGCCTCCGGGAGGGGGGACGGTGCGGCGACGTGTTGGTAAGTCATGGGGTTGCCTCATCGTAGCGGCGGCGGGCGCGCGCTTCCCGGAGTCGTCGGGTTGTCCCGCGTTGCGCGGATTCGCCCGCCGGCCGGCGGCGCCGTCCGCCCGGTCGGTGCGATGGTCTCCGCCGGAGCCCGGCGATGGTAGATTGGCGCCGATGTCTCGGAGACGCCGTCGCCGCCGTTCCACGCCGACCCCTGCCCAGATCTGGCGGATCCTGAACGTCCTCACTCTCGAGGCGCAGAGGACGAGGCGGGCGCAGGCCCGGGAGCACGCGGAATGGAAGCGCCGGTTGGCGGCCGAAGAAGCAGCGCGGAAAGAAGCGGAAGCGGTATGGAAGAGGGCTGAGGCAGCGCGGGCGAGGGCCGAGGCGGCGCGGGCGGCCGAGCACCGGGAGGCGGAGGCAGCGCGGGCGGCCGAACACCGGGAGGCGGAAGCAGCGCGGAAAGAGGAGGCAGCGGCGCGGAAGCGGGAGGCGGAGGCGCGGGCGGCCGAGCACCGGGAGGCCGAGGCGGCGCGGGCGGCCGAACACCGGGAGGCGGAGGCAGCGCGGAAAGAGGAGGCGGAGGCGCGGAAGCGCGAGGCAGCGGCGCGGAAGCGCGAGGCGGAGGCGCGGGCGGCGGAGTACCGGGAAGCGGAGGTAGCCCGCGAGGCAGCACGCAGGGAAGAGGAGGCGGCGCGAAAGCTTGAGGCGGAGGCGCTGGACCGGGAATACCGGAAAGCGGAGGAGAAGCGGCGGCGGGAGCAGGCGGAGCGTGACCGGGCGTGGGAGCGGCGTTTCAACAAACTCTCGGGAGACGCCGACAACCGCTGGGGGCGGCTGGCGGAGGGGTTCGTCGAGGAGGGCCTGCTGCAACTCCTGGAGGCCAGGGGACTCAAGATCCGTTGGGTCGCACCCGCTGGGGTGCGAGGCCAATTCCGGGGCGAGGAGCGCGAGTTCGATCTGGTGGCGGTGGGCGAACACGACACGGTCGTCGTCGAAGTGAAAGCGACGCTGAAGTCTTCGGACGTGACCGCGTTCCAGAAGCGGATTCGGGAGTTCCGAGAGTTCTGCCCCAGTTTGGCGCGCGACCGCATTCGGGGTGGTCTTGCCTACCTGACGGCGGGACGCCGGGCGACGCTGGCGGGAGAGGCGGCGGGCTTTTACCTGATTCGGGCGGTGGATTCCAAGCCCCGGATCGTCAATTCAGACGATTTCCGACCCAGTTCCTTCTGATCTGCCGGTCCGGCGTTCCCGTGCGTTCCCACGACGAGCGCGCCGTGGAGAACCTGGCCATCAAGGGGCTGGGGACCAGGGTGGCCACGCGGAACGAAGCTCTGGTCTCGGTGCTGATGCGGACGGCCGGAGCGAACGGGTTGACCTCCGCTCCGGTCGATGGCGTGCCGGCTTGGAACGCCGACCTCTGGTCGGCACCGCCCGCCTCTGGCGGGCGAACGCGTACCTGCTGCGCGGGAGATGGCGCAACGGCGTCTGGCGGCGCCATCCTGCCCGAAGGTGGTACGTCGCTGCGGCCCTTCGGGCCGCGTGCCGACCAGAGGTCGCCGTTCCAAGCCGTGTGCGTCATCCGGCCGGACTGAAATGTCACCGTAACGGGCCCGCGTGGGTTTCTCCACTGGCTGTCAGGAGTCGCGTGGGGACACGGAGGTCGCGGGACTCTTCAGCCCTTGAACGTGTCCGGGTCGAAGCCATAGTCCCGGAGTCGCCGGCGCGCTACCTCTCGTTCGGCTTCGCTGAACAGTGATTCGACCCGTTGATCCAAGACGAGGTACTCAACGGTGAGATCCAGCCGTTCGCATAGATACAGCTGCGTGAAGCCGTATTGGATCCTCTGGTCTCTGAGTAGCTTGTGCGCCGTTTGGACGCCGCCATCTGTCGACACCATGCCGAGAAACACTCTCGCGTCGTCACCGCATTCTGTCTTCGCGACGCGATAGAGATCCAGCATCGCGTCGTGGAACTCGTCCTCCAGCCCGCTCATTTGACCGGATAAGGCGCGAACCGCGTCATGAAGTCCTCGAACAGCGGGACCGTGAAGGCCGTGTCGCCGTGGTTCGGACTCCACACCATGCCTTTCGCGATCAGACCGCTGCGGGTCGGGGCGACGGCAGTGACCTTCCTGCCGAGGACTTGCGCGATGTCACCTGATCGATGCGGTCCCGCGCCCAGTTGGGCCATCGCACGGAGGTACTTCAGCTCCGAGGGCGCGAGTCGGTCCACCCGAACCCGGAAGAACCCCTCATCGAGCGCCGTTCTGGCCCCTGAAGAGGCCCGCTCCACGTCATCGAGAGTGATGGGGGACTCGTCGGCGGTGTCCCAAGCGTGCTTGCCCCACTCCTGCAGGAAGTACGGATACCCGTGTGTCTCTTCGAAGATCCGGAGGGAGGCCTCTTCAGTGATGCGCATGCCCTCCGCGAGTACCGGCTTCTCGATGGCGAGCCGGGCAGCTTCCCTGGGGAGTGGCCCGATGAAGGGGAAGTCGAACAACCGCTCTGCGTAGGACCTGGCCCGTCCCGTGAGCGGCCTAAGTTGTGGCAGCCCGGCGCCCACCAACGTGACGGGTGTCTCCTCCTGGGCGGCGTGGTGGAGAGCCACGATGAGGCTGGCGAGTTCGTCCTCCGTCACGTACTGAAGTTCGTCCACGAATAGCACGAGCGCGGTCTTCGCCTCCCGCGCCGCCACTCCGGCGGCGAGCAGCAAGGCCGTGAGGTCCTGTTCGAGATCACCGTTGTCGGCGAGTCCGGGCTCCGGATCGAGATCGAGGCCGACCTGGATGTCCTGGTACTGCACCCTCAGGGCCCTCGCAAACCCTGCCAAGCCCCGCAGCGCGCGCCGGGCCAGGTCCTTTGCCTTGTCGTTCCACGAAAGGCGCAGGAGCGCTTCCCGGAGTCGCGGAGCCAGCATGGCGGGTAGGGAGCGCGCTTCCGACGCTTCGATCGAGAGCGTCTGGACTCCGGCGGCTTGCGCTTCCTTCCGCATCCGGAGCAGGAGCACCGTCTTGCCGACGCCCCGCAAGCCGACCATGAGGACGCTCTTGGCCGGTCGGGCAATCCGGATTCTTCCCAATGCGATCCGGACCCGGTCGCGGAGTTCGTCGCGTCCGGCCAGCTCCGGAGGTGGGGTCCCGGCGCCCGGCGCGAACGGGTTTCTCATCGGGTCCATTGCGGTGGTCAACTCCTCGAAGCAGGTATAGCAAATTTACGCCACTTTATCTTTATTTGCTAACTCCTCTAACATTGTCATAAACGACAGCCAGCTGGGGCACGCTGGAACCTTGGGTGCGGCTATCATCGGGTGCAGTTGAATCGCTGTGGTTGACGCCGAACGCGCGAGTCTGATCCTTGTCGGGTGCGTGAAGCGCAAGCGCAGCCAACTGAGCACCGCCCGGGATCTCTACGATGAATCGCCCCTTTGGCGGGGACGGCGGGCATATGCAGAACGGTCCGGCGCGTCTTGGTACATCCTGAGCGCCAAGCACGGTCTGCTGGCTCCGGACGCCCGGATTGAACCGTATGACTTGGCCCTGAAACGTCTCAAGAAAGGGGAGCGTCGGGATTGGTCGCGGAGAGTCCTTGATGAACTTCGAGTCCGTTTCCCTGACCTGACGGGAGACATCGTGGAGTGCCACGCGGGCAAGGACTACTTGGAGAACGGGCTCGAGGACGGGCTGCGGCAAGCCGGCGCCCTTGTGCGGAGGCCCTTGGCCGGTATGAGAATCGGGAGTCAGCTTGGTTGGTACACCGCGCAGTTGGGTCCCTCGGGCATCAGGAGAAAACGGGGAAATGGCTGAAGCAGCGCGACTGGCCGAGTTGATAACTGAGGACTTCTATGGATGCCATCTGGACTTCAGCGCCAGAAAGCCCGGGAGTGACGACTGGTCGAATCTGCCCGAAGTCGAGGCGACCGACAGGATGCCGCCGACGGACGCCGCGGTCGCTACCGACGCGCTCCGCGATGACCGCGCGTCGGGACGGACGGTACGTTTGTTCCTGACCTTCGTCGCGGCGGTCGACAAGATGCGGGATGCGACGCAACTATGGCGCGCGGCGGGTGAACTCTTCCGGAGGAACCCGGAAGCCTTCGATCCGGCGGCGGTGTGCTCAATGTCCTGCCAGCGGCTCGGGGATCTGCTCCACCACAGCCGCGTGACCAAATACCACGGTCCGCAGACCATGGCTTGGCGGACGATCGCCGCGAGTCTTGCCTCCGGCAAGGGGCCTGTGTGCCACGTAGTGGATTCCGGTCACGGAGACGCGGTGGAACTGATCAAGGACGTTCGGAGTCGCGATGTCCAAGGCGAGGCGCGCTATCCGGAGTTACGCGGCCCAAAGATCCGTTTGATGTGGGTTCGAATGATGGCGGAACCGGGCAAGGCGGAGATCCGCCGCCTGGAGAAAGTGCCGGTCGCGGTGGACGTTCAGGTCCGGCGCGTTACCGAAAACCTGGGGGTGACCAACACCCACGGCCAAGCACTCAACAACAGGATCAAGAAGCAGATTCAGCAGGCGTGGTCGGACGGTGTCGCAGAGGCCAGGATCGGAGGTCCAGAACGAATCGCTGGAACCTGCTCGGCGCTCGATCCGGCACTCTGGTTCTACGGCAAACACGGATGCAGCCACTGTGCGAGGGTGAAGCGACGGGTTCGCTTCGGTCGGGCCTGCGACGACTGTCGTTTTCCGCTTTCGGCGCCATAGGGTTGAAGGGCGATCTGCCGTTTCGCCCGCCTGCGGCGGGCGTTGCCGGTGTGAACACCGGCGTTCCCTGACCGGGGTGCTGTTTCGCGCATCGGCGAACCGCCGCCCGCCTGCGGCGGGCGGTGCCGATCGGAGGCCGGCGTTCCCAGCCGTGTGCGCGGTTTTCCTGAGTTGACGGCGGTCCTTGACGGTCAGGAAGCCCGGACTGGTTCAGGAGCGGGAACGGGTTCCACCGCCGCCGGGGCGCTCGCGCGCCAGACCCGCCGCGCCTTCGCCGCAAGGTCGTCCAGCAGCGTGTAGAAGAACGGCAGGATGACGAGCGTCAGGACCGTCGAGGCGGCGAGTCCGCCGATCACCGTGCGGGCGAGCGGGAAGTAGTAGAGGCCGTCGAGCCCGGTCCTCCCGATCCCCATCGGGACCAGCGCGAGCATGGTGGCCCCGGCGGTCATCAGGATGGGGCGGAGCCGGTCGCGTCCGCCGACCAGCAGGGCCTCGGTGCGTTCCATGCCGTCCCGGCGCAGCTTGTTCACGTGGTCGATGAGCACGATCCCGTTCTTCACCACGATGCCCATCAGGATGAGCATCCCGATCTGGGCCATCAGGTTGAAGGGGCTGTTCGTCGCGAGCAGCGTCCAGGACGCGCCCCAGAGCGCGTAGGGGATCGAGATCAGGATCGCGAGCGGATGGACGAGCGACTCGAACTGGGCCGCCATCACGATGTAGATGAGCAGCAGCGCCAGCAGGTAGTTCACCGCCATGTTCTGGAGGTCGGTGTCCTGCCGGTTGATGCGCTCGCCGAACGACCACGAATAGCCGGCGGGGAGCGCCATCGCGTCCAGCTCTTCCTCGATCTCCCCGCGGGCGTCCTCCCAGGCCTCCCCTTCGTACGAGGCGCGGAGCGTGGCCACCGCCTTCCTGTCCACGCGCTGGATCGTCCGGCTGCGCTCCACGATCTCGAAATCGGCGAGGTTGCCGAACGCGATCGGGACGCCGCCGTCGGCGATCAGGGTGAAGTTGCGCAGGTCCTCCACCCGGGAGATGTCCTGCTGGGACATCATGAGCAGCACTTCGGCTTCCCGGTCCTCGGTCTGGAAGCGGCGGAGCGGCCGTCCGCCCAGCGTGAAGCCGAAGATCTCGGCGAGGTCCCGCGGGCTGATGCCGAGCCGGGCGGCCTCCTCGGTCCGCGGACGCACCACGACCTCTCTCCGGGGGGTGTCCCCGGCGCTCTGGATATCGGCGACTCCGGCGACGCCGCCCAGCCGGTCCTGGGCCTCGCGCGCGATCCCGGCGAGCCGCTCGGAGTCCTCGCCGTAGAACCGGACCCGGAAGAACATGCTGTCGCCGCCGGTGTCCTGATCGTCGTCCCCGAAGACGATCCGGGTGCCGGGCAGGACCGGCAGCGTCTCCTTGACGCGGTCCTTGAGTTCCTTCCCCTCGGCGTCGGAGATGTGTTCGTCCTCGAACGAGATCACCGTCTGCGCCTCGTTCTCGGCGAAGTAGCTGTAGACCGAGTCGATCCCGAGCTCCTCCCGGACCTTCCCGAGTTCGCGTTCGACGGCCAGCACCGCGAGCCGGGCGTCCTCCTTGTAGTGGAAATCCTGGAACTCGTAGGCGAGGAAGATGCGGTTGCGGTTGACCCCGGCGAACACCGCCGTGGAGAGCCCGAGGAAGAACGGCAGGATCGCGGTGACCAGGAACGCGGCGGCGATGCCGGCCGTGATCCAGCGGCGGCGCAGGGTGAAGCGCAGGACCCGCTGGTAGAGATCGCCGAGGCGCTCGGTCCAGCGGGGCGCGACCGAGGGCTTGCGGGCGAGGAGGCGCGAGCTCACCAGCGGGATCAGGGTGAGCGAGATGAACAGCGAGCAGAAGATGGTCAGCGTGATCGCGAGGCCGATCTCCCCGAGCCAGATGGACATCTCGTTCTTCGGGCCCAGCACCGTCGGCAGGAAGACCACCGCGGTGGTGACCGTCGAGGCGATCACCGCGCCCGAGACCGCCCGGGCGCCGGTGACGGCCGCCAGCTTCGCCGGAATTCCCCGGCCGTGCTCGCGCACGATGGACTCGAGGACCACGATGGCGTCGTCCACCAGCAGGCCGATGCCGAGCATCATCCCCATCATCGACAGGACGTTGAGGGAGCGTCCGGCGAAGTAGAGGACGATCGCGGTCGCGATGATGGACATCGGGATCGTGAGGCTGATGATCGAGGTCGTGTCCACCCGGCGCAGGAACAGGAAGAGCAGGATGACCGCGAAGAGCGCGCCGAGCAGTCCCTCGGTGCGGATCCCGGCGAGTCCGGAGGTGATCTCTTCCGCCTGGTCGTCCCAGACGAACAGGTTGATGCCGGCGAGCGAGGGGTCGGCGGCGATCTCGGTCTCGATCCGCTCGGTGACCGCGGTGGCGACTTCCACGGTGTTCGCCTGCGCGCTCTTGTAGACCGTGAGCGCGACGGCGGTCTCGTCGTTCAGGTGCCGTCCGAAGGGGATCGGCGGCTCCCGGTAGGTCACGTCGGCGACGTCCGCGACCGAGAGCCCCTGGTCGCCCAGGGGCAGGCTCCCGATCTCTTCGATCGCGGAGAGCGCCCCGAACCCGCGCACCGGGGTCACCTCGCCGTCCGTGCGGATGCGCCCGAGCGACACGTTGCGGTTCATGTTGGAGACGCGGTCCGCGATCTCGCCGAGGTCCAGGCGGTGGGCAGCGAGCCGGTCGAGGCGCAGGTTGATCCGCACCTCGCGCGGTTCCACTCCGTTGAGCTCCACGCGGGCGACGCCCGGAACACGCCGGATCGGGTCCACGATCCGCCGCTCGAGCCGGTCGTAGTTGGCCGCCAGGTCCATCCCGGGGGCGGAGATCCGTGCCTCCACGATGGGGATCTGGGTGGTCGAGAAGGTGTTGACGTAGATCTCCCGCACGTCGTCCGGGAGATCGGGGCGCGCGTCCTCGACCGCTTCGAAGACCTTCGCCCGGGCCACGTCCACCGTCTCGCCCCAGGTGAACTGGAGCTGGAGGTCCGCGCTGTCGGCGGTGGCGGTGGAGCTGATCCGGCGGGCGCCGGGGATGGTGGCGAGCGCCTCCTCGAGCGGCTGCACGATCTCGCGCTCGATCTGCCGGGGGCTGGCGTTCGGGTAGGGGACGGTTACGAAGACCCCGGGGAAGTCCACGTCGGGCAGGAAGGCGAGGGGTATCCGGCTGAACGAGATGCCGCCCAGCACCAGCAGGCTGAGCAGCACCATCGCGGTGGTGACCGGGCGGTTTACCGCCAGGCGGGGCAGACTCATGCGGCCCTCACAGGAGCGCCAGGAGCGCGAGGAGCGCCGGTCTTCAGACCGGCATCGCCCGCAAAGCGGGCGAAACTCCCAACGTCATTTCGCCGCATCGCACCGCCCCCAGAGGGAATGGCACGGCGACAACGGCACGGGCGCATGTCGCTTCGCCATCCTCGTTCCGGGTCCCCGCGATGGGGCGCCACGGCGCTGGGAGTTTCGCGGCCGTTGGCCGCGATGCCGGCCTGAAGGCCGGCGCTCCTATGCCCGCGCCGACTCACGCCGCGAACCTCTTGCGGTCGAACACCGAGTACGCCGTCGGGATCACCACCAGGGTGAGCAGCGTGGAGACCAGCAGCCCGCCGATGACGGTGATGGCCATCGGGCCCCGGATCTCGGCGCCCTCGCCGAGGCCGAGCGCCATCGGCGTGAGCCCCAGGATGGTGGTCAGCGTCGTCATCAGGATCGGCCGTAGCCGGATCTGGCCCGCCGCCACGATCGCCTCCGCCTTGGCCATCCCCTCGCGCCGCAGCCGGTTGATGCAGTCCACCAGCACGATGGCGTTCTTCACCACGATCCCGGCCAGCATCACGACCCCGATCAGGACGATCACGCTCAGGGTGGACCCCGAGAGGAGGAGCGCCCACACCACCCCGATCGCGGCGAGCGGGATCGTGAAGAGGATCAGGAACGGGTGCAGCAGCGACTCGAACTGGCTCGCCATCACGAAGTAGACGAGGAAGATCGCGAGCCCGATGGCGAGCGCCAGGCTCGCGAAGGACCGTTCCATCTCCTCGCGCTGGCCGCCGAACCGGGTCGAGACGCCGGGGGCGAGCCCCAGTCCCGCGATGCGGGAATCGATGGCCTCGGTGGCGCCTTCGAGGTCCGTGCCGTCGAGGTTGCCGGAGATCACCACCGCGGGCCGCTGCCCGACGCGGCGGAGTTCGGCAGGCCCCTCGCCGACCTCGGCGTTGCCGAGCGCCCGCAGCGGCACCGGCCGCGCCTCCTCGGCGTGGATGATCAGCTCCGGCACCGCGGCGGTGCGGGAGCGGAGGCTCTCGCCTCCCCGCACCATCACGTCGATGCGCCGGTCCCCCTCGTCGAGCCGGGTGGCGACCTCGCCGCGCAGCTTGGAGCGCAGCCCTTCGGACGCCTGGTCCACCGTCAGACCCAGGCTCGCGAGCCGGTCGGCGGCGAAGCGCACCCGGATCTCGGGGCTGCCGGCCTCGGCGGTGGAGCGCACGTCGGCGAGCCCGGGCACGTCGGCGACCGCCGACCGCACCCGGCGGGCGCTCGGGACCAGCAGCGAGCGGTCCTCGGAATAGACCTCCACCTCGACGGGCTGCCGGAAACTGAAGTAGGACGGGCGGCCGAACTCGGAGCGGACGCCGGGCCGGTCCGCGAGATCGGCGCGGATCCTCTCGATCACGGCCGCCTCGGCCAGCTTGTCCCCCGGGTCGGCCATCGTCACCTGGACGCGGCCCTGGTGCTCCGCGCGTCCCGAGCCTCCGGCGAAGCCGCCGCCGGTGGCGGTCCCCGCCTCGGTGGTCACCCGGAGCACCGCCGGATCGTCGAGGGCGGACTCTCCCACGGCGTCCACCACCGTGTCGGTGGCGGTGACCGCGGACCCCTCGGGGAGATGGACGTCGAAGTGGAACTCGCCCTGCGAGAGCGCCGGGATGAGTTCCACGCCGATCCCGGCCCGGCCGACCGCCACCGAGCCGCCGAAGAGGCCGGCCGCCAGCGCGAAGACGATGACCGGGTGGCGCAGCGCCGCCCGCAGCACCGGCGGGTAGGCCCGCGCCACCGCGCCCTCCGCCGCGGTGAAGCCGGCCGCGACGGGCCGCAGGGGGAACAGCAGCGCGCGTCCGAACCAGCGGAGTCCGCCGCGCAGCCCGCGAAGCGCCCGCACGGCGGTTGTCGCCCGCTGGTCCCCGGCGGCTCCGGGCGCGATCACCCCCCGGCTCGACAGCACCGGGATCAGCGCCAGCGAGAAGCCGAGCGACGCCAGGATGGAGATGGAGACGGTGAGCGCCTGGTCGCGGAAGAGCTGGCCCGCGACGCCCTCCACGAAGACGATCGGCAGGAAAACGGCGACGGTGGTGAGCGTCGAGGCGATCACCGGCCCGGCGACCTCGACGGTGCCGCTGACCGCCGCGGTGCGCGCGGCCTCGCCGCCGGCGTGCCGGCGGTGGATCGCCTCGAGCACCACGATCGAGTCGTCGAGCAGCATGCCCACCCCGAGCGCCAGCCCGCCGAGGGACATGATGTTCAGCGAGAGCCCCATCTGCTGCATCACGAAGAAGGTGGCGATCACGGAGACGGGGATGGCCATCGCGACCACCGCGGTCGAGCGGCGGTCCCGGAGGAAGAGCGCGATCACCAGGATGGCGAGCAGTCCCCCCTCCCAGGCGTTCCGCACCACCTCCGAGATGGCGCCCTCGATGAACCGGGACTGGTCGAAGAGCACCGCCAGGGCGAGCCCTTCGGGAACGGAGTCCTCGGCCGTCTCCAGTTGCGCCCGGATGCCCTCGGCCACCTGGACGGTGTTCGCGTCGCCCTCCTTGAAGATGCGGACCTCGACGCCCTCGGCGCCGCCCTGCCGCAGGATGACTTCCTGGTCCTTGAAGCCGGAACGGACCTCGGCCACGTCGCGGAGCCGGACGAGCCTGCCCTCGGTGTCCTTCACGATCACCGCGCGGATGCGGTCGAGCGTGTCCAGCTCGTTCAGGGTGCGGACCAGGTAGCGGGCCTCGTCCTCGTAGACGCTGCCGCCGGCGAGGTTCACGTTGTTGGCCGCGAGCGCGTCCCGGACCTCCGCGACCGTGATGCCGTAGGCGGCGAGCCGGCCCTCGTCCACGTCCACCTGGATCTCGCGTACGAGACCGCCCTCGATGCGGACCGCGGCGACCCCGTCCACCGCGTCGAGGTCCTTCTTGAGGTCCTCCTCGGTCCACTGCCGGATCGTCGAGAGCGGCTGGTCCCCGGAGACGCCGATCCGGAAGATCGCGTCCGAGGCCGGGTCGAAGCGCAGCAGCCGGGGCCGTTCGGCGTCCTCCGGGAGCAGGACGCTGTCGAGCTTCTCCCGCACGTCGAGCCCGGCGAAGTCCATGTTGGTGTCCCAGACGAACTCGAGGGTCACCTCGGAGGCTCCGGCGCGGGAGCGGGAGGTGACGCGGCGCAGCCCCGGCACCACGGAGGCGGCCTCCTCGATGGGCCGGGTCACCAGCGTCTCCACCTCGATGGGGGCGGCGCCCGGCATCCGGGTCTCCACCGTCAGCGTGGGGTAGGAGATCTCCGGGAGCAGGTTGACCGGCAGCCGGCCGAGGGCCACGAACCCGAAGACGCAGGCGGCCACGGTGAACATGCCGACGCTCACCGGCCGCCGGATGCAGGCGGCGATCAGGGACTTCACGGGGTGGAATCCGTCCGGGGGATCAGTTGTTCAGGATTTCGACCGGGGCCCCGGGACTCAGCGCCCCGTGGCCGGCGACCACGATCCGGGTCCCGGGGTCGAGCCCGTCCGCGAGTTCGATGAGCGCGCCCCCGGCGCTTTCCATCTCGACCCCCACGGTCACCTCGCGGCGGACCGCCTTGCCCTCCTCGACCACGAAGACATGGGAGCCGGTCTCGCTCTGGATCACGGCCCGCTTGGGCGCGAGCACCGCGTCCTCGCGCCGGCCGGTCTCGATGCTGACCCGGGCGAAGGACCCCGGCCGCACCACCGTCCCCGCCGGCGCGGGCAGCGCCACCGTCACCTTCACGGTGCCGGTGCCCGGATCCACGATGGGGCTGACTTCCCGGATGCGGCCGGTGATCCCCGTTCCGGTCGCGTCGGACTCCGGACGAACCACGGCGGACTGGCCGGGCGCCAGGCCGGCCACGTCCCGTTCCGGCACGTAGAGCCGGGCCACCAGGGTGGT
This sequence comes from Acidobacteriota bacterium, assembly GCA_022826825.1. Lineage (GTDB taxonomy): Bacteria > Acidobacteriota > Vicinamibacteria > Marinacidobacterales > Marinacidobacteraceae > Marinacidobacterium. The sequence continues at coordinate 878 of JAJDUD010000041.1, read as the reverse complement.
GAAATCGGCGAGCGTCAGCAGGTGCTGGGCGGGCTCCAGCCGGCCGCCTTCAACGAGCAGCACCTCCGTCACCTTGCCGGCGAAGGGGGCACGGATCTCGGTGCGGTCGAGTTCCAGGCGCGCCGTCTCCAGTTCGGAGGCCGCGAGGTCCCGATCGAAACGCGCCTTCTCGTATTCGTACTCCGCGACCAGGTCCTGCTCGAAGGCCCGCTGCTGGCGCGAGAGTTCCGACTCGGCGCGCGAGAGCCGGAGTTCGGCCTGCTGGAAGGCGAGACGGCGCTCGCGGGCGTCCACCCGCGCGAGGACCTGGCCGGCGGCGACCGATTCGCCTTCGCGGACGCCGATCTCCGTCAGGACGCCCGAGGTCTCGGACAGCACCTGCGCGGTGCGCTCGGCCTCCACCGCGGAGGTGGTGGTGAGATGGAGGGCCACCGGGCCGAGCCGCGCTTCGGCGACGCTGACCGGGGTCGGCGCCGCCTCTGCGGGCTCGTCGATGATCTCGCGGGCTTCGCTGACCCCGGTCCAGTTCGGGAGGATGAAGGCGGCCGCCCCGGCAACACCGAGGACCGCGGCGGCAAACAGCAGGAGCACGGACTTTCGCTTCATGTCGTTTCCTAACGGATGGGCATCCCTTGGAGTTCCGGTGAATCTGTTTGAGAACTACGCGGCGGGGCGCCGGACTCTTCAGCGGCGGTCCGCGTTGCTGCGAGAATCCGCGCCTTCCTTGGTTTGCGCGGTTAGCTCAGCGGAAGAGCACCTGCCTTACACGCAGGGGGTCGCAGGTTCGAATCCCGCACCGCGCACCATGCCGGCCCAGGAGGGGGCCGTGGCCGGGAGGTTTGCAGGAGAGGTCGTGGAGGCGGATTGGAGAGGCCCCC
>JAJDUD010000051.1 GCA_022826825.1 Acidobacteriota bacterium | reverse complement strand
CGCCGGCCCGCTTCGCGCTCCGGGCTGGGGGGTCTGCCCCGGTAATGGAGCGCCGGCCTTCCGGCCGGCATCGCGGCGCGGCGCGCCGCGAAACTCCCGTCCTTCTTCAGTGCTAGTTGCCGGGACCTGAACGAGGATGGCGCAACGCTGTCCTCATGTGGCGCTCCGCCATGCGGGGAAGCAAGGAAGGGAGTCTTGCCCCGCTTTGCGGGACGATGCCGCCCCCCGCCGGGAGAAACACCCATGAGCACGTCCACCTGGACACCCCGCTTGTCATGAAATGGCGGAAACGGCTTGGAGCGCCGGCTTCAGCCGGCACGCGCTGCGCGAGAGCGCAGCGCACGGCACGACCTCGACCAGCGGCATGGTTGTTTCCGCCACGTCAGTTCCGACCGCGCAAGCGCGTCCCACTGACCAGCGGGATGGTGTCCGGGGCTGGGTGCGCCGTGCGTTCTGAACAGCCCTACGCCCTCTGCGGCCCTGCGGGCCGCGTGCCGGCTGAAGCCGGCGCTCCAAGCCGCAGCGCTCTCGTGCTCCGTCGGGGGTTCGCGGTCGTGGCCCGGCAGCGTTTTTGCGGCAACTGATGAAGAGCGGCGCTCCTGGCCGTCATGTCTGCCACGAGCTTCGCCTCTCCGTTCCGCCTCCTGTGGCGCAGGCCACTACGGCGGCGGTCCGCCGGCCGCCGCCTGCGCGTCGCGGCAGGCGCTCGTCCGCCGGTGTCCGATCCACGCCGAGATCCCGAACGCCGCCGCGCCGAGCAGGCCGCTCAGGGTCTCGTCCTCCTGGTCCGGGGCGTAGTTCGCCACCTTCACGAGGGTGGCGAGGAGGACCACCGCGTCCACGATCGGCCAGGTCCGGCTGCCGGTGCAGGGCACGCCGCTCGTGTAGCGGCCGGTGGGGTCGTGGTCCGCCTCGCCCATACGCGGGGGACCGTCCACCAGTGCGATGGAACAGCTCCCGGAGACCATCGCGAACACGAGGCAGGCCGCGGCGAGCGGTCGGGCGCTACCGCGTCGGCGGGACATGCTGTTCTTCGGGCTTACGGCCAGAGCCAGCCGAAGACGCCGCCGGTGAGGAGGCCGTAGATCAGCCCGTCCACCATGGTTCGGACCGTGTAGCCCCAGCTCCGTCCCCACCAGATGGAGGCCTGGAGGACGGCGAGCGAATACCCCGCGAAGGCGACCGCGGCGACTACCCGGAACACCTCGCCGTACGCCGCTCCGATGCTGAGGGTCGCTCCCGCGACGTAGGCGGCGACCGCCCCGACCACGAGCGAATAGACGAACCACAGGCCGAGGCTCCTGCCCATGTTCGCCGGCTCGTTCGGCAGGACCGTCAGGATCGCCACCGGCCCCTCCTTCGTCTTCTGGACGTACTCCGGCGTGTGCATTTCCTTCGCGTGGCCGTGGGGCATGAAGTAGTCGCCCGGCGGGATGGCGAAGGGCCGCAGCGCGTCGGCGACCCTGCGTTCGTCGGGGATCGCCTTCATGTCGTTCTTGTGGAAGCCGATCACCATGTGGATCACCGAGCTGGCGAGGAACACGGCGACGGCGGCGAGGAGGATCGGCAGCCAGAGGGACAGGACGGTCATCATGGGCGGTCTCCGGACAGGGTTGTTGCGGAATGAGCCGCGGGCAGCCTGACGTTTCGGATCATCTCACCGGGGAGCGGCAGCGGTTCCCCTTCGCCGAGCGACGACACGATGCGGTCCACGACCGCCTGCATGTCGAGCCGCCCGTCCCGGTTGGTCTGCACAGCGACCGTGATGCCCGGTTCGGCGTAGTGCCGGACGTGGGTGCGGTAGCCGGGCCACAGGCCGCCGTGGCCGAACGAGGCCCCGCCGTCGTACACGAAGAGCCCGAAGCCGTAGTGCCGGTCCGGCGTCCTCGGATCGCGCCAGCCGGACTCCAGCATCGCGGCGAGGGTCGCCGGTTGCACGATCCGCCCCTCCGCGAGCGCCCCGTAGAACTCGACCAGCATCGTCGGATTCGTTGTGAGCCCGCCGCCCGTCCACTCGGAGGAGGGATCGAACTTCATGGTGCCGTCGTCCCGCAGGTTGCGGGCGCCCATCGTGTAGCCCGGCGTGATGTCCGGCAGCACCGATCGGTCCTGGAGTCCGATCCCGTCGAGGCCGTGGGGCTCGAGGATGCGCTCGCGCAGCAGGTCGTAGTAGGCGCGTCCCGCCGCCGCCTCGATCACCCGTCCCAGCACCAGGTAGCCGGCGTCGGTGTACGCGTAGCCCCCGCCCGCCGGGTAGCGCGGCTTCCGGCCGATGAACCCGATCAGTTCCTCGGGCTCGAAGCGGCCGCCGCGGCGGATCGCCCGCCAGACCATCCCGATCCGGAATCGCATCGTGCCCGGATAGTCCCCGAGCCCGGCGGAATGCGAGAGCAGGTGGCGCACGCGGATCGCGTCCGCGTTCGGCAACCGCCGGTACCAGTCCCGGTCGCCGAGCCACTTCGAGGCCGGGTCGTCGAGCGACAGCACGCCGTCCTCCACCAGCAGCATCGTCAGCGCCGCCACGAACGTCTTGCCCGTGCTGCCCCCGGGCATCCCCACGGCATGGTCCAGCGGGATGTTCGCCTCCCGGTCCGCGAGTCCCACCGCGGCGCGCACGATGCGCCCGTCCGGAAAGCGCACCGCCGCGCGGAGGCCGGGCATCTTCAGCTCGGTCCGCGTCTGTTCGAGGACCGCCGTGAGCTCCGCCGGGCCCTCGGCCGACGCGCCGGGCGGGGCGGCGATCAGGAACGCCGCCACGCCGTACCGGGACAACAGACGTCGCGTCATTACCCGCCACAACGAACGGGCCGGCGGTTCGTTCCGTCGGCGGAGGGCTACGTCTGCGCCCGTTCGGCGCGGCGCCGCGCGACCACCAGCGGGCGCGCGATCTCGTTGAACGCGAGGAGCAGCGCGTCGAACTGCATCCGCTTGTTGCCGTAGGAGCGGTACATGTCGCGGTCGGCCTGCTCGACAAGCAGCAGCGCCTCGGCGAAGGCGCCCTCCGGAGCGAGTTCGGCGATCTTCCGCAGGCGCTCCCGGTCGCCGGAGAGCGCCGCACCGCCCGACCGCAGCGCCGCGAGGTCCCGGAGCGTGGCGCGGAGCAGCACCAACACTGTCTGCAGCTCGTCGAGCTGACCCGACTTGCGGCCTCTGGGAGCCGCCTTCGTGAAGCGCTCGGTCAGCTTCGTGCGGGCCGGCGGGGGGATGCCCTTTCCCACCACGGCCGCGATCCGTTCGGCCTCCTCGACGAGGGGCAGCAGCCGGTCCCGCGGCAGCGCGAGCGCCCGCTGGAGATCCCCGCGGGCGGCGGCCGCGGCCACCGCCGCCTCGTCGGGCGCGTAGTCGTGCTCCTCCCGGAGGCGGGCGGCCACCTCGGGCGTCGTCGGCGCCGCGAAGCGCCAGCGCTGACAGCGCGAGACGATAGTCGGCAGGAGCGCCGCCTCCGACCGCGCGCAGAGGATGAGCCCGAGCCAGGGGTGCGGCTCCTCGAGCGTCTTGAGCAGCGCGTTCGCCGCCGGCGGGTTCATGGTGTCCGCGGCCTCGATCACCAGCACGCGGCGGCGTCCCTCGAAGGGGTGGGTGCGGGTCCCGGCGATGGCCTGGCGGACCTCGTCCACCCGGATCGGCTTGCCGCGCTCCGGCCGGAGCACGTGGACGTCGGGATACGGGCTGACACCGCCGGAATCCGCCTCGCCGCCGGCCTGGGCGGCCGCGTCGGTGTGCAGGATGCGCCGGTGCAGCATCCGGGTCGCCTCGGACTCCGGATCCTGGTCGGCGCTGTTCACGATGGCCGAGAGCGCGATGGCCGCCTCCACCGTGGGCGCCCCGGACGGGCCGGTCAGCAGCAGGCTCTGCGGCAGCCGGCCTCCCGCCGCCAGCGCGGCGAGCCGCGGGAACGGCGGGCCGATCCCGAAGGGAGGCATCAACGGAGCCGGGTGGAAACCGCCGCCCACGCCGCTTCGAACACCGCGGCCGGCGGGTTGTCGGCCGGAATCACCACCACCCGCTCGGGCTCTTCGCGCGCGATCCGGAGGAAGACCTCGCGGACGCGCCGGTGGAACCGTTCCGCCTCCTGTTCGATGCGGTCGGTCCCCTTGAGGCGCGAGAAACCGGTGGCGACCGGAAGGTCCAGCACGAGCGTCAGGTGCGGGCGGAAGGCTCCGGTGACCGCCCGGTCCACCGCCAGGATCCGTTCGACCGGGAGTCCCCGGCCGCCGCCCTGGTACGCGAGCGTCGAATCGGTGAAGCGGTCGGTGATCACCACCTCCCCGCGCAGCAGCGCCGGGCGGATCACCTCGACGAGGTTCTGGGCCCGCGCCGCGAAGAAGAGGGCGAGTTCGGTCTCGGGGGCGAGCGGTCCGTCGCCGTGCAGCAGCAGTTGGCGGATGACCTTGCCGGCCGCGGTGCCGCCCGGTTCCCGGGTGAGCGTGACCCGGCGGCCCTCCCGGCGCAGGCGCGCGCCGAGCCGCTGGGCCAGCGTGGACTTGCCGCCGCCCTCGACTCCCTCGACGCTCAGGAAGAGCGCGGAAGCCGGGAGCCCGGGTCCCGCGGTCCCCGACAAGCTGGAAACGGGACCGCTACCGGAAGGTCGGGTTGAAGATCGGGACGTTCGAGCCGCACATCCGCTCGCGCGCCGACCGCTCCCAGACGTCGCGCGGCACCGACGGTCCCTCGGCCTCGCAGTGCGCCTCGAACGCCGCCGCCAGGTTGCCGGCGACCGTGTCGGGCGACATGCGCTCGATGTGCCGCCGCTCGAGCATGTGGATCAACTGGCCGTCCTTGAAGAGCGCGACGGCCGGCGACGACGGCGGGATGTCGGTCATGTAGCCGCGGGCGCGGTCGGTCGCGTCGCGGTCCACCCCCGCGAAGACCGTCCCGAGGTGGTCCGGGATCTTCGTGTGCTGGAGCGCCATGGTGACGCCCGGACGCGCCGAGCCGGCCGCGCAGCCGCAGACCGAGTTGACCACCACGAGGGCGGTTCCCGGCTTCGCCAGCATCGCGTCCACGTCCTCGGGATCGTGGAGCGGAGTCACCTTGCAGTCGGACAGTTCCTCCCACATGGGCCGGACGGCGTCGGGGTCGTAGAGGGGGGGAAGGGGCATGGCGAAGTCTCCTCGGACGGGTGATCCGGAAGGATACCGTCCGCTCAGTTGCCGGAGGCGACCGCCTCGCCGAGCGAGAACGCCACCAGTTTGTTGCCGGCGCCGCGCCCCACCGCGATCACCACGAACTGCACTCCCGCGGGGGACTCGTAGGTCATCGGGTTCGCGTAGGAACTCGCCCCGAGCGGATGGGCCCAGAGTTCCTCGCCGGTGGTCTTGTCGATGGCGAAGAGGTGGTCGGCGCCCCCGCTGAAGAAGACGAGCCCGCCGGCGGTGACCATCGGCCCGGGCGCTCCCACGATCCCGAGCCGTTCGTCCCCGAGGTCCACGCCCTCGAGCGCCGGGTGCCCCCGGACCAGCGGGTTGTTGCCCGCCGGGACCTGGAAGAGGTGCTCGCCGGTGTTCAGGTCGATCGCGGTGAGGGTGCCGTAGGGCGGCTTGTTGATGGGCAGTCCGTTCGGGAGGTTCAGCGAGCGGCGGTCGCGGTCGAGCCAGTAGCGGCCTTCGGTCTCGTCCGGATCGGCCTCGGTGATCGCGAGGAGCGACGGGAACTCGTTCGCCTTGATGTAGATGACGCCGGTCTCGGGGTCCGCCGCCGCGCCGCCCCAGTTGGCGCCGCCGAGGATGCCGGGGTTGGCGATCGTGCCGCCGAGCGACGGCGGGGTGTAGAGCCCTTCCATCCGGTACTTGCGGACGATCTCGAGCGCCTCCTCCCGGAGTTCGGGGGTGAAGGCGATGACGTCCTCTTCCGTGAAGCTCTGCTTCGCGAAGGGCGCGGGCTTGGTGGGGAAGGGTTGGGTCTCCGCCGCCCGTTCGCCGGGGACGTCGCTCGCCGGGACCGGGCGGTCCTCGATGGGCCAGACCGGCTCGCCGGTCACCCGGTCGAAGACATAGACGAAGCCGGTCTTCGCCGGGGCCGCGACCGCGTCGATCTCGCGGCCGTCCACGTTGACGGTGAGCAGGGTGGGCGCGGCCGGCAGGTCATAGTCCCAGAGGCCGTGCTTCACGGTCTGGAAGTGCCAGACCCGCTCGCCGGTGCGGGCGTCGAGGCAGACGATGGCCTCCGCGAAGAGGTTGTCGCCGAGGCGGTGGCCGCCGTAGTAGTCGTTGCTCGGCGTCCCGACGGGGAGGTAGACGAGCCCGCGCTCGGCGTCGAGGGACATCGGCGCCCACACGTTCGTGTGCCCCACCCGGTCCCAGGCGCCGTCCTCCCAGGTGTCGTTCCCGAACTCGCCAGGCTGCGGGATCAGGTTGAAGGACCAGACCAGCTCGCCGGTCCGGGTGCTGAACGCCTGCACGTTCCCCGGCGGGTCGCGCTCGTAGACGAACCGGTCCCAGACGCCGTTCCCCATGATCACCAGGTCCTCGAAGACGACCGGCGGCGAGGTCTGCGTGTAGTGGAGGCGGTTGATGGGCCAGAGGAGCTGCGCCGTGAGGTCGATCTCCCCGCCGTCCCCGAAGGAGGGGTCGGGCTCACCGGTGACGGTGTCGATGGAGATGAGCCGCCAGCGGCTGTTCAGGAAGACCCGCCGGTCGCCGTTTTCGTTCTCCCACAGCGCGACCCCCCGGTGCACGAACCCGGTGCCATTCGGGACCTGGCCCCACTCGGTGATCCGCGGGTCGTAGGTCCACAGCACCTCGCCGGTGTCCGGATTCAGGGCGACCACCTTGTTGTAGGAGGTGCTCACGTACATCACCCCGTCGTACACCAGCGGGGTGTTCTCGAAGCTGCCGGGCCGCACCGGGTTGTCGGGAACCGGAAGCCGCGGCCCGCGGAGCGGCCCCTCGCCGGTGTCCCACTCCCACGCCAGCTCCAGGCCGGCGACGTTCTCCCGGTTGACCTGGGTGAGCGGGGAGTAGTGCATCGAGCCCGGGTCGCCGCCCCAGGAGGGCCACTCGACGCGCTCGGTGTCGCCGTCTTTCGGCTGGGCGGAGGCATCGGCGGCGAACGCGGCGAGGAGGAGCGGGACGGCGAGTCGGGTCATGGCGGGATTATGGAACCCCCACCGGGAGAACTGGGCCGGCCCCCGGCCGGCATCGCGGCCCGCGAGGGGCGAAACTCCCATCGCCGCTTGAGCCGAACCGCGCTGACGCCCAGGGATGCAGGCCTCACGCTCGCAGGATGGCGCACCGGCTGGGAACGCCGGCCTCCAGGCCGGCACGCGGCCCGCAGGGCCGCAAGCGCGTAGGGCCACCCATCCCGAAGGCGCAAACGGCTTGGAACGCCGACCTCCGGTCGGCACAGCGGGCCGAAGGCCCGCGGGTGGCGCGCCGCTTGTCGTCTCGGGCGACAGGAGTCCGGGCGAATCCCCTCCGCCCGGTTGCACCGACAGAGAACCATCCCGCAACTCGGCGTCGTGCCGTGCGCTGCGCGGTCGCGCACCGCGGTGCCGACCGGAGGTCGGCGTTCCAAGCCGGCGGCGCCATCACGGCGCTTGGCCCGGCGAC
>JAJDUD010000028.1 GCA_022826825.1 Acidobacteriota bacterium | reverse complement strand
CTGCGGGATGGTTCTCTCTCTCGGTGCAACCGGGCGGAGGGGACGCTCCCGGACCTCTGTCGCCCAAGACGACGAGCGGCGCGTCGCCCGCGGGCCTTCGGCCCGCTGTGCCGACCGGAGGTCGGCGTTCCAAGCCGTTTCGGCCCTTTTCATCACCCGCGGGATGCGTAGGAGGACGCGCGCATGGGCGTTTCTCCCGGTGGGGGCCTCCGACCGGCATCGCGGCCGCAGGCCGCGAAACTCCGGCCCCGTCGACCCGTCCCCGTCAGGGTGTGCGGAACGCCCCGGCTTCGGGCGCGGCGGCGGTGAGCGGCAGTGGCGGTGTCATGCCCTCGATCGCGCCGATGTCGGCCGCGGCGCGGGCCGCGACCTCGGGAATCCGGGCCGTCAGCGCGTCGAAGTCGTCCGCCTTTCCGGCGGTCGCGATGGCGGCCTTCACCTCGGCCGGGGCCTCCTCCCCCGGGGAGCCTTCCTCCAGCACGAGGTGCAGGATGCCGCGCAGGTTCCGCCACTGCTTGGCGGCGGCGGCCAGCCGTTCGCCGGCGGCGCCCGGAACCAGCTCGTGATCGGCGGCGGCCTCGAGCACCGAGCCGGCGTCGAGGGCGAAGAGGTCCGTCTCGGGTCCGGCGTGCTTCAGTTGGAGGTAGCGGGCCGCGCGTTCGACGTCCCGGAAACCGCCCTGCATGTCGTCGAGGGACATCAGCCCGGGCGGGGCCGCGCCGAAGGCCCCCGCGGCCAGGTGGGACATCATCGTCCGGCGCGCGGGGCTCCCGGCCAGGACCTCGCGCCGCAGCGCTTCGAAGCGCGCCGCGAGGTCGGAACGGCCCGACGCGAAGACCGAGCGCGCGCGAGTCAATTGGAGGAGTTCCTCCCCGGGGCCCACGTTGCGGTGGTAGTCCCGAAAACTCGAGAACTCGCGGACGCGGTGCAGCGGAGCCACACGGGGGAGCGGCGCCAGCAACAGGTTGTCGCGGGAAAGCGCCCGCAGCGCGTTCCGGGACCGGTGGTAGAGCGCGTCGAAGTACTCCGGCGGCCCGCCCTCGTAGAGGAACAGGATGTCGAGCTCCGCTCCCAGGAACCGGTCGCCGCTGGCCAGGTCGCCGAAGACGACCGCGCAGACCGAGCTCCCGGGGTCCGGGGACCTCCGTTCGGCGAAGTCCTCCCAGGCCGCCGCGAGCACGGCGGAGATCGAGGCTTCGGCCACCCGGGACGCCACCGCGCCCGCCTCCGCCGGCGTCAGGTTGCCGCGCATCGTGTGGACGCCGATCTGGAAGAGCTTCCCGTTGGACCACTCGCGGGCGACCCCCACCGCCTCGCCGGCATCCTGGGTGTGGGTGGCCGCCAACTGCTCCTTCATCTCGTCCGTGCCGAGTTCGTGCGTCCAGTAGAGCCGGACCAGTCCGCGGCGCGCAATCCTCTCGAACTCGGCGTCCGCGCCGAAGCCGTCGGGAAGGTCCAGGTCGGTGAACTCCCTGGTCCGGAGACTGTCGAGCAGCTCCGGCGTCCGGTTCATCGAGGCGGCGAGCCGGGGGGCGGCGGCGATGATCTCGGCTATGCCGTCGAACGCATCCGGACGGGCCGCGAACGCCTCGCTGTCGTAGGCGCGCCAGTCCTTGATCTCGGGATAGAAATAGGCCCGCTGCCGGTCGAGCAGCGGATCCATGAGCTTGAACCAGCGGCTCGGAAAGAGGGCCAGGCTGTTCATCTGGGAGTAGCGGTCCGGGAGCTGCGGCGACTCCTCCTTGCCGTAGTGCTGCAGCAGCGGATAGCGCCGGTTGGACGCCGCGTGGTGGTCGGCGTGCCTTTGCATGTTGTAGTAGAGCCAGTTTGTGAACTTGTAGTCGGAACTCCACGCGTGCCGGGGCAGGACGCGCTCGAACCGGCCGCTGGAATGCCGGATGCGCCGGAGCCCGTAGTGCTGGACGTAGTTGCTGACCTTCATGGAGAAGACCACGCTGGAGCACGCCACCGCGTAGATCAGGACCGCCCAGACGCCCCCCAGCGCGTAGATCAGCGCGTACCAGGCGCCGGCGAACAGCACGTACCGCCAGAAGGGATTCGAGTAGTGCCAGACCGGCAACCGGCTGCGCGCCAGGCGCTTCTTCTCGAAGCTCCACGCCCCGGTCAGGTTGCTCGCGATCTCCCGGGGCAGGTACCGCCAGAAGCTCATCCCCTTCGGCGCCGACCCGGGGTCCGCCGGGGTGCAGACCATCGGGTGGTGGATGTAGACGTGCTCCGTCGCGTAGTGCGGATAGGACGCGGACGCCAGCACGAATTCCCCGAGCCGCCGCTCCCAGGAGGAGCGCCGGTGGACCAGTTCGTGGCCGACCACGAAGACCGTCTGGCCGGCGAGGACCAGCACGACGGCCAGCAGCGCGATTTCCCAGGCGGCGAGGTGGCCGGCCACGAGCATCTGCCAGAGCCCGAACACGAAGACCGCCGGCCACAGCACCGCCCACGACCAGGCGGACAGCTTGTAGACGAACAGGCGGCTCTCCGGCGTCTTGTCCGGATCCATGTTCCGCTCCTGCATGCCGAACATCTGGTCGAACCTGTCGGCGAGCGCGAGAAAGACGAAGGGGCCCGCGAACCACCAGCCGCCCTGCAGCGCCGCCAGCACCAACAGCGGAAAGATCAGCAGCGGTGCGAAAAAGGGGAGCGCGTTCCCGAGCGACGGCTCCACGAGAACCGTCCGGGAGGCCACCGCGCCGGTCGATCCTCCAGACCCCATTGTCTCCTCCATCAAAGAGCCAGCGTCATCCCGACTGGCGTTTCGCCGATCCTAACATCGCGTTTCCTCTCCCCGGGCGAACCAGCCAGCCGAAGAAAAAGGCCGCGAGCCCCCACGACCCGACAGACAGTCCGGCCAACTTGAGGGCGCCGAGCGCGACGGCCGCCGCGGCAGCCAGACGACTCACCGGCCGGCGGAGGCGCCCGAGGAGGCCCGTCAGGCGACGCGGTCCGGCGCCCTCCGGGTCCAGGCGGCCGGTGCGGATCAGGTAGTCGCGGACGAAACCCAGCAGGAACGGCGCCCCGAGCGCCGCCGTCGCGGGCGGCGCCCACTCCGGCTCGATGAAGGGCGCGAGGCACACGGCGACGAGACCCATCTGGAAGCCGGCGAGACGGCGCCGGAACGGACTCGGCGGAAGGGCGGCCAGGCGCCGGCCAAGACGCGCTTCCACGAACAGCGCGGCGCCGAACAGGTAGCGCGCGAAGCCGGCGAGCAGGTACCAGGCGGGCAGCGTTCCGCTCGCGAGGACCGCGATGCCGCTGGCGGCGGCCAGGCCCAGCGCGTCGGCCTCGGCGTCGAGGCGGGCGCCGAAAACACTCGTGGTGCGGGTACGCCGGGCGATGGCGCCGTCGGCGTAGTCGCCCAGCGCGGCCGCAGCGTAGACCAGGCAGGGCATCCAGCCGGCGAGCGCCACCCGGGCCTCGGGCGCCAGCGCCGCGGCGAGCCCGCCCCCGGCGAGCGCCGCGAGGACCGCCAGCCGGACGAGGGTCAGCCGGTTCGCGAGACCGAGCGGCGTGGGCGCCGGCTCCCGCGCGGCGAACGCGACCACCCCGGCGAAGACCGCGAAACCAAGCAGCCCCCCGCCGAGGGGCAGTCCGGCCAGCAGGATGCCGGCCGTGCACACCACGCCTCCGGCGGCGGTCGCGAACCGCCAGAGTTCGTTCCCGTCCCCGTTGTCCGTCACCGTGACCGAGCCGGGCCTACGGTAGCAGGCCGTGCCGGGGCCGGCACGGCCCGCGCCCGCCGAATGCCACTTCGGACATACTCCGCACGTATCACCATTACGGTGGGAGGTGACATGGTGACAAGAACGACGTTTCTGGCGGTGGGGCTCCTTGCGGGGCCCTCGCTCGCCGCCGCGCAGGACGGGGGCATTTCGGGAACGGTGACCGACTTCGGCGGCGGCGCGCTGCCCGGGGTCACCGTCGAGGTGTCCGGCGCAGCCCTGGCCAGCCCGCAAGTGGTCGTGACCGACCGCCGCGGGGAGTTCGCGGCCGCGGAGTTGCCCGCCGGCGACTACCTCGTCACCTTCAGCCTCGCCGGGTTCGAGCAACTCGAGCGGGAGGTGGAAGTGACCGCGGGGGACACCCTCACGGTGGACGCGGAACTGCAGCTCGGCGGACTCTTCGAGGAGGTCACCGTCTCGGTGACCGGCACCGCAATCGAGGCGCCCGCCATCAACATGCCCCACGCGGTGACCGTGGTCAGCCGCGAGACGCTCGAGCAGCAGGGAAGCACCCAGCTCGTGGATCTCTTCCGCAACCTGACCGTCAGCCACGGCGTGGTCGGCGAACGGAACAGTTTGTACAACTCGAACCAGCCGGCGACCCTCACCGAGAACGTGGCCAACGTCAACCTGCGCGGCCTCGGCGCCTCGCGGACGCTCGTGCTCATCAACGGCCGGCGCCACGTGCCGGTCCCGGCAAGGCTGATCGGCGGCCGCTTCGTGGACGTGAACACCATCCCCTCGATCGCCGTGGGCCGGCTCGAGGTGCTGAAGGAAGGCGCCTCGGCGACCTACGGCTCGGACGCGGTCGGCGGCGTCGCCAACTTCGTCACCCGGAGCGACTTCCGCGGCTTCGAGATCAACGTCGCGCACGACTACTTCGACGGCGGGGGCGACACCACCGTCGCCGGGATCTGGGGCCTCGAGATCGGGGCCTCCAGCGCGGTCCTCTCCATGGAGCGGGTGGGCCGCCAGGAGCTGCAGATGGTGGAGCGCCCCTGGACGCTCGACCGCCTCAGCGAGTACCCCCCGGGGACCCGCGGGGGCTGGTCGAGCCTGGGCAACCCGGGAACCTACGCGGTGGGCGCGCCGGAGCCCTGGACCGCGCATGTCTTCGATCCCCGCTGCACCGATTTCGGCGGCATCGACGAAGGCTGGACCTGCCGGTTCCGTTACGCCCCGTACGACAACCTGATCGACGAGCAGCAGCAGACGCGCGCCTTCCTCGAGATCAACGGTCCGCTGAGCGAGGGGATCGAGTACCACCTCGAGGGGCTGTGGTCCGATGCGGTGATCCCGAACTGGTACACGACGCCGTCCTACCCGCCGTTTCCCCTGACCAGCACGACGATCATGGAGGTGGGGACCGACCACCCCGGCCGGCAGGCCTTCTGCGCCACCTACGCCGGCGACCCGAAGGCCGACCCGAACGGGGCCTGCCTCGAGGACGCCCCCTGGTACCTCAACGGCCGTCCGTTCGGGAACTCCGGCCCCGGCCGCCGGCTGCGCCGCGAGTCGCGCACCCAGCGGATCGCCGGCGACCTCAGCGGAGAGTTCATGCTGGCGGGGCGGGACGCCCACTGGGACGCCGGCCTCAGCTACTCGCGGGCCCAGGGCAACCTGAACCTGCCGGCGGTCTATACGGACCGGATCTTCCGCGCCTTCCGCGGCTTCGGCGGTCCGGGCTGCGGCGTCGGGGTGACGGTGGACCCGAACTCCCCCGCCGGCATGGCGCTCGGCCCGCTGGGCGGCGCGGTGGCGGGCCAGGGCCCGTGCATGTATTACAACCCGTTCAGCAACGCGATCCAGTTCTCCGACCAGCCGGGGTCGGCCCTCGAGAACACCGCCAACCCGGACTACGTGGCCGGCCTCGCAAACTCCGAGGACCTGCGGCTGTGGCTCAACGAGGAGGTGGACCTCTTCAGCACCACGGACATGTTCGTGGCCGACTTCACCGTGAACGGCAACCTGGTCGAGAACGTGGCCGACTTCGCCCTCGGCTACCAGTACCGTCGCATGCAGGCCGACGGCAACCCGAACGACCCCGGCGACGTGACGGTCAACCCCTGTCCGGTCGCGGGCGACATGAGCTGCGCCGCGGGGAAGCGGTTCGGGCCCTACCTGTTCACGAACGTCCACCGCCCCTACAACGCGAGCCAGCAGGTGCAGCGGCTGTTCGGCGAGCTGGCCGTCAAGCTCGGGGCCCGTCTCGACACCCAGATGGCCGCCAACTACGAGTTCTACGACGTGGCCGGCAGCCGGGTGAACAGCTTCGATCCGAAGTTCGGCTGGCGCCTCCAGGCGGCCGAGAACCTGGACTACTCGCTGTCCTTCCGCGGCTCGGTGCAGACCACCTTCCGGACTCCGTCGCTCGACGACCTGAACACCAGCCCGCTGACGACCCTCGAGTGGATCTCGGAGACCGGCGCCTACCAGGCGGTGGACCGGTTCGGGCGCACCGACCTCGTCCCCGAGCGGGCGTTCACCTTCAACACCGGCGCGGTGCTCTTCCTGCAGGGCGGCGTCGAGGCGACGGTGGACTACTGGCGCTACGACTTCGAGGACGTGATCGGATCCATGCCCTACGACTCGATCTCGAGCCTCTACGCGAGCGGCGACCCGGCCAGCCGGAACGCGGTGGCGCCGTTCATCATCTGTCCCGGCGGCCGGGCCTCGGAGCTGGCGGTGGCCGACCGCTGCGAAGCGCAGAACCTCCAGCGCATCCAGATCGACCTGGTGAACTGGCCGGGACTCACCACCTCGGGGATCGACACCCACCTGGCGACCCGCGCCGACGCCGGTCCGGGACAGCTCTCGCTCGCCTGGGACTCCACCTACACCCTCCGCTACGACACCAAGGAGTTGCTGCTCGAGGGCACCGATCTCGTCCTGAGGGAGGAAGAGGAGCACGCCGGCTTCCTGAACTTCGCGCACCCGATCGCGGTGCCCCTGCCCCGCTGGAAGAGCCGCTGGCAGGCCGCCTACAGTTGGAACGACTATCGGCTGGCGAGCTATGTGAACTACATCTCGTCCTACGAGGACCAGGGGGACGAGGAGATCGTGCCCCTCATCGAGCCGTTCCTCACCTGGGACATGAGCTTCCTGTGGCGCGGCCCCGGCGGGGTGAACCTCACGGTCTACGGCCTGAACCTGACCGGCCGGATCCCCCCGTGGGTCAACATCGAACAGGCCTACGACGGCTTCACCCACGACCCCAAGGGACGCCGGATCAAGGCGTCGCTGAGCTGGCGCTTCGGGAGCTGACCGGGGAGAAGACACAAGGCCAGGAGCGCCGGCCAGTTGCTCTGAAAGCTCAGTCCGCCCGATGACCGGGACGGCAGGAGCGCCAGTCTTCAGACTGGCATCGCGGCCGCAGGCCGCGAAACTCTCCCGACCGGCGTGCCCAGGGAGTCGCGCCGGAACCGGAATGGCGCTGCGCCGTCCCTGTTTGTCGGCCGCGCCACGCGGCCGAATCGCTCAGGGAGTTTCGCCCGCTGCGCGGGCGATGCCGGCGTGAACGCCGGCGCTCCCGGCTTGTTCCGTGGTACGCCGTCCCCGTTGGGGTCCTGGTCCATGCAGCGGAAGGGAGCACCAGTCTTCAGACTGGCATCGCGGCCGCAGGCCGCGAAACTCCCCCGACCAGCGTGCCCATGAAGTCGCGCCGGAACCGGAATGGCGCCGCGCCGTCCCTGTTTGTCGGCCGCGCCACGCGGCCGAATCGCTCAGGGAGTTTCGCCCGCTGCGCGGGCGATGCCGGCGTGAACGCCGGCGCTCCTTCGCTGGCTAGTTGCCGGGGCCGGTGGCGCGGGCCGGGGACGGGATCAGGTCCGCCACCGCGGCCGGAAGCCGGACGCCCGGCGCGGCTTCGAGCGCCTGCAGGGTGGGGCTGGCGCTCAGGGCGTCGTCCCCGATGGGGTCGGCCCGGAGCTTCAGATGGGCGAAGAGCCGCCGGGTGGGCGCGAGGCGGCCGTTCCGGAGCGCGGCGGGCATCAGCTTGAGGCCGACCGTGCCCCGCACGTTGCCGCCGATGGTGAGGATGCGTTCGCGGTCCGGCTCCAGCCCGACGACGACGTCGCAATGCATCCGGGCGCCCACGCCGAGATTCCGGCGGCGCTGCGCGATGGACGCGTAGCTGCTCCGCCGGCTGCTGCAGAGGAGGTCGCCCGGCTCGACGGCGGCGTCGCCGATGTCGTAGGCGAGGAACGCGGCGGGCGACGACGACGCGTCGCGGGCGCGGATCGCCTGGTCCACGTAGACGTGGTGCGCGATCGCGCGCTGGAACCGCTCCGGGCTGCCGAGTCCGCCCTCGCACATCACCCACGAGATGAAGGCGGCCGACCACGGATCGCGCCAGCGCGAGGTCAGGCCGCCCGGCCCGTTCCACCGCCCGTTCTGGCGGTCGATCATCCACGACCCGCGCGGCGTCGCCGCCCAGTACCCGCCGATGGTCGGCGCGATGCGCACGCCCTCCGCCGCATTGGCGGGCCGCCACCACCACCGCCTCCCCCGCGCGCGCCGGGTGCGGGTCGAGGGCGCGGTCTGGTCGATGACGTAGAACCCGAAGAAGCCCCACTCCTGGACCGCGATGTCCACGATGCGCCGCCGGGTCTCACCAGTAGGCAGATCCCGACAGTCCCGGGACCGGACGCTCATGCGTCCCGGCGCGCCGTCCACGAGCGCCGAGGGCGGGGTGGCGTCGAACTGCTCGGCCGGCAGCCGGTCGAACGGGGTCGTCTGCGGCCAGGCGCTGCCCGGCGCGGCCAGCATGGCCGCGGCAACCGCCAACGCGGGAGGCATCGTCTTCATCCAGGTCGCCATCCAGTTCTCTCCGCCCGCGGGTTCGCGGGGGAAATTATCAGCGCGGTGCGCCCGCGGCGGTCCGGTCGGGGAAAAACTCCGTGAGATCGTGGGGGAAATCGCTCATCCGCCACGAAGTGCCGGCCTCGGGAACGAGCGTGCGGGTGAAGCCGCGTTCTTCCCAGGGTTCCAGCAGTCCCGGGTCCCGGGAGAAGAGGTGCAGGGGCGTCGCCCAGGTGTCGGAGTCGTGGAGCGAGAGCTTCGGCGGCTGGTGATCGCCGATGACCGCGACCAGCGCCGGGCGCGGCGCGAACTCCCGCAGGAACCCGCCCACCACGCGGAACTGGTACTCGAGGCTCGTCACGTAGCGCTCGGAGAGTTCGGCCAGGTCCCGGTAGTCGTCGTGGGCGACGGAGCGCAGGGGCCCTTCGTAGGCGGTCCCCGCGTCGAAACGGCCCCAGGGGGTGACGTACGGCGGCACCGGCCAGTAGGGGATGTGGCTCATGATCAGGGAGACCTTCGCGAACAGCGGCTGCGCCGCCGTCCGGATTTCCCGCTGGTGGAGCGCGTAGAGCGTGTACTGGTCCGGAACCTCCCACCAGCCCATTGCCGGTCCCCGGTAGCCGATCCCCTCCCGGTCGTAGATCCGGTCGAAGCCGTACCAGGCGCCCTCCGGCCACGCTCCCTGGATTCCCGGCTCGAAGGCCACGGTCCGGTATCCCGCCTCCTTGAAGAGTCGGACGAGGCTGGCCCGCCCGGACCCGATCAGCGCCCGGTAGAGCGCTTCGCGCTCCACCCAGACGCCCGAGAGCAGCGAGGCGTGGGCGCGCCAGGACCCTCCGCCGAAGGTCGGGCTCTGGACCTGCGCCGAGCGGTAGTCGAAGCCTCCGGCCCTCGCGTCTTCGGCCCAGCGCGCGGCCGCCGCCTCGAGCGCCGGCCGCCGTCCCGGATCCTCGAACGCCGCCACCCCGTAGGACTCCAGGAAGATCACGTAGAAGTCGGCGCCCCCGAGGTCGGGAGCGCCGGGGAGCGGCGGAGCGCTGATGGAGGCGGGCGGCTCGGCGGCGGGGGCCGCCGCGAGGTTCCAGGCGGCCATCAGGGCGGAACCTCCGGGCGGGGAGAGCCAGGGGAGGGCGAACAGGACGAACGCGGCGGCGCCGAATCCGGCGCGGCGGCCCCGGCCGAGGCGGGTTCCGGCTTCCGCGAGGACGCCCAGCGCGCGGACGAGGAGCAGGAGCAGGCCGCCCAGGAGGAGGCCGCTGAGCGGAACCAGGACGGCCGGGGTCAGGACCGGGCTCACGGTCGCGAGCATTTCCGCCACGTTCCCGAGGTGCGGCAGGTCACCCGCCGGATCGAGCGGCCGCCCGAGCAGTTCGAGCGCGATGAGGCCGGCGATCCGGGCGGAGGCCGCCACGAGCAGGGTCAGGGCGAGAAGGAACCGGCCCCATCGCCGCGGGCGCGTGCCGCCGAGCAGGATGCCGGCGCCCACGAGCAGGAGAAGGTCCGGCGAAACCGCGGCCGTCAGCCGCACCCAGGGAACATCCGCGGAGAACGAGACCGTCAGCAGCAGGTTCAGTCCGACGAGCGCCACGGTAACCCGCGGCCAGGGGACCCGTTCGGAAAGGGGGGCCTCGCCGGTCACCGGAGGATGGGGACGGGCCGGTCGAGGCCGAAGTACTTGTCGAGCGCTTCGAGGCCGAGCAGGAGGTGGGCGGACACGTAGAGAAAGGCGTCGGCCGGGATGCGGCCGGCGGCGGCGTTCGAGACCAGGAAGGGAGCGAACGCCCGGATTCCCGTCTCGTCTCCCCGCCGCACGCTCATCTCGGTGAGGGTGCCCCAGATCTCGATCCCGGGGCGCTTCTGCCGCGCCTCCTCCCCCGTGCGCCCGTAGTAGGCGAGTTTCAGCCCCGGCATCCGGTCGCGGCAGAAGGCGAGCACTCGCGAAGCCACCTCCGGTGCGCCCTCGAGCACCGTGGCGGCGATCGCCGCGGCGTTCGAGGTCTGGACGATGTCGTTCGGCGAGTAGAGCAGCGTGCGGCGATCGTCGAACAGGGTGGCCATTTCCGGCTGGAACACGTCGTAGATCAGCCCGGCGGGCGAGCGCGCGGCGCGGACGACCTCGTAGCTGCGCGCCGCCAGTTGCGCGAAGTCCTGCCGGCCGGTGTCCCGGGCCACGCGCGCGAGGTAGTCGGGGGCGTAGTCCACGAGGAAGGAGTTCGTGGCGAAGTCCCGGCTGCCGAAGTTGAAGTAGTTGCGGATGAGGAGCAGGCCGGCGGCGTCGCTCGCGTGCCGCGCGTAGCCGTCCAGGACCCGAAGCGCCAGCTCCCGGTCCTCGCTGGCGCCGAAGGCGAGCGCCCCCTCCCAGAGGCCCTCGGAGACCCGCAGCGCCTCGGTCGTTCCCGAGGCGTCCGGGGCGTCCTCCGCGTCGGCGGGCGCCGGCGTCCGCCGCCAGAGCACGAAGCCGCGGGTGGTGGGATCGTCCGGCTCGTCGATGATCAGCCGGCGGACGGCGAAGCTGCGAAGCGCCACGTACATCTCCCGGTCGCCGAGCCGGGAGGCGACGCGCATCAGTTCGCCCACGTCCACCGCGTAGGCGAAGCCGTTGGCGCGCGCCAGGTCGCCGGCCAGCACCCGGCCCCGCACCTCCTGGTGAAGGGCGACCAGCGCTTCGCGGGTGGCCTCCGGCCCCGGCCAAGCGGATGGACGGCAGGACCCGGCGGCGACGGCTGCCGCGAGCCAGATCGCCATCCAGGCCCCGGCGCGCCGCATCCGCCCGAGAATAAGGGAACGCCGCACCCGGAGCGCCGGCCTCCGGCCGGCATCGCTCCGCGACAGCGCAGCGAAACCGCACCCCGCCACCACGCCCGGTCGCACCCCCGGCTGGGAACGCCGACCTCTGGTCGGCACGCATGACGTTCTAGGAGGTTCCGGTGGGTGCCTCTGAGTGCCCCCATAACTACGGTATATCAACGGTTTACCGTGCTACAAGAAGACGAGCTGGGGCGTGACGCTGTTGGAGGTCGACGGGGAGCGGTTCGTGGTGCTGCCGGCGGGCGCACTGGAGAATCTGCTCTGGACCGTGGGTGGGCGGCCTGCCTTGAAGCTGTCGAGCGAGGGAGGGAACTGTATGACCGAACTAGAGACTCAGTTGATGACCGCCTTGGAGCGGTTGTGCGCGCAGTTCGAGAGGGAACAACGGCAGCACGCCGAGGAGCGGCAGCAGCACGCCGAGGAGGTCGAAGTTATGCGGCAGGGGTTCGAGCAGCAGGCCGCGGAGAACGCGACCTTGCGGCGGCAGTTCGAGCGGCTCGACGGGCGAATGACAGGCTTGGCCCAGGACTACGAGACGCTCGCCGCGATGTTGGGCGGGCGCTGGAGGTGATGCGCCAGCGCAGCCGGACGCGGGATGAGGGTCCGAGCCGCTAACGGCTACCGGAAACGTCGCGATCTCACGCCGATCTCTCACGGTCAGTTCATAGCTGGCGGCGGGAGGATCGCTCCCGGTGATGCTGCGGCACAGCACACCGGGGTGCTGGACTCTTGAAGACTCCAGTTCGGCGCTGGCGGTCCAGCAGGCCGGAAGACTCCCGTCAAAGGCACTCAGGGCGGCGCGGCCCCAGGGACGACGCCTCTCTGGAGGAGGCCGGCTTCGAGGTGCCCCGCTAGGGCAAGGACTACGTGACCGCCCGCGATCCAGACAGCGGCCGTGGTGGACGCCCTCCGCCGTGAACGAAATCTGTTGGCCATCCCCACGCTCCGGGTGGTCGCTGCCGGGTTCCGCCGCGCGGGTCGGCTGGCTAGAGCGCCCGGCCCAGGAAATTGGCAAAATATCACCATGGTCTCCTTTAAATCGCTGAAATATCGCGTAGGAGGTGCTACATTGGCTTGGTCGGTGTCGTAGGAGGTCTCTAACTTGCGGGTCGCTGCGGTCGGAGAGGTACGTCCGTCCCGAACGGATTCCCAGTCATCTTCGGCTCGGTGGCTGGGGAGACGAATCGGCATCGGACAGGCCGTGCGCGCCGAGCCGGGATTCCCGTGGTGCGTGCCCATGTTTGTCGGCATCCGCAAAGTCCTGGGGATGTTGCTGACGCTCAACTTTGCTGTGCTTTGGGCTGTGCCGGTGGTGATCCAGGGGCAGGCCTTCAGGCACGGGCTAGACCGGATTGTGAGCCCCATCTATCGACTTGTCGACGGCTCATCCGCATTGCGGCGTTTTGCCGCCAAGTACGTCTATCGGCGGCCGGTGCATGTGGATTACTTCGCAGCGGCAATCCTGTCGACCGTTGGCACCGCTTCGCTCCTTGGCGCGGTGTTTGCGTGGCAGATCGCCTTTGGGTCCCTGCCATGGTGGCTGGTTGCCATCTACTACTTCCTGTGGGTCGGTCCCGGCGGGCGCAACATGGCCACCGCCTACACGCTCGCGCACCGAGAGGGCCACCTCTCGGGTGGACGGATGTACCGCCCCTGGATCGGCCAACGGATTGGCAACTTCTTCGAGAACTGGCTGGGTGTCTTCTTCGGGACCGTACCGTACAACTTCTCGACATCCCACATTCTGCTGCACCACCGATTGGATGGCGGAAAAGGGGACACCGTCTACCTCTGGGACCTCGACCGTACCAAGTCCGGCGACCTGATGCTCTACCAGTGGCGGATGTTCCGGCACCTGAGCGGTATCGCCAGCCTGGTCGAGTTCCACCGGGAGCGGGGCGTCACCACCGTGATCGATCGTGCGAGTGCAACCTTGCTGCGGGGGATGGCGATCTACTGGGTCTTGGTCCCGTCAGGCATCCTCGCACTGTTGATCGGCACGGGGTCCAGTGCTGCCGCGGCGCTGTTGTTTCTATTTCTCGTCTATCTGCAACCGCTTTTCGCGATGTCGACCTTCTTGGCGGTCATCAACGTCGGGCAGCACGGATTCCTCGAATTCGACGATGAGGGAAGGCACGTGAAGCACGTCACTTCGGGAACGATTCTCGGGGGCTACGACGATTCGTTCGGCGAGGACTATCACGTCGCGCACCACCACTTCCCCAGCATTCAACACGACACGTTGTCGGACCATGTGGCCAAGGAGCGTTCGGAATGGGCGCGGTGCCATGGCGCCGTCTTCGAAAAGACCACTATCTTCGAGATGGCGATCATGATGCATTTTGGCCAGTTCAAAAGGCTGATTCGCAAGCATTACGTGGACTTTGCCGGCGACCTCACCGTAGACGAACTTGCAGCCCTGTTCGAACGCCGCGCGAGGCGCAGGGAGATGAGCTACGAGGAGTACGAGTTCCGTTATCTTCCGCGCCTGAGGCGAACGGTGCGGGCACTGGTTCGCCGCGGAATCTGCAGGGACGAGAACCAGGCGTATGTCTACCAGGCGCACCGCAATCTCCAGTGTGACCTAACCCTCGTCAAGAGCAATCGCGCAGGTTTGGCGTGACCCCCGCCCGGTCCAAGAGTTCAACGTTGGGTCGGCTGACTCTCATGCCGTAGTGGCCCGTGCGTTCTCGAAAGTTCCCGTTCGACTCGATCTGCGCAGACGTGGTACCCACAGTGATAGCCGGATACGGCACAGCGTGCAACACGACGCTGAATCAGCGACTTACACAGGAGCCACAGTAGACCTCTGGTCGGCACGCGCGGCGCTCTGCGCCGCGCACGTCGCAACCCTGCCCATCCTCACGGCACCGACGCCGAAGTCGCCGCCAACCGGCGCCACGAATGCGGGGAGCTTGTCCCCACCGGCCTCGCGAATGCGGGAAGCTGACACCCACCGGCCCCCCGAATGCGGGAAGCTGACCCCCGCCGGCCCCCCGAATGCGGGAAGCTGACCCCCGCCGGCTCGCGTAGCGCCCCAGGCTTGAACCCGCAGGCCTCCGTATCGCCCAAAGCTGGAACCCGCAGGCTTCCGTATCGCCCAAGGCTGGAATCCGCAGGCTCTCGTATCGCCCAAGGCTGGAACCCGCAGGCTTCCGTATCGCCCAAGGCTTGCATCCGCCGGCTTCCGTATCGCCCAAGGCTGGAACCCGCAGGCTTCCGTATCGCCCAAGGCTGGAAGTCCCCGACTCACCCCACACCTTCTGGTCCGACCCGCGGGGGGTGGCCCAGTTTTAGATGTCGCTTGACAGCGGGAAAGAAGCTGACGCCCGCCGGCCCCCCGAATGCGGGGAGCTGATCCCCACCGGCCCCGCGAATGCGGGGAGCTGACCTTCACCGGCCCCGCGAGTGCGGGGAGCTGACGCTCACCGGCCCCATCAGTGCGGGGAGCTTGCGCCCACCGGCGCTGCCAGTGCGGGGAGCTTGTGCTCATCGGCCTCGTCAATGCGGGGAGCTCGCGCCCACCGGCGTCGCGAATGCGGGGAGCTGCCGCCCTCCGTCTCGGCCAACGGCCAAGACTCGGACCAACCGGCTCCGGGACTCCGTGCCTTGGACGGGCGGAAGCGGCTACTTCAGGAGGGGCACCACTCCGACCACGAATCCGACGATGACCGCCGTCTGCGCCAGCATCGCCCCGAACATCCACTTGATGAGCCGGGCCTCGCGCTCCGCCATCTCACGCCGCAGGTTGGTCTCGGTCTTGTCCAGATTCGAGGCCATGCTCTCGCGGATCTGCCGGAGCTCCGCCAGCACCGGCTGCAGGCCGGCGGCAGCGATCTTCGAAGTCATGGTGTGTACCCGCTGGTCCGCAGTATGGGCGAGCTCGGGATCCCATCCGCGCTCCACGAGCAGATGGAACAGCGTGCCTTCCCGAGCCGGTTTCGCGGCAGGAGCGCCCGGACCGGATAGATGGGCGTCCGCCGGTGATTGGGCCGGCTTTCTGGATGACTCGGGGGCTGAGGGTTGCAGCGGGGGGTGGGTGGGCATCGAGGGCTCCTTGGTGGATGCAGGGGAGGACCCATCGTCGTCCTCTAATTCCCTAGACGGAATTCCGACCCGTTTTTTCCCGTTCCCGCATGCAATGTGGAAAAGTCGAAGCGAAGGAGCGCCGGCCCGGCCCGGCAAATGCGGGGCGCTTCCGCCTGCCGGCCCTACGAATGCGGGGAGCTTGCGCCCAGCGGACTCCGGCGCACGAAGCTGACGGGCTGAAGAGGCACCG
The DNA here is from genome assembly GCA_022826825.1 of Acidobacteriota bacterium. GTDB lineage: Bacteria > Acidobacteriota > Vicinamibacteria > Marinacidobacterales > Marinacidobacteraceae > Marinacidobacterium. The sequence continues at coordinate 114,554 of JAJDUD010000028.1, read as the reverse complement.
TCCGAGGCGCGCGCACCCACCCCCTACAATGGGCGGTTCCCCGGTTCTCCGATTGGGAAGGAGGCTGTGAAGTGCGTTCTTCTGCCGTTGTCTTCAGTCTTGCCGTTGTGCTCGCCGCCGCCCCCGCGGCCGCGCAGCCGGAGTCGCTCGCCGCGCTCTACGCGCTGGGCGGAGCCGTTTCCGACACGAACGGGGACGGCGTCGCCGACCGGCTGAACGCCCGGGTCGTGCTGCCGGGCTCCCCCACGGCGGCCCAGGTCGCGATCGCCGCCGACCTCGCCGCCCGGCTCGGTTTCGAGACCCTGGCGCTCGACCTCCCGATGCCCACCGACGCGGAGATGGAGATCGCCGTGGGCGACGAGGCGCTGTCCCGGCTCGGGATGTCCGGGATGGGCGATCTCGCCGCCGGACGGGGCGCCGTGGAACTCCACACCGCGGGAGACTCCGTGATCGTCGGGGTCCGCGGCGGTGACGACGCCGGCCTCGCCGCCGCCGCCGCGTGGCTCGCCTCCCGGGCGCCGCACGTCTTCCGCATGGACGGCGAGTCCCTCAGGGACGTCGAGGCGGCGGTGATGAGCGCCGCCGGAGACGCGGCGGGCGCCGCGCACACCGTGCGGGTCGAGGTGGAAGCCGGTGCGAACGCGCTGGCCGCCGCCGAAGTGCGGGTGAGCGCGGCCGACGCCGCCGCCGCGAACGCCATCACCGCGGCCGTGGAATCCGCCGGTAACGACCTGCGCTTCGACAGCCTCGCCACCCTGCGGGTGGTCGCCGCGCACGACGGCGGCGAGTCCGAGGCGTCGGTCAGCCACGACCCCGCCACCGCGGAGCCCGGACCCGTTCCGGGCCGGCCCGGTTCCGGCGCCAAGGACGACCTCGGGCTCGCCGTCCTCTACGAACCCGACGGGCTGCTGGGTGACTCGAACGGCGACCGCATCCCGGACCGGCTCGACTCGCGGCTGGCGGTGACCGCCGAAGATCCCGGGGGTACGGTCGCGCTGGCCGCCCGGCTGGGCCTCGAGTCCTCCGGGATGGACTTCCCGGTCGCGGCCGCCGCGGGCGATGTCGACGAACCGGACAAGGCCCCGACCCTGGTGGTGATCGGCACCGCCGGCGAGAACCCGCTGCTCGCCGACCTTGCGATACCGGACCTCGGAGCCGGCGAGGGTTTCGTCGGCGTGATTCCGGAGGCGTTCGGCAAGAAGCCGGCGCTCGCGATCACCGGAGGCGACCAGGCCGGGCTGTCCCGAGCGCTCTACCAGACCGCCGTGGGACTGCCTCACCTCGACGCCGCGAACCGCATGAAGGACCACCCCACGGTGGACGCCGTCGAGTTCAACACCTGGAAGTTCCTCACGCAGCGGAGCCCCGGCGGGCAGGCGGCGGCGGCGCTCTACAAGCTGGAACGGATCGCCGCGGAGATCTCCCATCTCGGGATCGAGAGCTCGAAGATCCTGCTCTCGGTGAAGGACCCGGCACCGGGGCTCGACGACTTCGTCGCCGCGGCGGCCGAGCGCCTCGGCCTCGGTGACGCGACGGTCGAACTCGATGACCGGAACGTGGACAACGCGGCCGTCATCCACGAGGAGGAGTTCGCGGTGCCCTCCGAGGTCGAGGAGTTCCGGGGGATCGTGCAGGACCAGCTGCTGCCGGCGGTCGGCCGGGGTGACCGGGTCCGGGTCATGGTCGCCCTGAGCGAACCGGCCGCCGTGCGCCACTCGCTCCGCGACGAGTTGGTGGCCGACCTCCGCGGCCGGGGAGCCTCGGTGTCCGACGGCGACGTGGTGGTCCTCTCCGCCTACCGGCAGGGCTATAGCTGGATCGAGGAAGTGGTCCTGCCCCGGCTGCTGGAGCTCCGCGAGAGCGGGACGCCCACGGCGCGCGTCCGGCTGCTCTTCCGCGAGCACCGGCCGCCCCCGGACTGGCCGCAGCAGGCGATGCACACCCCGCTGCGCTGGCAGCACGCCATGTTCCCCGCCGACGAGATCATGGCCGAGGCGCTGGCGCTCGACCTGGGGGACGTGGGGTTCGAGTTGCGCACGGAGCAGGATGCTCCCGCGTACCAGATCGTGGCCGAGGGCGCGGACGGGGAGGTCCTGCTGAACGAGACGTTCGAGCCGCGGGTCGTTTCCCGGCCGTTCTTCGACCGGTATCCCGACTACGAACTGATCCAGGTCACCACCGGCCAGATCACCGCCGAAGTTGACGGGGAAACCGTGGTGGACGAGCGGATCCGCATGGACGCCGAGGCGTTCTGGGACCACTACCAGTCGGACACCCTGGCCCGCGTCTACGACACCATCATGGAGCTCCACGAGGGGAAACCGCGGGGGCCCGTGGACGCGCCGTACTTCGGCCAGTTGAAGGTGGTGCTCTCGCTCTCGGAACCGGAGCGCCTCCTGGGGGTGGAACAGGAGATCGAGTCCACCCACGACGCGATGCACGAGGACATCTACTTCGTGACCCACTCCTTCCTGCGCCACATGGGACGGAACTCGCTGGGAACGGAACTGACCTACGGCGGCCGGGTGATTCCCGAGATGCGGGGGAAGACCGACGGCACCCCGGGGACCGCGCACATCCTCTTCACGGGGTTCAAGACCAGCCGCCCGGCGATCGTGGTGGACTACACGACGACCGACGGACGAACCGGAACCGTGCGGCGGAACATCCCCAAGGTGGAGGTGGGCCGGCCGAAGGCGATGACGGCGCGGGTGAGCGCCGGAAACACCGGGCTCGACAGCCTCCGGCTGTGGGTGAAGGTGGACACGGACGAGGATGAGCGGGACTACTACGTGGAACGCCACGGTGAGGACGACGCCGACGAGCGGATCATGTCCGCCGCGCAGGTCGCCGGAGTGCTGGATCTGCTCGCCGGACTGCGCGGCGCCGGCCTCTATGCGGACGAGCTGGCGTTCGCGGGGCTCGGCGAGCTGGAGATCGCCGCCGCCTGGGACTGGGGCTACGGGTCGGACACGGAGCGGGTGGCGACCCTGGCGGCGAACGGGGCGCCGCCTCCCTTCCCGGACATCATGACCTTCCGGGACGCGACCGGGAACGACGACCAGCTCGTGCAGTGGGACTCCCCGATCTCTCCCGCCGAGTCCTACGGGATCCTGGCGAGGATGTCCGAGTTCCCCGAGGCCACCGTTTACCAGGTCGGCGAGAGCTACCTGGGCCAGTCCACCTGGGCGATGGACCTGATGCCGCCCATGGACTCCTCGCACTGGTCGCAACGAAAGGCGAGTCTGCTGAAGCCGACCATCCTCTACAGCGCCCGGCAGCACGCCAACGAGGTCTCCTCGACCTCGCACGTGCTGCGGCTGGCCGAGATGCTGCTCACCGACCCCGAACGGAAGAAGAACCTCGACAAGGTGAACATCGTCTTCCACCCGATGCAGAACCCCGACGGCGCCCAGCTCGCCTGGGACATGCACCAGATCAACCGGGAGCACATCCTGCACGCCGGCTACTGGGGATCCCTCGGGATCGACTCCACGACGGATGCCGACCAGCCGATGCCGATCTATCCGGAGGCGGAGGTCCGGCCCCGCCTGTGGCGGATGTGGCTCCCGGACATCTTCCTGAACCCGCACGGCTACCCGGCGCACCAGCTCGTCCAGCTCTTCAGCGAGTTCAGCGGCCTGGTCCGGGCCGGCCGGCGCACCGAGCGGAACTGGGGGTTCAACAAGGGCTGGTTCATGCCCGGCTTCGACGTGATCGACGACCCCGAGTTCCCCCGGCACAAGGCCGCGGCGCTCAAGATCCGCGGCTACATCACGAACGCCATCCAGGACACGAGCCTGGTGGCGGCGATGAACCGGCGAACCTACGACCGCTACCGCCGCTACGGAATGCAGTTCGAACCGGAGGTGTTCCATATGGACCTCCACAACGGCGTGAACATCCAGATGCCCATCAAGGGCCGCCGCGCGAGCACACCGGGCCGCGGAGCCGGGCGCGGCTGGGACCCCAAGATCACCATCTGGGCTGCCGGCACCGAGGCGCCCGACGAGCCGGCTTACGGCGACTGGATGAAGGTCGTGGCGTCAGCGGGACTCGCCTGGGACACCGCGGTCCTGCAGTACCTGCTGGACGGCGATCACAAGGTCAACCGGAACACCAGCGAGTTCTTCGGCGGCGTGTCGATCCGCCTGGATCGGCCGCGGCCGCCCGAGGAGAGCGAGGAGGAGGAGTAGGGGTGCGGAGCGGCCAGTACGGCTTGGAACGCCGGCCTCCGGCCGGCACGCGTGCCGCTGGCGGTGACGGCGCTACTTGCTGGGTCTAAGCGACCGCTAACGCGACGTCACAACGCGTCCGGCGTCCGACCTATCCGCCAAGGTAAACGTTGTCGTTATGCCAGCGGAGGAAATCCTCTCCTGGTCGACATCCGGGATCGTCAGGAACCGCAATGCCTCGGCCGTGGTGCGGGTAGTAACTGCGGCCATTCTCATAGTCAGTGCGCAGTCGGGGACTCACCTCCAGCCGCCAATCACGCGTGACAGTCACGTAACCTTGATCGAGCAGACGGTGTAGGTCCGCGCGCAGTAGCAGTCCGTTCGAAATCTTGTGCGGTCCGGCATCAGCATAGGGTCTGATATGCGCTGCTTCGAGGGCGGGCAAGGAGTGTTCTCCGGTGACAGCGCAAGCACCGCCGTACGCGTCCGCGACCGCGATGCGGAAAGTCCCCTGACCCAACCGCGGCGTCACGAGCTGCCCCTTGCCATAGCGCGCGAGGCTTTCCCCTGGAGCATCCGCTGGCCAGTAGCCCACGTCGCCGAGGTCCGCCACGTGCCGCATGCAAGCCTTCCAGATGCGGTGTCCCTCGTCTCGCGAAAGGTCGTACCGCTTGCTCGTCAGGTTGTTCGCAGACCAGTCCACGGGCTGCGGAATCCAGAAATTGCTCGGAAAGAAGACTGCATTGCTCAGCACAATACAGCCGATGCCGCCGGTATCACTGGAACTCCTTCGGGCTCGGATTCTCTGCAACCGGGCTTTCATGGCCCCGTAGGAAGGCGCTCCGTTCCCTTCCCCGAAGCACTCCCACGCCAGCCACTCCGGAAGTGGCGCGTAGCGGTTGACCTGTCCGAAACCACACACCGCGTTGTGCGGGTGCTTGAGCTTGAAGAAGAAGGGAGTGCCCGGCGCGCCCCGGAACCCGGCGCGTGCGGAAGGACGCCAGAAGTTGACCTCGCTCCAGAAGGCCTGCCGCGACAGATGCTCATACCAGCCGTAGTCGGTAACCGCGACGTATCCCTGCATGGTCAAGGTTTGCTGTTCCGCGCATCAGAGGCGCAGTAAGCCAGCGTAACGAAGTGTAAGTTACGCCGCTCCGATCAAGTGTTGCCGCGCTCTGACGGCTCCCGCATGCACGCCACGGCGCTACTGGTTGCGTCTCTCCCGGCTCTTCCCGTGAGTGGGTCGGGGGGCCTAAGGACAGGCGGATTCGCGCCTACGTCTCCCCAGCGCGGCAGGGCCAACGCCCGCCGGATCGCGCCGTCCCTCAGCGCGAGAACAGGAGGGTGAAGACCAGACCCAGGACGGTGACCAGAGCCCCGAGCGCGCCCCACATGAGGCGCATTTCTCTCTGCAGCCCGTCCATCCGGACCGCGAGAACCTCCAGCTTGGTGCCGTGATCCGCAAGGATCTCCCCGTGCCGGTCCACCTTTTCGGACAGTTTGTCGACCTTTGTCGCCAGCTTTCCCACGTCGTCGGCAAGGCGTGTCAGCGTCGCGTCGATCCGCGCCATCACGTTCTCGCCGGCCATTCGCTTCGCCTCTTCCGCCGCAGTATAGGCGGTGTCCATATCGCATCCCGCCTTCAATAGCGCGCGGAAGAGAGCCCCCGCCTTGGGCGGTATCGGGGGTGCGCCGCCCTGCTCCGGGCGCTCCCGGCTCGAGGAGCGTGCTGCCCGCGGGGTCGCATGAGACGGCCCTCGTCCCCCGGGCTCGGTGGGGTTCTCTGACATATCCGGCATGGGGTTGCTCCGGGGGCGCAATCCGGTCGGGCGCCCTCTCTCCATGCACAGACGAGATTCAGGACCATTTCTTCCCACTTTCGGCGCCAATGTGGAAAAGTCGGAGCGAAGTGGCGGCGCGCCTACCCCGATGACCGGTGAATCCTTGAAGAAAAAGCCGCTCCTCTACAATTTCCGGCGTGCCGGAACCGGGTTCCCTCGACGGGGTCACCCTGCAGGTGTGGGTCCGCCCGCGGTCATCTACCGAGCGGCTCGCGCGACTGAAGGACGGGAGGATCAAGGCCTACGTCTCCCCTCCCCCCGAGCGCGGCAGGGCGAACGCCCGCCTGGTCACGCTCCTCGCCGACCGGCTCGGAGTGCCGCGCGACGCGGTTCAGATCGTCGCCGGAACCTCCCATCCCAAGAAACTGGTTCGGGTCGGGGGCTGCACCGAGGCCGAGGTCGAGGAGCGGATTCGACGGCTACCGTCCGGGCAACCCCTGAAGCCGGGGGGCCGCCGCTGGCGCTCTCGCCACGGGTTAATCAGACGACGGCGGAGGCGCGCCGCTCGATCGGGCTGACCCCGCAGCGGCGTCCGGGTGGCGCCGGGCAACCTGGTTTCGCCGCAGGAACGCGCGGAGCGCCAGGACGACCTCGTCCGGCGCCTCTTCCGCCAGGAAGTGTCCACACTCCTTGAACTCGTGGCGTTCGTAGTCCCACATGGCGGACGCCCACCGGTCGAGTTCCGTCCTGCGAAACGCCAGGTCCTTGAGCCCCCACAGGATGAGCACCGGCTTGTCCGCGAAGCGGGCGTGCTCCTTCCAGATCGAGTCGAGCCAATCGTGCGCTCCCACGAGGTAGCCGGGCAGCGCGGCGCTGGCCCGGCGCGCCTCGGGGTCCGGCTGCGCGTTCCGGTAGTGCTCCATGACTTCGGGCGTGAGCACGCTCCGGTCGCCGACCGCCATCGGCATGAGCCCATCTACGAAGAAGTCGCGGCGCCGGACGAGGTACTGCCCGAGCGGGCTCGACATGAAGAAGGAAAACGACCGGAAGTGGAGGTCGCCGCCGACCGGCCAGCACCAGGTGTTCGAGACCACGAGGCGCCGGACCCGCGCCGGATGCCTGCGGGCGAAATCCAGGCCGATGGGTCCGCCCCAATCCGACATAAACAGGGTGATGTCCCGGAGTTCGAGGTGATCGAGGAGCGCCGCCAGGTTCCGTGCGTGGGTTTGAGGGTGATGGTCCTCGGAAGAGGTGCTCCGCGCCGAGAGGCCAAAGCCGATGTGGTCGGGCGCGATACAGCGAACATCGGAACGAAGCGCCTTGATCAGGTGGCGGAATTCGAAGGACCAGCTCGGGTTCCCATGGACGAAGACGATCGGGTTACCGCAGCCCTCGTCCACGAAGTGCATCTCCTGGCCTGAGGGAGTCGCAAAGAACCTGCTCTCGAACGGGAAGAGATCGTCGGAGACCCAGTCGGGGCGAACAGACTCCGCGCGATCCACAGGGCGATCGTCGCACAGTTTCCGCTCTAACCAAAACGTAACCCGAAGAGGATAGATGTGTTGTATGTAGCACAGCGAACCTTCGGCAACTCCCGGCGGAGCACGAAAACGCGGACTCGGCGAGGGGTGCCGGCCAGTGGCTGTGAAAATGCAGCCCTGCGGGTCGGCCGAGCGCCCTGATGGCGTCGCCGGCTGGGAACGCCGGCCCCCACCGGGAGAATTGGCCTCCGGTCGGCACGCGCTGCGCGACCGCGCAGCGCACGGCACGGCGCCGACCTGCGCGATGGTTCGCTCTCGGTGCAACCGGGCGGAGGGGACACTCCCGGACCTCTGTCGCCCAAAACGACGAGCGGCAGGTCGCCCGCGGGCCTTCGGCCCGCTGTGCCGACCGGAGGTCGGCGTTCCAAGCCGGCGCGCCACCTTGCCTGAGCAGCGATGGGACGTGCGCGGCGCGGAGCACCGCGCGTGCCGGCCGGGAGACCGGCGGTCCCTGCCCTACGGCAGATGTTCGCGCGTCAGGTTGCGGGGGCCGGTTTCGGTGACCAGGACGTTGTCCTCGATGCGGACGCCGCCGTAGGGGGTGAGGGCGTCCACGGCGTCCCAGTTGATGGCCTCGCGCCTCGCCCTCTTCCCGTGGCGCCAGCGATCGAGGAGCATGTCGATGAAATAGACGCCCGGCTCCACGGTCAGGACGTGGCCCGGCTCCAGGGTCCGGGTGCTCCGCAACATCGGGTGCGCCTTCGGTGGCGGGGCCCGCCGCCCGTCCGGGTCGGCGAGATGGCCGCCCACGTCGTGCACCTGGATGCCCAGGAAGTGGCCGAGCCCGTGCGGGAAGAAAACCCGGCTGAGGCCGCTGTCCACGGCGTCTTCCGGGGACGCGTTGACGATGTTCTCGTCCCTGAGGACGCCCGAGAGGGCGAGGTGCGCCTCCTGGTGGAGTTCCGCCCAGGGGCGGCCAGCCCGCACGTCGTCGCACAGCGCCTGCTGGGCCCCTTCCATCGCCACGATCAGGGAACGGAACCGCTCGTCCGCCGAGGCGGCCGCGTAGGTCCGCGTGATGTCGGAGGCGTATCCGCGGACGCGCGCCCCGGCGTCGATCAGGAGGCTCCGGCCGCCCCGGACGTCCGGACGCTTGCCCTCGTAGTGGAGCACGGCGCCCTTCTCGTTGAGCCCGACGATCGTCGGATACGGAAGGTCCGCTTCCAGTCCGCCGACCGCGGCGAGAAAGGCGCGGTGCACGTCCAGTTCGCTGCCCCCGTCCCGGAAGGCGGCTTCCGCGGCGATGTGTCCCTCGGCCCCCACGCGGTTCGCCTCGCCGATGCACTCCACCTCGTAGCCGGTCTTGATGGCGCGGCGCCAGTCGAGCCGGGTCAGGAGCGCGGGCGGGTTGTGGGCGAGCCCGAGGGTTTCAGAGACTCCGCCACTCTCCGCGATACCGGCGGACCGCCCTTTCGGGAGCCGCTTGGTGATTTCGGAGATCTGCCGCCTGCGGCTGCCGCACTCGGCGATCCTGAATCCCTCGGTCCAGAAAGCGTCCCCGATCCGTTGCGGTTCGTACCAGAAATCGTCGGGGGAAAGGGTGGCCAGAAACGGCTTCTTCCCCGGACGGATCAGGAGGAGGTGGCCGGGCCCCTCCAGCGGACAGAAATGGAGAAAGTGCGCGTTCGCGCGGTAGGGAGCGGGCTGATCGTCCCGAAAATAGAAGTACTGCGGGCCCGAAGCCAGGACCAGGGCCGCGTAGCCGGTCTTCCGGAGGTCCTCGGCGATTCCCTCCAGGCGGGTTTCGAGATGCTCGCGAAAGGAGCTGGCGAGATCGTCGGTCATGGTGCGCGGAGGATACGCCGCCCGGCGGAACGGCGAGGCGACCGGTCGCGGAGGGGGGCGGGCATGCCATCATTCCCCGCATGTTCCGGAGGCGCGCGGCCGTCCCGCTGCTCTGGCCTCTGGTGCTGCTGCTGGCCGCGTGCGGCGGATCCGGGGGCAGCCCGGCGGCGGCCGCGTCCCCACCCGAACCGGCCCCGGCCCCTGCCCCGCCCCCGGAGCCCCCTCCCCCGCCGGAACCCGCTCCGCCCGAAGTCTTCGGCTACCGGGTGGTGCAGGAGTTCCCCCACGACCCGCGGGCGTTCACGCAGGGGCTCTTCTTTCACGACGGGTTCCTCTACGAGAGCACCGGTCTGCGGGGCGAATCCACCCTCCGGCGGGTCGAGCTGGACACCGGCGAGGTCCTGGAGCAGCGCGAACTGCTGCCGCAGTTCTTCGGCGAGGGGGCGGCGCTCGCCGGGGACTACATCTTCCAGTTGACCTGGGAGGCCGAGATCGGTTTCGTCTACACCCGGCAGCCGTTTCGCCTCGTGCGCGAGTTCCGCTACTCCGGCGAGGGCTGGGGGCTCACCTTCGACGGGGAGCACCTGGTGATGAGCGACGGCTCGGACGAGCTGCGCTTCCTGGATCCGAACTCGTTGCGCCAGGTACGAACGCTCCGGGTGACGGCAGACGGGGAGCCGCTCCCGCAACTGAACGAGCTGGAGTGGATCGAGGGGGAGATCTGGGCCAACATCTGGACCCAGGACCGGATCGCCCGGATCCGGCCCGATACCGGAGAGGTGACCGCGTTCGTGGACCTGACCGGGATCCTGCCGCGCGCGTTCGCGCTCCAGTACCCGGAAATGGACGTCCTGAACGGCATCGCCTGGGACGCGGCGAACCGCCGGATCTTCGTGACCGGGAAGAAGTGGCCGAAGCTCTTCGAGATCGAGCTGGTGGAGCCGTGAGCAGCCTGGGCTTTCACCGGCGCCACCGGATCGGCTTCTGGGTCGCCTTCGCGGTCCTCCTGCTCAGCATCTGGCCGCTCTACCCGTGGATCGCGGGCATCCACCCGCTGGTGTTCGGGATGCCGTTCTCCATGTTCTGGCTGGTGCTGATGATCGCGGCGGTGTTCTTCACCTTCCTGACGCTCTTCGCGAAGGACCGCGAGGACGACGAGACCCTGGACCGCGAGTACCAGGAATAAGCCGGAACCATGGACGCCTGGGTCATCGTCTTCCTGACGACCATCGCCTACCTGCTGGTCACGCTGGCGATCGGGGTGGTCTCGGGCCGGAACGTCTCGAACACGCCGGAGGGCTACGTCGCCGGCGACCGCAGCCTGGGCTTCCTCGTCCTCTACTTCATCATGGGGGCGTCCATCTACAGCGCCTTCGCGTTCCTCGGGGCGCCGGGATGGGCCTACTCACGCGGCGCGGCGGCGTTCTACATCGTCTCCTACGGGACGGTGGGACTCCTGCCGTGGTACTTCCTCGGGCCGCGGATCGCGATGCTCGGCCGCCGGTTCGGGTTCGTGACCCAGGCCGAGTTCTTCGCCCACCGGTTCGAGAGCCCGAAGGCGATCCCCGCCATCATGGCGGTGATGAGCGCGGCGGCGCTCATTCCCTACTTGGTGATCCAGATGAAGGGAGCGGGCTACGTCTTCTCGGTGGTCACCGAGGGCCGGATGCCGGAGTGGGCGGGCGCCGCGCTCGCCTACGGGGTGGTGCTCATCTACGTCGCCCGCAGCGGGGTCATGGGGGTGGGCTGGACGAACACCTTCCAGGGGATCCTGATGCTCAGCCTCGCCTGGGGGCTCGGGCTCTACCTGCCGTGGAAGCTCCACGGCGGCATCGGGCCCATGTTCGCGGAACTGGCCACGAGCGCACCCGAACTGCTGGTCGCGCCCGGGCTCGACGCCGCGGGATCGCCGTGGGGATTCGGGGCCTACTCGAGCGCCGTGCTCATCTCGGTGCTCGGCTTCTCGGTGTGGCCGCACTACTTCATGAAGATCTACGCGGCCCGGAGCGTCCGGACGCTGAAGCGGATGGTGGTCTTCTACCCGACCTTCCAGATCTTCCTGATCCCGGTCCTGTTCATCGGGTTCGCGGGCGTCATGACCTACCCCGGGGTGGAGCAGGCGGACACCATCCTGCCGACGATCCTGATGGATCTGGATCTCTCCGCCATCACCGTCGGCCTCTTCTGCGCCGGGGCGCTCGCCGCCTCCATGAGTTCGGGCGACGCGATCCTGCACGCCGGGGCGTCGGTGCTGGTGAAGGACCTCGAAGTGCCGCTCCGCGGGGTCCGCCGGGCGCCCGCCGCCGAGACCAAGCTCATCCGCTGGACCGCGCTCGGGATGGGCTCGGTCGCCTACTACCTCGCGGTGGGCTCGGAGGCGTCGCTCGTCAGCCTCCTGCTCATGTCCTACGGAGCGATCGCCCAGTTCTTCCCGCTGATGATCGCCGCCATGTTCTGGCGGCGGGCCAGCCGGGAGGGCGCCATCTACGGCCTCCTCGCCGGCTGCGCGGTGACGCTGGCGCTGAACATCTGGCCCGAGTTCCAGTTCCTCGGTGTCCACCCCGGCATCTATGGAGCGGTCGCCAACGTGCTGGTCCTCGTGTTCGTGTCGCGCCGCACCGATCCGCCGGCCCCGGACCGGATCGAGCCCTACATGATGCGGGCCGTCGAGAGCGCTGAGGGCCCTGCCGGCGCCGCCGCCGGTGTCGGCGAGTCGAAGATCGCTGCAAGCCGGTAACCCTTACGTAAGGGCGTGGTCTGCATCGTTCGGGCGCGCCACCGCCATCGCTGAGAAAGAACCCGCCGACAGGCCCCACGAGTACGGCGGGAAAGCGATGACCGGCCGCTCCTGACAGAATCGGGCCGAGGTTCGTTTCCGTGCGAGAAATGTCGAACAGCGCCGGAGGTGGCGTGGGGACGCGGGCTGTGTTCCTGCTGCTCGCCATAGGGCTTTGCTGGTCCCAGCCCGTTCGGGCGCAGGGCGTCACCACGGCGGACCTCGAGGCCGCAGCCGGAAACACGTCCGAGTGGCTCATGTACGGCCGGGACTACCACGCCCACCGCTACGTGGAACTGGACCAGATCACGCCGGAGAACGTGGGGGATCTCGATCCGGTCTGGGTGTTCGCGACCGGCGGCGCAAACCGCGGTCTCGAGGCCACGCCGCTGCTCCACGACGGCGTGATCTACCTGTCCGCCGACGAGTCCCGCGTCTTCGCGGTCGACGCCCGCACCGGTGGGAAGCTCTGGGGCTACGACCCCGAGATCGGCGTCGAGGTGGAGCGCGTCTTCTGCTGCGGGTCCATCAACCGCGGGGTGGCGCTCTTCGGGGATCTCGTGTTCGTCGGCACCATGGACGCCCGGCTGGTGGCCCTCCACAAGGACACCGGCGAGGTGGCCTGGGAGGTCGAGGTCGCCGACTGGGAGCACGGCTACAGCATCACCGGCGCGCCGCTGGTGGTGAACGGGATGGTCCTGACCGGCATGGCCGGCGGCGAGTACGGGGTGCGCGGCTTCGTGAAGGCGTACGACGCCGCCACCGGGGAGCACCGCTGGACGACCTACACCATCCCGGGACCCGGCGAACCCGGGAACGAGACCTGGCCGGGCGATACCTGGAAGAACGGCGGCGGGCCCACCTGGACCACCGGGGTCTTCGATCCCGAGCTGAACCTCGTTTACTGGAACACCGGCAACGCGGCCCCCTGGAACTGCCAGGTGCGGAAGGGCGACAACCAGTGGACCGCGGCCACCATCGCCATCGACGCCGACGACGGGAGCATTCGCTGGGGCTTCCAGTACACCCCCTGGGACTGCTGGGACTACGACGCGGTCAGCACCCCCGTGCTCGCCGACGTCACCCTGCCCGATCACGGGCCGGTGAAGGCGCTCTTCCACCACGACAAGAACGGCTTCTTCTACGCGCTGGACCGGACGAACGGCCGGTTCCTCTACGGCGACCCCATCGTCCCGGGAATCAACTGGGCCTTCGGACTGGACCCCGAGACCGGCCGTCCGGCCGTGAATCCGGACATGCTGGCGCAGTCGGGAGGGCCCGAGGTGGGGCCGATCATCCCGAGCCTGGAGGGCGCGATCGACTGGCAGCCGCTGGCCTACAACCCGGAACGCCAGGCGCTCTACTTCATGTCCAACCAGTGGGCGATGGGCTACCGGTTCTGGGCGGAGGACGAGTTCGAACCCCCGACCCTCGGGCAGTGGTACCTGGGCGCGGACTACCAGCAGTACCTGACGAGCGAGAACCCCGGGAACTTCGTCGGGTTCGACGTGGTGAACCGCGAGGTGCTGTGGCGCGTGGTGAGCCCCGCCCCGTTCTGGGCGGGCGCGGTGGCCACCTCCACCGGACTGGTCTTCACCGGCGACATGCGCGGCTACTTCATGGCCATCGACGCCGGGAGCGGCGGGGTGCTGTGGCAGTTCCAGACCGGCTCGGGGATCATCGGCAGCCCCATCACCTACGAACTCGACGGCACCCAGTACGTCGCGGTCCCCTCCGGAGGGATCGGCGGCGACATGACCTTCTACTACACCGAGCCGAAGGCGGGGAACCTGTGGGTGTTCGCACTGGACGGCGCCCGTCCGGTGCGCGAACAGGCGGGAACGAACCTGGTCACCCTGCCGGGAGGACTGCCCCGGGTGGGCGAGCCGGGGGCCACGCTGGGCGGCCGGGTGCTCCCGGGGTACGGCTTCCCGGCGACGGAGGGCGCGGAACCGCTGTCCGCCACGCCTCCGGAAGCCCCTCCGGAGTCACCCGCGGTCGAGGAAGCCAATCCGCTGCTGGGCGACGAGGCGGCGATCGAGGCCGGCGCCCGCATCTATCGCTCCGCCTGCGTCGGATGCCATCTGGCCGGCGCCGGTGCGGGCGAGAACGTCTTCCGGAGCCGGCTGACGCACCGCCGCTTCTTCGAAGTGGTGGCAGAGGGCGTCGAAGAGAACAACATGCCCGCCTTCGGGGAACTGCTCTCGGCCGACGAGATCTGGCAGGTCCACGCCTACCTGATGTCGCGCGACCGCCCCTGAGTCAACCGAAAGCCGCACCGCGCGCCCAACGTGGACGTGCATCCGGCAGAAAACCCCGAGTGGCACCGAGCGTTGGCGCGCGTCCCCCGCTGGTAGCCTCCTCAGGCGCAGGCACGATCGCTGATGAGTGAGCTGACTAGCGATGACCAGCGGGGAGTTGAACCCCGCCGGGCGAGAACCCCGGGCGCGGAGGGCCGCCCCGCCAAAGGGCGGGATTTTGGCCTGCGGCACCTCATTTCCGTCTTTCATTCCCCGTCCCGGACCTTCGGCGAACTGGCCCGCTCGCCGACCATCGCCGCGGCCCTGATCGCTACCGCCCTGACCGGCGCGATCGCGGCGACCGCGTCCATCTTCGCTTTGGATGCGGACGCTCAGATTCTGGCGAGTGTCGAGGACCGGCTGGCGACCAGCCAGTTTGCCCGCGAGCTTTCGGACGCTGATCGCCAGGAGCTGCAAGAGACGGCAAGGAAGACTCTCGCGCTGACCAACGCGTTCATACCCGTGATGACCGCGCTGAGCGCCGTTGTCCTTCCCCTGACTGCCGCCGCGTTCTTCCTGTTGGCGTTCGGCGTCCTCGGCGACAAGGGCAGCTTCCGGTCGATCCTGTCCGTGTTGCTGCACGCAAACTGGCCGGCGAACGTGGCGGGCATGCTCCTCGCCGGAGCCGTTGCCTGGCTTTCCTACCCGGTGCCGCTGGAACGGGCCGGAACGCTTCCTGGGACCAGCGTCGCCAACTGGTTCGGTCTGGAGATCGACAGCGCCATTGGGGCGATCACGTCCCGGCTGGATCTTCAGCTGGCCTGGCAGGTGGTGCTCGCCGGGATCGGGTTCTCCATCGCCCTCGGCATCAGCCGGCGCCGTTCCTTCGCAGTGGTGATTGCGCTCTGGGGACTCGGCACCCTTCTCTTGGTGGGCCTCGTCCTCTTCCAGGACTCTCTCGGGCTCATTCCCGGCAGGCTCCACCTAGGACCGTGATCCGCCAAGAGCATTTCCCGCCGGCAATGACGTACGCAATGGCTTTCCGGTTCTCGATCACGGCCAACGGCCGTGTTCGGCCTCAATCGCGCAGTGGTCGCGACTCGGAGCGAGCCCCGGAGGCGCTGCGCCCCGAATAGACTGGACTCGTGCCAGTCGGCGGCTTCACGACCTTCGCCGCGCCGCATCTCACGGCGATGACGCTGACGCTCGCGCTGCCGGCCGCCCTGGCGGTCATCGCCCGGCGGGTCGGCGGCGAGGCGCCGAAGGTCATCGCCCGGTGCCTCGCCGGGATGCTGCTCGCGAACGAGTTCACCTACTGGGCGGTGCGGATCAGCCAGATCGGTTTCGACGGCTGGGTGCGGAACCACATGCCGCTCCACGTCTGCGGGGTGGCGGTGCTCCTGACCACCTGGACCCTACTCTTCCGCAGCGAGAAGACCTACGAGATCGTCTACTTCTGGGGCCTCGTCGGGGCCGCGAACGCGGTCCTCACGCCCGGTGGACTCGCGGTGGACTTCCCCCAGTACCGCTTCTTCCAGTACTTCGTCGCCCACTCGGGCATCGTGACCGGGGTGCTCTTCGCGACCTGGGGCCTGGGCATGCGGCCGACGCTCCGCGGAATGTTCCGGGCGTTCGGCTATCTGGCTGGCTTCGCCGCGTTCGTGGCCGTGGCCAATCTCCTGCTCGGCGCCAACTTCATGTGGCTCTCCGCGGCCCCGCCGGGCACCGTGTCACCCTTCTTCGCCGCGCCGTGGCCGTGGTACCTGCCGATCCTGGCGGTGGTCGGCTTCACGATGTTCTTCGTGGTGCTGTCGCCGTTCCTGCTCAGCGACTGGTGGCGGCGACGGGCCTCCGACACCTGAACGGTCCGGCGCACGCTCCGCGCCGGGTCACGCCACAGCGACGTCGGTCCGGGAGAAGTCCTCGCCCTTGAAGAGGAGGGGCTCCCGGGACATCTCCGCCAGCGCGTACGCGAAACAGTCTCCGAAGTTCAGCCCTGCCGGGTGATTGCCCTTGCCGAATCGCCGCCACGCCTCCCGAGCCGCTTCCAGGTGCTCAACGGTCACCGGCTCCAACCGGATGCCGGTCTCTTCAAGGTAGCGCTCCAGATCCCGTCCGGCGCTCACACCGCCGCGACTCTCGAGAACCATGGTCGTTTCGAGCGCACCAGCGACCGACATCCGGCAACGGCGTGCGCTGGCGATCGCTCGTTCGTAGCGCGGCGCGTCTGGCTCGCGAAACAGGATCGCGAGAAGCGCCGAACTGTCGACAATCACTTCGGAAGCCCGCGTTCGTCGTAGAGGAAATCTCCGTGTTCCACGGCGGAAGGGCCAGGCCCCATCAAGCTGGCACAGTGATCCGCGATCGCACGCATGCGACGCAGGCGCTCCTCCATCCCCCGCTGGCGCTCCTCCCTGCCAAGACGTTCCCGGACCGCCACCGTGATCGCGCCGGTCATGGTCTCACCAGTCAGGTGGGCGAGTTCACGAGCGAGCCGGCAGGTCTCTTCGTTCTTGATGTTCAGACTCATGACGTGCTGAATTTCGTAGGTAGAAAGAAGTGTAACGGTTCTACCCTGACTGCTGCCCGCCCATACCGTCGGGCGTCGCCCGGCACCGTCTTGCCTTCTTCCGAGCCCGTCGGGCGCGGCACCGTCTTTCTCCGCCCGGACCGCTCGATCAGCGCGATGGGGACTGCTACGGGCGACTGGCTTGCCGCGCGGCGCGGAACTCGCTGGTGTCGCTCCACTCCGGCCAGTCCGTCGAATCGGCGAGGCGGCGGCCCATCCGGTAGAGGAACTCGAGGTCGTCCACCATGCCGGAGAGGTCGTACCAGTCCTCCACCTCGTCCCCCGGCTTGTGGTACGCCTCCGCAACGTAGGTGGCGCGCGCCTCCATGCCGAAGCCGGGAGGCTTGCCGATGAAGTCCACCCCGCCGTCGGGGTAGAACGCCGGAATCCCCACCTTGGCGAACTCGAAGTGGTCGGAGCGGTAGTAGAAGCCCTTCTCCGGCTCGGGGTCCGGGCGCAGGACGCGGCCCACCTCCGCCGCCACCTCCCCGGCGATGTCATCGAGTTGGGACTGGCCGAGGCCCACCACGGTGATGTCGCTGGTGCGGCCCCAGACGTTCATGCCGTCCATGTTGAGGGCCGCCACCGTCTCCGCCGCCGGATAGAGCGGGTTCCGGGCATAGTGGCGGGAGCCGAGCAACCCCTTTTCCTCGGCGGTCACCGCGAGGAACAGGATGCTGCGGCGCGGCGCCCCCTCGGCGATGAAGGCCCTCGCCAGCGCCAGCAGGCCGGTCGTGCCGGTGGCGTTGTCGTAGGCGCCGTTGTAGATGTTGTCGCCTTCCATCCCGAGGACGGTTCCGAGATGGTCCCAGTGCGCGGTGTAGATGACCGTCTCGCCGGGTGCTTCCGATCCGGGGATACGGGCCACCACGTTGTCCGAGTCGATCTCGCGGTGCGAGGTCTCGAGCGTGAAGCTGGCGGTGAGCTCGAGCGGTATCGGGGTGAAGTCCGGATGTGTCGCCGCCCGGCGCGCCACCTCGAAGTCCAGCCCCGCGGCGCCGAAGAGCGACACCGCCTGTTCCCGCGAGATCCACCCCTCGACCTCCAGCCGGTCGAGGTTGCCGCCGGGAGTGCGCAGCGCGAACTGCTCGCCCGTCCAGGATCCGCTCACCACTTCCCAGGGATATCCCGCGGGACCGGTCTCGTGGACGATCAGCGCACCGAGCGCCCCCATCGCGGCCGCTTTCTCGAACTTGTAGGTCCAGCGGCCGTAGTAGGTCATCGCGTCGCCGCCGAAGTGGTGCTCTCCCGGCGGATCGTTCACCAGCACGACCAGGATCTTGCCGGCGAGGTCGGTGTCCCCGAAGTCATCCCAGCGGTACTCCGGCGCCTGGACGCCGTAGCCGACGAAGAGCAGTTGCCCGGAGGCGTGGATCTCCGGCACCACCCGCTGCGTCCAGGCCACGAAGTCCACCCCCGGTTCCCAGTCCCCGCCGGGTTCGGAAGAGGCGCGCATGGTGATCGCGGTGGAACCCACGAGAGGCACCGTCTGGACCCAGGTGCCGTCCGGGTTGCCGGGTTCGAGCCCCAGTTCCTCGAACGCGCCCGTCAGGTAGGCGACGGTCTTCTCCTCGCCGGGAGAGGCGGGCGCCCGTCCGCCGAACTCGTCCGAGGACAGCGTGGCGATGTGCGCGAGGAGGCGGTCCTCGTCGAAGCGAGCGCCGAACTCACCGCAGCCGGAGAGCGGCAGGGCCGCGATCAGGACGACCGCGGAAGCCGCCGGGGTCAAGAGGCGAAGCATCGGAGTTTCTCCCGGGAATCGGAACCAAGTCTGCCAGATTGCTGGAGTGCGCTCCTCGCGGTGGACAGGTCCGGACGGCGATTCTCACGGGAAACCATGATGGTGAGCCTCGAACGAAACCGGGCTGGGTAGCCGGCGCCGAGTGTCGGCCAACCGCCTGCGACCGGCCGGTGACGCAGTCCGAAAGCGAGCGCGATGGCGCCAGGATGGAACGGGCGGGCTCGTTCCCGGAACCGGGCACGGCCCGGGACCGCGGTGCGGCCCCCGGCGTCAGAACCGGAAGAGACGGGTGAACTTGACGACCAGCGCCCGGTCGGTCAGCCCGGAGAGGCCGTCGTCCCCGTCGCGGTTCGTGCTGAAGACCACAAACAGGTCGCTGCCCGGGGAATACTCCCAACGGAAACGGACGTTCGCCGAAATCAGCCGCGCCGCCGAGTTGTACTGGACGAGGGCGCCCACGAAACTGTGCGGCGAGACGGTGTAGGTGGCGCGGAGGCGGGTCACCTGCGCCTGCACTTTGCCCCCGGGCACCTCGATCCAGTTGAGGCTGAGATTCGGCTCCATGGAGAAGCGCCGGTTGACCTCGGCGCGTCCCCAGTAGCTGACCTCCCGCCGGGTGCCGCCGAAGAAGTCGCCGAACTCATAGCGGAGGTATCCGGAAACCGGCCGGTGCGTTCCGAACCAGATCAGGATGCCGGTCCGCTGGAAGCGGTAGCTGCCGGCGGGAACGTCCACTTCGCTGGAGAGCGGGAACCCCTCGAGGAGCTGTTCCTCGGTCACGGAGCGCGTCACGGCGATGTCGTCGCTGGTCTCGAAGATGACCCGGCCCAGGAAGTTGTACTCACGCGTTTCCATCTCGCCGGTGGGACGGTCGTACTGGTTCCCCTCCAGCTTGAACTGGAACTGGCGGATCGCGTCGACGCCGCGCGGACGCGGAGCAAACTGGACGCTGCCCCCGTTCTTCGTGAAGTCCCGGCGGTACACGAAGCCCATCCCCGGGTTGAAGTCTTCGCCGAGGTAGAGCCGCTCCGCGGACACGTCGAAGAGATCCGTGTCGTAGGTGAACTTGCCCAGGTAGCTGGCGGCCCGGTGTCCGGTTTCGACCCCGGGCTCGCTCGTCGCCATGTAGAACGTGTTGACGCGGATGTGCTCGGTCGGGTTGAAGACGCCGTCCACGCCCAGGAGCGAATTGGCTCCGGAGCCGTCGGCGCTGATGTTCCGGTGGGTGGCGATGACGCCGACGTTGGACCGCGAGAAGACGTCGCGTTTCAGCCGGAAGGCGCTGAAGTTCGTGGTGTCCACGTCGAGGCCGGGGACCTCCCCGGTCTGGATGTTCAGGAGGCCCATGGTGTAGGCCCCGGCCCGGCCGTGGAGGCGCGCGCCGCCGAGAATGGGCACCGCACTGCCGCCCGAGATGCCGATGTTGCGGCTGAAAAACGGGATCGGCAGGTCGGCCGGCCCCCGGAACAGCCGGGTCTGGTGCCCACCGAAATCGAAAATCCCCTGCCCTTAGGAAGAACTCGCGCTTCTCCGGGTAGAAGAGGCTGAACCGGCTCAGGTTGACCTGCGACTCGTCGTCTTCCACCTGGGCGAAGTCGGTGTTCCAGGTGACGTCGGCGGTGAGCCCGTCGGTCACGCCGAACTTGAAGTCGGCGCCGAGGTCGCCCGACCACTCGTTCAGCGTGTCGCGCAGGGGGGCGTGGGACTGCGAGCCGATGGCGTACGGCTTGAGTTCCATCCGCCGGGAGCCGGGTGGCGCTTCCAGACCCACCAGCGTCGCCGCGTTGGAGACCCGGATCAGCGCGTCGCGGAAGTACGCCTGCGGCGTGGGGGTGAGGAACGCCTTTTCGTTCCGGTGCTTGATGTTGCGCTGGAAGTTGATCCCCCAGAGTTGCGCCCCGCCCGCGGCGTAGCGGAGTGACCGGAACGGGATCCGCATCTCCATGGTCCAGCGGTCCTTGAGGATCCGGGTCTTGACCCACCAGACAGTGTTCCAGTCGCTGTTGGTGTTCCGCTCGTCGGTCACCTGGGCGTCGTAGAGGGCGCCGAGGGCGTTCGTGTGGAACAGGAAACCGTTGCGGCGGTCGTAGAAGGTGTCGAGGACGATCTGGAAGCTGTCGTTCCAGCCGATGCTCCGGTGGTCCCGCCGCATCTCGCTGACGTTCAGCAACTCCGGGTGCTCTTCTTCGAGGTCGGCGGCGATGTAGAGGCTGTCCGCGTCGAAAAAGACCCAGACGCGCGTCGCCTCTGACGCCGGGGCGCCCTCGTTGGGTTCCTGCTGCAGGAAACCTTCGACCGCAGGAATCTCGTCGTAGACGGGATCGTCGAGGACCCCGTCCACGGTAAGGGGTTCCGCGAGCCGGAAGGCGCGCAGTGTGACCCGCCCGTCGGCATCGCGGCGGACCGCCTCGCCGGCCGCCGGGGCGGGCGGGCCGAGGATTCGGCTCGCCATGGCCGCGCTGACGCCTTGCTGGGTGGCGGCGAGGCGGCCGCCGCCGCGAAGGGGGATCGCGAGTCCGTCCGAATCGTCCTGTACCTGCCGATCGGAGGGCCGGGGGACGGGTCCGTCAGGGCCGGCTGGCGTACCTGCAGCGCCCGCGGAAACCCCCGCCAGCAGGATGGAAAGCCCGAGGGCGGCAGCTCTCAGGGCGTTGCGGAGGGTATGGAAGGGACGGCACACGGCAGCCCGCTCCCGGCGCGGGGATTCTCGAAGACCCACGGGAATTCTACCCCCCTGGCCGCATGAGAAAGTTGGCATATATCAGCCATATCATTTGTTTGTTCCTTTCGCCCCTGCTTTCCTGAGAAGCCACCCATAGGGGTACTTATAGGACGTATCAGGAACATATGCTGTCGTCCCGGACAATCCTATACAAGGTTTGATATCGGCTATTTTATGTTTCAATGGTGGGATCTGTACGTATGATTGGTACATATCCACTCTTCCCAAGTTCCGCGTCGGGTGTTTCGATAGTGTCTTATATACCGCAGATTGGTATCTATCAGTCTCCTTTTCTCTCCATCGCACCCGCTCTTGCACCCGTGGTGCTCGCGGTGTTGGCTCCCGTACTGAGGCTCGTCCTCCCGGCCCTCGTTCTCGTGGCGATGGTCAGCCTCCGCCGGTGGTAGGAATGCGTGGCGCCCTCGCCCTTCTGGTCGCCGTCCTGCTGGCCGGCTGCGGCGGCGACACCGACGGGCAACCCGTCGCGCCCCCCACCACTCCGGGGCCGCCCGAGCCGCGGATCTGCACGGACGAGCGGAAGCGCGCCCGGTCCTTCTTCCAGGCCGCCGTTCCCCGCGAGTGGGACGGGGCACCCTTCCGGTTCGATCTGTTCGACAACTTCCCGGAGATCGCGGGCGCGGACTATTCGGCCGGCCAACTGGAAGAGGTCCAGAGGCTCGCGGAGAGAATCGAAGATCAACTCGGCTATCCGATCATCGAGAGCGGGGACGTGATTCCGGTGCCGGAGAACATTCCGGCAGGCTGGGATACCCCCACCGCTCCCGCCCCGCCGTACTGCTTCCAGTGGCGGAAACCGGGTCAGATGCTCGGCTTTCACCTGGCCGGCCTCCCGGACGGGCATCGCGGTGGCGGGGCCCTGGCGGCGTCGCCGTGGTGCGGGACCGTGGCCTACTGGGTGGGCGCCGGGGTGGTGCCCGGCGTAAACGGACGAACGGCCGTCGTCCACGAACTGTTCCACCTGCTCGGCTTCAAGCACTCCATCGACCTCGCGTTGCCCGACGGGGTCTTCATGTCGGAGCAGCTCACCCGCGGCGGGCCCGCTGCCGGCTACGTGCCGACCTTCGAGGACATCGAGGCGCTGCGCTGCGTCTTCCCGGCCAGCGGGTGATGCGCTTCCTCTCCCCGGCCCTGCTCGCCGCCCTCCTGGCCGGCTGCGGCGGCGACACCGGCGGGCAACCCGTCGCGCCCCCCACCACGCCACCGCCGGCCCCGGAACCTGCTCCCCCCGAGCCCGAGATCGACCCCGACGACTTGGTCGCGCCCCCGGCGGAGGCCGGGAAGGTCGCGGACGAGGGGCTGGAACTCTCCGGCCTGCCGCCCGGCACGGCCTACGAGTGGACAACCGACGAGAACTCGGGCTGGGTCTTCCCGGCGCAGGGGAGAACCGACGCCGAGGGACGCCTCACGGGGACGTGGATCCCGGGGTTTCCGGGGGTCGGGAAACTGGTCCTGACGCTCTCGGAAGCGGGAGAGGAGCGGATGATCGAGTACCAGACGTTGAGCGTCTGGCCCGCGCGGCCCCCGTGGTTCGCGCTCGCTCTTCAGATCGTGAATGAGGAGGCGACGGGCTACTCCATCGACATGACTCCGCTGGTGAAGATCGGCAAGACCTTCTACGCCGCAGTGGTCTGGAGCACCGGGTACATCGGTTTCCAACGGGGCGGCAGCCAGTTCAACGATCAGTTGCAGTTCTCCCTGTGGGACCGGGACGGCGTCGATGCGGATGTCGTCGCCGCGGGGGAGAGGGCGTTCTGCACCACCTTCGGGCACGAAGGACACGGGAGCCAGTGCCGGGTGGACTACCCGTGGGAGGTGGACCGCCCCTATCGGTTCCGGCTCGAAATGGAGGATACGGAGGACGGGCGGGAGCTGGTGTCCGCGTGGGTGACGGACATCGTGGCCGGCGAGCAGCGTTTCATCGGCACCCTCCGAGGCAAGCCCCACATCCGTCGTTCCACCAGCGCGTTCGTCGAGGACTTCGCCCGCCAAGGCAACACCTGCCTCCACCAGAACATCAGAGCCGCGGCCTTCCGCCGCGCCCGGGCACGCCGTCCGGGGGAGGGCTGGGTTCCGGTTACCCGCGCCTACCTGAATCCCAACGAGACGGATTCCGCGAACCCCGGCACTCCGGGCTGCGCCAATTGGGACGCGCGTCCGCACCCTGCCGGCCTGGAACTCATCATCGGGGGCACCACGATCCGGGACCCCGCGGCCCCGCGCGAGGTCCGGATTCCGGAGTAGCCCCATGTCCTGTCTCGTGCCCGGGCTGGCACTCGTGGCCGCGGGCGCGCCGGGCATCTTCAGATCGCGGGCGCTCACGCACGGCAGAGACGGGGCCCTCGCGCAGTACCTCGCGTTCGGCGACATCGACGCGCTCGCGGGCGCGTTCCTGCACCCGGACTACCCGCGATGAGACGCACCGCCCCTTCTTGTTCAGGAGAACCCGCACCATGAAGAGACTCATCGCCCTCGCCACGGCCTGTAGCGTCGTCCTGCTGCCGCTCTACGCGAACGCGGCCCCACTCGCGCCCTCACTGCTGGAGGCTGCGGAGATCGCCGCCGCCAGCGGCGTCTATCGCGCGCAGAACACCGCCAGCATCACCACCGGCACGATCCGCGAGGACGACAAGAAGCGTAGCGCCATCGCCTTCGCGCTGAGCGGCGTCCTGGCTTTCGCCGGCGCCGCGCTTTGGCGCAACCTGACGTGCCGGGGGGCAGGTGACGCACGGCACTTCGGCGAGGGCCTCAAGACCCAGGTCGAGTGCTACGAAGCTGACGGTTCGCGGAAGGGCTGGGACACCCCCACCAAGGCCCTCTTCGGGGCCGGCGTCGCCCTCGAACTGGTGTCCCTGGGGTATCTCTTCGCCCACCTGCGCTCGGGGGACAGCGACGAGTGACGTTCCTCGCGCCGGTCCTTGTGGCCGTCCTGCTGGCCGGTCCGCCGCCGCTCGCAGCCGCAGCGCGGGAAGCGGGCCAGGAGGTTTCCGCCGCTGTCTTCTCCGCCCCCTCCGCTCTCGGCTCCGTCGCCGTTCAGGGTAAACGGGGTGCGGGCGCGAGCTGGAAGACCTGGGGGATTCTTCTCGCCGTGGCCGGCGGCGCACTGCTCTGGATGGCGTACGGGGGATCCGGCGGGGGAACCGGCTGCCCCGAGCCGGCGATCCCGGAGTTCGAGACGACCACGGGCAACACCATCGTGCCGGTGGGGGCCGGGCAGCGCGATTGCCTGACCTACCTCCGTCGCTAGTCCCCCCATCTTTGGGCCAGTCCGGGGGAGGGGCGCAATGGGATTGCGGGAAGGGGAAAACCAAGTGCTCTCCTGGTCCGCCCCGCTTGCACCCCGGGCTGGTCCCTCCCGCCCAATGAGATCCGTCGCCACGCTGCTGCTCGCGTTGTCGGCCCTCGGCGTTCTCCTGCTGCTCCGGGCCTGTGACCTCCAGACCGTCCCGGAGAGGGCCTGTTCCACCGGCTTCCGGTGGGATGTCGATTACAGGCAGTGCCTCCCGCTCGGGCCGTACTGCGGCGAGGGCCTCACCTGGGACGGGCACCGCTGCGCCCCGAGCCGCTAGGCAAATCCAACCCATGAGGGAAACCACCATGAAGAGACTCATCGCATTCGTCACGGCGTACGCCGTGGTCCTGATGCCGCTCTACGCGAACGCGGCGGCCCCAACGCCGGCCCGGTCGCTGCTGGAGGCTGCCGAGATCGCCGCGGCCAGCGGCGTCTATCGCGCGCAGAACACCGCCAGCATCACCACCGGCACGATCCGCGAGGACGACAAGAAGCGCAGCGCCATCGCCTTCGCGCTGAGCGGCGTCCTGGCTTTCGCCGGCGCCGCGCTCTGGCGCAACCTGACTTGCCGGGGGGCAGGTGACGCACGGCACTTCGGCGAGGGCCTCAAGACCCAGGTCGAGTGCTACGAAGCTGACGGCTCGCGGAAGGGCTGGGACACCCCCACCAAGGCCCTCTTCGGGGCCGGCGTCACCCTCGAACTGGTGTCCCTGGGGTATCTCTTCGCACACCTGCGCTCGGCGGACGACGGCGACGATTGAGCGCCACCGTGCGATTCCTCGCCCCGGCCCTGGTCGCCGTCTTCCTGGCCGGCTGCGGCGGCGGCGTCGACGGCCAGCCCGCCACCCCGACCACCCCGGCGCCCGCTCCACCCCCTGAGATCGAACCCGGCAGCCTCATAGCGCCCCCGGCGGAGGCCGGGAAGATCGCGGAACAACCGATCGAACTCGGGGGGTTCCAACCATAAGCGCTAACTTGTTTTCTGTTACCGTTGCATCTTTCCGGGTGTTCCGCATACTGCGGGGAGGGACACCGGGATGCCGGAGGACTGGGAGCTTTTGAAGTCGTTTTTTCCGGGGAACTGGCGGGCGCTGGCGCGGGAGACGGGCGCCCTGAAGGGACTGCGGAAGGACAAGTCGGAGGAGAACCTGCTTCGGGTGCTGCTGCTCCATTTGGGCTGCGGCCACTCGTTGCGGGAGACGGTTTTGCGGGCACGGCGGGCGGGATTGGCGGAGCTGTCGGACGTGGCGCTGTTGAAGCGGGTTCGGAAGAGCGGGGAGTGGCTTCGGCGGCTGTGCGTGGAGTTGTTCCGTGAGGGGGAACGGCGGGACCTGCCGGCGGGGGGCCTGGAAGCCCGGGTGATGGATGCGACGACGGTGAAGGAGCCGGGGAAGTCGGGCTCGTTGTGGAGGCTGCACTACGCCGTGCGGTTGCCATCGCTGTCGTGCGACTTCTTCAAGCTGACCGGGACGGAGGGTCCGGGGAGCGGAGAGTCGCTGACGCAGTTTCCGATCCGGGCCGGAGACCTGGTACTGGCGGACCGGGCATACTCGTTGGCGTCGGGGATCGTGCATGTGGCGGCGGCGGGCGGCTATGTGACGGTACGGGTCAACACCCAGGCCTTGGTGTTGGCGACGCCGGCGGGAGAGCCGCTGGACCTGCTGGCGCGGGTGAGTTCGCTGCGACGCGTCGATCAGGTCGGGTCCTGGGAGGCACGGGTTGTGGAGAGGGAGGGGGCGACGGTGTTGGGCCGGGTGTGCGCGGTGCGCAAGAGTCAGGAGGCCATCCGGCAGGCGCACCGGAAGATTCGCCGAGTCGCCAGCCGGAAGGGGCAACAGGTCAAGCCGGAGACTCTGGAGTTCGCCCGGTTCGTCATCGTGTTCACCACCTTCCCCGAGGCGGAGTTTTCCGCCCGGGAGGTGCTGGAGTGGTATCGGGTTCGTTGGCAGGTGGAACTGGTCTTCAAGCGGTTCAAATCGCTGGCGCAACTCGGTCACCTGCCCAAACACGACGAGGACAGCGCCCGGGCATGGCTCTACGGGAAGCTGTTCATGGCGCTGCTGGTAGAGAAGATCATCCGCCACGCCGAGTCCGTTTCCCCCTGGGGACACGACCTGGCGGCGACGCCGGCCGCGTAGCCTCTGGCGGGAGTTCGGCTTTGTGCTCACCGAGGTCACCAGCGCGATTCGGCCTCCGGTGGGCCTCTCCCGCATGATCCGGGATTGGTCCCGGATCTCCCGCGCACTTGCCGAGGCCCCTCGAAGACGCCTGAACCAACTCGCCCGCCGATTTGAGTAGCAAAATAAGTTAGCGCTTATGGTGCACCACCCCCGTCAACACCCCTGCCGGAAGCCCCGCGAAGAACTCCCGCCAGCGCTCCCGCCCCCAGCCGGACCCGCCGTCAGCCGCGATCACCCGCTGCCCGCGAAGCTCCAGCTCCCGGGCGAGCGCCCCGGCCAGCGCCCCCTCACCCGGACCGAGCGCCCAGAGTCCCGGCTCCGCCCGCACCGCCGCCGGACCCCGCGCCAGGAGCACCCCGAACGCCTCCCCCACGAGGGCCCCGGAGTCCAGCACCCGGCACTCCCCATACCCCGCTTCCGACGCCGCCCGGCGCCATACCTCCGGCGAAGCCAGCGGGTGCCCGTCACGATATGCGTCGTCGAAACGCCACCACCCCGGCAGCAGCCCGAAGGTCAGATCCGTCCAGCCCCGCGGCTCCGTCGCCTCCAGCGCCACCAGCAATCCCGAGGGCGCGAGCAGCCGGCGGCAGTGCGCCAGCGACTGCGCCAGATCACGGGTCGCATGCAGCACGTTCGCCGCGATCACCAGATCGAACCCGTGCGCTCCGAAGCCTTGCTCCACCGGGTCCCGCTCGATGTCCAGGACCCGAAACTCCAGCCGGACCCCCTCCTTCGAAAAGCGTTCCTCCGCCTCCCCGAAGAACCCCGCCGACACGTCCGTATAGACGTAGTCCGTCCGGCCGCGCGGCAGCGCTCCCAGCACCCACTCCGTCGTGCCGCCGGTCCCCGCGCCCACTTCCACAACCCGCAGCCGCCGCCCTCCCGGCAGACCCGACACCGCCTCCGACACCGCCGCCGCCACCATCCGGTTCATCGTCCGCAGCCACGGCGACTTCCGGTAGAGCGACGCGGCGCCCGGCTCGTCCCCGAACAGAAGCTCCAGCGCCTCCGCCCGGCCCCGCAGCACCTCCGCGAGCGACTCTCCGCAACGCCGCAGCAGCCCGAGCTCCAGCGAACCCGCCGGACTCCGGCCGAGCGCCCGCTCGAAGACCTCCTCCGGCGGCCCGGAACCGTCCGGAAGCCCGTCCCCGGATCCCGCCGTCACCCGCCAGCCGCTCCCCTCCCGCGCCAGCACTCCGCCGTCCTCCAGCAGTCCCAGCATCCGACGCAGAACGCCGCCGTGCTCGGACACCACCCCCAGCCGGCGACGGAGCGACTCCAGCTCCACCCGCTCCTCTGCCCGGGGCTCCCAGCCCAGCTCCGTGAGCGCCCGCAGCGCGTAGCTCCGCGACACCTCCTCGAGACCCCGGCTCCACTCGGCGAACCCCGGGAGATCGAGTCCCTCCGCAGCGAGCAGCTCGCCGAAACCGGGAACGCTCAGGGCCGCCTCTTCCGGGCGCCGCACGAAGTCCGCCGCAACCGGCCCCTCACCGCCGGCCGCCGCGGTTTCCCGCCACACCACTTCGTACAGCAGGTCCTCCACCTCGTCCGCCGCCCGCAGCACCGCCGACCGGCCGGCCTGCCGCAGCCGGAGGCCGCGCACCCCGCCGAGCGCCTCTCCCTCCGGCCCGTAGAACTGGAGCTCCGCCCGCCGGGTCCCGGAGGCCTCGCGAGCCCCGTCCCCTTCTCCCTCGCCGGCGAGCCGGGCGCGGCACCAGATCCGCGTTCCCGCCGCACCCCGAAACCAGAACCGGTCCCAGCCCACCGGCAGCCAGAGAGCGCCGTCTTCTTCCCCCTCCTCCGGCCCGTCGAGCAGCGCGCCCAGCGTCTCGAACCCGGCGTCCAGCGCCGTCCGCTCGACGCCGTCATCCCTCCGTACCGGTCCGGGGGGCAGGGACGCCTCGCCCAACGCCTCGGCGGCGCCCGACCACAACCCGGCCAGCACCGGCCGCCGGACGACTCCCCGAGCCGCCAGCCGGCGCGAGCGGTCGTCCAGCGGAACCGGTGTCAACTCCGCCCGCAGCCGCTCGCCGTCCAGCCGTTCCGCCGGCGCTTCCTCCGGCCCCGGCCCCAGCCGGCCGGTAGCGTGCCGCACCCAGGGCTCGTTCGCCGAACCCCGGCTGAACACCTCGAAGCGGCGGCCCTCGGGGCCGCTCCGCTCCGGGGACCCGGGCCCCACCAGAAACTGCACCAGCCGCTCGCCGTCCTCCGCGGGCAGCACCAGCGGCCGCTCCACCCGCAGGTCCCCCACGGGGGGCGTCCCGGCCGGCCCGGCGCCCTTCCCCGCCAGCGCGCGGAACGCCGCGGCGGCCTGGAGGGCATAGAGCGAGACCGGGGCCACCGTCCTGCCGAAGAGCCGGTGCTCGCCGAGCCAGCCGGGGTGGTCGGCGCCCAACGCGGCCTCGAACGCCACCCCGCCGTTCGCGAGTTCGTGGCGGAACCCGAGCAGCGGGTGCTCGGCGCCGCTCCCCCGGTGTTCCCGCGTCCGGACCCAGTACCGGTCCCGCTGGAAGGGATAGGTCGGCAGCGCCACGCGGCGACGCCGCTCCCCGGCAAAGAGCCCGCGGAAGTCCAGCCGGGCTCCGGCTCCGTAGGCCTCGGACACCGCCTCCACAAAGCCCGTCCCGCCGCCCAGGGTCGCGATCACCGCCGGAGCGGCGCCCGGCGCCGCATCCGGCCAGCCGAGCGCCGCGAGCGGACCGAGCACCGGGCGCGGACCGACCTCGATCAGCAACCCGGCCCCGAGTGCAGCGAGCGAGCGGACCCCCTCCGCGAACCGCACCGGCGAACGCGCCTGCCGCCGCCAGTACGCCCCGTCCAACACGTCGTCCGCCCCGAGCGCCCGGCCCGTCAGGTTGCTCACCAACACCGGGCCGGCGACGCTGCCGCCGAGCCCCTCCGCAGCCGTCTCCAGCTCCCCGAGCACCGGGTCCAGCAGCGCGCTGTGGAAGGCGTGACTCGTCCGCAACCGCTCCGTCCGAATCCCGTCCTCCCGGAGCCGCGCCTCCACGAACGACAGCAGGCTCTCCGGGCCGCTGACCACGCAGTGCGTCCCGTTCTCCGCCGCGAGCGACAACCCCGGACCCGTCCCGGAACCGGGCGCCCCCTCCACGAGTGCCAGCACCCGCTCCGGAGACGCGAACGCCGCCGTCATCGCCCCGCCGGCGGGCAGCGAGCCCATGAGCGCCCCGCGACGGGAAGCGAAGCGCATCCCGTCCTCCAGCCCGAAGGCCCCCGCCGCGAAGGCGGCTCCGATCTCCCCCGCGCTGTACCCCAGCACCGCCTCCGGAACCACCCCGACTCCCTTCCACAGCTCGGTCAGCGCCGCCGACAGCGCAAACAGCGCCGGCTGCGTCCACTCCGTCCGGTCGACGTCTCCGCCGGCCTCGTCACGCCCGAACATCACCGGGAGCAGCGACGCTCCCCGCTCCTCCCGGAACACCGCCTCGCAGCGGTCCAGCACCGCGCGCGCCGCCGGCTCCCGCTCGTACAGCTCGCGCCCCATTCCGGCCCACTGGCTCCCCTGCCCGGTGTAGAGGAACGCCACCTTGCGCGGGGCCGGCCCTTCCGGCTCGCCGTCCCCGGCCAGGAGCCGCGCCAGTTGCTCCCGCAGCTCCCCGGCGTTTCGGAAGACGAGCCCGGCGCGCACCCGGAAGTGGCTCCGCCCCACGCCCGCCGTCCACGCCGCATCCGCGAGCCGCGCCGCACTCCACTCCTCGGGCGCCCCGTCCCGCGCTTCGTCCAGCCACTCGCGGTACCGCCCCGCCAGGTCCCGGAGGGCTTTTCCGCTCCGGGCCGCGAGCGGCAGGACGCGCGTCTCCCGCCGGGCCGGCGCGAAGTCCTCGCCGGACCCGGATGGCCGGGCGACGGCAACCGCGGCGCCGGCCTCCTCCCCGGGCCGCCCGTAGCCCTCCAGGACGAGGTGGGCGTTCGTCCCGAAGAGCGCGAAGGAGCTCACCGCCGCGCGGGGTGGGCGGCCGACAACCTCCGGCCAGCGCGCGGGCTCCGACGTCACCCGCACCGGGAGCGCGTCCCACTCGATCCGGGGGTTCGGCGTTTCGAAATGCAGTTGGCGCGGGATCCGTCCGTGACGGAACGCCAGCAGCACCTTCATCAATCCGGCGACGCCCGCCGCCGACTCCAGATGGCCGACGTTCGTCTTCACCGAACCGAGCAGCAACGGGCGATCCGCCTCCCGCCCCTCTCCGTACACCGCCGCCGCCGCCCGCACCTCGATGGGATCTCCGAGCTCCGTCCCCGTCCCGTGCGCCTCCAGGTAGTCCACAGTGGCCGGCGGAACCCCCGCCTTGCCGAGCGCCTCCCGGATCACCGCCTCCTGCGCGGGGCCGTTCGGGACCGTGAGCCCCGCGCTCGCCCCGTCCTGGTTCACCGCCGAACCGAGCAGCACTCCCAGGATCCGGTCTCCGTCCCGTTCGGCGTCTCCCAGCCGCTTCAGGACGAGCATTCCGCAGCCCTCGCCGCGCACGAACCCGTCCGCCGCCGCATCGAATGCCTTGCAGCGGCCGTCGGGCGCCAGCATCCCCGCCGCCTGCAAGGCTTCGATGCGGCTCGGGTCGAGCAGCACGTTCACTCCGCCGGCAAGCGCGAGGTCGGCCTCGCCCCGCTGCAACGCGGTCATCGCCTGGTGGATCGCCACCAGCGACGACGAGCACGCCGTGTCCACGGCGATCGCCGGTCCCGTCCATCCCAGCGTGAAGGCGACCCTCCCCGGCCCCGCCGCGAAGCTGCCCCCGCTCAGCGCGTAGGCCGAGCGCTCGCCGTCGAGCAGCCGCTGGAAGTCGCCGCTCGCGATGCCGGCGTACACCCCGCCGCGGCGGCCCTCCAGCCCCGGGTCCATCCCCGCGTCTTCGAGCGCCTCCCAGCTCACCTCCAGGAGCAGCCGCTGCTGGGGATCCATCAGCTCCGCCTCCACGGGAGCGATCCGGAAGAACCCCGCATCCAGCCGGTCCACTTCCTCCAGGTAGCCGCCCCAGCCAGCGCTGCCGGGCGCGGGCTCGCGTCCGGCGGTGATGGCGCTGCGGCCCGCCGCCAGCGAGCGCCAGAACGCCGCCGCACTCCCGCCCCCCGGGAACCGGCAGGACATTCCGACGACCGCGATCCGCCGGCGCCGCCGGGAGATTCGCTGCTGATGCGCGCGAACCCGGCCGGCCAGTTCCGGCGTGAGCTCCGCGGCGGGGTCCGGCGCCCGGGGCGGTTCAGGCAATCTCGTCCTCGAGGTCCACGAGCATCTCGGCGAACTGCTCGACGGAAAGGGGGCGCGGAGGCGTCGCGGAGTCCCCCGTGCCGGCGGTCTCGGCGTCCTCGGCGCCGTCGAGCGCCGCGCGCAGGCGGTGAGCGAGTCTGAGGGGACTGGGGTAGTCGAAGGCGATGCTGTGCGGGGCCGAGAACGCTCCCGCGAGCGCCCGGTTCAACCGGTTCCGAAGCTCCACCGCCATCAGCGAGTCCATGCCCAGATCGAAGAAGCGGGCTTCCGGCGGCGGCGCCGCCGCGAGCCCCAGGACCGCCCGCACCTCCTCGCTCACGAACTCGAGCGCGAGCCGCTCGCGCTCCGCCGCCGGCGCCCCGCGCAGCAGCGACCCCAGGTCGCTCGCGGCGGCCCGGCCTCCGGACGGCCGATCCTCCACCAGTCCCGCGACGAAGGCCGGCTCGGGGACCCCGCTCCGCCCGAACGCCGGCCAGTCCACGGACGCAACCGCCACGCTGCCGGCGTCCTCCCGGAGCAACCGCTCCAGGGCCCGAAGCCCCGCGGCGGGCGTCATCCAGCCCCAACCCCGCGCCGCCAGCCGCGCTCCGATCCGCCCCCGCGCTTCCTCGGCTTCCCCGAGACCCGACCAGGCCCCCCACTGCACGGCCTGGCCGGGCAGGCCCAACGCCCGGCGATGGAGCGCCAACTGGTCGAGGAACGCGTTCGCCGCCGCGTGGTTCGCCTGCCCCGGGTTTCCGAGCACACCGGCCAGACTGGAGAACAGGACGAACAGCTCCAGCTCCATCCCGCGGGTCGCCCGGTGGAGGTGCCACGCTCCGAGCACCTTGGGGCCCAGCACCTGCTCGAAGGCCGGCCAGTCCTGATCTCGGAGCGGGGCGTCGGCGAGAACCCCCACGTTGTGGATGACGCCGCCCAGGCAGGGCAGCCCGGACGCCGGTCCGATCGCCTCCACCAGCCGCTCCACCGCCGCGCCGTCCGTCACGTCCGCGACCTCCACCCGGAGCTCCGCCCCGCGCTCGCGAAGCGCCGCGATGGATGCCTCCGCGCGCGCGCCGGGCGCCCGGCGACCGTTCAACACCACGGCGCCGGCGCCCCGCTCCACCAGCCAGCGCGCCAGCTCCAGCCCGATTCCACCGAGCCCGCCGGTCACCAGATAGCTCCGGTCCCCGCGCAACCGGCCCGTCGCCAGCGCCGCCGGCCGCAGCACCACCTTCCCGAGGTGACGCGCCTCGCGCAGGTGGGTGAGCGCGGCGCCCGCCTCCGCAAGCGGCCAGGAGGTGCACGGAAGTCCCGCCAGCTCCCCGGAATCCAGCCACCCCACGACCGAACGAAGGAGCGCTCCCGCGCGCGCCGGCTCCTCCCGGATCAACCGGTCCACCACCAACACCGAGTACCGGACGTCCGGGCGCGCCGCCTCCATCGCTTCCCGGCTCCAGATCCCTCGCCTCCCGAGTTCCACGAAACTCCCGCCCCGCGCCAGGCAGGCGAGCCCCGTCTCGATGAACCCCTCGCCGGTCAAGCTGTTCAGCACCATCCCCACGCCGGAACCGCCCGTCGCCTCCAGGACCCCGTCCCCGAAGGCGGTACTCCGGCTGTCGAACGCCGCCTCCACCCCCAGCGAACGCAGGTGCGCCTGCTTGACCGCGCTCGCCGTCGCCAGCACCCGGAGCCCCGCCGCCTGCGCCAATCGGATCGCCGCGTGACCCACGCCGCCGGTCCCGGCATGGATCAGCACCCACTGCCCGGCTTCCAGTCCCGCGAACTCGAAAGCGAGCGACGCCGTCGCGTACGCCACCGGGACCGTGGCCAGCGCCGCCGCCGGGAACCCGGCCGGCGCCGGCGCGACCAGCTCCGCCCGCGTCACCGCCTCGGGCGCGAGCGACCCCGGCGCGAACCCGACCACCCGGTCGCCGCACGGAAACTCTTCCACGTCCGCTCCCACCTCCAGCACCCGGCCGCACATCTCGGCCCCGAACGTCGGGCGGGCGTCCGCCAGCCCCATCCCCGACATCACGTCGTGGAAGTTCACCCCCGCCGCCTCCACCGCCACCCGGATCTCCCCCGCCTCCAGCGGGGTCCGCGGCCGCAGCTCCACCCGGAGGCGTTCGAGTGTCCCGTCCGGGGCCGGCGCCCACCTCCAGCCGCCCCCGTGGGGAAGTCCGGGCCGTCCCGGCTGCCGCCCGAGACGGGCCACCCGGCGCCTGCCCCCGCGCCACGCCACCCGGGTCTCCTCGTCGGCGTGGAGCAGCTCGTCCGCCACCACTCCCACCGGCGGCACGCGCTCCGGATCGAGGTCCAGGAGTCGCGGCTTCAACTCGCCGTGCTCCAGGGCCGCCACGCTTGCCAGACCCCAGAGCGCCGCCCCCGACAGCGCGCCCTTCCGCTCCCGCTCAACCACCTGAGCGCCGCGGGTCACGAACCAGACCCCGGAAGACGCGCTGATCCCGGCATCCGTCATCCCCTGCAGCAGCGACAGCGCGCCGGCGCCCACCGCCTCCACCTCCCCCCGCAGTTCCTCGGTGGTGTGTTCCGAACCGTCGTCCCGGACCGCGTCGAGGTGCGCCACCCCGCGGAGGGCCGCGTCGCCCGGCAGCGAGGCGAAGAAGGAGCGCCATTCCTCGCGGCCCGCCCCCGCCGGCCCGGCGACCACCGCCTGTTTCCGGGTGCGCAACTCCTCCCCGAGCGCATCCGCGAACGCTCCGCTCCCCGCCAGCACGAAGAGACCGGACTCCTCCTCCACGCGCGCCGCGCCGCGGGCCAGGATCACGGCGTGGCCCAACTCCTCCCCGGCGAAGGACACCTCGCCATACCCCGCGTCCGCGAGCGTCCGGACCCACACGTCCGGCCCCACCAGCGGCGAGTCCGTCCGGATCCCGTCCGAGAAGCGCCACCAGCCGGGCAGCAACCCGAACGTCAGGTCCAGCCATCCCTGCGGCCGCATCCCCTCGACGGCCACCAGCAGCCCCGCCGGCGCCAGCAGGCGGCGGCAGTGTCTCAGCGTCTCCGCGAGGTCCCGCGTCGCGTGCAGCACGTTCGCCGCCAGCACGACGTCATACCCGTGCACCGGGAACCCCTGCGCCGCCGGGTCCCGCTCGATATCCAGCGGCCGCGTGCGGAAGGTCGCCCCGCTCCCGCCGAACCGGCGCTCCGCGTCCGCGAAGAAGCCGGCCGAAATGTCGGTGAACTCGTAGTCGGTCCGCTGCGCCGGCAACGCCGCGAGCACCGCCGCCGTGGTCGCGCCCGTCCCGGCGCCCACCTCCAGCACGCGAAGCCGGCGCCCTTCCGGAACCTCCCGCGCCGCGACTCCCAGGGCGTCCGCGGTCAACCGGTTCGCCGCTCGCAGGGCGGCGGAGTCGCGGTAGAGCTCCGGCGCCCCGGGAACGCCGCCGAAGAGGAGTTCCAGCGGGTCGGCCCGGCCGCGCAGAACCTCGGCCAGAGACGCCCCGCAGCGGCGCAGCAGCGCCCGCTCGATCCGCTCCGGAGCCCCGTCCGCGGCGGCGGCGCGCTCCGGCGCCGGATCCTCACGGCCCGCGGTCACGAGCCAGTCGCCTTCGGGGCCGCGCGCCACGATCCCGGCATCCTCCAGCAAACGAAGGAGCCGTCCGAACAGCCGCCGGTGATCTCCGGTCACCTTGAGCCGCCGCCGCAGTTCCTCCGCCCCGAAACGCTCTCCCCGCCGCGGCGCCCACCCGAGTTCTTCGAGGGCGCGTAGCGCATACCCCGGCGCCGCCCGCTCCAGTTCCCGTTGCAGGCCCGCGAGGGCCTCCGCATCGAGCCCCTCCGCGTCCAGGGTTTCCGCGGGAGCGTCCAGCGCCGACGTCACCGCCAGCGGGCCACGCAGCCAGTCGGCCGCGAGCCGTCCCGCCGGCGGCCCGTCCCGCCAGGACACCTCGTAGAGCAGATCGTCCACGCGTGGTTCGAGGAGCGTCTCCCTGGTCGCCCGCTTCAGGCTGAACCCCCGGACTCCGCCCAGCGCTTCGCCCGCCGGCGTGTGGAACTCCAGATCGGCTACCCGCGACTCGGCCGACCGGCTCCGTAGCCGCGCCCGGCACCAGAAACGCTCCGGCAGGGGGCCGGCGAGCCACAGGCTTTCCCAGCCGAACGGGAGCCATGCCTGCCCACCCGGGTCCTCCAGCGCCGATGTCGCGTGGAGCGTCTGGAAACAGCCATCCAGCAACACCGTGGCCGCACCCGCCACCGCGGCGTCCGTCGGCAGCGCTACCGCGCCGAGGGCCGCGTCCACACCCGCCCACACCTCGTCGAGCACCCGGAACGCCGGCCCGGGGACGATCCCGCGCTCCGCCAGCCGCGCCTGGAAATCCGCCACCGGGAGCTGCGACAAACCCTCCCGCAGTTCTCCGATCGTCGCCCGCGTCCCCGCGCCCCCACCGGGACCGAGGGCGCCCTCGGCGTGGAGTTCCCATTCCGTTCCCGCCGCCCGGCTCGCCACCTCGAAGCGCCCTCCCGGATCCACCAGCACCTGAACCGACCGGCTCCCTTCCGACAACACCAGCGGCCGGTGAAGCTGCACGTCGGTGAGGGACGCATCCGGACCCCGCCCGAGCTCCGCAGCCGCGGCGAACGCCTGCGCCGCGTAGAGCGCCGCCGGTCCCACGACCTCCCCGAACACCCGGTGGTCCGCCAGCCAGGGGAAGTCGCCGGCGCCGAGTTCGATCTCGAACGCCGTCTCGCCCCGCCGGAGCTCCCGGCGCGCCCCCAGCAACGGATGCCCACCGTCGGAGCGACGGCGTGCCGGCGCCTCCACCCAGTGCCGGTCCCGCTGGAACGGATACGTCGGCAGCGAGATCCGGCGGCGGCGTTCTCCGGCGAAGAGCCCCGCGAAGGAGATGTCCACGCCCGCCTCGTACGCCTGCGCCACGGCGGAGACGAAGTCGCCGTTCCCCCCGCCCCGGAGACTCGCGACCGTTACCGGCCCCGCGGCCTCCGGCCAGGTGAGCCCCGCCATGGGACCGAGCACGGCGCGAGGACCGATCTCCACCAGGATGCCCACGCCGAGTTCGGCAAGCGTGCGCACCGCGGCGGCGAACCGCACCGGCTCCCGCGCCTGCCGCCGCCACCACGCGCCGTCGGGGAGCTCTGCCAACAAGCCGCCGCTCAGCCCGTCCACCCAGGACACCGGCGGCGCCGCGGCGCTCCCGACCGCCGCCTCCAGTGCGTTCAGCACCGGCTCCATGAGCGCGCTGTGAAACGCGTGGCTCACCGGGAGGCGCTCCACCCGCAGTCCCTGCTGCGCGAGACGCGCCCCGAACTCCGACAGGAGATCGAGCGGACCGCTTACGACCTGGTGCGCTCCGTTGTCAGCCGCCAGATCCAACGCCTGCCCCCCGGATGTCCTGGCCGCCGCCAGCGCGGTGGCTACCGTCTCGCCCGAGGCGAAGACCGCGAGCATGCCACCCGCCCGTTTCCCCCGGCGCGGGAGCGCCCCCATGAGCGCTCCGCGCCGGGTCGCGAAGCGCATCCCCGTTTCGACATCGAAGGCGCCGGCGCTGGCCGCGGCCGCGATCTCGCCCGCGCTGTGGCCGAATACCACCTCCGGACGGATCCCCACGCTGGCCCAGAGCGCCGTCAGCGCGCTCTCCAGCGCATAGAGCGCCGGCTGGGTCCACTCCGTCCGGTCCAACCCGCCGGCATCCCCGAACATCACGGCGAGCAGCCCCGCCTCCGCTCCCGGGGAACCCTGCCGTTCGTCCCGGAACACCGCCTCGCACCGGTCCAGAACCTCCCGGAACACCGGCTCGCGCCAATAGAGCTCGCGCCCCATCCCCGCCCACTGGCTCCCCTGTCCGGTAAACAGGAACCCGACCTTTCCGGCCTGGGGCTCCGCCGCAACCCGCCCCTCCGCTGCCGATGCCAACGCCCCGATTTCCTCCCGGAGTTCGGCCTCGGTCGAAAACACCACACCCGACCGCGAAGCGAAGTGGTCGCGGCCGACTCCCGCCGTCCACGCCGCGTCCGCAAGCCGCGACGGCCGCAACCTCCCTTTCCCGAGCCACTCCCGGTACCGGCCCGCCAGCTCCTGCACCGCTGCCGCACTTCGCCCGGAGATCGGCAGCAGCCGCGTCTGGCGCGGGCTCGCCTCCTCCGGCTCCGGCTCCGGCGGCGCTTCCATCACCACGTGGGCATTCGTCCCCGAGTACCCGAACGAACTCACGCCCGCCCGCCGCGGGCGTTCCTTCACCGCCGCCCACGGCACCGATTCCGTCACCACCGAGACCGGCAGCGCTCCCCAGTCCAGCCGGGGGTTCGGTTCCCGAAAATGAAGCTGCGGCGGGATCTCTTCCTCCCGCATCGCGAGCAGCACCTTGATCACGCCCGCCATCCCCGCCGCCGCTTCCAGATGCCCTACGTTCGTCTTCACCGAACCCACCAGCAGCGGGCGGTCCGCGTGCCGGCCCTCCCCATACGCCGACGCCGCCGCCTCCAGCTCGATCGGATCGCCCAGCTCCGTCCCCGTCCCGTGCGCCTCCAGGTAGTCCACCGAACCCGGATCCACCGCCGCCCGCTCCAGCGCCTCCGCGATCAGCCCCTCCTGCGCCAGCCCGTTCGGGGCCGTGAATCCCGCACTCGCCCCGTCCTGGTTCACCGCACTCCCCAGGACCAGACCCAGAATTCGGTGTCCTCCCGCCCGCGCCGCCGACCGGCGCATCAACACGACCATCCCGCAGCCCTCGCCCCGGACATACCCGTCAGCCGAGGCATCGAAGGTCTTGCAGCGGCCATCCGGCGCCAACATCCCCGCCGCCGTGAGCGCCTCCGTCAGCTTCCAGGTCAGGATCGCGTTCACGCCCCCCGCGAGCGCGAGATCCACTTCCCCGAGCCGCAGCGCGCTGACCGCCTGGTGCAGCGCGACCAGCGACGCCGAACACGCCGTGTCCAAGGCGACCGCCGGCCCTTGAAGACCCAGCGTGTACGCCACCCGCCCGACCGCCGCCAAGAAGCTCGACCCGGTCGAGACGTAGAGCCCCGGCGGGGCGTGCGCCAACAACCGCTCGTAGTCGCTCGCGAACATCCCCGCGTAGACGCCGGTGCGGCTCCCCTTGAGGCTTCCCGGAGCGATCCCCGCGTCCTCCAGCGCCTCCCAGGTCACTTCCAGCAGCCACCGCTGCTGCGGATCCATCAGTTCCGCCTCCACCGGCGCGGTCCGGAAGAAGCCCGCATCGAAACGATCCACTCCCGGCACGTACGCACCCCACATCTCCGACTCCCGCCCGCTCGCGCCGGGCAGGGCGCCGTCCGGCCGGCCCCGGGTGACCAGATTCTCCGCGCCCGCGAGCCGCCGCCAGAACTCCTCCACCCCGCCGCCTCCCGGGAAACGGCAACTCATCCCCACGACCGCGATCGGCTCCTCGGCGCGTTCCGGCGCGCCCGGAGACCTGGCCGGCTTCCGGGACCACTCTCCCAGCCGCTCCGCGAGGTACGCCGCCAGCCGGGCGGCGTCCGGATACGAGAAGATCGCCGCCGGCGAGACCCCGGCCGCACTTCCGAGCGCCCGGTGCAGCCGGTCCCGGAGCGCCACCACCTGGAGCGACTCCATCCCCAGCTCGAAAAAGCCCCGGTCAGCCGGCGGCGGCGCCTCCAGCCGCAACAGATCCTGCACCTCCCTCAGGATCAGCGCCTCGAGTTCCCGAGTGCGCGCCGCCAGTGGCGCGTCCGCCCCTGGAGCCCCGAGGCCGTCGGCCGTCCCCGGCTTGTCCCCGCCCGGCTTGTCCCCGCCCGGCTCATCCCCGCCCGGTTCATCCATCCACGACCGGGGTTCGTCGATGCGGTGGCGCCCGGCCGCCGGGCGCTCGCCACCTTCCCCGAGGAGGGACGCCAGCGAAACCGGCGCCCCGGACTCCCAGGCCCGCGACAACGCCGCGGCAGCGTCCTCCGCGGCAGCCGACGGCCCCGCGAGCGTCGGAACCAGCAACGGCGCCGGTTCCCCGACCGGCCACGCCCCGCTCGCCGTCAGCGCCGTCCGGCCGCGGGGTCCGAGATCCACGAGAACCCGGACCCCGAGCTCCGCCAGCGTTCCCACCGCCGCCGCGAAACGCAGCGGCCACCGGAGCTGGTCGCGCCAGTACCGCCCGTCGAGGTCTTCCGGCCCCGCGATCACCTTCCCCGTGCGGCAGCTCACGAACAGCGCCGAACCCGGACGGGTCTCCATCGCGTCTCCGGCCGCCTCGACCCCGTCCAGAATCGGGTCCACCAGCGCGCTGTGCCCCGCCACGCGGACCGAAAGCAGGGCCGTTCGCACCCCCTCCCCCGCCAGGCGGGACAGCACGGCCGCCACCATCTCCCGGGGACCGGTCAGCAGTTGGTGGGCGCCGTTGTCCGCCGCGGTCGTGACCCCCGTTCCGACGTCGCTGGCGTCCAGCTCCGGGATGCGGCGCGACGCCTCCTCTCCCGTCAGGAACACCACTCCCATGCCCCCTCCGGAAGGAACCGACGCCACCAGACGTCCGTGGCGAATCGCGAACCGCATCCCGTTTTCGAGACTCACCATTCCGGCCGCGTGCGCGGCCGCCCACTCGCCCACGCTGAAGCCCAGTACCGCCGCCGGCCGGAGTCCAACCCGCTCCCAGAAGGCCGTCAGCCCGCACGCCAACGCATACAGCGCGGGCTGCGCCCATTCGGCCGCGTCCAGATCGGCATCCGTTCCCTCCTCCCCGAACATCACCGGCAACAGACGTTCGCCCACCTCCTCCGCGAATATCGCGTCGCACCGATCGAGCACTTCCCGTACTCCCGCGTCACTCCGGTAAAGGGCGCGCCCCATTCCGACCCATTGCACGCCCTGACCGGGAAACACGAACGCCACCTTCGGGGAAGCCGCCGCCTGCACACCTCGCTCCCCGGCCTCCAGCCGCGCCAGCCCGGCGAGGAGTTCCGCCCGGCCGCGGAACACCAACCCCGCGCGGTGGCGGGAGTGACTGCGGCCTGCCGTCGCCGCCCAGACCAGGTCGGGAAGACCCTCGGCCTCCCGGTCCTCCACCCACGACCGGTAGCGGCCCGCCAGCCGGCGCAGCGCCCCCGCCGATGGCGCCGACAACGGCAGCACGAGCGGCCGACCCCCCCGTCGGTTCCCCAAGGCGTCCTCGTGACCACCCGGCCCACCCCTGGCGCCCACGCTCACCCCGCGCCCCCGGCGGTGGTTAGCGCATCAGGGGGGCGATGCCGAGCGCCACCCCTGACATCGGCTTCATCAGGACACGAAAGCGCTCGGCCCTGCGGTAAACGGGGTCACGATGGGGAGGTACCGGTAGTCCGATGAACGCCGGAGGCCGGCCAGCCAGGCAACCGCGCGAGCCAGAGCGACCAACATGGGTGCGCCGAGATGTCACTTCGGAGCACATTTGGCTCAAGAGTAACCGACGGTAGCCATTCTGCGCGATGGCAGATCAAGGAAGCGACATGTAGACGAACATCTGCCGCAGAACGATGACACTCATGCGACAGGCAAGCGAACGCCCATGCCTGGCAATCTGCGGGAAAACCTGCACGGCGTTGGAGCGGGGCCGCGTCGCGGCTGGCCCGCACCGGGAGAAACGGCCGTGAGCGGATGCTCGTGCACAGCCCGCCGTTTTCCCGGTGGGGACCTGGTCCATGCAGCGGAAGGAGCGCCAGTCTTCAGACTGGCATCGCGGCCGCAGGCCGCGAAACTCCCCCGACCAGCGTGCCCATGAAGTCGCGCCGGAGCCGGAATGGCGCTGCGCCGTCCCTGTTTGTCGGCTGCGCCGTGCGGCGGAATCGCTCAGGGAGTTTCGCCCGCTGCGCGGGCGATGCCGGCGTGAACGCCGGCGCTCCTGGCCCCGGTGCTTTTTTCGCCCCCGGCGGGGAGCAGCGGCCGGTTCGAGCGGCGGCACCCCGCCGCGGGCCGGGATCCGCTACCGGTCGCAGCCGGCCGCGCCGCAGGTCAGCACGACCGGGTCGCATCCCGGCGCGACGGCCGCGAGAACCAGCTCGCCCGACCAGTGGAGGCGGATCTCCTGGCGGTGTCCGGAGTCGGGAAGCTCCCGGTAGGGAAGGCGCACCGGGCTGATCACCGGGAGCGGCGGGTCGTCGGGGGCGTTGTCGAGAAACGTCACGTAGGGCCCGCGGATCCGCAGCGCCGCGCCTTCGGGACCCGCGAAGACGAACTCCCCGGTCCGGGCCTCCGCGTCCGCGGGGCGGCTTCCGGACGAGGTCAGGTCCAGCGCCCCGCACGCCGGAGCGGGCACCGCGTCCCTCACGTTCACCCGCAGCACCCCGGCGCCGGCGGAGATCCCGATTCCCGGCTCCCGGCCGCGCAGCGTGACCTCGTAGCTGGCGGGCGGTTCCTCGTCGGCATCCCGAACCGCATACAGCTCCAGCGCGTACCGTCCGATCCCTTCGTGGTCGGCGGCGGTGGTGTACAGCCACCTCAGTTCGCCTTCCGGCGCGTCGGACGCGACCTCCACCGGAAAGCCCGGCATGTCCTCGAGCGAGATCCGTTCGCCCGACAACGGCAGCGCCAGCCGGACATGGCCTCCCTCGATCAGCGTGACGTGCCGGTCGCTGAATCCGATCCAGGTCGTCGCCGGCGGCGGCGGCTCGCCCAGCAGAGTGGCGGGAACCGGCACGGGTTCGCCGTACACGTCGTCCGTCGGGTCGGCCGGAGTGCCGCGGTCATGGACGGAACGGACTTCGAAGACGTAGGGCTGCCCGTAGGTCAACGACTGGAAGGTGTGTTGCCGGGCGGTCTTCGGGAGCCGGATCCAGTCGCCCGGGGGCGGGCCGCCGACGGGCGCCACGCGCACCTCGAAGCCGGTGAGTCCCTCGCCGTCCGCCGGCGACGCCCAGCGGAGCGTCACCGCGCCGTCGCCCGGGGTCGCCGCCACGTTCGCCGGGAGCGGCGGAACCGGAACCGGCGGGGGCGGGGGCGGGGCTGGGGGCGGGGCTGGGGGAGGCGCCGGCGCCGTGGGCGCGGGAACGGCCGGAGGGGCGGAGGGCGCGCCGCCGTCTCCCTCGCAGCCGCCGAACGCCGCGACGCCGCACCCGATCCAGACGGCGGTCCGCAGGCCCGCCCCCGGAGCCCCGCGCCGGCGGCGCCGGCTCACCGCGACCTCCCGGTGACCAGTTCGGACGCGGGGAGGCCCACGACCGTTCCCGCCTCGATGCGCACCCATTGCCACTGGTCCAGGATGTCGAGCGAAGCGGGATCCCGCGAGGCCAGATAGACGTCCTGCAGAATCGCCCACTGCGCCACCGGCCCGTGGATGAGGATGGGATGAATCCACAGCAGGACCGGACCCGGGCGCAGCCCGGCGAGGCGAAAGTGGCCGGTCTTGTCAGCGAGCGCCCCCGGTCCCAGCCGTGGCTCCGCCCCCGGATAGACCGCCTGCACGTAGGCGAAGATGGAGGGCGCGGAGTCCCGCACGAAGTCGCCCGCCACGGCGCCCCGCGACTCGAGGAACCCGGGGGCCGGGTAGAGGAGCGAAACCCCCACGATGTCGTCCTCGGAGAGCCTGAGGGGCCTTGACAGCGCGTAGGACATCACCGTGTCCGGACGGAAGCCGGCCGCGACCGGGAGCGTGACGTCCGAGCCGCCCGGCAGGTCGGGATGCGGCCCCTGCCACACCGGGACCGGCTCGGTGTGGTTGAGCCCCAGGCAGTGCCCCACCTCGTGGAGGATCGTCGTCCTGACAGTCCGTTCGAGTTCCGAAGCCGTCGCGCCCCCAGCCGCCAGGTCGTCGAAGGTGGCGGTCACGAACACGATGTCGCAGCTCGTCATCCGGCGTTGCTCCGACCACGTGAACACCGCGTAGGCGAGCGGCCCCGGGAACCCGTCGGACGGCAGCCA
Organism: Acidobacteriota bacterium; assembly: GCA_022826825.1. GTDB lineage: Bacteria > Acidobacteriota > Vicinamibacteria > Marinacidobacterales > Marinacidobacteraceae > Marinacidobacterium. The sequence goes on along the minus strand of JAJDUD010000028.1, from coordinate 70,686 downwards.
GCCGATCGTGAACCGGCCGTCGTTCACGTCCGCGCCGTCGCCGAACTCGCCGCCGCCGGCGGGCGTCAGCCCCGGCGCGAGGCGGAGGGAGATCTCGGCGCTCGGAACCGCGGACCACCGGGCGAGCGCCTCCTCCACCATCTCCCGCCAGCGCGCCTCGTCGAGAAACTCCGGGACGTTGTCCTGCAGGTGGAACCGGAGGGGGAAGTCGTCCGGCCACCACCGGACGGCGTCGGCGGCCATGATGGCCTCCGGCGGGTAGTACCGGTACGCCTCGGCGGGTCCCGCCGCGCCCGCGAGCAGCCACCCGGCCCAGAGCGCCGCGGGCAGCGCGCGAAGCCGCCGGACCGGGGCGCGGACCGCCCGCCGCCGCCACCACGCGCTCGCGGGCGACGCGTCCCTCATTTCGGCGCCGAAGGATGTCCGCAATGCGGAGCGATGCGCAACCCGACCGCCGCCGCGATCAGGTCACCTCCCGGCGGCGGCGGAACCGCGGTTTTCGGTACTCCTCGCGCGCCAGCACCTCCCCGAGAGCCGCGACGGCGTCCCAGATGTCCACGTAGCGCACGAAAAGGGGCGCCAGCCCGAACCGCAGGTAGTCTGGCTCGCGGAAGTCCCCGACGACGCCGCGGGCGATGAGCGCCTGCATGACCGGATAGGCCTCGGCGTGGCGCAGCGAGACCTGACTGCCGCGGGCGGCGGAATCGCGGGGGCTGCCCGGGACGACTCCGAACGCGTCGAGGCGCTCCTCGGCGAGCTCCAGGAAGAGATCGCCGAGCGCCCTGCCCTTCCGGCGCACCTCGTCCATCGCCACGTCCTCGAAGGCGCGGAGCCCCTCCTCCAGCGCCATCATGGAGAGGATCGGCGGGGTGCCGACCAGGAAGCGCCGCATCCCGGGCGCGGGGTCGTGCTCCAGGCCGCAGTCGAACGGGTGGGCGTGGCCCATCCACCCGGCGAGGGGCGAGTCCAGCGTCTCCTGAAGCTCGCGGGCCACGTAGAGGAAGCCGGGCGCTCCGGGACCCCCGTTCAGGTACTTGTAGCCGCAGCCGACGGCGTATTGGACCCCGTCCCGGTGAAGGTCGAGCGACAGGGCGCCGGCGCTGTGGCTGAGGTCCCACACGACGGGAACGCCCGACCGGCGGGCCGCCTCGGTCACGCGCTGCAGATCGCGCTTCCGCCCCGTCCGGAAGTCCACCTGGGTGAGTGTCGCCACCGCGACGTCGGCCGCGAGCGCGGCCTCGAACTCCTCCGGCGGCACGAGGCGGAGGCTGGCGCCGGTGTCCGCCAGCAGGCGCGTCAGGCCGGCGGCCACGTGCAGGTCGGTCGGGAAGTTCCCCTCGTCGGCGAGCACCACGCGGCGCTCTCCGGTCACCCGCAACAGCGCTCCCAGCAGTTTGAAGAGGTTGAGCGAAACCGAGTCGGCCGCAATCACCTCGTCGGCGTCCACCCCGAGCAGCGGAGCGATCCGCGCCCCGACCCGTTCCGGCAACCGGAACCAGCCGTGGCGGTTCCATGACCCGATGAGGTCCCGGCCCCATTCCTCGGCAACGACGGCGTCCATCCGTGCGCGCATGCGCCGGGAGGGAGGCCCCAGCGAATTGCCGTCAAGGTAGATCAGCCCCTCCGGGAGCCGGAACCGGGCGCGGAAAGGCGCCAACGGATCGGTCCGGTCCCGCTCCGCAAGGTCGTGGCGGGTCAGCGACCCGGACCGGCTCCCGCGCCCGGCGTTCACCGTGAGGCGCCTCCGGCGTCCGTAACGTCCGCTACCCGGGGCCAGCCCATGGCGGGATTATTCCGCCGGAACGCCGCCTTGTGCTCCGGCGGTGCGGGTGGGGCGTCGTGGCGCGCCCTAGAATGCTTGCCGAGTCGCCGAACGTAAGGAGTAACCGTCATGAAGTCCATCCTCAGCCAGCACCGGGAGACCGCGTATGCGCTCATGCGCATCGTGGTCGCGTTCCTGTTCTTCTGCCACGGCGCCGAGGAGGTCGTCGAGTGGGCGGGGGGCGAGGCGTTCGATCCGCTGTCGCTCGACGCCCTCGCCGTGGTGATCGAGGTCATCGGCGGCATCCTGATCATGGTCGGCTGGAAGACGGGGTTGGCCGCCTTCATCTGCAGCGGCGAGATGGCGGTTGCCTATTTCATGGCGCACCAGTTCAACGGGATGGGCATCCTCCCGATCGTGAACGAGGGCGAGCTGGCGGTGCTGTACTGCTTCATCTTCCTCTTCATCGCGACCGCCGGCGCCGGGAAGTGGAGCCTCGACAACCGCTGATTCGCGAACCGCCGCGTCCGGTCCCGCACTTCCCCTGCCCCGCGGCGCGCCCGCGCCCCGGCAGTTCGTGACCACCTCCCCGCTCGCCCGCTTCGATCCCGCCGTCTCCGGCTGGTTCCGCGAGCGTTTCGAGGCGCCCACCGAGCCCCAGGCGAAGGGGTGGCCGGCCATCGCCCGGGGCGAGGACGTGCTGATCACCGCTCCGACGGGTTCGGGGAAGACGCTCGCCGCGTTCCTCTTCGCGCTGGACCGGCTCACCCGGGAGGCCCGGAGCGGGACGCTTCCGGACGAGACCCGCGTGGTGTACGTCTCCCCGCTGAAGGCGCTGAGCGCCGACATCCGCCGGAACCTCCAGGTTCCGCTCGCCGGAATCGCCGCCCGGGCGGCGGCGGAGGGCGCCGCCCTGCCGCCGGTGCGCGCCGAACTCCGCACCGGCGACACTCCGGCCGCGGAGCGGGCCCGGATGACCCGGAAACCGCCGCACATCCTGGTCACCACCCCGGAATCGCTCTACCTGCTGCTCACCGCCGGCCGCGGACGCGAGCTGCTCTCGACCGCCGACACCGTCATCGTGGACGAGATCCACGCGCTCGCCCGCGACAAGCGCGGCAGCCACCTGGCGCTCTCCCTCGAACGCCTCGACCGGCTCGCCGGCCGGCCGCTGCAGCGCATCGGGCTCTCGGCGACGGTGCGGCCGCTGACCGAGGTCGCCCGGTTCCTCAGCCCGCGGACCCCGGAGGGACCGGCGGTGGTTCCCGTCGGGCACCGGCGGGAGATGGACCTGGCGGTGGAGGTTCCGGACTCCGAACTCGGGGCGGTCGCCACCCACGAGGTCATGGAGGACATCCGGGACCGGATCGCCGCGCTCATCGAGGAGCACGAGACCACCCTGGTCTTCGTCAACACCCGGCGGATGGCGGAGCGGCTGACCCACGTGCTGAGCGAGCGGCTGCCGGAAGACGCGGTGCTGGCCCATCACGGGAGCCTCGCCAGGGAGGTCCGGCTGGAGGCCGAGCGGCGGCTCCAGGAAGGAGAGGTCCGGGCCATCGTCGCCACTGCCTCGCTCGAACTGGGGATCGACATCGGGTCGGTGGACCTCGCGTGCCAGCTCGGTTCGCCGCGCTCCATCGCGGTCGCGCTCCAGCGGGTGGGCCGTTCGGGCCACTGGCTCGGCGCGACGCCGAAGGGGCGGTTCTTTCCCACGACCCGCGACGAGCTGGTCGAGTGCGCGGCGCTGCTGGCGGCGGTGGACGCGGGCGACCTGGACCGGATCCGGATCCCCGAGGCGCCGCTCGACATCCTGGCGCAGCAACTCGTCGCCGAAGCGGGAGCGACGCCGGACGAACGGCACGATCTGGACGCGCTGTTCTCCCTCGTGCGCGGCGCCCATCCCTACCGCAACCTCGACCGCGCCGCCTTCGACGAGGTCGTGGGGGTGCTCTCCGACGGCGTCGCCACGACCCGGGGGCGGCGCGGCGCCTATCTCCACCGCGACGCGGTTTCCGGCACCGTCCGCGCCCGCCGGAACGCCCGCCTCGCGGCGATCCAGAACGGCGGCGCGATTCCGGAATCGGCGCAGTACCAGGTGGTCGCCGAACCCGACGACCGGGTGGTGGGCCAGCTCGACGAGGACTTCGCCATCGAGAGCTACGCGGGCGACGTGTTCCTGCTGGGGACCACTTCCTGGCGGATCCGGCGGATCGCCCAGGGGCAGGTCCGGGTCGAAGACGCCGAGGGCGCGGCGCCCACCATCCCCTTCTGGCGGGGCGAGGCGCCGGGACGCACCGCGGAACTGAGCGTCCGGGTGGCGGCGCTCCGCGAAGGCGTGGACGAGGACCCGGCGGAGGCGCGGGTCGGGCTGCGGCGCGATTCCCGCCTCGACGCCGCCGGCGCCGACCAGGTCCTCCGCTACCTCGCCGCCGGGCGGGCTGCGCTCGGCGCCATGCCGAGCCAGCGGACCGTGGTCGCCGAGCGCTTCTTCGACGACTCGGGGGGCATGCAGCTCGTCATCCACGCGCCCTTCGGGAGCCGGATCAACCGGGCGTGGGGACTCGCGCTGCGGAAGCGCTTCTGCCGCTCCTTCAACGTGGAACTCCAGGCGGCGGCGACCGACGACGGCATCGTCATCTCGCTCACGGACCTGCACTCCTTCCCGCTGGAGTCGGTCTTCTCGTTCCTGAAACCGGAGAACCTGGAGCACGTGCTCACCCAGGCGGTGCTCGGCGTTCCGCTCTTCGGGGCGCGCTGGCGCTGGACCGCCTCGCGCGCGCTCGCGGTGCCCCGCCGCCGGCACGGCCAGCGCGTGCCTCCTCCCGTCCAGCGGATGCTCACCGACGACCTGCTGGCGGCGGTGTTCCCGGATCAGGCCGCCTGCGCCGAGAACCTCGCCGGAGAGGTGCGGATCCCGAAGCACCCGCTGGTGGACGAGGCGATCCGCGACTGCCTCCACGAGGCGCTGGATCTCGAGGGGCTGCGCGGGCTCCTCGAGGACATCCGGAGCGGCCAGGTGCGGACGGTGGCGGTGGACACCCAGGAGGCGTCGCCCTTCGCCGCCGAGATCCTGAACGCCAACCCGTTCGCCTTCCTCGACCCGGCGCCGCTCGAAGAACGCCGCTCCCGGGCGGTGCGGATGCGGCGGTCGCTGCCGCCCGAGCTGGACACCGAGGCCGTCCTCGACCCCGAAGCGATCGCGCGGGCCGCCGCGGAGGCGGCGCCGCTCGTTCGCGACGCGGACGAACTCCACGACGCGCTCCTCACGCTCGGAGTGGTCCGGGAGACCCCGGAGTGGGCCGGGTTCTTCGAGGAACTCGCGGCCGGAGGCCGCGCCGGCGCGGTCGCCCCTGGAGACGCCCGGTTCTGGGTTGCCGCCGAACGGCTGAAGCTCGCCGCCGCGGTGTGGCCGGAGGGTTCCCTGCCGCCCACGCCCGTGGCGCCGGACGCCGGTGACGTCCCGGACACGCGCGCGGGAGCGGTGGCCGCGATCCTGCGGGGCGTCATGGACAGTTCCGGCCCGGTGACCGCGGCGGCGCTCGCCGCCCGCCTCGCCCTCCCCGAAACCCGGATCGAGGGGGCGCTCACGCTGCTCGAGGCCGAAGGACTCGTGCTCCAGGGGCGGTTCCGCCGCTCACCGGCCGGTGACGGTCCGCCCGAGTGGTGCCACCGCCGGGTGCTGGCCCGCATCCACCGGCTGACCCTTGCCCGGCTCCGCCGTGAGTCGGCGCCGGTGAGCGCCGCCGCCTTTCTCGACTTCCTCGCCGGGTGGCAGCACCTGACCCCGGAAACCCGCCTTCACGGGCCAAACGGGGTCCGGGAGGTGATCGCCCAGCTCCAGGGACTCGAAGCGCCGGCCGCGGCCTGGGAGTCCCGGATCCTGCCGCTGCGGATCGCCGGCTACCGGCGCGACTGGCTGGACGAGAACTGTCTCTCGGGCGAGGTGGTCTGGGGCCGGACCTCCGTTCCGGAGCCGTCCGCGGGCGGGAGCCCGGCGCGGCCGACCCGGGCCGCTCCGATCGGCCTGCTGCTCCGAAGCGACCTCGGCCGCTGGCTCCGGCCGCGGGAGACGGACGCGGACGATCTCTCCTCCGCGGCCGGCAAGGTGCTGGGGCTCCTCGAACGCGGCGGAGCGCAGTTCTTCGCCGAACTCCAGGCGCGATCGGGGTTGCTGCCCGCCGCGCTCGAGGACGCGCTCTGGGAGCTGACCGCCTGCGGCCGGGTCACCGCGGACGGTTTCGACAACCTGCGGGCCCTCATGGACCCGCGGCGGCGGAGCGCCTACGGACGCTACCGCCGGCGGAAGGCCCGCTACTCGCCGGGCCGCTGGGCGCTCCTGGCCGCGCCCGGCGGGGACCGGGAAGAAGCGGCGGACCACGAGGGAGTGGCGCGCCAGCTCCTCCGGCGCTGGGGCGTGGTGTTCCGCGAACTGCTGAAGCGGGAACGGATCCCGTCGCGCTGGCGGGACCTGCAGCTCGTCCTGCGGCGGCTGGAGATGCGCGGCGAGGTGGTGGGCGGCCAGTTCGTCTCCACCTTCCCCGGGGAACAGTTCGCGCTGCCCGAAGCGGTCGCGCCGCTCCGCCGCGCCGGCCGGGACGGCGCCGGCCCGGGAGCGCGGGTCAAGATCGGCGCCGCCGATCCGTTGAACCTCTCCGGAATCCTGGTCCCGGGCCCGCGGATTCCGGTTACCTCCTCGGAGGACCTGATCCTGGTTGACGGCGGCTTGTCTTCCGCAGACCAGGGTCCCCTCCGGCGCGCCGCTGGCTGACGCACTGACTGGTACGCTGCGGGGATGAGCCCGAGCAGCAGAGACGACCGGATTGACGAGGCCGTGCTGGCGCTCCTTCACCTGGGGATTCACGAGCGCTACGAAGACGGAGCGCGGACCTGGAAGACGTTCGACTGGGACGCGATGAACCGCCTTCACCGGAAGGACCTGATCCCGAACCCGGTGAACAAGGCGAAGTCGGTCGTTCTGACCGAATCGGGGATGCAGGAGGCGGAGGCGGCGTATCGGCGGTTGTTCGACCCGGATGAGTGAGCTGCGCGCCGCATCGACAGGCGGTGGTGAAACCCACGTGCGCGCCGACCCCCCATCGGGCAGATGACGCCGCCGGCGAGGAGCGCCGGTCTCCAGACCGGCATCGCGGCCGCAGGCCGCGAAACTCCCGGCACTGTTGCGCCCCATTGCGGGGACCCGAAACAAAGACGGCGAAGCGAAGTAAGCGCGCGCAGTTGTCGCTGCGCCATTCCCTTTGGCGAGGGCGCCTTGCGGCGAAAAGACGTCGGGAGTTTCGCCCGCTGCGCGGGCGATGCCGGTCTGAAGACCGGCGCTCCTGGCGCTCCTCGCCGTCCCCGTCATCGGGCGGGATTGCATTTTCACGGCAACTTGCCAGCGCTTCGCTGCCGCGCGCGATTGGTGTGGGGGAGCGTGGTGGTGGGCCGGGTGAGTGTCACCGCGGGCCGCTGAGGTGAGGGGGACAGCGCACACCCGACCGGTCGCCGCGGCTGAGCGGGCGTTCCGGGAGCGGTTCGGCCGCGCTCCGGAGGGGGTCGCGTTCGCGCCGGGGCGGGTGAACCTGATCGGGGAGCACGTGGACTACTGCGGCCTCCCGGTCCTGCCGGCCGCCCTCTCGCACGGGGTCGCGCTCGCCTTCGCGGCGCGCCGGGACGAGCGGGTGCGGTGCCGGACGACGGAACCGGGATTCGAAGAGGTCGCTCTCACCCTGGGCGACGCGCCGGCGGGGACGGGATTCGGGCGCTACCTGGCCGCCGCCGCGGCCGGACTCGAGACGGGGGGCTGGACCCCGGACGCCCGCGCCGGGTTCGACGGGGCGATCGCCTCGGACCTTCCCGTCGCCGCCGGTCTCTCTTCCTCATCGGCGGTGGTGATCGCCGGAGCCGTCGCCCTGCTCGGGGTCCGCGGCCGCCTCACCCCCGGCGAGACGCTGCCGCGCGCGGAGACGATGCGTCTCGCGCTCGACCTCGCCGAGGCGGAACACGGGGTCGCCATCCAAGGTGGCGCGATGGACCAGTCGATCTGCCTCGGGGCCGTCTCCGGGCACGCGCTCCACATCACTTTCGAGCCGTCCGGCTGGAACCCCGTCCCGGTGGACCCGTCACGGTTCTCCTTCCTCGTCGCCTACAGCGGCCGGCGGGCCGACAAGGCGGCCGCCGCCGGGCGCATCTTCGACGAACGGGTCCGGCAGACGCGGGAGGCGTACCGCCTCGTCCGGGAGTTCCTGCCCCACGCGGACGGTTATCCGGCGCTCGTCGCCAATCACCCGGCCGAGGAACTACGGTCGGCCGCGGACCGGTTGCCGGCGCCGCTCGACGGACGGTTCCGCCACGTCGTTACGGAAGCGGGGCGCACCGCCGCCGCCGCAAGACACCTGGAAGACGGCGACGCCACCGCATTCGGCGAAACGCTGGATGCCTCCCACGAAAGCCTGCGGCGCGACTACGAGGTGAGCACCCCCGAGCTCGACGCCCTCGTGGAAGCGGCCCGCAGCGCAGGAGCGCGAGGCGCTCGCCTGACCGGCGCCGGACTCGGCGGCTCCGTGGTACTCCTCGCGCCGCCCGGCCGGGAGGCGGCCATCCGGGCCGATCTGACCGAGCGTTACTACCTCCCCCGTGGAATCCCGGCCCCCGCCGGCACCCACCTGCTCGACGCCACGCCCTCCGGGCCGGCGGCCCTGCTCCCGGCCTGAACGCTCACGGAGCCGACCCGCGGCGCGCCAGCGTCCCGGTCAGGTCACTCGCGAGGCTGTAGAGAACGGGCACCACGAACAGCGTGACCAACGTCGCGAAGGCGACCCCGAAAGCCAGGGACACCGCCATCGGAATCAGCAGGGCGGCCTGGTAGCTCCGCTCCGCCAGCAACGGGGTCACCCCGGCGCAGGTGGTCACCGACGTGAGGATCACGGCCCGGAAGCGGGCCGGCCCGGACTGAAGCGCCGCCTCCCGGGCCGATAGCCCCCGCGCCCGGTTCCGGTTGGTGTGATCCAGCATCACCAGCGCGTCGTTCACCACGATCCCGATGAGCGGCACCATCCCGAAGAGGCTCATCGAGTCGAGATCGATTCCCATGATGAGGTGCCCGTACACGGCCCCGGCGAGCCCGAACGGGATCGCCGCCAGGATGAGGAACGGCTGGGTCCACGAGCCGAGCGGGACCGCGAGCAGCACGAAGATGAGCATCACGGCCAGCAGGCCGCTCCGCGCCAGGGCTTCCTGACTCTCCTCCGCCTCGCCCGCCAGCCCCGCGATCCCGAAGTCGTATCCCGGGAAGCGCTCGCGGAGCGGCGGGAGCAGGAGGTCGCGGGCAGCGGCGATGACCGCGTCGGGAGTGGCCACCCGCCCGTCCACACTGGCCAGGACGGTGACCGCCCGCAGCGAGTCCACGCGGCGGATGACCGACTGTCCGGAAGCGGCGGAGACCTCGGCGATCTCACCCAGCGGGTTCAGCCGTCCGTCGGGGCCGCGCACGAGCATGTCCGCCACCCCCAGCGCCCCGCCCGAATCGGCGCGCGGGGCGCGCAGCACCACCCGGATCTCGTCGCGGCCCCGCTGCCGCCGCGCGATCTCCTCGCCGTGAAAGGCCTGGCGGAGCTGGCGGCCCACGGCGCCCGCGGGGATCCCGGTTCCCGATTCCCCGGGGCGGACCCGAGCCACCAGACCCGGAGCGGCGCCCTCGAAGTCGTCGGAAACGGAGGTCACTCCCGGGACCTCGCGGAGTCCCGCCTGGAGGGCCTCGGAGGCGGCCCGCAGACCGTCGAAGTCGGGACCCCGGATCCGGAGCGAGACGTCCGCCGCCTGGCCGAACGCATCGCTGATCACGGACACCCGGGCGTCCACCGGCTCCGATCGAATCCGCTCCCGGATCCGGTCCGCGACGGAGCGCGTCGGGATTCCCGCCCGGTCTTCCTGGGGGCTGAGCCGCCAGACGATCTGGCCGACGGACGGGCCCACCTCCGCGGACTGCCCGCCGAAGGACTCCCCGACGCCGATCGGAATCCGCTGTCCCACGAGAACCGCCCGGTGCCGCTCGACGTCCACTCCCGACTCGGCGCGGATCGCCTCGCGCACCTCGTCCACCGTGGCGTCGAGCGACGCGACCACCGCCCGGGTGGCGTCCGAAGTCGCTTCCGCCGGCAGCTTGACCTGGACGAACGCGATGTTGTTGTCCATGGGCGAACCGGTCACCACCTGCACGAAACCCCCGGCGGTGAGCCCGAACGCGAGGCAGAGCGCGAAGACTCCGAGCGCGAGGGTCGCGAGCCGGTTGTCGAGCGCCCACCCGAGCGCGGGCCGGTAGACCGTCTCCACGGCCCCGTCGAAACCTGACTGGACCGTGCCCCGGATCCGGGCGAGACGGCGGCTCGGACGCACGGACAGGCCGCCGTGCGCCAGGTGATGCGGCAGGATCCAGGCGGCCTCGAGCAGCGAGAACGCCAGGATGGGAATCACCATCCGCGGCACGTCGCCGATGAGTTCGCCGTACACGCCCGGGATCCCGAGGAGCGGGGCGAAGGCGGCCATCGTGGTGAGGACCCCGAAAGCCGCCGGGAAGAGCACCCTCCGGGTGCCGCGAATCGCCGATTCCTCCCGGCTCTCCCCGCCGTCGTCCATCCGTCGCTGGACGTTCTCGCCCACCACGATCGCATCGTCCACCACGATGCCGAGGGCCACGATGAACGCGAACATGCTGAGCAGGTTGACGGTGATCCCGAGTCCGGGCATCAACAGAAAGGCGCCGAAGAACGTGAACGGCAGTCCCGCCGCCGTCCAGACGGCGAGCCGGGTCGAGAGCGTGAAGAAGAGCACCAGGAAGATGAGTCCGAGGCCGGACAGCCCGTTCCGGACCATGAGGTCCAGGCGACCCTGGAAATCCTCGGACGCGAAGTACCAGGGCGTGACCCGGATCCCGTCGGGGACCTGCAAGGCCGCGATGACCTCTCGCGCGCTCACCGTGGTGTCCGCCAGCCGGCCACCGTCTCGCAGCAGAACGCTCAGGAACACCGCCGGCTCGCCGTTCATCCACGCTTCGCGGTCCGACGCCGCGAAACCGTCGGTCACCGTGGCGATGTCCGCCAGACGCACCACGCCGCCGTCCGGAGCCGTGATGACCGGAATCCGCCGGAACTCCCCGGCGGTCGTCGCAGCGCCCTCCGTACGGAGACTGAGCTCGTGAACGCCGCTGCGCGCGGTGCCCGCGGGAATGTCCGCGGAACCCAGCCGGACGGCGTCTCGAACGCCATCGAAGGTCAACCCGAACCGCGTCAGGTTCGCCTCGGGGACCTCGATGGTCAGTTCCTGATCCCAGCCCGTGAGCCGTTCCACGGCGGCCACCCCGGGCACCGCCACCACCGCGTCGTGGACGCGCCGGGCCGCCTGGTGGAGATCGCGCTCGCTCGCCGCTCCGTGCACGGCGATCCGGAAGATCTCCCGGTACGGAGCGATCTCGGAGACCACGGGGTCCTCCGCCTCGGCCGGCAGCGGGGTGAGGGATCCCACCCGTTCGCGCACCGTGTCCCCGATGCGGCGGATGTCCGCCCCGGCCTCGAGTACCAGCGTGAGCCCCCCGGCGTCGTCCGCCGCGAGCCCGATCATCTCCCGCACCCCCTCGATGCCCCGCAGCGCTTCTTCGAGAGGAAGCAGCACCCGGGACTCGACCGTTTCGGCCTCCGCCCCGGGCAGCACGACCCGCACCACGACCGCGGGGGAGGAGGTTTCCGGAAGGAGTTCGTGCGGTATGCCGCCGAGGGACAGGTAGCCCGCCAGCGAAACGCCGAAGAAGACGAGGTTCGCGGCGACCCGGTTCCGGACGAACCAGGCGATCACACCGGTGGATCGGCGCTCCTTCGCTGCCGGTTCTCCGTCCATCCCGCCCGTGCCGCTCAGGAAATCCCGGTCACTCCGCCTCGTCAGGGAACCGCAGCCTCCGGAGAACCGGCGATCCGGACCCGCATCCCCTCCGCGACCATGGACGGCGGAGACACCACGAGCCGGTCCCCGGCCGCCAGACCGGAGCGAACCAGCAGCGCCGTTTCGCCGGCGGGCCAGAACGCGTCCACCTGCCGGATCCGGATCCGGTCCTCACCGTCCACCACGAGGACGGTCCCGTCAGCGCGGAAGGCGCTCACCGGAACGGTGGCCACGTCCGCGAACTCCTTCCCTTCGATCTCGACCCGCACGAACATCCCGGCCACCAGCGGCGGTCTGCCATCCGGCGTCGTCCGGTACGGCCCGGCCACTTCAACGACGGCCGGAAGGAAGCGCGTCGCCGGATCCATTGCGCCCTCAACCCGGGCAAGCCGTCCTTCCCACGTCCAACGGACCTCCGCGTCCGGGGGCCCGAGGGTCGCGGTCACGCGAGCCGGGGACGCCCGCCCGCCGGTTTCCCGGAACGGGAGGTCCAGGAGCGGGAGAGCAGCATCCGGGAGCGAAACCCGGACCTCGAACACCTCCAGCGAGAACAACTCCAGCAAGCGCTGGCCCGGGGTGACCCACTCGCCGACTTCCGCGTCCCGCGAGGCGACCAGGCCCGCGTGCGGCGCCCGGACCTCCGTGTTCCCCAGGTCCGCTTCCGCGGTCTCGAGCGCCGCCCGGGCGGCGGCGGCGCCTTCTTCCGCAGCCGCCAACTGCGGAACCCCAAGCGCCAGCGGGTCCGGCTCGGCTCCGGTCCGTTCCCACTCGGATCGGGCCAGCTCCCGGGCCGCCCGCTCGCGGAGCAGTCGCAGTTCGGCCTCCGCGAGACGGCTTCGCGCCTCGGCCACCGCCTGGGCGTAGCGGGTCTGCCGGACCCGGAAGAGTGGGGTCTCCTCGGCCACCTGCGTCCCCGCGCGGAGTGCATCGGCGGCCCAGACGATCTCGCCGGCGACCCGGGCGGCGACCCCGGTGCGGCGGGCGGGCCGCGCCGTGCCGTGCACGGTGACCACGACCCGCTGCGTGTCCAGTCGCACGGTCCGGACCGGAACCTCGGGGAGCGCCGGCTCGGAATCCTGGGCCTCGGGCTCCGGACCCAGCGCCACCAGGAGCGCGACGGCGGCGAACGCGGCCAGCAGGATCGGGACGAACAGGAAACGCCGCATCACCGGCTCGGGCCTTCCCGCCGGCCGGCGGGAGTACAGGCGCCCGGACACCCCCACATCATCAAGACGGAGTGTACGGCGAAGTGAGCCTGACACGTCACGCGGGCCTGGCGTCGGCGGGCGCCTTCGAACGGCCTACACTCCGCCGCGAACACCCATGTCGTCCAACCGTTGTGCCGGGAGATAGCCCGGTGCGTCTGTGGGCGCTTTCGGATCTCCACATCTCGCACCCACCGAACCGGGAGGCGCTGGACGAGTTCCCGGCGCATCCCGACGACTGGCTGATCCTGGCCGGGGACCTGACCGACGGGGAGCGGGGGCTCGACTGGCTGCTGGGCGCGCTGACCCCCAGGTTCCGCCGGCTGGTCTGGACGCCGGGCAATCACGAACTCTGGACCGTCCCCGGCAGGGAACCGGAAGTCCGGGGCGTGGCGCTCTACGAGCGGCTCGTCGCCGTGGCCCGCTCCCACGGCGCCCTGACCCCCGAGGATCCCTATCCGGTCGTCGAACACCGGGCCGGCAGGATCCTCATCGCGCCCCTCTTCCTGCTCTACGACTACAGCTTCCGGCCGGCGCACGTGGCGCGCGGCGAGGTCGTCCGCTGGGCGCGCGAGACCGGGGCGGTCTGCAGCGACGAATACCTCCTCCACCCCGACCCGTTTCCGGACCGGGAGTCGTGGTGCGCCGCCCGGTGCGCGTCGTCCGCCGCGCGGCTCGCCGCCTGCCCGCCGGACATCCCCAAGGTGCTGATCAACCACTTCCCGCTGGAAGAGGAACACGCGGTGCTGCCGCGCGTGCCCCGCTTCACGCCCTGGTGCGGCACGAAGCGAACGCGCGGCTGGCACCGGCGGTTCGGCGCCGGCGCGGTGGTGTACGGCCACCTGCACATCCGCAAGACCGACTGGCTCGACGGCGTGCCGTTTCAGGAGGTCTCCCTCGGGTACCCGCGGCAGTGGGACCAGAGCCGGGGAATCGGCGCCTACCTGCGGGAAGTGACGCTGGCGCCGGCGGGCGCCGTCTCCCGATGACGACGCCGGGTGACGCGTGGTGGAGCCCCTGGCGCGAGGCCGACGGCTCGCTCATCCTGCATGTGGACCTCCGTCCCGACGAGGGCCGGGAGCAGCGGGCCCGGTCGCTCCTCGATGACGAGGAACGACGCCGCGCGGACCGTTTCGTGGTCTCGGGAGCCCGGCGCCGGTTCTCGCTCTGCCGCGCCGCGCTGCGGATCAACCTGTGCGAGCGGCTCGGGTGCGCGAACGACGATCTCTCCTTCGGCTACCTCGAGCACGGCAAGCCCTTCGCGAAGGTGAACGGGACGCCCTCGCCGGTCAGCTTCAACCTGAGCCACAGCGGGGCGAACGGCCTGATCGGGTTCGCCGAACACGACGGGCTGGGAGTGGACCTGGAGGAACGCGCCCCGGACCGGAACTTCGACGGCATCGGCAGCAGCGTCTACGGCCCGGCCGAACGGCGCGCCCTCACCGCGGCGACGGGAACGCAGAAGGCGGACGTGTTCTACCGGCTCTGGAGCCTGAAGGAAGCGCTGATCAAGGCGCTCGGCACCGGTTTCTCGCTGAATCCGTCGCGCTTCGAGGTTCCCGCGGCGATGCTCGGCGGCGCCCGGTCCTCGGTGTTCCGCTTCCCGCACGCACCGTCCGACCGGTGGTGGCTGATGGATCTCGGAGAGCCCCGGTTTGCCGCCGCGATGGCCTACCGGCTTCCGCCCCGCGCTCCGGAAGGGGGGACCGGCCCGCGCCCGGGTGGCTGAGCGAGGTCAGGAACGGACGAATCCGGTCTTCTTCAGGAAGTCCACGGTCCGCGCGGCGCATTCCTCCGGTCTCTCGAGCTGGGCGAGATGGGTGGTTCCGGGGAGCGACTCGAAGTCGAGGGACCTCGCCCGGCTCAGGTCGCAGGGAGGGAGGAAATAGTGCCTGAGGGAGGGGTCGGCGCCGACCACCCTGACCGGTAGCGGCAGGGCATCCGGGTCCACCATCCGCGCGAAACCCGGTATCGCCGCCAGGATCTTCGCCTCGTAATCGGGCGGACAGCGGAGGAGGCAGCTGCCGCCGCGGGGGCGCAGCGTGGCGCCCGCCATCAGGCGGAGCGCCTCCGGAAGCACCCGCGCCATCGCCGGCTGGGCGCTCATGAGCTCGACGAAGTCCCTTTCGCTTCGGAAGCGGCCCGCCCGAATCCGCGTTCGCGCCGCGGCCTGACGACACGCCGCCTCGAAGACCTGCCGGCCGACCCCCGGCACGGTGAGGGGTGGTTCGAACAGGACGAGCGCCGCGTACGAGACCGCGACCGACGGCGACAGGAGCGCGGCCAGACACGAGACCGAGTGGTAGACGCCGGCCCGGGGACGGACCCCGAAGCCGCGGTCCACCGCACTCCCGACGGCTTCCAGATCGCGGCACAGGGCGGGAACGGTGTGGCGTTCCGGATCTCCGAGCGGGTTCGCTCCGTGATTCCGGAGGTCGAAGACAAGGACATCGAAGTCGTCCAGCAGCAGCGACCAGAACGGGTAGTAGAGGTCGATGGCGAGCCCGTTGCCGTGGCTCAGGAGCAGGCGGGGACCGTCCGGGTTCCCGTATCGCCGCACCGGCGCCGTGATCTCATCGTCCAGCCGGACCTCGAGGACCGCAACCGGAGGCGGGAGCCCGGAGGTGCGGGGGCCCGTCCCGGGCTTCACGTCCCGGCGAGGACGGCCCGGGGGGCGGAGAACGCGTCCGCCCCCCGTTCGCTGGCGGCGGTCAGTTCCCGTCCGCGTCCGGCAGCGCGAGCGCCACGTAGGACTCCGGCACCCGGCCGCGCTGGCCGGTCTGCACCACGATGTACTGCTTGCCGTCGTGCTTGTAGGTCATCATGCCGTACATCCCGATGGCCGGAAGCTCGATGCTGCCGACCTTCGCGCCGGTCCGCTTGTCGTGGGCGTTCAGCACCCGTGGACCCCCCATCCCCTCGGTGGTGAGCAGCAGGTCGCCGCTCACCATGAGGATCGCGCGGCCCTGGCCGCCCACGTTCGACAGGTCCACGCCCTCGAGGGCGGGATGGTTCTTGATGCGGTCGTTCGGCTCGCCGATGGGGACCCACCAGAGGTGTTCTCCGGTGTTCATGTCGATCGCGGTGACCCGGCTGTAAGGCGGCTTGTAGATGGGGAGCCCGTCCGGGCCGGGCACCCCGATGGCCCGGTAGTTGACCCAGTCGGCGACCGTCTCGCCGATCGTCGTGCACTTGCCGCTCGGCGAGGTGCAGTCGTGGTCCGGCTGGTCGGCGTCCACGCCCGGCTGCACGATGCGGCCCGAGCAGTTGGGGCCGGACGACTGGTAGAGGATCCCGGTCGCGGGGTCGAGGGCGGCCGGATGGGTGATGTTGACCGCGGAGTGGACGCCGCAGGCGATCCACCCCTTGTTCTCGGTGTATCCCTTGGGAATCGGAGGCATGTAAGGGCCGCCGACGGTGTACTCGGAGACGATCTCGATGGCCTTCTGCCTGAGTTCCGGGGTGTAGTCGATCAGGTTGTCCTCGCTGAGGTCGAGCATCTCGACCGGTGCGGGCCTCGTCGGGACCGGCTGGGTGGGCGACAGCTTTTCGCCGGGCACGATGGATTGCGGGACCTCGACCTCTTCGATGGGCCACACCGGCTCGCCGGTCTCCCGGTTGAAGGCGAAGGTGTACCCCTGCTTGGTGGTCTGGATGGCCATCGGCACCTTCTCGCCGTTCACCTCCACGTCCACCAGGATCGGGACGTTCGGGAGGTCGTGGTTCCAGATCGGGTGGTGGGTCGTCTGGAAGTGCCAGACCCGCTCCCCGGTCTGGGCGTTGAGCGCGATCACGCTGGTCCCGAACAGGTTGTCGCCCGGCCGGAACCCGCCGTAGAAGTCGATGGTCGGCGCGTTGGTGGGGATGTACACGATGTCCCGCTCGAGATCGGCCGACAGCGGGGCCCACGAGGAGACGTCGCCGGTCCATTTCCAGGCGTCGTTCTCCCAGGTGCTGGCGGCGAAATCGTCCTCGGAACGCGGGGTCACGTTGAACTTCCACTTGAAGTCGCCGGTGCGGGCGTCGAACGCGAGGATGTCGCCGGGGACGTTCTCGATGCGGGTCTGGTGGTATCCCTGCGCGGCGGAGTTCCCCACCACGATGGTTCCGTTCACCACGATCGGGGGCGAGGAATTCGTGATGTAGCCCACGGTGGGGGTCAACCCCTCGTAGGGGTCGTAGTTGTAGCCGAAGTGGGCGAGGAGGTCCACGACGCCGGTCTTCGGGAATCTCGGGATGTCCACCGGCGCGCCGAAGCCCTCGATGTGCTCGCCGGTCTCGCCGTCGAACGCGTGCAGGAAGAACGCCGGGGAGACGACGTAGATGACCAGCCGCCCGTCGATCTCGGCGTAGGCGACCCCCTTGCCGTAGCTCGAACGCATCGACTCCTCGAAACGCCGGGTGGTGGGCTCGGCGTACGTCCACAGGGTTTCACCGGTCGCGGGGTCCATCGAGACCACCGTCCGCCGGTAGCCCACCACGGTGTAGAGCCTGCCGTCGATGTAGCTCGGGGTGGACTTGGACAGGAAGCTCGGCTTCGGCCCGTAGTTGTCGCCCCGCCACATCCACGCGACCTCCAGGTCGTTGAAGTTGTCCGCGTTGATGTCGCTGAGCGGTGACGAGCGGGTCCCCCAGGCGTCGCCGCTCTGGTAGCGCCATTCGCCTTCGGGCATGTCGCGGTTCTGCGCCGCGAGCGGCAGGGTGAACAGCATCGCGACCGCGACAATGCCCGCGATCCGGAGCGGGCGTTTCGCGGACGCGCGAAGAGGGCTCATTGGGGTCATTCGGGTCCTCCCGTGATCGGAGCGGCCAGTAATGGTAAGGCTTTCGGTAACGGCTGCGGCCGGTGGAGGGTTCCCCGGACCCGCAACTCCGGCGGCCGGCCGCCGGATAGAATCCGGGCGGCGAAGAGGTTTCGATCCATGCCTGATCCGTGGCTCCAGATCGGCGGCGGGGCGCTGCTCCTCCTGGTGCTCGGCACCCTGCTGAAGTGCGTCTCCGACATCGGCCAGATCAAGGGCACGCTGAGCGCGCTCGCGACGCGGGTGGACGCCATGGACACCGCCATGAACGCCCGGTTCCTGAAGATCGAGACGGAAATGAACGCCCGGTTCCTGAGGATCGAGAACCTCCTGATGGGGCGTCCCCCCGGGCAAGGCGCGCCGCCGGCCGGCGACTGATCCGCGGCCGGCCCCGGCGGATTTCCGGACCATCGGCGCGGCCGCGCCCCCGGCGTCTTCGAGGCCCGGGCCGTTCGGCTACCTGAGGACGTCGAGCAGGTTGGAATGGTCGTCGGTCCAGAGGAACCGGTCGTCCGGATCGGCGGCCTCTCCGGCCCAGGGCTCCGCCCTCCCGAGCAGGCTCGGGTCCGTGATGAGGTCCGTGTTCAGGCTGAGCACCACCCAGGTCGCGGTGTAGTGGAACAGGTCGGGATCCGGGTCGCTCACGGTGAGCAGCGACAGCAGGTCCAGGCGGAGGCCCTGGGCGCGGATCACCGGGGCGAGGTCCACGTGGCGGTTCGAGATGTGGACCGCGATGGTGCCGTTCGGGGCCAGCCGGCTCCGGTAGAGATCGAACGCTTCGGCGGTGAGCAGGTGGACCGGGATGGCGTCGCCGGCGAAGGCGTCGAGCACGATCACGTCGAAGCCCTCCTCTCCGGCGCTTTCCTCCCGCAGCAGGCTCAGCCGGCCGTCTCCCAGCACGACCTCCACGTCCGCCGGCGCATCCGCGAGGAAGGTGAAGGAGTCGCGCGCCGCCTGCACCACCTGGGGGTCGAGCTCGTAGAAGCGGAACAGGTCCCCGCGCCGCCCGTGAACGACGATGGACCCGGTCCCGAGCCCGACGACGGCGACCCGGAGGGGCCGCACCAGCCGCCGGTGGGGGTGGCGGTTCAGCACCGCCTCGATGCCCGTCCCCTCGTAGTAGTAGAGGGTGGGCTCGCGGCGGCGTCCCGGGGCGAACCACTGGGAGCCGTGCGCGATGCCCCCGTGCCACATGTCGCGCCGCCACTCCAGAGTGCCCGGATAGGCCTCCATGACGCGCACGACGCCGAAGAAATTCCGGGTGGCGGTGAGCGGGCGGCGGTGTTCGAGGGCGCTGATGGCGATGGCGACCCCCAGGGTGGCCGCGGGAATGGCCTTCCAGGCGAGCGACCGGAAAGCCCCCCGGGGCAGCTTGGCGACGCGGAAGGCGACCACCACGGCGAGCACCAGCGCGAGCGGATACTCCCAGACGTTCGGGAAGAGCAGCGGACTGCCGATGGAGGCGAGGAGCCCCCCGAGAGCCCCTCCGGCCGTCATGGACAGGTAGAAACCCGTGAGGCGGGACGGGGCCGGCTTCCGCCGGACGATCTCCCCATGGATGACCCAGCAGCCGGTGAACAGGAACCCGAGCGCGGCCACCGCGTGGGCGAGCAGGGCGCTGTCGAGGCCGTAGGTGATGTCCTGGAACCAGACGTAGAAGCACGCCGCCACCGAAGCCAGCAGCAACGGCACGAGGAACCGCCGCGGATACGGATCTCCGCCCCGGAACGCGAGGATGAACGTGAGCAGGTACAGGGCGAGGGGCGCGATCCACAGGAACGGCACCGCCGCCACGTCGCGGGTGAGATGGGTGGTGACCGCGACCAGCGCCAGCGAGCCGGTTGCGGCCAGCAGGAAGGCAGCAACGTGGAAGTCGCCGAGCCCCGCCCGGACGGGCGGGGCGGCGCGCTCCGCGTCCCCGGCGGAGGCCCGGACGGAAGCGGCGCCCACCAGGAAGGTCAACGCGGCGAAGCCGACGAACCCCGCCGACCACAGCCGTCCCTGGGCGCCCAGCCCGAGGAGGGGCTCGAGCAGCAGCGGATAGAGGGCGAGGCCGATCAGCGACCCGGCGTTCGAGAGGGCGTACAGCCGGTAGACGCCGGATGCCGCCGGATCGTCGGCTCCCGACGGGCCCGCGCGGGCTACCCAGGCCGACACCAGCGGCGTGGTCGCCGCGAGCGCGAAGAAGGCCGGCCCCAGCGTGACCAGGAGCGTGAGCAGGATCCACCCGGCGGGCGCTTCCCCGCCGTCCGGCGCCCAGCCGGATGCGGGGAGCGGCGGGAGGCTGGCGAGCGCGGCCAGGGCGAGGAGGGCGCCGTGGGCCGCCAACTGGACGCGCGGCGCCAGGCGCGTGACCAGCAGGTGCGCGTAGAGATAGCCCCCGAGCAGCACCGCCTGGAAGAAGAAGAGCGCGACGGCCCACACCATCGGGGCCCCGCCGTACCAGGGCAGCAGGCTGCGCGCGGCGAGCGGCTGCACCACGAACAGGAGCATCGCCGCGAGGAAGACCGCGGCGCCGGAGAGCCAGATTCTGAGCATGCGACGGGTTACGATACGACCCCGTCATGAAGAAACGCCGAACACCGCCTCCCCGCAGGACCTCCGCGGCCCGGAAGACCTCGGCTGCACCGGTAGCCACCCCATCGCCCCCGACCCGCAAGGGGTGGGGCGCCGCGCCGATCCTCGCGATCGGCCTGCTCGTACTGGGGGCCGCGGTCTTCTTCATCGCCGCATTCGAGGACACGACGGTGGAGAGCAGCCTGCAGCCGGCCTCGGACCTGTCCGCCGACGCGTACAACCTGGGAGGTCAGGCGGCGAAGCCGTTCCCCTACTACGACTCGGTGGAGGAAGCGCGTCCCTTCCCGGTGACCCTCCCTCCCAACACCTACGAGAACGACACGCTGCAGACGACCTACGCCATCGCCAAGGAGATCCCGGAAGTGCTCGTCCAGCTGCCGTGTCTTTGCGGCTGCCACGGGGCGTCGGAGGATCACGGAAGCCTGCTCGACTGCTACGTGGACAACCACGCCGCCACTTGAAGCACCTGCCTCCAGGAGGTCCTCCTGGCCAAGGACATGCATGAAGACGGCGCGAGTCCCGAAGAAATCCGCGAGGCGATCTACGAACACGAGTTCACCGACATCCCGCTGCGGTAGCGGGAGCCCGGCGCGCGCCCCGCAGAACGCCTGGGCAGCGCCTGAGTCGGACTAGCGCTCCCGCCAGAAGAGCGGATTGGGGCGGTAGCGCGGAAACGCCCAGGGGAGGTCCTCCGTTTCCGCGTCCGCCGAGGCCCCGGCTCCGGGCGACGGGGAACTCTCCCGGGGGCCGTGCTCTTCCTCGAGGTAGTCCAGGATCTGCTCCTGGACTTCGGGATCGAGCGGCGGCATGCCCATGCCGATCATCATGTCGAGCACGCCTTCCCACTCTTCACGGGGAAGGTGCAACGCCCTGATGTAGCTGTCGTCGTGGCAGTAGAGGCAGTTCTCGTCGATGAGCGCCTGCCCGTCGCTCTCCTGGACAGCGGCAAGCGCCGGGAGGCCGCGTTCCTCGGGGTTCGCGAACGCGGCCACCGGCAGCAACGCGATGGCGCCGGCAAGCAGCAGACGTTTCATCTCAGAGAGCCGTCACCGCGATCCGGTGCATGGCGTTGTTCAGGTAGCCGCGCGGGTTCCAGCCGGGAACGACCATGGGCTGCTGGCGTCCCTGGTGGTCGGTCGCGCGCGCCCAGAGTTCGTAGTGGCCCGGAATGTCGAAGGCCACGGAGCCTTCGAAGCGCTGCCACGCGAACGGGTTCTCGGGTTCCTCGAGCTGACACGGGAGCCAGGTGGTCCCGAAGTCGGCGCTCAGGTGCATCGCGTTCACCGGCCCGTCACCGGCCCACGCCCAACCCCGGATCGCGAGCGGGCCTCCGCCGGCGTGACGGACGCCTGTCTCGGGACGGGTGATGATGGACTTCACCGGCATGGGTCCGATGATCTCCATGTCCTCCTCGGGCACGTCGGTTCCGGGCGCGACCGGATACCGCGGCACCCGGTAGGAGTAGCCCATCATCTTGGGGCCGTCGTGGACCTGGTCCCGGACCCAGAGGCGGCGCAGCCACTTCCCGCTCACCGAGGCGGGGAACCCCGGGGCGACGATCCGGAGCGGGAATCCGTGGTGCGGCGGCAGGGGTTCGCCGTTCATTTCCCAGGCAAGCAGGGTGGACTCGTCCATGGCCTTGGAGAGCGGGACGCCCCGGGAAATCGGGACATCGTCCGGATTCCCGCTGAGGTGCGGATCCTCCCCGTAGTAGGCGACGTAAACGGCGGTGTCGCGCACGCCGGCCGCGCCCAGCACATCCCGGAGGCGGACGCCGGTGTAGCGCGCGCAACCGACCGCGCCGAGCCACCACTGGTTGCCCGAGGCCCCCGGCTGGAAGGCCGCCCTCCCGTTGCCCGCACACTCGAGCACGAGAGCGCGGCTCACGGTCTCGAAGCGCGCCTGGAGATCGTCGAGCGAGAACTCGAGGGTGTTTCCCACCTCGCCGTCGATACGGAGCGACCAGCCTTCGAGGCTTCCGGAGAGGGCGCGCTCCGGCAGGCCGCCGTTGTTGCGAACGAAGTGCTTGTCGTTGGACGTGTACCGGGGATCGAGGTCGGCAACCAGGGTCTCGGCGTTCACCGGCCGCTCGCTCAGAATCCGCAGGCCGCTCTTTCCGAAGACGGCGCCCCCGCCCTGCCCGGCAGCGCGCTCCAGAGCCAGGGCGCTCACGCCCGCGGCCACGGGAACGGCGCCGATAAACCGCCGGCGAGACAACCCGGAAACAGGTTTCATGATTGGGAAATCCTACCCGACCGATCCCTTCGGCGCGGCTCCGCGCGGAGGAGTGTCGTGGCTGTGGGTGGCAAGTGCTAACGGCATTTGCTATACTCGACCTCAAGTATCGTACGAAGGCCCGGAATCGCAGATTCGGCGCCGACCATCCTCAGAGCCCGTACCATCACACGGCGCCACCGCGATCTGGCGCATCCGAGCCGCCCCGAACGGCGGAAATCGCGGATCTCACCTCCCCGTCCAAGGTTCCGGCGGTCTGTCGCCCGCCCCCCTCGCCCTCTTCCCATCCCTTGAAGACCGTCTCCCATGAACACCCGACCGCACGGCTTCGCGCCGGCAGATTCCCGGCCGGCGGGAGAGGTGTATCTGGAGAACGCGCGCTTCGAGTTCGGGCGGTTGCGCCGGTTGGCCGAAGCGGCGTTCGCCCAGGTCCCGGACAACGCGGCCCTTCATCGCCGGCTCGCGGAGGACACCAACTCCATCGGGATCCTGATCCGCCACCTGGCTGGCAACCTCCGGTCGCGGTGGACGGACTTCCTGACCACCGACGGCGAAAAGCCCGATCGGAATCGCGAGTCTGAATTCGATCCCTGCGACCATCTGAGCAGGGAACAACTCCTCGCGGAGTGGGACGCGGCGTTCGCGCTGGCCCAGCAGGTGATGGCCGAACTCGAGCCCGCGGATCTGGGCCGCACCGTTCGTATCCGTGGCGAGGCGTTCCTGGTCCAGGAGGCCATCCAGAAGGTGATCGTCCATCTGGCCTACCACACGGGCCAGATCGTTCTGCTCGCCCGCGCGAACACCCCGGACTGGACATCGCTTTCCATCCCGCGCGGGGCGAGCCCCGACTTCCGGAGGCGTTACAAGCAATGAGATTTCCGCACTCCAACACCACTTCGAAACCCCGCCCGGCGCGCGTCCTGATCGCAGTCCTCGCTCTGTTCGCCGGCGGTTGTGCGGGCGCCAACCGGCCGCCAGCGACGCCACCGGACCTTGCCGAGGTCGGTGAGGCCTCCTGGTACGGCATCGAGGAGCGGGGCCGGCCCACCGCGAGCGGCGAGCCGATGGACCCCGGTGCGCTGACCGCCGCCCACCGCACCCTGCCCTTCGGCACCATCGTGGAGGTCACCAACATCGCAACCGGCGCCGCGGTCCAGGTCCGGATCAACGACCGCGGGCCCTTCGTCCATCCGCGGGTGATCGATCTGTCCCACGAGGCGGCGCGCCGCCTCGGCATCCTCCGGCAGGGGGTGGCGCGGGTGCGGCTGACGGTGGCGAACATTCCCCCGCGGATCCCCTTCACCGTACAGGTGGCGGCGTTTGGCCGCCGCCAGACGGCCGAGGAGTATTCCCGGAGGCTCCGCGCCGACGGGTACTCGGGGGTCGAGGTGACCGCGGGCGACGGAGTTCACCGGGTCCGCGTCGGACGTTTCCTGAAACGGTCGGACGCCGAACTGACCGCCCGCGCCCTGAAGCGGCGCGGCTACGAAGCGCTGGTCGTCCAGGTTCAGCTTTGACGGGCCGAGGGCTCGCCCCATTTCCGGGACACCGGACTATTCCGCCGGTGCGATGAGCACCTCGATCTCCTCCTCGGCGACGGTGTCGTCGAGCGTTTCGATCCGGGCGCGCACCAGCCAGCGGAAGCGACCCTCGAAGGAGCGATAGGAGAAACGGGCATCCTCGGGGACCGGGAGTTGCGATGCGGTCTCCCAGCGGCCCGCGGCCGGAACGGACTCGTTGCGGCAGAGCTCGTGATCCTGGGAAAACCCCTTGCGGGTGGTCCCGTCCGCTCCGCGCTGCTCGGCAGTCAACGTGATCCGGGCCTCCTTGATCTCGACCGGCCGCCTTGTCACGATGCGGACCGCGCAGTGGATCGCTCCCCCCGGCACAGCCGCCTCGCTGAGACCAAGATCACAGACCGAGAAGGGGTGCCGGCTGAGGAACCACACGGTCGCCCCCGCCGAGCGAACCAGGAACAGCGCCACCACGAGGCCGCCGATCAGCCACGGAAGCGTCCAACCGTAGAAGGTCGCCAGGTGGACGAAGAAGAGCGCACCCAGGACGGTGCCGGAAAGCGAGAGCAGCGAACGCCGCTTGTCGCGGGCGATGAGCGAAGTCCAGACGAGCATGGGGGCCGGTCGGCAGCCGGTGAGATCACGCCGCTGCCGACAGGTGAGACGGGCGCTCCCGACCCGGATTCTAGTGTGGTGTCGCGGGAAGTAATGCGAGCTACCGAGAGCGGCGAGGCACCCGGCTGGCAAGGCGCGAATCGGGAGGAATACCGAGCGTATTCCGACTGATTCGGAACGCCGAGCGCAGCGGTCCAGCCGGGATGCATCGGCGCTCGAATACCGTAGTACTTCTGGGACACCACACTAGGGGAGCCGGGGATCACCGGCCCCGGCTGCTGGTCGTGGGGCACCTGACGGAAGACCTGACTCCCGAGGGACCGCGGCTCGGCGGCGCAGCCGCCTTCGCGGGACTGCTGGCCCGCCGCTTTGGCGCTCCGGCCACGATCCTCACCGCCGTCGATGCAGCGTTTCCGTACCTCGAGGCGCTGACCGGGATCCGGGTGGACCGGATCCATTCGCCGGATCGCACCCGGTTCCAAAACCGTTATCGAGCGGACGGGTCACGGGAACAGATCATCCTGGGTCGCGCCGCGACCATTCCGGAGTCGGAAATCCACCGGGCCGTGGCCGGGCTTCCGCCCGGATCCGCGGTGCTCTACGCCCCGGTGGCCGATGAACTCGGAGGCAGCGGCGCCCTGCCGCGGCCGGGGGGCCGGGGCGCCCTCGCGGGGGCGGCGCCCCAGGGCCTGATCCGTCGCTGGGACGACGCGGGACGGGTTTCGGTCCATTGGACAGCCCGGGCGCTCGCCCGACTGGCCGGTCTCGACTTCCTCTCGCTCTCCGAGACGGAACTACCGGAAGGCGTGGGACTCTCCGTCCCGCTCGTGGCGGCGACCCGCGGCCGCCGCGGGGCGGTGCTTCGCCGTCCGGGCGTCCCGGCTACCGAGATTCCCGCTGTCCCGGGCGCGGAAGTGGACCCCACGGGAGCCGGCGATGTGTTCGCTGCCGCGCTCTGCATTGGATTGTGGGAGTCAGTGCCTGCCGAAAGCGCCGCCCGGCTGGCGGCCGCGGCCGCGGCGATCAGCATCGAATCCCCGGGAACCGAGGGGATCCCGACCCTCGAAGGAGCAAGCGCTCGGCTTGGCGCCTAGCGCGTGAGCAGGGGTATCGCGTCGGGGCTCACCCGGGCGCCGGTGACGCGCCAGGCCCAGATGCCGCGCCGCTCGAACAGGATGTCGGCCCAGAGGGGATCCTCCTCGGGTGGGTCCCGCTCGACACCCAGCCGGACGGCGAAATCGTTCCACCCCTCGTACTCGGCGCTCACCGACACTCCGCCCGCTCCTTCGACCGCCTCGCCGGACTCTCCGCCGAGGTCCAGAAAGGCGGACCACCCCTTGGCGACCGTCGGGCCGTCGCGGAGAGCCCGGTCCACCCCTTCGGGGGTCGCGAACTGGTCGATCATCGCCTCGCCGACCGCCACCGCGAGGTCAGCGCCCAGATCGGACTCCGGTTCGGAAGCCCTGGATCCCCCGTCTCCCGACGCGGCGTTCTGCCGATCCTGGGCCCGCCGCGATGCCCCCACCGTGCGGCGCAGTTCGCTCTTCAGGTTGTCGCGAACCGCTTCGAAATCCACGAAGTCGTGGAGGGTTTCCGCATCGCCGGCGGCCACCGCCTGCCGGATCTGCCACGCCGCGAAGTAAGGGCCGAGATAGATGCTGGCGCCGAGGCCCAGGAGTGCCGCCCAGGCGAAGACGAGAATCAGATAAAGGCGCCCGCGGGTCACTTCGGCAATACTAACGGTCGCGGAACCTCCGGGTTTCCCGACTGCTCCTCCAGAAACCCGGTCTCGCGAAAACTGTGGGAAAACTCGTCGCTCCTCCGGTCGAAACGGCCGAGGCCACGATTCACTTTCCGATGGACGGGCAGTCCTTCGAGGCCCTCACCGAAGCGCATCTGCGGTACGCGATCACGCCGCGCGAACTGGCGGCCTTCCAGCGCGACGGTTATCTCGTCGTTCCC
The DNA here is from genome assembly GCA_022826825.1 of Acidobacteriota bacterium. Taxonomy (GTDB): domain Bacteria; phylum Acidobacteriota; class Vicinamibacteria; order Marinacidobacterales; family Marinacidobacteraceae; genus Marinacidobacterium. Next base: position 44,087 of record JAJDUD010000028.1, on the reverse strand, counting down.
GAAGCGCTCGACCCGGGCACCCTGATCCGTCTTCTCGAAGCGGTGGACCGCCTCGATGAACGGGAGCGGCGGCGCCTCGATCTGGCTCCCGGCGACATGATGTCCCGCTTTTCGGTCATTCGCTTCGACCCGGCCTTTGTCGGACTTGTCGCCTGGCCCCGGACGTTCCCCAAGGTCTGGGACATCCTCGGCTGGAACATCCAGCTCTATATCTCCCACCTGGTGGTGTACCCGCCGGAGACCTGGGGCGGCCAGCAGTGCCGGGCGCCCGTCTGGCATCAGGACAGCGGCCGTCCGGTCCTCGAACTGGAGCGCCCCGCCCCGCGGCTGTCGGTCAAGGTCGGCTACTGGCTCACCGACACCCACGGGCCGGACCGCGGCGCCATGGAAGTGATTCCCGGCAGCCACCGGCTGGACGCCCCTCCCCCGGAGTGCGGCGACCCGGACTGGGACGGACGGTTGCTGCTCGAAGCCTCCCCCGGGGACGCGGTGATCTTCGACCGGCGGCTCTGGCATCGCCACGGCAAGAACACCTCCGGCGTGGTGCGCAAGGCGCTCTTCTTCGGATACAGCTACCGCTGGCTGCGGGCGCTCGATTACACGGCCATGCCGCAGGCGCTGCTCGATCGCTGCGATCCGGTGCTCCGCCAGCTTCTTGGCGACGGCCGGACGGAGGCGGGTTGGTACCAGCCGCAACCCGAGGACGTGCCGCTTCGTTCCTGGCTCGCGGCCCGAGTCGGGGAAGAGGCCCTGTGGAACCCACCGTCCTCGCAGCCTCAGCAGGACCTGGGCCCCGAAACATGAGCCGGTTGCGCGCCCTGCCCGCCGGCGCCCTCGGTGCGGCGCTCGTTCTCGCCACGTCCGGCCTGGCCGCCGAGAGCCAGACCGAGCCCGCTTCCGCCGCGGTGTCGCTGAGCGAGCTGCGGGAACGGGCCCGGGACATCCTCGCCGGGGTCCAGGAACGCGAGGTCCCGCTCACGGTGGCCCGCCGTCAGATCGAACAACTCCTCCGCGACCTGAAGGCGGTGGGCGAGGCGGAAGGTTGGACTCCGGTGAACCGCCGGCTGGAAATGACCATCGCCCGGCCGGAGGACCTCCGCCCGACGCTCACCGAGGAGTGCCCGCTCTTCTTCGAGGAGGAACTCATCCAGCTCTGTCCCCTCGACCAGTCGCGTTCGGAAATCTGGGGCAATCAGGTGCTGGTCTGCGAGTTCGCCTGCGCCCCGGAGTCAGATCCGGCGCGGTGACTTCGCGGCGCGGGCGTTCACGCCGCAACCTGCGGCCCGTCTACCTGCCGGCGGACGCGCCGGACGCCGGGACCCGGGCCGGTCCGCCGGGCGAAGCGCCGTTCACCCGCGGCATCCGGGCCGCCGGCTATCGGGAGCGGCTCTGGACCATGCGGCAGTACGCCGGCTACGCCACCGCCGCCGAGTCCAACCGCCGCTACCGGCGCCTGCTGGAGAGCGGACAGACGGGTCTTTCCGTCGCCTTCGACCTTCCCACCCAGATCGGCTACGACTCCGACCACGCGCTGGCCGCCGGCGAGGTGGGCCGGGTCGGGGTCGCCATCGATTCGCTGGAGGACATGGAAACGCTGTTCCGCGGGATCGCCCTCGACGGCGTTTCCACGTCCATGACGATCAACGCCACGGCGCCGATCCTGGTGGCTCTCTACGTGGCGGCGGCGCGGGGTCAGGGGGTCGCGCCGGAGAAGATCGCCGGAACGGTCCAGAACGACATCCTGAAGGAATATGCAGCGCGCGGAACCTGGATCTATCCGCCCGAGCCTTCCATGCGGCTCGCCACCGACCTCATCGAGTGGTGCCGGCGCGAGCTGCCGCGCTTCCAGCCGGTGAGCGTCAGCGGCTACCACATGCGCGAGGCGGGTTGCACCGCCGCCCAGGAGGTGGGATTCACCCTGGCCAACGGCCTCGCCTACGTCGAGTGGACCGTCGCGCGAGGGCTGCCGGTGGACGAGGTGGCAACCCGCGTCTCCTTCTTCTTCAACGCGCATCGGGATTTCCTCGAAGAAGTGGCCAAGTTCCGCGCCGCCCGCCGCCTCTGGGCGAAGCTGCTGCGGGACCGCTTCGGCTCCGAGAGCCCCCGGGCCCAGATGCTGCGGTTCCACACCCAGACCGCGGGATCGACCCTCACCGCCCTCGAACCGCAGGTGAACGTGGTCCGCACCACGCTGGAAGCGCTCGCGGCGGTGCTCGGGGGGACCCAGTCGCTCCACACGAACGCGCTCGACGAGGCGCTCGGGCTCCCGACCGAGGAGACAGCCGAACTGGCGCTTCGCACGCAGCAGGTGATCGCCTTCGAGAGCGGGGTGGCGGCCACCGTGGACCCGCTCGGGGGCTCGTGGGCCATCGAGGCGCTCACCGACCGGATCGAGGCGGAAGCGCTGGAGTGGATCGAGCAGGTGGACCGGCTCGGCGGCGCGGTCGCGGCGATCCGGGCGGGGTTCGTGCAGGCCCGCATCCAGGAGGCGGCCTACGCCTACCAGCAGGACGTGGAGGCCGGCGACGAAGTCGTGGTCGGAGTGAACCGCTTCCGGCGGGAGGGGGATCAAAGCCGGGTCGAACCGTTCGAACTGGACGCGGAAACGGAAGCGGCCCAAGTGGAGCGCGTCCGTGGCGTCCGGGCGCGGCGCGATGCAGCGGCGGTGGAAGCCGCACTCACCGAGGTCGGCGAGGTCGCGTCGGCGGGCGGCAACCTGATGCCCGCCATCCTCGACGCCGTCTCCGCGCTCGCCACCGTCGGGGAAATCAGCGACGCGCTGCGCGCCGTCTTCGGCGAACACCGGGGACGCTGATCCGGACCACCGGACCTCCGCGGCTCCCCTCCCCGCCAATCGCGCGCAGCAGCGGAGCGCCGGCCAGTTGCTGTGAAATGCAATCCCGCCCGATGACGGGGACGGCGAGGAGCGCAAGGAGCGCCGGTCTTCAGACCGGCATCGCCCGCGCAGCGGGCGAAACTCCCGACGTCTTTTCGCCGCATGGCACCCTCGCCAAAGGGAATGGCGCAGCGACAACCGCGCGCGCTTACTCCGCTTCGCCGTCTTTGTTTCGGGTCCCCGCAATGGGGCGCAACAGCGCCGGGAGTTTCGCGGCCTGCGGCCGCGATGCCGGTCTGAAGACCGGCGCTCCTCGCTCCTGGCCCCCTGTGCGTTTTCATGACAAGCGGGGTGCGTAGGACGACGCGCGCATGGGCGTTTCTCCCGGTGGGGGCCTCCGGCCGGCATCGCGGCCGCAGGCAGCGAAACTCCGGCCCCGTCCGCGCGACCTCGCCCAGCCCCCCACCCCCCCTTGTGTCGATCCCGGAACTGGGAACAATAGGAACGATGCCGAGTTCGAGCAGCAGCTTCCCACTGACCGAGGGTGTCCTCCGGTTCAAGGAGGAGGCGAAGTCACTCGACAACTACGCGAATGGGCAGGTCGTCGAGAACGAGGAACAGCAAGGCCGGTCGGGCAAGGCCCCGCGATGCGGCTTCAACAGGCGCCCGGGACGCTGAGTCGGGGAAGCGAGCTCCGGTGCATCCCCTCTTTGCGGTTCTGAAGGCCGAGACGTATCCCGATTTTCGGGAGCGCATGCGCGAGAGCGGCTGCACGCGCTGCGCGCTCGCCGAGCACCGGACGCACATCGTGGTGGACCGCGGGAATCCGGACGCCGCGATCCTCGCGATCGGGGAAGCGCCGGGGGCCCAAGAGGACGAGACCGGCGTGGCGTTCTGCGGACGCGCCGGGAAGATGCTGGACGAACTGTTCGCGGCCGAGGGGCTCTCCACCGACGAGCACCTGCTCATCGTGAACGTGGTGAAGTGCCGCCCGCCTCTCAACCGGGCGCCGCACCGGGACGAAGCGGCCCGCTGCCGTCCGTTCCTCGAGCGGCAGCTTGCCCTCTCGCCGGCCCGGGTGGTGGCGCTGATGGGGACCACCGCCCTCCGCCATATCGCTCCGGACCGCGCGAAGGGGCGGCTGGCCGAGCAGGTGGGCCGCTTCTTCCAACTCGACGAATGGCCGGGACGCGAGTTCGTCACGCTCTACCACCCGGCCGCCATCCTCTACAACCGGTCCCTCGAGCCGGTGGCCCGGGAACACGTCCGGGCGCTGGCGGCGCGGGCGCGGACGGACGGGATGCCGGCGCCCGTTCCTCCAGGGGGATGAAGGGCGCGCCGCGAAGTTCCTGGCGGCGCGGCGCCGGAGATCGACCGGCGGAAAGCCTCCAATCCGAGCCAGGAGGTAGCATTCCTCCATTCCATCCTTTATGGAGGAAATATGCCGCTGAACATCAAGGACCCCCACACGCACTTGCTGGCCAGACGGCTCGCCGGGTTGACGGGAGAATCCCTCACCCAGGCGGTCCGACAGGCAGTTCAGGAGCGCCTCACCCGCCTGGAGCGCATCCGGGAAACGACGTCGCTGGCGGATGAACTGGACCGGATCGCTCTCCACTGCGCGCGTCTTCCGGTACGCGATGCGCGCAGCGCCGAGGAAATCCTTGGCTACGACGACCGGGGACTCCCGACCTGATGGTGCTGGACAGTTCCGCGCTCGTCGCCATTCTCCAGGACGAGCCCGAACGGCGGACATTCAACAAGAGGATCGAAGCGGCCGCCGAGGTGCGCATCAGCGCCGCCAACCTGCTGGAGGCGCGCATCGTCCTGCTCACGCGGGCCGGAGAGAGTGCGGTGCAGGCGCTGGACGCGTTTCTCCTCCGCGCCGGGATCGTCGTTGTCGAGGTCTCGCCGCGAAACGCGGAACTGGCATTCGAGGCCTACCGCCGCTACGGGAAGGGAACGGGTCATCCAGCCGCTCTCAACTACGGAGATTGCTTCGCATACGCGCTGGCGAGGCAATCCGGCGCGCCCCTGCTCTTCAAGGGCCGCGACTTCGCGCTCACCGACATTCCCGCCGCAACCGAGGGGTCCCCACCTCGCACCTGATCCGGCGGCGTGGGCCCGGATCAGAAGAGCCGGCGTTGCCCGCGGAGTTCGCGGATCACGTCCCAGTGCCAGCTCAAGCGGGTTTCGGCCGGCAGCCTGCCGGTCCGCTCGTGGTAGGCGCGCAGGAAACGCTCGGTCGCGGCGTTGACGTAGCCGCCTCCCTTCACCTCGCCGTATTCGAGCGTGTAGGGCTCCATCAGCGTCTCCAGCAGCGCGTCCCGCCGGTCCTTGGCGATGACGCTCGCGGCGGCGACCGCGACGTGCTGCGACTCCCCGTCGTCCACGGCTTCGAGGTGGGGATAGCGCGGTTGCAGGGCCTCGAAGAGCCGGCGTCCATCCGCTACCACCCGGTGGACGGTCCCGGCCTCACTGAGGATCTCGTCGGCGGCGCGGCGCTCCAGGACGTTCAGGTCCCCGACTTCCGCATAGCGGTCCACTTCGCCGGCGTCGAGGACCCGGACGACGATGCACTCCGCCAGCCGCTCGATGTGCCAGGCCAGCGCCTTCCGGTGGGTCCGGGCGGCGTCCCCGGCGCCGAACCGCTTCGAGTCGCGCACTCCCAGCCGGGTCAACGCGCCAGCCTTCAGGGGATCGAGCGTCACCCCCGCCACCACGAGCGGCCCGAGCGCCGCACCGCGCCCCGCTTCGTCGAGACCCAGCACCAGGCGATCCCGCGCGGCGGGCGGTGGTTTACGAGGCATGCGATGCGGAGCGGGGAGCCTCCCTCGGGCCCGGGGCCGCACGGACGACCGTCCCGCCGAAATAGAGTTCCGTTCGAACCATGAAGAATGAGCACATGAGAAATCAGCGCGGCAAGGGCCGCTACAACGTCGTCGTCATCGGGGCGGGCACCGCGGGTCTCGTGACGGCCGCCGGCACCGCGGGTCTCGGAGGACGCGTCGCACTGGTGGAGGCCGCCAAAATGGGTGGCGATTGTCTCAATACCGGATGCGTGCCTTCCAAGGCCCTGGTTTCCACCTCGAAACTGATCCAGAGCATCCGCAACGCCGAAGCGCACGGACTCGATGCCATGGAGCCGCGTTTCCGGTTCCAGCGCGTCTTCGAGCACATGCGCGAGCGGCGCGCCCAAATCGCTCCCAACGATTCCGTGGAGCGGTTCACGGGGCTCGGCGTGGACGTCTTCGAAGCGCGCGCCCGGTTCGTCAGCCCCCACGCCGTGGAACTCGACGACGGAACGCGTCTCGAGGGCGCCCACTTCGTGATCGCTACCGGGACGCGGCCGTTCGTCCCCCCCATTCCGGGCATCGATGAGGTCCCTTACTTCACCAACGAGACGTTCTTCGACGAGCAGGAGACGCCTCCCGAATCGCTGATCGTGCTCGGGGGCGGCCCCATCGGGTGCGAGATGGGCCAGGTCATGAACCGGCTCGGGGTCCGGGTGACGATCCTCACCGACGTCAGCCGGCTCCTGCCCCGCGACGATGCCGAGGCCTCGGCGGTCGTGCACGAAGCCTTCGCGGCCGAGGGGATCGAGACCGTCACCGACTGCCGCGTCGAAGCCTTCCGCCGGGAGCCGGACGGCGGGATCACCGCGGAGATGGGCTGTAACGGCGGCACCCGCTCGGTCACCGCCTCCCGGCTGCTGGTCGCGACCGGCCGATCCCCGAACGTGCAGGATCTCGGCCTCGAAGCGGCCGGCGTGGAGTACGACGTGCGGGGCGGCGTTCCCGTGGACGGCGCGCTCCGCACGAACGTGGGCCACATCTACGCGTGCGGGGACGTGGCCGGTCCCTACCGGTTCACCCACACCGCCGACTACCAGGCGCGGCTGGTGGTGCGGAACGTCCTCCTCCCGCCTCCCCTGCCCCGGGCGAAGGCCGACTACCGGTACGTGCCCTGGGTGACCTACGTGGACCCCGAGGTCGCCCATTTCGGGCTCCGCGAGGAAGATGCGGAGGCGAAGAACATCCCGGTGGACGTCCACCGGCATCACAACGACGATCTCGACCGCGCGATCACCGAGGCGGCGACCCGGGGCTTCGTGAAGGTCCTCACGCGGAAGGGAAAGGACGAGATCCTGGGCGCCACCGTCTGCGCTCCCCGCGCGGGTGAGATCCTTCACGAAATCATGGTCGCCGCGAAGCACGGGGTCGGACTGGCGTCGCTGTCCTCGACGATCCACGGCTATCCCACCTGGGCGCAGGCGGCGCAGCGGGTGGCCGACGCCTACCAGCGCACCCGGCTCACTCCCCGGGCGAAGGCGATCTTCGAGTGGCTCTACCGGAGGCGGCGATGAACAAGACCCTCAAGCTGGGAGCCCTGCTCGCGCTGATCGTTGCCCTGGTGGTGATCTTCCCCATCGGGGAGTGGATCGAAGCGGGCGCCGCGTGGGCGCAGGGCCAGGGAACCACGGGCCTGCTGGTCTTCGCGGCGCTCTACGCCGTCGCCACCGTGTTCGCGGTCCCCGGGTCGGCGCTCACCCTGATCGCCGGCGGCGCGTTCGGATTCGGCGCGGGTACCGCCGCGGTCTGGTTCGGTGCGACCATCGGCCTGGCGCTCGCCTTCCTCGTCGCCCGGCGCCTCGCCCGCGAACGGGTGACCGGCTGGCTCGCCACGAAGCCGTCGTTCGCCGCGGTGGATCGGGCGGTGGCCGCCGAGGGCTGGAAGATCGTCTTCCTCACCCGGCTGACGCCGGTCTTCCCGTTCACGGTCCTGAACTACGCCTACGGACTCACCGGAGTCTCTTTCGCGGGCTATCTCGCGGCCTCGGCGACCGGAATCCTTCCGGGAACGCTTCTCTACATCTACCTCGGGAGCAGCGTGGCGCGCGCCGTTTCCGGCGAATCGGACCCGCTCGAAGCCGGATTGCGGATCGTCGGGCTCGCCGCCTTCGTCCTGGTCACGATCCTCATCACCCGGATCGCCAGGAAGGCGCTTCGCGAGGCGGGGGTCGAATCCGGAGGACCGTCCTGAGTCTCCGCCACCGGTTCCTGATCGCCACCGCAGCCCTGCTGCTGGTCAATTCCGGATACCTGCTGGCCGCGCGGGGCGCGAACCTCTTCCACTCCGCGCAGATCCTGCTGCACCCGGTACTCGGCATCGCGGCGCTGAAACTGATGCTCTGGGGGTGGAAGAAGGTCGGTCCCGCGCTCAGAACCGATCCCTTGCGGCGGTGGTTCTGGGCCTCGGGAACCCTGCTGGCGCTCACCGGGCTGGGGCTCGCCATCGTCGGATCGACTCCGGAGAGCCGGCCGCTTCTCTACGCCCACCTCGCCGCCGCCGCCGGGTTCGCGGGGCTGCTCGCCCGGCGGCGCTTGCTCATGGCGCCCCTGCTGCTCGCCGTCGCAATTCCCGCGGGCGCCCTGCTGAGGCCGTTGCTCCCGGCGCCCGGAGCGCTCCTGAACGCCGGACTGCCGCCCGCGACCATGTCCGGCGAGGCGATGGGCGGGGCGGACGGACCGTTCTTCCCGTCGGCGGCCGAAACGCTCCACGGCGGGCTCATCCCCGAGGAGTTCTTCCTCGGCAGCGACGCGTGCGGCCGCTGCCACGCCGACATCACCCACCAGTGGAGCGAGTCCGCGCATCGTTTCGCGTCCTTCAACAACCCCTGGTACCGCCGCTCGATCGAATACATGCAGGACGTCGTGGGCGTCACCCCCTCGAAGTGGTGCGCGGGCTGCCACGACCACGCGGTGCTCTTCAGCGGGCTCATGGACCGGCCGCTCGCCGAGATCGTGGACCGTCCCTCCGCGAGCGCGGGACTCGGCTGCGTGTCCTGCCACGCGATCACCCGCGTGAAGGACACCATGGGAAACGCCGGGTTCGTCATCGAGTACCCCGAGATGCACGACCTCGCCACCTCGGAGGATCCGCTGCTCCGGACGCTTCACGACCTGGTCATCCACCTGGACCCCGAACCCCACCGCCAGGCGTTCCTGAAGCCGCTCCACACCGGCGACAGCTCGGCCTTCTGCTCGACCTGCCACAAGGTGCACCTCGACCAGCCGGTCAACGACTACCGCTGGCTGCGGGGTTTCAACAGTTACGACAACTGGCAGGCGAGCGGCGTTTCGGGAGAGGGCGCCCGCTCGTTCTACTACCCCGACGAGCCCAGGACCTGTGCGGACTGCCACATGCCGCCGGTCGCCGGCGAGGACCCGGCCGCGCCAGGCGGCCTGATCCGCTCCCATCGCTTCGCGACCGCCAACACGGCGCTCCCGACCCACTTCGGCCTCGACGAGCAACTGCAGGCGGTCCGCGACTTCCTCCGGGCCGGACAGGTCACGGTGGACATCTTCGGACTCGTCCGTGACGACGCGGCCGAGGGGCCTGACGATGAGCTCCCCGTCGGCGGCCCCGACCCGCTGGCGCTCGCGTCCACCTTCGCCGTCGGAGAGGAGGCGGCCGCCCCCACCACCCGCTACGCCGGCACCGGTCCGATCGGCGAACTGAACGCTCCGCTCGACGAGGCATTGCCCGCGCTGGTTCCGGGCGAGACGGTCCGGGTGGACGTCGTGGTGCGCACCCGCAACGTGGGCCACTTCTTCCCGAGCGGCACCATCGACGCCCAGGAGGTCTGGCTCGAGTTCCAGGCCCGGGACGCCGCCGGGCGGCCGTTCTTCTGGAGCGGTTTCACCGGCGAAGCGGGCGAGACGGACGACGCCCCGGTGGACGGCTCCGCGCATTTCTTCCGCTCGCTGCTGCTCGACGCCCGCGGCAACCCGATCAACAAGCGCAACGCGTGGGCGGCGCGCAGCGTCCTCTACGTCTCCCCGATTCCGCCGGGCGCCGCCCATACGGTGCGCTACCGCTTGCGGGTCCCGGAGGGCGTGGAGGGACCGGTCACCCTGACCGCGCGTCTGAACTACCGGAAGTTCGACTGGTGGCACACCCAGTGGACCTTCCGGGGACAGCTCGAGGAAACCGGCGAGGTCGCTTCGGCCTACGACGACCGGGAGGTCCGATTCGCGGACGACGTCGCGGCGCCGGACGTCCCGATCGTGGAGATGGCCACGGCCTCGCTCCGGCTCCCGGTGGCGAACGAGCCATCGCCGCCTCCGGAACCGGCGGCCGGCGACCTCGCCCGGGCGCTGCGCTTCAACGACTACGGCATCGGAATGCTGCTCGCCGGGGATCTCCGCGCCGCGGAGGCCGCCTTTTCCACGGTGGCGCGGCTCGCCCCCGGGTTCGCGGACGCGCCGGTCAATCTCGCGCGGGTCCGTCTCCAGGAAGGAGATCCCGAAGGGGCCCGGGAGGCGGCGGAAGCAGCCCTCGAGCTCGCCCCGAACCTCCCCCGGGCGCTCTTCTTCCGGGCGATGGCGCTGAAGGCGCTCGGCCGCTACGACGAGGCGCTCGCCGATCTCCGCGCGGTGCAGGAGACCTATCCGCGCGACCGGGTGGTGAACAACCAGGTCGGACGTCTGCTGTTCCTGAAGCGCGATTTCGCCGAGGCCGTCGCCGTGCTCGAGAAGACACTCAGCATTGATCCCGAGGACCTCGAGGCCCACTACAACCTGATGCTCGCTTCCCAGGGCCTCCGGGATCCGGAGCGCGCGACCCGCCACCGCGAGCTCTACCTGCGCTTCAAGGCCGACGAGGCCTCCCAGTTCGTCACCGGCGAATACCGCCGCACCCATCCCGACGACAACAACCAGCGGCTGCCGATCCACGAACATCGAAACGGGCTCGATCGGGCGGCCGCCGCCCCACCGCACCGTTAGGGCGGCCGCTCACGACCCGAAATCCATGCCCGCCGGACGGGCTGATCTTCAAGTTAGACTCTCCGCAGAAATCCCGCTCATGGCATTCGCCCTCGACACCCACGCCGCCGTTCGGAATCTCACCGCGGCGGGGTTCGCGCCCGAACAGGCGGAGGCCATCGTCGCGACGGTGACTCGCTCGGATTCCGAACTCGCCACCAGGGCAGACCTCGCCGCCATCAAGGCCGAACTCCATGCTGCGATCGCCGCCGGTGAGCGCCGCGTCATCCTCGCCAATCTCGCCATCGCCGGACTGCTCTTCGCCGCTCTGCGGGTCTTCGGATGAGCCGCGCCCGGGAGGGGTGCGCATCGGAATTCCCCGCCCCCGGGAGTTCCCCTCACCGCGACGACGGCCCGCCGCCGCGCCCACGGCCCGACGAGGATCCCGCAACGGATGCGCCGTCCGGCAATCACTCGGAGGATGACTACCTGGCGGCCGTCCAGGGCTCGCTGGACGAATGGGAAACCAAGGGAGACCAGACAGCCTGGCGTGATCTCTGACCCGGGGACGGCCGTGCCGGGGTGTCGGCCGTTCCGCGCGACCGCGCGCGCCGGGGTTCTGCTGACGGCGCTTGTCCTCGCCGGAACCGCCGCCGCCCAGGAGCCGCGCTTCGTGGACGTGACCGAGGCCGCCGGGATCGACTTCGTGCACGAGAACGGGGCGTTCGGCGAGAAGTACCTGCCGGAGACGATGGGCTCGGGGGTGGCTTTCTTCGATGCCGACGGCGACGGCGACCAGGATCTCCTCTTCGTGAACAGCCGGAGGTGGCCGGGACACCGGACACAACCCGAACCCACGGCGGCGCTCTACCTGAACCGGGGCGACGGGAGCTTTGAGGACAAAACCACCGGTTCGGGGCTGGACGTCCCGCTCTACGGCATGGGGGTGGCCATCGCCGACTACGACGCCGACGGGGACCAGGACCTCTACCTCACCGTCCTCGGACCGAACCGCCTGCTCGAGAACACCGGCGGCGGGGTGTTCCGGGAGGCGCCGCACGCCCCCTCGGTCGCGGATCCCGGCTTTTCGAGCGTCGCCACCTGGCTCGACGCCGACCGCGACGGGGACCTCGATCTCTTCTTGCTGAACTACGTGGAATGGTCCATCGAGGAGGACATCTTCTGCGCCCTCGACGGGGTGAACAAGAGCTACTGCACGCCGGAGTCCTACAACGGGGCGAGCGCCGTCCTCTACCGGAACGACGGGGCGGACGGGTTCACGGACGTCACGCGGGAAGCGGGACTCTTCAACCCCCGGGGGAAGGGACTCGGCGTCGCGGTCCTCGACTTCGACGGCGACGGGCTCTTCGACCTCGCGGTGGCGAACGACACCCAGCCCAACTATCTCTACCGGAACCTCGGCGGCGGGCGGTTCGAGGACGCCGGAGTGCTCTCCGGAATCGCCTTTGCGGAGAACGGGGCGGCCCGGGGCGCCATGGGAATCGACGCCTCCGACTACGACGGCGACGGCATGCCCGACCTCGTCATCGGGAACTTCTCGAACGAGATGGTCTCGCTCTACCACAACGAGGGCGTCGGCTTCTTCATCGACCAGGCGCCGGTATCCGAGATCGGCCGCAACAGTCTTCTCACCCTGGCGTTCGGGGCGTTCTTCTTCGACTACGACCTCGATGGCCGCCAGGACATCTTCGTCGCGAACGGACACGTCGAGAACGACATCGCCGCCGTCCAGCAGCGGGTCAGCTACCGCCAGGCCCCCCATCTCTTCCGGAACCGGGGCGACGGCGGCTTCGACGAGGTCACCACGGCCTCGCCGGATCTCGCACAACCCATGGTGGCCCGGGGGGCGGCCTTCGGCGACATCGACGGAGACGGCGATCCGGACCTCGCGGTCAGCGCGAACGGCGGCCGGGCGCGCCTTTTCCGGAACGACGGCGGCGAGCGGAACGGCTGGGTGGGATTCCGGCTCCGGGGAGGAAATTCGAACCGGGACGGAATCGGTGCGAAGATCACGGTTGCCATCGAGGATGCCGGCATGACTCGCACCGAGACCCGCGTCGTGAAGAGCGCCACCGGGTACGCCTCGCAGAACCAGCTCGAGGTGGTCTTCGGGCTGGGCTCCGCCGGGCGGGCGGTCTCCGCCGCAATCCTCTGGCCTTCGGGAACCCGGAGCGAGGTCGAGGCCCCGGCGGCGCGCCGCATACACGTCGTGGAGGAGCCGCCGTCGTGAGGTTCACCGTCGCTTGCTCCGGCGCGGCCGCCCTCGCGGCGCTCGGCCTGTTCGCCACCTCCATCGGCTCGCCGCCCGCAGTGGCGTTCGCTCAGACGTCGCAGCCGGTCCCCCCGCCCCTGTCCGAGCAGCCCGCCATGATGGTGGGCTCGGCCGAGTGCCTGACCTGCCACGAGCAGGCCCACGACGACTGGACCTCCTCGCGTCACTCCAAGATGGTGCAGCCGGCCGTCCCCGGCCAGGTGAAGGGCGACTTCTCCCAGGAAGTCCTCAGGCTCCGCGGCGAGGAGTACCGGATACGGCGCGTGGGCTCCAAGTACTTCATCACCGAGCCGTTCTTCACGGGCGAACCCGTCGAGCACCAGGTGGACTACACGCTCGGGAACCGCCGCATCCAGCACTACCTGACGACGCTCGAGGACGGACGGGTCATCGTGCTGCCGCCCACCTGGGACGTGCTGCGCCGGGAGTGGTTCCACAACCTCGAGATCGCCGCGCCCGATCAGGCGGAGGGAATCGTCCCGGTGCAGCTCTGGAACAAGAACTGTTTCGGCTGCCACGTGAGCGACCAGGTGAAGGGGTTCCGTCCGGGCGAGAACCGCTACGACACCACCTGGCTCGACTTCGGCACCACCTGCGAGCGCTGCCACGGACCGGGCAGCCGGCACGTGGACAAGTACATGAACCTCGACGTCTATGGCGGCGATCCCGAGAGTTACATCGTGCAGCAGACCCGGCTGGACCACGAGACGAACTCGATGGTCTGCGCGCAGTGCCACTCGTTCCGGGACCAGATGGCCTTCGGGTTCGCCGCCGGCGACAACTACTTCGACCACTTCTTCCCGATCCTCGAGTACACCCAGGAGCCTTCCGAGGACCCCACCTGGTACCCGGACGGAAAGACCCGGCGGTTCTCCACCAACACGCTCGGCATCTGGCAGAGCGAGTGCTTCGTGGAGGGGGGCGCGACCTGCACGGGCTGCCACATCGATCCCCACCGCCCGGACATCGAGCAGAACGAACAGCTCCTTCCGACGAACAACGGACTCTGCACCGGCTGCCACGAGGCGATCGGCGCCGATCTCACGGCGCACACCTTCCACCCCGCCGAGAGCGAGGGCAGTTCGTGCGTCGAGTGCCACATGCCGCGCAGCGTCACCAGCATCCGGGCCAAGATGCGCGACCACAGCATCTCGATCCCGTCGCCCCGGAACACCGCCCGGTACGGAGTGCCCAACGCCTGCAACGAATGCCACTCCGCCGAGAGCCCCGAGTGGGCGAGCGAGCGGATGGACGAATGGTGGGGAGAGACCCCGCGCCGCCGGAAGATCGAACGGCGGGCCGAGGCCTACACCGGCGCGCGCGAACTGAGCCGGGAGGCGCTCGACCTCCTGCTCGCCATGTCCGCCGACGAGGGCGAGGGCCCCCTCAACCGGGCCAACGCCGCCGGACATCTCGGCCGCTACCTTGCGGATCCGGCGACCCGCGAGCCGGCGACCCGCGCCCTGCTCGCCGCGTCGGGGGATTCCCATCCCCTGGTGAGGGCCGTTGCGTCGCTGAAACTGGGGGAGACCGGGAACACCGAGTCCGCCGAGATCCGGGACACCCTGGTCGCCCGCGTGCAGGACGAACGCCGGTCCGTCCGGATGAACGCGGCGATCTCGCTGCTCAACCTCGGCATCCGCACGCTTCCGGGAGAAGCCGAGGAGAGCTTCGAACTCGCGAAGCGCCTGCACGCGATCCGGGGGAATTTCTTCGCCGACGACGCGCCGCAGCAGCTCAACATCGGGCGGCTGCATGTCCTTGACGGCAACTCGGCGGCGGCCAGCAGGGCGTTCGAACAGAGCTACAACCTAGACTCCAGCCAGCCCGGAATCCGCTTCTTCATGGCGGTGACCCGGCTTTCGCAGCAGCGAATCCCGGAGGCGCGGGAACTGCTGCGCTCGGTCCCCGCCGAAGATCCCTTCGCCCAGGAAGCGCAGAACCTGCTCCGCCAGCTCGAACCCTGACGCGGACCGCGGGTTCGCCGATGTCCCGAGGCACGAGTATGCCGCGCTGCGCGGCGGGGACGGCGACGCACACTCGCGCTACAACGCCCTGATCCGCCGCCTGGTCAGTTTCGAGCGCGCCCTGGAGGCGGCGCGGCGGCGGGAAAGCGGGCGCGCACCGTGACGCGAAACCCGCCGCGCGGCTGACGGGCCGGCCGACCTATCCGATGGCGGCCTGGAGGTGCATGTTGCCGAAGTGGATCGTCAGCACCGGCTTCCCGGCGAAGTCGCCCGAGCCCGCGGTGATGTCGATCAGCATGTGATCGGCGGTCCCCATCTGATCGGAATAGCGGGAATCCAGCTTCATGACCTTGCCCATGTCGGGCATCTCGCCCCGCGGGATCCGGCCCTCGTGGAGCGCCATCGTCCAGGAGCCATCGTCGCCCTTGATGACGCCGATGGTGTATTCCCCGGCCGAAATCGTCATGTCGCCGGCCATCACGTCGGCCGAGACATTCAGGCGCGGGCCGCGCGGGCTCACGAAGGTTCCCGCCTCGACGGCGGCAACCCGTTCCATGTTGGCGTCGGTGGAGTTGTAGGAGACGGAGACGTCCACCTCGCCGATGGTGGTGGAAACCGTCTTGTTGAAGTGCGGATGGGCGAAGGCCAGCGCGGCAACGGCGAGCGCGGCGAGCGTGAAGGAAGCGATGCGGGTCATGATCGTGCTCCGTTGAAGACGTTGGGGGCCGCTGGGCGGCGGTAACTGCGGGTCGGAAATTCTAGGCCACTCCGCTGAGGATCGGCGGGGCGGTCTCGCGCCGCCACTCGCGCGCCACCTCCAGCACCCGGTCGATGTCGGCCTCGTCGTTGTGGATGAAGCAGGAGATGCGCAGCACCGCACGGCGCACCGACATGACCACGTCGGCGGCCTTCAGGCGCGCCCACAGATCCGCCAGCGCCGGGTCCTTCACCGTGCGTTCGCCCTGGCGGCCGAGTGCTCCGACGGTCACGATGTGGGAGAGCCAGGGGCCCGGCGCGCCCCCGGTCAGCGGCAGGCCGAGTTCCGCCAGTCCGTGGGCCAGCCGCCGCGCCAGTCCGAGACTCCGGTCCTCGATCGCCGCCGCCCCGAACGACTCCAGCATGGCGAGCGCCCGGTCGGCGGCGACCGCGCCGAGGTAGTTGTAGTTGCCGAGGTCGAAACGGCGCGCGCCCGGCGCGTAGGGGATATCCGCGTCAGGGAGCGCGGTTTCGGACGCGTTGAAGATCACTCCGTGACGACCGAGTGCGGCGGGCTTGAGCGCTTCGGCGACGCCCCGGCGACAGTAGAGGAATCCGGTCCCGTAGAACGCCGAGAGCGACTTCTGCGTCGCCACGGCCAGCACGTCGGCGCCGATCCGGTCCACGTCGGTGCGGAGCACCCCCACGGACTGGGCCGCATCGACCACCAGGGAGGCGCCGTGTCGATCTCGCGCCTCCTTGAGCGGGGCGAGGTCGGCGACGAAGCCCGGCGAATAGGACACCGCCGCGGCCGCGATGACCCGGGTGCGGGGGCCGACCGCCTCCGCCATCCGGACGGACGGCAACCGTCCTCCGTCAGCGGGGACCGCCTTGAGCGTCACA
This sequence comes from Acidobacteriota bacterium, assembly GCA_022826825.1. Lineage (GTDB taxonomy): Bacteria > Acidobacteriota > Vicinamibacteria > Marinacidobacterales > Marinacidobacteraceae > Marinacidobacterium. The sequence continues at coordinate 27,623 of JAJDUD010000028.1, read as the reverse complement.
CCGCGGCGAAGCGCCAGGTTCCGCCACGGCAGCACGTTCGCCGGGTGCTCCAGGTCCGGGCAATACACCACCTCGTCGCCGTCCCGCCAGTCGAGGGCCGTCAGGAAGAGATTCATGCCGTCGGTGACGTTCCGGGTCCAGGCCACCTCGTCCGGGTCCGCCCCGATCCAACGGGCGAAGCGGGCGCGGCCCCGCTCCACGGTCTCGAAGAGCCCGTCCTTGTCGGGTCCCCCTTCCATGGCGCCGTCGAGGTACCCGTCGCACGCCTCGCGTACGGGGCGGGCGAGCAGGCTGCGCACCGCTACGTTCAGGTAGGGACGTCGGGGAGCACCCGGATAGAGGTCGCGCGCGGCCCGGATGGATTCGGATTCAGGATGGGTCAACGGCGGATTCCTCCCTTTCCCTGCGGGTCACGACCATCGTCCCCACGAGGTCTCCCATGATGTTGGCGGTGGTGGTGGGCATGTCCACCAGCCGATAGACCCCGGCGACCAGCACCCCGATTTCCACGGGAAGGCCGAAGGCGCTGAGCAGCAGGAACTGGTTCACGATCCCCCCGTTCGGAACGCCGGGCGCGGCGGCCGAGAGCAGCCCGCCGAGGGCGATCACGACCAGGATCTCCCCCATGCCGAAAGAGACGCCGACCGCCTGCGCGGTGAACAGCACGATTCCGGACAGCAGCACGGCGCTGCCGTCCTTGTTGAACTGGGCGCCGAGCGGCAGCGTGAGGGCATAGGTCGAGCGGGGCAGCCCCATCTTTTCGGCGGCATTCAGCGAAGCGCCGAGACTCGCGAGGCTGCTGCAGGTGGATACCGTGGTCGTCCACACGGTCGCCGTCCGCCGGACGAACGACAGCGGGGAAGTCGCCGCCAGAAAGCGCAGGGCGGCGAAATACAGAGCGAAGATCGCGACATCCGCGATCCAGACGGCCGCAATATATACGCCGAGCGGACCGAAAATCGAACTTCCGTACTCGCCCACGCTCGCCGCGGCGAGCGCCGCGACTCCGACGGGTCCGAACCACAGGACGCCGGCGACCAACTGGCGCAGGAGGGCGGTTCCCGAGGCGAAAAACCGGGTGACGTCGGCGCGCCGTTCTCCGCTGAGGCCCCAGGTGGCGAAACCGACCATCAGGCCGAGCACCACCACCGCGGTGACCCGGTCGTCCACGAAGACACCGAGCGCGTTGTCGGGAACGAGGGTGAACAGGAAGTCCTCGAAACCGGGCGTGACGGCGGGCCCGGCTCCGCCGCCGCTCTCCGCCGGACGCGCGAGCCCCGCACCCGGACGCAGCACCCCGATGACGGTCAGCGAAATGACGTGCGCCGCCACCGTGGTCAGCGCGAACCAGGCGCCGATCCGGAGCAGCAGCCGGCTGACCCCTCCGGATGCCTGCGACGAAGCGAGCGCCCCGATGAGGTTGAAGAAAACGAGCGGGACCGCGACGAGGGTGAGCAGCCGGATGAAGATGTCGCCGAGGAACGCGAGGCGGGTCGCACTCTCCCCGAGCAGGATCCCGGCGGCCACCCCGACCCCCATCCCCATCAGCATCAGGTTGCCGAGCGACGGCAGGCGACGGCGGGCGGCGGTCACGGGCGGCACGGTATCAGCGCAGAAGCCGGTTTCGGCGGGGAAACGCCGAACTCTCCCGTATCATCGGCTCCGCCCAACACCCATCCGAAGGAGTCCGGCCATGCGTCTTTCCGCCGTCCGCGTTTTTCGAGTGCTGCTCGCCAGCGCTCTTCTCGCCACCGGGGCCGCGGCCCAGGACGAAACCCGCGAGGTGAGCGGCCTGAGCGCCTCCGTCGAGGTCCTCACCGACCGGTGGGGGCTGGACCACATCTACGCCGAGAACGAGGACGACCTCTTCTTCGTCCAGGGCTACCGCGCCGCCGAGAGCCGCCTGTTCCAGTTCGAGATGTGGCGGCGGCAGGCGACCGGGACCGTGGCGGCCATCCTGGGCCCGTCGGAGTTGCAACGGGACATCGGCACCCGTCTCCACATGTTCCGGAAGGACATGGGCGAGGAGATGCGCTGGTACCACCCGCGCGGGGACCAGATCATCCCGGCCTTCGTCCGCGGCATCAACGCCGCCGTCGAACGCGCCCGGCAAGACCCGGATTCCCTGCCCCTCGAGTTCCGCCTGCTCGGCATCCTCCCCGAACCTTGGACCGAGGAGGTGGTGATCTCCCGCCACCAGGGGCTCCTCTCCAACGTGACCCAGGAGTTGAACTACGGGATGGCGGTCGCCGCGGTGGGCGCGGCAACGCTCATGGACATCGACTGGTTCCGGCCGGGGGTGCCCCAGCTCGAACTCGACCCGGCGATCGACGGATCGCTGCTGAAGCCGGAGATCCTGGACATCTACCGGGCATTCCGCGGCCCGGTGATCTTCAAGCCGGAACAGATTGCCGCCGAGTACCGAAACGAGGACGCCGAGCGGCTCGCGCTCCTCCGGGAGATCCCCAACGAACTGCACCTGGTGGACCTCGGCGAGCACATCGGCTCCAACAACTGGGTAGCGCACGGCGAGCGCACCTGGACCGGGCTGCCGCTCATCGTGAACGACCCGCACCGCACCATCATCGCGCCCTCGCTCCGCTACTTCGTGCACCTGAAGGCGCCCGGCTGGGACGTCATCGGGGGCGGCGAGCCGGTCCTCCCCGGCCTTTCCATCGGCCACAACGAGAAGGGCGGCTGGGGCCTCACCGTCTTCGGGCAGGACAACGAGGACCTGATGGTCTACGACACGAATCCCGACGACCCGAACCAGTACCGCTACCTCGGGGAGTGGGAATCCATGACCGTCCGCACCGAGACCATCGAGGTCAAGGGGGCCGCCGACCACGAGGCGACGCTGAAGTACACCCGCCACGGCCCCGTGGTCTACGAGGACACGGCAAACAACAAGGCGTACGCGCTCAACGCCGCCTGGCTCGAGATCGGCAACTCGCCCTATCTCGCCAGCCTGCGCATGGATCAGGCCCAGACCTGGGAGGAATTCGTCGAGGCCTGCAACTACAGCGGCATCCCCGCCGAGAACATGATCTGGGGCGACGTGGACGGGAACATCGGCTACCAGGCGGTGGGCGTGTCCCCCATCCGCAACGCCAACTGGAGCGGCCTCGTGCCGGTGCCGGGGGACGGGCGCTACGAGTGGCAGGGATACCTGCCGATCAAGGCGCTGCCCGCGGTCAAGAATCCAGAGAAGGGCTTCTGGGGCACCGCGAACAACCTGATGGCGCCCGCGGTGGCCTCCCACTACCCGCACCCTGAGGCCCTCCACTTCACGTGGGGCGACGAGATGCGGGGCCTCCGGGTGGACGAGCTGATGCGGAACGGCCAGCGCCACACCGTCCAGGACATGATGGCCTACCAGCACGACGAACTCAGCGTGGTCGCCCGGAACCTGGTGCCGTTGCTGATGCAGGCCGAGCCGCCCGAAAGCGCGGCGAAGGCCGCCCTCGCCGACTGGGACTTCGTGATGGGCAAGGAGTCCGTCGCCGCGACCATCTACCTTCACTTCGAGCGGCGGGTCTCGGAGGCGATGCGGGAACTCTTCATTCCCGAGGCCGCCCGCGGGCTGGTCCGGGGCGTGAACAAGAAGCGCATGCTCGACCACCTGATGGCGCCCCTCGGCCAGTTCGGGGACGACCCGATCACCGCGCGCGACGCGCTCCTCGTACAGGCCTTCGCCGACGGAGTTCAGGACGTCACGGAGCGGCTCGGCGCGGACATGGCGAACTGGCGCTACGGCCAGGAGGCCATGAAGCACGTTCACATCACCCACTACATGGCGCAGGCGGTCAACGAGGAGACCCGCCGGCTGCTGGAGGTCGGCCCCTACCCGCGGGGCGGCTACGAGTCCACCGTGAACAACACCGGCGGCAGCGACAACCAGCGCGGCGGCGGCAGTTTCCGCGTCATCCTGGATCCGTCGAACTGGGACAACTCGATCGCGACCAGCGCGCCCGGCCAGTCGGGCGATCCGATGAACCCGCACTACCGCGACCTCTTCGAACTCTGGGTCCGCCACCAGTACTTCCCGCTCGCCTACACCCGGGCCAAGGTCGAATCGGTCACGGAGCACCGTCTGTTGCTGGAGCCGTGAGGGAACGCGGGCCCCGCCACGGGGACCGCCGGCCAGTTGCTGTGAAAATGCAGCCCGGCCCGACGGCGGGGACGGCGAGGAGCGCCGGTCTTCAGACCGGCATCGCCCGCGCAGCGGGCGAAACTCCTGGGCTTCATTTCGCCGCATGGCGCCCCCGTCAAAGGGAATGGCGCGACGACAACGGCGCGCGCGTACTCCGCTTTCGCCGTCTTCGTTTCGGATCCCCGCAATGTGGCGCGATGGCGCCGGGAGTTTAGCGGCCGTTGGCCGCGATGCCGGTCTGAAGACCGGCGCTCCTGGGTCCAGGGCGCGTTCCGGTAGTCATGGCCACCCCACCCTGCGGACCGCCACGCCTGAAGGGCCAAGAGCGGGGGATCAGATTTCCGAAGCGGCGCCGAAGCGGTTGCAGCGCCCAACTCCTATCGCTGTCCGGTCGCCTCCACCGGATCGCAACTACGTCCGGCGTTCCGCCGCGTACGTCTGGATGAAGCCCAGGCTCTCCATCCGCTCGAAATCGCGGTCGAGAGACCACAAGAGCGTGCGGTGTTCCGCCGCAATGGCGGCGATCAGGAGGTCACCGATGCCGAAGCGGTGGCCCTTGGCGGCCGCGACCCGCACCCAGCGGTCCATGCGCTCCCAGGTCACCTCGGTGGGTAACAGCACGGGCAGGCCGGACAGCGCCCGACGCAACCGGGGCTCCTGGGCGCGCGACACGCCGCCCAGGAGTTCCAGCCGCACGGGAACCGGTAGAGCGACCTCGTCGTCGTCCAGCAGTCGGTCCAGCAGCCGCCCCGCATCCGAGTCGCGGTCACGGAGCGCCTCGATCCACACGGAAATGTCAGCGCAGATCATCGCCGGGGACGACGCCGTGATCTGGGGACATCCACGTCCAGGGTGACAGCTCCGAGCAGTTCCCTGAGTTCCTCGATTCGCTTCCGCCGAACGAGTTCGCGGAGGGATTGCACGACGGTGTCGGTCTTCGACTTGAAGCCGAGCAACCGCCGCGCCTCATCGAGCAGTTCCGCAGGGAGATCGAGCGTGGTACGCATAGTTGAAGTCTACAAAGATATGCGTGAGTACGCATAATTGAAGACCAATCATATGCGCCGCGCGACCGCGGCGGACGACTGCAACGCCTGGTTCCTCGGGACGAACGCCAACGCCATGCGCGCCCGTCGAGACGCATCGCCGCCCCGGTCCCGCTAGCCTTGCCGCCGCATGAACTCCCGCGGCGAATCACCTCCCGGGCCGCCGCGTGCGGCCCGACGCCCCGCAACCCACGAGAAGTTCGGGCGGCGGTGGACCGATCCCTGGGCCTGGATCCGGGATCGCGACGACCCCGACGTGCTCGGTCATCTGAGGGCCGAAAACGCCTGGACCGAGCGGTGTCTCGCCCCCTGGTCCGGCATTCGCGATGCGGTGCTCGAGGAGATGAAGTCCCGCATCGTCCCGGACACCGCCTCTCCGCCGGTCCGGCACGGCCCCTTCCTCTACTCCTCACGCTACCGCCGCGGCGAGGAGTACCCGGTGTTCTGCCGCCGACCGGCCGCGGCGGGCCGCCGCGCCGGGCGGGAAGAGATCCTGCTGGACGGGAACCAACTGGCCCGCGAGGCGCACGGGGACGCGGCCGACGGCTACTTCTCGATCGGCGCCCTCGAGATCTGTCCGGAGCACCGGATCCTCGCCTTCGCCACCGACACCGTGGGACGACGCATCCACGAGATCCGGTTCCGGGACACCCGGACGGGCGGGGAACTGGAGGACCGCATTCAGGGCGCCGCGCCCAACCTCGTCTGGAGCCGCGCCGGCGACGCGATCGTCTATACCCGCCTCGATCCGGAGACGCTGCGCTGGGACCGGGTGATGCTCCATCGCCTCGGGGACCCGCCGGAGCGCGACGTCCTCCTCTACGAAGAAACCGACGAGACCTTCTGGGTGGCCGCCCACGAGAGCCGCTCACGGGAGTTCGTGCTGCTCCACTGCGAACAGACGGACCGCGCCGAGGCCTGGGCGATCCCGAGCGGAGATCCCGCGGCCGGACCGCGCCGGATCATCCCCCGGGGCGATCGGCACGAGTTCCAGCTCGACCACTTCCGTGGCCGCTTCCTGATCCGCACGAACCGCGGCGCTCCCGATTTCCGGCTGGTGGCCGCGCCCGAGGAGAGCCCCGCGGACGAAACGGCGTGGGAGGACCTCGTCCCGCCGCGAAACGATGTCCAGCTCGAAGGTTTCGAGCTCTTCGACAGCCACCTGGCGCTCTTCGAACGGCGCGCCGGACGCCAGGAGCTCCGCCTGCTGGACTGGGACGGCGGCCCGGGCCGGCGGGTGCCGCTGCCGGGGCCGGTGCGGGCGCTCGACGAAGAGGACAACCCGGAAGCCGGCGCCGGTCAGGTCCGGGTGGTCGTGAGCACCCCCAGGACACCACCGACCACGCTCGCGGTCTCCCTCGCGACGGGACGCCGGCGAACGCTGAAGCGGGAAGAAGTGCCCGGATTCCGCTCTGCCGACTACCGGGTGCGCCGCCTCGCGGCGCGGGCGGCGGACGGGACCCGGATCCCGATCTCGCTGGTCCACCACTGCGACCATCCGCCGTCGCCGTCATCGCCCCTGCTGCTCTACGGCTACGGCGCCTACGGCATCTCCATGGACCCCGCCTTCTCCCGGGCGCGTCCCAGCCTGCTCGACCGGGGATTCGCCTTCGCGGTCGCCCACATCCGGGGCGGCCAGGAACTCGGGCGGAACTGGTACGAGGCGGGCCGGCAGGAGCGGAAGACCAACACCTTCCACGACTTCATCGCCTGCGCGCGCCATCTCCGAAAGCGCCGGATGTGCGATCCGGACCGGATGTTCGCCATGGGAGGAAGCGCCGGAGGGCTCCTGATGGGAGCGGTCCTCAACGAGGAACCGGAACTCTTCGCCGGGATCGTGGCGATCGTCCCCTTCGTGGACGTCCTGAACACGATGCTCGACCCGGACATTCCCCTCACCACCGCCGAGTACGACGAGTGGGGCGATCCCAACCGGAAGGAGTTCTTCGAACTCATGGCCGGCTACGCCCCCTACGAGAACGTCCCCGAGGCTCCGCTGCCCCACGTCCTGGTGACCAGCGGCCTCCACGACTCGCAGGTCCAGTTCTGGGAGCCCACCAAGTGGGTGCAACGCCTGCGCGGGCGGAACACCGATCCGGACGCGCGGATCCTCCTGCGCACGAACCTCGACGCCGGCCACGGAGGCCGCTCGGGGCGCTACCGGGGACTCGAGGAGACCGCGGAGATCTACGCGTTCCTCATCGGGCTGAGCGGAAAGTAGCCGCCGTTCCCGCCGAAACGGCGCCGGCGGCTCAGACCGACGTGGTCTTCCAGCCGCCCCGGCGGAAGACGAGGGTGCTGACCACCGCGGAGAGGGAATAGGCGAGCGCCACCGCCCAGAACACCCCGTCCACCCCGAGGGCGGTGCGGGACAGCAGCCAGGCGGCCGGAATCTCGAAGAGCCAGAAGCAGAAGAGGTCGATCCAGGTCGGGGTGCGGGTGTCCCCCGCCCCGTTGAACGCCTGCCGGGTGACCATGCCCAACGCGTAGAAGACATAGCCGTAGCTGACCACCCGCAGCGCGGTGGCGGCGATGCCGAGCACCTCCGGATCGTCGGTGAAGATCCGGGCGATGTCCGGTGCGAAGACCACGAAGGCGCCCGTCACGAGGCCCATGAACGCCATGTTCCAGCCGCTCGTGATCCACACCGCGCGCTCGGCGCGGTCCGGCTTGCCGGCCCCCAGGTTCTGGCCGACGAGCGTGGACGCCGCGTTCGAGAGTCCCCAGCACGGGAGGATGACGAAGAGCGCCACCCGGATGGCGATGACCCAGCCGGCGACCGCGATGGTGCCGAAGCTCGCGATGATGCGGATCAGGAGGATCCACGGCAGCATGTCGGCAAGCATCTGCGCGATGCCGCCGACCGACACCCGGCACAGGTTCCTGAGCACCCCCCACTGGGTCCGGATGTCCTCGCGGCGGATCCGGAGCCGCGCGCCGTGGGTGAGGATCCAGAACTGGTAGAGGACTCCCGTTCCCCGGCCGATCGTGGTGGCTACGGCGGCCCCCGGAAGCCCGAGTTCCGGGAACGGCCCCAGTCCGAAGATGAGACAGGGATCCAGCACGATGTTGATCCCGTTCGAGAGCCAGAGCGCCCGCATCGCGGCCTGGGCGTCCCCCGCCCCCCGCAGGATCGCGTTGTTCAGGAACAGCAGGATGATCGTCGCCATCCCCGCGTACATGATCCGGGCGTGGGTGGTGCCGACCGCGATCGTTTCGGTATCCGCTCCCATCAGGGCCAGCACGCGGGGAGCGAAGATCACCCCGACGATACCGAGCGCCAGGGACACCACCAGCCCGAGCCCGATCGCCTGCACGCCCGCGCGCGCCGCTCCCCGCCGGTCCCCCTCGCCGTAGCGTCGCGACACCACCGCAGTGACCGCGAACGAGAACCCGATCGCCAGCGCGTACACCAGGCCGATCGCGGTTTCGGTGATCCCCGCGGAGGCGAGCGCCGAAGCCCCCAGGCGGGCGATGAAGAACGCGTCCACCACCGCGAAGATCGACTCGCCGACCATTTCGAGCGCCATCGGGACCGCGAGCACGAACACCGCGGGGGTGAGCGGGCCGGACGTCAGATCGCGGTCGGAGCCCCGCAACGATTCGACAACGAGCGCGAGCAGGCGTCGCGTCCTCGAGCCGGAGGGCATGGTGACGTACGGAGTCGAGTGGCCTAGCGACTGCTGTCCGTACAGCCGGCCGGACCGTGGGTGGGGCGCACGCTCGGGTACCGGATCAGGCTGGCGGAATCAGCGCGACGATCCGTACCGGGGCTCCGGTACCGGACTCGATCTTCATCGGCAGGGCGATCAGCAGGAATCCGGTCTCCGGCACTTCGGAAAGGTCCCCGACGTTCTCCAGGTTGGGAATCCCGGCCGCGCCGCCTACCTGGTGCACGATGAAGTCGGTGGAAGGGCCGTAGTCCACGCTGGCGGTGTCGATGCCCACGAGCCCCACGTCCCGCTCGACCAGAAGCCGCATCGCATCCTCGGCCAGGCCCGGGAAGTGGAGGTTGTCGGCCCTCCCCGGTTCGTCGTCACCGAGATACGACAGCGCATCCGGCCAACGGGCCGCCCAGCCGGTCCGGAAGAGCACGGCCGTGCCCGGCGCGATGACGCCGTGTTCCGCCTCCCAGTTCCGGATGTCTTCCGCACTGGCCTGGTAGTCCGCGTCCGCCTCCGCCTGCGCCGTCACGTCCACCACTGCCCCGGGAGCGATCAGCCGGCGGAGCGGGATCTCGCCGACGAGGTCGGCGTCCTCGTAGAAGTGGTACGGCGCGTCGAGGTGCGTGCCGCCATGCTCGGCGGTGGCGAACTCCTTCATGGCGTAGAAGTAACCGGCCGGGGTCATCCCCTCGGCCAGCGTGTCGAGCTGAAAGCCCCGCGTGTCGGTGGGCCAGTACAGCGTGTTCTCGCCGTACTCGTGACTCAGATCCACCATCGTCCAGCCGGCGACGGTCTCGGGGCCGGGTGGCGGTGGCGGCTCCGGGGGAGCCTCGCAGGAGGCGGCGCCCAAGGCGGTGATGACAACGGCGACGGGGAAGAATCGGGCTACCATGAAAAACCTGCCTTGCAGGACGAAATGCTAGCCAAAGGGGGCGCGTCCCGAATTCTCGCGGCGTCCCTGGTGGTTGCCGCCGCGGCAACGCTTCTCATCCCCGGCGAATCCGCGGGTTTCCTCGCTGCCGCCGCCGCAAGTCTTGCCATCATCGCCGTGTGGAACGTCGGCTCCGCCGGCGGCCCGCCATCCGGTACCGGGAAGCGGCGGAACCGTCTTCATCCGGCGATCGGCATCGGATTCGGGCTCTCCCTCGCCGCCGGCGCGCTGCTGGCCGCGGGCTTCGCGGACGGTCCGGGCGCTTTCGGCCTGCCCCGGTCGCTCTGGGGGTTGGTGCTCGGGGTCTGGCTCATTCCGCTGGTCGTCACGAGCCTCGGTTTCGCGGTCTCGTTCGCACCCCCGACTCCGGCGGAACTGGAACGGCTCCGCGCGCGATCGCGGGAAGGCCCTTGATTCCGGCGCTCCTGCTCCTCCTGACCCTGGCGGTCGGCATCGCCGCGGTCAGGAAGACCCGGGATTCCTCCGACTTTTTCGTCGCCGGGCGCCGTCTGGGCGCCATCCGGGCGGGGCTCGCCGTTGCCGCCTCGGCATTCAGCGGTTTCGTGTTCCTCGGAGGGCCCGGCCTGACCGGGCAGGTCGGCTTCGGTTCGCTGTTCATCGTGGTTCCCGCCGGGTTCACCGCAGCGCTCCTCTGCCGCACCGTAGGCCGGCGGCTGGTGCTGATCGCCGAGGCGAGCGGCGCGCAGACCCTGCCGGAGTCCATTGCCTTCCGCTTCGGGGCCCGGGCTCCGGCCGCCCTGGCGGCGGTCGCCATCCTGGTCGGGAGCGTCATCTACCTGGGAGTCCAGCTCGCGGCGCTCGCCCGGGCCGCCCGCTTCGCTTTCCCCGACATGAGCCTGATGACCTGTCTCGTGCTCGGCCTGGCGGTGGTCCTCGCCTATTCGCTCGCCGGCGGGATGGTGGCCTCGGTGAATACGGACGTGTTGCAGGGGGTCGTGATGGTGGCCGCGTCGGTGGCGGCCTTCTTCTGGGTCATGACCCAGGTCGGGGGTCCGGCTGACGTCGCCGAGAGCGTGAACGCCCCGGGACTCGACGCCGCCGGATTCCTCCAGCCGCTGGGGGTCCTCGAGCCCGCGACGGGGTTCGGTTTCCTGCTGCTCTTCTCGATCGGCACCCTCGGGCAACCCCATATGCTCCACAAGTTCCTGATGCTCAAGAGCCCGGAGGCGCTCCGCTATCTGCCCGCGGTCATCGGCGGCGCCCAGGGACTCAGCATCCTCGTCTGGATCGGCCTCGGGACCGGAGCCGTCCTCCTCCTCGGCGGCGCTCCGGGGAACGCGTCCGGACACCCCGACGAGGCCGCGCTCGCGGTCCTCAACCTGCCCGGGACTCCCGAACTCCTGACCGGGCTCGTCGCCGCGGCCGTGCTCGCCGCCATCATGTCCACGAGCGACGCCTTCCTGAACCTGGGGGCGGCGGCCCTCTGCCGGGACCTGCCGCGGGCGCTCAACCGGAAGCGGTTCCAGAGTCTCGCCGCGGCCCGGCTCGCGTCGTTGGTCGTGGGGCTCGGGGCGATGGGTATTGCCGCCTGGCACCTTGCGGAGGGGGGCCTCATCGCGCTGCTCGGGACGCTCGGATTCGGCGCGTTCGCCGCGGCTCTCGCACCCACGCTGCTGCTCGGGCTCGCCTGGCAGCGGATCACCGCGCGGGCTGCGACCCTTTCCATGGCAACGGGACTGGGATCGCTGGTCGCGGTCGAGAGCCTGGTGCCGGGACTTCCGGCGCCACCGGCGCTGCTCGCCATGGCGGCGGGCTTTGCGGTGCTGCTCGCCGCCGGTCTCGTCTCCCGGCCGGAGCCGGTCTCCGAGCCGGTACGGCTCGCGATGACGCTGTGACCGACGGATCGGCCGGGCGCCTGCGCATCGCGCTGATCACCGGTGGCTCCACTCCCGAGCGCGACGTGGCGCTGGCCGGCGCCGGCGAGGTCCTTCGCGCCCTGCGGGTGGCAGGACACGAGGTCACGGCGGTGGACACCGTTCACGGGGCTCTGGGGCCCGAGCAGGAAGGCCAGTTCCTCGCGCTCCGGGTGGGCCGCAAACCGCCGGCGGATCAGGAACTGGCGCTGGTGCGCGAACGGGAGGACGTGCCCGGACTCCTGCGCCTGAAGCCGGTCAGCGGGGCTGATCTCGCGTTTCTGGTGCTCCACGGGCTCGACGGCGAGGGCGGGCTGCTGCAGGCGGTCCTCGAACTCGGCGGACTGCCGTACACGGGCAGCGGGGTGCTGGCGAGCGCGCTGGCCATGGAAAAGGCCTCGGCCAAGCGCGTCCTGCAGGGCGCCGGGATCCCCACCCCGCGCTTCGAGATGCTGGAGTTCCAGACCGCGGAGGACCGGCGGAGCGAGATCGAGGCGCTCGGCGCCCCGGTGGTCGTCAAGCCGTCCCGGGTGGGTTCCTCGGTGGGGCTCCGGATCGCGGACGGCTTCGACGACGCCTGTGCAGCCGTCGCCGAGGCGCGGCGGCATGATCGTTGCGTTCTCATCGAGGAAATGCTCCCCGGTCGCGAGTTCACCGTCGGAGTCGTCGGCGAGCCCGACGGCATCGGACTCGAACCGCTCGGCGTGGGAGAGATCGTGACCGGCTCCGGGCTCTTCGACTACCACGCCAAGTACACGCCCGGAATCGCCGAAGAGATCTTCCCCGCGGACATCCCGGAGTCACTGGCGCGGGAGTTGCGCGATCTGACCGTCGCGACCCATCGGGCGCTCGGCCTGAGGGATTTCTCCCGGGTGGACTTCCGCCTCGACGCGAACGGCGATCCCTTCGTGCTCGAGGCCAACACCCTTCCGGGAATGACGACCCGCAGCCTGCTGCCCCAGTCGGCGGCGGTGATGGGGATCAGCTTTCCGGCGCTCTGCGACCGGATCGCGAGGCTCGCCGCGAGACGGAGGGACTGAGATGCGTTCGTTCGCCGTCCTCTGTTTCGCCCTGGCCGCGGGCGCCGGGTGTAGCTACCCGGTCGCCGTGCAACCCTTGCAGGCCAGCGACATACCCCTACGCCTCGCCCCGTCACCGGCTGCCATTGGCCTCCTTGTGAATGCCACCCGGGTGCCGGATGCGGTTGTGGTCGAGGACTCCTACGACAGCCCCACCTGCGGTTTCATGCGCTACCCGCTCGCAGCGCGGGGAGCATTCGCGCAGTCGGTGATCGAAGCGGTCCGCTCGGCAGCTCCCTCTGTTCGTCTTCTCGATCGCCCGGCACACCGTTGGAGTCTTCGCGATGACGGCCTCGACGCCGCACTGACGGTCCAGGTGGAAACTCTCGAGGTGAGCTTGCACCCGGCCCGGACGCTGACCGGTGTGACCTACACGGCTGAATCCCGAATTGTCCTTACGGTTGTCGCCGTCACTCCGAAACACGGCGAAACCCGCAAGAGCATGCGTGGTGTAGCTACCTGGACGGCTGCGGATCGGTGGGGCCTCACGGGCTGCGGACGGGGCGCGCTGCCCGCCGCCCGGGCAGCAGAACGCGCGATCCGAAACGCAATGACCGAACTCACAGAATGGACTACCGAAACGCTCCAGCCGGCTCAGGGCCTCCGAAAGGGATCCACGCCATGACGAACGACTTCCTTCGAACCGCAGCAGCAGTGTCCGGTTTGGCGCTCGCTGCCGCTTCCTGCTCGCACGCGGTGCTGGTGCGGCCGGCGCCCTCGTACGAGGCCTTCGCGTTCGAGGCGCCCCTGCCGGCGGCAGCCGCGGTCTTCGTGGATGCCGACCAGCTCTTCCGGCAAGTCCGGATGACGCCCGACCCGGTGGAGGGAGACTCCCTGTGCGGCGATGCCAGCTTTCCGCTCGACGCACGCGAGGCGCTGGAAGTCTCGGTCGTCGGCACCCTGGAGCGGCTGGTGCGGGACATCCGGCCGACCGCGGCGCCGCTGGACCGGCAGGCGATGGAGGCACGGGGCCTCGACGCCGTGCTCGTCGTCCGCGCGGACACGTTCAACGTAGGCCTCACGAGCGGACCGCTGTTCAGCTTCGAAGCGGGCGCCGAACTCACGCTCTCGGTCTCGGCGTTCACCCGCGACGGCCTGCAGCTACGCGAGGTGGTGTTCGGCAACGCGGTCCAGACTCAGAGCGGGATCACCTGCGGCAACGGCTCCGAGGCCCTCGGAGCCGCGGTCGAGGTCGCCATCGAGAATGCGATGACCGAACTCGGCGAACTGATCGCCAATTCCCCCGCCCTGCGCGACTCGCTGGGCGGCTCAGGCTGACCCGCTCCGCTCGGCGTTCCGACCCGGGAACCGCGGTCGCGTCATACACTCCGACGGATCGCGGAGGGGCGCGTTGGCGCGACCGGGACCGGAGCAGGAACGGCGAGGAGAGTCCATATCGTGACGGGCAGTCCCTTGCGGGCGGCGATCGGAGCGCTCCCGCTGGGTTTCGTCCTCTCGTGTTCCCACTCCACGCTGGTGCGCCCCGCGCCTTCGTACGCCGTACTCGTCTTCGAAGCGCCGCTGCCGGCGGCGGCGGCCGTTTTCGTTGACGCGGACGGACTCCGGCGGGAAGTGCATCTCGGTCCCGAGGAAACCGGTGGCTATGGATGGTGCCAGGACTCCCGATATCCCGTGGACGCCGGGGAAGCGGTCGAGCGGTCGGTCATCGGAACTCTGGAGCACGTGATGGACGAGGTACACCGAACCCCAACTCCCATCGGCCGGGAAACGATGGAAGCCGAGGGCTTCGACGCCGTGATCGTCGTCCGCGCCGACACCTTCGACGCCGGAATCTCCGGAGACCCGTTCTCGGACTTCAGCGGGAACGCCGAGCTGACCCTCGCCGTTTCGGCGTTCACGAGCGACGGACTGCTGCTCCGGGAAATCGTCTACGGCAGCGGCGTCCATGACGCCAGCGGGATGACGTGCAGGAGCGGGGCGGAGGCCGTGGGGCTCGCCGTCGAGATGGCGATCGAGAACGCGATGACCGAACTCGGAGAAGCCCTTGTCCATTCTCAGGAACTGCGCAGCTCCCTCGCCCCCCGCGAATTCCGTTGATCTCGCCGTTTGCGGGACCGTGGTCCCGAACCGCATCGAGCGTAGGACGATGACGATGTCTCTTCCCCGCCGCGCGGCGCTCCCCGCCGTCCTGCTCGCCGCCGCGGCGGCGTGTGCGGGTCCGTCCGAACGGGAGCCCGCGGACCTCGTGGTGCGAGGGGGCGTGATCCACACCGTGGACGCCCGGAACCCGACCGCGGAGGCGCTGGCGGTCCGCGATGGGCGGTTCGTCTTCGTGGGCGACGCGCGGGAAGCGGCACGCTGGATCGGCGAAGCCACGGACGTGATCGATCTCGACGGCCGAGCGGTCGTTCCGGGACTGATCGACGGCCACGTGCACCTGGAATCCGGGCTCTCCCTGATCCGCGGGGTGGACCTGACCGGAATCGCGGACCGGGATGAATGGATGCGCCGGATTGCCGCCCGCGCCGCCGAGCTGGGTCCGGGAGCGTGGATCGTGGGCGGGCGCTGGGACCACACCCTGTCGGGCGGCTCGCTCCCGTCCGTGGAAGAACTCGATCCGGTGACCCCCGAGAATCCGGTGGTGCTGTCCGACATCGACGGACACACCACCTGGGCCAACAGCCTCGCGCTCGGGATCGCCGGCGTGGACGCCACCACCCCGGATCCTCCGGGGGGCCGCATCCTCCGCTACGCATCGGGCGATCCGACCGGCATCCTCCTGGAGACCGCCGGCGGGCTCGTCCAGAAGCATGTCCCGCCGCTCAGCAGCGACGAAGAGCGGGAGATCATGCGCCAGACCTTCCGGGCCGCCGCACGGCTCGGACTCACCGGAGTCCACACCATGGCGGGGCTGGACCGGATCCCGGCATACGTCGGGTTCGCCGAGGCCGGGGAACTGCCGCTGCGGGTCTGGTACGGCGCGTTCGGAGCCGAGCACCAGGTCGACGCCCTGTCCGCGGCCCGCGACGGCGCGCGAAGCGCTCTGGCCACCGTCACCGCGGATCGCGGGCCGACGTTCGAGGTCGGCTACGCAAAGCTGATGGGGGACGGGGTGCTGTCCGCCCGGACGGCGGCCCTGCTCACTCCGTACGCCGACGCTCCTGACCAATCCGGTTTCATGGTGACCGAATTCGACGATCTCGCGAGCGCGGTGACCCGGATCCACGAGGCCGGCTTCCCGGTGGCAATCCACGCGATCGGCGACCGCGCGGTACGTACTTCCCTCGACGCCTTCGAGCATGCCGCCGGCCGCGGACCCCGTCCGCACCTCGCCGACCGCATCGAACACATCGAGGTGCTGGATCCGGAGGACGCCCCGCGATTCGAGGAACTCGGGGTGCTCGCCTCCTTCAACCCACACCACTGCATCACGGGGATCGACGTCTACAACACCGACCGTCTGGGAGACGCCCGGGCGGCCTGGTCCTTCGCCTGGGAAGCGGTGCGGGAAGCGGGGGCCACCCTGGTTTTCGGCAGCGACTGGGCCACGGCCCCGCTCGACCCCCTGCGCCAGCTCTACGCCGCGACGGTGCGGGAGAAACCCTCCGGCGGACCGCCGGGCGGGTGGTATCCGGAGCAGCGGGTCTCCTGGCGGGAAGCCCTGACCGCCTACACGCTCGCGCCGGCGGCCGCTTCCGGCTGGGATGGCGAGATCGGCTCGATCGAGGTGGGGAAACGGGCCGACTTCGTCGTGTTGAGCGGCGCGGTTCCAGACCCGCCCGATCCTTCCATCCTCGATCTCCGGGTGGATTCCACCTGGCTGGGCGGGACTTCCACCTATCGCGCGGAACCGGAGCGCTGAAGGGCCGCTTTCCGGACGGAGGGCTCAGCCTCCGGGTTGGCCCCGGGATGTCAGCCGCTACGCTCTTGCGATGAACGGCGCCCCGCGATCCATCGTCTCCGCCGCGTGGCTCCGCGAGCAGCTCGCGGCCCGCGACTCCAGGCTCGTCCTGGTGGATGTGCGTTCCGACCTCAAGGACCCGAGCTGGGGGCGCGCCCGCTATCTCGAGGGGCACCTCCCCGGAGCGGTATTCGCGGATACCGACCGCGACCTCTCCGCCCCGAAGACCGGAACCAACGGGCGGCACCCGCTCCCGACGGTGGAGCGGATGACGGAGGTGTTCGGGCGCCTCGGCATCGGGCCGGACAGCGTGGTCGTCGCCTACGACCACGCTTCGGGACTGTTCGCGGCCCGGCTCTGGTGGATGCTCCGCTATCTCGGGCACACCGACGTCGCGGTGCTGGACGGCGGGATCGGCGCGTGGGAGCAGGCCGGAGGATCCCTTGCCCCGGGAGGGGAGACGCGCGCGCCTCGATGCTTCGTCCCGAAACCGGAGCCGGAGATGGCGCTCGGCGTAGCCGAAGTGGCGGCCGGTCTCGCGAGCGGCGCGCACCTCCTCGTGGACGCTCGGGAGCCGATTCGCTGGCGCGGCGAGCACGAACCCATCGACCCGGTCGCGGGACGCATCCCGGGGGCCGCCAACCATCTCTGGAAGGGCAACCTCGACCCGGACGGCCGCTTCCGGTCGCCGGAAGACCTGCGTGAGATTCTCGGCGCCCTCACCAGGGACCGGGCGGAACGCCGCGTCGTGTGCTACTGCGGCTCCGGCCTGAGCGCCGCGCACAACGCGCTGGCCCTGGAACTCGCGGGCATCCGCGACGTGGCGGTGTATTCGGGGTCGTGGTCCGAGTGGTGCGCCGACCCGAGCCGCCCGGTGGAACGGGGAACGCCGTAGACGCTCCCGCCGGCGTTCGCCAACCGGAAACGCGAACGAGCGATCCCGAGTCCGGATCGGGCCTCTCGGCTAGTGAATCGTCGGGGGATCGACTCAGGTTTCCACCGTCTCGAGCCGAGCCGGACGCGGAATCCCTTCGGGCCATTCAGCCGGCTCCGGCCAGTTGTCCGAAAGGAAACGAAACGCACGCTCCGCCCGGCGGGTCGTGATCGTCTTGCCGCGGCAAAGCCGGGCCACCGTCTCCCCGCTCCCGGTCGCATAGCGCGAAACCGTGGACACGCTCCGGCCCGTGTGTTCGGCGAAGAGACCGCATAGCCGGACAAGCTGTCGCGCCGTGTCATCCATGGCACGAAAGCATGCCACAGAGGGCACAGCCGCAGCAAGCGGAATCCCCGCGCGCGACGGGAATTTGGTGTAATGTGACGGATGTGACACTCAACGGAATAGAGAGATTAAGGAACGCATTTCGCGAGTTGGTGGAAGCAGAGGGACTTCGGCCTCTCGCCGCGAGAACGGGGATCCCGGTGGGTCAGATCCGGAGCCTGCTCGACGGGCGGGCGGTCCGCGTCACGACCATCCAGTCCATGACGGAGGTGCTCGGCGTACCGCTCGTGATCGGCCCCGGAACGCGGGATCTGGCCCGGACGACGCCGTACCCGGCGAACGCTCCGGCTTCGGTCCTGGCGCCGGAGTCCCGGTCCGCTTCAGCGGTGTTTCCGGAGGCTTGCCGCGGAGCCGTCGCGACGCCGCTGCGCGATGGGGTCGCCATCGTGAAGGAACTGGCCGACCGGGTGGCCACGGCGGCGCAGTCGTTGCTGCAGGTGGCTTCGGGCGGGTTGCCGGAGCCCGCGGTCGTGACGGCCGGGACCACCGAAGCCGGGTCGCCCGGAGGGCGCCTGGTGATGATCCCCTTCGCCTCCGGAATCCGGGCCGGCGATCCCCACGGGGAGGCGGTGTTCCATGAGTCTCCGGAGTTGGCCCTGGGGGTGGCGCAGGAGGCGCTCCCGTCGTGGGCGCGGCCGGATCGCCTGGTCTGCACGCGGGCCACGGACGATTCCATGGACGCCGCCGTTCGGGACGGAGACATCGTCGCCTTCGACCCGGGACACACCGAGCCCGTCGATCAGGGCCTGTTCGCCCTCGCTACCGATTCCGGCCCGGTGGTCCGGCGCCTTTCCCACCGGGATCGCTGGCTCATGGTTGAGGGCCACCCGAGCCACGCCGACCGTTCCCTGTCCGGAGGCGACCGCATCCTCGGGCGGGTGGCATGGCACTGGCCGCGCGATCGGGACGGCGCCGGCGACGTCTAGCGGGCAGCCGGTTCAGCCGCGTTCGCGACTCCGGATCAGCCGGAGCATGAGGCGGTTCCAGGGGGTCTCGACCCCGCGCTTCGCGCCCTGGGCGACGACGACGCCGTTCATCGCATCCACCTCGGTACGGACACCGCGTTCGAGATCCTGCAGCATGCTGGTCTTGTTTCCCGCGGTGCGGGCCGCGATGCGCTCGACCATCGCCCAGATCTCTTTCTCCGAGGTAGGGATGCCCTCGGCCCGCGCTACCGACACGGCCTCGCCAACCAGCCGCCGGAGGAGTTGCTCGCTGCCCGGATCGCGCAGGAGTTGTCCGGTCCGGAGACCGAGGAGCGCCGATACCGGATTCAGCGCGGCGTTCAGGATCGTCTTCTCCCACAACGGTTTTCGGATGTCCGGGACCTGCTGCACGGGAAATCCGGCCTCCGAGAGGCAGGCGGCGAGTTCCGCCACCGATTCTTCGCTGGCGCCCTGGAAGCCGCTCAGGATCACTTCCCCGAGCCCGGCGTGGAAGACCCTCCCGGTTTCGAGCAGAGTCGCGCCGCTGTTCGAGACCGCGCCGACCACCGGATAGCCGCCGGCGGCCAGCGCCTCCTCGTTCCCGAGGCCGTTTTGCAGGGAGACGCGGATCGGAACGCTCCCGAGCGGAGCGAGGGCGCGGGCCGCCGTGGCGGTCGCGTGCGCCTTGACCGTGACCAGCACGAAGTCGGGCCGAAAGCCGGCGAGTTCGGCGGCGACCGGCGCGGCGGGCGGACGGATGGACCCCTCGGTCGCTCCCTCGACGTGGATGCCGTCCTTCAGGATGCGGGCGAGCCGCTCGCCCCGGGCCACCACCGCAACCGGATGGCGAGCGGCGAGCCGGACGGCGAAGACGCTGCCGATCGCTCCCGCGCCAAAGATCAGAAAACGAACGGGTTCTCGGGACGTCATCGGGCCACGTTCATGACAGAGTAGCGGCCCTCGCCGCGCCGCCCACCGGCGGCGCCCGCCCCGAGGAGGACCCCATGCGAAGCGATGAAGTCAAGACCGGCCCCGCCCGCGCCGGCGCCCGGGCCATGTGGAAGGCGATCGGCCTGACCGACGAGGCGATCTCCCGGCCGCTCATCGGGATCGCGAACACCTGGACCGAGATCACCCCCTGCAACTGGCACCTGCGCGCGCTGGCGGAGCAGGTGAAGATCGGGGTGCGGGAGGCGGGCGGGACCCCGCTCGAGTTCAACACCATCGTGGTGACCGACGGGATCGCGATGGGGACGTCGGGGATGCGGGCCTCGCTCGTCTCGCGGGAAGCGGTGGCGGACTCCATCGAACTCGTCGTGCGCGGCCACCTGTTCGACGGCGTGGTGGCCATCTCCGGGTGCGACAAGACCATCCCGGGAACGGTCATGGCGCTGGCCCGGCTGGACCTTCCCTCGCTCATGCTTTACGGCGGCTCCATCGCGGCGGGACGGTACCGGGGCGAGGCGATCACGTTGCAGGAGGTGTACGAGGCGGTGGGCGCCCACGCCGCCGGGAACATCACCGACGAGGAACTCCGGGAGATCGAGGACGCCGCCTGCCCCGGCGCGGGCGCCTGCGGCGGCCAGTTCACCGCCAACACCATGTCGGTGGCCACGGCCTTCCTCGGAATCTCGCCCATGGTGGGCAACGAGGTTCCCGCGATGGACCCGCGGAAACCCGCCGCGGCGCGCCGGGCCGGGGAGCGGGTGATGGAGCTGCTGCGGGAGGGCAGGACCGCGCGGGAGTTCCTTTCGCGGGATGCGCTCCGCAACGCCTACGCCTCGGTCTCCGCGACCGCCGGCTCCACGAACGCGGTGCTCCACCTGCTCGCCATCGCCCACGAGGCAGGGAGCGAACTGACGCTGGAGGACCTGGACGAGATCGGCGCCGCAACCCCGGTGCTGACCGACCTGAAGCCCGGAGGCCGGTTCACCGCGCCCGACATGGAGACCGCCGGCGGCATGCGGCTGCTGGCGTCACGCCTCCGTGAACTGGGGCTGGTCACCGACACTCCGACCGTCTCGGGCGAGACCCTGTTCGAACTCGGGGAGAAGGCCGCGGAACAGCCCGGCCAGGAGGTGATCCGGCCGGCCGGCCAGCCGGTCAAGCCGCGCGGAGGGCTCGCGATCCTCACCGGCAGCCTCGCACCCGGGGGATGCGTCCTGAAGCTGGCCGGCCACGACAAGACCCGCCACGAAGGTCCCGCCCGCGTCTTCGACTCCGAGGAAGCGGCCTTCGCCGCGGTCCAGGAAGGACGGGTCCAGCCGGGCGACGTGATCGTGATCCGCTACGAGGGACCGCAGGGAGGCCCCGGCATGCGCGAGATGCTCGGCGTCACCGCGGCGGTCATCGGGCGCGGCCTCGGTGACAGCGTGGCGCTCGTCACGGACGGCCGCTTCAGCGGCGCCACCTACGGCTTCATGATCGCCCACATCGCTCCCGAGGCCGCCGCCGGCGGCCCCATCGGGCTCGTCCGGGACGGGGACCGGATCACCATCGATCTCGATTCACGGAGGCTGGACGTGGAAATGCCGGACGCGGACTCCCGGGTGGCGGCCCCGCCGGAGTCCGAGTTCCGGGTCGGCGCGCTCGCCAAGTACGCCCGCGCGGTGTCCTCGGCGAGCCGCGGCGCGGTGACCACGGCCTGACGGAGCTCCGGTTTGCATGCGCTCCAGCGGGGCCGGGAAACGGCGCCGCCGGGGCGACGCCGCGACCAGGCAGAGGAGAAACGCCATGAGGATCATCCCGTTGGCGCTGCTGACCCTCGTTCCGCTCGCCGGATGTTCCGGGAGGCTCGACCCGAACGATCCGGCGGAACAGGTCTTTTCCGATTGCGCCGCGCTGCTGGAGTACTGGGCGAACGGCGTCCGTTCTCGCTATGCCTCGATGGGTGATCGCGCGGGCATGGACGGAGGGCTTGGACCGGGGGCCTATGGAGGGGACACGACCGGCGCCATCTCCGCCGGCAAGGTCGCGGGCGTCACCCGCTCCGAGGGTCGCGTCTATCGAGCCAACCGCCACCTCGACACGAACGGGGACGGACTCGCCTGCGGTGTGGGGGATGAGCCTGTCGAGGGTTGATTGGCATCCCGACGAGCAGGAGTGCATGGGGCGCGGTCACAACGACGCGATGCCAACGAGTCCGGGCGAGCCTCCAACCGGCATCGGCGGCGCGCTGTACACTGAACCGGTGGGTCGGGAGGACCTTTCGACCGCGACCTTGAACGGGGAACCTTGAGCTTGAAAATCTCATGAACCTGAACGAGTCGCGGCCGTCAGAGCCGCCCGGAGGAATGATGAAAAAGAAGGACTGGATCACGCTCGGCGCGCTGATGCTGGCGCAGACGGGGCTGATCCTGGGGATCTTCGCGTTCGGCTACCTGCGGCTGGAGGCGCGCATGGACCGGCTGGAAGCGCGCGTCGACGCACGCATGGATCGGATCGAGGGGCGGCTGGACGATCTCGACCGCCGCGTGGCCCGCATCGAGGGGATCCTGCGCCTGCAGGTGGACGAGGCGGCCGCGGCCGACGGCTCGCGTCCGTCGGGTTCCTGACCGGCGCGCTCGAAGAGTCGCGCCGGGCGACGGACAGCCGATCCGACCGGCGGACCCGCACCGCCGCCGCCCATAGAATCGGCGGGCTCGAAAGCCGTCGGAGGTAGTGCGCGTGCGACTCGCTTCGTTGTCTTTGCTGTTCGCCCTTGCGGGCCTTCTCCAGCCGGGGCCGTCCGGCGCCCTGACGCAGGACGATGCGGAGGCTGAAGAAAAGGAGGAGGGGCTGCCGCTGGCCGCCAGCGACACGCTGTCCTTCACCGTCACCGAGGGCACCTGGATGTCCCTCGACGTCTCTCCGGACGGACAGACGATCGTCTTCGAGCTGCTCGGCGACCTCTACACCCTGCCGATCACGGGGGGCGCGGCCACCCGGATCATGGGAGGCATCTCCTTCGAGAGCCAGCCGGTCTTCTCCCCCGACGGGAGCGAGATCGCGTTCCTGAGCGACCGCAATGGGGTGGAGAACCTCTGGATCGCGAACGCCGACGGAAGCGAGCCGCGGGCGGTGACCGAGGACGGGCCGACGCGCGACCGGCCGCAGCTCATGGTCTCGCCGAGCTGGACCCCGGACGGGCAGTACCTCCTCGTATCGAAGTCCCGGCCGCCGGAGCGCACCGCCGCCGTCTTCCTGATCCACCGGGACGGCGGGACCGGGGTGCGCCTCGGCGACAAGCCGCCCGAACCCACCCCGGGCGTCCCCGGGGCGCAGCCGCCGAACCGGCTGGGCGCGGTCGCCTCGGCGGACGGCCGCTACGTCTATGTCGCGGAGCGGCGCGGGACCTTCAACTACAACGCGCAGTTCCCCATCTGGCAGGTGGTCCGCTTCGACCGCGAAACCGGCGAGGAGACGACCATCACCAGCGCTCCGGGGAGCGCGATGCGCCCGCTGCTGCACCCCGACGGCCGCCACCTGGTGTACGCCACCCGCCACCGCACCCGGACCGCGCTCCGGGTGCGCGATCTCGAAACCGGCGAGGAGCGCTGGCTGATCGACGGGGTCACCCGCGACGACCAGGAGTCCCGCGCCAGCCGCGACACGATGCCCGGCTACGCCTTCACCCCGGACGGGTCCGCGCTGATCGCCACCGTGGACGGCGGCTTCGCCCGGATCGACTTCGCGACCGGCGCCCTGACCGCCATCCCGTTCGAGGCGCGGGTGGAGGCCGAGGTCGCGCCCAGGCTGTATTTCCCGCGCCGCGTGGACGACGGACCGACGGTCACCGCCCGCATCGTGCGCTGGCCGCGGCTGGCGCCCGACGGCAGCGCGGTGGTGTTCTCGGCGTTCAGCCGTCTCTACCGCATGGATCTCCCGGGCGGAACGCCGGTGCGGCTCACCGGCTCCGACGAGGACGAGTTCATGCCCGCCTGGTCGCCGGACGGGACGACGGTCGCCTACGTGACCTGGTCGAGCAGCGGCGGCCATCTCAAGACGGTGCCGGCGGCCGGCGGAGCGGGGACGGCGCTGACGACGGACCCCGCCTTCTACGCCGAGCCGGCCTGGAACCCTGCCGGGGACGCCATCGTGATCCGGCGCGCCCCGGTAAAGGAACATCTCTACTCCTACCTGCGGGCGAGCTGGGGGAAGACCGATCTCTACGCCGACGAGGACGAGATCGGCGGCATGCGGCCGGCGGAACTCTCCGAACTGTTGCTGGTGCCCGCCGCCGGCGGCGACGCAACCGTCATCGGCCCGGCCGAAGGTGGCCGCTTCCCCCACTTCACGAACGATCCGGAGCGCGTGTTCCTCACCGGGTCGAGCGCGGGGCTCTACTCGCTCAAACTGGACGGGACCGACCGGAAGACGCACCTCAAGGTCGCCGGCCGCGGCGCCGGGGCGAACCCGCCGCCCGCCAGCCAGATCATGCTCTCCCCGAACGGCGGCCGGGCGTTCTTCGAGCTCCAGAACCGGCACTACCTCGTCGAGGTTCCGACCTTCGGGAAGAACGTCCTCGAGATCAAGGTGGGGGGTGGGGAGACCCCGGTCCCGGTGCGGGAAGTGGCCCCCGAGGGCGGCGACCACCTGGCGTGGTCCGCGGCCGGCGACGCGGTGGTCTGGTCGCTCGGGAACCGCGTCTACCGGCAGGACGCTGCCGCCATCGGCGGTGAGGACGACCTCACGCCGGACACCTTCGACGCGGTGGTGACCGAGCCGCGGGCGCGTCCCAGCGGCCGGATCCTGCTGAAGGACGCGGCGCAGGTGCTCACCATGAACGGTGAGGAGATCATCCGCGGCGGCGACGTCCTCGTCGAGGACAACCGCATCGCCGCCGTGGGGACGGACCTCGACGCACCCGAGGACGCCCGGGTGTTCGACGTCTCCGGAAAGACCGTGATGCCGGGTTACGTGGACGCCCACGCCCACATGTGGGCGCCGCGCGGCGTCCACCAGCGCCAGGTGTTCCAGCACCTCGCGAACCTGGCCTACGGGGTTACCACCACCCGCGATCCCCAGACATCCACCGCCGACGTCTTCGCCTACCGGGACCTCCAGGAGACCGGGCGCATCCTCGCGCCGCGGATCTACGCCACCGGCCCCGGGATCTTCTCCCGCTCCGGGGTGTACGACGCGGACGCCGCCGACGACTTCCTGAAGCGCTACGCCGAGGCGTACGACGCGGTCACCATCAAGCAGTACATCGCCGGGGACCGCATCGTCCGGCAGTGGGTGGCGATGGCTTCGATGAAACACAGGCTCATCCCGACCACCGAGGGCGCCCTCGATCTCAAGCTGAACCTGACCCAGATGGCGGACGGGTTTTCCGGCCACGAGCACAGCCTGCCCATCGTCCCGATCTACGACGACGTGGCGCAGTACGTGGCGCGCACCCAGACCTACTACACGCCGACGATCCTGGTCGCCTACGGCGGGCCCTGGAGCGAGAACTACTACTTCCAGAACACCGACGTGGTGGGCGACGAGAAGCTGGCCCGCTTCATCCCGGCCGCCATCCTCGACAACATGGTGCGCCGGCGCGGCCAGTGGTTCCTCCCCGAGGAATACGTCCACGAAGGGATCTCCGACGGCTGCATGAAAGTGATGCGCGCCGGGGGGCGCTGCGCGCTGGGCAGCCACGGCCAGCTCCAGGGGCTCGGCGCCCACTGGGAGATCTGGGCGCTCCAGTCGGGCGGGCTCACCGAGCACGAGACCCTGATCGCCGCCACCTTCTTCGGAGCGGAGGCCATCGGGTTCCCCGAGGACCTGGGGACGCTCGAGGCCGGGAAGCTGGCGGACATCCAGATCCTCGACGCCGATCCCCTCGCGGACATCCGGAACACCAACTCGGTCCGCTTCGTGATGCTGGGCGGCGAACTCTTCGACGCGAACACCATGGCCCAGTTGTGGCCCGTGGAGCGCCCGCCGCCGGACCGCTTCTGGGTGGACGACAACCCTCCCGCAACCCCTGGGACTCGGTAGCCGCGAATCACGCCCACAGGGTGGAGATGGGCACCGCCCGGATGCGCTCGCCGAGGGAGTAGCTGGCCTGCCCGGTGTGGAGGACGACCCCGCCCAGGAAGCGCTCGCCGAGCCGGTCCCGAAGCCAGGCCAGATGACGCCCGTCCCGGAACTCCGGCGCGGCGGTTGCCTTGACCTCGATCCCGACGATCCGGCCCCGGGGCCCCTCGGCCACGAAATCCACCTCGCGCCGCCCCTGCGCTTCCCGGAGGTGGTAGAGCGCGTATCGCCCGTCCGGGGTTTCGGTTTCGGCCCGAAGCTGGGCGGCGACGAAAACCTCGAGCGCGGGACCGAGCAGGTCTCCGTCCTCGATGACCGACTCGGGGGCGGCGTCCAGCAGGGCGGCCCAGAAGCCGCAGTCCGCGACACAACGCTTCGGCCGCCGCACGAGCCGTTTGAGCCGGTTCGAAGTCCAGGCCGAGATTTCCCACACCACGCCCAGCCGTTCGAGATGGCGCCAGTACGCCGCGCCGGTCCGTCCGTTCACGCCGGCGGACGCGTAGAGCGTTTCGAAGGAGGCGCCCTTCATGGATCCCAGCGCGCAGGCATCCAGGA
This sequence comes from Acidobacteriota bacterium, assembly GCA_022826825.1. GTDB lineage: Bacteria > Acidobacteriota > Vicinamibacteria > Marinacidobacterales > Marinacidobacteraceae > Marinacidobacterium. Next base: position 1,245 of record JAJDUD010000028.1, on the reverse strand, counting down.
AGTTCCGTAGCCGCCCCGCGTCGAACCTCCGTTCCACACCCGGAGCCCCGCGGATGGCGATGTGGTCCGCATAGCTTCGGTACCACTGCGGCCCGCCGGCTTCCCCCGCCCCGAACCGCGGTTCCGGGAAACCTCCCGTGACGGCGATCCGGATCAGGGCGCGCAGATCCGGCGCTTCCGGCGCGGCCGGCAGGGGCGCGCCCGCCGCAACCCGCTCCAGGAGCGGCTCGGTTCGGCGCCCCAATTGTTCGGCAACGGTGAGCGGATGCATGGGAACCCGGATCACCCGCCCCACCCCCGGCCAGATCGACGGATCGATCTCCGCCGTGACCGAACCCGTGAGCAGGAAGCGGCCGCGGCGGGGCTCGGTGTCCACGGCGCGCTTGATTGCGCCGAGGATCCCCGGAACCACCTGCCACTCATCGAGAAGAACGGGCGCCGGAAGGCCTTCGAGGGCCGCATCCGGGTCCGCCTCGAAGGCGCGGGCCTGCCTGGCGTCGTCAAGGCGAACGACAGAGGCGGCATGGCGAGCCGCCGTCGTCGTCTTGCCGACGCCCCGGGGACCCACGATCATCAGCGCCGGGTGGAGAGCGAGGAGTTCCGGCAAGCGCTCGTCGAGCCGCCGGGTGCGGTAGTGCGTCAAACTGACGGTATCCTACTGCATAAACACTGTAGGTAGCGTATATTTCAAGCACAACTGATGGACCTGCGACCGTGCGCTCCCTCCGCCTCGCACCTCACCGACCCGAAACGCCTCCCCGAGACAAAACCCGGCGTGCGCAAGAGTTCGTGTCTCTTGACACTTTGGCGAGTCCTCCCGTCATGTAAATGGTGGAAACGGCTTGGAACGCCGACCTCCGGTCGGCACCGCCCGCCGGAGGCGGGCGAACGCGTCCTTGCTGACGTAGGGATGGCGCGACGCCGTCTGCCGGCGCCATCTCGCCTGGGGGCGGTACGTGGTTGCGGCCCTCCGGGCCGCATTCTACCGGTTCCGCAGGGTTCCGCAGAGTGCCCTGCCGTTCCGCTATGGCTACCGTTATTCAATGGCTTACGGTGCTATACTGTTCCTCACCGGAACGCCACAGACTCCCTCGTTCCCGCTCCTTTCGTGTCCCCCACACGGTCCCCGCAGGAACGCTCATCCATGACCCAACGACCCTATCGACTCTCCGTGCGCTTTGTCGAGACCATCCGGGAACCCGGATGCTACGGCGACGGCCGCGGCTCCGGCGGTCTCTCCCTCCG
>JAJDUD010000061.1 GCA_022826825.1 Acidobacteriota bacterium | reverse complement strand
CGGGTGATGGCCTCGAGTTCCTCCCGCTCCTGCCTTTCCAGCGTCACCACGTAGCGCTTCATGGCGGCCTCCTCGTCCTTGCCGGACGGACGAGAAGGCTACCACATGATACGACACATCACATGTGACATGACACTAGTCTGGAGAACGGCGCGGACGAACACGAGGAGGAGGAAGCTATAGAGGAGGACGGGAACGATCACTATCACGGAGAGGAGGAGTTGATGGTGGACGCCACCATGGACCGGCGGCAACTACGCACTGATAACGGATTTCGCGACTTGGGGACCGTATTCGGTGAAGCCGGGTTCAGAAGGGCGATGCAGCGACTCCGACCCGGACGGGATCGAGACCTTCGTGGCCGGTGGACAAGAAACCTGCCGCGACCCATTTTTGACAACCGATCCGTAGTGCTCCGCGGTGAACCCGGGAAGCCGGCCGGCCAGGTGAACAGCCGGTCGGACTCCGGGGGACCCGTGGGGCTCCTGATCGGCGGAGGAGCGCCGGTCTTCAGACCGGCATCGCGGCGCACCGCGCCGCGAAACTCCCCCGTCCCGGCTGCCTCATGACGCTCCCCGACCGGGGACGACGAAACGTCGTTGGGCGCCGATCGCCGGCGCGCTCAGAACCGCAGACTGACGCCCAACTGCCCCCGCCGGGTGTCGCCGAGCCCGCTGCGGAGCGTGCCGTCGAAGTTGAAGAGCAGCGAACCCGTATGGCTGTCGAGGAAGTTGTCGGCGCCCGTGAGGTTGAAGACCTCCACGATCGGCTCGACGGTCGCGCCGTTCGGCAGCTCGAAGCTCCTTGAGATCCGGAGGTCCCAGGTGAAAAACGCGTTGTCGCGGCGCAGCGTGTTCCGGGTAAGGACGGAGCCGTCGGCGCAGATGCGGTCCGAGGGCTGGTTCGCGCGTTCGCCCGGCCGGGCGCACTGCTCCGAGGCGGGGGAGGCCGACAGGTAGCGGAACACGTTGTTCCAGTTCACTGCGCCCGGGAGGGTGACCAGCAGGTAGCCGCTCACCTGGTGGCGGCGGTCGCGGTCCGACCAGCCGAACTCGGGACCGAGGTTCGCGGGGTCCGCGTAACGGAAGGTGAACGGGTCGCGCTCGTTGTCGTCGTCGGAGCGGTCGAAGGCCAGCGTGTAGTGGGTCTCGAAGGTCAGCGGCCGGTCCCCGACCGAACTCCAGCCGCGGACCCCGAGGGTCAGCGCCTGGTAGCGCGAGCGGGCGCTGCTCTCGGCGACCGTGAGCGCGTTGATGCCGCCGCCCGAGGGGTGGGTGCCGATCCCGAACGGGGAGCCGAGGGCGGGGTCGTTCCGGTTCACGAACCGGAAGAGCTGGTCGGTCCGGGCGTAGACGAAGTTGGCGCTCGCCGCCATGCCCCGTCCCAGGTCCCGGTCCAGCCCGACGCTGAAGGACCAGGTGCGGGGCAGCTCGAGGCCGCGGGCCGCGACCTGGATGTCCGGCAGGAACGGAGGCGTGGTCGAGGCGTCGAGCTGCCGGTCGATCCCGGGGACCGGACCCAGGAAGGTGTCCGCGCTGCTGCGGAAGAGGGTCTGCTGGAAGGCGCCGTTCGTGGAGCGGTGCGGGGCGAAGACCAGCATGGGGATCCGGGACACGTAGGAGCCGGCCGCCGCGCGCGCCACCGTGCGGCCGTCGCCCCCGAGGTCCCAGGCCACCCCGAACCGCGGCTGCAGGTTGTCGAGATCGTCGGGAATCCGGCCGTCGGAAGGGAACGCCGGGTCGCCGAGGTAGGGCGCGAAGAAGGTGTCTTGCGGTTCGACGAAGACATCGGGGTGCCACGTCCCGTCCCAGCGGAGGCCGAGATCGAGCGTCACGTGCTCGCCGGGATGCCAGGTGTCCTGGAGGAACAGGCCGACCTCGTGCATGGCCGCCTCCTGCCGGCCGAGCTCCGCCGCCGGGATGCCGGGGACGGTCGCCGCCTGGAGGTAGAGGAGCACGGGGCCGGTGATCGCCGCACCCGCGGGACAGGCGCCGGAGGTGCTCGCCGAACCGTCGGAACAGTGGACGTAGCCGCTGCCGTGGGTGGCGAAGCCGATGAAGCCGTCCACCGAGTCGAAGATGTAGCGGCTGTTCGCCAGGCCCATGAACTGCTGCTCCACGCGGGTCCGGTTGTATTCGACCCCGGCCTTGAAGAGATGGGAGCCCGCGGCGTACGACAGGTTCTCCACGACCTGGAACCGGTCGTCGAAGGAGGGATCGATCGGCAGGAAGAAGGGCAGCCCGATCCGGAAACCGTCCGCGAAGTCCATGCCGATGTCGGGGAACGGCCGGCCGCCGAGCCGGTCGAACGGGGGCTGGCCGGGGTGCGCGGCGCCGGGGATGAGCGGGCCGTCGTACCAGCGCGGCCGGTCCTCCCGCGCCCACTGGACCCGCAGCTCGTTCGAGAGTTCGTTGGTCACGAGCGAGCGGAGGCTCCCGTTGACCGCGTGGGAGTGGCCGCGCTCGATGCCGTTCATCGAAGCGCCCCAGGAGTCCACGTCGAAGGTGCCGTTCACCTGCTCCGACCAGGTGTAGTTGTATTTGAGCGACGCCTGGTGCCGGCCGCTCAGGTTGAAATCCAGCTTGGCGAGCAGCGAGCGGGCGTCGTCGGTGCGGCGGATGGGCCCGAACTCCTCCTCGAAGAGCCCCGGCCAGCGGGCGCCCAGGAACGCGTCGAGCCGCTCGAGGTTCGCGGGGTTCGTGACCCGGCGGACGGCCTGCTTCGTCTCGGCGGCCGCCTGCTGGTCGTAGGCGAGGAAGAAGAACGCCCGGTCGCGGACGAGCGGGCCGCCGACGGTGGCCCCGAACTGGTTCCGTCCGAAATCGGGCTTCCCGCCCCCCCGGTCGGCCGAGTACTCGGCCGCGATCTCGTCCCACTGGCCGAAGTAGTGGGCGGAGCCGGACAGTTCGTTGGTGCCCGACCTGGTGATCACGTTGATGAACCCCCCGGCCGAGCGGCCGAACTCGGCGGGGGCGCCCTGGTTCACGATCACCAGCTCGCCGATCGCGTCCTGGTTGAAGGTGAACGCCGCCCGCTGGCCGCCGCGCTGCTCGCCGAAGAACGGGTTGTTGAAGTCGGCCCCGTCCACGATGAAGTTGTTGAAGATGCCGCGCTGGCCGTTGATGTTCAGCTCGTCGCCGTCGGGTCCCTGGGAGATGGACGCGCCGGGCGTCAGCAGCGTCAGGTCCACGAAGTTGCGGCCGTTGCTCGGCACCGCGTCCACCACTTCCTCCCTCAGGCGCTGGGAGCGGGTGAAGTCGGTGGTCTCGACCGGGGAGGGCAGCTCGCCGAAGACGGTGACCGTCTCCGTGGCCACCAGTTGGAGATCGAGATGGAAGTGCAGCACCTCCCCCACCCGCAGGATCGCGCCCTCGATGCGTTCGGTGCCGAACCCGCCGGCCGCGGTGACGGTCAGGTCGTAGGTTCCGGGAGGCAGCAGGCTGCGGACGAAGCCGCCGGAACCCGAGGTCTCGACGGTGGTCACCAGGTCGGTGTCCCGGTGCTGGATGAGGACGACGGCGCCGGGAACCGGGGTCCCCAGCGGATCGCTCACCTCGCCCCGGATGACGCCGGTGGTGGTGCCGGCCTGGGCGGCGACGCCGGGCGCGGGGAGGAGGGAGAGCGCGAGCGCCAGGAACCAGGGAGTCCGCGGACGGAGCGGCCCCGGCTCCTGTTGCTTCGCGGCTGCGAGACCCACGGCGGAATTCTAGGGCGCACGCGGTAGCCTGTCCCGGACGCGGGCCGCGGGGCGGAACGCGCGGGGAGGCATGCAGATGAATGGAATGCGACGGATTGCGATCCCGGTGATCGTGGCGGCGCTGGCCGCCTGCGGAGACGTTCCGAGCGCTCCCGAAGCACCTGCCGACCTGCTGATTCGCGGGGCGCGCATCGTGGACGGGACCGGCGGGCCGTGGTTCCGGGGGAATCTGGCGGTCGCCGGGGACACCATCGTGAGCGTCGGACCGGACGAGCCGGACGCCCTCCGGGTGATCGACGCGGAGGGCCTGGTCCTCGCTCCCGGGTTCATCGACATGCACGCCCACTCGGAGTACGGGCTGGTGGTCGATCCGCGCGCCCTGAGCAAGACCGCGCAGGGAGTGACCACCGAGGTGCTCGGGGAGCATCTTTCGGCGGGGCCGGTCATGGGACCCGCGGTGGACGACCCGATGATGGTGGCGCCGCCCATCGAGCGGGACTGGACCACCCTCGGGGGCTATCTCGACCGGCTCGAGTTCGCTGGGGTGGGCCCGAACGTCGTCTCCTACGTGGGCTCGGGACAGGTCCGCGCCTCCGTGGTCGGGTACGAGGAACGGGACCCGACCGAGGAGGAACTTCAGCAGATGGAGGCGCTCGTCGCGCAGGCGATGGAGGAGGGGGCGTTCGCGCTGGCGAGCGGCCTGGCCTACATCCCGAACGCCTTCATGAGCACGGAGGAGCTGATCCGGCTGACGCGGGTGGCGGCCGGGTACGGAGGCTTCTACGTGACCCACCTGCGGAGCGGGCTCGAAGGGCTCGCGGAGGGGATCACCATCGGCCGCGAGGCGGGCACCGCGGTCGAGATCCACCACCTGAACTCCACCTCGAGCGCCCGGATCCCGGAGTACGCGGCGATGATCGCCGAGGCCCGGGCTGCGGGCGTGGACGTGACCGGGAACGTCTATCCGTACATCGCGGGATGGACCTACCTGCGCTCGCTGCTGCCGGCGTGGGCGCAGGAAGGCGGCGTGGACCGGATGCTCGGGCGGCTGACGGACCCGGCCGAACGGGAACGGCTGCTGGCCGAGCTCCGGGAGTCCGAGGCCCGGCGGCCCCGCTGGGGGCGCACGTTCGTGAGTTCGTTCCGGGACGAGGTGGACGGGCTCTCGATCGTGGACCTCGGCGAGGCGCGGGGGACGACCCCCGAGGAGGGGCTGCTGGACCTCCTGATCGAGCAGGAGGGCGAGGGGTTCCAGATCTCGTTCGGGAACGAGGAGGTGAACCTGGTCCAGGCGCTCGCCCAGCCCTTCACCCACATCGGCTCCGACGGCAGCGCGCTGACGGTGGGCATGCGCACCCCGATGGGAAAGCCGCACCCGCGCTCCTTCGGCACCTATCCGCGAGTGCTCGCCAAGTACGTCCGGGAGGAGGGACTCCTGACGCTGGAGGAGGCGATCCGCAAGATGAGTTCGGCGCCCGCGAATCGGCTGGGGTTGGCGGACCGCGGGGTGCTGCGCCCCGGGATGAAGGCCGACATGGTCCTCTTCGACCCGGACACGGTCCAGGACGAGGCCACCTTCGAGGAGCCCGAGCGCTACCCGACCGGCATCCCGTGGGTCTTCGTGAACGGCGTCGCGATCATCGCCGAGGGCGAGCCGACCGCCGAGCTGCCCGGCCACGTGCTCCGGGGCCCGGGTTACGTGGGGCGGTAAGGACAGCCACGGAACGGCTTGGAACGCCGGCCCCCACCGGGAGAAACGCCCATGATCGGGTCCTCCTGCACACCCCGCCGGGCATGAAAATGTTGAGGCGCCAGGAGCGCCGGTCTTCAGACCGGCATCGCGGCCGCAGGCCGCGAAACTCCCGGCGCCATCGCGCCACATTGCGGGGACCCGAAACGAAGACGGCGAAAGCGGAGTACGCGCGCGCAGTTGTCGTCACCCCATTCCCTTTGACGGGGCGCGATGCGGCGAAATGAAGCCCAGGAGTTTCGCCCGCTGCGCGGGCGATGCCGGTCTGAAGACCGGCGCTCCTCACCGTCCCCGTCATCGGGCGGGATTGCATTTTCACAGCGACGGGCCTCCGGTCGGCACGGCGGGCCGAAGGCCCGCGGGCGACGCGCCGCTATTCGCCTCGGGCGACAGAGGTCCAGAAGCGTCCCCTCCGCCCGGTTGCACCGAGAGAGAGAACCATCCCGCAGGTCGGCGCCGTGCCGTGCGCTGCGCGGTCGCGCAGCGGCTGGGAGCGCCGCTCTCCAGACCTGCGCTCCCAGCCGGCATCAGCCACCGGCGACGTGTAGGCTTCCGCCCACGAAGGCGAGCCGGATGTCAAACACGGAATCCGATCTGGACGCGGCAGTGGCAAGCCTTCAGGCGCTCGCCCGGAAATACGGGAGCCCGACGGGGAGAGAAGTGGACGATTTCATCGCGGAACGGCGGGTGGAGGCAGCGAAGGAGTCCGGCAATTCAGACCCCTCATGCTCCCGGATTGACAGCGGACCGCGCTTGGCGCAGAGTCCGCGAGCCACACGTTGAAGTTCGGTGCGCCCGCTGACCCGATCACGTGGCGGGACGCCGATTCCCGAGGGCTGACCGAGAAACACCATGGGTAATTCCGCGAGCCGCCGCTCCGCTGGAGGTGCGCCCGAACCGAACCGGCAGCGCCGCCGCTGGCGGCAAACGGACCGGTCCGGCCGGGTCCTCGCGCTCGCCGCGTTCGTGGTCGTCGCCATCGGCGGCCTGACGGTCCCCGCCGCCGCCCAGAACGGGAACGGACGGCCGAACGTGTTCTTCGACTGCTCCGGGCCCCGCTGCGATTCCCGCTACTACCGGACCGAGATCACCTGGGTGAACTGGGTCAACGACAAGGAGGACTCGAACGTCCACCTGATCATGACCAGCCAGATGACCGGCGCCGGCGGGCGGGAATACCTCCTCCATTTCATCGGCGCCGGCGAACACACGAGCTACGACCGCGAACACGCCTACCAGGCGCTCCCGACGAACACCGACCGGGAGACGCTGGACGGCATCGTCCACACCATGGGGCTCGGGCTCGCCACGTTCGCGGACGAGGCCGGATACCGCGGTCTCGTCGTCCTCAGTCCGACGGACCGGGAGGAGGCGGCGGTGGCCCGCGGGGTGGTGGCCCGGGACGAGGTGGAGGATCCCTGGAACCTGTGGGTCTTCCGGATCGACGGCGAGGTGGGGATCGACGGCGAGACCACCCAGCGGCGCACCAGTCTGGAAGGCGGGTTCTCCGCCTCCCGGGTGACCCCCGACTGGCGGGTCCGGTTCTGGGGGGACATTCAGAACGACCACTTCTCGATCGACCTCTCGGACGGGACGTTCACCGACACGCGAACCGGCTGGAGCATGGATACCCGGGTCGTGTACGCCCTCCTCGACCACTGGTCGGTCGGACTCGACACCAACACGAGCCGCAACCTGACCTACAACCAGCGGTTCCGGATCGAAGTGGCGCCGGCGCTGGAGTTCAGCATCTTCCCCTACGAGGAGGCGACCCGCCGCAGCTTCATCTTCCACTACGCGATCGGCCCCGCCTACCGCGACTACGCCGAGACCACGATCTACGGCGAAACCGAGGAAACGCGCTGGGAACAGGCGCTGGACGTGCGCTTCAGCCAGCGCCAGCCCTGGGGCAACGCCTCCGTCAACCTCAGCGGATCGCACTTCCTGCACGATTTCAGCCAGCGCCTGATCCGCCTCGGCGGCGACCTCGAGTTCCGAGTCTTCCGGGGGCTCTCGCTGGAGGTGTCCGGGAACATCTCGTCGGTCAACGACCAGATCTACCTCGCCGCCGAGGAAGCGACCGACGAGGAGGCCCTGCTGCGGCTGCAGGCCCGGGCGACCGAGTTCGACTACGGCGTGGAGGTCGGCTTCGAGTTCCGGTTCGGGTCCATCTTCAACAACGTCGTGAACAACCGGTTCCGCCGCCGGCGGTTCTGAGGGGAATAATGCCGCCGACGGGCGGCCGGCGATGACGGCATCGCGCTCGACTCGGGCCAAAGTCGTCGATGGCAACGGGCCTGCCGTACGCACTCACGGCTACTCCGAGAGTTCCCCTTTCCAATTAGCTCCGATGGCACACTCGAACTCATCACCCTCACCACGGTATCGCACACATGAACACTACAACTAAACCTCGAAACATCATCCTCTATGGTCCACCGGGAACGGGAAAAACACATGCAACGACGCGCATGGCACTCGATCTCGTTGATGGGAAAGCGCCCGACGCCGCGGCTGACCTAACGCCAAGAGACGTCGATCGCTTTCGGAAGTTGAGGGAACAAGGACAGATTGAGTTCGTTACTTTCCATCAGTCCTATAGCTATGAAGACTTCGTCGAGGGCATCCGGCCCGCTCTCGATCCCCACACCGACGATCCAACCGTCGCCGTACTTCGTTATGAGCTTTCCCGTGGAGTATTTCGCCGAATCGCGGCGGCTGCTCATCCTGCCGATGCGACCGCCATGGACGACGGCTTTGGAGCATCCATTACCCAGAGTAACGCGGAAGTCTACTGGAATTGGGCGTGGAACGAGAACCAAGATCTTTCCAAGGGCATACCGCAACAGCTACCGGGTAGCACCAAGATAAATGGCACGCACATGTTTCCGGTCTTGCGGGAACTGCTCGCTCTAACCTCAATAGATCCCATCTTCCCAGAACGGTGGGGCGCGTTGAAGCGCGCCATAGCTGAAACGGATCCGTTTACGTCGACTACTAGTGAGGGTTTGCCCGTCGTTCTTCGGGTGAACAACAAAGGCAACATCAGCGGAACACGTATCCTGAATCCACCACATGTCCTGATCATTGACGAGATTAATCGTGGAAATGTGAGCAAGATCTTTGGGGAGCTAATTACATTGATCGAGCCGGACAAGCGCCTTGAGGCGAAGAATCAGAGTCAGGTCACGTTGCCATACTCGCACGAAACGTTCGGCGTCCCCTTACGTCTTCATATCATCGGAACGATGAACACGGCGGACCGGTCGATCGCACTCATGGATGTCGCGCTTCGCCGTCGATTCCAGTTCGTCGAACTTATGCCAGACAAGGCGGTGGTTAGCAGGGAAGTCGCAAAGAACGGTGCATCAGACGAGATTCGCGATTTACTTTGCGGAGCAGACGACCGAACTCGCGGCATTCTTGATGTGATCAACCAGCGGATCCGATTCCTCTACGATCGAGATCATCAGATCGGTCATTCGTTCTTTCTCGACGTAACGACATGGGCCGATCTTCGGGACGTGTTTCGCTATCATGTGATACCACTGCTTCAAGAGTACTTCTACAACGACTGGCGGAAGATATGTGCTGTTCTAGGGTGCCCATATGACGCGGACGGGAATCCAGACACTTCCAGAGGTGTCTCTGGAGGCAAGTACGTTGCGCCCATCATCGAGGTCACGAAGTTCAAGGAGATTGACGTTTTGGGGTTCGATCACGATGACTATGACGACAAGTTGGAACACGCGGTCAGTGACGCCTTCCTGTCCGCCACTGGTGACGAACTAAAGCCGTTCTTCGACGGAATCGAAAAGCGTCGGCGGACGCAAACAGGCTCTCGGTGAAACGCATATCCGTTCTTGAGCACGAAGAGCTCTCCTTCCATGGCGTTGAGCCCTCGCTAGAAGGTCGACTTCGCAAACGGCTTGAGCGCTTCGACGCGCATCGTCACGACGACCCCGTATTCGCGTGGGGCAACCGAAGTGTCAAGGCGCGACAGTGGGTGGGCGTGGTGCAGGTGCCGGGGCTCCAGGTCGAGATCCTTCCCAAAACCGATGATCCCGGTCCGGAGTCGGCGATGCGCAAGGTCCCGTCCGACCGTTGGCCGCCCTCAAGACGACGGGAGGAACGGAGGCGTCTTTCTCGCGCCAATCTGCTCTACATGCTTCAAATCGCGGGTGGTCTGAAGTTCCGGGACCGTACAACGGCAGGCTTTCGGGGTTCTAGGCTTCCGATTCTGGACACGGTCACCCGGACGTTCGCCGAGCGATTGCAGCGTGAACTGCTTCGTGGACTGGATTCCGCATACGTCCGGCTTGAAGGAAACCTGCCGCGCTTTCGTGGCAGACTGCTGATTCCAAAACAGGTTCGGTACAACGCAGCCCACCTAGAGAGGTTCTTCTGCCGCGTCGACGAGTTTCTGCCGGACACACCAGTGAACCGTGTTTTCAAGGCCGCGTGCCGTCGCCTACTTGACGTGACCACGCGGCCCGCAACCCAAGAACCTCTCCGTCACTGCCTGCTACTGCTTGATGACGTGACGGACGTCGCGATCGGGCGGGAGGTGTTCGACACGGTTGGTTTCAACCGCCAGAACGAGCGATTCAAGGACCTGTTCGAGTTTTGTCGCTGGGTGATCGTGGGACAGTCGCCGTCGCTACAGGCGGGGAGGCACCGGAGCTTCTCTCTGCTGTTCAACATGAACACGGTGTTCGAGCGGTTCATCGCTGAGGTCTTGCGTCGAACCGTCACACCCGAGGACGGCTGGGCCGTGATTCCGCAAAGCAGGGGAAAACCGAGATGGCTGATGAAGGACGCTGACGATACCAATCGTAGGAGCGGCGTTCGCCTTCAACCGGACATCCTGATCGAACTAGGCGGAGAGACACTCGTAATGGATACAAAGTGGAAGGACCTCGGCCAGAAGAACCGCCCTAGCAACGCAGACCTATACCAGTTGTACGCGTACGCTCAGCAGTTCGAAGCAAAGCACAGCGTTCTTCTGTACCCACGAACAAGCGAGAGTCAGTGCCGCGACTTCGAGATTCTGAACCCGAACGGTGAGTCTTCCGAGAGTCGGGTCTGCGTCCGGTTTGTGGGCCTTGATCTCGATTCGAGAGAGGGACGAGCGAAGCTCGGGAGCGAGTTGCGGACGATCATTGAGCGGGCATCTTGCGAAAACGCTCAGACAGACGGCTCGGCTTCGATTCGAGCAGCGCAACGGGGCTGATCCCTCGTTTCCCGCTCGGTCCGACTCGTCCAGGGCTCCCGGTTCTGACTCGCGCGAGACAGTCGTGGCTTCCTGACCATTCTGCCCCCTCAGTCCGTGATTTCACTCGCCTGCGGCGAGTGGTGCCGGCCTGAAGGCCGGCGTTCCCTTCCCTACCGGATTCGCCGCTCGACGGCGCCCTCCTCGCCGATGGCGTGGTAGCTGTCGCCGTAGTACTTGCTGGTGATGCGGGTGTGGAAGTCCTCGGCGCGGACCGGGGGGTAGAGCGGCTCGCCCTGGTTGGGCAGCACCTCGAGGATCTCGTCCTCCCAGACGTAGACGGCCATCGGGAAGGAGGTCCGGGGCCGGGCCCGGGCGGCGGGGTCGCGGGGGGCGCTCACCCGGTGGGTGGTGGAGGGCAGGCGGTTGTTCGTGATCCGCTGCATGTAGTCGCCGGTGTTCAGGACGATGGCGCCCGGCGGCGCCGCGACCCGCACCCACTTCATGGTCTTCCGGTGGAGGAGCTGGAGGCCCTCGGTCTCGGCGGCGGGGAGGATGGTGAAGAGGTCCACGTCCTCGTGGCCGAGCATGCGACCCGTCGTCGCTGCGGAAACGTCCGTCATGGGCGGGTAGTAGTTGAGCCGGAAGCCGAAGTTCGTCGCCGTGAGCCGGTCGTCGAAGAGCGCGGGATCCTCGCCCAGGTAGCCGAGGATCGACCGCATGATCGGGTGGATCAGCCGCTCGTGGGCGAGCACCACCTGCCGGAAGAAGGCCTCCCAGCCGGGTGAGGGCCAGAAGTCGGCTTCGTCCCAGGCCGGGTCCTGCCCGAGGTCGAACGCCCGCCGGCAGAAGACCCAGCCCTCCACGAGGTCCGGGTGGATCATCGTGGTCTCCCGCATCGGGAAGTAGCCCTGGTTCACCGACCCCTGCCGGCGGGCGCGGTAGCGCTGCTTCACCGCGAGCGGGTGGCGCTCGAAGAACTCCCGCGTGCGGCGGTGGGCCTCCGCGTAGAGCGCCGGGTCCACTCCGTGGCCGGTGAGGATCGCGAACCCGGTGTCCTCGAGCGATTCGCCGAGTTCCCGCACGAACCGGTCCCGGTCGGCGGCGTCCGGGGAGCCCAGGAGCGAGAGATCGCAGGGCCTCAGGACGAAGTCCTCGTCGAACTCCTCCTCGGCGCCCTCGGCGAGGCGGTAGCGCTGGAGTTTCGCGACCTGCTCGTAGGCGCGGAGCTCCTGGTTGAACTCCGCGGGCGACTCCATGGAACGCGGCGCACCCGGCGCGGAACTGCGTAAGCGGTTTCGCGGCCCATCGGGCCGCGGTGCCGGCCGGAGGCCGGCGTTCCAAGCCGTTCTGCCACCAGGCTGGCGTGGAGTCGGCTCGGTTCGCCCCCGGAGGTTCATGAACCCTCGGCCTGCATCTCCGCCGCCACCCGCTCGGCCTCCCGGAGGATCCTGAGGGTGTTCCCGCTCCAGAGCTGGGCGATCTGGTCCTCGGTGTACCCCCGCCGGACCAGCTCCAGCGTGACGTTGAAGGTCTCGGAGGCGTCGTCCCAGCCGTCCACGCCGCCGCCGCCGTCGAAGTCCGACGAGATGGCGACGTGATCGATGCCCATGACGTCGATCGCGTGGTCGATGTGGTCCACGAAGTCACTCACGGTGACCGGGAACTCGGCGCTGATGTCACCGAGCCGGGTCCGGATGGCCGCCTGCTCTTCCTCGCTCAGCGAACGGATTTCGCCGTAGGAGGAAATCCCGGCCTCCGCCAGGGCGTCGTTGATGGCCGCGGTCTTCTCGGGCGGGTCGGTCTTCACGAAGCTGCGGAGCGCCACCGTCTGCATCACCCCGCCGTTCGCGGCGAGCGCGCGGAGCTGCTCGTCGTCCATGTTCCGGGAGACGTCGGCGAGCGCCGTCGTGCTCGAGTGCGAGGCGATGATCGGGGCGGCCGACAGCTCGGCCGCCTGCAGCATCGCGTCCCGCGAGATGTGGGAGACGTCCACCAGGATGCCGAGCCGGTTCAGCTCGGCGATCACTTCCCGCCCGAACTCGCTGATCCCGCCGTGCTCGGCCTCCGCATCCCCGAGATCCTCCCGCGGGTTGCAGGAATCGGCGATGTCGTTGTGTCCGTTGTGGACGAGGCCGAGGTAACGGGCGCCGAGCTCGTGGTACCTCTCCAGCAGCGACAGGTCCCTGCCGAGCGTGTAGCCGTTCTCGATGCCGATCATCGCGACCAGCTTCCCCTCGGCGTGAATGCGCTCGGCGTCGTCCGCGCTGTAGGCGAGCTCGATCACGTCCGAGTGCATCGAGGTGGCGCGGTGGATGGCGTCGAACTTGGTCATCGCCCCTTCCTTGGCCGCCTCGTAGCCCTCGGGGGTCCGCTCGCCCTGGCCGTAGTAGACGACGAAGAACCCCGCGTTGAGGCCGCCCTCCTGCATTCGCGGGTAGTCCACCTGGTACTCCTCGTTGACGTTTCCGGGGTCCACCTCCTCGGTCGCGTAGTTGAAGGGGATGTCGATGTGGGTGCAGAGCGTCATGACCGCGTCGTGGATGCGCCGCGCCTCGGCCTCGATCCGCTCTTCTTCGCTCATTGGAGCGGGCTCCTCGGCGGCGCCGCAGCCGGCGGCAAGGGCGGCGACCAGCACGGCGCCGGTGAGCAGAAAGGGACGATGTTTCCGGGACATGGAACCTCCTGGGTCCCGGTCCGGGGGCGTCGAGGCTGAAACCGGGACAACACGCGATGGTACCGCGGCCCCGGGGCCGGTGGGAGAATGGCTTCGTCCTTGCTTGCGAAGGGACGGAGACCGGATGCGGAACGGAAGTCGTGTGGTATTGGCGTTCGCCGCCGCCCTGACCTGCCTGATTCCCGCGGGCGCGGGCTCGCAGCAGCGCAACCTCGACGCCTACGCGTCCCGGGTCGCGGTGTACCGGAGCGGCGAATTCGGGGCCGCCGTCCGCGCCAGCATGGCGTTGCCCATGGATCGGCTGCGCGACCAGGCCGAGGACTACCGGGACAGCTTTCCCGGGAGCGCCCCCGGTTTCGATCTGGATCTGCTCGCCGCCGCGATGCTCCATTTCGACCTCGCCTGGGCGGCGGAAATGGAGCCCGAGAGGAACGAGAGCCTCGCCCGTGACCTCCTGGCCCGGGTCAGCGAAGCGCGGCGCGGCGCCTGGGTCCGGGAGGCCCACCTCGGGCTGCTCGGGATCTACGTGGAGCAGGGACGGCTCGAGGACGCAGTACGGATCGCCCGGTTCCTCAAGGAGGAGCACCCGGACCACCTGGCGGTGCGCATCAACCTGGCGCGGCTCGCCGAGTTCATCGGTTGGGGCATCCACGACGAACGGTTCCTGGACCAGGCGCAGGAGAGCTACGAAAACCTGGTGGAAGAAGGCGAAGGCGACGCGGCGGAACTCCGCCTCCGGATCGCCCATCTCACGCTGCGCGAAGGCAACCCGGAAGAAGCGCTGCGGCGCCTCGAGGAGGCCGGCGCCGGCCTGAGCGCCCGCCATCGCTTCGTGTCCCTGCTGCTGCGCGGCGAAACCCTGCTCTGGCTCGACCAGGCGGCCGCGGCGGAGGCGGCGTTCGCCGAAGCCCAGGCCATCCACGTCGGCTCGATTTCCGCCGCCGCGGGCCTCGCGGCCGCCCGCCAGACACTCGGGGACGGCGAGGGCGCCGCCGCCGCAGTCCGGGGCTTCCTGTCCCAGAGCACCGGCCAGGACACCTGGTGGCACTTCCTCGTCCAGGCGCTCGCCGACGAGAGCGGCCGCCTCGACCAGCTTCGCGGGCTGATCCTGCTGCCGCGGGAATGACGATGCACCGGGCCACGCGGCGCCTGCTGATCGCCGGCGGCTTGTTCCTCCTGCCGGCCGTCGCCTCGCCGGGGTTCGCCCAGGTCCGTTTCCGGGTCACCGTGGAAGAGGTGCTGGTGGACGTCGTGGTCACCCAGCGAAACCGTCCGGTCGCCGGCCTGACCGCAGCGGACTTCGTGCTGCTCGACGGGGGCGTCCCGCGCGACGTCCGCCTGGTTCCGGTGGAAAACCTGCCGGTTTCGGTGCTCTTCGTCATGGACATGAGCGAGAGCGTGACCCGGGAACGGCGGGAGCGTCTCGCGGCGGCGGCCCGGCAGTTCTCCGGCCAACTCTCGGACCGGGACCGCTGCGCGTTGCTGATCTTCTCCTCGCAGCCACTGCTGACCCATGACTTCACCGGCTGCTCCGCGCTGCCGCCGAATCCGTTCCCCGAGGCGGGCGTCGTCGGCGGGACGGCGCTGTGGGATTCGCTGCTGCTCTCCACGGCGCTCGTCGAGGGGGAGCCCGGACGGACGGTCGTCATCGTCTTCACCGACGGCGAGGACACCATGAGCTGGACCCCCGAGGGCTTCGTGGAGGCGGCGATCCAGGGCAGCGAGACGGTGCTCTACACGGTCATTCCTCCGGACGCCCGCGGCACCACCCGCCGCCGGTACCGCTACCGGAACAACGACTACGTCCCGCCGTCGGTGGCGCGCCGGCGGCGCATCGGCATCCGGCGCATGAACGGCGGGATCGCGCCCGACGAACTCGCGGTCCTGCTCGAGGGCCCCCGCCGCACCATCCGGCCGCGCGCCGGCATGCGGGCCCCTTCGGAACTCCAGCTCCTCCGGCACGTCACGGAGCTGAGCGGCGGCCGGCTGGTCCAGAGCCGCGACGAGGAGCGGCTGCTCGCCGCCTACGCGGAGATCCTGGAGGAACTGCGGGCGCGCTACGTGCTCGCCTTCGTGCCGGACCCGGCGGAGCCGCCTGGCTGGCGCAACCTGGAGGTGACGGTGAACCGGGACGGCGCGAACGTCCGGGCCCGGAGCGGTTATCTGCACCAGCCGGGCGGCGGCGCGAACTGAATCGCGGCGCGCCGGCGACTGCTATCGGCTCTGGGCCATCGGGGAAACCCGTTTCCCCCATCCCGAGTTTCTTCGCGCCGCCGATGCCCGGGACTGACGGGCTCCGCGCTCCGGAACTTCTCGCAGCGGCCCGCCGGGCACGAAATGCCGAGGTGCCAGGAGCGCCGGTCTTCAGACCGGCATCGCGGCCGCAGGCCGTGAAACTCCCGTCGCTATCGCGCCACATTGCGGGGACCCGAAACGAAGATGGCGAAAGCGGAGTACGCGCGCGCAGTTGTCGTCGCGCCACTCCCTTTGACGGGGGTGCGATGCGGCGAAATGAAGCCCAGGAGTTTCGCCCGCTGCGCGGGCGATGCCGGTCTGAAGACCGGCGCTCCTTGCGCTCCTTGCGCTTCTGGCGCTCCTCGCCGTCCCCGTCATCGGGCGGGCCTGCATTTCACAGCAACTGGGCCTCGCCGCTCTCGGTGACTCGCACTACTTCCGGGACACCACGCTAGCGACCCGGGGCACTACCCTGTCACCGCGATGAACGCGGTCCGCGGAACCCTGTTCCTGCCCGGGTTCGCGCTGCTGCTCTCGGGCTTCGCGTCCCTGACCTACCAGATCGTCTGGGTGCGGCGTTTCGCGGTGGTGCTCGGGACCACGAACGCCGCGCTGACGCTGGTCCTAGCGATGTTCCTCGGGGGGCTCGGGCTCGGCGCCCTGCTCGCCGGACGTTCGGGGACCCGGCTGGGCGCGGCCCGGCTGGCCCGGCGGTTCCTGCTGCTGGAGATCGGCGCCGCCGGTTTCGCGGCGGGACTCCCGCTCTACCTGGGAGGGACCCTCCCGCTGGTGCGCCTCGCGGATGCCGGCCCGGGGGCCTTCGTGCTCACCGCGGTCCTCTCGTCGCTGTTCCTGCTTCCCGCCGCCACCCTGATGGGGGCGACCCTGCCGACGCTGACGGCGCTGGGCCGGCGGCTCCGGGACCGCGGCGAGGGAAGCGCGGCCGGCTGGCTCTATGCCGCCAACACCGCCGGGGCACTCGCCGGCAGCGTGGCGGCCGCCCGGCTCCTCGTTCCCGAACTGGGACTGGGCGGGGCCACGCTGTGCGGGGTCGCGGCGAACGCCGCCGCCGGGGTCCTGGTGTTCACCCGGTTCGGGCGGACACCGGCTCCGGGGCCGAGCGACGCCGTCTCCGCGCCGTGGTTCGGGAGCCGGGCGCTCTTCCCCTTCGGCGCCGTCGCGGCGCTCTCCGGGTTCGCGGCGATGGCCGCCGAGATCGGCTGGGCGCGGCTCGCCGCGCTGCTCTTCGGCCCCACCATCTACACCTTCGCCTGCGTCATCGCCGCGGTCATTCTCGGAGTCGCGCTCGGCAGCGCCGCGGCGGCGCGGCTGACCGCCCGATCCGGTGGCGGCAGGGCCTCGTCGCCGCGCTTCTGGCTGGCCGTCGTCCAGCTTCTGGGAGCGGCCTCCTCGGCCGCGGTCGCCTGGTACGGGAGCGGTCTCGTGCTTCCCGTCGGGGAACTCATCGCCGCAGGCGCCGGCGACGTGCCGCACCTCCTCAACGTCCAGTTCCTCGGGACCGCCGCCGTGCTGCTGCTTCCCGGCCTGGCGTTCGGCGCCACCTTTCCTCTCGCGGTGGCGGGCGCCGCCGCCGCGGCGAACGACTCGGCGCAGGAGGCCGGACGGGCCACCGGGACGATCTACGCGACGAACGCGGCCGGAAACGTCGCGGGCGCGCTCGCCGCGGGATTCCTGCTGATCCCGTGGTTCGGGATCGAGGCCGCCCTCGTGGCCGCGGTCCTCGCTCAACTCGTCGCGGCGTTCCTCGCGAGTCCCCGGATCCTGACGCTGGCGCTCGCCGGCGGGCTCGGCGCTTTCGGGTTCACCGCCACCGGATCCTGGGACTGGGAGGCGCTCTCCGGGGGGCTCCACCGGGTCGCGCCGCAGATGGAGACGTCCCGCCACCGGGACTTCCTGCGCAAGGGACGGCTGCGGTTCCTGGAACAGGGCGAGAGCGCCACCGTCACCGTCAAGGAGGTGGCGGGTGAGCTGTCGCTCGCGATCGACGGCAAGGTGGACGCGACCGACGGGCCCGACATGCTCACCCAGCGGCTGCTCGCCCACCTGCCGCTCCTCCTCCATCCCGCCCCCGAGTCCGTGTTCATCGTGGGGCACGGCAGCGGTGTGACCGCCGGCAGCGCGCTCCGGCACGAGGTGGCGCGGGTGACCGCGGCCGAGATCTCACCCGAGGTGGCGATGGCCTCCCGGCTCTTCGAGGCAAGCAACGGTGCGCCGTGGGAGGACGAACGCTTCGCTCTTCTCGAAGTCGATGCGCGGAACCGTCTCCTCCTCGACCGCGGCTCGTACGACGTGGTGATCTCGGAGCCGTCGAACCCCTGGATGAGCGGCGTTTCGCCGCTGTTCACCGTCGAGTTCTTCGAGCTGGTGCGTTCCCGGCTCACCGACGGAGGCCTCTTCTGCCAGTGGATCCACCTCTACAACCTCGCCGAGCAGAACCTGCGGACGGTGGTGGGCGGGTTCACCGACGTCTTCCCGGAGACCGCGCTCTTCGTGCTGCACGACGGCGACGCGCTGCTGATCGGCTCGAAGGGAGCGTTCCCCGCCGCGCCGCAGCCGGTCGTCGAGGAGCGCATCGTCCGGCTGGCCGACGAACTCGCTCCCTACGGGATCACCGGCTTCGGCGCCCTCCGCGCCTGGCTCACCGCGACGAGCCCCGCCCTCGACGCCTGGGCGAGGGACGCGCCCCGCCACCGGGACGACCATCCGATCCTGGAGTTCCGGGCGCCCCTCTCCGTCCACGCCGCGACCGCGTTCCGGAACCGCACGGCCCTGGAAGGCCTCGCGGCCGCGCCGGAGTTCGGGCCCTTCGGGCCGGCGGCGGCGCCCGACGCCCGGGTCCTCGCGGGCC
This sequence comes from Acidobacteriota bacterium, assembly GCA_022826825.1. GTDB lineage: Bacteria > Acidobacteriota > Vicinamibacteria > Marinacidobacterales > Marinacidobacteraceae > Marinacidobacterium. The sequence goes on along the minus strand of JAJDUD010000061.1, from coordinate 319,094 downwards.
GCGCCGGCGCCCTCCTCTCCGCCCAGAATCCGGACTGGGCGCTCGATCTGGCCCGGGAGGCGCTGACGCTCGACCCCGCGGAACCCGATGCTGTGGACGCCGTGGTCCGGGCCTCGCTGGCGAGCGGGCGGGCCGAAGAGGGAGCGGCAGCGTTCCGCGCGGCGCTCGCGGCTGACGGCGCCGCGGAGTCCGTGCTCACCGTCGCGCTCGCCCGGCTACTGCTCCGCGCCGGCCAGCCGGAGGACGCCGCCGTCGTGCTGGAGGGCGGTCCGGCCGCGCTCGCCGAAGACCGCGAGGCGCTGCTGCTGGCGGCCGAGGTCCAGGTGGAACGCGGCGACCGGGACTCCGCGGAGGCGCTCGTGCTGGCCGTGCTCGGGGCCGACCCGCGGGATGCGGAAGCGGCCGCCTGGCTCGCCGAGCTGAGCGCGCGGCGCGGACGGGCGGAGGAGGCCGCCGAACGGGCCGCCGCCATCCTCGCGGAGCGCCCCGGGACGGACCGAGCGCTGCTGGTCCGCGCGGTAGCGCTCGCGGAACTGGGCCGCACCGCGGCAGCCCGGGAGGCGTTCGGCGCCCTCGTCCGGGAGAGTCCCGGGCCCGCCTTCCACTGGGCCAACTTCGCCGCCTTCGAAGCGGCGGCGGGGCGCGCCCCGGAAGCGGTGCGCCTCTACCGGGAGGCGGTGGACCGCGACCCCCGGAACCTCACCGCCTACCGGGGACTTCTCGAGGCCGCGGCCCGCGCCGGGGACGCCGAGCAGGTCCGGCGGGCGCGCGAGGTCCTGGGATCGTCCGGCCGATAGCGTCAATCGCCGGAGGGCAGGGCCTCCGGCTCGGTGTAGAGCCCGCCGGCGAGGATTCCGGCAACGACCATGTCCGCGAGCGTCCAGACCACGCCGATGACGTGGTAGCCCGTGAAGGCAACGTTCAGGCCACCGGCGACCAACCAGATGATGATCCCGGCCAGGATGGAGGTCCTGACACCCGAGTCCCAGCCGCGCGTGAGCATCCAGGCGTAGAACCAGGCGACGAGGAATCCGAGTGCGAAGCCGTACGCCACCCAGAACGCCATGGTCTCTCTCGGCACCTGGAGCACCAGCGAGTTCAGGGAGTACTGGCTCAGGTTGATGAGCAGGCCCGCCGCAAGGCCGCTCTTGATGATTCCCAAGAGGTTCATCGGGTTGCTCCTCCGTTCCGGATCCACTGGATCGGGAACGTGTCCACGATCGTGCCAGAGGGTGATGCGGTCCGCAACTCGCCCAAAGGGTGCGCCTTGGCCAGTGTCAAGCGACACGAACGTTGTCCCGAATCAGCGGAAGGAGCGCCAGTCCTCAGACTGGCTCGGCGGGCGATGCCGGTGTGAACACCGGCAGTCCCGGGAGTTTGCGGTGAAAAAGCAGTCCCGCGGGTCGGCCAGCAGCCGTGATGGCGCCGCCGGCCTGGAGCGCCGGCCCCCACCGGGAGAACTGGCCTCTGGTCGGCATCGCGCTGCGCGACCGCGCAGCGCACGACGCGGCGCCGACCTGCGGGATGGTCCTCTCCTTCGGAGCCCACCTGAAGCGATGGGACATGCTTGTCCCGGCGTCCCGCGAGGGCAAACAGCGACACGCCGCCTGCGGCCCTTCGGGCCGCGTGCCGGCCGGAGGCCGGCGTTCCCAGCCGTCACGCCGTCCGGACCGGACGGCGCCGCCGCTACTCGCTGTAGAGCATGCCGGCGAGGACGCCGGCGAGCGACATCTCCGCGGCGGTCCAGACGAGCCCGACGACGCTCAGGTCCATGAGTCCCATGTTGGCCGCGCCGGCCGCGGGGAGCAGGGTATGGAGCGCCCACACCGTCAGCCCGGCGCAGACGCCCGTCTTCGGCCCCGCCCCGCAGCGCGGACGCGCCAGGGCGTAGATGTAGGCCGTCATGAGACCGAGGACGAAGGCGTAGACGACCCAGAACGCGATGGATCCGCCCTCGCCTTCGGGGACCGGCACCACCATCATGTTCAGCACGTACTCGCTGACGTTGATGAGGAGGCCGGCGACGAGGCCGCCCTTGATGACTCCGGACATGTTCATGGGGTATCTCCTATCCCGTCCGGCTCCCCGTGGACCGGGGCGGGCCTCCCATCTTGCCGGAGGCCGGCCGGGGGCTGCAACCCCGCGGCGTCCGGATCAGCGGCCGCCGATGATGCGGAAGAGGTTCCGGACCGGGTCGTAGAAGCGGTCCACCACCCGCTCCTTGAGCGGGATGATCGCGTTGTCCGTGATCGTGATGTGCTCGGGGCAGACCTTGGTGCAGCACTTGGTGATGTTGCAGTAGCCGACGCCCTGGGCTTCCTTCAGTTCCTCGAGCCGGTCCTCGGTGTCCAGCGGGTGCATCTCGAGGGCGGCGGCGTGGACGAAGAACCGCGGGCCGATGAACTCGTCGTGCTTGTGGGAGTCCCGGAGGACGTGGCAGACGTCCTGGCAGAGGAAGCACTCGATGCACTTGCGGAACTCCTGCACCCGGTCCACGTCGCGCTGGTCCATGCGCCAGGTCCCGTCCTCGGCGTCCGGCGCACGGGGCTTGAACCTCTTGATCCGCTTCTTGACCTCGAAGTTCCAGCTCACGTCCGTGACCAGGTCCTTCAGCAGCGGGAAGGTGCGCATCGGTTCGATGGTGACCGGCCGGTCTTCCGGCAGGTCGCTCATCCGGGTCATGCACATGAGCCGCGGGTTGCCGTTCACCTCGGCGCTGCAGGAGCCGCACTTGCCGGCCTTGCAGTTCCAGCGGACGGCGAGATCGCCCGCCGACTCCGCCTGGATCTGGTGGACGGCGTCGAGGACCACCATGCCCTCGGTGATGTCGGTGGCGTACTCGGCGAACCGGCCCTGGCCCCCCGGCTCGCCCCGCCAGATGCGGAAGGTTCGGCTCGCCATCAGCGGTTCTCCTCGATGATCTGCTGGAGTTCTTCCCGGGGCGGCGTCACCGCCTCCTCCAGGATCTCCATCTCGCCGCCCGCGCCCTTCCGCACCACCAGCGTGGTCCGGCCCCAGCGCTCGTCCTTGGCCGTGTGGTCCTCGCGGAAGTGGGCGCCCCGGCTTTCCTTGCGGAGCGCCGCGGTGCGCGCCACCGCCTCGGAGACGAGCAGCAGGTTGGGCAGGTCGAGCGCGGTGTGCCAACCCGGGTTGTAGGCGCGGTTCCCGGCGACGCTCACGTTCCGGCAGCGTTCCTTCAGCGCCAGCACGTCCTCGAGCCCGGACTCCAGCTCCGCCTGGCTGCGCACGATGCCGACCTTCGCCTGCATGAGGTCTTGGAGCTCGCTCTGGATGGCGTAGGAACCGACGCCGTCCCCGCCGCCGTCCTGCCGCTCGAGCGGGGCCAGCGCGTCCCGGGTGGCGGCCTCGACCTGCTCGTTCTCGGCCCCGGACGCCGCGCCGCCCGGATTCGCGCTCGCGAACCTCGCGGCGTGCTCGCCGGCCCGCTTGCCGAAGACCAGCAGGTCGGAGAGCGAGTTCCCGCCGAGGCGGTTCGCTCCGTGGAGGCCCCCGGCGCACTCGCCGGCGGCGAAGAGGCCCGGGACCCGGGACATCTGGGTCTCCCCGTCCACCTTCACCCCGCCCATCACGTAGTGGGTGGTGGGGCCGACCTCCATCGCCTCGGCGGTGATGTCGATCCCCGCCAGCTCCTTGAACTGGTGGTACATGCTGGGGAGCTTCCGGCGGATGTGCGCCTCGCTGTCCTTCAGTTTTTCCCTGATCCAGGCGATATCGAGGAACACGCCGCCGTGCGGGCTGCCCCGGCCCTCCTTGATCTCCCGCACGATGCAGCGGGCGACGTGGTCGCGGGTCAGGAGTTCGGGAGGCCGCCGGGCTTCCTTGTCGCCCTGGGTGTAGCGCCAGCCCTCCTCCGGGTCGCCCGCCGTCGATCCCCGGTAGAGGTCGGGGATGTCGTCGAACATGAACCGCTGGCCTTCGCTGTTGCGGAGGACGCCGCCCTCCCCGCGCACCCCCTCGGTCACCAGGATGCCGCGCACGCTCGGCGGCCAGACCATCCCGGTCGGATGGAACTGGACGTACTCCATGTCGATGAGCTCGGCCCCCGCCTCGTAGGCGAGCGCGTGGCCGTCGCCGGTGTACTCCCAACTGTTGGAGGTGACGCGGTAGGCCCGGCCGATCCCGCCGGTGGCGAGCACCACCGCGCCGGCCCGGAACACCTGGAAGCGGCCCTTCTCCCGGTCGTAGCCGAAGGCGCCGACCACCCGGCCGCCGTCCAGGATCAGCCGCGTCACCGTCCACTCCATGTGGACGTCGATCCCGAGATGGATGCCGTGGTCCTGGAGGGTGCGGATCATCTCGAGCCCGGTCCGGTCGCCGACGTGGGCGAGCCGCGGGTACTTGTGGCCGCCGAAGTTGCGCTGGAGGATCTTCTGGTCGTTCGTCCGGTCGAAGACCGCCCCCCAGGCCTCGAGCTCCCGGACCCGGTCCGGGGCCTCCTTGGCGTGGAGTTCGGCCATCGTCGGGTTGTTGACGTACTGCCCGCCGCGCATCGTGTCGGCGAAGTGGGTCCGCCAGTCGTCGCGGCCGTCCACGTTGGCGAGCGCGGCGGCGATCCCGCCCTCCGCCATCACGGTGTGCGCCTTGCCGAGGAGCGACTTGGTGACGAGGCCGACGCTCGCTCCCGCCGCCGAGGCCTCGATCGCGGCGCGGAGGCCGGCGCCCCCGGCACCGATGACGAGGACGTCGTGCTCCGCGATCTGCATCTAGAGAATCCGGTAGTCGGTCCAGATGCCCATGGAGCAGAGCCGGACGTAGACGTCGGAGAAGGCCACCCAGAAGAGGCTGGTCCAGGCGAACTTCATGTGCCGGACGTTCAGCCAGCTCGAGCACTCGTAGGCGCACTGGCGAGCCGGCTTGCCGGAGATCTTGTCGAGGAAGCCTCCCGCGAGATGGCGGAAGGAGTGGCAGCCGAACGTGTAGCCGCCGAGCAGGATCACGTTGGTAGTGAGGACCAGGGTGCCGACCCCGATGCCGAACTGCTCGGCGCCCGTGACCGGATCCACGAACCACATCGCCATCCAGGCGTCCCAGGAAAGGATGCCGATAAACGCCACCGCGAGGTAGAGGAAGTAGCGGTGGACGTTCTGGAGGATCAGCGGCAGGCTGTTCTCGCCGCGGTAGGTCTTCCAGGGCTTGCCGACGGTGCAGTTCATGGGACTGGCCCAGAACGCCTTGTAGTAGGAGCCGCGGTAGTAGTAGCAGGTGAGCCGGAAGCCCGCGGGCGCCCAGAGGATCAGGAGCGCCGGGGACCAGGGCAGGAAGGCGGGCCAGATGCTGGGCTTCCCGCCGAACCAGGCGTGGTGCGAATCGCCGAAGAGGACCGGCGAGTACATCGGCGAGAGGTAGTTGCCGAACTCGTAGTGCGCGTTCTGGAACGCGGCCCACGTCGAATAGACGATGAATCCGGAAAGGACGGCGAAGGTTGCCGCCGGAACGACCCACCAGCGGTCGCGCCGGCGCGTGGCGCCGAACCCCTGCTGTTCCGGAAGGACCCCCGCGACTGTCGGCACGGCGAATCAGTGTACCGCCGGAGGGTGCGGAAACCGCGCCTAAAAGGCGCAGCGGAAGCCGGTGTGGTCCCAGGCGGAGTCGGCGGTGGCCCGGTTCTCCCAGGCGATCCGGTACCCCTGACAGGAGTTCTCGGCGCACAGGAACGACCCGCCCCGGAGGCGCCGGTCCTCGGGGACGCCGCCGTCCACCCACTCCCAGACGTTGCCGGCCATGTCCGAGAGCCCGTACGGGTTGGGCGGGAACAACCCGCCGGGGGCGAGCCCGGCGAAGCTGTCCCCGGGACCCGGATGGCCTGGAAAGAACCCGTCGAACAGGTTCGCGACCGGCTCGCCGGCGAACGGCGACCGGTCTCCCCACGGAAACGGGCTCGCTTCGCGGCCGCCCCGCGCCGCGTGCGCCCACTCGGCTCCGGTGGGCAGGCGGCCGCCCGCGGCCGCGCAGAAGGCGGACGCGTCGTTCCAGCTCACCTGGGTGACGGGGTGGTCGTCCCGCGCCGCCGGATGATCCGGCCCCCGCGGCTGCCGCCAGGTAGCCCCGTCGATCCTGACGAACCAGGGCGCGGCCGCGACGACCTGCGCGCCGGGCGGTTCGGTTCCCGGCGCGTGGAAGACGAGGGACCACCCGTAGCGTTCCGCGTCGGTCTGGTGGCCCGTCTCCGCGGCGAAGGCGGCGAACCGGGAGGTGGTGACCTCCTCACGATCGAGAAAGAAACCGGCGAGCTCGTCGCCGGGCGGGACCGGGACGGTCCCCGGTGGCCCGGAACGGTCGGCGCAGGCTCCGAGCGCCAGCAGGAGCAGGACGGCGGACGGCCGCAATGGCCCGGCCCTCAGAAACCGAAGACGAAGAGCAACTGGGGGAGGAACTCGTTCGCCCCGTCCACCGAGAACTTGTTGATCCAGACCTGCAGCTCGGTTCCCACCAGCACCTTGTTGTCGGGCCCCCCCATCGCCCTGCCGATGTCGTAGCGGATCTGGGGCTGCAGGAGGACCGAGTACGGCTGGCGCCCGACTTCGTTGCCGGCGGGACTCTGCCACTCGCCGTGACCCTCGATCGAGAACGACCCCTCGCCGATCCGCAGGGGACGCGCCCAGTTGAAGTCCACGGTGACGATGCCGTCGGCCTTGGGCGCGCCGCCGCTCGCGAGCCCCCCGCTGAAGTCCACGAGGTAGTTGAAATCCAGGTTCGCGAAGGCGAAGCCGGGCAGGTCGAGCGAAAACCGGATACCGGGCGCGAACTTCGCGATCCGCGCCTGGGCCCCCCAGTTCAGCCCTCCGGTCACCATCACGTCCCGGACCCGCCCGAAGGAAACGTCCTTGCCGCTCAGCGCGCCGAGGCTGAAGCTGGAGTACCACTCCAGGTAGATATCCCGGTTGGACACCGGCTCGTCGCAGCACGACATGTCCACGAAGAAGAAGTTGGATCCGTGGCTCCAGGCGCTCGCGTGCTGCAGGGTGAAGACGTGCTGGAAACCGGGAGGGCTGACGACGCCGTCCACCCACGCCGACCCGCCCTGGTACTGGAACTCGGTGCGGCTGAAGCCCTGGGCGCCGGCGGACAGCGGGACCGCCAGCCCGACAAGGACGGCCCACCCGCAGACTCTTCGCACCCGCTCCACGGCGGGTCATTCCATCACACTCCAGCCCCGAAGGCGGCGCCCACGGCCGGCAACGCCGGCCAGTTGCTGTGAAAATGCAACCCGCCCGATGACAGGGACGGGAAGGAGCGCCGGTCTTCAGACCGGCATCGCCCGCGCAGCGGGCGAAACTCCTGGGCTTCCTTTCGCCGCATGGCGCCCCCGTCAAAGGGAATGGCGCGACGACAACGGCGCGCGCCTACTCCGCTTTCGCCGTCTTTGTTTCGGGTCCCCGCGATGGGGCGCGATGGCGCGGAGAGTTTCGCGGCCGTTGGCCGCGATGCCGGTCTCAAGACCGGCGCTCCTGGCGCCTCAACATTTTCATTCCCGGCGGGGTGCGTCTGGCTGGTCCGCGTGGAGGCGCACACGCCTTGGAACCGAACTCCGCCGTCTGTTTAGACTTGGCGGATCGGGAGGAATCTCCATGAGGAGCGGTTCGCGAACGGCTGCCCTCGCGGCGCTTGTCCTCTTCTCGGCAACCTGCGGCAGCGACGAAGCCACCGGCAACCGGGAACAGGAGGACGCCTTCCGGGCGGAACGGATCCTCATGGTGCGAAGCCAGATCGAGCGCCGGGGCATCCGCGACGAGGCGGTGCTGCGCGCCCTGCAGACGGTGCCGCGGGAGGAGTTCGTTCCCGATTCGGAGCGGCGCCGCGCCTATTCCGACCGCCCCCTCCCGATCGGCGAGGGACAGACGATCTCCCAGCCGTACATCGTGGCGCTGATGAGCTCGCTGGCGCGGATCACGCCCGGCCAGCGCGTGCTGGAGATCGGGACCGGGTCCGGCTACCAGGCCGCGGTGCTCGCCGAACTCGAGGCCGAGGTGTATTCCATCGAGCTGCTGCCGGGGATCGCGGCCCGCGCGGAGACGACGCTCGGCTCGCTCGGCTACGGGGACATCAACCTCCGCGTCGGCGACGGCTACCTCGGCTGGCCGGAGGCCGCGCCGTTCGATCGGATCGTGGTCACCGCGGCCCCGCCGGAGATTCCGCAGGCGCTTCTCGACCAGCTCGCGCCGGACGGACGGCTGGTGGCGCCGGTGGGGCCGGACCCGTGGAGTCAGCGCCTGGTGGTTGCGGTCCGGGGCGAAGACGGCGAGATCGAGGTCCAGGACCACGGAGGCGTGGCTTTCGTCCCGATGGTGCCGGGAAAGCGCTGAACCAGTCCCTCGCCGGCGTCCGGCTGCCGCGAAACGTGGCGCAGGCTGGCGTAGCGCGGGTTTCGCCGCCCTGCGGGCGACGATGCCGGCCGGAGGCCGGCGCTCCGGGCTATTCCCAGTAGTCCACCTTGTTGGCGCCGAGCTCTTCGGCGAGGTTCCAGATCCGGGTTGCCGTGGACTGGTCGACGAACTCGTAGAGCAGTTGCGCGAGACCCGCCAGCCGCATCCTGAGGATGGCCTTCCTGAGCGAGGCTGGCTTGTCCACCTGAATCCAGTCCCACCAGCCGATGACATGGCGGGCCATGTCGTCGAGGCCGCCCGCCCGGAAACTCACCGTGACGAAGCCGTCGGCGTCCTTCTCGACCTTCTGGGTGGGGTGGAAGGTCCACTTCTCGGGCTCGGGCGCGTCCGGATGGAACCGCCAGCGGACATTCACCGGCTGTTCGCCGAAGGAGCCGAAGAGGCTGCTGAGGTAGCTCTGGAGGGCGTCCTCCGGAAGCTCGTTCATCGTGGCCAGCACCTCGACATCGCTCATCCGGTCGAGGCGGTACTGCCCGAGCTCTCTCCCCTTTTCCTTGCCGACGAGACGCGGGGCGCCGCCGTAGAGGAGCCCTGCCGGCTCCACTGTCTTCTCAGTCCCGCCCTTGTAGCGGAACCCCACCTTCCGCCCCCGCAGCAGCGCGTCCCGGAGGACGGCGGTCACGTCTTCGTCCGCCCGGATATGCGGGCCGGGCCGCGAGGCGATGCCCCAGGCGTCGGTGATCGCTTCCACATCGTTCTCGGTCTTCGTCGCCTGGTCCCGCCGCTGCAGCACCCCGTGGAGCTTGCCGCGCAGCGAGGTGAGTTGGTCCTCCTCGTGGGCGAGACCCTCCTTCCGGAGAATCCGGATGGCCTTGTCGAGGGACGCGATCTCCTCCGGTTTGGGGGGTTGGTGCTTGAGCGTGCCCATCCAGTGGGCGCCCTGGGTCTCGAGCCAGAACTCCTTTTCCCCGGTATCTCCGGTCTCGCTCTGGAGCGCCTGGTCGAAGACGCGGCGCGCCTCCGCGATCCAGCGCAGCGCGGTGCGCCGGTTGATGTTCGCTTCCGCTTCGAGTTGCCGGTAGGTGATCCTGCGGCCGCTCAGCAGCTTGCGGAAGAGGGTTGCGGTGCGTGCGATGGAACTGGCCATTAGACTCCCCCTGCGGCCACCGAGTTCCCGGAGGACGGCTCCTTGCGGCGGCCTGTGTGACAAATACTGACACGACCAGTCTGAAGATGCAAACGCGAGGGCCGACGGCGGACGACGGCCATGGACAAATTACGACGCGTCCCGCGGTCCTGATCGGCCGCGACAACATCCGGCCCTTCGGCCTCGACATCCACAACCCGGTCTTCGTCGTCTCCAGCCTCACGGTCATCGCCTTCGTGGCCGGAACGCTCCTGTTCCGGGACATCGCGGCGGGACTCTTCGACGCCCTCTACGCCTGGCTGACCTCGACCTTCGACTGGATGTTCATGGGCGCCGCCAATGTCTTCATGCTGTTCTGCCTGGCGCTGCTGGCATCGCCCCTCGGCCGGATCCGCCTCGGCGGTCCGGACGCCCGGCCGGAGTACTCCAACTGGTCGTGGTTCGCGATGCTGTTCGCGGCCGGCATCGGGATCGGCCTGATGTTCTTCGGGGTGGCGGAGCCCGTCACCCACTTCCGGAACCCGCCGCTCGGGGTCGCTCCCGCGCACACCCCGGCCGTCGAGGGCCTCGCGATCGCCGCCACCGTCTATCACTGGGGCCTCCACGGGTGGGCCATCTACGCGGTGGCGGCGCTCGCGCTCGCCTTCGCCGCCTACAACCTCAAATTGCCGATGAGCCTGCGGTCGGCGTTCTACCCGGTCCTCGGGGACCGGGTGTGGGGCCGGTTCGGCCACGTTGTGGACACCCTCGCCGTCTTCGCCACGATCTTCGGGCTGGCGACGTCGCTCGGCCTGGGCGTCGAGCAACTGGCGGCGGGGCTGGACCACCTCTTCGGGATCCCTCCGACCCACGCGACCGAGGTGTTGCTGATCGCCGCCATCACGGCAGTCACGCTGGCATCGGTCATCCTGGGCATGCAAAAGGGCGTCAAGCGCCTGAGCCAGGCCAACATGGCGCTCGCGCTGGCGCTCCTCGCGTTCGTGTTCGCGGCCGGGCCGACCCTCGAGCTGCTCGCCAGGGTCGCCGGCAGCTTCGGCCACTACCTCGCGGCGATCGGGCCCCTCAGCAACTGGATGGGGCGCGAAGACCTCCACTTCCTGCACGGCTGGACCACCTTCTACTGGGCGTGGTGGCTCTCGTGGGCGCCCTGCGTGGGGATGTTCGTCGCCCGGATCTCGCGCGGCCGCACCGTGCGCAGCCTCGTCGGCTGCATGCTCCTGTTCCCGCTGCTGCTCGAAACGCTGTGGTTCAGCACGTTCGGCGGAACGGCGCTGTCGCTCCAGCGCGGCGGCGCGGCCGGGATGGCCGACGCGGTGCAGGCCGGACAGCCGGAGCTGGCGCTCTTCCGGCTGCTGGAGCTCCTGCCGCTCGCCGACGTCACCTCGTTCGCTTCCATCGTGCTCGTGATGGTCTTCTTCGTCACCTCGTCCGACTCCGGGACCCTGGTCATCGACACCATCACCGCCGGCGGCAAGGTGGACGCCCCGGTCGCGCAGCGCGTCTTCTGGGCCTCGTTCGAGGGGGTCATCGCCATCACCCTGCTCATCAGCGGCGGGCTGGTGGCGCTCCAGACGGCCGCCCTCATCACCGGCTTCCCCATCACGCTGATCCTCCTCGCGTTGTGCTACAGCATCTGGAAGGGGCTGCGCGCCGCCCGGGCCGGGTAGGGTGCGCCAGATGGCAACAGTTCCGGAGGGCGGCGCCGGACAGGTTGCGCGGTGTCCCCTCATCCTGCTCGGCATGGGGAACGTCCATCGCGAGCTGCTGGGCATTCTGGGGCGGAAGGCCGGGCGTCTCGCCCATCGCTACGGAGTGGCGTTCCCCGTCGTGGCCTGCGCCGACCGCAGCGGCTTCGTCGTCGGACCCGACGCTCCGGGAAGCCGCATCCCGGAAGCCGCCCTGCTGGCGGCCAAGGCAAGGGGCGAGAAGGTCCGGGAGGCCCCCGGTGCGGATCCGATCTCCCTCGAGGAGGCGCTCGACGCCGCCGGGCCTCGGGGCATCCTGCTCGACGCGGCCTCGATGGACGTCGAGACGGGCGGGATCGGGCTTCAGGCCGCACGGGCGGCGCTCAGCCGGGGCACGTCGGTCGTCTTCGCCAACAAGTCGGCGATCGCGCTCGCCTTCGACGAACTAGAGGAGCTGGCCGCCGCGAGCGGAGCGGGCCTCGGGTGGAGCGCCACCGTCTGCGGGGGACTTCCGGTCGTGAACACCGGCTCCCGCGACCTGGTGGGAGCCGCGTTCCGGCGGCTCCGGGGCGTCTTCAACAGCACCAGCAACCTCGTGCTGGGCCGGATGGCGGAGGGGATGAGCCTCGAGGAGGCCGTCGCCGAGGCCCAGCGGCGCGGGATCGCCGAGACCGACCCCACGAACGACCTGAACGGCACCGACACCGCGCTCAAGCTGCTGATCCTGGTGCGGACGGTCATGCGCCGGAAGGCGTTTCTCGCGGAGGTCGAGCGCACCGGGATCGAGGCGGCCCCCGAGCCCGCCGCGGACGAGGTCGTCCGCCTGATCGGCGAAGCCGCGCCGGACGGCGATGCGGTCCGGATGCGGGTTGCGCCCGTCGCGGTCCCGCGCGACAGCTTCTTCGGGAGCATCGGCACCCTCGACATGGCCGTCGAGTGGGAGACCGACCTGTTCTCGACGCAGCGGCTCGTCGCCACCGAGGGCGACGCGATCCCCACCGCCGCGGCGGTGCTGCGGGACGCGGTCCACATCGCCCGCGGGAGGCCGACGGGGCCAGCCCTTACGATGGCCCGGTCGTGACGAGCCGGAAGATCTCCCGCCGCGAGGCGATCGCCACCGGGCTTGCCGGCGCGGGCGCCGCCGCGGCGCTCGGCGCCTGCGGGAACGGACCCGGCGGAACGGCGGAGCCGACTCCGGCCAGCGGCGCCTCGCAATCCGGACGGGGCGTCCGCGCCGTCGTGGTGGGGGCCGGCGCCTTCGGCGGCTGGACGGCGCTCGAACTCCTCCGCCGGGGCGCCCAGGTCACCCTGGTGGACGCCTGGGGCCCGGGGAACTCCCGCGCCAGCTCCGGCGGCGAGACCCGGGTCATCCGCGCCACCTACGGGCCCGACCGCATCTACTCGGAGATGGTGGTCCGGGCGCTCGCCCGCTGGAAGGAGGCCGGCGAGCGCTGGGGCGACCGGCTCTTCTTCGAGACCGGAGCGCTGTGGATGAGCGACGGGGTCGATCCCTACGCAACCGACGCGGTCCCGATCCTCGCCGACCTCGGCGTCCCGTTCGAGGAGCTCACCGGCGAGGAACTCGGCCGCCGCTTTCCCCAGATCGACCCCGAGGGCATCGCGTACACCCTCTACGAGAAGAGCGCGGGCTACCTCCTCGCCCGGCGCGGCTGCCAGCGGGTGCTCGAGGGCTTCCTGGCCGAGGGCGGTGAATACCGGCAGGCGATGGCGTCCCCCGGCGCCATGGCGGGCGGAGCCCTCGGGGACGTCCGCCTTGCGAGCGGCGAGACGCTCGAGGCCGACATCTTCGTGTTCGCGGGCGGTCCGTGGCTCGCCGAGCTCTTCCCCGGGTTCGACCCGCCGCTCGTGAGCCCCACCCGGCAGGAGATCCTCTATTTCGGCACCCCGCCGGGCCGCCCCGACCTGACCGACGCCGAGCTGCCGGTCTGGGTGGAGACGGGGGAGAGCCTCTTCTACGGGGTGCCCGGCAGCAACTTCCGGGGTTTCAAGGTGGCGGACGACGCGCGCGGCGCCCCGTTCGATCCGACGGACGGCGACCGCACCCCCTCGCCGGAGGCCATCGCGACAGCGCGGAATTACATGGAACGCCGCTTCCCCGCGATGCGGGGAGCGCCGCTGATCGAAGCGCGCGTCTGCCAGTACGAGCAGAGCGCCGACGGCCATCTCATCGTGGACACCCATCCCGAAGCCTCGAACGCCTGGATCGCCGGCGGCGGGTCCGGGCACGGCTACAAGCTCGGGCCGGCGCTCGGGGAGATGGTGGCCGCACAGGCGCTCGGCGAGCGCGAGAAGGAGCCCTTCTTCGAGCTGGGCCGGTTGGCCGGGTGACGGAGTCATGACGAAACGGATCTCCCGCCGCGAGGCGATTGCCGCCGGACTCGCCGGCGCCGCCGCGCTCGGCGCGTGCGGCAACGGCGCCGGTGAAACCGGGACGCCACCTGCCGCGCCCGCCGCGAGCCCCCCGCAGACCGGAAGCGGCGTCCGCGCCGCCGTGATCGGGGCCGGCGCCTTCGGCGGCTGGACGGCGCTCTGGCTCCGCCGCGCGGGCGCCGAGGTGACGCTCGTGGACGCCTGGGGGGCGGGCAACGCCCGCGCGAGCTCGGGAGGCGAGAGCCGTCTGATCCGCGCCTCCTACGGGTCGCGGCGGATCTACAGCGCGATGGTGGCCCGGGCGCACGAGATCTGGAAGGAGTACGAGGCGCGCTGGAACGACCGGTTGCTCTTCCCCATCGGCATGCTGCGGATGAGGAGCGGGGAGAACGAGTACACGAAGGCCGCGGTGCCGATCCTTCGGGAACTCGGCCTCCCGGTCGAGGAACTCGACGGCGACGAGCTGGCGCGCCGCTTCCCCCAGATCAACCCCGAGGGCCTCTCCTACGGCGTGTTCGAACGAAACGCCGGCTACCTGCTCGCCCGGCGCGGCTGCGAACGGGTGCTCCGCGAGTTCCAGGAGGAGGGCGGCAGTTTCCGGCGGGCGGAGGCGGCGCCGGGCGGGATGGACGGCGGCCGGATGCGGGAGATCCGCCTCTCGGACGGCAGCACGGTCGAGGCCGACCTGTTCGTGTTTGCCTGCGGGCCGTGGCTCGCGAAGCTCTTCCCGGAGTTCGACCCGCCGCTCGTCCGCCCCACCCGGCAGGAGGTCTTCTATTTCGGCCCGCCGGCGGGGCGCTCCGACCTGACCGAGGAGGCGTTCCCCACCTGGATCGAGGGCCCGTTCTACGGCATCCCCGCGACCCGCTTCCGGGGCTTCAAGATCGCCGACGACCGGCGGGGCGCACCGTTCGATCCCACGGACGGCGACCGGACGCCGTCAGCGAAGGGCATCCGGGAGGCGCGTGAGTACATGGAGCACCGGTTCCCGGGGCTCCGGGGAGCGCCGCTGATCGAGGCGCGCGTCTGCCAGTACGAGGAGAGCGCCGACGGGAACCTGATCGTGGACACCCATCCCGAAGCGGGCAACGTCTGGATCGCCGGCGGGGGATCCGGCCACGGCTACAAGCTGGGCGCGTCGCTCGGCGAGATGCTGGCCGGACAGGCGCTCGGCGAGCGAGAGAAGGAACCCTTCTTCGGACTGGCGCGTTTCAGCGCCTGACGGGGATTCGCGGGCGAATCGGGGTTCCGCCTCGAGCCTCGACCCGGAGATGGGTCACCTGCCCCAGCGGGGACCACTATGCGGCTGATTGCAATAGTATGAATAATACATCAAATGGATTTTGATGTATTATTCTCCCATGCGGTCACCGGAAGAAATCCGAAGCCTCCTGCCCCAGCTCGACGGCTCCCCGGCCGATTCGCTCGAGTCCGAAACCCTGGAGTTCAAGCCCTGGATCGCTGCCCCCGACGCTCGGAAGCGGCAGGTCCGGACACTCCGCGAGGCAGTCGTAGCCATTGCGAACGCACATGGCGGAATCGTGGTGCTCGGCGTCGCCGATCAGAAGAAGACACGGGCAGAGGCGATCCAGGGAGTCGGCGACCTCGACGGCGAAGGCCTGCGGCGCGACATTTACGATGGCACGGACCCGCACATCCTCGTGGACATCGAGCCTCTCGAAGAACCGGAGGGACGACTGCTTGTCATCCGCATTCCACGCGGGCTCGGACTGCACACCACGACCGAAGGGGTGGCCAGGCTTCGGGTCGGGAAGGAATCAAAACCCCTTACCGGATCCGGTCTCGCTCAGGCCCTCCTCAACCGGGGCAGCCTCGACCTGACTGCGGAGACCGTGCCGGGGGCGGGCCGCGCGGATCTGGACCCGGAGCAACTCGAGCGCCTTCGGCGGGTCATCGCGACGGAAAGGGGCGCCCCGGGACTGACGCGCCTTTCGGACGAGGAGCTGTTGCAGGCGCTTGACCTCGTCACCAGCAGCGGGACTACCCGCGCGGCGATCCTGCTGCTCGGCACTCCATCCGCGCTCGCCCGGATTGCTCCCAACAACGAGGTCATCTTCACGCGTCATACCTCGGCCGACACCCGATATGACGCCCGTCGGGACCTGAAGAGTCCACTCCTCCGGCAACTCGACGAACTCGAGGAACTGGTGATGGCGCACACCGGATTGACCACTGTCGCCCTTGAGGGACTGCGCGATCTCGAAGTACCTGACGTCAGCCGATGGAGCGCACGTGAAGGCATCCTCAACGCCGTGTGTCACCGGGACTGGTTCGTGAGTCAGTCTGTCCTCGTGACCCTCCATCCCGACCGGCTGGAAATCCGGAGTCCCGGCGGCTTCGTGGGCGGCGTCACCGCTGACAACGTGATGCGCCATCCTCCGGTCCGCCGGAATCCCCTGCTGGCGAACGTTCTCCAGGCCGTTGGCCTCGTAAACCGGGCCGGGCTGGGTGTCGATCGCCTGCACGAGGAGTCGCTCCGGGCCGGCAAACACCCACCCCACTACGACGACGCTCCCTCGTACGTCCGCCTCGTCCTCCCGACACGAACCGATCCCGACTTCGCCGCGTTCGTCGCCCACGAGCGCCAAGGGGGCAGGGAACTGGCTCTCGACGACCTGCTGATCCTGGAAGCACTCACCCGGAGCGCCGATGTGGATCGCTGGACGGCCGCGGTCTGGCTAAGGGTCGAAGAAGCCGCGGCCGCCGAACGCCTCGCATCTCTGAGGGAACGGGGCTACCTGAAACCGGTGGGGCGCGGCCGCGGGGCCAGGTACCGTCTCGCCGACCGGCTGGCCCGCCGGCACTGGACTGGCCCGGCCCGACCCGAAATCGACCCGGCGATGCGCGGGCAAATCCTGCAGTTGGTGATCGATCGAGGGTCCATTACGAACGCCGACGTTCGCCGGCTGACGGGACTGTCACGCTTCCGGGCACTGGACCTGCTGCAGACGTTGAGCGCCGACGGCCTGTTGCGGATGACGGGACGGCGTCGCGGAGCGCGTTACGTCGCCGGGCCCCGACTCCACGGAAACGATCCCCGCCCGGCCGATTTGCAATCGGTTGCAAAGTTATGAATAACACATCAAATGGCATTTGAGGTGTTATTTCCGGACATCCGGAGCGCGCGCAGGAGTCCCTTCTTCGGGCTGGCGGGCTGATCGGCAGCCGGGTTACACCAGCCGGCGGATCACCCCCAGCAGCCGGTCGACGTCGTCGCGGCTGTTGAACATCCCCACGCCCGCACGCAGCAGGGCTCCGTCCTCCTGGAAGGTGATCGAGACGCCCTCGTCGGCGAGCGCCTGGCTCAGCCGCTCGGGATCGAGCCCGTGGTAGAAGCTGACGATGGCGGACGGGTTCTTCGGCGGAGTGAACATCCGCATCCCGAGCGCCGCGGCTCCCTCGCGCAGCTCGCCCGCGAGCGCCTGCGTGTGCGTGGCGATGCGATCGACTCCGACCTCGCCAAGGAACGCAAGCGCGGCTTCCATCGCGGCGACCGGACCGTAGGCCGGGCCCCCGTATTCGAGTTTTCCCGCGCTGGTCTTGAGCCGGAAGCGATTCCCGGGCAGCGTCTCCGCGACCTGAAAGTGCCCGTGACGGTCGGCCGTCATCCAGTCGAGGTGCTCGCGGCGCACGTAGAAGGGTGCGCAGCCGAAGTCCGCGTGCAGCCACTTGTAGCCGTTGCCGCAGGCGAAATCGACCTTCTCCTCGTGGAGGTTGGTGGGGAACGTGCCCCACGCCTGGATGGCGTCGGCGTAGAGGTAGGCCCCGTGGGCGTGGGCGAGGTCGGCCAGCGGGGGCAGGTCGTAGCGGAAGCCGTTGCGGTTGGATACCCACGCCACGCTGAGCAGCCGCGTCCGGTCGTCGGTCCGCGCCGCGAAGTCGTCAACGGTCACGACGCCGTCCCGCGACGGAATGATCCGCAGCTCGACCCCCGCCCGGCGCTCGAGCTCGCGGTAGAGCACGAAGGTGGTGACGAAGTGCAGTTCGTCCACGACCACGTTGTCGCCCGGCCGCCACTCCATCGCGTTCACGATGATGTTCTCGGCCCCGCTGGTGGAGTAGAGGAGAGCGACCTCGTCCTCTTCGACGCCGAACAGGCCGGCGAAGCGCGAGCGCGCGCCCGCCACCGCCTTGCCGCCCGCGGCGCCGTCGCGGCGCAGCATCTTGTTGTCCGCGTAGGCGTGGAGGGCGTCGCGGACCGGCACCGGCAGCGGTCCGACGGCGGCGTTGTTCAGGTAGGCGAGTTCCTCGGTGACCGGGAAACTGGCGCGGATGCCGAGCGGGTCCGTCGAGCTGGAGCCGGCGCCGGGCGAACCCGGCTGGCGGGATGGATTCGCGAGCGCGGTCGCGGCGGGAAGCGCGGCCAGCCCGGCAGTCGCGCCGGCAGTCGCAGTCGTCTGGAGGAAGCGTCGCCGGTTCCAGGGAGTGGGGTGTTCGTGCTGCTTCATGGGTCTCTCCTCGAACGGGGCAACGGGAGGGCGTCAACGGACCGATGCCCCCGGAACCCGAGTGTACGTGCCCGCGAACCGCTCGATGGCGGGGACGGCGAGGAGCGCCGGTGTTCACACCGGCATCGCGGCCAACGGCCGCGAAACTCCCGGCGCCATCGCGCCTTATCGCGGGGACCCGCGACGAGGATGGCGAAGCGACGTTCGCCCGGGGGGGCTGCGGCGCCATTCGCTTTGGAGGCGGTGCACAATCGCGAAGTTACGTCGGGAGTTTCGCCCGCTGCGCGGGCGATGCCGGTGTGAACACCGGCGCTCCTCGCGGAATCCGCGTTTTCATGCCCGGTCGGGTGTGCAGGAGGACGCGCGCATGGGCGTTTCTCCCGGTGGGGGCCGGCGTTCCCGGCCGTATCTGTCGCTCTGGCGCGGCGGAGGGCCCCCAGCCAGAAAGGGGCGCCGGCCCGCAGGCCGGCGCCCCCGTGGGTCAGGACCGGATCAGAACTCGATGCGGACGCCGACCCGGAAGACCCGCGGGTCGAGGATCGCCACGATCTCGTTGTAACGCGAACCCGAGATCGTCCGGTAGTTGAGCACCGTGGAGCTGTTGACCAGGTTGAACCCGTCGAACAGCAGGGCCATGGTGGCTCCTTGCGGCAAGTTGAACGACTTCTCGGCGCGCATGTCGAAGATGCCGACGTTCGGCGCGCGTTCGTCGTAGGGGCCCGCCATCACCCGCTCGGTGCCGGCGTTCGGCAGCCGGACGCTGATGCGCCGCGCGGTCTGGTACCCGCTCTGGAGCTTGTAGGAGGCGCTCACCCCGATGTCGTAGGGGAAGATGTAGCGCGCCACCATCTTGTAGTTCCAGTAGGTGGTGTCGATCGGCCCCAGCCGGAGCGACTGGTTCGCCTGCCACTCGTAGGTGGTCCCCTCGACGAAGTCGAAGCGGGCGGCAGCCCGCACGCTCGTCGAGGCCGTGGTCCGCATGTAGGCGTTCGCCCAGGTGTGCAGGAACGAGGTCAGGAACATCCAGCGGTCCGCGAAGCGGCGGTTCAGCGCCACCTCGACGGTGTGGTAGTTCCCGTCCGGGTCCGGCAGCCCGTAGGCGCCCGGGTTGACGTACATCCGGTTCTCGGCGATGCCCGGCTGGCGGTCCATCAGCTGGATCGTCTGGTCGTCGCCGGTGCCCGCGACGTTGTCCGGCCCGCGGTCCTCGTAGGTGTAGGGGACGTTGTAGGCGAAGGCCCGATTCAGGTCCACGATGCCATAGCCGTTTCGGGAGTTCTTGTGGACGTAGGAGCCCCGGAAGGAGAAGTTGTCGGCAAGTTGCTGCTCGAAGTGGGCCGACATCTCGTGGCCGTAGGCGTTCGTCAGGCCCGGGTCCACGGTCACGAACCCGGCGCCGCCCAGGGTCGAGATCTTCTCGCCGAGTTCGGGGGAATCGGCGAGTCCGCCGCTCGGACCCGGATCCAGGATCCGGTTCCCGTTCAGGTCGTTGAACCGGTACCGGAACGCCGCCTGGCCCACCGGATTCTCGTCGTCCACGATGGTGGTGCTCGGGTTCCAGTAGAAGCGGCCGAAGAAGAGCTTCAGCACCGTCTCGCCCTCACCGGTCAGGTCGAACGCGGCGCCGAGCCGCGGCCCGATGTTGGAAAGGGTCAGCACATCGCGCTGCGACACCTCGAGCGCCGGAAAGATGTCCGAATGGGTCGGCGAAAGGGAGTTGTCCGGCCACCCCATCTTGTAGCGGTCGAAGCGGAAGCCGAGGTTCAGGGTCAGGCGGTCGTTGAGGGTCCACGAATCCTGCGCGTAGAACGCGGTGAGGAAGATGTCGTTGATGCCGGTGTTCGGGGTGTTGTAGATGTCCACATCCTCGGGCACTCCCGCGTTGTCCCAGTAGAAGATGTCCTCCGGCTGCATGCGGAGGAAGCTCCGGCGCTCGCGGTAGATCTCCGTGCCGATCTTGAAGGTGTGTTGCCCGCCGAGGTCGTCGATGAAATACGTCAGGTTGCCGGAGATCTGGGGCTTCGTGACCTTGCGGAAGTGGTAGTAGGTGTAGGCGTTCGTGTAGTCGCCGGTGTCCCGGTCCCTCCGGCCGGCGAGCAGACCCTCCACGCTCTCGCTGTTCGTCTGGGTCGAGAACAGGGGGAACTGGTTGATCCAGTGACTGAGCTGGAGGTTCAGGAAGAGCTTGTCGGTCAGCACGTTCGTGTACTCGAACTTCATCGGCTTGTTCACCGAACTCTGGTACCACGCGGTATCGAGCGGCCGGTCGGGACCCAGCCCCCGCTCCGCCTGCAGCTTGGTGCGGCGGTTGAAGAAACCGATCAACTGGCTGGAGTCGGTGAGCTGGTAGGTCGCCTTGGCGGTCCAGTTCCCGAGCTGGGTGGTCGCCGGATCGGGGTTCCCGATGGTCAGCTTTTCCTGGTGGTTCAGCCGGTAGCCGCCGTAGAACCAGGCCTTGCCCGGATAGAGCGGTCCGCCGATCCCGATGTTGATGTCGCTCTGCAGGGTGATCGGGTTGCCGGCTTCGAGCCCCCGGGATCCCGCCTTGTAGGGACCCTGCGTCCCGCCTCCCGTCCGGAGCGCATCCGGGACGTTGTCGCCGACGGTGGAGTCGTTCTCGAAGTCCACGTAGATGTCGCCGTTGAACCGGTCGCCGCCCGACTTCACCGTGAGGTTGAAGAAGGCGCCGAGCCCGTGGGTCTCGCCCATGTTCCCCGAGCCGCCGAGCTGGAAGTCCTCGAAGCTTCCGTAGTCGAAGTAGCCGGCGTTCCCCGAGGTCGTCTCCGTGACGTTGATGCCCTCGAGCAGGGTGCGGTGCTGGTCGCCGAAGCCGAACGCCTGGAACCCGGTCTGGGTGCCGGTGTGGGAGCCGCCCACGTCGTAGCCCTCCATCTGGAAGCCGGGGGCCTGCGCCATCGCCGCCCAGATGTCGCGGGCGTTCGGGATGTCCTCGAGGAGCTCCTCGGTGAAGTTCACGCCGGTGGCGGTGGTCTTGACGTCCACCACCGGGGCCTCGCCGGTGATCGTGATCGTCTCCTCGAGGCCGCCGACTTCGAGCGTCGCGTTCACCGTCAGGGTGGTGTTCAGGGTCATCTGGATGTTCTCCCGGACGACCGTGCTGAAGCCGCCGAGGGAGAAGGTGACCGAATAGACCCCGGTGGGGAGCGCCGGGAACACGTAGGTCCCCTGGCCGCCCGTCACCACCACCTGGTCCTGGATCATCGCCGGGCTGGAGGCGGTGACCGTCACGCCCGGAAGCACCGCCCCGGTCGCGTCCATCGCCGTCCCGACAATGCGTCCGCGCAACTCCTGCGCGGCGGCCGGAACCGCCAGTGAGCCCGCGATCCCGAGGACCGCGAGCCGGCTGAATCGTCTGCGCATCATTCTCCTCCTGGTGAACGCCGATCTGCGTTCTTCGGCGATCGTGGGCCAGTATAGGGAGCGCCCGGAAAGCGGCGCAACCGGAAAAGCGGGGGGCAGCGGGAGGCCGGGCGGTTGGTCGAAGGAACCCGCACACCCGGCTTGGAACACCGGCCGGTTCTCGCGGTGGCGGCCTCCAGACCGGCACCCGCTGCGCGCGGCACGACGCAGCGCCGCCGGCGCGGGAGCGCGGTATTCTTCAGGCTGCCATGGACAAGAACAATCAAGTGAATACTGGAAATGTTGGGCCTCAGTCGACCGGGATCAGGTCACTCTGCGTCTATTGCGGGTCGTGGAGCGGAATCGATCCCAGCCTGGAAGCGTTCGCGCGCGACTTTGGCTCCGCCTGTGCGGCGCGCGGCATCGAGCTCATCTACGGCGGCGGCGGCATCGGCCTGATGGGAACGGTGGCGGAAGCGGCGCTCGCGACCGGCGGACGGGTCGTCGGAATCATGCCGCGCTCACTCCTGGAAGCGGAGCCCCCTTTCTCGAACGTGACAGAACTTGTCATCGTGGAAAGCATGCACGAGCGCAAGCGACGGATGTTCGACCGCGCCGACGGCTTCTTGGTGCTGCCCGGAGGCCTCGGCACGCTTGACGAGACGATCGAGATGATCACCTGGCGGCAGCTCGGCTTCCACGACAAGCCCATCGTGCTGGCGAACGTTCGGGGCTACTGGAACCCCCTCCTCTCCCTCTTCGACCACGTCGTGGCAACCGGTTTCGCCCAGCCCGACTCCCACAGTCTCTACACGGTGGCCGACTCGGTCGAAGGAGTCTTCGAACGCTTGACGATCGACGCCGCCCCACCCATCCGCGCCACCGCCTGACATCGGCGCGCCGACCTCCGGCCGGCGTGATGGCGTGCCGGCTTGGAACGCCGACCTCCGGTCGGCACGCGGCCCGGAGGGCCGCACCGACGTACCGCCCCCTGGCGAGAACGCCGTCCCGATTCGCGGATCGCGCGGCTCGATGAGCGCTCGCGCCTTGTCGGGGAGCGCGGGTCCGCTTATTGTTGGGCGCAGGGAGGGGGATGTCTCGGATGGGTGACTTCCGGGCGAGCACGAGTGCAGTGCTCATGAAACTGCTTCAAGGTGCGTGCGCCACGGCCATCGTCCTGGCCGGGTGCGGCGACGGAGCGTCACCGACATCCGTCGGCCCGGCCGCCCCGGCCACCCCCGCCCCCGCCCCGGCGCCCCCGGCGGCCCCGGTGAACATCGGCTTCCTGGTCTCGGGCGACCGGACCTACGCGAACGGCGGAATGATCGCCGTGGACGAGGCCAACGCAGACGGCGGGCTGTTGGGCCGTCCCGTCGAACTGACTGTCGAGATGGGCCTCGCAGAAGCGGCGATGGCAGTCGAAGTTGCGGAAACCATGATCCTCGACGACGAAGTGGTCGCGCTCATCGGCCCCAACCGCTCGTCGCACGCGATCGAGGTGGGGGCCGTCGCGCAGCGTCACGGCGTGCCGATGATCACGACGGCGGCCACGAACCCGGGAGTGACGGCGGCCGGCGACCTGGTCTTCATGGCCGCTTTCACCGATCAGTTCCAGGGGCGCGTCATGGCCGACTTCGCCTTCGAGACGCTCGGAGTGACGACAGCCGCCGTCCTCACCCAACGAGGCGAGGTGTACAGCGAGGGGATCGGCGAGTTCTTCGTCAACCGTTTCCACCACCTGGGCGGGACGGTCGTCGCCGATCTGTCCTACGAGCGCGGCGCGACGGACTTTGCCGCGGAGTTGAAGAGCATCGCGGCCGCCGCTCCGGCGGCAGTCTTCATGCCGGGCTCGTCGGAAGAAGCCGGCTTTCTGACCGCCCAGGCGCGCGCCCTGCCGCTCCACGATGCCGCCGGGGAGCCAACCGTGTTCCTGGGGGCCGATTCATGGGACAACGCGGCGCTGCTGGAGAACGAGCAGGCCTCCGTGGACGGCAGCTTCTTCAGCACCCACTTCTCGCCGGACACGGACGAACCGACCGCACGCGCCTTCGTCGAGGCATACCGGGCCCGGTACGGGATCACCCCCACCGGCGGCGATGGCGTGAGCTACGACGCGGTCCGGTTGTTCCTGCAGGCGGCAGCCCGCGCGGGCACTCTCGAAGCCGACGCCATCCGGCGGGAACTGATGGCTACCGAGCAATACGCCGGAGCGACGCTCATCTCGCACTACAACGAGGATCGGCATCCGACCAAGAGCGCGGTCATCATGACCATCGAGGACGGTGTGAAGAGGTTCTACCGGCAGGTGGATCCGTAGCCGCGCGATCACGTCCGCCAGGCCGGGCGTCCTGGCAACCCGTGGAGAAGGTGACGTGAGCACCGAGACCGAACTGACCTCCGCTCCGCCTCATGGCGTGCCGGCTTGGAACGCCGACCTCCGGTCGGCACGCGGCCCACAGGGCCGCAACGACGTACCGCCCTTGGCGAGATGGCGCTGCCAGACACCGTCGCGCCATTCCCCGGTCAGCACGTACGCCTTCGCTCGCCGTCCGTCCGGGGATCGTGTGGACGGAGGAAAGTGACGCTGGCGAGTACGTTGCGACCCGGTTCGGGTCGCAGTGATTGAGCGGGTCCGCTCTTCCAAAGCCGTCAGGCCCGCGCTGGTCCGCCTCCCCTCACGCACCTACCCAGGTGAGAACCCGGCGGTCGCCGTCATGCCGGACCTGAGCGACCGGCCGGGGTGGCGCGGCGGTCCGAAATCCGGGCCTGGAAGCGTGTCGGAACCAGCCTTCCGGGGTTGAGGCCGCGAGCGTCCGACGACGACACTGAGGTTGATGTGGTCGAAAATGTAGGCAATTGGTTACAATTGTCGACAAATCAGACCTCCCTCCCGGTGCGCGTTGTCAACCAGATGGACCTCGGTGGAAGAGCCTTCTTCCGTCAGCGGGACGCAGCCGTGGCGGGCATCCACTCCCGCCAACTCAGGCGCCTGGTGGACGACGGAGCCGTCGAGCGCGTGGCCCGGGGCCTCTACCGCTTCGCCGACGCGGACGTGACGGAGCACTACACCCACGCAGCCGTCTGCGCGCGGGTTCCGGCCGGCATCATCTGTCTACTGACGGCCCTTCGTATCCACGAGATCGGCACTCAATCTTCTCGTCAGGTCTGGATCGCCATCCCTCACAAGGCCCGCACCCCGTGCAACCCGGAACTGCCGGTCCAAGTGATCCGCTTCTCCGGAGCTTCGTTGCAGTACGGGGTCGAGGACACCGTTTTCGAGGGCGTTCCCGCCCGGATCACCAGCCCGGCCCGCACTGTCGTGGACTGTTTCCGCTTCCGCCGGCTCGTGGGCAAGGATGTGGCGCTCGAGGCGTTGCGCGACGCCTACTACGAGCGCAAGGCAAGCGTCGGCCAGATCTGGCGGGCGGCGGAGGTCTGCCGTGCGAAGTCGCTCGTCGGTCCAGTCCTGGAGGCGCTCCTGCGCTGACCCGGTGGATTGATCCGGGGCTCGGCCGGGGACGGGTTGCCGCCGCCGAAATGGTCCAAGGCGCAGCCATCGACCCGAGATGGCCGAGCCCTGAAGTACGAAGGTTGACCGTGAGCGCGAACGCGGCAGACTATGCCGCGTCAACGTCGTGGCATCCGGACGCAACGTGCCCCCGCTGAGGGTGATTCCTGGGGGGAAACCCGCGCCTCCGGTTGCGCCCCGGCAGTCGCGCTGGCCGATGCCCGGTCCCAGCACCGTCGAGCGACCCACAGCCTATGCCGACCGGATCGGCGAGTGGTGCATTCGGCAGAAGACCGACCGGGAGCGCAAGGACCACGGCCTGTTCCTCACCCCGGCGCCAGTGGCCGATTTCATGGCGGGAAGGATCACCTCCGGGTCCCACCAACTCCGCGTCCTGGACCCCGCCGCCGGAACCGGCATTCTCTGCTGCGCAGCCGTGGAGCGCATCGCCTCCCGTCGCTCCAAGCCCCGGATCGTCGAGCTGGTCGCTTACGAAATCGACCGGGACCTGCTGCCGCCACTCCGGGCCGTCCTCGACCATCTGGCCGATTGGTGCCTCCGGCGCTACGGAGTGAAGGTCTCCGTCCGGATCGAAACCACGGACTTCATCATGGCGAACGCCAAGCTGCTGCGTCCGCGGGGACTCTTCCCTGGACGCTCGGCGGCGGAGCCCTTCGAGGTCGTCATCGCAAACCCGCCGTACTTCAAGATCGGCAAGGACGATCCACGTGCGGCGGCCCTCTCCGAGGTGGTTCACGGGCAGCCCAACATCTACGCGCTCTTCATGGCCGCGGGCGCCGCGCTCCTGCGCCCGCGGGGGGACTTCGTGTTCATCACGCCGCGGAGCTTCGCCTCCGGTCCGTACTTCCGGCAGTTCCGGACTGTTTTCTTCGAGCTGATTCGCCCGGACCGGGTCCATGTCTTCGGTTCCCGCCGCGACGCGTTCCGCCGGGACGCGGTGCTGCAGGAAAACGTCATCATGTGCGGCATCCGCCAGGACCGGGAGCCGGAGAACCGCTCCACCGTCGAGATTTCGTCGAGCCTCGGGGTCGACGATCTCGGTGAATCCACTGTCCGCGAGGTTCCAGCGAGCACGGCGCTCGACCTTGACTCCGCCGAAAAGGTCCTCCGGCTGCCCGTCTGCGACGGCGACGAGAGAGCCTTGGCCGTGGTGGATGCCTGGCCGAGCAATCTTTCGGATTTGGGCCTCAACATCTCGACCGGGCCGGTGGTCGCGTTTCGAGCAAACAGGTTCATCGCCAGGGACGGAGAGATCCCCGTGAGGCACGTGCCGCTTCTCTGGATGAACCATGTGCGGGCCATGGAGGCCAAGTGGCCGCTCCGTCGACACAAGCCGGAGTACATCGTGCGCAGGGGCGCCGGGGCGCTCCTCCTCCCCGCCCGGAACTACGTCCTGCTCCGTCGCTTCAGCGCCAAGGAAGAGCCGCGCCGGTTGACTGCCGCTCCCTTCATCGCCGCCGACTTCGAAGGTCTGGAGGTCGGGTTGGAAAACCATCTCAACTACATCCACCGGCCCGGCGGTGAACTCTCGGAGGACGAGGCGTGGGGTCTGGCCGCGCTCTACAACAGCCGTCTCCTCGACACCTGGTTCCGGACGGTCAACGGCAACACCCAGGTGAACGCCACCGAGCTGCGCGCCATGCCGCTTCCCGCACCGGAGGCCATCGTCGCGCTCGGCCGCCGGGTGAAGCGCCTGCCCAACCCCGCATCAGAGGTGGACGCACTGGTCGCCGGGATGATGGTTCCTCCTTCCTGGAAGGAGGCAGCCGTTGGCTAGCGTCGAGGAGGCGCAGGAGATTCTCGAGGCCCTGGGCATGCCCGCCGCCCAACACAATCAGATGGCGGGCATGACGCTGATCGCGCTCTGCGGGCTGACCCCCGATTCTGGCTGGGAGAAGGCTGAGCGACGACGATGCACCGTCACCAAAGGCATCATGGACTACCTGGCGGAGCACTACGAAACGACGTACGCGGCGAATACGCGCGAGACGTTCAGACGGCAAGTGCTACATCAGTTCGTCCAGGCCGGTATCGCTGAATACAACCCGTTTGAACCCGACTTGCCGACGAACAGCCCCAATGCCCACTACGCCGTCACGGAGTTCGCTCTGGACATCATCCAGCGCTATGGGACCCACCACTGGAACGCCGCCGTAGAGCTTTTCCGGCGCGAGCAAGGCGCCCTGGTGGAGCTCTATGCGCAGGATCGGCGCCTCCGGCAGGTGCCGGTGACCCTGCCGGACGGTCAAATGCTCCGGCTCTCCCCAGGCAAGCACAACGAGGTTCAGAAGGCCGTCGTGGAAATGTTCGCGCCCCGCTTCGCTCCCGGCGCACACCTGCTCTATCTGGGCGACACGGAAAAGAAGGACCTGTTCGTGGACAGGCCTCGTCTGGCCGAACTGGGCATCCCGATCACCGATCACGACAAGTTGCCCGACGTGCTCCTGTACGACCCTGAACGCAATTGGCTGTTCCTCGTCGAGGCGGTGACCTCCCACGGGCCGATTGCGCCCTCCCGGCTGGTCGATCTGCAAGCCATGCTGGTCGCGTGCCCCGCGGACGCCGTCTACGTCAGTGCGTTTCCGGACTTCGCGGAGTTCCGCAAGCACATGACCAACATCGCCTGGGAAACCGAAGTGTGGCTCTGCGACGCCCCAGACCATCTCATCCACTACGACGGAGACCGTTTTCTGGGGCCGCGACCCAAGGAAACCGGGTAGCGGACGACCGCGGCGTCCCGGACGCAGCGACCACGAATCGAACCGTCGATGGATGCCCGGCGCCGGCCAGAACGGCGGGCTCGAGCCGGGACCTGTAGCCCGCCAACCGGACGGTGGTGCCGTGACTCTCGGTGGGGATTCGTTCCCTCGCCCGCCTGCAGCGGGCGGTGCCGGCCTGAAGGCCGGCGCTCCGCTCCGCTACGGCGCCTTCACCACTCTCCCGTCCCGCATCACGAACCGCACATCCTCCATCACCCGGATGTTCTCCAGCGGATCCCCCTCGACCGCAATCACATCCGCCGCGTAACCGTCCGCGATCCGGCCGATCTCGTCCTCCAGCCCCAGCGTCCGGGCCGCCACCGTCATCGCTGACCGCAGAGCATTCGTGGGACTCAGGCCGATCCCCACCATGACCGCGAACTCGCGGGCCGCGGTCTCGTGCGGGAAGATGGTGTCCGAGCCGAAGGCCACCGGCACGCCCTGCTCGAACGCGATTCCCATCCGCCGGTCGCGCTCCGCGACCAGGGCGCGGGCCTTCTCGATGCTCTCCTGCGGGAAACCGATCGCCTCGCCTTCCTCCAGGATGTAGTTCATGACGTAGAGGGTGGGCACCATGGGGACGCCGCGCTCCTTGAAGAGCCGGATCCCCTCCGCGTCCACCAGCGTCGCGTGCTCGACGGAGTCCACCCCCGCGCGGAGCGCCGTGTTGATCCCGGGCGCGCCGTGGGCGTGGACGGTGATCTTCTTCTTGTGGCGGTGGACCTCCTCGACCGCGGCGGTGACTTCCTCGAGGGTGTAGGTGCTCACGTTCGGGTCGTCGCCCGCCGACATGACCCCGCCGGTCATCATCAGCTTGATCCAGTCGGCGCCGTACTTGAACTCGCGCCGGATCTCGAGGCGGAGCCCCTCCGGACCGTCGGCGATCCGGGTGGGCGTTTCGATGTGCAGATCGGACATCAGGTTGTTGAAGTCCCCGTGGCCGCCGGTGGCCGAGATCGCGTGCGGGGCGACGAGCAGCCGCGGCCCCACGTGCTGGCCGCGGTTGATCGCGTTCCTGAGGTCGATGGTGGCGTAGTAGCCGTCGAATTCGCCGGGGGTGCGCAGCGTCGTGAACCCGGCGTCGAGCATCTTCCGGGCGTTCGCCAGCGCGTCGAGCGCCCGCGCGGCGCTCGACCGGTACATGTCGAGCGTGGTCAGCGTCTCCGGGTTGATCGTCAGGTGCGCATGGAGATCGATGAGCCCCGGGAGGCAAGTGTAACCCGACAGGTCCACCACGTCGCCGGAATCCGGGGGTCCGGTGACGATCCGGCCGTCGCGCACGACGATGTCCCCGGCGCCGCCCATCGCGTCGCCGTCGAAGATCGCCCCGCAGCGGAGCACCGTGTCCTGCGCCGAGGCCATCGCCCCGACAAGGAGCGCCGCCAGAAGAACAAGGACCAAACGCGTCACGCCGTCGCCTCCGCCATGCTGCACCGGCGCGGGTCGCCGCAGGCGCGGCGGATCCCGTCCTCGCCGATGTGGATGCCCTCGAACGAGCCGTGGTGCCAGTTCCAGGGGTTCACGATGTCGAAGTTGATCCCGCGCGCGGCGACCTTCTCCCGGATCTTCTCCGGGAAGTCCGCCTCGATCAGCACCGCGCCCGGCACGGTCAGGGAGGGTCCGCCGAACCGCGGCCGGTTCACCGAGTCCCCGACCGGGACCCCGAACTGCAGCACGTTCAGGCTGTTCTGCAGGACGTTCTGGAGCAGGCTCACGCTCGGCGATCCGGACGCCATGACCGGCCGGTTGCCCCGGAAGATGATGTTCGGCGCCACGTAGGCCGAGATCCGGTGGCCGGGCTTCGGCATGACCCGGAAGAAATGCGCGCCCGCCGCGCAGATGCTCACGCCGCCGGCGAAGAGGCCGTTGCTCCAGGGGTAGGACATGCACGAATGCAGGATGGTCGAGACGTTGCCGGCGGCGTCCACCACCGTCACGTGGTTGCTGCCGGCGGGCGGGGGCGGCTCGGAAGCGTCGGCGACCGGGTGCCCCATCTGGAGCAGGTCGAACCGCATCTTCGCG
The DNA here is from genome assembly GCA_022826825.1 of Acidobacteriota bacterium. GTDB lineage: Bacteria > Acidobacteriota > Vicinamibacteria > Marinacidobacterales > Marinacidobacteraceae > Marinacidobacterium. The sequence goes on along the minus strand of JAJDUD010000061.1, from coordinate 289,387 downwards.
TAGTCCTTCGAGAGGATCGTCTCGAGCGGCAGCGGGTGGCTCTCGGGATCGTTCTGCCGGCCGCCCTCGGTGTAGACGAGGTGGCTGATCCGGACCATCTGCAGCAGGCTCTCGGCCGACTCGGTCGGCGGCCCGAGGCCCTCGAGGTCGAGGAACTCCAGCATGTGGAGCATCTCGATGATGTGGGTGCCGCCGTTGTCCGGCGGCGGGGAACCGGCGATCCGGAGGTCGCGGTAGGAGCCCCACGCCGGCTCCTGCCAGCGCGGCTCCCAGCGCTCGAAGTCCTCGGGGGTCAGGACGCCGCCCGCCGCCTGGACCACGTCGCAGACCTCCTTCGCGAAGTCGCCCCGGTAGAAGTAGTCGTTCCCTTCCGCGGCGAGCCGCTCGAGGGTGTCGGCGGCCTGCTTCTGGTAGAGCGTCGCGCCGGGGCGCGGGACGGCGTTCCCGTCGAAGAAGATGTCGCGACCGGCGGTGGTTTTGCCGATCTTGTCGGACTGGATGAAGACCTCGCCCCAGAGGAACGGGTGCATCTCGAACCCGTCCCGGGCGTAGGCGATGGCGTCGGCCATCAGGTCCTTCCGGGACAGCGAGCCGTGGCGGTCGTGGGCCGCCTCGAAGCCGCCCCACCAGCCCGGCACCGCGACCCCGCGCCCACCGGCCAGGTCATGGCGGCCGTAGCCGGGAAGCGGCGCCATCGGCGCGTTCACGTTGCCGTTGACGTAGGTGGTCTCGCCGGTCGCCTGGTCGAAGTACATCTGCGACAGGCAGCCGGTGATGGTGGTCATGTGCGGCTCGACCACGGTCTGGGTGATCGAGGCGGCGAGCGCCGCGTCGCAGGCGTTCCCGCCGCGCTTCAGGATGTCGACGGCGGCGCGGGTCGCGAGCGGATGCGAGGTGATCGCCATCCCGCCGGCGCCCTCGGCCGGGGCCTTCTTGCCGAAGTGGGCGAGCTCGATGAGGCGCTGGCGTTCCGCGGCGTCGGGCGCGGCTGCGGCGCGGGAGGCGGGGAGCGTGGCGCCGGCGATGCCGGCGGCGGTGGCGCCGAGGAAAGTTCTGCGGGATGTGCGGAGTTTCATGGGGGACCTCCAGGGGGGAACGCGAACCTACCAGACCCACAGGGAAGTCCGCGCTGGCGATGCCGGATCCCTCGAACTCCCCGCGTTCACGCCGCCGGACCGCTCAAGCTCCCCGCATTCGCGGCCAGCTCTCGCGAATGACGAAGAACCGCCCTACCGCCTCTCCAGCACGCAGTAGCGGTACAGCTTGAGCGTCTCGCGCCAGTCCTCGGGATAGCTCGCCACCATTGGGCCCAGTCCGAACTCCTCGGCCAGGTTGTCGAACGAGCCCTCCTCGGCCACGCGGTACGGCGCCTGCTCCTCGAACACCTTCAGGTCGGCGAAGCCCGTCGGGAACTCGGCGCCCATCGCCCGTTCCACATCCTCAAGCCGGCGGCGGTCTTCCTCGTTCTCGAATTCGCGGCGCTGCAGGTCGGCGGCGAAGTAGTCGAAGGCGATGCGAAACGAGGTCATGGCCCCGGCGAGGCGGTTGAGGAACGGCATGATGCTCTCGGGGGGCAGGTACATGGTGTTGCCCTCCCAGACCATCAGCGTCGGCGCCGTGAGATCGAGGCCGAGATCGGCCAGGCCGTTCGGAACGTCGGCGTCGAGGTAGTTGGCGGAGAGTGACGACGGTTGCTCCATCCCGTTCCGCGCCAGCGTCACCCGCTTGAACTCCACGACCGCCTTCTGGTCCACCTCGAAGAAGCGGGCGCCGGTGTCGGCGAACACATGGGCGCGCATGTCGAAGCCGCCCCCGAGCAGGACCACCTGCCGGGCCCCCGCCGCGATCCCGCGCTCGACGAACCGGTTGAAGTAGCGCGTGCGGAAGCGGACCATGCTGGTCGATGGCGGGAAGGCCTCGTCCAGTTGCCGGGCGACGGCCCGGGCCCGGTCGTTCGAGAACCACTGGGCGTAGGGATCGTTGAAGAGCGGCTGCGGCTTCTCGGGCTCCCCGGCCCGGATGGCCGCGATGACGAACGCGGTGGCGCCGATCTCGTTGATGTCGGTCATGTGCTCAGCCTACCGGTTGCTGTGAGAATGCAACCCGCCCGATGACGGGAACGGTGAGGAGCGCCGGTGTTTACACCGGCATCGCCCGCGCAGCGGGCGAAACTCCCGATGTTTCTTGGCAACGTGGCGGCGCCTTCAACGCGAATGGCGCCGTGGCCGGCGCGGGCGAACGTCGGTTTCGCCGTCCTCGTCGTGGGTCCCCGCGATAGGGCGCGATGGCGCCGGGAGTTTCGCGGCCGTTGGCCGCGATGCCGGTGTGAACACCGGCGCTCCCAGTCGCCTGGCGTTTTCATGGCCGGCGGGGTGCGCAGGAGGACACGGTCATGGGGGTTTCTCCAGGTCCGGGAGCAACCGTTTGCGGACCCAGTCGAACCGAGGCGCCAGTGCAAGCGCCCGTTCGTACGCCGCGCGGGCCTCGTCGCGCTCGTTCTCCCTCGCGTAGGACAGACCGAGGAAGGCGTGCGCCTCCGGCTCGCCCCACCAGAAGACCCCCGCCGGCGCACCCTCCGCGAAGCGCGCCACCGCCGCCTCCAGGTTGCGCCGCCCCTCCTCCCGGTTCCCGAACGGGCCCGGGGCCATGAGCTGGTTGATCCCTCTCAGGTAGAGGGCGCGCGGGTCGCCGGGCACGAGTTCGAGCGCCCGGTCGAGCGTCTCGCCGGACCGCCGGCCAAAGCGCATCCCGGACATCATCCCGGTGATCCGCGCCTGGTAGACCTGCGACAGGACGAGGTGCGCCTCCGCGTCGTTCGGGTCGGCCTCGATGCGGGCCTTCATCAGCGCCTCGGCCTCTTCCAGCAGCGGCTTCCGGATCCGTTCGTGCCGCCGCTTCGTCTGCCGGTCCACTTCGCGTATCCGGTGCATGCCGGCGACCCGCCAGAGCGCCCAGGCGCGGGTCACGTCGTCCGTCTCACCGAGCGCTTCGAGCGCCTCCCGGCCGGCGGACGTCTCCCCCGCGTAGTAGGCGCGCTCGATGGCCAGCAGCGACGGCGCGGGAGCCTGGGCGAACGCGGGCAGCGGCGCGACCAGCAGGCACGCGGCGCGGAGAAGACGCCGACTCACCGTGGTTCCGGCGACGTCGCCCACGCGGCCTCCACCGGGAAGCCGTCCTTCCAGACCCCCGCGATCGCCGTGGTCCGGGTCAGGTCACCCTCCAGATCGCCGGCCACCAGCAGCAGATCGGCGATCCGGCCCCGCTGGAGCCGGCCCCGGTCCTCGATACCGAAGGCGGCGGGAGGATGCGCGGTCGCCGCCGCCAGGGCCTCGGCCGGGGTCAGTCCGGCCCGCTCCAGCAACCGCAGCTCCCCGTGCATCGAGATCCCGAAGCCGGTCCCGGGGTTCGGCGCATCAGTGCCGGCGAGGATCCGCACTCCGGCGGCGTGCAGCCGGCGGACACTCTCGATCGACGCCTCGCTGGTTCCGACCGGCCGGGGAAACGTCTGCGTCAGCGTCTGGCGCTGCATGGGTGAAACGTACTCCGGCGCCGTCGCTTCCAGCAGGTCCGGCCCCAGGGACTCCCCCGCCGCCGCGACCCGCACCGACAGCGTCGGGATCACGAACACCCCCGCTTCGGCGAAACGGGAGGCGTCCTCCTCGGAGATGACTTCGTCGCCCCAGACATGGACCAGCCCGTCCACCCCCATCTCGAGCGCCGCGAGCCCGTGTTCGAGCGTGCTGACGTGGATGACCGCGAGCAACTCCTCGGCGTGGGCGGCCTCGATGACCGCGGCGATCGTCTCCCGGTCGAGCGTCGGGATGTCGGCACCGAAGGTGCCGCCGTCCTCCCAGATGATCTTGATCCAGTCAGAGCCCTCCTCCTTCCGTTCCCGGACGAACGTCGACGCCTCTCCGGCAGTGGTCAGGGTCGCGATCGGAACCCCGAACTGGGTGCCGTGTCCCCCGGGAGCCGTTGCCACGTTGCCCGCGGAGAAGAGATCCGCCTCGTTGCCGCGGGACAGGTCCTCACGGGCCGCGCGTTTCTGCACCAGGATGGATGGCGACGTGAACTGGTCGAACACCGTGGTCACCCCGAACCGCAGCGCATCGGTCAACACCAGACCGTAGGTGTGGGTGTGCGCGTCGATCAGGCCCGGCAGCAGGGTGTGCCCGCCCCCGTCCACCCGGGGCAGGTCATCGGGCAGCCGGAGCCGCTGCCCGACCGCGCGGATGCGTCCGTCCTCGACCCAGACATCCCGATGCGGCCGGAACTCCTCCCCGTCGAACACGGCGACGTCCACCACCGCGAAGGTGGTCTCCGGGAGCGGTCCGCCGGGCGGGTCCGCGGGTTCCGGCACCGGGAGCGTCATCAGCAAACCGACAAACGCGGCGATCCCGACCGCCGCGATGAACGGGTCGCGGCGCCAGGGCGGGCGCTCGGAAGGCGTCATCCCCTCACCGCCCCGAGAACCGGCGGAACCCCGCCGCCGCCACCGCCAGGCAGACCGCGGTCTGTCCGACCAGGAGCACGAGGTGGAGCCACACGGGCCCACCCAGATCGAGGTCGATCACCTTCAGCGCCAGTTGGCCGAGGTGGAAGGTCGGAAAGACGACGGCGATGTCCTGCATGACGTTCGGGAGCATGTAGATCGGCACCCAGAGTCCCGAGATCAGCGACATCCCGATGAACGCCAAGTTCACGATCGCCACCGCCGCCTGCTGCTTCGCCCAGGCGCCGATCGCCAGCCCGATCGCGCTGAACGGCAGGACGGCGGCCAGGATGATGCCCGCGAGGGAGAACCACTGCGAGCGGTGGAGTTCGACGCCGGCGGCGAATCCCGCGAGCAGGAACAGCGTGCCGACCACCACCGCCCCGAAGATCGCCGCCGTGCCGACGCGCGCGAACAGGAAGGCGCCGGCCGGCATCGGCGTGGTCCGCTTCAGCAGGAGCGCCCCCGTGTCGCGTTCCTGGGCGAGCCCCACCCCGAAGCCGAAGATCGACGGACCCAGGACGCCGAACACGCCGTAGGTGGCGAGCATGTAGGTCGGCGCGACGAGCGACGCTCCCCCGGACTGGAACACCACGGCGAAGAACAGGTAGAAGAACACCGGGAAGAGCAGCGTCGGGACAGCGAACGCGGGGAGGCGCAGCGAGCTCAGGAACTGGAACCGCGTCTCCAGGAGGGCGATGCGGACGTGCCACCAGAGCCTGCGGCGGAGGACGGGCGGGGCGGATGCGTCCACCTAGCTCCCTCCCTCCGGCCCGGCGCCGTTCCCGTCCGGGCCGCGCTCGCCGGTCAGCGCGAGGAACGCCTCCTCGAGCCCGACGCCGACCACCGTCAGGTCGCCGAGTTCCGGGTCGCGCGCGAACATCCGGCGGAGCAGCGCCTCCGGTTGGGAGGTCACGATTTCGAGGTGCTGTCCCTTGGTCTCCGCGCCGGCGGCCTCCGGGAAGGTGCGCGCCGTTTCGGCGGTGATCGTCGTGACGCAGCGCACCACCCGCCCCGCGGTGCGGGACTTGATCTCCTCCGGGGTCCCCTCGGCGATCAGCCGTCCCCGGTGGATCACCGCGATCCGGTCGGCGAGCGCGTCCGCCTCCTCGAGGTAGTGCGTGGTGAGGACCGCGGTGCGGCCGGCGGCCTTGAGCCCACGGATCTCGTCCCAGAGACGCCGCCGGCCGTCCAGGTCCAGCCCCGCGGTCGGCTCGTCGAGGAAGACCAGCTCGGGGTCGCCGGCGAGCGCCAGCGCGAACATCACCCGCTGCTTCTGCCCGCCCGAGAGCTTCCCGAACCGGCGGTCGCGAAGTTCCCGGAGCCCCGCCATTTCGAGGAGCCGCGCCGCCGGCAGGGGCGACGGGTAGTAGGCGCGAAAGAGCGCCAGGTGCTCCCCGACGGTGAGCGTCTCGGGGACCCCCGAGACCTGCAGCATCGCGCCCCGGCGGAGACGGACCTCCGCGGCGTCCGGTGCGCTCCCGAAGACCCGGGCGGCGCCGGACTGGAGGGTCAGCGTGCCGAGCAGCAGGCTGACCGCGGTGGTCTTGCCGGCGCCGTTCGGGCCGAGGACCGCGAGCACCTCACCCTCGCGGACCTCGAGGTCGAGGCGGTCGAGCGCGAGCACGTTCCCGTAGCGGTGGCTGACGCCGGAGAGGCGCGCGAGCGGCGCTGTCGAGGGGGGTTCGGAAGACATACGGGTGCGTCGGAAGCGGGGGCGTGCTGACGAATACGCCCTGGCCGGGGACGTTATTGCGGCGTCACGCGGGGGCCGGTCGTTAGAATCGCGGCCCCTTCGGACGGCGCACCCTTGGCGATCAGAACCCAGACCATCGGCGAGCGGGTCCGGAGGCGGGAAGATCCGAGGCTGGTCACGGGTCAGGCCCAGTACACCCCGGACATCCCGCTTCTCGGGGCGCTCCATCTCGCGGTGGTCCGGAGCCCCTATCCGCACGCGGAGATCGTCTCGATCGAGACGGAGGAAGCCGCCGCCGCGCCGGGTGTCGCCGGCGTGTTCACCGCGGCGGACATCCTGCCGACGCTGAAGCGGCCCTTCCCGGTGGCCAAGGCCCCGGACGGGGGAGCGTTCACCGAGCTTCACATCCCCGCCCGCTGGGCGCTCGCCGACAAGAAGGTGCTCACCGTCGGCGATCCGGTGGTCGCCGTGGTGGCCGAGACCGCCGCGCAGGCGGCCGACGCCGCCGCGCTGGTGGACGTGGACTACCGGGACCTGCCCGGCGCGGGCGATTCCCGGGCGGCGCGGGCCGCGGGCGCGGAGCCCCTCTACGAGGAGGCGGAGGGGAACCGGGCGTTCGTCTGGGAACTCCACCCCGACGGCGCGCCCGAGGCGGCGCAAGGGGAGGTCGAGGTCTCGCTCGATTTCCGGATCCAGCGGCTCATCCCGAGCGCCATGGAGGCGCGCGCGGTCGCGGCCCGCGTGGACGGCGACCGGGTGACCATGTGGACCTCCACCCAGTCCGCGCACCGCGTCAAGTCGAGCGTGGCGCGCATCCTGGGGATCCCGGAGGAGCGCCTCCGGACCATCGCCCCCGAGGTGGGCGGCGGGTTCGGCGCCAAGGCGAACCTCTACGCCGAGGAAGTGCTGGTCCCCTGGCTGGCGCTGAAGCTCGGCCGGCCGGTGCGCTGGTTCGCGACCCGCACCGAGGACTTTCAGACCACCACCCACGGCCGCAACCTGTTCGTGACCCTGGACGTCGCGGCCGAGCGGGACGGGCGGGTCCGCCACTGCGACGTGGACGTCCTCTACGACTCGGGCGCCTACTTCAGCCGGCCCGGGCCCACCACCCCGTCGCTCACCGGGGCGATGATCGTGGGGCCCTACGACGTCGCCACCGCGCATGCCCACGCGACCGGCGCCTTCACGAACACCGCGCCGAACGAGCCCTACCGCGGCTCCGGCCGCCCGGAGGCCACCTACCTGATCGAGCGGGCGCTCGACGTGCTGGCCGGCCGGCTGGGGATCGATCCCGCGGAGATCCGGCGCCGCAACCTGATCCCGCCGCACAAGTTCCCCTACCGGACGGCGACCGGCCTCACCTACGACAGCGGCGAATACGAGAAGGCGCTCGACAAGGCGCTCGAGGCCGGCGACTACGCCGGGCTCCGCGCCGAGCAGGCCCGGCGGCGCGCCGAGGGCGGCAAGCCGCTCGGCATCGGCCTTGCCTGCTACGTGGAGATCTGCGGTTTCGGCCCTTGGGAGGCCGGCGGGGTCACGGTGGAGCCCGACGGCGCGGTCACGGTGCGCAGCGGGACCTCGCCGCACGGGCAGGGACACGAGACCGCCTGGGCGCAGATCGCCGCCGACCAGCTCGGGGTCGGGTTGGACGACGTCACCGTGCTCCACGGCGACACCGACGAGTGCCCCCGCGGGATCGGCACCTTCGGCAGCCGCAGCGCGCCCGTGGGAGGCGCGGCGATCTTCAACAACGCCGAAACGGTGCGCGAGCGGGCGAAGGCGCTCGCCGCCCGGTTGCTGGAGGCCGCGACCGAGGACATTCGTTTCGAGGACGGCCGCTTCTTCGTCGCCGGCTCACCGGCGCGGGCGGTCGGGTGGTCCGAGATCGCGGCGTTCGCGTATTCGGCGGAGGCGCCCGAGGGGGCTTCGGCCGACCTCACCGCCGACGTGGACTTCAAGCCGCCCGGCGAGACGTTCCCGTTCGGGACCCACCTCTGCGCCGTGGAGATCGACCCCGATACCGGTGCGGTCGAGATCATCCGCTACATCTCGGTGGACGACTGCGGGAAGGTCATCAACCCGCTGCTCGCCGAGGGGCAGGTCCATGGCGGCCTCGCGCAGGGCATCGCCCAAGCGCTCTACGAGGACGCGGTGTACGACGCGGACGGAAACCTGCTGACGCCGACGCTCCTCGAATACGCCGTCCCCAAGGCCGACATGCTGCCGAAGTACGAGCTCCACCGCACCGTCACCCCGACCCCGGTGAACCCCCTCGGCGTGAAGGGCATCGGCGAGGCCGCCACCATCGGCTCCACCCCGGCCGTCTGCAACGCGGTGATGGACGCGCTAAGGCCTTTCGGGGTAGAGCACCTCGATACGCCGCTCACGCCGGAAAAGGTCTGGCGCGCGATGCAGGGCCGCGGATCAGACGAATGAAATAGCGCATATGGCTTGGAACGCCGACCTCCGGTCGGCACGCGCTGCGCAACAGCGCAGCGCACGTCGCGACGCTGACCAGCGGCATGGCACCCCCGGCTGGGAACGGTCCGAGACCCGGCGGTTCCTTCTGACTCAGCGCCACTCTTTCCGGAGTCGTCGCTCGTGGGCGAGACCCTCGATCCCGCGTTCCCGCCACATCCCGAACGCGTCTTCCCGCCCCCGCTGAGCTTCCAGATAGCGGTCCACTGCACGCCGGACGGCCTCCGCACGAGAGATGCCCTCATCCCGGCACAGCGCCTTCAGCCGTTCGGCCTGTTCGTCCGAAAGCGAGATCGTCATCCTCATGCCGCGGGCGGACGATAGCCGTTCTTCCCGGCCGTGCGAGCGGAGGCGCTACCCCGCGTCCCGTTGACCAGCGGGATGGCGGCACCGGCTTGGAACGCCGACCTCCGGTCGGCACGCGCTGCGCGACAGCGCGGCGCAGGGCGTGACGTTGACGTGCGGAGTGATTCTCTCCTCCCCGTCAGGAGCACCGGCGCAGCCGGTGCGCCACACGGCGGAACAGCCTGACGCGCTCTGCGGCCCTGCGGGCCGCGTGCCGACCGGAGGTCGGCGTTCCAAGCCGGTGCGTCGTGAAGGCTGAACGGCCTTACGCACCCTGCGGCCCTGCGGGCCGCGTGCCGGCCGGAGGCCGGCGTTCCAAGCCGGTGCGTCGTGAAGGGTGAACGGTCCTCCGCACCCTGCGGCCCTGCGGGCCGCGTGCCGACCGGAGGTCGGCGTTCCAAGCCGGTGCGTTGTGAAGGCTGAACGGCCCTACGCACCCTGCGGCCCTGCGGGCCGCGTGCCGGCCGGAGGCCGGCGTTCCAAGCCGGTGTGCAGCCTAGGACTTCGCGGGTGGTGCGCCGGCGCCCTTGATGACCTCCATGGCTGTGGCGACAAAACCTGACACGTCGGCGAGATTGGAGGGGAGGATGATGGTGTTGTTGGTTCGGGCTAGGTTGCCAAATTCTGACACGTACTGCTCGGCTACGCGGATGCGGGCGGAGTCGAGGCCGCCGGGGGAGGAAATGGCCTCGCCCACCTTGCGGATCCCCTCGGCGGTGGCCTCGGCGACGGCGCGGATGGCGTGGGCCTCGCCTTCGGCCTCGTTGATCTGCCTCTGGCGCTGGGCCTCCGACTCGCGGATGACGCGCTGCTTCTCGCCCTCGGCGCGGTTGATCTGGGACTCGCGGTCGGCCTCGGACTCGAGGATGGTGGCCCGCTTCTCGCGTTCCGCGCGCATCTGCTTTTCCATCGCGGCCAGCACGTCCCGCGGCGGGGCGATGTCGCGGATCTCGTAGCGGAGGACCTTCACGCCCCAGGGGTCGCTGGCGCGGTCCACTTCCTGGACCACCGACGCGTTGATCGCCGCCCGCTCCTCGAAGGTGCGGTCGAGATCGATCTTGCCGACCTCGCTCCGGAGCGTCGTCTGCGCGAGCTGGGCGATGGCGAACCCGTAGTCGCCGATGCCGTAGGAGGCGCGCTGCGCGTCCACCACCTGGAGATAGAGGACCCCGTCGACGGCGATCTGGACGTTGTCGCGGGTGATGCAGACCTGCTGGGGAACGTCGATGGCCCGCTCCTTCAGCGAGTGCTTGTAGGCGACGCGGTCCAGAAACGGCACCAGGATGTGAAAGCCGGCCTGCAGGCTGGTGCGGTAGCGGCCCAGCCGTTCCACCACGAAGACCTGCTGCTGGGGCACGACCCGGGCGGTCCGGTAGAGCGTGATCACGGCGACCACCGCGATCAGGATGGTGACGATCGAAAAACTCGTGAATTCCATGGTTCCCCCGGACGGCGTGTGCCGTCAGTGCCTCACTCCGGCTCGACGAACAGCGTGATCCCCTCCATGCGCACGACGCGCACGACCGTTCCGGCTTCGATCACGTGTCCGGTCGCGCTGCGCGCCGGCCAGGAAGAGCCCCGGAACTCGACGTTGCCGGGCGTGGCGGGCAGGATGGTCGAGGTGGCGGGACCGATCTCTCCGACCAGCGATTCGCTCCCCACCTTGCCGGTGCCCACCGGCCGCGCGAGGCGCCGCCTCACGAAGAAGGCCGAAACCGCCAGCACCGAGAAGACCAGGAACTGCGCCGCCAGGTCGGTCATCCCGGCGCCGGCCAGCAGTCCCACGACGATCGCCGCGACGCCGGCGAAGAGCAGCCAGAGTTCGCCGCCGGCCAGCAACTCAACGAGAGCCAGGACGATCCCGGCTCCAATCCAGATCCACCAAGCCACGCCCTGACTCTATCCGGTAAGGAGACGGCGCTCCGGCTCCGCACCGACGTCCAGCCCCCAGGCGGTCCAGCCCTCCACTTCCCGTCGGGCGAAGAGCTCGATCTTCCGCTGCTCCGGGAACATCCGCTCGATGCGCCGCCGCACCTCCTCCGGCTTCGCCGAGTGGGGCCCCCGTTCCGCCCGGACGAGCTGCCGCTCGTTGCGGGCGCCCCGCGGCGTCGGGATGCGGCCGCGCCGGAACACGAGGCACAGCTCGCACTGGCTCATCGTGTAAAAGCCCGGATTCACCCGCTCCTTGTCCCAGACGAAGGCCACCGTGGCCCAGTCGAAACCCCACGCCTTGCCGAGGTCGATCGCCTGGTCGAGGTGGGGGCTGGTCGCCCACAGGAAGAGGAGGCAGTCCGCCGCCGCGATGGACGCGACGGGCAGCTTCTTCAGATCGGCCAGCGTGACCGTCGCGTAGTGCCGGATCGCCCCGCCGGTATCGCCGCTCGCGGGGCCGGCGTGCTGGAGCTGGCCCTTGTAGTCCCAGGGCGGGTCCGCGTAGAGGATCCCGAAGCGTTCCCCGGGAAGGGGCGGAAAGGCCGGCCCGCTCGTCCGCGCCACGCCGAGGCTCCCGTCAGAGCGCCTGCGCAAAGTCGGCGATCAGGTCCTCTGCCGCCTCCACCCCGGTCGAAAACCGCATCAGCCCCTCGTTGATCCCCATCTCCGCCCGGGCCTCGGGCGGCAGGCCGCTGTGGATCGCGGCCGCGGGCCGGATGATCAGCGATTCGACCCCGCCGAGGCTCGCCGCGACCGTGGGCAACTCGAGGCGCGACGCGAAGGCATCCGCGTCCTCCCCGCCGCCCGCGTGGACAAACGCCATCATCCCCCCGAAGCCGCCGCTCAGCAGGCGCGCCGCCCGGGCGTGCTGGGCGTGCGACGCCAGACCGGGGTAGTGGACCTCCTCGATCTCCGGACGGCCCTCCAGAAAGCGGGCCAGCTCCAGCGCGTTCGCCGACTGCCGGCGCACCCGGAGGCCGATGGTCTTGAGCCCCCGCTCGAGCAGCACGCAGGCGTGGGGATCGAGCGATCCGCCGAGGTGGTCGAGCGTGAGCTTGATCCGGCGGATGCGCTCCGCGGACCCCGAGACCGACCCCGCCACCAGGTCGTTGTGCCCGTTCATGTACTTCGTGGCGCTCTCCATCACCAGATCGAACCCGAGTTCGGCCGGCCGGCAGAGCACCGGGCTCGCGAAGGTGTTGTCGATCATCGAGACCAGCCCGTTCGCCCGCGCGAACGCGACCACCGCCTCGAGATCCGCCATCTGGACCAGCGGGTTGGTCAGGGTCTCCACGTAGATCAGCCGCGTGGTGGGCGTCATCGCCGCGTCCCACGATGCCGGGTCCTGCGGATCGATCTTCGTGTGGTTGATGCCCCAGCGCGGCAGGTCGTGCTCCAGCATGTTGGCGGTCCCGCCGTAGACCACGTCCTGGACCAGCAGGTGGTCCCCGGCGCCCAGGAAGGTCATGAGCGCCGAGGAGATCGCCGCCATCCCGCTTCCGGTGACGAGGGCGTCCTCGGCGCCCTCCAGCGAAGCGATCCGCTGGTGGAGCACCGCGTGGTTCGGGCTGTTCGAGAGCCGCAGGTAGCCCACGTCGTGGTACTCCTCGCCGTGGTACTCGAAGTTCGCGGTCTGGAACACCGGCGTCGAAACCGCGCCGAACGGCCGGGGGGCGAGCGCGCCCTCGTGGACGGCGCGGGTGTCGAGGCTCTGGGAACGGTCGTCGTCAGCCAAGGGAAGTCCTTTCAGGAACGGGTGGGGACGGCGGCCTCGTAGGCGGCCGCCATCAGCGGGTTCTCGACGAGTTCCACGCGGATCACGCCGGCGAAGCCGGGCGGAAGACGCCGCGCCAGCTCGCCGTGCACGTAGCGGGCGAGGAACTCGGTGGTGGTGTTCGCGCCCGGAAACGTCTCGTCGAGGTCGGCGTAGCGGAGCGGCGCGAGCGCCTCTCCGAGCGCGTCCTTCGCCCAGGCGAGGTCGAGCAGCACCCCGTGTTCGTCCAGTTCCGGGCCGCGAAACTCGGCGGTGACCGCGTAGGTCGCCCCGTGGCGGTTCTGCGCCGGACCGAACATCTCGCCGCGGAGCGAGTGGGAGCACATCACGTGGTCGCGGACGGAGATGCTGAACACTGGAGGGACGCCTTCGAAGGGCGCCCGACTGTACCGCCAAGACGCCGGCCCGGTGAATCCGTACACTGCCGGGCCGGAGAAACCCCATGCCCGACCCGTCCTTCGATCCCACGGCCATCGCCGAGGAAATCATCGCCGCCCGCGCCGCCGGCGGACGCCTCGCCCCGTTCATGGGCCGCGTGCCCGGATTCGGCCTCGACGAGGCCTACCAGGTGGCGGGGATCGTCGCCTGCCGCCGCGCCTCCCGCTCCCCGGTGACGGGGCGCAAGGTCGGGTTCACGAACCCGGCGCTGTGGGAGGACGCCGGCCTGGCCCACCCGGTGTGGGGGACCATGTTCGAGGAGACGGTGAGCCGTGCGGGCGACGGCGGCGGGATCCCGGCGGTCTCGATGGCGGGCTCGGTGGAGCCCAAGATCGAGTGCGAAGTGGTGGTCGTGCTCCGCTCCGTCCCCCAGCGGGGAGAACGGGGCGCCGCGGTCGCCCGCCACGTCGCCGAGATCGGCCTCGGCTTCGAGGTCGTGGACTCGCCGTATCCCGGGTGGAACATGCACCCGACCGACGCGGTGGCGGTGGGCGGGCTCCACCATGGCCTCGCGGTGGGGCCGATGGTCCCGGTGACCGACCCGGAGGCCACCGCGGCGGCAATGGACGCGCTCACCGTCGTCATGTCCCGGGTGCCAGCAGGCGATGCCGCGGCCGCCGAACCCGTGGCCGAGGGGGCGGGCCGGATGGTCCTCGGCAACCCGCTGAACGCGGTCGGCGTGCTCGTCGAGATGGCCGCCGATCAGGGCAGTCCGGTGTCCTCCGGCGAGGTCGTCACCACGGGGTCGCTGACCCCTCCCCTGCCGGTGGCCGCCGGCGAGCTCTACCGGGCGGAGGCCGGCGGGACCCTCCCGCCCGCGGCGGTGGTGCTAACGTAGCGGTTGGTGTCACATTCGCCACCCCGGCGGGTGTGAAAGCGGACCTCCGGGTCCCCCCGACCATGACCGAAAGCGGCCCCGCGGGCGCCGGACGCCTGCCCACGACGCCGCGGTTCCACCGCGTACGGCAGGCCGGCCGGAACCCGCACACCGTCATGCACGAGGTGCTGCAGGAGTACGGGGACGTGGTGCGCTGGCGGGGTCTCTTCGACATGTGCATCGTGAACCACCCGGACCTGATCCGCCCGGTGCTGACGCAGGACTACCGCCACTTCTCCAAGAACACGACCCACTACCGGATGCTCCGGCAGGTGATGGGGAACGGCCTGGTCACGAACGACGGGCCGGATTGGGTCCGGCAGCGAAGACTGATTCAGCCGGCGTTCGCGAGCCGCCGGCTGGCCCGGTTCGATCAGACGATCAACGCGCTGACGTCGTCGCTCCTGGCCCGGTGGGAGCGGCAGGATCCTGCCGAAGCCGTCTGGATCGACCGGGAGATGAGCGCGCTGACCTTCGACATCGTCGGCGAGACGCTCTTCGGGCGCGACATCAAGGAGCACGCCCGCGAAATGGCGGAGATCCTGGAGGTCGTCAACCTGTCCTCCAACGACCTGCGCTCGTTCCTGACGCTCTATCCCTGGATCCCCACGGCCTACAACCGCAAGTGGAAGCGGGCCATGAAGCGTCTGGACGGCATCGTCTACGGGCTCATGGAGGGGCGCGGGGCGGACGGAAACGGCGGCGGCGACCTCCTGGGCCGGCTCTTCGCGGCCCGCGACGAGGAGACCGGCGAGGGAATGCACGACCGGCAGATCCGGGACGAGGTCGTGACGCTGATCCTCGCCGGGCACGAGACCTCCGCCATGGCGCTCTCCTGGACGCTCTACCTGCTCGCCACGCATCCGGAGATCGAGGCCCGCCTCGTGGAACATCTCGAGGCCAGCCTGCACGGCGCGCCGGCGGGAGCGGAGGACCTCCCCCGGCTCACCTATCTGAAACAGGTCGTCCAGGAGGCGATGCGCATCTACCCGCCGGTGTGGGGGTACGTGCGCCGGGCCGAAGCGGAGACCGAACTCGGGGACTACGTGCTGCCCGCGAGGACCTGGGTCGGGGTCGTCACCTGGGCGCTGCACCGCCGTCCCGACTTCTGGCCCGACCCGGAGCGCTTCGACCCGGACCGGTTCGCGCCGGAACGGGCCGAGGAGCGGGATTTCTTCGCCTATCTGCCGTTCGCGGCGGGACCCCGCACCTGCATCGGGGCCGGGATGGCGATGCTCGAGATCCAGTTGATCCTCGCCCAGCTCGTGCCGCAGTTCCGGATGCGCGTCGTCCCCGGCCATCCGATCGAGACCGAGGCGGTGGTGACGCTGAAGCCGCGCCACGGCATTCCCGTCACCCTGAGCCGGCGCTGAGCCGGTCCCGCGTACGCGGCGGCAGAGCACGCCGGCTCGGTAGAATCCGGCTCCTTGTCCTGAGCAGCGTGCGAGCCACCCCGGCGGTTCCGGGACCCGAGACATGACCGAGCGAGCCACCGAATCCGACCTCGGCAACGTCTTCGTCTCCAACTACCCGCCCTATTCGCGCTGGAACCCGGACCAGGTGCCGGCGCTCCACGAAGTCCTCGACGCCGCGCCGGGCCCGGAGCCGCCCGACCTCGGGCTCTACCTGCACATCCCCTTCTGCCGGAAGCGCTGCAAGTTCTGCTATTTCCGGGTCTACACCGACAAGAACAGCAAGGAGGTCCAGCGCTACCTCGACGCGCTGGGGCGGGAAGTCGAGCTGTACGCGGCCCAGCCGGCGCTCGCCGGCCGGCCTCTCCACTTCGTCTATTTCGGCGGCGGGACCCCGTCGTTCATCAGCCCGAAGCAACTCCTCGGGCTGGTCGGCCGGATGAAGGACGCCTTCTCCTGGTCCGCCGTGGACGAGGTCGCCTTCGAGTGCGAACCGGGCACGTTGACCGAGGCCAAGGTCCACGCGATCCGGGACATCGGGGTCACGCGGCTGAGCCTCGGCCTCGAGAACATGAACGACGCGATCCTGCGGGAGAACGGACGCGCGCACACCACGAAGGAGATCCACCGGTGCATGCCGTGGATCCGGGACGTCGCCTTCCAGCAGGTGAACGTGGATCTGATCGCCGGAATGCTCGGCGAGACGTGGGACCTGTGGCGCGACACCGTGCAGCAGACAATCGATCTCGACCCGGACAGCATCACCGTGTACCAGATGGAACTGCCCTACAACACGGTCTATGCGAAGAAGATCCTCGACGGCGACCGGGACGCGCCGCTCTTTGCGAGCTGGCAGACGCGCCGCGACTGGCACGCCTACGCTTTCGAAGCGTTCGCGGCGGCCGGTTACGAGCCGTCGAGCGCCTACACGGTCAAGAAGACGGGACGTGGGGCGCGGTTCACCTACCGTGACGCTTTATGGCGTGGCGCCGACATGATGGCGACCGGAGTGTCATCTTTTGGCCACCTCCGGGGAGTCCACTACCAGAACACCTCGTCGTGGGACGCCTACCTCGACGCGCTCGAAGCGGGCTCGTTCCCCATCGACCGGGCGCTCGCCACGTCTCCGAAGGAACGCCTGATCCGGGAGACCATCCTCCAACTGAAGCTCGGACACCTCGATCCCTCGTACTTCCGCGACAAGTTCGGGGTGGAACTGACCGACGAGTTCGGTTCCGCGTTCACCAAGCTCGAGCGGGACAGCATGGTCACCGTCTATGGTGACACAATTCGTCTTACACCGCAGGGACTGCTTCGGGTCGATTCGCTGCTCCCCGAGTTCTACGAGTCACGGAACCGGGGCGTCGCCTACGTCTGATGGCGCGGGGCCGCCTGTTTTTGTCACTGTCCTGACGCCGTGTCCTCCGAGGGTCTGGACGTCGTCGTCATGGGCGGCGGCCCCGCTGGCTGCACGGCGGCCACGCTCGTCGCCATGCGGGGCTTCCGGGTCGCCCTCCTCGAGCGGGAGCAGGCGCCGCCCTTCAAGGTCGGCGAATCGCTCGTGCCCTACACCTACGAGACCTTCGCCCGGCTCGGCATCGTGGAACGGCTGAAGGCGAGCCACTTCCAGAAAAAGCACAGCGTCCAGTTCTTCAGCGCATCGGGCCGGGGGTCGGCGCCGTTTTACTTCTCGGAGACGGATCCGCACGAGCGCTCCACCACCTGGCAGGTGCGGCGCAGCGAACTCGACGCGCTTCTGCTGGAGAACGCGGCGGACCGGGGCGTCGAGGTCCGCCAGGGCATCCAGGTGCAGGACGTGCTCTTCGACGGCGACCGCGCGGTGGGCGTGCGCGCGCGGGCGGCCGACGGCGCCGCGTTCGAACTCCCGGCCCGGGTCGTGGTGGACGCGACCGGCCGGAGCGCCCTGATCGCCCGCAAGCTCGGACTCAAGGTTTCCGAGCCGCATCTCCGCAAGGTGTCCATTTTCAGCCACTTCCGGGGCGCGAAGCGCGACCCCGGCATCGACGAGGGCGCGACGCTGATCATGCACACCCGGAACCGGGACTCCTGGTTCTGGTACATCCCGCTCGCCGGCGGCGTGGTGAGCGTCGGGGTGGTGGGAGACCTCGGGTACCTGATGGGACCGGGCGCCGACGCCCAGGCCCGCTTCGACGAGGAGATCCGGAACTGCCCGGCCCTCGAGGAGCGTCTCGCGGGCGCCGAGCAGGCGATCCCGGTCCGGGTGGTGCAGGACTTCTCCTACTGCGCCGAGCGGATCGCCGGGGACGGCTGGGTGCTCGTCGGCGATGCGTTCGCGTTCCTCGATCCCATCTACTCGACCGGGGTGTTGCTCGCCCTCCGGTCGGGGGAGTGGGCGGCGGACGCCATCGCCGACGGACTGACAAGAAATGACCTGTCGGGAGCCGCGCTCGGAGCCTTCGCCGATCCCTTCATCGCCGGAATGCGGGCGTTCCGGAAGATGGTGTACGCCTTCTACGATCGAGACTTCAACTTCGCGGACTTTCTGAAGGCGCACCCCGAATGCCGGCAGGGGGTGATCGACATCCTCTCGGGCAACGTCTTCGGTTCCGGAGTGGAGAGCATCTTCGGGCCCATGGAGGCGATGGCCCGGCTGCCGGAAGACCAGAGCGTCGGAGCGGTCTGATCCCGGCCCGAGTCTCTTGGAGCTAGGCGAAGTCCTCCGGCTCGCCGCCCGGCGGGCCCCGGAGAAGACGGCGATCATCGCGGGCGGCCGGCGGCTCGACTTCCGCGAGTACGACCGGCTCGCGAACCGCTTCGCCAACTTCCTGATCGCGCGGGGCGTGGGTCCCGGCGACCGGATCGCGACCCTGCTGTTCAACAGTCCGGAATACGGGATCGTCCATTTCGGCAACGCCCGGGCCGGCAGCGTGCTCGTCCACATCCCGCCGCTCTACGCGGCCGCGGAGATCGCGGAGATCGTCGAACGCACCCGCCCGCGGCTCCTGGTGGTGGACGCGGCGGTTCAGGACCGGCTGGGTGCGGATGTCGCCGCGGAGATTCCGCTGGTGGTCGCAGGCGGCAGCCCCGCACGCGAGGGGACCGTGGCGTTTGCGGAAACAATCGAGGGCCAGCCGGACGCCGCTCCGGGCCGGAGCATCGACCCCGCGGCCCCGGTCGCCATGACGTTCACCGGCGGCACCACCGGCCGGCCGAAGGGAGCGGTGGTCAGCCACACCGCGCGCTACGTCTCGGCGGCCAGCACCGCCCGCGAGCACCGGATCACGGAACAGGACGTCGTGGGGGTGGTCGTCCCCATGTTCCACGCCGTGGGCCTGATGATCTGGTACCAGGCCGCGATCCTCCGCTGCAGCACCTCCGTCATCTTCCGCAGGTGGGATCCGGCGGAGTTCATCGCGGCGACGGAGCGCCACGGCATCTCCTCGGTGTTCCTGGTCCCGGTCCAGGTGCGCGACCTGCTCCACTCACCCGCCTTCGACCCGAAACGGCTCGCCCCGCT
The DNA here is from genome assembly GCA_022826825.1 of Acidobacteriota bacterium. GTDB lineage: Bacteria > Acidobacteriota > Vicinamibacteria > Marinacidobacterales > Marinacidobacteraceae > Marinacidobacterium. The sequence goes on along the minus strand of JAJDUD010000061.1, from coordinate 270,444 downwards.
CACAAACATCGGGGTCGGAGGGGCGCCGACGCCGCCCGGCCTGATCGAGGAATGCCGGGCCGCGTTGCCGCACTGCGGCTACACCGACCACTACGGCCAGTCCGAGACCGGCCCGCTCACGATCCTGAAACCGGAGGACACGAGGACCCACGCCGGCACCGTCGGCCAGCCGGCGGAGGGGGTGGAGCTCCGGATCGTGGACGGGGACGGGAATCCGGTCCCCCCGGGGACGGTCGGCGAGCTGGTGACCCGCGGGCCCTACCTGATGGAGGGCTACTTCGGGGACGAGGAAGAGACGGCCCGCTACTTCCGGGACGGCTGGGGCTGGACGGGCGATCTCGGGAGCGCGGACGAAGACGGCTACGTCACGCTGGTCGGCCGGTCCCGCGAGATCATCATCTCGGGCGGCTTCAACATCCATCCCTCCGAGGTCGAGACGGCGCTCGCGAGCCACCCGGCGGTCGAGGACTGCACCGTCTTCGGCGTCCCCGACGAACGCTGGGGCGAGGCCCCGGTCGCCTGCGTGGTCCGCTCAGCCGAAGTCGCGGAGGAAGACCTCATCACCCACTGCACGGAACGCCTCGCCCGCTACAAGCGCCCCCGCGAGATCGTCTTCGTGGACACGATCCCCCGCACCCCATCCGGCAAGGTCCAAAAGCCCCACCTCCGCGACGCGTACCTGAAAGGATGACGGCAGGGAACGCCGGCCTCCGGCCGGCATCGACCGCCGAGAGGCGGTCGAAACGAGACCTCTCCACCCCAACCCCACGGCAAAGGCTGAAGGGACCGCCGGTCTCCAGACCGGCACGCGTGGCGCTCCGCGCCGTGCACAATGCCGCACGAGTTCGCCCTCAAGACACCAATGGCGGGCGCCTCCACATGCCACTGCCCATTCCGATTTACGAGAGGGTCCGTGAGCGAATGGCCGTGTCTGTTCGACCAATCCGGGGATGCGGTGTAATTGCGCGGTATGCGACTCCCGGTCACTGAGACACGGCACATCAAACTCTCGTTGGGGCTGAAGCCGGCCTCGATGAGGAGCAAGCCAATTCTGACTCTAAGCCAGCCAAGGAGGTCTAGGCATTTGGTTGGCGTACCTGAATCTAGAACGTATCTCAATGGTGGGAATGGTCCGGCAAGCGTGCCAGAAGCAGATGGGAAAGTGGGCGGCGGCAGGGTAGGAGGGACCCGACGTTGAAACAGGAGAAGATCACCCTCGCTCAACTCGAATCCTTCCTTCTCAAGGCCGCCGACATCCTGCGCGGCAAGATGGACGCCTCGGAATTCAAGGAGTTCATTTTCGGCATGCTGTTCCTGAAGCGGCTGTCCGACGAGTTCGACCGCAAACGCGAGGAACTCCGCCAGAAGACCTTCGCACACCTCAGAGACCGGCCGGGTCTCGTCACCGACTTGCTCGAAGAGAAGACATCCTATGGCGAGACTTTCTTTGTCCCCGTCAGAGCCCGCTGGCACGAGCCTTGGCAAGACGATAACGGCGATCTCGTGCCGGCGCTGAAGGACTTGAAGCATGACATCGGCAACATGCTCAACAAGGCTATCGCGGCCATCGAGGACGAGAACTATCCGCTCGCCGGGGTGCTGAAGAACAACATCGACTTCAACGCGGTGAAGGGCAAGAACAAAATCCCGGACCAGAAATGGAAAGACCTGCTGGACCACTTCAGCCGGCCCGGATTCGTCCTCGTCAACGACAACTTCGAGTTCCCCGACCTGCTCGGCGCCGCCTACGAGTACCTCATCAAGGTCTTCGCCGACAGCGCCGGTAAGAAAGGCGGCGAGTTTTATACGCCCAGCGAGGTCGTGCGTCTGCTGGTCCAGCTCACTCAGCCGGAGGCGGGTAACAGGATCTACGACCCCGCGGTCGGCTCTGGCGGCTTCCTCATCCAGGCCCACCAGTACGTGGAAGAGCACGGCCAGGACCCCGACGATCTGGCCCTCTACGGCCAAGACTCCAACGGCACGGTCTGGTCGATCTGCATCATGAACATGATCCTCCACAACATCACCCGATTCACCATCGAGAACGGGGACACGCTGGAGGATCCGCTCATCCTCGAAGAGGACCAAATCCGCAAGTTCGACCGTGTACTCGCCAACCCGCCGTTCTCGCAGAACTACAGCCGCGCGAGCATGAAGTTCACCAGTCGCTTTCGGGAGTGGTGCCCGGAGACGGGCAAGAAGGCAGACCTGATGTTCGTCCAACACATGCTCGCCAGCCTCAAGCCCAACGGCCGGATGGCGACGATCATGCCGCACGGTGTCCTTTTCCGGGGTGGCAAGGAAAAGCTCATTCGCGAGCTTCTGATCGACGACGACTGCATCGAGGCCATCATCAGCCTGCCGCCTGGTCTCTTCTACGGCACGGGCATTCCCGCCTGTGTGTTGGTATGCAACAAGAGTAAGCCCGACAAACTCAAGTACAAGATTCTCTTCATCAACGCCGACCGGGAATACGCGGAGGGCAAGAACCAAAACCGGCTTCGCCCTGAGGACATGGAGAAAATCGATTTGGTCTTCACCCACAAGCGCGAGTTGCCCAAGTACTCGCGCCTTGTACCTAGGTACGAGATCGTGGATACCCACGATTTCAATCTCAACGTCCGCCGCTACGTGGACAACACACCCGACCCCGAGCCGGAGGATGTGCAGGCGCACCTCATCGGAGGAATTCCCGAGCCGGAGGTCGCCGCGCATGCGGACGACTTCGCCAAGTTCGGCGTTAGTCCGGATTCACTCTTCGCGCCCGGCCGTCCCCATTACCTCGCCTTTCGCGAGTCCATTGACGCCAAGTCTGCCATCAAGGCCACGCTCGAAACGGCCCCGGCTCTGCAGAGCGCTCTCACGCGGCACCAAGACGCCCTTGAATCCTGGTGGGCGGTTGCCAAGGACGACTTCGCCCAACTCCAGCATGCGGACAACGGCGGCAAGAAGATGCCCGATGTCCGGCACGAACTCCTCACCACCCTCAAGGCCAAGCTTGTGCCACTTGGCGTGCTCGACGAATTCAAGAGTGCCGGCGTCTTCGTCAACTGGTGGCAGCGGATCCGCTACGACCTAAAGACCATCGTTTCCACCGGCTGGCACCACACGCTCATCCCCGATGAGTATCTCATCGTCGAGTACTTCCAGGACGAGGCCGAGGCCATCGCGGCGCTGAAGGCGACCATTGCCGAAGACCAAGGCGAACTCTCCGAAGCCGTCGATACCGCCCAGGAGGTCAGCGCCTATGAGCCGGACCAGAACAAGAAGGTAACTGCCGCCGTCATCAAGAAGGCCCTCAAGGTACTCATCGACGACTTGAAGCACAACGCCAGCACTTCCGCCAAGAAGGAGCTCAAGAACCTCACGGATCAGGACAAGACCATCAAGGCAATCGAGAAGCGCATCAAGGAGGCTAGAGAGACGCTCAAGGAAGGGGCCGCAGACCTAGAGTTCAAGCTTGAACTTAAGCGCCTCGGCACCGGCGATTTCAAGACTGAGACCCGAGAGCTGATCGCCCAGGCGGATGCTCGTCTCACGGGGCTGAATCCGAAGAAGAGGGCTGACAAGAAGATCATCGCCGCGCTCCAGAAGGACAAGCAAGCGCTAAACGCCCGCCTAGCCCGAACGGACGCCTTGCTCAAGGCGGTCTGTGGCCAGATCAGCGAGGCCGACGCTCGCCGCCTAGTCCTGACGAAGATCTACGACATCGCCCGCGTCGAGCTCGACCGCTACCTCAACGCGGAGAAGCGCGTACTAGTGCGAGCCGTCGAGAATCTATGGGAGAAGTACGCCATATCCGCGCACACATTAGAGAGTGATCGAGCGACGACCCTCGCCAAGATGGGCCGCTTCGTTGAAGCTTTGGGGTACCGCCAATGAGAATGCCAACCCAAGTGAGGCTTCGCTGCTGTGTCACGCTCGAGAAGGGAAAGCCGCCTGCCGCACAACCATACTACGGACCAGACGCCGACCGGTACTTGACCCCGGCGTACCTGCGCACGGGTAGAGAGTACGCATTGGTCAAGGCTGCGCCTCGCTGTGCCCGCGTTGAGGACGGCGATACGATTCTGCTTTGGGACGGATCTAACGCAGGGGAGGTTCTTCGTGGCCGCGATGGCATTCTCGCGTCGACGATGAGTCGCGCATCGCATGCAGGACGCTTTGACGATTCCTACTTCTTCTATGCGCTCAAACACTGGGAGCCATACCTAAAGGGACAAACTTCGGGCTCCGGCATCCCGCATGTCGACAAAGAGATTCTCGGTAACCTTGCGATCATTGAGTTCGACGTACGTGAACAGTCCACGATTGCCAAGATCCTTTCGGCGGTGGATCGGGTTATCGAGCAGACCGAGGCCCTCATTGCAAAGCAGCAGCGCATCAAGACCGGCCTGGTGCAGAACCTGCTCACCCGCGGCCTCGACCAGGGTGGCAATCTTCGCTCCGACAGGGCCCACGAGTTCAAGGACTCCCCGCTCGGGCGGATTCCGGTGGAGTGGAGTGCAGTGAAGCTCCACCAGATCACATCTCGCGTTGGCAGCGGCGTTACTCCAATCGGTGGTGAGAGCGCATATTCGGCAGACGGCGTACTGTTCATTCGAAGTCAAAATGTTCACTTCGATGGACTGCGGCTCAATGATGTGGCGTATATCCCCGAACAAATCCATCTGTCTATGCTTCGAAGCGAAGTGTTCGAGAACGACGTCTTGCTGAACATTACCGGGGCATCGATTGGCCGTTGCTGTCGTATGCCCAGTGTTAATGGCTACGCAAACGTGAACCAGCATGTCTGCACTATCCGGCTTCTTGACTCTACAGAGGCAACTGCCGGCTTTCTTGCCGCTGTACTGGAGTCCCATATCGGCCAGCATCAGATTTTGCAACTGAACGCGGGCGGCAATCGCGAGGGCCTGAACTATCAGCAAGTTCGCAGCTTTGTGCTCCCATGGCCCGGCGATGATCTGGAGTTCGTCCGAATCTACTCCTGGATTCGACGAATGACGGACGGTCTGCAAGCCTCCCAAGCCTCACTCCGGAAGCTGCGCCTTCTGAAAACCGGCCTGATGCAGGATCTGCTCACGGGCAAACGCCGCGTGACGTCGCTGCTTGGACAACGCGACGGGATCACAACATGAGCAGTGGCACCTGGAACGGGCGGCATACAGATGTGGCTCCGTGAACTACAAATGCGCAACTTCCGCAAGATCAATGCGCTCACAATAGGTTTTCCGCGTGGACTGACCGTTCAAGGTGACGACGTGATCGATGCCAGGACCGAACCGAAAGAACAACGGTTTTATTCCAGGATTGTGGCATGAACGCTAGGCTGCTACAGCACATTGGGCTAGACGAGCGCAATCACGTCGAGAGACCGCTGCTCGATCAGCTTGCGAGCTTAGGCTGGACGGTCATCGACCTGACGGACATGAAGCAGACTCCCGCCGACACCCATCGGGAGAGTTTCACCGAGGTCGTGATGCTGCCGGTGCTGCGCGAGCGACTCAGTGTCATCAATCCCTGGCTCGAAGACGATCAGGCCGAGGAGGCCATCAAGCAGCTTACCGCGAGCTTCCCGAGCACCGGACTGCTGGAGAACAACAGGCACCTGTTCCAGCTCCTGCTGGAGAACACCAGCGTGAGCGAGAACCGTCAGAGTGGCGAACGGAGCCCGACCGTCCGCTTCGTGGACTTTGCGAGTCCGGACCACAATCGCTTCATCGCAGTCTGCCAGTTCAAGGTCCGCATCCTCGGCACGGAGCACCACATCATTCCCGATATCGTGCTGTTCCTCAACGGCCTTCCAGTGGTGGTGATTGAGTGCAAATCGCCCAAGGTCAAGGACGCGATTCCCGAGGCGATCGATCAGCTTCTTCGCTACAGCGAGCAGCGCGGAGCCAAGAGAGAAGGGAATGCGCCGCTGTTCTACTACAACCAGTTCGTAGTGGCGACCTGCCGGCAGGAAGCTAAGTTCGGTACCATCACCACGCACACGGAGAAGTACTTCTACCGCTGGGCCGACCCGTATCCGCGAACGGTGGACGAGCTCGACCACGGCTCAGGCAGCCCCAACGATCAGCAGCGCCTCGTTGCCGGCATGCTCGAACGGGACAACCTTCTTGACCTGATTCGGACCTTCACGCTTTTCTCGACGAATGACGAGGGCCAGATGATCAAGATCGTCGGCCGCTACCAACAGTTCCGCGCGGTGAAGCTAGCGGTTAAGCGGCTGCTCGGGGGCCGGAATCCCCGTGAGCGTAGTGGCATTATTTGGCACACCCAGGGTTCTGGGAAGTCACTCACCATGATGTTCATGGTTCGCGAGATGTACCGTCACGCGCAGCTCTCCAACTGGAAGGTCGTTTTCGTTACCGACCGCACTCAATTGGAACAGCAATTATCCGAGACCAGTCAGAGCATTGGCTTCACGGTAAAGCTGGCCGACAGCATCAGGGCTCTGAAGGAACTGGTCACCGCGAATACCTCCGACTTGGTGATGGCGATGATCCACAAGTTCCGCGAGGCGGACCTCACGGAGACCTTCCCGGAGCTGAACGCCAGCCCCAATGTCCTCGTCATGACCGACGAAGCCCACCGATCGCAGTACAAGCTGCTTGGGACCAACCTCGACAAAGGCCTCCCCAACGCCGCCAAGATCGGTTACACGGGCACGCCGATCGACAAGACGGAGCAGGTCTTCGGCGACTACATCGACAAGTACACGATGCGCCAGTCGATCGAGGACGGCGTAACGCTGGAGATCGTCTACGAGGGCCGCACCCACAACGCCGAGGTCTTCGATCAGGAGAGGATGGATGCCGCGTTCGAGGACGTGTTTAGCGACTACAACATCCAACAGCGCTTGGATGTCCTCGGGTACGGATCGCGGGACGCCTATCTTGAGGCGGAGTCCACCATCGAGGCCAAGGCCAAGGACATGGTGAAGCACTACCTCGCGCATGTGTTCCCCAACGGTTACAAGGCGCAGGTGGTGGCGACGTCACGCGAGGCGGCCGTGCGCTACAAGAAACATCTAGACGCGGCACTTGCGGCGGCCATCGCGGAACCGGAGCTGGCCCATGCGGACAAGCTGGACCTGGGGCGGCTCAAGAAGATGAGGACAGACGTCGTGATCTCGAAGCGCCACAACGACCTGCCCTACCTCACGGAGTATTCCGACCCATCACGGCACCAGGTGAGCATCAAGAGCTTCAAGCTATCGTTCGGCCGTGAAGAAGACGGCGTCCACGGCGACCTGGGCATCCTTATCGTCAACAACATGTTGCTTACCGGTTTCGATGCCCCGGTCGAGCAGGTGATGTATCTGGACAAAGTGGTCGTTGCCCATAACCTGCTGCAGGCGATCGCCCGTGTGAACCGCGTGAGTGGCGAATTCAAGGACAAGGGCTTGGTGGTGGACTATGTCGGCATTGGCCACCACCTCAAGAAGGCGATCGACACTTACGACGAGCGCGAACAGCGAGAGATCATTGGCGCCCTGAGCTTTCCCGAGGACGAGTTGCGGGAACTCAAGGACGCCCACGCCGCCGTGATGGAGATGCTGACGAAGCACGGGCTCACCGACATGACGGATCATGACGCGTTCTACGACGTGTTCTACGACGAGGATCTCCGCTTTGATTTCATGCTCGCATTCAAGCGCCTGACAAGGTCGCTCAATCTTCTGCTGCCGGCCCGTCAGGCCCTCGATTACCTTGGCGACTACAAGGCGCTCGCCGAGATAAATGCGCTCGGCGGAAAGCACTTCCGCGACCAGCGGCTGAGCATGAAGGGGATCCCGGCGAAACTGCGCGCTATCACGGATGCCCATCTCGAATCCCAGGGCGTTGACGTCAAGGTGGCGCCAATCTCCATCCTGGATGAAGACTTCGAGAAGAGCGTCAGCGCGCGCCGCCGGACGAAGACCAAGGCAGCCGAGATTGCGCACGCGATCCGCCACCACCTCGAGATTGACCTGGACGATGACCCGGACCTACGTGCTTCCTTCGCCCAAGCTCTGGCGTCCATTTTCGAGCAGTTTCGCGACAACTGGAACAAGATCTATGAAGAACTAGAGAAGCTGCGGGCGCGGATCGTCAAGGATAGCAACGAGCCAACATACGGACTACATCGAAAGAAGCAGATGCCATTCTTTCGAATGTTTGAGCGCGAGCTCTTCAGCGTGGATAACCCTGACGATCCGTTTCGGGTCGCTGAGACGCACGCTGCTTATGGAATCGAACACGAAGATCGGATCAGCTATCTCGTAGATCTGACACAGCGAGTGACTCTGATAGTTGGGAGGGAGTTAAGGTTGGCAGGATTTTGGGAGAGCACCCCGGCCCGCAACAAGCTGAAAGCAGAAATTCTGGGAGTTCTCCTCGCGCCGGAGTTTGCGCAATTGCCCGGCCTCATCGAGAATCGCGCGCATATCATTAGTCGTACTATGGAAATTGCCGAAAAGAACAACGACATCATACTCTTTGCGGACTAGCAGCTATGGATATCGCGTACTCGGTCAAGAGATCGCCAAGACGAGCAAAAGTCACGATCACTATCGAACGTGACAGAAGAGTCGTTGTGTACGCTCCGAATCACGCGTCCGATGAAACAGTTGCGCGAATAGTCGATGCCAAGCGGCATTGGATTTACGAGAAGACACGGCACAGTCAAAAGTACACGGGTCGGACTCACCCACCTGGCAAAGAGTTCGTCAATGGTGAGTCTGCACTATACCTTGGCCGCAGCTACCGTATCGAAATTGTCAACAAAGGGATCGAATCTATTCAGTTTGATCAGCGTTTTCTGGTGCCGGCATCGCGCGTGCATCACAAGAAGGGTGCGATGCGCGAGTGGTATATCGCGCGAGCACAAGAACGCGTTCTGCCTCGCGTGGCGAAGCGAGCTCGAGAGCTTGGCGTTTCCTTTGGGAAGGCGCGCATCGTTGATAGCCGGTATCGGTGGGGCTCATGCACAGTTCGCGACAACATTAACCTCAACTGGCGGTTGATTAAGGCGCCAATCTTTGTCATCGACTATGTAATAGCCCATGAGCTCGCGCACTTATTGGAACCGAACCATACGCCGCGATTCTGGAACATAGTGAAGGCACAAGTGCCTGCCATGGACAGGGCACGCGACTGGCTAAGGGAGCATGGCCAACTTCTCGAGGAAGAGGTCTAGGCGGCAGGTAGTGCATGGCTAGTAGTCCCCATTCTGAGCCACATCTATGCCGACGGAACGTGAAATCCGGTTCCACGGGGCGATGCTCGACATTTACCGGAGAGCGAAGCCGGAGGCCGACTACAGCGCTACCCGTTTCTTGAGGATGGTGGGCCAACAGGGGGATCTCGCGACAGCTCGATTTCTGCTAAACGCGGCGACCGTCTCGGATGGCTACACGGCCCTCTGGGAGCGAAAGCGATTGGATCTTACGATCGAAGCACTGATCCTGCAGCCCGAGTGGCAGAGCCTCTTCACCGACGTCGAACGGCGCGTCGCGGTGAATCGGCTTCGCCAGTACGGTTATTCGGGGTCCCTTCCCGACATGGCTTGAGCGTAAACCGGCGGCGAACGCACGAGGTCGCGTTGGCCGGTCGGCATCCGGGCCGAAGAGAGGCGACGTGAACGACACACGGATCATCAGGGTGGGCAACTGTATGAGCCCGCGGGGTTGCAATCGCAATCGGCCGGGTAGATAGTGCCCGGCCATGCCTACTGTCAGCGTTACCAACCGGGGACCCAGCGGCGTCGGAATTACCATCATTGGCCCGTGGCGATCGTGGCATGTGGAAGGACCCAAGCCGCGGTACTTCGCTGTCTCCAACGAAGAAGCTCTAAGAATCGCGATCAAGCTCATCGAGGCGGCGCTCCCGCAGGAGAAGAAGCCGGAAGCTCAACCATCTGAGACTTGACCAGCTCCGGGGTCGTCCCGGACCACCGGCAGGCGGGCGGTGTCAAGGCCCGCGCCTAGTCCGTCAAGAACACGGCCCTCCAATCCATGAGCCTGCGCCGCCGCTCGAACAGGTCCGTGCGCCAGTAGACCACGTAACGCATATCGTCAATGCTCGCCATGGCACTGACTCAGTCCACAATCCCCCCACTCGGAGGACAATCCATGCCCGCCAGCGTCACCCCCTTCCTCATGTTCGAGGGCCAGGCCGAAGAGGCCATGAACTTCTACGTCAACGTCATCCCCGACAGCGAGATCCTGAACGTCCAGCGTCACGGCCCGGAAGGCCCCGGTCCCAAAGGCTCCATCTTCATCGCCTCCTTCTCCCTCCGCGGCCTGCCGGTGATGGTGAGCGACAGCTACATCAGCCACGACTTCACCTTCACCCCTTCCATCTCCCTCTTCGTCACCTGCCAGAGCGAGCAGGAGGTCGCGGAACTCAGCACTGCCCTCGCCGAGGGCGGCAAGTACCTGATGCCGCTCGACACCTACGGCTTCAGCCGCCGGTTCGCGTGGGTGGTGGACCGCTTCGGGGTGTCCTGGCAGTTGAACCTGCCGTAGGAGCCCGCACGACGGAAACGGCCGCCGTTCACCACGGTCACAGTTCTTCCAGAGTGACTTCGTACCAGGATTCCTCCCCGGGAGCGGAAGCAACCGTTTTCTTCGCACAGATCTCCATAATCTTGGAATCGTCCCAATAGGCGATTGCGTGCTTAGGGTGAACCTCGGCATTCGCCGGCCTGTCGAAGCTTGGGTGCCAACTCTTCTTTTCCAGTGTGTTGTGGTGCGCTTTCATCAGGCCATCGCACACGCCAGCAACGAACGTATCAAGGTCTCCCGACCCTGTTCCGCCCGTACTCTTGTCAGAGAATCCGATGTGCACCCTCAGGGAGAGCCGAATGTCGCCCTCGAAGGGTTTTTGCGATCCCCGATCCGCAAGAGCAGCTTTCCTGAGTTCAATCAGTCTCGCTCGTTCGGTGTCGGTAGCATCTTTGCCCCACATTGAGATGGCTCCGCCTTTCTTGGGCGGCAACCAGTTCTCTACCCTAAAGTTGATGGAGCGCATCGCAGTCCTCCTCCTTGAATTCCGCTACAAGAGCGACGTTCGATTCTAGTATTTCACCCCGACCGCGTTGGACAGGAATTCCACCAACGGCGCTCCCGTCCGCGCGATCCCGGCGAACCACTCCAGGAAGTCGTCCTCGAGCACCTGGCTCTCCGGAAAGCTGGTCGTGGCGATGAAGTCCTTGCGCTTCAGGTCCTCGACCAGCGGGTGATCCGCATCGTATCCGCGCGGCGGCCGCTTCAGCGACTCTCCCGCCAGCTCGAAGGTCCGGGTCAAGCTTCGCGCCGTCGTGATCCGCGTCCAACTCTCCTGCCCTTCGTCGATCGCTTCGCGAATCCTGACCACGGTCGGGGTGTTCGGCCGCCAGATCCCGCAGCCCGCGAAACACATGTCCGGCTCCAGATGTAGGTAGAAGCCCGGGGCGTGCGCATCCTTCCCGGCGGCGTGGCGGAAGTGTGCGCCCACGTTCGTCTTGTAGGGCGTCTTGTCCCGCGAAAAGCGCGTGTCCCGATAGATCCGGAACAGCGACCCGCCATTCGCCCGGGGATCGGCCACGAAGTGGGGGCTGATCTCCGCGAGGGGCACCGCGAACGCCTCGATGAAGTCGAGCATCGGGTCCCGCACGTCCGCCAGGTAGCGCCCCTTGTTGGCCGCGAACCACTCCCGGTCGTTGTTGTCCCGCAGGTCACGCAGAAAGTCGAAGAGCGCGGCGGTTATCGGGCGAACTGACATGTACTTGTCTCTCCTGTGCAGTGGGCGCGGAACGGTACCGCACGGGTGCCGCCGGTCGAGCGTCCGGTAGCGCCGCGATAGCCTCTGCCACGCCGAACCCATGCCGGACACCAACAGACGCGATGCCGCGGCCGCACCGCGGACGGACCTCATCCGCCGGGCCGAGATCCAGGTCCCGAGCGTCGAGTTCGACGCGGACATGCAGTACTTCACCGACGCGCTCGGATTCCGCCTTGACCGGATCTGGCCCGCCGACGCGCCGGCCTTCGCGGCGCTCTCCGGACACGGGGCGGCGATTCTCCTCGAGCGGAGCGTCAGCCCCACGCCGGTAGCGCTACGGCTCTACGTCGAAGATCCCGCCGCGTTCGCAGGCGGCGAGGCCGAACTGACCACTCCCGGCGGCCACCGGATCACCGTGGAGGATGCGGATCCTCAGCTCGTCATCCCGGAGACCGCCCACGAGTTCGTGGTGCGGCGGCTCGCGGACAGCGATTCCTGGGTCATCGGCCGAGCCGGGATGCACTACCGGGACCTCCTGCCGCAGCGGCTCGGCGGCGCCATCATCGCGTCGCACATCAGGATCGCCGACGCCGGTCCCGTGGACGACATGGTCCACTACCACACGGTCGGCTTCCAGCTCATCTTCTGCCACCGCGGCTGGGTGCGGCTCGTGTACGAGGACCAGGGGCCGCCGTTCGTGCTCGGCGCCGGCGACTGCGTGATCCAGCCTCCGGAAATCCGCCATCGGGTCCTCGAGTCTTCAGCGGGACTCGAGGTGATCGAAATCGGCGTACCCGCGGAACACCTCACCACCATCGACCACGAGATGGAACTACCGACGCCGTACGTCCGTCCCGACTGGGAGTTCCAAGGCACGCGGTTCGTCCTGCACCGGGAGGCGGAGGCGACGTGGGGCCCGGGGCGGATCCCGGGGTTCGAGGCCCGGGAGACCGGGATTGGAGAAGCCACCACGGGCATCGCGGGCGTTCAGGTCGCCCGGCGGGTTCCGGGCGTCGCCGTGCCGGCGACCCAGCATGACGGCGACATCCTGTTCGGGTTCGTGCGGGAGGGGTCGATGTCGCTCGAGGTGGATGGGCATCCTCGCCGCGATCTCGCTGCCGGTGACGCCTTCGTGCTGCCCCCTGGTTCGCCGGTGGCGATCGAAGCTCCGTCTGACGACCTGGAGATCCTAGAGGTCGCGCTTCCTGCGGGATTTGCCACTAAAGTGCGCTGACCCAGCCTTAGGCCGCGATACCTCATACTCCGTCACGTCCCGGAGAGTGTCTCAACCAGTTGTCGCCCAGTCCATCCCCATTCTAGGACTCTGCGTCATTTCAGCAGCGAGCACTGGCTCCGTTGCATGAATTCGTGTCTCTATCTTCAGTGATTGCCATCGCACCCATCAGTGCGGGAAACAAATGGCGGGGTGTTGACTGGTCCATCACAGATGAACACGAACTCTCCAGGCTGATCGCTCGTATCGCTACGGGTCAGTACCGTCATGTGCTCAACATACTCGAGGCAACAGGAAATGTGCCACTTGCGCCAACCGCCAATGCTAAGGACGGCGCAATCGAGCTATTGACCGCAGAAACTCCCCAACACGTGTGGCAGCGTGACGGTTGGCTATTTCAAGCCATTTCGTGGCTGGCCGCGCACCGGCAAGACCCGACGTCCCTCAAGTCGCCCCCGCACATGATCTGGGCACACAAAGGGTTTGATGGCGTTCATCTCCGATTTGACGCACTTGACGGGACCGTTCTAGCGGCGACAATTTGTGAAGACAAGGCGACTGTCCACCCGACCCAGACGATCAGAGGGGATGTTTGGCCTGACTTCCAGAGGATTGAATCAGGTGACCGAGAGCATCTCCTAGTATCCGAGGTTTCTACACTCCTCGCGACGGTTCCGGACATAGACACCGACCAGATCATCAAGACAACCCTCTGGGAGCCGGTCCGCCACTACCGCATCGCGATTACCGTGGGTGAGAAAGAGCACTCCGATATCGGCCGCCAACGGCTCTTCGCGGGATACGAGAACGCTGTGAAGGGCCCCAATGTCGCACGCCGCCGGGCGGAGACCTTCTATCAACAGGAGTTGCGTTCCTGGCTTTGCCACATCGCGCACCTAGCCGTCGCCGCATTAGAAGACCTCTAGGTGTTGAATGTACGACCGAGTCACTTCTGACCTTCTCGGTACAGGCCCTCCTCTCCCCGGTCTCGACCGGCGGTCCCTGCCTGACGGCTTCACTGCTGCGTTCGCTCAGATTTCCGCTATCCGAATCGCACTACGCCAACCGCTAGACACTCTGCCCGAGCAACTCTCGGAGCGCGTAGCGACGCTCCAGCGTTTGGCCTGTACGCACGAGGCTCTCCTAACGTCGTTGCCCGACCGGGAGGAACGCGTGGCTGCTGCATTCATTGCAGCCAGTGCTCACCAGCTCGTCGCGATCGCTCGCCGACGCCTCACAACCCATCCGCAGTCAACGTACCTGACCGCCAAGGGAATATCGAGTGATATTGCTGCGATGCTGCTCTTCATGGTTGCGGAAGCAACGCCTGACGCGGCCGAGGTCTCGCGGGCGATCGCCTCTAACGCGAACCGTTCCGTCGAGAACGAACTGATCGGCGCCTTGCGTGACCTTGGTTTAAGTCGGTTGTCGTCTCTCCGGCAACGGCCCATTCCTCCTCTCCATCGCTTTCCCGTCCATCGTGCGGCGGCCGTCGCAAGTACTGCGCTCTATCGCCTCATCCTTAAAGGTGTCCACGATCTTGCGGAAGATGTAATGGCCGACCCTCGAGCTCGAACTCCCGCGTCGGTCAACCGATTCCAAGAGGCGAAGTCCCTGGCAATACTCGATGGGGCACTCCCTAGCACGAGCGATCAACAACTCGTGAGCGCTTTCCCCGGGCCGCACCACCTCGCGTCCCTCCTGTTGTCGGTAGCGCCGGTCCTCCAACGCAGCGCCGTCACTCGGCTCGACGCCCCTGCTACCCTCGATTCTACGGGCTGGCGTCGCCATATCCGTCGACTCGCCAGTCGTCGCCCCACTCTATGGAAGAACCATCGTGGGGCAATCTCCAAAGGTTACCTCAAGCCCGGAGTTTCTTCTGCCGTCAGCTTTCCGACAGGTGCCGGCAAGTCGACTCTGGCTGAACTCAAGATCATCGCAACCCTGATCGCCCGCAAGCGGGTCGTTTTCCTGGCACCCACTAACGCACTGGTCGACCAGACGGCTACCGTTCTTCAGGACTCCCTGCCCGATTCGCGCGTAAAGGGGAAGAGCGTCGACGACTTCCTGTACTCACCCGACGAAGACCAGACGCCGGACGTCCTCGTAATGACACCGGAATCATGCCTAACGCAACTCGCGCTTAACTCTTCAGCATTTGAGCGTACCGGACTCTTGGTCTTCGACGAGTGCCACCTCCTCCACGGGATAGGGCTCTCCAGCGATCGTCGCGCAATCGACGCGATGCTATGTCTCCTCAATTTCGCGGTTTGCTTTCCCCGGGCTGACTTTCTTCTCCTCTCCGCGATGATGAAGAACGCTCGTGTTGTGGCCGAGTGGATTCAAAGCCTGACTGGGAGACCCTGCCTTACGCTGGACCTCTCGTGGAAACCAACGCGGCAACTCTCTGGCGCGGTTGTGTACCAGAGAGGCCGAATCAACTCACTGGCAGACACGCTGCAATCGGCCCGTGAAGTCAATCCTACACGCCAGCCGCCGCTCGCGGTTAAGCGTCGCCTCACGGCCGTGCCGATGGCGCTGTTCAGCCTAAGGCAAACATGGGCCAGCCGCAGAACTCTCGACTATTCCCTGCAACGATTGATAGCAGAACACGTTCAACTTGGTGTGAATCGATTCTGGAGGCTAACGCCTAATGCAGTGCACGTGACCGAAGAGATTGCCGCGGCCGCCAGCGAATCTGGATTGCGGGTCCTGGCGTTCTTTCAGAGCGTGCCCAATGCCGCCAAGGCGGCCCGCACGGTATCTGACAAACTCGGAGCGGCCGACTTAGCACTAGAGGAACAGGAGAAGCGGTGGATCCAACTCGCTATCTTGGAACTTGGCGACAGAGATCACCTCTATTTGAAATACGCCGACGGTCGTGTCACCACATACGCCAGTTCACATCACGGCCTTCTCTTGCCTGCGGAACGCCGTGTCTGTGAGGCGCTCTTCAGACGAGAGGGCGGTCTGAAGGTGCTTGCAGCTACGTCCACATTGGCGCAGGGCATGAACCTTCCGTGTGACCTGGTCTTGATTGGGGAGGACAGCCGGTTCGATCCGGAGAGCAACGAGCGGAAGATCTTGGAGGCACAGGAACTACTGAACGCCGCAGGCAGGGCCGGCCGAGCTGGCCAAAACGCTGCAGGCGTCGTCCTCGTCGTACCGGGAAGGGTTGTCGATATCGACATAGACAAAGCCGAAATTGGTGACCGCTGGGGCACGCTTCGTGAGATTTTCGGGCAGTCGGATCAGTGCCTTGAGATCGAAGACCCCTTGCGTAGCCTCCTAGATCGCGTCCACACACGGGCTACAGGCATAGGCGATATCGAGCGCTACGCCGTTGCGCGACTTGCGGCTAGCGGTCCCGGTGAAACAGTGCAAGAGCAATTGTCCGTCGCTATCGGCAAGACGTTTGCCGCCTTTGTGACGCGACAAAGGGGTGATGACGAATGGCTCCGTGAGCGGACAAAGAGCGCGATTGATTACCTACAGTCACATGGAGAAGGCCAAGGTAACGCCACGCTTGCCAGCGAGCTGGCCGTACGATTCGGTCTGTCGACCGAACTCGTAGAACGCCTGAGTCTCGCCGTTGATGAGAGACCCCCGCACGAGACGGCGACCATTCTCGACTGGACACGCTGGTTCTTTGGTTGGCTCACGGACAATCCGCATTTGTTGGAGGGGGCGATTCGCTCGAACCATCTGATTTCTTTGTTTGGAAAAAAGTACACGCGCTGCCCGACGGAGGAAGAGAAGGCCAACCTAGTCCTTCGCACGCTAGGCCCAGTGACGGAGCTTTGGATGCGAGGGCATCCTCTTTGTGAACTAGAAATCGCTTTCGGGACGGCGCCGCATCTAGTCAAGACATGCAACAAGGCGCGGCGATTTGCTCTTCAAGTTGTACCGCACCTCGCGTGTCTGTTTGGGCTACCTGAGCTGTTACGGAAGGGAATTCAGGTCAGCTCGGAATCACCCAGCCCCACGGCGCAGGCTCGAGCACGCTTAGCCGAATGCACTCGCATTGGCCTTGATTCCAGTGAGAAGGCGGCGCTCCGACAACTGCAACCCGCACTATCGCGGCGCGAAACTCACATGAGGTATCAGCAAATTCGCCCCTATTTGGTTCCAGCCGCTGCCCCTGAGCATTGGGAGGACATGCTAGCGCGCCTTGAACGTGCTCTGGTACTACACCGAAGGCGCCGTTAAGTGCCCCTCCCTAAGTCCGTGAACCGCATCGCGCTCGCGGCGACACGTAGCGCCTGATCCGATCTCGCCCGCCTTGGGATCGGGACGCGCTGCCGATCGTTCGATTCCAACTGGGCACGGTGCTTGTCCGCAACCGGGCCAAGTTCTGCCATCGACCCGCTCTTCGCGCTCGGTCCAGGTCCGCGAACGCTTACGTCCTGGCACACGCGTCCGCTGGCCGTCTCGATCCAAATCGCCGCCCGCGCACCCGCGCACCCCGATCCCGGCCTGAACGCCAAGCCGCCGCCAATCCTCACCACACCCCGGGGATCAGCGCGCGCCGTTCCGCCGGATAGTCCGGGAAACGTTCCCGGTACCAGCGGTGGTTGCTGCTCGCCCGGGGTGCGAGATTGGCGAAGGTGAACACGGCGAAGGAGAGCCCGGCGAGCGACCAGGTCGCGATCGCCCATCCCGTCCACTCCACGATCTCGCCGAGGTAGTTGGGGCAGGAGACGTGGCGGAAGGCTCCGCCGTGGGGCACGCCATAGTGTGTCGTTCCACCTTTCCGCAGGCGGAGGAGGGTGTTGTCCGAGCGCAGGTTCAGGATCATTCCGACGACAAATACTGACGTGCCGATCCCGAAACGGGGGTCGCCCAGCCACGAAACCGCGTACTCGCCGAGCTCGGAAACGAACCGGGCGTTGATGTAGGCGTTGACGAGGTTGAACGCGAGTCCCATGGCTACGACAAAAAGCGGCGTATAGCCGGACGAGCGGGTGCGGAGAGGGTAGATGAAGGTCCGGTGCACGTAGTGGACCTGCCACATCGTCAGGAATATGAGCGGCACGACATCCATTGCCGCTTGCCCCTGCAGGTAGACGGAGAGGAAGAAGAGGACCGCGGGCCATTCCATGACCACCCAGCCCACCTTGCTGGAGATGTCGGGGCCCCACCCGGAGCCCGCGTAGTGACGGCCGTAGGGGGCCGTCCGGCGGAACAGGTACCAGAACGTCACCGCGGCGACGCCGAGCATCCCCCAGACCAGCAGGCGGTGGAAATCGAGTTCCGTCATCTCAGGCGGCCAGCTTGCCATTGTCCTCGAACCAGCGAACCGCGTCCCGCACGGAATCCGTGACGGGCCTCGGGTCAAAGCCGAGTTCCTCGCGCGCCTTGGCGCTCGAAACCCGGCGGTTGGAACGGGATATGTGGTGCAGCGCGTCGGGCGTGTAGAGCGGGGGCCGCGCCTGAAGGCGGTCCCATGCCATCTGGAAGGGCGCCCAGAACCGGGCCAGTGCGACCGGGCAGACGAACCGTGGGGCCGGGACGCGGGTCACCGCCTCCGAAAGCCGCGCCAGCTCCGGCACCGAGTGCCACCTCCCTCCCAGGATGTATTTCTCGCCGCGGCGGCCCCGGGTTTCGGCGGCCAGGGTGGCGCCGACGACGTCCCGGACGTCCACGCAGTCGAAACCGCCGGCGATCAGCATGGGGACCTGGCGGCGCTGGAGGTCAACGAGGAACTGGCCCACCCCGGTGGGCCCGCGATCGTACGGCCCGAGGACGCCGGTGGGGTTCAGGATCACCGCGTCGAGCCCGCGTTCCAGACCGTGACGGATTTCGTCCTCCCCGAGGGCCTTCGACCGGTCGTAGGCCGGGCGGGGCAGCAGGCCCACCCGGCCGCGCGACTCGTCGAGCACCTTGTCGAGCGGAAACTGGTTGAAGGCGCGGATCGAGGAGAAGTGGATCAGGCGCCGCACCCCGCACTCGAGCGCGGCTTCGGCCACGTTGCGCGCGCCCTCCACGTTCACGGCCCGCATCGCGTCCGCATCCCGGGGATCGATCGAGACCAGGGCCGCCAGGTGGAACACGACATCCGCGCCTTCGAAGGCCGCGGCCATCGAGTCCCGGTCCAGGACGTCGCCCTGGACCCATTCCACCCCGGGCGCTTCGAAGATCCCCGAGCGTCCGTGGAAGACCGCCCGCACGGAGTCGCCGCGGTCCGCGAGGGCGCGCACGAGGACGCCCCCGAGGTAACCGGTCGCTCCCGTGACGACTTTCACCGCGCTTGCCCACCCGGAAGGCGGCCGTCAGTAGGTCACCTTGTCCGGCCGCTCGTTCCATTCGTCGAAAACGGTGACCGCCTCGTCGCCCAGCAGGCGGCTCGTCGGGATCCGGCGCCGGTCCGGCGGCAGCGCCAGTTCGCGATAGAAGGTGTCGTCGCTGAACCCGATCCGGTGGGCGTCCCGTTTCCGGTTCGCGTAGTAGATCCGGTCGATACGCGACCAGTAGATCGCCGCCAGGCACATCGGGCACGGCTCGCCCGAGGCGTAGATCTCGCAGCCCTCGAGCGAGAACGTCCCGAGCTTCGCGCTGGCCGCGCGGATCGCGTTGATCTCCGCGTGGGCGGTCGGATCGTTCTCCGCGAGCACCGTGTTGTGCGCCTCGGCCACCACCTCGCCGTTCCGAACGATGACCGCGCCGAAGGGAAACCCCTTCCCCGTCCGGATCGCGCGCCGCGACATCGCGATGGCCCGCCGCATGTGGTCCTCGCGGGCCACAGATTCCTCCCGTCCTTCCTTCGTCATCCCATCGAATAGGGTAACGCCGGGCGCCCGAAAAGGGGCCGCCCGCCCCGCACGAAGGAGGGACGCCGTGCTGGACCGTTTCGAGCGCTATCCGCTCACTTTCGGCCCGACGCCCATCGAGCGGCTGGACCGCCTGTCCGCCCACCTCGGCGGCGCGGTAGAGATCTACGCGAAGCGGGAGGACTGCAACTCGGGCCTCGCCTTCGGCGGCAACAAGCTGCGCAAGCTCGAATACATCGTGCCGGACGCCATCGCGTCGGGCGCCGACACGCTGGTCACCATCGGCGGGATCCAGTCGAATCACACCCGGCTGGTCGCCGCGGTGGCCGCCAGGCTCGGCATGAAGTGCCGCCTGGTCCAGGAACACTGGGCGCCCTTCGAGGACCCCGTTTACGACCGGGTCGGCAACATCCTGCTCAGCCGGCTGATGGGCGCGGAGATCGAGCTCGTGGACGAGGGCTTCGACATCGGCATCCGCGAGAGCTGGGAACGCGCCATCGAGGACGTGAGAGCGCAGGGCGGCAAGCCCTACCCCATCCCCGCCGGCGCCTCCGTCCACAAGTACGGCGGACTCGGCTTCGTCGGTTTCGCCGAGGAGGTCCGCGCGCAGGAAGCGGAACTCGGTTTCCGGTTCGACACCATCATCGTCTGTACCGTGACCGGCTCCACTCATGCGGGAATGCTGGTCGGCTTCGCGAAGGACGGCCGCGCCGGCCGGGTGATCGGCATCGACGCCTCCGCGACCCTCGACCAGACCCGCGCCCAGGTGATGGACATCGCCCGGAACACGGCGGATCTCGTGGAACTGGGGCGCAGCATCACCGACGACGACCTCGTCCTGATGGACGGCTATGCCCATCCCGCCTACGGGGTGCCGTCGGACGGGACGAACGCGGCCATCCGGCTCGTGGCCCGCCTCGAAGGGATGCTGACGGACCCGGTCTACGAGGGGAAATCCATCCAGGGACTCATCGATCTCGTGCGGAAGGGCACCTTCCCCGCCGGCTCCCGCATCCTCTACGCCCATCTCGGCGGGGTACCCGCCATCAACGGCTACAGCTCGACCTATCGAAACGGCTGAGGAGGTCACCATGACCAACGAGCGCATCGGCTCCTATCTCGAGGTCGCCCCCGGCGTCGACATCTACTACGAGGACGAGGGCGAAGGCGTCCCGTTGGTTCTGATTCCGGGTTGGACCTTCACGACCAGGGTCTTCGACCACCAGTTCGCCGCGTTTTCCGGCTCGCATCGGGTGATCTCGTTCGACCCGCGCAGCCACGGGCGCTCGACGGTGACCACGGACGGCAACAACTACGCGACCCAGGCCGCCGACCTGGCGAAGCTCCTCGAGCACGTGAAGGTCGAAAACCCCATCCTGGTGGGCTGGTCCACCGGCTCCATGACTGCCTGGCACTACGTCCGCAGCCAGGGCACGGGTGGCGTTCGCGGGCTTGTCGCGATCGACATGCCGCCCCTCGGGATGAGCGAAGACCCGGGCGACTGGGTCGAGGGATCGATCCCGGAACTCCGCGGGTTCTTCCAGGCGATCCAGACGCCCGCCGGCCAGCGCGGCGTCATCACCTGGTACGCCGACAACGTGATGATCGAGGGAAAGATGTCCCCGGAGGTCACGAAGTGGATCGTCGAGCAGTCGCTTTCCACCCCGCCGCTCATCGCGGCCCACCTTCTCGCCGACGCCTCGTTCGGCGACTACCTCGAGGAGGCGAAGCAGGTGGACGCGGAGGTCCCGTCCCTGTTCGTGGTCGCCGAACACTGGTCGGAGACCGCCCGGGCGTTCCTCGCGAAACACTGTCCGCGTTCCCGGGTCGAGGTCTTCGGCGGCCACATGATGTTCTGGGAGTACCCGGACCGGTTCAACGGCCTGCTCGGGGAGTTCGTGGCGGGCGCCTGAACCCGGACCGGCCCGGACCGGCCGTTACTCCTCGCCCCGGGCTTCGGAGGTGATGAGTTCCACGACCTCCTGGCTGGTGATCGCGCCCAGGAAGCGTTTCGTTTCCCGGTCCAGCACCGGAAGCACGGTCAGCGAAGCCTCCGTCATCTGCTGCAGCGCGTCTTCCACCGGCTCGTCGGACCATGTGTTCGGCGTGTTGACGCGGGTCACGTTGCTCAGGGGAGTGCCGGCCCAGGATTGCTTCGGCAGATACCGCAGCATTCCCACGGAGACGATTCCCGAGAGTTCGCCGCCGGCCGCCACCACGTAGTCCTGCTGGTGCGGGACGACCCAGTCCTCGACGAAGTCACGCACCGAAACCGACGGGCCGGGGTGGGAGCGCGCCGGGTCGATGACGTCCCCGACGGTGACGTCGTCGAGGGCGAAGCGCAGGAGCGAGGGCGGTAGCGAAGCGTCCGCCTTCAGGGGTTCCGCGCTCTCGGCGCGCTTCACGGCGTTCCCGATGATCGGAGGCATCAGCAGGATGTAACCGAGCATGATGAGCACGAGCAGCGAGAACACGTCCGTCCCGATCAGGCCGTTCTCCCGCAGCACGAGCAGGAGCGCGATCTCGGCGACCCCCTTCGCCATCAGCCCGGCGCCGGCCACCAGGGGCCGGCGGATGCGGGCGACGGCCGCCCCGATGGCGGCGCCGGCGAACTTGCCCACCGCGGGAATGACGACCAGCGCCGCGATGGTCAACCCGGGCAGCGCGGTGAACGACGTGCTCAGATAGAGCCCCGCGGAACTGAAGAACAGCGGGACGAACAAGCCGTCCGCCGCGCCGCGCATGCCGGGAACGAGTTCCCGCCGCACCTGGTGCGGCAGCCGGGACACGGCCGCGCCGAACAGCAGGGCGCCGAGGGAGCCGTGGAGGCCGATTTCCTCGGCGCCGACCACGACCAGGAAGAGGATGCCCAGGATGACCCCGAAGGAGAGCTGGGGAACGCGGAGCAGCCGCCGGAACAGCCCGATCAGCGGCGGCAGGACCCGGCTCGCGAGCAGCCAGGTCACCACCACGAAGGCGGCGATCTGGCCCGCCAGGGTGAGGATGCCGGCGGGCGTCGGATGGGCGGCGTGTTCGCCCACCGAGAAACCCACCACCAGCAACACCAGCAGTTCGGCGATGAGCGCCATGGTGAACATCTCGATGCCGATGGGGGTCCGCAGCTTCCCCTCGTCGATCAGCACCTTGGCGAGGACGCCCAGGCTGGTGAGCGACAGGACGCCGGCGACCGCGAGCGAGCCCGCGAACCCGAGGCCCAGTCCGAAGTCGAAGCCGATGTTGAAGGTGACCACCAGCGCCGCCAGCAGGGAGACCACCACGGATACGACGGCGGCAAGCGAACACCGGCTGCGGAGGGCCGCCAGAAAGCCCGAGATGTCGAGTTCGTCCAGCCCGATCAGGAAGAAGAACAGGAAGATGCCCACGCCGAGCAGCACGTGGACCTCACCGGACGGGTCCACGATGCCGGTGACCGGCCCGAGCACGATTCCCGCCGCGGTGTAGGCGACGATGGCGTTCAGCCGGAAGCGCCGCAGGACCCCTTCCAGCAGCTTGCTGGAGACGATCAGCAGGCCGGCGGCAAGGAGCGCCTCGTAGATCACTCCCCGGGCCCCGGCTCAGCGCTTCTGGCGGAGGCGCCAGTCTGCCGGCCGCTTCACCGGCGGGCGGCTCGGGCGCAGCTCGATCCGGCTGGCGAGCGCCTGGCTCCGCTGCAGCACGATCGCCAGCACCGCCTCCGCCACGTCCTCCGGGGAGAGCTTCCACTCCGTGCCGTCCTCCGCGGAACGCCCCGCGAAACCGCTCGCCGTGCTGCCGGGCATGACGGTCGCGACCCGGACGCCGGCTTCCCGGAGGTCCAGCATCATCGCCTCGCTGAGGCCCACGAGCCCGAACTTGGAGGCGTTGTAGGCGGCGCCGCCCTTGAAGGGGTGGCGGCCCGCGAGGCTCCCGATGTTGATGACGGTCGCGCCGGAGGACGTCTCGTTGTCCGCGGTCGCCGCCGCTTCGAGGAGGAGCGGCAGCAGGGCCTTGGTCACCCGGAAGACGCCGGTCAGGTTCGTCTCCACGACCTGCCGGAAGTCCTCCAGTGAGAGTTCGGGGGTCGGGTGGTAGATCCCGAGCCCGGCGTTGTTCACCAGGACGTCGAGGCGGCCGCAGCGGTCGCGCACGAAGGCGGCGAGTTCGGCGACGCTCGCGTCGTCGGTGACGTCGCACGCCGCGCCGTGCGCCCGGGCGCCCGTAGGCGACTCCGCGGCGAGTTGGGCGGCGACTTCTTCCGCCGCCCGGCGGTTCGTCCCGGTCAGCACCACCTGGATCCCCGCGTCCAGCAGGAAGGCGGCGACCGCGCGGCCGATGCCGCGGGTCCCTCCGGTGACGAGGGCGACCTGGCCGGTCGGGGTTTGCACGGTCATCGGGAGAGGCGGCGAGTGTACGGCGAGCTACCGGGGCCCCGGGGGATGAACTTCACCTCCGGCAGCACCTCAACCGGCTCGCGTTCCGTTGGGAACGGGGCGTTCCGGAACGGCCAGCGCCGGAGGGATCCCGTCGGAGTATCCGAGGTCGAACAGCATCGCTTCCGAGAGGACGCCCGCCATTCGCCGCGGCGGCAGGTTGACGACGAAGAGGGCCTGCAACCCCTCGATCTCCCTGGGATCGTCCCGCTCCTGCTTCATCCCGACGACGACCGTACGGACCGCGAAGCCCAGATCGACCCACAGCCGGACCAGCTTTCGCGAGTTCGGGATGTCGGAGACCTCCAGGATGGTTCCGACCCGGATGTCGATTCGGGTGAGGTCTTCGAAGGGGATCTGGGCCTTGGCCGGGGCGATGTCTGGCATGGGGGTGGGGATTGTGACGGTGCCGGTCTGAAGGCCCCCACCGGGAGAAACGGCCATGCCCGTGTCCTCGCGGATTCGGCGAGGAGCGCCGGTGTTCACACCGGCATCGCGGCCAACGGCCGCGAAACTCCCGGCGCCGTTGCGCCCCGTCGCGGGGACCCGAAACAAGGACGGCGAAGCGGAGTCAGCGCGCGCAGTTGTCGCCGCGCCATTCCCTCTTGGCGAGGGTGCCATGCGGCGAAATGAAGCCCTGGAGTTTCGCCCGCTGCGCAGGCGATGCCGGTCTGAAGACCGGCGCTCCTTTCCGTACGCCGCCCCCTACCGCGTACGGATGGGGTCGGCCGGGCGCGGCGGCAGGGGGCGGGGGTCCGCCTCGACCGCCGCCATGATCTCGGCGATGGCGCGCTCGAGCTGGGGGTCGCCCCCCTCGATGACCGACTTCGGGTCGTTCTCGACCTCGATGTCGGGGTCCACGCCGTAGCCCTCGATGACCCACTCGCCCTCGGCGGAGGCGAAGCCGAACTCGGGGACGTTCACCCCGCCGCCGTCCATCAGCGTGCCGCGGTTCGTGATCCCGATGACGCCTCCCCAGCTCCGCTTGCCGATCAGGGGGCCGAGGCCGGCCTTCTTGAACATGGCGGGGAAGATGTCGCCGTCCGAGCCCGAGTTCTCGTCGAGCAGGCACACGAGGTGGGGCGGGGGCACTACGCCCGGATACGTGCTCGCCGCCTCGTTCGTCCGCGAGTAGCCGAGCGACAGGATCTCCCGGCGGAAGCGCTCGATGAGCATCTGGGAGATGTTCCCGCCGCCGTTCCGGCGCACGTCCACGATCATCCCCTCGCGGCGGACCTGGCTGTAGTACCACTTGATGAACTCGCGGATGCCGTTCGCGCCCATGTCGGGGATGTGGATGTAGCCGATCCGGCCCTCCGTGGCCGCTTCGACGCGCCGGCGGTTCGCCTCGATGTCGTTCAGGTAGATCAACGGATCCTCGTCGGCGACGGGCTGGAAGGTGACCTTCCGGGCCCCCTCGAACGTCGGCTCCCCGTTCACCGTGAACTCGATCGGCCGGCCGGCCTTGTGGAGGAGCTGCCGGTAGGGGCTCTCGTCCCCGCGGAGCTCCACCCCGTCGATCGCGAGCAGGTAGTCCCCCTCGGAGACGTTCACCCCGACCTCGCGGAGGGGCGAGCGGTAGCGCGCCTCCTCGTTGTGGCCCTCGAAGATCCGCGCGATCCGGTAGCGCCCGGCGTCCGCGTCCCAGGCGAAGCGCGCCCCGGGAAAGCCGGCGCCGGGCCGGTCCGGGATCTCCATGTCGCCGCCCTGGATGTAGGCGTGCGAGACCTGGAGCTCGGCGATCATCTCGTTGATCACGTAGTTCAGGTCGGACCGGTGCTCGACGTAGGGCAGGAGCGTCCGGTAGCGGGCGCGGAGGTCGTCCCAGTCGTGGCCGTGCAGGTTCTGGACATAGAAGAAGTCGCGGAAGCGCCGCCACACCTCGTCGAAGATCTGGGCCCACTCGGCCTTCGGGTCCCGGTCCGCCTCGAGCCCGGCGGTGGAGACCGTCTTCTTCGATGAGCCGGTGGCGGTCCCGATGTTGTAGCGGTTGAACGCGCTGCCTTCCCGGACCGCGACCGTCTTCCCGTCGCCGCTGACTGCGTAGCCCGAGATCCCGGTGGCGAGGGTCCCCGCCTTCCGCTCCTTCAGGTCGAAGACCCTCAGTTCCGGCGGGCTCGGGGCGCTCCGCCCGTAGAAGAAGGCGGAGGTCTTCGCATACAGCAGGAACCCGTCCACGGCGGCGAGCCCCTGGTAGTTGTCCTCGTCCACCGGCACGCGCATGACCCGGTCCTGCAGGCCGTCGAAGGCGATCTCGATCGGGGCCTCCGCATCCCCGGAATCCTCCGCGTCTCCGCCTTCACCTTCAGCACCGTCCTCCTCCGCCGGCGCCGGCTCCTCGTCGCTCTCCGGCGGGAAGAGGTGGGGAACGTCGGGCCGCAGGGCCACCGCGTAGATCCCGCTCTCCCGGTCGAGCGCGTAGTTCCACTCGAAGTCCGCGATCTGCGGCTGGAACATCCGGTCGCTGATGTAGAACAGGTAGTTCCCCTGGGCGCCCCAAGCCGGCGAGAACTCGTTGAAGTAGGGCCCCGTCACCCGGCGGAGCTCGCCGTCGCCCGCCGACCAGACGTAGATGGACGAGAACCCGCCGGGGTCGTTCAGGCTCATCGCCAGGTGCCCGCCGCGGGGTGACCAGACGTAGTCGTTCACCTGGCCGTGGCGTTCGTTCGCGGCCTCGACGAGCGTCTTGTCCGCGACGGTGAGCACGAAGACGCGGCCCTCCTTGTCGCTGAAGGCGATCCGGTCGCCGTCCGGAGACCAGACCGGGTGGTAGCGCATCGCCTGACCGCGCTCGGTGAGCTGCTCCGCCTCGCCTCCCGACTGGGACACGACGTAGATCTCCTCTTCCCCGCTCGCGTCGGAGATGTAGGCGATCCGGGCGCCGTCCGGGGACCAGGCGGGCCACTTCTCGTGGGCGCCGGCGGTCGCCACCAGGGTGCGCGTCGCCCCTTTCTCCACCGGGGCCGAGAAGAGTTCGCCCCGCGCCGCGAAGACCACCCGCTTCCCGGTCGGCGAGATGTCGAAGTGCTCGATGTTCCCGGCCGCGGAAACGCGGGAGGGACGGCTGTGGAGGCCGTCGGTGGGAACCGTGATCTCGATGGGAACGGTTGTGCCGTCGCCGTTCGTGTCCAGGAGATGCAGCGTGCCCGCCTGCTCGAAGACGATGCGCCCGTCCGCGTCGGCGCCCGGCCAGCGGAGGTCCCAGGTGTCCGAGTCGGTCCAGGTCTGCGTCTCCCCGCTCGCGGTGTCGTAGGAATAGAGGTTGTTCGTGCCCGAGCGGTCCGAGGTGAAGAAGATCCGGGAGCCGATCCACATCGGATCGCGGTCGGACCGCGGGTCGTCGGTGATCTGGGTGAGTTCGCGGCTCTCCAGCTCGAAGACGTAGAGGTCCTGCGCCCAGCCGCCCGCGTAGCGCTTCCAGGCGCGGAAGTCCCGGAAGAGCGGCGAATAGACGACGCTGCCGCCGTCCGGGGACCAGGCCCCGACCCCGGCGCGCGGCATCGGGAGCGCGGTGGCGAGCCCGCCGCCCCGCGCGACTTCGTGGAGCCGGCCCTCGGCCACCCCGTTCCCATCGCGGAGCGAGCGGAAGAGGATCCGCTCGCCGTCGGGCGACCAGTCATAGACGATGTTGTCGTAGCCCCAGCGGGTGGGGAGCGGCCCGGTGGCCGGGTAGAAGGTCAACTGCTTCGGGACGCCGCCGCCCGACGGCATGACGTAGACCTGCTCATCGCCGTCGTACTGGCCGGTGAAGGCGATCTGGCTTCCGTCCGGAGAGAACCGCGCGAAGAGCTCCCGCCCGGGATGGGAAGTGAGCCGCACCGCGGTGCCGCCGGCTGCCGAAGCCCACCACAGGTCCCCGGCGTAGGTGAAGACGACGCGGTCCCCGTGGACGTCAGGGAACCGCAGCAACCGGGTCTCGGCGCCGGCGGAACCGGCGAACAACGCGCCGCAGAGAGCGAACAGGATCGAAGCGGGAATGCGCATGGGGGTCACCTCGGGCAGGGAAACGGGAAGGCGCGGAAGCCGGCGGGACGGCCGGTTTCGCCTGTCCGAACGGACGGCGGCGGGAATCGTTCCGCAAGCCCGGCCGGACACCGGCGTAACAGGGTGTCACGTTACTGCGATAACGCTTCGCGGCCCCGAGGCGCGGACGTACACTCCGCCTCGTGGTGTCATTCCAGGGAGGAACCCCATGACCCGATTGCTTGCCGCATTCCGGTCGCAGTACCGGCGGGTCCTGCCCGAGGGCTACTCGGTGTCCGACCTGACCACCGACCTCTCGGCGGGACTGACGGTCTCGGTGGTGGCGCTCCCGCTGGGTCTGGTCGTCGCGATCGCCGCCGGAGCCAGTCCCGACAAGGGCCTCGTCGGCATCATTATCGGCGGCGCGGTCATCGCGCTCTTCACCGCGAGCCGCTTCCAGATCGGGGGGCCGACCGAGGCCTGCATCCTGATCGCGGTGGTGGTCATCGAACTGTTCGGCTACGAGGGGCTCCTCGCCGCGACCCTGATGGCCGGCGTCTTCCTGGTGGGAATGGCCATTTCCCGGGTGGGGATCCTGATCGAGGCCATGCCGCAGGCGGTCATCACCGGGTTCGTGACCGGGATGGGCGTGATCATCTTCACCGGACAGATCGTGCCCTTCTTCGGGCTCGCGAGTTCGGTGCATACGCACGACCACAGCGGCGCCGAACACTCGCACTCCTTCCTGTTCATCATGGAGGGCGTCCTCAGCCGGGTCGGCAACTTCGAGATGACCACCTTCCTGGTGGGCGCCGCCTCGCTGGCGGCGGTGCTCCTGACGAAGCGGTTCCTGCCCAGGCTCCCGGCCTACGTGATGGGACTCCTGGTCGGCGCCCTCGCCACCTTCGCGCTGCGGCTCGACGTCGCGACCATCGGCAGCACCTTCGGCGAACTGCCCAACCGGCTGCCGCTGCCCCTGATCCCCTCGCTCGAGAACTGGGTGCCGCTGCTGCCCTACGCGGTGGCCATCGCGTTCCTCTCGAGCGCGGAGTCCCTGCTCTCCGCCCAGATGGCGAGCCGTTCCCGCGGCGTGCCGAGCCTTCCCAACCAGGAGTTCACCGCCCTCGGTCTCGGCAACATCGCGACCGCCATCTGGGGAGGCTTCCCGGTGGGCGGCTGCGTGGCGCGGACCGCGACCTGCCTCGCCTCCGGGGCGCGCTCCCCGCTGGCCGGTCTCTTCCACGCCATCTTCGTGGCGCTCTTCGTCCTGTTCTTCTCCTGGGCGCTCGAGTACATCCCGCTCACCTCGCTGGCGGCGGTGCTGCTGGTGGTCGCCGGGCGGATGGTCGAGGTGCACCGGATGAAGGTGATCTGGAGGGCTCCCATCGGCGACCGGATCATCCTGCTGGGCACGCTCGGCACCACGCTGTTCTGGGACCTCCGGTTCGTGCTGCCGGTCGGGCTCGCGCTCGCGTCGGTCATCTTCATCCAGCGCGTCTCCGGGATCTTCGAGGTGCGGCGCGGCGACGCGGCGCTCTTCGATTCCGACGAGCTGGTGCCGCCGAGGCCGCTCCCGTTCGAGATGCCGGACGGGGTCCAGATGTTCACCTTCCGGGGAGCGCTCTTCTACGGCACGGTGAGCAGCCTCTCGGACCTGCTCGCGCGGGCCGCCGACGAACGGCCGGCCTGCGTGTTCGGGATGCGCAACGTCTACTTCATCGACCCGACCGCCTGCCTGCTGCTGAAGGACCTGGCCCGCGCCCTGGGACGGAGCGGGACCGCCTGCTACTTCTGGGGCATCCAGCCGGAGGTGGCGGAGGTCATGCACGCCACCGACTTCAAGCCGGAGGAGGGCATCCATTTCTTCCCCGACGCCGCGAGCGCCGTGGAAGCCGCCAGCGCCCGCGCCGCCGAGGTGGGGCACGCCTGAGCATGGAACGACGCACCTTCCTCGGCCTGCTGGGCGCCTCGCTTGCCGCCAGCCGTTCCCTGGCGCAGCAGCCCCCCCGCAACCCGGCGATCGACGACCTCTACGACAGCTCGGTGATCATCGACTCGCTCGCCGTCGGCTACGAGTGGGACGAGGTCGAGTACGACGCGATCACGCGTTCGGGTTACACCGGCATCCAGACCACCCTCCCGAGCACCAACTTCCAGGTCGCGGCGCGGGCGCTCGCCGAGTGGCGCCGCCGCATCCGCGAGAACCCCGACAAGCTGGTGCACGCCACGAGGGCCGCCCACATCGAGCAGGCGAAGGCCGACGGGAAGATGGCGGTGGTGTTCGGTTTCCAGAACGCCACCATGCTCGAGGGGGCGCTCGCGAACCTGGACCCGCTCTACGACCTCGGGACCCGCTGCATCCAGCTCACCTACAACTCCCAGAACCGGCTCGGGAGCGGCTGCACCGAGCGGGTGGACGGGGGACTCTCCGACTTCGGGGTCGCGGTGGTCGCCCGGATGAACGAGTTGGGGATCATCGTGGACCTCTCCCACTGCGGCCGGCAGACCTCCATGGACGGGATCGAGGTATCGCAGCGTCCCGCCGCGTTCACCCACACATTCTGCGAGGCGATCTACAACGACCATCCGCGCGCCAAGACCGACGAGCAGATCCGCGCCATGTCCGACAAGGGCGGGGTCACCGGGATCGCGAGCCTCGGCTATTTCGTGGGGCCGGACCCGGACACCTCGCTCGAGGACTACGTGAACCACATCCTGCACGCCGTGAACGTGGGCGGGATCGAGCACGTGGGGGTTTCCACCGACCACGCGATCCGCGGGCTGCGGTCCTGGGCCACCCGCGAGAACTGGTATGAGCCCCGCCTGAGGAACTTCAAGCCGAGCTACCGCGTCCGCTGGCCTCCCTTCATCGAGGGCCTCGATGAACCCGAGCGGTTCCGGAACGTTGCCCACGCGCTCGACCGGCGCGGCGTCTCCGAGGTGGACATCGCGAGAATCCTCGGCGGCAACTGGGTCCGCTACTTCCGCGACATCTTCGGGGGGTAGCAGCAGCGCAAGGAACGCCAGTCTTTAGACTGGCATCGCGGCCAACGGCCGCGACATGCACGATGCTGACCGCCCGTGAAGCGCTGCCCTCCAAGGACGGCGGTTCTCCGGAAGCCCTCATCCTCGATGGCGCCCTCGCCAACGAACCGGACGGCGCGACGGCTTGGAACGCCGGCCTCCGGCCGGCACCCGCTGGCCGCAGGCCTGCGGACCCGCACCACGCCGACGCGCCCGAAGCGCGCCCGTCCGAAGACAGCGACCCACACCCCCTCATCCTCGACGGCGGCTTCGCCACCGAACTCGAGGCCGACGGCTTCGACCTCAACCACCCCCTCTGGTCGGCCAAGGTGCTCATCGAGACGCCCGAGGCGGTCCGCGCCGTCCACGCCCGCTTTCTCACGGCGGGCGCCGACTGCATCATCTCCGCCACCTACCAGGCGAGCTTCCCCGGCCTCGCGCGCTACGGGCTCTCGGACAAGGAATCGGAGCGCCTGTTCCGCTTCGCGGTGGAACTCGCGGCCGAGGAACGGAACCGCTTCTGGCGCGATCCCGCGAACCGGGAGGGGCGGCGCCGGCCGCTGGTCGCAGCGAGCGTGGGGCCCTACGGCGCGTTCCTGGCCGACGGCTCCGAATACACCGGCGACTACCGGGCCGACGACGCCGCGCTCGCCGCCTTCCACTGGCGACGGCTCGACCTCCTCGCGCGCTCGGGCGCCGATCTGCTCGCGATCGAGACGATTCCCTCCGCGCGCGAGGGGCGCGTGCTGCGGCACCTCCTCGACCGGCTCGACGATCCCCCACCGGCGTGGGTCTCCTTCACCTGCCGCGACGCCGGCCACCTCTCCGACGGCACACCCGTCGAGGAGGTCGCGGCGGACCTCGCCGACTGCGCCCGGGTCCGCTGGGTCGGCGCCAACTGCACGCCGCCGAAACACCTCGCCGCGCTGATCCCGAAGTTCCGGGCGGCCACGGCCAAGCCCGCCGTCGCCTACCCGAACGGCGACGGCCGCTGGGACCCGGTCCGGAAGGTCTGGGAGACGCCGGCGGAGACGGCGGATCTGCCGGAGTTGGCCCTCGATTGGCGGCGGCTCGGGGCCGACCTCATCGGGGGCTGCTGCCGGACCCGCCCGAAGGACATCCGGGAGATCCGCGGCGCCCTGCTGGCGGACGCCTGACGATTCAGGGGGTTCCGAGCTTGCGAAACCGCTGGCGGTGGGTCCGGGCGGTCACCTCCGTGCGGACGCCGTCGCGGAGCACCCCGAGGTCCACCTCCTCCCCGGCGGAGACGTTGAGCCGCAGGTAGACGAGACAATCGAAGACCGGCGGGTCCGCCTCCACCCCGTCCACGGAGTAGATGACGTCGCCGGGCCGGAGGTCGTGGAGCTTGAGCACGTCGGCGCGGGGGTTGACGCGGGTGACCTCGCAGGCGAAGCCTTCGGGATCGAAGCCCAGGTCGCGCTTCCTCGCGTCGGTGAGCGGCGCGATGGTCAGATGGGTCTGGGGATCGATCGACCAGTAGCGGTAGGCGATGTCCGAAACCCACCACTGCGGCGGCAGTTCGATCACGAGGTCCACCGGCCCGGCCCCTGCCCGCTCGACGGTCAGGGGGAGGCGCGCGGCGTTCCGATCCAGGCCGTCGTAGGCGTAGAGCAGGTCCCCGAACGTCAGCACCCGGCTTCCGCCGAAGTTCACGATGGCGTCGCCGGGAAGCAGTCCGGCGGCCAGGGCCGCTCCCTCGGCGCGCTCGACCACGAGGCCCTGCGGCACGTCGAGGTGGATGCCGAGGTCCCGAATGTCGGGCGAGCGGAACATCTCGCGCCGCTTGTCCAGGGTTCCGTCCCGCTCCCGCGCGGCGGCCCGGTAGTCCCCGATCATGTGGCATTCGACGCAACGGCCCCGCTCCAGTTCCTGCACGCGCAGGCGCTCCAGCTCTCTCGCGAAGAAAGGCGGCGGACGCGGACGCGCGGGCAACTCACCCGCGAGCCATCGCTCGTGCTCCTCGAGGCCCGCCCGGAGCGCGAGCGCGAAGCTGTCGAGATCCAGATACGAGTCCGCCGAGACCGCGTCGCGCCCGCCGTAGCGCAGATAGATCTGCTCGTCCGGACTGACGATGAAGAAGTAGATCGAGTGGTGCCAGTCGAAGTCGAAGAGGCCGACGTCGATCCGGTTCATTCGCGTGATGCGGGCGCGGACGAAGCGTTCGAGCAGACGTCCCCTCTCGGAATCTCGCGGCGACAGCACCACCTGTGCGTCGAATCGTCGGCCGGTGATTCAGGGGGCGCAGCGGAATTCGACCAGCAGCGGCCGTCCCGTCTCCTTCGCCAGCGCCAGCGCCTGCTCGTAGTTGTCGAGCCATTCCAGGGTGTCATCCTCGAACGGCTGGTTCCCAGCCGGCGACGGATGTCCCGGAACGCTCAGCCCGAGGAACAGGCCGGCAGCGGCGAGCAGCGGGACGCCGGAGCGTCTCACCCGCGTGTGTTGTTGCATTGGCAGTCTTTCCCGAGGGGGCGGCAGGTTAGCAGCCCGTCGCGAAACTCACGGGGCCCCGTTGCCACGAAAACTCGGCCCGCCGGATGACGAGGCGGCTGGGAGCGCCAGGAGCGCCGGTCTCCGACCGGCATCGCCCGCGCAGCGGGCGAAACTCCCGGGCTTCCTTTCGCCGCACGGCACCCTCGCCAAAGGGAATGGCACGGCGACGAGTGCGCGCGCGTACCCCGCTTCGCGGTCTTCGATCGGGGTTCCCGCGATGGGGCGCGATGGCGCCGGGAGTTTCGCGGCCGTTGGCCGCGATGCCGGTGTGAACACCGGCGCTCCTAACCGCACTCCAAGACCTCCCGCGCCGCGCGCTCGCCGGACTCCATCGCCCCCTCCATGCCGCGGCTCGCTGTCGCAAGGTGCTCGCCGCAGAAGTGGACCCGTCCGTGCGCGACGCGCATCGCCGCGGCGAACCGGGTCACCTGCCCCGGCCGGAAGGTTGCCCAGGCTCCGCCGGCAAAGGGATCGGCGCCCCAGCTCTTGAGGCCGATGAACTCCAGCTGGTTGCGCGCGGCGGGACGCACCGATTCGATCTCCCGAGTCACGAGCGCCGCCGCCTCGGCGGCCGGGAGCGCATCGAGACGGCGCGCCTGGTCTCCCATGACCCAGGCGGTGAATCCAGTGACTTCGATGGAGGCGCTGTCCGGCCGCGCGGCGGCGAACATCCCGGCGGGGCCGTCCGTGTAGAGGCTCGGGGCCAGGCCGTCCGCTTCCCAAAACGGCGACCGGACCCCGAAATGGAGCTGGGTCACCGGCTGTGACGGCAGTTCGCGCACGGCTTCGCCCTGGAGCCCGCTGAGCGGCGGGTCCAGCGCGACCTGCCGCAGGACCGGAAATGGGAGCGAGCAGACCACCCGCCGCGTCCGATAGACGCTCCCGCCGGCGCAGCGGACGGTGACTCCTCGCCCGTCGTCCTCGATGCGCCGGACCTCCCGGTCGAAATGCACCCCGCGGCCGAGACCCGCCGCCATCCGTTCGGGAAGCCGCGTGGCGCCGCCCTCCAGGTTGAAGCCGACCACGCCCTCCGGCGCGGCCCGCCGCTGGCTGGCCGAGAACGCGGCCCGAAAGAAGACGAGAAGCGCCGAGACGTCGGCGGCGTCCCGCCCGAAGGCGGGGTTCAGGTCGTATCCGACCCGGATCGCCGCCTCGCTGAGCCCGAGGCCCTTCATCCAGTCACGGAGCGGGACGTCGCGCCGGGCATACGACGGGTCGAGCCAGTCCTCCGGCGTGTCCAGCGGGTTCTCCCGCTCGGTCAGGACGCGGGCGAAGTTCCAGGGCATGAGGTCCCGGTCGCGCTCCGGGAAGGGATTGGCCGGATGGTCCGGCCACTCCGTCCGCCCGACCAGACCGCCGTCGAGCACCAGCTCCTGCTCCCGGAAGAACCGGAGCAGCGGCGTGGCGTCCACCAGCCCGACTCCGTGGCGCTCCGCCGCGGTGATGACGCGCCGGTACCCGGCGCCGATCGTCGCCCCTCCCGATTCCAGAGTTCCGGCGGCGGTGGGGACCGAACGGATGCGCCCGCCGACGCGCCCTCGGGCTTCAACGACCTGCACATCGAGGCCCGCTTCCTGAAGCATCAGGGCCGCGGTGAGGCCGGAAAGGCCGGCGCCGAGGACGACGACGTCCGGACGGCGGCCCGCACTCACGCCGAATCGGCGCCGCAGAGCGCGGGCCGGGGGTCGCCGCGCCGCCCCGAGAGGCAACAGTCCGCCGGACAGATGTCCGGGCGCGGCCCGCGACCGCCCAGCGCGCGGCGCTCGGGATCTGCCGTCATCCGTTCGACGACCAACTCCCGCACCATCTCCACGTAGGCCGGGTGCGTGCCCACGGTGCCGGCCCGCACCATCCGGATTCCGAGATCGCGGGCCGTTTCCGCCGCCTCCACGTCGAGATCCAGAACGACCTCCAGGTGGTCGCAGACGAACCCGATGGGGGCCACCACCACTCCTGAATGACCGGCCCCGCGCGCCGCCCGCAGCGCCTCGTCCACGTCGGGCCCGAGCCACGGTTCCCCGTAGGAGGCGTTCTGGCTCTGGTACGCCAGACTCCAGTCCGGCGCCCCGGCGGCGCCGGCTACCAGCCCGCAGGACTCCCGAAGTTCGGCCTCGTAGTCGCAGCCCCTCGCCATGGAGAGCGGCAGGCTGTGCGCGGTGAACACCAGGGCCGGCGCGGGGTCCGCCGCCGAGAAGCGGGCGAACGCCTCGCGCAGGCGGTCCGCCATCGCGGCGATGAACCCCGGATGGTTGTAGCCGTAGCGCATCCGGTCCAGGCGCGGGGCCTCCGGAAGCCCGTTCGAGGCGGCGAAGAGGTCCTCCCGGTAGCGGCGGCAGCCGCTGTAGGAGCTGAAGGTGCTGGTCACGTGGACGAGCGCCGTCCGGATCCCGTCCCGCGCCATCCGCGCCATGGTGTCCGGCAGCATCGGATGCCAGTTCCGGTTGCCCAGGTAGACCGGGAGTCGCGGACCGCGCTCGGCGAGCGCCGCCTCGAGCGCCCGCACGAACTCGCGGGTGTACTCCGCGATGGGGCTCACCCCGCCGAACCGGTAGTAACGCTCCGCGATGCGGGCCTTGCCGGCGGGCGAGATCGGCAGCCCGCGGAGGACGTTGTCGAGGAACGGCATGACGTCGTCCGGTCCCTCCGGGCCGCCGAACGAAACGACCAGGACGGCGTCGTAGCTGCGGGCCTCGTCGTCGAAGAGCTCGGGAGGGATCACGGGGTCAGCAGTCTGCGGCGGAACCGGGGCGAACGCCCAGGAGCGCCAGGAGCGCCGGTCTCCAGACCGGCATCGCCCGCGCAGCGGGCGAAACTCCCAACGTCACGTCGCCGCATGGCACCCTCGCCAAACGCAATGGCGCAGCGACAACTGTGCGCGCGTACTCCGCTTCGTCGTCTTCGTTTCAGGTCCCCGCGATCAGCGCGCATCGCGTGGGGAGTTTCGCGGCCTGCGGCCGCGATGCCGGTCTGAAGACCGGCGCTCCTCGTCACGGAGGCGGTTCGCATGTCAGGCGCTCTGCCAGACGGCCCTCCCGACGAAGAAGGGCCCCAGACTGGTCACGAACTCGGCGGTCTGTTCGGTGCCGCGCATCGTTTCCACCACCGCCGACAGGGGGTGCAGCGCCCTGCCCAGCAGGCCGATGACGAAGTCGTTGTCGTTCCGGTCGAGGCCGAAGGCGGCCAGCCGGATGTCGGTCGCCAGCCCGGCCGCGCCGTAGCGCCGGCCGATGGCGCCGTGCTCGCCGAGGATCTTGCGCTGCCGCTCCTGGGGCAGCCGATAGAAACCGGCAGCGCGGCGCAGCGGATACCAGAGCGCCCAGGCGTTTTGCGGATCGAGGATCTTGCGGCGGGGCAGCCGCAGGAGGGTCTCCTCGAGATCGCTCTCGTAGCCGATCGAGTAGGTGCGGCCCAGCATGTCGAACGCCTCCTTCCGGGCCAGGTCCGCGAACGGAGGCTGCCGGAAAAGGCTGCGCTGCGAGGTGACGAACCATTCCGGATCCTCGGCAATGGCCATGACCCCGATGCCGGACGGATCGTTCGCGTCGAGGTAGAGCGCCCCCTCGACTCGCGCTGCGGCAAGCGCCTCCGCCACCGGCTCCACCGCCTCGCATCCGCCGAACGCGGTGAACTTCATGAACAGGCGGCGATCCAGCCGGATCGGCTCGCCGTCCCGGAGGCCCTTTTCGGCGAGATCCAGCGGCGCCGGCCGGCCGTTCGTTCGATGGCTCATTGCGGCCTCTCCTCCCATACCGCTTCCACGAGCGCGTCCACGCTCTCGAGCGGCGTCCCGGGGAGGATTCCGTGACCCAGATTCACGATGTGGCCCGACGGCGCCACCCTCCCGAGAAGTCGTTCCGCGGCTTTCCGCACCGTCTTCGGCCCCGCCAGCAGCACCGCGGGATCCAGGTTCCCCTGAACCGCCCGGCCGGGATAGCGCGCCTGCGCCCCGGCGAGGTCCACCCGCCAGTCCACCGAGATCACGTCCGCCGGCAGGCGCGCGTACTCGTCGAGGAGGTGCGGCGCGTTCTGCACGAAGAGGATTCTGGGAACCCCCGCGCGCCCGACCCGTTCGAGCAGGGTCTCGAGGTGGGGCCGGATGAGCCGGTTCCACCGGGACAGCGAGAGCAGCCCCGCCCAGGAATCGAACACCTGCACGGCGTCGGCTCCGGCCTCCGCCTGGCGGATCAGGTACACCGCCATCGCGTCCGTCAGCTTGCCGAGCAGACGCTGCAGCTCGCTCTCCTCGGCGGCGGCGAAGGCCCGCAGGACGGGGAAGTCCTTCCCCCCGCGCCCCTGGACGAGATAGGCGGCGAGGGTCCAGGGGGCGCCGCAGAAACCGAGGACCGCAACCCTGGACGGCAGTTCGGCCCGCACCGTCCGGATCGCTTCCATCACCTCGGGAGCGAGCTCCTCCGGGTCGGGATCGCGCAGGGCATCGACCGCGCCGCGGTCGCGCACCGGGCGCGCCACCACCGGCCCGGGATCGAAGTGGAAGTCCACCCCGAGCGCCGGCAGCGGGCTCATGATGTCGGCGAACACGATCGCGGCGTCGAACGGATAGCGCGCCAGCGGCTGGAGCGTCACCCGGGCGGCGAGCTCGGGGGAGCGGGACAGCTCCCGGAAGGAGTAGGTTTGCCGCAATTCCCGGTACTCGGGCAGATAGCGGCCCGCCTGGCGCATGATCCACAGCGGGCGCCGATCCGCCGCTTCGCCGCGCATGGCCCGCAGGAGCAGCGGCGTCTCAGCCATGCGGGGCCTCCGGTTCCCGGGTGAAGCGGTACCCCACGCCGCGCACGGTGTGGAAGTGCTCGGGTGCTTCCGGATTGCGCTCGAACCGCCTTCGCAGCCGGACGATGAAATTGTCGATCGTCCGGGTGGACGGGTACACCTCGTGACCCCAGACCCGGTCCAGCAGCTCCTCCCGCGGCACCACCTCGCCCTGGCGCTCGGCGAAGACCTTCAGGATCATCGCCTCCTTGTGGGTGAGGACGTGCTCCCGTTCGTCCCAGGCGCGGGCCTGATAGCTCAGGAAGTCCACCTCGTTTCCCGCGAAAGCGAGGGTCGCCTGCCGCTCCCCGGGTCCCTGCGTGCGCCGCAGGATGGCGGCAACCCGCAGCAGCAGTTCCCGGAGACGAAAGGGCTTCGGGAGGTAGTCGTCTCCCCCGGCCTCGAGCCCCCGGATGCGGTCCTCCGGCGAGCCCTTGACGGTGAGGAAAAGGACCGGAACGCGGGATCCCCGGCGCCGCAGCGCGGCGCAGGTTTCGAGCCCGTTCATCTTCGGCATCATGATGTCGAGCAGGACCAGGTCGAAGGACTCGGCGAGCGCCTTTTCGAGACCTTCGGCGCCGTCGTGCGCCACCGCCACCCGGTACCCCTCCCCCTCGAGCACGTCGCGCAGGCCCTCGGCGAGATGGATCTCGTCGTCGACCACGAGGATGCGGGCCCCGCCCGCTCCGGCGCTCATGCCGTCTTCAGGGCGGCCGGCCAGAGGACCGCGATGGTCGCCCCCTTCCCCGGACCGGGGCTCGAGGCGCTGATCGTGGCGCCGGACAGGTCCGCGAGCCCCCGCGCGATGTAGAGGCCGAGGCCCGCCCCCGGCGTCGCGCGCTGGAGTTCGTCGCCGACCCGGTAGAACTTCTCGAAGATCATCGAGGCGTCCTCGGGCGGAAACCCGCGGCCGTCGTCCCGCACGGTCATCCGCACCCGCGATTCGGCGCGCCCGGCCTCGACCCAGATGTTCTCGCCCTCGCCGGAAAGACAGGCCTTGACCGCGTTGTCGAGCAGGTTCCCGAGGACCGCCTCCATGCTGATCCGGTCGGCGTCCACGAGCAGGTCCGGCGCCACGGACACGTGGATCGCGATTCCGCCGCGGCGCGCCTCCTCCCGGTGGGTGAGGACGGCCGCGCCCACCGCATCGAGAAGGCGCAGGGGGCCCTTGCCCGCCTGGGGCGCGAGCCGCCCCTCCTCGAGCCGGGTGGCGTCCAGCAGGTTCTCCACCATGCGCAGCAGCCGCTCGCAGTCCTTCAGCATGCGGCCGCCCAGCCGCCGCACCCCGCCGCGCTGGTCGTCCGTCATGAGCGTTTCCGCGGAAAGCCGCAGGCTGGCGAGCGGGCTCTTGAACTCGTGGGAGACGGCGGCGAGGAAGTTCTGCTGCCGCCGGCGAAGCTCGCCGTCGTGCCGGATGGTTCGGGTCAGGACCACCATCGCGCCCACGAGCACCAGGAGGAAGAACCCGCCCTCCCAGCGGTAGCGGTTGATGCGGGAGGAGGCAGCCGTAATGACGCGGTCGCGCGCCGGTGCGCGCACCGTCGCGACCCCGCGCTCCGCGTCCATCTCCAGGTGGGGCATGAGTTCCCCGAGGCGCTCGGGATCGTCCGCGAACGCCGCGGAAACGGCGCGGGCGTCGGCCTCGTAGAGCGCGAGCAGCCGGTCGCGCTCGTTGATGGCCAGCCGGGTCTGATCGAGGATCCACCAGCCGACCTGGGCCACCGACAACACCAGGACCAGGAGGAAGCTGACCAGCAGCGCCCTGCCGGGGTCGCGCCGCAACTTCACCGGCCGGCCTCCCCGTCGGGGTCCGCCAGCACCGCGTCCAGCGCGTCCGCGAACCGCTCGAGATGCCGCGACTCGTGCGCCAGGGACAGGAATCCGACCTCATAGGCCGAAGGAGCGAGGGCGATCCCGCGGTCGAGCAGCCCGTGGAAAACCCGGGAGTAGCGGGCGGCGGCGCTCTCCGGAATGCTCTCCGCCGCTGGCGGCAGCGCCGTCGAGCCCCAGGCGATCCAGAAGATCGATCCGAGCCGGGCGAGCGCCGCCGGCGTTTCGCTGCGCCGCAGCACGTCTCCGACGCGCTCTTCGAACTCGTGCCCCAGCGCTTCCAGGGTGCTCCAGCCGTCGTGCTCGATGAGCCGGCGCAGCGTCGTCAGCCCGGCGGTCATGGCCAGCGGGTTCCCCGAGAGCGTTCCCGCCTGGTAGACCGGCCCCTCCGGCGCCAGCTTCCGCATGATCGCCCGCGGCCCCGCCACCGCACCCACCGGCAGGCCGCCGCCGATCACCTTGCCGAAGGTGGCGAGGTCCGGCTGGAGCCCGTAGCGGTCCGCCGCTCCTCCCGGGCCGAGCCGGAATCCGGTGATGACCTCGTCGAGAATCAGGAGCGCTCCGCTGCCGGTGCAGGCCTCGCGAAGGGCGTCCAGGAACGCCGGACGCTGCTGCAGCAGGCCGTTGTTGGCGGGCACGGGCTCGATGATGACCGCCGCGATGCGGTCGCCCTCGCGCTCGAAGAGATCGGCGAGGGCGTCCTCGTCGTCGAGCGGCAGCACCCGGGTGAGCTCGGCGTAAGCGCCGGGCACCCCCGCCGAGGCCGGGCGGCCGAGGGTTTTCAGGCCGGACCCGGCCGCCACCAGCAACCCGTCCGCGTGGCCGTGGTAGCAGCCGGAGAACTTCACCACGAGGTCGCGTCCGGTAGCCCCGCGGGCGAGGCGCACCGCGCTCATCACCGCCTCGGTCCCGGAGGAGACGAAGCGCACCTGTTCGATCCCCGGGTAGCAACCGACCATCGTCTCCGCCAGCTCGATCTCCGGGCGCGAGGTGGCGCCGAAGGAAGACCCGCGCCCCGCCGCCGTCCGGACCGCCTCGACGAGCGCCGGGTGGGCGTGACCGAGGATCAGCGGGCCCCAGGAAGCCACGAAGTCCAGGTACGTCTTCCCGTCTTCGTCGGTGATCTCCACGCCGCTCGCCGACCGGACGATCGGGGGCGTGCCGCCGACGCCCCGGAAGGCCCGCACCGGCGAACTGACCCCCCCCGGCAGCACCTCGCGGGCGCGCGCCAGCCAGCGCCCGGACTCGCCGGCGGCCGTTTCGCTCACAGCCATCCCCGCTGCGCCGCCTCCCGCGCGTGGTAGGTGATGATCCGGTCGGCCCCCGCGCGGCGCATGGCGGTCAGGTTCTCGCGGACGATCCGGGCCTCGTCGAGCCAGCCGTTCGCCGCCGCCGCCTTGACCGCGGCGTACTCGCCCGAGACGTTGTAGGCGAACAGCGGCAGCCGCGTGGACTCCCGGACGGCGCGGATCACGTCAAGGTAGGCGAGCGCGGGTTTCACCATCAGCATGTCGGCGCCCTCCCGCTCGTCGAGCGCCGCCTCGCGAAGCGCCTCCCGAACGTTTCGGGGGTCCATCTGGTACCCCTGCCGGTCGCCGGACGCCGGCGCCGAATCGGCGGCGTCCCGGAACGGCCCGTAGTAGGCCGAGGCGTACTTGACCGCGTAGGAGAGGAGCAGCACCTCTTCGTGTCCGGCGGCGTCGAGTCCGTCGCGGATGGCGGCGACGCGTCCGTCCATCATGTCGGAAGGCGCCACCACGTCGGCGCCGGCGTCGGCATAGGCGAGCGCCGTCCTGGCGAGCGGCCCGAGCGAGAGGTCGTTCTTCACTGCCCCGTCCTCGAAGATCCCGCAGTGGCCGTGGTCCGTGTACGCACAGAGGCAGACGTCGGCTATCACCACCACGTCGTCGCCGAACTCCGCCTTCAGCCGGCGGAGGGCCACCGGGACCGGACCGTCGGCATCCCACGCCGCCCGGCCGTCGGAAGTCTTGTCGGCCGGCTCCCGCGCGTGACCAAAAAGCAGGACGGAGCGGATGCCGAGTTCGATCTCCTCCGCCACCTGCCGCACCAAGTCCTCGACCCCGAGTTGCGCGATGCCCGGAAGCGACGGGACCTCTGTCTCCCCGCGCAACCCGCCGGAGACGAAATGGGGCATGACGCAGTGGGCCGGGGTCACGTGGGTCTCCGCCGCCAGGTCCCGGATCGCCCGAGTGCGCCGGAGCCGCCGGGGACGAACCCGTTCCGGGCGGGTGGCGATTCGGGTGCTCACGCCATCGCCTCCATGAGGCCTTCGAGGCTGGGGCTGTCCGCCTCCGCGGCCACCGTGAGGCCCACCTTCTTCGCCCGGCTCGACGTGGAAGGGCCGATCGTGAAGACCTCGACCGGGACGTCGAGTTCCACCTGGTGCAGGAGGCCGGTGACGGCGCTCGGGCTGGCGAGGAGAACGGTGTTGACGCCCAGTTGCGAAACGGGCCGGCGGTGCGCCCCGGCCGCCACCGGGACGGTGCGGTACACGTCGATGCGGACGCAGCGGGCGCCGGCCCGGCTCAGGATCTCCTCCAGGACCGGTCCGGCGTTTTCCGCGAGCGCCAGGAGAACGCGCGGCGGGCGAGTCCGGCGGTCCCGTTCTCGATCCTGGATCAGCCGGCGGGCCAATTCCCTACCGAGCGGTTCGGCGCCGCTTCCCTCGCTCACGAGGTCCACGCGCCCGAGCCAGCGGCGGGCGGCGGCGGCGGTCGACGGGCCGACGGCGGCGACCGGAACGGGGGCCAGTGCGGCGCCTCCGGGCGCCGGGGATGCGGCTTCCGCCAGCAGTCGCGCGACCGCCTCGGCGCCGCGCCGGGAAGTGACCACCAGCCACTCCACGTCGGGCAGCGCCTCCGCCAGCCGCTCCCTGACGGACGGCTCGTCGATGGGCTGACACTCGATGCAGGCGAGGGTGACGGCCCTGGCGCCCGCGCCCCGGAGACGCTCCGCCCACGCCGCGCAGTCTTCCCGGGCCCTGGTCACGAGCACGCTCCTTCCCCTCAGGCTGCCCACTGGCTGCTCAATCCTCTCCATGCCGATGCGACCACCGCTTCGGGGCTGCTTGCCCGCGCCCGCACGCGGAACACCCGGCCATTGCGCTCCAGCGCGGCAACCATGAGCAGTCCGGTGGGTGAAGCGCCGGTGCACCAGGCACCGAACGCCGTCTCGCAACCCCCCTCCACGCGCGCCAGCAGGGACCGCTCCGCCTCCACCCGCTCGCGGCTGGGCGCGTGATCGAGCGCCCCGGCCGCCTCCCGGGTCCGGTGGTCGTCGCGCCGGCACTGCACCGCCAGCGCGCCCTGGGCGGGGGCGGGAACGAAACGCTCGGGAGCGAGGCGGTGGACCACGAGGCCCGCGGGAACCGGATCCTCCGCGTCGGGCAGCGGGCTCTCGCGCAGCCGCGCGACCCCGGCCGCCGCCAGCACCACCCCGTCGAGTCCCTCCCCGACCCGGCCGATGCGCGTCGGAACGTTGCCGCGAACGTGGGTCACCACCAGATCGGGCCGCAACTCGTGGATCCAGGCCGTTCGCCGCGCCGAGGCCGTCCCGAGGGTGGCCCCCGGGCGGACCGGGAGGCCCGGCTCCGCGGGCCGGAAGGCGTCGCGCCCCAACACGACGACGTCCGCCGCGTCCCGGCGCGGCGGCACCGCGGCGACGACCAGCTCCGCGGGCGCGCGGGAGGGCAGGTCCTTGAAGGAGTGCACGGCCACGTCGATCCGCCCGCTCAGGAGCGATTCCTCGATTTCCCGCACGAAGACGCCTTCCGCGCCGATCGTCCCGAAAGGCGCGAGCGGCGACCGGTCCCCCGCGGTTTCCATGGGAACGATCTCCGGCTGGCAGCCCCGTTCGGCGAGCGCCGCCGCGACGCCGGCGGCTTGGGTGCGCGCGAGCCGGGACCTGCGGGTGCCAATCCGAACCCTCATGCGCGCTTCGTGGGCAGAGCGCCGGCCGCCGGCCGCCGGTCCGCCCCGGACGGACGGAGCTGGCGTCTCAGATCGGGGCCGAGTCCGTCGAGAAAGGCGTCGAGCGACCCCTCCGGTCCGTGGTGGAGAAGGCCGCGAACTCCCTGGGTGGGGATGTGGGCCAGACGTCGCGCGAGCGCTTCCGCCCACGTCGAGACCGTCTGGCGTTCCGTCCTCCCGAGGCCCGGCAGCTCCTTGTTGAGCAGCCGGTCGAGTCCCTCGACGGCGACCTCCCGGTAGTGCTCCTGGAGGGCGCCGTACATGGGGGCGTAGACGCGCTCGGCGAAACGCTCCCGGACGCGCGGCAGCGCCTCGTCCACCAGTTGACGGGCGCTCGCCGCTTCCGATTTCCGCGCCTCCCGGGTCTGCTGCGCGGCCCGGGCGATCTCGTCCATCCCGACGCGCCGCAGGCCGAGCTGTTCGCACGCCGGTCCGTCGACGTTGCCGGGAACAGCCATGTCCACGAGCAGCGGGTTCCCGCCGGGAGGGGCCATCGCGGCGATCCGGGTGAGCACGGGCTCCGTGAGGAGCGGCATCCGGGCGCCGGTCGAAACGACGACGGCCCCCAGGTCGGGCGGCCGGCTCAGGAAATCGTCCAGCGCCATGCTCCTGCCGCCCAGCTCGGCCGCCAGTCCCGCGGCGCGCTCCACCGTCCGATTCACCACGAGGAGCGGGATCTTCTTCCCGGCGAGCGACCGTCCGGCCTTCCGGGTCATGGCGGAGACCCCGATCAGGGCAACC
This sequence comes from Acidobacteriota bacterium, assembly GCA_022826825.1. Lineage (GTDB taxonomy): Bacteria > Acidobacteriota > Vicinamibacteria > Marinacidobacterales > Marinacidobacteraceae > Marinacidobacterium. The sequence goes on along the minus strand of JAJDUD010000061.1, from coordinate 225,456 downwards.
GTCGAGGTTCTCCCGGCCAGCGCCTCCAGAACGCGGCTCACCGCGATTTCGGCCAGGGACACCCGGCCCCGGCCCAGCCCGGTCTCCTCCCGGACCCGGGCGGCGATCCGCAGGGCCTCGTCGAAGACGACCTGGAGGCGCGGCCCGATCAGGCCGAGAGCGGCCGCGTCGTCGCGGCAGGCGCGGACCTGCCCGACGATCTCGGGCTCGCCCAGGGCGGCCGAATCGAGCCCCGCGGCCACCACGAGCAGGTGCTCGCAGGCGCCCTCGCCGCGCCAGGCCCGGAGGCTCCGCTGGGCTTCGCCCGGCCGTGGGGGGCGGTCCGCGAGCAACTCGAAGGCGAGCGGCCGAAGGTCGCGGCCCCCGCCGCCTGCCCTTTGAGAGAAGACGAGTTCGACCCGGTTGCAGGTGTCGAGGTACGCCAGTTCGTCCAGCTCCGCCCGTTCGGCGAAGCGCTTCAGCCGCTCGGCCCGGCCGGCGTTCGGCAGGGCGTAACCCGCCAGGGCCTCGCTGTTTTCCTGTCGCCAGGAGACGCCGACGACGCCGAGTCCTTCGAGCACGGCGGGAGCCTAGTCAGCCCGGGTGGCCGGTATGTCACCGGAGTGTCAGCAGCGGGGACCCGCGATGAACAGTCGTCAGCTCCAATCGGAACTCGCCGAAGCGCCGCGCACGGCACAACCCCACTCTCCCTCACGGCGCCCCCGGCTTGGAACGCCGACCTCCGGTCGGCACAGCGGGCCGGAGGCCCGCGGACGACGTGCCGCTATCCGCCTTGGGCGACGCGGATCCGGGCACGTCAAAAGTGTTGCGTTGCACCAAGAGAGAGCCATCCCGCACGTCGGCGCGGTGCCGTGCGCGGTGCGGAGCACCGCGCGTGCCGACCGGAGGTCGGGCGTTGCCAGCCGGTGCGCGATCCGGCTGGTCCACGGCATGCGATTCCCTCCATTTGCCAGGCCGTCCGTACGAGGAATCCGGGTTAGCGGTCGGGTTGGACGGACGCGCGGAGAACGGACACCGGACGCGGAAGCGCCGGACCTCCGCCGATCGGCGGGGTGCGCGGTCCCGCTCCGGCTTCGGTAACCGCGCCCACCTGGGAAGCCGTCCGCCGCCGTCGCCAGGCGAGGAAGCGCCGCCAACTCAGCGACCAACCGGTATAGACGAGAAAGCAGCCCGCCAGGGAAGCGATCCCGGCGATCGTCTGTCCGATGAAGCCGAAGGCCTCGCCGGTGTGGAGCCACCGAATCCAGGTGCGCGCCCGGGAAGCCTGGCTCGGAATCTCCTCCCGCAGCACCGTCGCCGTGGCGCGATCCATCACCAGGGTGGTGCGCTGGTCAACCCGCGTTCCCCATTGGCTCCGGTCCAGCGTCACGGCAACCGGCGCTCCGGGATGGGATCCGAACCGGAAGGTCGCGAGGTTCCAGGCGGGCTCTTCCTCGAGCGCGGCGGACACCAGAGCGTCCATGCCGTCGTAGTCGTCGGGAGGCGGCGGCTCTTCGGAATCGGAAGACCCGGAACGGGATCCGCGCTGGGGCCGCTCCTCGCCGCTGACCCAGTAGACCAGCGAAGACGGCCATGAGTAGTAGAAAAACGAGCCAGTCGCCACCACAACTGCCAGGGGAATGGCGGTCCAGAAGCCGATGACGTTGTGCCAGTTGAAGTGCCGAGCCCGGGGAGCGAGGCCGCGCCGGAAGAGGACGACGGACCTGAGATTCGACCAGCGCCAGCTCTTCGGCCACCACAGGTAGAGCCCGGAGATCACGATGAACAGGAAGGCAAGATTGCAGAAGCCGGTGATGGCCCGCGCCACCGCGCGTCCTTCGCCTTCCTGCCCGAGCCAGCGATGCCAGCCCATGAGGGCGCGGAACGCCTTGCGGACTCCGACTGCTCCCGCGCCGAGGCGCTCCCCGGTATAGGGGTCCAGCTCGAAGGATTGCCGGCCGAAGGAGACGCGGGCCGGCTTGGCGGGGTCGTTCCGCAGCAGAAGAGTGGTCGGATTGGCGTCCTGCTCGTCACGCGCCTGGCGGAGCAGTTCCGCTACCGGCAACCGTTCGGCGGTGGCTTCCACCGGCCGCATGTCGAACCCGTCGGCCCATTGCTGGGTCTGGCGCTGGTAGGTGAGCGCCACCCCGGTCACCGACATGATGAACACCACGAGTCCCACCGTGATCCCGACGACCAGGTGCGTCCAGAACAGCACCTTCCGAAAAAGCTTCAAGGAAATCTCCCCGCGTGGCGGCGGTTCGCTAGCGCGGAGGCGTATTAGAACATGAAACCGAGTTTCATAATCAACAAAGGCGGACCCGCGCCCTCTATTGACAAATATTTTTGTCAATGGTTTCCTTCACGTTCATGCTCGATGTCGCGGTCATCGAAGAGCCGGCCGCCGCCGTGGCGACGCTTGACCAAAAGCGCGCCCGGCTGCTCGCCGAAATGGCGGAACCGGTGTCCGCCGCGACGCTCGCGGCCCGGGTCGGCCTCCCCCGGCAGAAGGTCAACTACCACCTCCGGACGCTCGAGAAGCACGGCCTCGTGCGGGTCGCGGACGAGCGCAAGTGGGGCGGGCTGACCGAACGGCGGCTGGTGGCCACCGCCCGCTCCTACGTGGTCAGTCCGGCGGCGCTCGGACCGCTGGCCAGTGACCCGGACCGCGCCGCCGACCGGCTGTCCGCCAGTTACCTGATCGCGCTCGCCGCCCGCGTCGTCCGCGAGCTCAGTCACTTCCTGCGGCGCGCCACCGAAACGGGCAAGCGGCTCGCCACCCTCTCCGTCGATACCGAGATCCGGTTCTCCTCCCCGGAGGCCCGGGCACGGTTCAGCAGCGAACTCGTCGGCGCGATCAACGAACTCGCCCGGCGCTACCACGACGAATCCGCCTCCGGGGGACGCTCCCACCGGCTGGTGGTCGTCGCCTACCCGGCTCCGGCGGACAGTCCCGCCAGGGAGGCTCCATGAGCGTGAAACTCGGCCCATCCGGCCGCCGTTCGATCCAGGCGGAGGCCGAAGTCCCCGGCACGCCCGAGGAGGTCTGGGAGGCCATCGCCACCGGCCCCGGCATCGGTTCCTGGTTCTATCCGACCGACGTCGAGGAACGCGCCGGCGGCCTCCTCAGGTACCACACGGGTTCCGAGATGGACCACATTCCGGCGAAGGTGACCGTGTGGGACCCGCCCCGCCGCTTCACCCACGAGGGGAAGGACTGCGGCCCGGACGGTCCGCCGACCGCCACCGAGTGGACCATCGAGCCGCGGGCCGGTGGCCGTTGTCTCGTGCGCGTGGTGCACAGCCTGTTCGCGAGCACCGACGACTGGGACGACCAGCTCGAGAACTTCGAGGCCGGCTGGCCGCAGGCGCTCGTCATCCTGCGGCTCTACCTCGCACATTTCCGGGACCGGCGCGCCTCGATCCTCCGCGCGTACGGAGCGCTCGACGGCTCGGTGGACGAGGCGTGGACCGCCCTGCTGGCCGCGCTCGACGCGCGCGGGCTCGCGCCGGGCGATCCCTGGACGCTCTCCTCGGACGGCGCGGCCAGCCTCGCCGGAGTCCTCGAAGAGGTCCACGCGGACTCGCGCCAGCCGACGGCCTTTTTCCGCACCCGCGAGCCGGCGCCGGGAATCGCGGCGGCGTGCGCCTACAAGATCGCCGAACGGGCGACCGTGGTACTCAGCGTCTATTTCTACGGCGACGAGGCGCCGGCCGCGGCCGCTCGTGACGCGGAGGCCTGGAAGGGCTGGATGGCCGCGCGCTTCGCGTAGCGGCGCGCCGCACGTCCGCGCCGGCTACGTCCGTCTTCGCTTGCCCCGCGCGACCTCGGTCGCCAGCGCCTCGAGCCTCGGCTCCCACAACCGGCGGAACCGCTCCAGCCAGGCGGCGACGTCCTTCAGCGGGTCGGCGTCCACGGCGTAGAGGCGCCGGGCGCCGTCGTTGCGGACCGTCGCGAAACCGCTGTCACGCAATACCTTGAGGTGCTGCGACACCGCCGCCTGCGTGATGCCGAACTCGCGCCGGATGACCTCCGCGACGGCGCCGGCGGCATGTTCGCCGTTGGCCAGGAGTTCGAGGATGCGCCGCCGCACCGGATCGCGGAGCACCTCGAACGCGTGCATCAGGCGGGTTCCCCGGTGTAGAACGCGGTCGTGCGCGCCGCGGCGGCGCGCGCCGCGCCGGGATCCGTTCCGGCCGCGACGGCCGCCTCTCCCCACGCTTCGCTGCTGCCGGCGTAGAGCGCCTTGCCATCGCCGGAAGCGGCGAAGGCGGCTTCGTCCAGCTTCGGCGCGGCCGGCTGCGCGAGGTGCAGCGCCAGCCCGAGGAGGCCGCCCTCCCAGCCGACGCCGGTCGCCCCGGGCCCGTACCGGTCCCAGTGCTCGGAAAGGAGCGCGGTGTGGGTGAGGGCCAGCCGCGCGCCGCCGGCGCCGTCGTCCGAGATGCGCACCTCGACCCAACTGACGTCCCCGCCGAATTCCCAGGTGATCGCGAGACGGGCGGGCGGTTCACATGCGGTGATCGCGCCCCCGGCATTCCCCTCGAACTGGAAGCGGCCACCCGGCTCGAGTTTCCCCTGGATCGGCAGGAACCAGCGCGGAATGCGCTCGCCGTTCGTCACGGCGTCCCAGAGGTCCTCGACCGTCGTCGGGTAGCTGCGGGACAGAGTGATGGCGCGGGCGGGTCGCCCGTCGCGCTCCAGCGACGCCACGGAGCGCTCCACCGCGCCGAGGTGTCCTTTGACATCGAAGTCCATGGTGTCCTCCTCAAGATTCAAGAACAAACTTATATAAGCATATCCTAAACTAAGAGTCCGGGACGACACGGCCCAATCCCGATCGGGGCGGCGGCTATCCTGACCGGCACCCCCGGGAGGGGGCCGAAAACCACCCGAACCGTTCCCGGGAGCTGCTCGATGCGTTTCTTGCCAACCGCGTGGCGGCCCGCCGGGACGGCGGCCGCGGCGCTCGTCCTGTTTGCCGTACTCGCCCCGGCGCAATCGGGGCACAACCTGGAGCGCCCCGCGCACTGGAAGGCCCGGTACGACGACGGAGCCGCCGCTCCGGAGCGTCGCTTCGTCGTGATGCGTCCCGGCTGGCACGTCTTCGCCGGTCCCGGCGGCCTGTTCTGGGATCCGGGGAGCTACGCCTCGGGCGCCTTCGCGGTCAGCAGCACCATCTTCCTCTTCCCGGAGGGCGACCCGGAGCAATCCGGGTCCACCCGGCTCGACAGCCCCTTCGGTCTGTTTCTCGGCGGGAGCGAACTGGAGGCCGGAGGGCCCCGCTACGTCGCGTTCGAGCTGCGGAACGACGGCAACTTCCGCATCGCGGAGCACTCCGGCGGCAAGAGCCGTGATCTCGTCCCTTGGACGGCGCACGACGCGGTCGTGACGTCGGGCGCCGAAACGACGGGTCCGGTGCAGAACCTGCTCGCCGTGGACGTGCGCGGCGACCGCACCGTGTTCTATCTGAACGACCGGGCGATCGCCGAGCTTCCCGGCGAGGGGGTGGCGCTTGACGGCGTGATCGGGGTCCGCGCGGGCGCCGGGCTCAGCATCCATGTGACCGAGGTGGACATCGGCCCGAACCGCCGCGAGGAATGACAGGGTCGTTGACCTTGAAAAAACACATGTCACCCGTGTAATTTCAAGGTCTGAACTCCGAGCACATCTCTCGCGCGGCGGCGCCTCTGGTGGAGCGCGCCCTGCGGCGGAGCCCTGTCGTGGCGCTTATCGGGGCTCGGCAATGTGGCAAGACGACCCTCGCGCGCCGGTTCGTGCCCGCCCGTTCACCGAACTACTTCGATCTGGAGGATCCCCTCAGCCTCGCCCGGCTGGACGAGCCGGTCACGGCGCTCGGCCCGTTGTCCGGCCTGGTGGTGATTGACGAAGTGCAGCGGCGGCCCGATCTGTTCCCCGTTCTCCGCGTCCTCGCCGACCGCGACGACAACCCGGCCCGCTTTCTGGTGCTCGGCAGCGCCGGACCCGACCTGCTTCGCCAGAGCGCGGAATCCCTGGCGGGACGCATCGAGTACTTGGAACTCACGGGTTTCCAAGTCGCCGAACTCGGCCCGGCCCGGATGCCGGACCTCTGGCTCCGCGGCGGGTTTCCGCGGTCGCTGCTGGCGGAGACCGATGAGGACAGCCTGATCTGGAGGAAGTCGTACGTGCAGGCGTTCGTCGAGCGTGATCTGCCGCGATTCGGAGCCGAGCTCGGAGCCCCGACCCTCCATCGCCTGCTGCTCCTGATGGCCCACTACCACGGCCAGGTCCCCAACCTGAGGGCGCTCGCGACCACTCTGGAGGTCGGCCAGTCCACCGTTCGCCGGTATCTGGATCTGATGGAGCACCTTTTCCTGATCCGCCAGCTTCGCCCGTGGCATGAGAACCTCAAGAAACGACAGGTCAAGCGGCCGAAGCTGTATTTCCGGGATTCCGGTGTGTTCCACCAACTCATCGGGGCGGGCTCGATGGACGACCTGCTCACGAATCCACGGCTCGGGGCGTCCTGGGAAGGGTTCGTGCTGGAAAAGACGCTCGCGGAGGCCGACCCCGATCAGGCGTACTTCTGGGGAACCCACGCGGGCGCCGAACTGGATCTGCTGCTCTTCTCGAAGGGGCGGAGGATCGGGGTGGAAATCAAGCGGGTGGATGCTCCCCGCCGCACGCCTTCGATGATCGCGGCTCACCAGGACCTTTCGCTGGATGCGCTCTACGTTGTCTATCCCGGTGAGCTGCGGTATCCGATCGGAGAGCGGATGATCGCGGTCCCGGCGGCCGAAAGGTTCTCTCCCGAGGCGGCGGCGTGATCCATGTCGTCGTGGGCGGGTTGCTGCTCGCCCTTCCCGGCGCGGCGGCCCAGGAGATGCGGGCCGTACTCCTCGAGGACACCGCCGAGACCAGCGCCAACGCGAGTCTCGGGGACCTCGACGGGGACGGCGATCTGGACATCGTGCTCGCCAAGGGCCGGCACTGGCCCCTGAAGGACTGGGTCCTGCTGAACGACGGCGATGGCGGTTTCGACGAACGCCATGAACTGCCCGGATCGGCCGACAACACCTACACCGCGGCGCTCGCCGACCTCGACGGGGACGGCGACCTCGACGTGGTGGTCGGGAACGACCGGCCCGACGACAAACGCATCTACCGCGGCGACGGGGCGGGCTCGTTTGTCCTCGCCGGGAAGTTCGGCAGCTCCGGATGGCCGACGCGGAACGTCACGGTGGCCGACCTGAACGGCGACGGCCGACCCGAGATCGTCGTCGCGAACCGCGGCGGCGCCGAGAACCGGAGCGCGAACTACGTCTGCGTCAACGACGGGGGCGGAGCGTTCCCCGAGTGCCGCGTGCTGTCCCGGAACTCGGCCACCACGATCGGGGCGGCGGATCTCACCGGCGACGGTTTCACCGACCTGTTCGTGCCCCACCGGGACGGCGGCCAGAGCGTTCTCTACGTGAACGACGGGAGCGGTGGTTTCGCGGAGGCCCACGCGGTCGGCCCTCCCGAGTCGGCGACCCGGGCGGTGGCGTTCGGCGACCTGAACGGCGACGGCAGGCTCGACATCGTGCTGGGCGACCAGCTCGCGGGAGGGGTCTGGCTCCATCCGGGCCGGGACGGCGCTTCGTTCGGGACGCGCCGGCAGATCGGGGATCCGGCCGACAACGCCTACTCGCTGGCGGTGGCCGACCTCGACGGGGACGGGGACCCGGACGTGGTGATCGGCAACCGCGGCGCGCCCGGCGCGATCCTCACGAACGACGGCTCGGCGGCCTTCACCCGGACCCCCTTCGGCGACGCCGAGGGCGCCATGTACGGGCTCGCGATCGGCGACGTCAACGGCGACGGCGTCCCCGACATCGTCGCCGGGCGGTCCGACGCGCCGAACACGCTCTACCTCGGCCCGGCCCGCTGACGAACCCCCGGCCGGGGCCGGACGGTTACGCCGGGTTGCCCAGCGTCTTCAGGTGCCGGTAGTGGGACTGCAGCGCCGCGAGAAACGACGGATAGGAGAGGTAGCGAACCGAGAAGTCGCGGCACGTCTCCTGAACGATCTTCCGGAGCCGCGGGTAGTGGAGATGGCAGACGTTCGGGAACAGGTGATGTTCGATCTGGTTGTTCAGGCCGCCCAGGTACCAGGCCGCCAGCCTGCTCCGGGGCGCGAAGTTCGCCGTCGTCTCCACCTCGTGAACGGCCCATTCCTTTTCCATCGCCCCCGACCGGGGATCGGGCGACGGGAAGGCGGTGCCCTCCACGGTATGGGCCAGCGAGAACACCAGCGACAGGGTCAGGCTGACGACCAGGTTGATCAGTACCAGCACGAGCAGCACGTGCCACCAGGTGTTGAAGAAGAGCGGCAGCACCAGGGCGATTCCGAGGTAGAAGACCTTGGTCAGCCAGAAGTTGGCGTGCTGCGACGGGCTCGGCTTCGGCAGGGAGTAGTTGCCGATCCGCCGGGAGATGATCCGGTGGAAGTCGCTGTAGATCACCTGAAGGGTCAACAGGCTGTACATCGGGAACGCGTACAGGTGCTGGAACCGGTGCCAGGGCCGCCATTCCTGCAGGTGGCTCCAGCGCAGCAGGCCGCCCGTCTGGATGTCCGTGTCCATTTCCTCGACGTTCGTGTAGGTGTGATGGAGGACGTTGTGCTTGTGCTGCCAGATCATCTGGCTGGCCCCGATGAAGCTCGCGGTGGAGCCGGCCAGCCAGTTGATCGTCCGGTTGCTCGAGTAGCTGCCGTGCGCGCCCTCGTGCACCAGGTTGAACCCGATGAGCGCGAGCGCCTGCGACAGGGCGAAGGCGGCGACGATCGTCGTGAGGACGTGCGGGGAGAAGAAGACCAGGAAGACGTACGAAACGACGAACCCGGTCAGGATGATCGTGGTCTTGGGCAGCATGCGCCAGCCGCCCGTGCCCCGGGTCCTGATGCCGGGAAAACGCTCATCCACGCGCTTCTTGAGGGTCGCATAGAAGCCCACGTCCTTGTCGAAGGTGATCTTCCGGTAGGTGGCCTGCGCAGCGTTCGGCGACATGGATACTCGCTTTCAGTTTCGGGATTGAGGATACGCGAGAACCCGCCGGCTGAGGAAGGCGTCGGAAGGATCCGCTAGCGGGGCCTCGATTCCCAGGCGTCTTCGCCGTAGAGGGTGAACTCGTCCACCTCGAACCAGAACTCGCCCAACTCCGCTTCGCCGCGCCGCGAGAGGTAGAGCCCGGTGCAGCGGGCCCCGTCCCAAAGGGCGGCATCCTCGGGTACCGCGACCGGCTTCAGGTCGTCGGCGTCGAGTTCGATGAATCGCCACTCGTCGGAAACCTCGATCCTCTTCCCGAAGCCCACGCCGCTGCAGCGGAAGGTCAGTTCGAAGGCGTGGCTGCCCCGGGCGTGGAACCGGATGCCGCCCAGGTTCTCCAGGCTGACCGGGTTCCCGCCGCGGTCGAACGGCTGGTACATCTGGGCGAGCGGGCCGCGGGCGGCGCCGCTCGCCAGGGTGCCGTCCACGCGGGCGGCCGCCGGCGTCGCGGCGGCGCCGCCGGCGGCGAGCGACAGGTCGGCGCTCGAGACACCGTTCGTGAACGTGTGCCAGCGGACCCCGGTGTGCGCGAAGAGGTCGCCGTCCTCGAAGTCGTCGAACGCCAGCACCTGGTCGGCGGCCAGGTTCTCCGGGAAGGGGGTCGAGGAGGGCTTCGAGGCGGCCATCGTCGGGTCGATGCCGTCGCGGAGGGCCACCAGGTGATTCGTCGTCCGGATGATGAGCTGCCCCTCGGAGATCGCCGGCGTGGCGAGGCACACCTCGTCCATGGAGTTCATCGCGAGCTCCTCGTACTCCGGGCCGGCGCGGATGACGAAGATGTCGCCGTCCTCGCTGGTCAGGTAGACACGGCCGTCGGCCGCGATGGGCGAAGCGGTGTAGGCGCCGCCGCGCTGGCCGATCCGCCGCCGGTACACCCGCTCGCCGGTCCCGGCATCGAAGACGGTGAGGACCCCGTTCGTCGCGACCACGTAGAGATACCCCTGGTACACCAGCGGGGACGCCATGTACGGCCCGTCGCGGGGCGAGCTCCAGGCGACGTGGTCATTCGAGCGCGTCCCCTCCGCCAGCGAGATGTCGCCGGTGGCGCCCGTCCGGATGGCGAAGATCGGGCGGATCCGGTAGCCGCTCGTCAGGTAGATGAGGTCCCCGTCCACGACCGGGGTCGGGGTGGTGTTGTTCGAGCTGCCCGACATGCGCCAGAGTTCTTCGCCGGTCACGGGGTCATAGCCGAACATGGTGCCCGCCCCGTTCGTGATCAGTTCGGTCCGCTCGGGCCCCGCGTGGACGGTCGGCGTCGAGAACGCGGAGATCAGGTCCCGCTCGGTCCGCCAGACCTCCTCGCCGCTCGCCACGTCGAAGGCGGCGATGAAGGAGCCTTCCTGCTGGTCGGCCTGCACGATCACCAGGTTCTCCCAGATGATGGGGGAGCTGGCGGCGCCCCACTGGTAGGTGTCGTCGTAGGAGGCGCCCGAGTCCAGCGGACCGAGGTCCGCCTCCCAGAGCAGCGCGCCGTCGAAGTCGTAGAGGAACAGGTTGCCGGTGGCGATCAGCACCGCGACGTGTTTCCCGTCGGTGGCCGGCGTGGCCGAGGCGTAGCTGTTCTTGGGATGCCGCTGGATCTCCGGGGCCTCGGCGACCGCTTCGCGCACCCACAGCACGTCGCCGCCCCGGCGGTCGATGGCGTACACGAACCAGGTGTTCCGCTCCCGGTCGGAGCGGCGGTCCATCCGCCCGTCCGGCCCGTAGCGGAAGACGGGGTCCGGATCCTCGCTGACCGCGGTGGTCACGAAGATCCGGTCGTCCCAGATCACCGGGCTCGAGTGCCCGAGCCCCGGAATCGGGGTCTTCCAGAGCACGTTGTGCCCCGTCGCCGGATCCCAGAGCGTCGGCGGGTCCTGGCCGTCCGCGACCCCGGATGCGAGCGGCCCGCGGAACGACGGCCACTGGAACCGGTCGTCGCCGCCCTGGGCGCCCGCCGCCAGCGGCACGAGACACACGGCCGCAAACGCCAGGAAGACCCGCAGACGCTCCATCGGACCGCCCATCGTATCGGGATGGCGGCTTCGAGGGAACGCCGGTCTTCGGTTCGGTAGGCGCCCTCCAGGCTGGGAACGCCGGTCTCCAGACCGGCACCCGCTGCGCGTCAGCGCAGCGGAACCGCGTGCCGCCAGCAGCTCAGCGGCCGACCCGATGGGCCAGGAATCCCGCGAACGGCTCGATGCGTTGGCCGCTGCTCGCCGCGTCCAGCGCCGCCATGTACTCAGCGCGGTGTCCCACCCGAATCACCGTCCACGGATAGCCCCCCGAAGCGAGCATGAGGTTCATCAGGAACCGCGCCATCCGGCCGTTACCGTCGGGCCACGGATGGACGTAGCCGAGTGCCCAGTGCCCGAGCACCGCGCGAACCGCCGGTTCCGGCTCGCGCTCCAGGAGATCGAACAGCGCCTCCATGGCGTCCACCACGGCACCCGCCCGCGGTGGAACGTGCCGGGACCCCCGGATGTAGACCGGCTGGGACCGATATCCGGCGAGCTCGCGGGGCGGGACGATCCCCGCAGTCACTGTGGGCGCGAAGAGCTCCCGATGCCACTCCTGGTGTTCATCCCGAGCGAGCCCTGCGGCCGCCTGCCCCGCCAGGACCCGGGCCACGCCGTCCCGGACCCGGCGGAACGCACGCCAGTATCCGAAGGCGGCCAGTGCGTCCCGGTGGTCCCGGTCCGTTCCCTCGGGATCCCATTCTCCGGATCGGACCCGGTCGATGAGTTCCGGCGAAACCTGGTATCCCTCGATGGAAAGCGAGTGGTACGCATCCGTCCGAAAGATGTCGTCCACTCGGGCGAGAAACCTCTCTCGGTCCCGCGGCAGACCGGGCGCGGGCGGAAAGAGATCCAGCACGGGAACCCGGAAACGCTCCCAGAGCGCCCTCAGCCGGAGCGCTGTCGGATTCGCCATCGGAAGCACGGACACTTCCGTGCCTGGGGCGAACGGATCGGTTTCCCGGACGACATGACCCGCCGCCCGCATCGCACGGATGATCTCGTCCGCAACCACGGGGCGCTGGCTTCGCCGAAAGGCTGCTGCCAGTCTTCCCGCCACCACGGACCGGCCGCCGTCCAGCAGTGGCGCGAGGACCTCGGAAGCGTCCCGGACCCGCGACAGGAGGACCCGGGCCTCGGCGGGACGAGACCGGAAGAAGGCTGCCGATACGCGGGTCAGCGCGACCCCGGCCGCGAACATACGGAGGCCGTCCCGTTCCTCCACGTTCGTAGCCGGCGGCTCCCGCGGGTCCCGAACGTCGAAGAGCGAGGTGCCGAACGGCAACTCGAGGCGGTTGTTCGCGGCTTCGGGAGCGTGGATCACCACCTGCTCCGGGACCGCCGTGTTTCCCCCGTGGAGCAGGGCGGACTGTTCCGCCGAGAGCCACCAGCGCTTTCCGAAACGTCGTCCGCAATAGCTGGCGCAGAACTCCCAAAACGCGGAATACCAAGGCGTCGAATCGCCCGGCCGCACGGAAGGGTTTATGGAGATGACCCAGCCGGGTGTCGCGCGCTGAAGAAACCCGTTTGCGAGGAGCCGGTCCCGGTGGACCCGCGTCAGCTCCGTCGTGTGGAATACCCGCCGGCCATCGCGCTGGAGTTCTTCCAGGATCTCCAGCGAACTTGCGAGACGTTCACGCGCGGTGGCCATGCTTCCCCGCCTGCGACGAGCGGGAGCTGTTACAAGTATATTGCGCTGCGCGACCGCAAGTATTTTGTGCTGTGCCCGCTGGGGCCGGAACTCGTGAACGAGCCGGATCTTCGAGTGGTGTTCCCCGGGGAGCAGTGCGCCGCGCAGGGCGTCATCTGCCCGCGCGAATCCTGCAAACTCACCCCTTGCCGCAGTGGCGCTCTGCAGCGGCAGGGCGTCTGACGCGGACCGATGTCGATCCGGGTCCAACGCCGACCGGGGGGCGTGGGCTATCCGTACATCGCCCGCGGCAGGAAGGTGACGATCTGGGGAAACAGGGCGAGCAGGGCCAGCAGCGCCAGCATGGCGAGCCAGAACGGGATGATGCCGCGGTAGATCGCACCCATCGGGACGTCCGGGGCGACGCCGTGCACCACGAAGGTGTTCAGGCCGACGGGCGGTGATATGAGCCCCATTTCCAGGGTGACGACGATCATCACGCCGAACCAGATCAGGTCGACGCCAAGCGAGGCGAGGATGGGCTGAACCAGCGGAATCGTGAGGACGAGCATGGCGAACCCGTCCAGAAAGGTCCCCAGCACGATGAACATCACGAGAATCAGCGCGGCGACCTGGGCTCCCGACCATCCCTGCCCGGCAACCCAGTCGGCTGCCGCGAACGGTAGTCCGGAGAAGCCGAGGAAGACCTTGAACACATAGGCGCCGATCAGGATCAGAAACACCGTTCCACACGCCCTCAGTGTCGAAAGGACGGCCTCGCCGAGGCCGTGACGGGTGAGCCGGCGCCGCGCGAGCGCCACGACGAACGTCAGGAACGCCCCGACTCCCGCCGCCTCGATGGCGGAAAAGACTCCCGCGTAGATCCCCCCAAGGGTCACGGCTACCAGTCCCAGGATCCAATAGGCGCCCGCCGGCGTCCGCTCCCGCTCTGCCGGTGGGCTCGCCGGCCCTCCCCGGGGCGCTTTCCGCGGTTGCAGCCACACCACCACGAAAACGGTCAGGACGAAGAGGAACGTGAGCACGATCCCGGGAATCAGACCGGCCATGAAGAGGCGGCCGATGCTCTGTTCCGTGAGGATGCCGTAGAGGACCAGCCCGGCCGATGGCGGAATCAGGATGCCCAGCGTTCCGCCGGCGGCGACCGCACCCGCTGCGAGGGACCTGTCGTACTGGAACCGTTGCATTTCGGGCAGGGCGACGCGTCCCATGGTCACGGCGGCGGCCAACGACGATCCGGACATGGCGGAAAACCCGGCGCTGGCGACGATCGAGGCCGCCGCCAGGCCGCCCCGGAAGCGTCGCAGCCAGGAGTTGGCCGCGAGGTACAGCTCCCGGCTCATCCCCGAGACCACGGCCAGATTCCCCATCAGCATGAAGAGCGGGATGATGGTCAGCGCGTACCGCGAGGAGACCGCGAACGTCTCGCCGGCGATTACGGGCAGCACCGCCTGGGGACGGATGAGGGCGATGCCGGCCGCGCCCGCGACGAGCATGGACAGCCCGACCGGCAGCCGGATCAGGAGAAGGACGAACAGGGCGGCGAGCCCGAGGAGGGCAACCGTCGCTCCGTCCATCAAACGCCCTGCTGCCGCGGGTCCTCCTCGTCGCGCGCGGCGAACCCCCGCAGCATCCGGGACGCCAGCAGCAGCGAGCACGTCGCCATGGACGCACCCAGCGCGTAGTAGAACGGGGTGAGCACGATGGCGAGGCTCCCGGTGACCTCGCCGCATTCGAGACCGCAACTGCCCTTGGCGAAGAGCGCCACGGCCGCCGCCGCGGTGGCTCCCACGCCGAAGAGCCGCGCGAGCGCGTCGGTCGTTCGGGTGACGCGGCCGCCGCCGAAGCGCCCGATGAGGTCCACGGACACGTGCCCGCCCTCCTGCGCCGCACACACGATCGCGGCCGCCACGAGCACCGTGAGGCTCAACATCGCGAGATCCTCGGCGCCCAGCAGGGACAACCCGATCAGGTAGCGCGCGACAACCTCGACCACGGTGACGCCCACCAGCAGGAGGAGCGCCGTCCCGCCGGCGATCGCGGACACGGCGGTCGGACTCCGCCGGAACGCGTCACGGATTCGGCCGCGAGGCCGGCCCGGGCGCCCGTTCGCCGCCGTCATCTCCCGTCGAACGCGGCGATGATCTCGGCCACGGTCAGATCGCCAAGCTTGCGGGAGAGCTGCGCCCGGTAGGCGCCGGCGACCGCGTCCTCGAATCGCGCGCGCTCCCGGGCCGGGAGATCGATGAGTTCAACACCGGCGTCGCGCGCCGCGCGGAGGCCGCGGGCGCCGGTCCGTTCGGCGCCCCGGGCTCCCGATACCGACAGCGAAGCGGCGGTGGCCTCGTCCACCCAGTTCCGCTCCCGAGCCGAAAGGGACTCGTAGCTGTCGCGGTTCATCAGGAGGATGAAGGGCGCGGCGGAAAGGGGCAGCCCGGTCGTCACGTAGGCGGCCGCCTCCTGCAACTGATACGGAAGAATCCCCCCAGCCTGGATCACGACGCCGTCGATGACGCCGTTGTGGAGATTCTGCTGGACCTCCGAGATCGGTTGCATCACGGGGCTCGCGCCCAACGCCTCGACAAAGGGCATCTCGATCCGCGATGACACCCGCAGCTTGAGTCCCTGCATGTCTTCCAGCCGGCGCACCGGCCGGTCGCGCGTGATCAGCAGGGGAGGCGGAGCGGACCAGATCGCCAGTACCCTGGCCCGGTATTCGCGCTCCAGCACCGGGCGGGCCCGCTGCAGCGCGACGGTGCAGTCGATCGCGCTGTCGCAAACGCCGGGATACACGCTGAGCATGGTCCTGGGGAACGTTGCCGACGTATATCCGGGGAGGGTGGCGACGATGTCCGCCACTCCGTCGAGCAGCAGGGAGTAGTAGCCGGCAGGGCGGGAACCGAGAGCTCCTCCCATGTACTCCGTCACCGTCAGCCGGCCTCCGGAGAGTCCCGCCAGACGCTCCGCAAACGGGACCACCACATCGTTTCTCACGCTGCTGAGAGGCGACATGAAGTGCGCCAGGACCAACGACCTTCTTGCCGGCGCGTCGTCCGCTGCCGGGGCGCAACCCGAAACCGCCAGCAGCAGCAGCCAGGTCAGCGGCGTACTGCGCACCGCACTCGCGTTCAACACGTCAGCGCCTCCCGGCGAGAGCCTTCGGAGTGACGATATCCACATTGCGAAGCTGCCGGCGCCGAACGGGCAGTGCCGGCGCGGCCGCTGCGGGATCACGAGTCGGCGCGGTCCGTTGCGGGGGGGTCCACCCGGATCGTCACGATGTCCGAATCGTGGAACTGCTGGTGGCGAACGGAGGACGCGATATGGCGCAACAGCCGCAGGGACACTTCCTGCTCCACGAGCGAATCATCGGGTCTCTCCGCCAGCAGCCCGATCCGGTCCTGGACGTTCTCCTCGCCGACGGCGGCAATGAACTCGAGGACGGCGGCGCCGTTTTCCTTGCGCGCCTGCAGCAGCAGGCGGCGCCGGTCGCGTGTCCGCCGGCTCTCGTCCTGGCCGACCAGCGTCAGCAACGTCTCCTCGCTGGCGGCGTCGAGACGGTAGGCCATCTTCTCCCCCCAGCCGTTCGAGGACGCGAACGCCGCGAGGAACTTCCTGATGTCCGGCCAGGCGGACCGGTCGAGCGCGACTTCGATCCGGTTCCGGCGGGACGCCGTCGCCTCCAGAAACAGCGTCATGAAGATGGCCACCAGGCCGCCGGAGGTAATCCCGTTCTGGAGCAGGCCTCCGGCGAGCTCTTGAAGGAGCTCGGGGAAAATCAGGTCGTTCTGGCAGCCCACCCCGACCCAGAACGCGACGCCGACGATCATCGCCTTGCGATGATCGATCCCGCCCTGGACCACCTCCGTCATCCCGCGGACGAAGGTCATCGCCAGCACGACGGTCAGGTAGGCGACGATGACCGGGCTGGGAATCGCCAGGATCAAGGCCAGCAACTTGGGCAGGAACGCCACCGCGACCAGGATCCCGCCGGCGGCGATTCCCACGCGGCGGGCCGCGACCCCCGTCAGCTCAACCGTCGGGACGCTGACGCCGATGGTCTGGGTGGGCATGATGCCCGCGAGCCCGGACAGCAGCTTGCCGATCCCGTCAGCGGCTACCGCACCCTCGACCGCCCGGTAGTCCACGGCCCGCGGCCGGCGCCACGACACGCGCTGGATGGCGACCGCGCTGGTGATCGTCCGGATGGCGCCGATGAGGGCCACGAACACGAACGCCGGCAGGAGTTCCACGAACGCCGGACCCAGGTCCAGCCCCACACCCGGCCAGCCGCCCTCCGGCAGACCGACCCATGACGACCGGCCAACGCGCGTCGGGTCGTAGAGGCCCAGCGATCCGGCAACGACCGTGCCCGCGGCGACCCCGATGAGTGGAGCCCAGAGGCGGAGAATCGCTCCCCCCTTCAGGGAGATGGCGATGACGACGAGGATCGTCGCCAGCGCGGTGAGCGGCGCATCCAGCGTCGCCGCACCGGCGGGCACGTCGCCCAGGCGGCGGAAGACGACGGGGAGCACGGTCGCCGGTACGAGCATGTTCACCGTGCCGACGATGGTCGGGGTGAGAAGCCGCCGGAACAGGGCGAGGCGCATCGCAATCACGACGGGGACGAGCGACGATGCGATGACCAGGGTGGCGAGCAGCGCCGGCCCGCCCTCGATGAGCGCGTTGACCGAGACCCCGATGTAGGCCGCCGCGGGGCCCATGGTGAGCACGCATCCCGCTCCGACCCTCCCCAGCCGCACGGCTTGCAGCGCCGTCGAGAGGCCACTGACGGCGACCGCGCAGAACACGGCCCAGGACAGGTACTCGTCGCTCCCCCCGCCGGCGCGGTACACGATGGTGGGGATGAAGACGATGCTGGCGAGGCCGAGAACGACGAGTTGCAGGCCGCAACCGAAGCTGAGGGCGGCCGGCGGCCTCTCGTCGGCCTCGTACCGAACACCGGTGTCCGGTTGCCGGTCGCTGGTCAGGATTCGCCCCCGACGCCCCTGGGCTACCCGCCGATCCCGGATGTGTTGCCAGAGGTGATGGCCGCTATCGGAAATCGCGTATAGCGGGACACAATATCAATGACTTGTGAGGATGTTGCAGCGGTCCGCAGGGCCGCGAAGCGCGGCCTACCGCCCCGCCCCCATCGCCTCCCGGGCCGCCCGGGCCACGACGTCCCGGGGCGAGGCCATAGCGGCGGCCTCCTCGATCACGGCCGCGGCCTCGTCGCCGCCGACTTCACCCAGCGCGGTGACCGCTGCCGCCTGCGCCCGGTAGCTGGAATCGTTCCGGAACCGCTCGATCAGGAACTCCGCGCCCGCCGAGGCGCCCAGCCGGGCAATCGCGTCGGTCCGCACGTCGGACTTCGCGTCCTCCGCCGCCGCCGTCCGCAAGGCCTCGGAGTCCGCCGCGTCGCCGGGACCCAGTCCGGCCACCGTCGCCTGGCGGACCGCCCAGAAGGGATCGCCCGCGAGCGCATCGCGTAGCGCGGCGCGGGCCTCGTCGCCGCCCATCTCCCCGAGCGCCACGGCCGCCCGGCGCCGTCCCGCGGCGTCGTCGTCCGCGAGCTGGGCCATCCACTCGCCGGCCGGCTTCGTGATGTGCAGTTCCGCCAGCAGGACGTCGTCCGCGTCGAACCGGACGTAGCGGGGCTCTTCGGCGGCCGGGAAGCTGAGGTGCTGTTCCCGCCCCTCGAGCGTGAAGGGATGGACCTCGGAACCGGACTCCGTGACCACCCGCACCGAGAGGGGAGCGCGGTACGCCTCCGGCACCGTGCCCATGCTGGCCTCGGGTCCCTGCACCTGGCGGATGTGCATCTCCACGGAATCCCCGTCCCACGTGGGCTCGATCTCGAGTACGGGGTGGCCCGGACGGCGCAGCCACATGTCGATGAACCAGCGGATGTCCTGGCCGGGGTCCTCGGCGAAAGCCGTGATGAAGTCCTCGGTGTCCACCGGCTGGAAGGAGTGCTTGGTGAGGAAGTGCTTCATGCCCGCCCGGAACTCCGCATCCCCGGTGACGTGGCGGAGCAGCCGGAGCAGCGCCGCGCCCTTCGGGTAGGTGTGGGCGTCGAAGTTGTCGTTCGGCCGCCGCCACTGGTTCGTGACCACCGGCCGGAGGACCGTCTGCGCCTGGCGCAGGTAGGACTCCCGCTTCCGGCGCATGTTCTCGCCGGCCCCGTCGGGGCCCAGTTCGTAGGCGTGCCAGAGGTACTCCGAGTAGGTCCCGAAGCTCTCGGTCAGCCAGGTCTCCCCCCAGTCGCGATAGGTGGTCAGGTCGCCCCACCAGTGGTGCGCCACCTCGTGGGCGACGAGTCCGTGGCTCGGGAAGTCCTGTTCGGCGCGCTCGTCGTGGATGGTGCTCTGCCCGAGCACCGTGGCGGTGGTGCTCTCGGCGCCGCCGCCGATGCCGGGAATGGTGATCTGGTCGTACTTGTTCCACGGGTAGGGAACGCCGAACTCCTCGTCGAAGAAGGCCATCATCGCCGTCGTCTTGTGAAAGCTGCGATGGGCGTCCTCGACGTCCTTCGGATAGACCCAGTAGTTCACCGGGATGTCGCCGTGGAAGTCCTCGATGACCTCGTACGGCCCGGCGACCAGCACCGAGAGATACGTCGGGTGGGGTTCGTCCAGCTTCCAGTGGTGCGTCCGCGTCCCCGGGCGCGCTCCCTCGCTGATGCCGAGGAGCCGGCCGTTCGAGAGCACCTTCCAGTCCTCCCGGACGGTGGCGAGCAGCTCGAAGGAAGCGCGGTCCGCCGGGTGGTCCACCGAGGGGTACCAGTGGCGGGCGCCCTCGGGGAACGAAAGGGTGTTGATGAGCTGGGGGTTGGCGTCCGTCTCGTCCTTGAAGTCGAGTCCGAGGTCGTAACTCGCCGGCATCCCGTACCGGGTCGCGTCCACGTCGATTCCGGACCCGCCGTAATCGATCTCCAGGACGAGCGTCTCGCCTGCCGCGAGCGGCTCGGCGAGCGCCACCGTCAACGTGCCGTCCGCGTGGGTGAAGTCAAGGTCCGCGCCGCCCGCGCGGGCTCCGCGGACCTCGTAGGTCTCGGCGTCCAGCGCGACCTCGGCGATGTCCTCCTCGGCCTGCAACTCGATCTGCACCTGTCCGTCCATGCTCTTGGTGGTCTCGTCCAGGTCGAGCGCTACCCGGTAGTGGAGGACCTCGAACGGCTCGTCGCGCAGCTCCCGGACCGGCCAGCCGGACCGGTCCTCGTAGGGCGACCCCACCGGCGGTGGCTCGCTGCCGCCACCGCCGCAGGCGGCCAGGAAGACGACGGCGGCGAGTCCGCACGTCCACTGGGAGAACACGCCGGCGGGGAACGGGCGGCTACCGATCAAGCCGGCAATCGTACCCGGCTGGCCGGCGGACCCGCAGGGATGTCCGTTGACTGCTCGAAGGGAGGTACGGGGCATTGGACCCCCACTATCATGGCGGGATGGAACCCAGCCCCGCCACGAAGAGGCCGAGCGTCGAGACTGACGACCGGCGGATCGCCGAAGCCCGGCGTGAAGAGATCCGTGCGCTTGCTGCAATGGATGGGCTGGACCTCGCCGACGAGGCCATCATGGCGAAGGCGTGGCGTTCCTGACTCGTGGAGTTGGAAGCCGCGTGAACGGCGCGCGGTGCCGACTCGGGTGAGATTCCGGGAAGGCCAGTTGCTGTGAAAATGCAGTCCGGCGGGTCGACCGAGCGCCTTGATGGCGCCGTCGGCTGGGAACGCCGACCTCTGGTCGGCACGCGCTGCGCGACCGCGCAGCTCACGGCACGGCGCCGACCTGCGGGATGGTTCGCTCTCGGTGCAACTGAGCGGAGGAACGCTCCCGGACCTCTGTCGCCCGAGACGACTAGCGGCACGTCGCCCGCGGGCCGTCGGCCCGCTGTGCCGACCGGAGGTCGGCGTTCCAAGCCGTTTCCGCCATCTTCATGACGGGCGGGGTGCGTAGGAGGACGCGCGCATGGGCGTTTCTCCCGGTGGGGCCGGCGGTCCCAGCCGGCACGCCACCATCCGGGGCGGGCGCTGCCGCCTACCCGCTGCGGCTCTTCACCTGCCGAGGTCGATGTCCACGCCGACATGGACGGCGCGCGGGGTACCCAGCGTCTCGATGGGGGTGCGGGCCGAGACGATCTCGGCGTCGAGGAGGTTCTCGCCCGCAAGGAAGACGTGGAGCCGGTCGTTCACCGGATAGGACACCCGCAGCCCGACCGAGACGAACCCCTCCATCGGCAGCTCGTTCCGGTCGTCCTCGAACTGGTCGCCCATGAAGCGGAGGTCGGCGCGCACCGAAACGGGGCCGTGCCAGGCGCCGCCCACCACGCCCTGGTGGAACGGGACCTGCGGCAGCCGAAGGCCCGTCTCCTCCACCTTGGAGACGGAGAACAGGTACGCCGCGAAGAACTCGGAGTTGGCGTCGGGATACACGTAGACCTCGGCCTCGAACCCGCGGGCCCGGGAGCGTCCGATGTTCTGGCGCTGCCGGAAGACGCCCTGGTCGTTCACCTCGAGGGTGACGTTCCCGACGGTGTCCCGCAGCCAGTTCCAGTAGGCGTTCCCCCGCACCAGCATCTTCTCGGTCGGGTAGAAGTCGAGACCGCCCTCCGCTCCGTAGAGGGTTTCCTCGCCGAGCTGGTCGTTCGCGGCGACCCGCACGTTCCCGACCCGGAAGGGCCGGTAGAGCTCGTTCAGCGAGGGCGCCCGGAAACCGCGGTAGGCGGAAGCGCGGAGCGTCGTGCTCTCGAGGACGTGGTAGCGAACCCCGAGGCGGGGGTTCACGCTCGCCTTGGAGCCGGTGTTCTGCCAGAGGTCCACCCGGCCGTCGGCGAGCACTTCGAGGCGCGGCATCAGCTCCAGCCGCTTCTGCACGAAGGCGCCGAACCGGTTCTGCGAGTGGTCGCCCCACGAGGTGCGCATCCAGTCGGCGCCCGCCTGCAGCCCTTCCGCGATCCGGGTGGTGAAGACGCCGCCCACGCCGGAGTACTCGAACATCTGCTGCGCGGTGGGCCTTTCCTCGTTGCGGCCGGCGAGGATCCGCGAGAAGTCGCTGTTCAGGCGGGAGTCCTGGCCGAACAACCGCAGGTCCCAGTTCTCCTGGGTGACCCCTCCCTCGAGCATCACCAGCCGGGAACTGTTGATCTGGATCGGGGTCCCGTTCCGCCGGTCTTCCGAGTAGTAGTTGATCGAGAAGTGCACCGGCCCGGAGGTGGCGCGGCCGACCATGGACCGGAAGTCCACCCCGGCCGGCTGGTCGACGGCGCCGCGCTCCGCTTCCCGGATCCGGTGGTAGCCCTCGCTGTTCAACATGCGCGCCGCGCCGACCACGGAGATCCCGTCGGCCTCGTGGGACCCCAGCACTTCCGCGTCCTGGATCCCGAAGCTGCCGAGCTGCGCCCGCGCCCGCAGGAGGCCCGGCTCCGGGCGCCGCGAGAAGAGCTGCACGGTGCCGCCGAGCGCCGAACTTCCGTAGAGGGGGCTGGCGGCGCCGCGCGCCACCTCGATGCGGTCGAGGAACAGCGTCGGCATCCGGTTCCAGTAGACCCAGTTGCCGAAGGGATCGTTGAGCGGGATCCCGTCCCAGAGGACGAGCGTGCGGCTCGCTCCGCTCGGCCCGATCCCCCGGAGCGAGACCCCGGTGGTGGTGGGATGGGAGATGAAGCTGGTGTTCCGGCGGAAGAGGCCGAACCCCGGTACCCGGCTCAATGCCTCGTCCACCAGCGTGCCCGGCGAGTTCGCGAGGTCCTCGCTGTCCACCGCGGTCACGAGCGCGATCGAGTCCACGATCGCCTCTTCGCCGCGGGTCGCGGTCACGACCACCGTTTCGGTGTGGGACCTCGGGGCGGTCTCTTCCTGCTCGGCCTCCTCCTGCGCGCCCTCCGCCTGGGTTTGTTCGGCTTCGGAAGGGCGCTTCTCGTCGGCGAGACCGCTGATGGGAATCACCAGCGACAGCCCGAACCCGACCAGGAAGGGGCGCCGCGGGGGGCAGCCCGGCACGGAAAGAGAAGAAACGTCGGGACGATCCATAGGCCGCGGCGATGATAACGGGCGAAAGGCCGTTCATCGGCGGGGCCATACTCCGCACGATGCGTAGCGGGACGGCTCCCGGCACCACCGTCGCGACCGCCCGCCGGCTGGTCGCGGGCGCGTCGCGCATCGTCGGGTTCACCGGCGCCGGCATCTCGACCGAATCGGGGGTCCCGGACTTCCGGAGCCCCGGCGGGGTGTGGGCCGAGAACCGGATCGTGGACTTCCAGGAGTTCATCTCCAGCGAGGCGGGGCGGATCGAGTACTGGCGGCAGAAGAGCCTCGGCTGGCCCGCCATGCGCGACGCGCAGCCGAATGCGGGGCACTACGCCTTCTTCGAACTGCACCGCCAGGGCCGCCTCGACGCGCTGATCACCCAGAACATCGAGCGGCTGCACCAGCGCTCGGGGGTTCCCGCCGAGAAGGTCTTCGAGCTGCACGGCACCACGACCGAGGCGGCCTGCCTGACCTGCGGCGACCGCATCACCTCGGACGAGGCGTGCCGGCGGATCGAGGCCGGCGAGAAGGCGCCGCGCTGCCGCGACTGCGGCGGGTTTCTCAAGCCCGCGACGATCTCCTTCGGGCAGGCCATGCCGCAAGACGTTCTGGAACAGTCGGTGGCGGCGGCCGAGGCATGCGACCTGATGCTCGCGGTCGGCTCCTCGCTGGTGGTCGAGCCGGCCGCGTCCATCCCGCGGGTGGCCCGGTTCGCGGGAGCCCGCCTGGTCATCGTCAACCGGGACCCGACGCCGCTCGACCGCATCGCCGACGCGGTGGTGCGCGGCGAGATCGGGGGCGTTTTGCCGGAATTGGTGCGGCGGGACGGGTAATGGCACGCCTCAGCGCGGGCGGCCCACCACACCGGGATGGGCGTTCTCGCAGATCGCCAGCCATGACGCCCCAGGGCGTTGCGTCCTGCTGAGAGCCAGGGGGCACTCGGCTCGGCGTCGGCGCCCGCCTGCGTTCCGTCACATCTGTCACGAAGCGAATGCCGCCGCCTCGCGCCATCACAAGCTACCGGCACGATGCTTGCTTCTTGCCATGCCGCACTCTGACGACAGGAGGTGCACAACATGCGTTACGTCACCATCGGAATGGTCGCCATGCTCGCTGTTTGCTTCGGGCCGAGACCGGCGGCCGCGCAGGGACTCTTCGTACGGCTTGATCTCGGCTTGGGGCTCGCGAAGTCCGTGCTGGAATCGGGCGGCGAGACGATGTCCCTTGGCGCGGACGGGAGCATCGCGCGACATCCGGGGACGCCGTTCTCCGAGAGCGGCCCCGGCTTCCACACGGGCGCGGCCGTGGGCTACGACTGGGGGAAGACCCGGGTGGAAGGGGAGTACTTCAGGCGCTCGACGCCGCACGCCGGCGGCGTCCACGCGACCTTCGCCAACCTGCTCTACGAGCTGCCCTTCACCCGCTCCTGGAAGACCTTCCTGGGGGCGGGAGCAGGTGTGCAGTGGAGTGGCGCCGGCGTCGCGCAGCACTCCGCGCCGTCGCTGCCCGCAGCGAACGGGGGGCTTCCCGTTGGGGCCGACTTCGCTCCCGCCGTCGAGAGCGATGAGGCCGGGGCCGGATTCGTGCCGGGCTACCAGTTGGTCGCCGGGGTGGAGCGCGCCCTGCGCGAGTCCGTCAGTCTTGGCGCACGCGTCCGGTGGGCGCAGTTCGGCGAGCGCGCACTGCCGGAGTCGCGCGGTTGGGGCGTGAGCGTTGTGCTGCGCTACGGGTTCTGACGGGCGGGCTGTTTCGGGCTGGCGCGCCTGGACGCGCAGACCGCGGCTGGGTGTGGCCCTCGGCGCGGAGCAATCCGGAGCCTGCTACCTCCGCCCCCGACGACATCGTGTCCGGGACAGGAGCGAACATGGCGGCGACGATCAGAGCCGGGTATGCCGCCCGGTGGGACTTACCTCCCCAGCACCTCCGCCACGAACCGGCGCAGGAGGCCGGCGGCGCCGGGAGTCTCGGGGGTCATGGCGCGGAGTTCGTCGAGCGAGCGGGCGCCGGTCAGCGGGAGGTAGGGGGGATACGCCGCGATCCGGGCGATGAGGTCCTCCTTGACCAGTTCCGGGTGGAACTGGGTCGCGTAGATCGGCTTTTCGAGGAACTTGAGGGCCTCGTTCTCGATGGTGTCGCTCGACGCGAGGCTCACCGCCCCCGCCGGCAGTTCGTCCACGATGTCCTCGTGGCCGATGACCACGGGAAACCCCGATCCGATGGGACCGAAGACGGGATCCCGCTTCCCCGCTTCCGTCAGGTCCAGCGGGAGGACGCCCACCTCGGCGCGGGCGTGGTCGGTGACCACCCGGCCCCCGAGCGCCTTCGCGAGTCCCTGGAAGCCCCAGCAGGAGGCGAAGGTGGGAATGGAGTGGTCGTAGAGGAGCTCCATCGCAGCGAGCGCGCCGGGGAGCCAGGGCCCTCCCCGGACCACCGAGTGGTCACCGCTCCCCCCGATGAGCACCGCGTCGGCGGACCGGAGGAGGGGCAGGGCCGGGGAACCGGCGAGGAGATCGAACGTCTGGAGCTGGTCCGGTTCCAGGCCGAGCGCCCGCCGGAAGGCGAACGCCTCGTTCGCGGCCATGGGGTCGCCGGGCTCGCGCACCTGGAGCAGGAGGAAGTGATGCCGGTCCCGGCCGCGGCTGTTTCGCCCGCCGGTGGCGGGCGATGCCGACCGGAGGTCGGCGTTCCAAGCCGTATGCGCCCTCCTTCCTGATCGGCGCTGCGTCTTCGCAGCCTCTGGCGGCCTTCCTTTGCCGGCGGGCATCGGCTCCGCGTGGCTACTCCGAGGTGTAGCGGCTGAGGAGGGGTTTCCCGGGGAACACGCCCTCGAGGAGGGCGCCGTCCCGGACCACCGGGAGACCGTCCACCACCACGTGGGTCACGCCCTCCGAGAACGTCAGGTCCTCCTCGAAGGTCGCGGTGTCGATGATGGTGTCGGGATCGAACACGGTGATGTCGGCGATGGCGCCGATCTGGATCCGGCCCTTGCGCCGCATCAGGGGCGCGATCTCCTGCAGCCGCCGGGCCGGCATCAGGGTCATCCGCCGGAGCGCGTCGTTCAGCGTCATCACTCCCTGGTCGCGGACGTAGCGCCCCAGGACCCGGGAGAAGGTCCCCGCCGAACGGGGATGGGCGCCGGGGGCGTAGGGCATCCCGTCCGACGCCACCATCACGAAGGAAGTCCGCATCGCCAGCTCGATCATCGCGGGATCCATCATGTGCATGATCACCGTGCCCCCTTCCTGCGAGAAGAAGTTGAAGGTCTCCTCGGTGAGCCGCTCGCCGGTGTCCTGCCACTGGATGTCCCCGTAGGTCATGCCCAGCTTCGTCTGCCAGCCCTCGTCGAAGATGGCCGAGGTGATGCCGGTGGAGGCGGCGGTGTAGGGATAGGCCTCGGTGGTCACATCCACCCCGGCGTCGCGGGCGCCCTTGATCAGGGCGAGGGTGACCGGCAGGTGGTGCAGGCTGGAACTGTTCAGGTGCACGATGTGGAGCGGCGCTCCGGTGGCCGTGGCGTTGGCCAGAACCTCCTGGATCGCCGAAACCGCCATGTCGCGTACGTGGCAGTAGATGGGCACGTCCAGCTCGGCCGCCAGTTCGAAGATCCGGAAGATCTCGGTGTGGTCGGCGCCCGGGTAGTACTGGTGAGGCAGGCCGATGCCGAGCCCTCCGGCGCGCATCTCCGCCGCGATCGCCTCGTGGACGGCGCCGGTGTCCTCGACGGGGGCGTAGTTCGCTTCGCGCAGGAGCTGCGCGTGTTCGAGCACCAGTTCGGCGCCGGTGCTCTCCGCATCCAGAACCGCCGCGGCCTGTTCGGCCACGTCCGGGATCCCGAGCAGACGCAGGCCCCCGTGGGACACCGAGGCCCCGTAGTGGATGATCGCGGCGCCTTCCCGGCTCTCCAGGAACCGCGCGATCCGGGGGACGCCGCCCTCCAGCTCCAGCGCGGTCGTGACCCCGTCCATCGCCTGGAACCGGTTCGCCTCGACCGACTGGCCGTGCGCGTGGAGGTCGATGAACCCGGGGCTCACCACCTTCCCGGAGGCGTCGAGGAGCACCCCGCCCTGCTTCAGCCGGTTCTGGAGCACCTCGCGGGAAATGGCCACGATCTCGTTCCGCACCACCCCGACGTCGCGCACCGCATCGAGCCCGGTCTCGGGATCGATGACCCGGCCTCCGGTGATCACGAGGTCCAGGTCGCGGTCCTGGGCGAAGGGCGCCGCCGGAAGCAGCAGGACAAGGGCGAGGAACAACGCGCCGGAACGGCGCCGGAAACGCGAAGACATGGGTCGGGATCTCCTTTTCGCGATCTTCTGCACGATCATCTGGGAATCACCGGCAGGACCACCTTCGATGGATGCTCGGCATCGTGGTAGACGGTGTTCGTGGCCACGACGCCGGGGCGGTCCTCCATCATCTCCCGGCCCGTGTTCCCGTTCGGGTACCACTTCGGGAAACTCGAACTGGTGATCGTCAGCCGGATCCGCTGACCCGGCAGGAAGACGTTGGACATCGGGTAGAGCTCGATGGTGTAGGGAACGATCTCGCCCGGCGTCAGCAGCACGGGCGCCTCGTCCCCCTCCCGGTAGCGGGCCCGCTGGATCATCTGGCGAAGCAACTGCGAGTAGCCGGACTCGTGGACGGCGTTCATGGTGACCACCCAGTCGGTGTCCACCGCTGACGACGCGGCGAAGAACTCCACCCGCACGATGCCGGTCACCTCGAGCGGCGCGTCGAGCGGCTCCGAGGTGTAGGTGAGGCTCACGCGGTCGGCCGGCCGGTGGTCCTGCGCGCCGCGGGGCTCGACGAAGAGGTCGCCGCCGATGGTCGGCACCGGCTTCCGGGGGTCGTACTCGTAGGAATCCGGGGCTTCGGCGCCCGGCGGGGCCTCCCGTGACAGCAGGCCGTCGTTCAGCGAGTCGCCGCTCCCGGCCGGACCGGCGCGGAGGTACCAGTCCTCCTCCTGCTGCCGGGCGAGCGGAAACTCGTTCTCCTCGCGCCAGACGTTGTCTCCCATCACGTAGATGAGCACCGGGGGCTCGTCCATGATGCCGTTGTCGTGGCCCTTCAGGTGGTGGTCGAACCAGCGGAGGCGGAGCGCCAGGTGGTCGATGCTCGAGCCGGGGAAGTTCATGTCGCCGACGCGGTCATCGGTCGGCGGCCAGCCGTGGATCCAGGGACCGACGATGAGCTTCTGCTGCCCGCGGCCGCGCGGGCCGCCGACCTCGTTCACCTCCTTGAAGTGTTGGACGGTGCCGTGGATGTGCCGGTCGTACCAACCGCCGAGGTGATAGATGGGCACGTCGAACTTGTCGTACTGCTCATCCACCGCGAGACGGCGCCAGTAGTCGTTGTAGTAGGGGTTCCCGACCAGGTCGTTGTACATGTCCGAGAACATGCTCGCGGTGAACGAATCGCCGACCTCGCGGTGTTCGTCGTACCAGGCGGTCCACGCCTCGCCGGAGCCCAGGTAGCCCCGGTGTCCCGGGACGTTCATCCGCAGCGGCTTCACCATTTCCCGCTGGGTGAGCAGCCAGGTCGGCAGGACCATGTGGAGCGCCCCGCCCTGCCAGAAGATGTCCCGGTAGCTGTTCGACGCGTACTGCGAACAGAACATCGCCTCGAGGTGGGGCGGCTGGGTGGGCGCGGTCAGGAGCTGGTTGGCACAGGTGAACGAGAGGCCGTGCGTCCCCACCTTCCCGCTCGACAGCGGGTGCCGGGCCGCCCACTCGATGGTGTCGTAGCCGTCCTGGCGCTCCCCCCAGCCCTCGTCCATGAGCCAGTAGTACTCGCCCTCGGACTCGTAGCGGCCGCGTTCGTCCTGCGCCATGGCGATGTAGCCGCGCGCCGCGAAGTACTCCGCGGAGGAACGGGCGCAGGCGCCCTTGTTGTAGGGAGTGCGCTCGAGCACCACCGGGAACGGCCCCGGCCCCTGGCCGCGCGGGAGGTAGACGTCGGTCGCGAGGCGGGTGCCGTCCCGCATGGGGACCATCACCTGCTCGCAGGTCCAGTTCTGGGCGGCGCCGAGCGCCGGGAACAGCAGGAGACAGAGGGCGGCGGCCGCCGGCCGGATGGGAAGACGGGTCATCACGACCTCCGTGGAAAAGCGCGAAACTTCAATCTTCCCACGGCCCTCTGTGGCGCGCCAAACGGGCGAAGGATCCCCCGGAGGGGGCCGCCCTCAGCGATCCGCTTCGTCGAGCTGGACGAAATGGTCCACGTAGCCGCGGTAGCGGTCCCGGATCTCCCGCACGTAACGCGTCACCTCGGAGCCGCGCACGTATCCGTAAGCAGCCCGGCTGGCGTACTGCGGATCGCTCAGCCGATTCATGGCCTCCTCGACGTGGCCGAACCAGAGCGACCCGTCGAGCCCGAGTTGGCGGGCGAGGCGGCGCCCGTCCCGGACGTGCCCGGGTCCGGCGTTGTAGCCCGCCAGCGCGAACCAGAGCTGTTCGCCGGGCGGCAGGTCCGGGAACCGTTCGCGGACCCAGGCGAGGTAGCGCACGCCGGCATCGATGCCCACCTCGGGTTCGGCGAGCCGGACCGGGTCCACTCCGAGTTCCTCCGCGGTGCGCGGCATCACCTGCATCAGGCCGCGGGCCCCCGCGAAGCTGACGGTGTCGGGATCGAAGCCGCTCTCCTGGTACACCTGCGCGACGATCAGGCGCCAGTCGAAGTCCTCGGCCTCCGCGGCAGGCTTGATCAGGGCGTCGTACCGCGAGAGTTCGTCCCCGGTGACCCGATGCTCGCGCTGCCGCGCCTGGCGGCGCCGGTTCACGAAGTACTTGTTGTAGAGGCTGTTGAACTCGAGGCCGCGGTAGCCGGCGTCCAGGAAGGCGTCCAGTTCGCGTTTCAGATCGGCGCGCAACGGACCCACCGCCCAGACGAGCGGCATGGTCGGTTCGAGGGCGAGGCCCAGGGTCAGCCGCGGCTCGAAGGTCGCCGCCAGTTCGGCGCGGTGGCTGTCCACCAGGGTGACGTCCACCTCTCCCTCCGCCACCCCTTCGAGGATGTTGTGGCTCGAGAGTTCCGATGCCTCGACCTCGAAGTCCCCTTCGATACGGCCGAGGGTCGCGAGATAGCTGGTCGCCTCCGGGACGGTCACCGTGCGTCCGGCCAGGTCGCTCAGGTGCGTGACCGGTTCGCCCGCGGTGACGAAGGTCTCCTGGATCTCCAGGTAGTGACGGGTGAAGAGCAGGCCTTCCGCTGCCCGGGCGGGCGTCTCCACCCAGCCGGCCGCCACCAGGTCGCCGCGTCCCGTCAGCAGTCCCTCCACGAGTTCCGGGTGATCGCGGGCAACGATGACCGCGAGATCCAGGCCGCGGCTCGCCGCGAACTGTTGCACCAACTCGTACTCGAACCCGAGCCGCTCGCCCCGCCAGAGGTAGTGGGTCACCGGTGAGCTGATGGTGAGGAGCCGGAGCTGGCCCGACGCCCGGATCGCCTCCCAGTCGCGGATTTCCGCGGGCTCGTCGGCGACGGTGTGGTGTTCCGTGAGGAAATCGTCGAGCGCCTCGCGGAGTTCCGGGTTGCCGCGCCGCACCGCCCACGCGATGCGCTGCGGGTAGGGAAGCTCCGCGAGCTTTCGGATTTCGGAACTCGTGCGGACGACGACCCGGGCGGCGGCCTCGTCCATGATCGTGGCGTCGAAAGCGCCGTCCTCGATCAGCGCCCGGATGTTGAGAGGATCGAAGACGCCGGCCACCGGCGCGCGGGGCGCGTCGGGGTAGTGGGCGGCAAGGCTCTCCTCATAGGAGGTCCCGGCGGGGACACCGAACACGCCTTCGCCGCGGCCGATGACCCACTCCCGGGAGATCGTGAGCGGGACGGTGAACGCCACCCGCTCCTCGCGCGTCTCGGTGACCGTCAGGGTGGCGACCGCAACATCGGCGCGGCCTTCCTCGAGCGCCACGAGCAGTCCATCGACGTCGGGAGACACGATCCACTCGGCGCGCAGGCCGTAGCGCTCGGCGAACCCGTCCGCGAGGAAGTGATAACGCTCCTTGGACAACCCTTGGGAGGGGAGGGTCTCGAACGCCTCGAAGCCGTGCCGCACGAAGCGGATCACGCCGCGCTCCCGGATCGCCGGCCAGTCGTCAACGGTGCCGGCCGGGACCTCGGAGGGCGCCACCGCCGGGTCCGGCGTTCCACACCCGGACGACAGGACAGCGGGCCCCAGGAGAGCCAGTATCACCGCTGCGGTGGCCGCTGACGGACGCGGGGTTTTCATCTTCAACATCGCAAGCATCCGGCCGAATCGCCGCACTCCGCCGCTTGAGGGTCGACGGCCCCGAAGCCTAGCAACCTGCGCCGCGAGAGGCGGAGGTGGTGTCGGACAGGAAGGCCAGGAGCGCCGCTCTTCAGAGCGGCATCGTCCCGCGAAGCGGGACGAAACTCCCTTCCTTGCTTCCCTGCACGGCGGAGCGCCACACGAGGACAGCGTTGCGCCATCCCGGTTCCGTCCCGGCAACAGGCATCCAGGACGATGGGAGTCTCGCGGCGCTCCGCAACGCGATGCCGGCCTGGAGGCCGGCGCTCCTGTCCCTGGCGTCTTTGGAGGTGGCGCGCCCTGAGGGATTCGAACCCCCGACCTACAGGTTCGTAGCCTGTTGCTCTATCCACTGAGCTAAGGGCGCTCGCGACCCGGGGGCGGGCAATCTAGCAGGTTTCCAGGAACGCCGGCCCCGCCGAACGCCGGGAGGCAGCGTCCCCTCAGGCCGCGGCGCCCGGGGTCTCCATGCCGCCGTGGGCCCAGCCCCGCGCCATCCGCGGCGTGCTCCAGGCCGTCACCAGCCGGGAGTCCGGGGTGACGATCAGGAGCCCGGCAGTACCGCCGAGCCGCGACCAGCAGGCGGCCAGCAGCTCGCGGGCGGCATCCGCCGGATCCCGGCCGCCCTCGATCCGGGCGAGCACGGCGCGGGCCATGGAAAGACGCGCGATCCCCTCGCCCCACCCCGTGCAGGCCACCCCGCCGATGCGGGAATCGGCGTAGAGGCCGGCGCCCGGAAGCGGAGTGTCTCCCACCCGCCCGGGACGCTTGTTGAGCGTGCCCCCGGTGGACCCGGCCGCCGCAATGCGCCCTTCCGCGTCGATGGCGACCGCGCCGACCGTGTCCCCCGGCGCGGCGGCCCGCCGGCGCGCCTGGTGTGCGCGAAGCCGCTCCACCTCCCGGGGCACCACGAGTTCTCCGGGACGGATGGCCTCGAATCCCTGCTGCCGGGCGAACTCCTCGGCGCCCGGCCCGGCGAGCAGCACCTGCCGGGTGGCGTCGATCACCCGGCGGGCGACGCGGACGGGATTGCGGACGGTGCGCACCGCCGCCACGCCGCCGACCCGGAGGTCCTCACCGTCCATGATCGACGCGTCGAGCACCGCCTCGCCCCGGCGGTTCAGGACCGACCCGGTTCCCGCGTTCAGGGCCGGATCGTCCTCCAGCAGGGTGACCACCGCCTCCACGGTGTCGAGCGCCGAAGCGCCGCCCCTCAGGGATGCAAGGCCAAGCCGGGCCGCCGCGAACGCGCCGGACTCGTGTGCTTCCCGCTCTTCGGGAGGAATGTCCCAGGCGCCGCCGTGCACCAGGAGGGCCGGTCCGGTTCCCCGGACGACTTCGCACCGGATCCGGGGTTCGCTGCTGGTCACCGGAAAAACGAAACCACGCCTGGTACCGCTACGGGGATTCGAACCCCGGTTTGATGGCTGAGAACCACCCGTCCTAACCCCTAGACGATAGCGGCACCCGCAGGCGTGGGACCGACGATGATAGCAGCCCGTACCCCCGTCGCGGTCATGGCCCTTGCACCACGGTCGCGGTGGAGAGGTGCCAGTCGGCGATCGAAGGGGCCGGCAGGTCCCGATCCCCGTGCTGCCGCACGAGCACCCGGGCCCGCGAGCGGCGCGGGAGGAAACGGGCCAGGAAGAGCCCCCTGGCGAGCAGGCGGTGCGGTGTCTCGAACCAGACGGACGCCGCCGAGCCCGCGGCCCGAAGCGTCTCCCCGGCAAGGAGCGCGGTCAGGTCCGGTTCCCGGGGCGGCGCGATCCAGCAGGGCACCGCGAGGGCGCCCTCGGCCTTCGGTTCGAACCGGCAGCTCGCGACCGGCCGGCCGCCCCGCACGAGGTGAACGCCCGCGGCGGGGAGCGGACCATCGGCGGGGAATCCGGCAACCGCGGCGAAGTCCGGGGCGAGGCGTTCCCGGAGACTCGCTTCCTCCGGGTCGGGCAGCGCTTCGGGAACCACCGTGACGTCCGTGAGGGTGTGGGCCCGCGGCAGGAGGAGCGCCGGCACGCTCCGGCGCAGCCAACCGGGCCGGACGGGGCTGGAGTAGCGCGGCAGGGGCCCCGCGTCGTCGAACCCGAGCGCGCGGAGATCCGGAATCAGGGCGCTGGCGTCCTCCTCGAGGACCACCGCGGAAACCCCGGCGTTTCGCGACCACGCCGAGAGCCGGGCCAGTCCGTCCCGACGCGACTCCGCGGGTGGGAGAGTGAGGCGGTGGAGGAACTTCCCCGGAGCCGGGCGGCCGGCCTGCTGCAGGAGAAGCGGTGCGGCAACGACTTCCGGAGGGAGTTCCACGGGATTTCGGCCGGCGCGGTCTACGGCGTTCCGCGCCGGCGAGGAAGGTCGGGGCCCTCCCTCACTCCTCGGGCGGCATCAGGATCCCGAGGACGATGTAGCACAGGATGCCGGGAAAGGCGGCCGAGCACACGCTGACCAGCACGTAGAGGACGCGGAGCAGCGTCCGGTCCATGTTCCACCAGTCCGCGAGTCCCGCGCAGACCCCCAGCAGCATCCGGCCCTGGGACGGGCGAACCAGTTTGGCCATTGTCTTCTCCTACGAATTGTCGAGGGCGATGGTTCAACCCACGGGGGATACGCCCACCGCGGACGCCAGGATCGCGAGGGCGCTCGCGGCAAGCAGGACCAGCGCCCAGAGGCCGTGCTTGCCCCGTTCCGGCGAGAAGACCCCGAAGTGCGACGCGACGAAATAGCCGCCCAGGAACCCGCCGAGGTGGGCGGCATTGTCGATTCCCGGCACCAGCGCGCCAAAGATCGCGATGAAGATCACGTAGCGCCAGATGCTGCGGGCGAACTCCGAACTCGTGCGCCTCCCGTAGTACAGGAGCGCCCCGATCAGGCCGCACAGCGACGCCGACGCCCCGACCGTGATGCCCGGCGCCCCTCCCAGGAACGGAATGGCGATGCCGGACGCTCCCATGAAAGAGGACAGCGCGAAGCCGGTGACCGCCGAGACCTGGTAGATCACGAGCGCCCGGCTGGTTCCGAACATCTCCCCCACCGCCGGGAACAGGTTCCACAGCCAGTACATGTTGAAGAAGATGTGCAACAGCCCGCCGTGCAGCCAGCCGGCGCTCAGTACGGCGGACCACTTCCCGACCCCGAAGACCGGAATGGCGCCCGCCGCCCCCAGCCGGTAGAGGATGCGGCCGTCCGGGCTCAGGAAACCCAGGAACCCGCGCATCTCGATGGCGCCCACGCTGAGCACCAGCGCCACCAGGAAGAGCCCGATGTTGGCCGCGAGCAGGATCTTCAGGACGCTCTCGGTATCGAAGCGGAGCAACCCGGCGAACCCGAAGAGCCCGGGATTCCGGCGGCCGCAGGAAAGACACTCGCGGTCGTTCACTCCCACGAGCTGTCCGCAGCCGGGGCAGAGCACCGCGCCCTCCCGCTTCGCACCGAACGCCACGGACCTATTCTGACACCGCGCCGCCGGGACGCTGACCCGCGAAGAACGCCCGCACGACGGCGGCGACCCGTTCGACCTCGCGTTCCGAGAGGCCGGGATGGAGCGGCAGGCTCAGCACCTCCCGGGCAGCCGCCTCCGCCTCGGGACAGGTTCCTCCGGCCACCACCGCGTCCGAAAACGCGGGCTGTTGGGTGAGCGCGGCCGGATAGTGCACGAGCGCGTCGATGTGGGCGCCTTCGAGGTGTTGTCGGAGCGCGTCCCGGCGCGCCGTCCGGATCACGAAGAGGTGCGCCGACCCCTCCACCCCCGGGCCCGGGGTCACGAAGCGCAGCGGCAGCCCGTCGAGCAACTCCCGGTAGCGAAGCGCCAGCGCGGCGCGCCGCCGGTTTCCTTCCGGCAGGGCCGGCAGCCGGTGCCGGAGCACCGCGGCCTGGATTTCGTCGAGGCGGCTGTTCCAGCCCGAAGCGAGGTGGTGGTGGCGTTCCCCCTGCGCACCGGAACGAAGGCTCCTGACGCGCGCCGCGAGCCCTTCGTCCGCCGTGCCCACCAGCCCCGCGTCGCCCAGGGCCCCGAGGTTCTTGGTGGGATAGAAGCTGAACGCGGCGGCCCGCCCGAAGGAGCCGAGCGCCCGCCCGGAAGAGCGCGCCCCGTGCGCCTGGCAGGCGTCCTCGATGACGGGGACGCGGTGGCGGTCCGCGGTCTCGAGCAGCGTCTCCCAGCCGGCGCCCGCGCCCCCGAAGATGTGCACCGGAACGATCGCCTGGACGTCCTGTTCCTCGAGCGCCCGGGCCACCGCGCCGGCGTCGAGGCACAGGCTCTCCGGCTCGACGTCGGCGAAGACCGGGGTGGCGCCGGCGTGCCGGATGCCGATCGCCGTGTAACCGGTGGAGAACGCGGCGGTCAGGACCCGGTCGCCCGGGCCGATCCCGGCGGCCGCGAGCGCCAGCGTGATCGCGTCCGTGCCCGAGGCCACCCCCACGGCGTGCCCGACGCCGATCGATGCGGCGAAGGCCCGCTCGAACGCCTCCACTTCCGGACCCAGGACAAAACGGCCCGAGGCCAGCACCCGCTCGACGGCCTCCCGGACACCGGGATCGGCATCTGCGGCGAGGCGCTGGAATGGAATCTTCATGACGCTTTAGAACGCATGGTGCGCACCGTCTCGGCGAGGCCGGATTCGAGGGTCCACGCGGGCTCCCACCCGAGATCGTCCCGGATCGCCGACCAGTCCGAGTGGAAGTCACCGATGGCGATGGCCGCGAGGCCCGCCGGGAGCGGCGCGAGCCGGACCCGCGGTTCCTCGCCGAGCGCCCGGAAGACCGCTTCCGCGAACTCTCGAAGGCGAACCGGCGGCGAGCCCAGGTTCCAGACTCCGGCGGGCGCCTCCCACCTCCCGGCGCGCAGGAAGCCGTCCACCACATCGTCCACGTAGTTGAAGTCGCGCCGCAGTCCGGGATCCCCGAGGATCGTGATCTCCCGGCCGGCGAGCGCATTGCCCAGGAAACGGCCGGTCAGCCCGGCTGCCGGTCCCGCCGTCGGCTGCCCCGGCCCGTAGGTGTTCGTCAGGCGCAGGACCGCGAAGGGGACGCCCCGCTGCGCGGCGCTGTGGCGCACCAGGTGTTCGGCCGTTTCCTTGTGGACCGCGTGGACATCCGGCGGGGCGACCACGTGCCCCTCGTCCACGGGAAGGAAGACGGCCCGGCCGTAGAGCTGGCGCGTGCTCGCAAGCACCACGCGGGCCCGGGGCGCCCGCTGCGCCACCGCCGCCAGCAGCGAAACGGCGCCCATCACGTTGTCCTCGAAGTCGGCCCGCGGCTCGTCCATGCTGGCCCGGTGCCCGTTCGCCGCCGCCAGGTGGAAGACCACGTCCGCCCCCGCGACAACGTCGCCGAGGGCTTCGGTGTCCCGCAGGTCCGCCTGGCGAAACTCGACGTTCGCCCCCGGAGTGCTCCGCCGGGTTCGGTCGAAACCGGTGACCCGGGCGCCGCCAGCCGCGAGGCGCGTCGCGAGGCGCCTGCCGATGAAGCCCGCCGCACCGGTGACCAGGACCCGGCGGTCCTTCCAGGCGGGGGCAGCGCTTACCGGAACGCTCATGGTCAGCGAAAACGGTACGCCAAATCGGAGCAGCGTCACGACGTGCGCGGTGCGGAGCACCGCGCGTGCCGGGTCTGGAGACCCCCACCGGGAGAAACGCCCATGCCCGTGTCCTCCCGCGCACCCCGCCGGGCATGAAAATGCTTGACGGAGGCGGAATCCCATGCGACCTGATGGCGGAGACGGCTTGGAACGCCGGCCCCCACCGGGAGAACTGGCCTCCGGTCGGCACCGCCCGCCGGAGGCGGGCGAACGCGTACTTGCTGCCCGCGGGGTTGGCACGACGCGGGCTGCCAGCGCCATCTGGTCCCGGGGCGGTACGTGGTTGCGGCCCTGCGGGCCGCGTGCCGACCGGAGGTCGGCGTTCCAAGCCGTACGCGCCACCCGGGTGAGCGGCCTCACGACGTGCGTGGCGCAGAGCGCCGCGCGTGCCGGTCGGAGGTCGGCGTTCCCAGCCGGCGGCGCCATCATGGCCGCGGCTGCCTGGCGCGTCCCAGCAGGCTACGGTTCGCGGCATGAAACCGGCAACCGGGCCGGGGGCTCGCGGCGCCCTCCATGTGGTCGCCACCCCGATCGGGAACCTCGACGACCTCTCGCCGCGGGCGCTCGCCGTCCTGCGCGCCGTTCCCTGGATCGCCTGCGAGGACACCCGCGTCGCCCGGCGGCTCCGTACCCACTTCGGCCTGACCGCCCGGCTCGTCTCATACCACGACCACAACGAGGCCCGTCAGGTCGAGTTCCTGCTCGGCAGGCTCCGGTCCGGGGAGGACGTGGCGCTCATCTGCGATGCCGGAACGCCGCTCATCTCCGACCCCGGCTACCGGGTGGTGCGCGCCGCCCGCACCGAGGACCTGCCGGTTCGCACCGTGCCCGGACCGTCGGCGGTCGCCTCGGCGCTCTCGGTCTCCGGCCTGCCGACCGACATGTTCACGTTCTTCGGTTTCCCGCCGGGAAGGCGAAGCGCCAAACGGCGGGCGTTCCTGCAGCGGTCGGCGGAGGCGCCCGGGTCGGTGGTCTTTTTCGAGTCCGCCCGCCGCGCGGCGGAGCTTCTCGGGGAACTGGCGGAGATCCTCGGTCCCCGGGAGGCCTCCGTGTCGCGGGAAATGACCAAGATCCATGAAGAGCACTGGTTCGGTTCGCTGCCCGACCTCGCCCGGCGGGCGCGGCAGGAACCGCCGCGCGGCGAGGTGACCATCGTCGTCGCCCCCGCGGGCCGGAAGAAGAACGGGCCACGTAGAATTCCGGGCGGGGTAGGGTGATCCTGGCGCCGGGGCCCGCTCGCCCGCCCGTTTTCCTGACCTCTGCCCGGTTCTTCGGGTGAGTTTCCTGCACATGGATTTCCTGCTCGTCTATCCCGGGGCTTCCGAGATCGGCCGCTATCCGTTCTTCGGCACGACCGTCGCGGCGGCCGCGGCCGAGGCCGCCGCCGCGCTGCGGGCGGACGAACTCGTCGTCGTGGACCGGGCCACGGGTGACTCCCCGGCCCTGGAACGCCCCGGTGTCCGGGGCGCCATCCTCGCCCCGGGAGTGGTCGCCCCGCCGGTCGACGCCATCCGCGCCCTGGTGGCGGCGGCGGACGAACCGCTGCATCTCAACAACACCTCCGGCCAGACCCTGGCGCTCGCCGGGACCTCGGAAGCTCTCGCCCCGGCCGTACGCCCGAGCTTCGGCGAGACCGCCGACGCCCTGCGAGCGGCGGAGTCTCCCGCGGGCGCCGTCCCGGGACATACCCGGATCACGGATGCCGCGACCTGGTCCGCGGCCATCCGGGAGTCCCAGCGCCGCACCGCCGGGCGATTCATCGAGACCGGGGCGCTCGTGGAAGATCCGGAGACCCTGTGGGCCGATCCCACCTGTGAAGCCGGGCCGGGCGCCCGCATCGGGGCCTCGGTGCGCCTCACCGGCAACACGAAGATCGCCGGCGGCGCCGAGGTCCAGAGCTTCTGCCGGCTCGAGAACACCGAGGTGGAAGCCGGAGCGCGCGTCCTGAGCCACTGCGTGCTGCTCGACAGCTCCATCGGGCGCGATGCGAAAGTGGGCCCCTTCGCCCACATCCGCCCGAACACGCGGCTCGAGCCCGAGTCTTTCGCGGGGAGCTTCGTCGAGACCAAGAACGCCGTGCTGGCGCGGCGCGCGGCGCTGCCCCACCTGTCCTACCTGGGGGACGCGGACGTCGGCGTGCGCGCGAACCTTGGGGCCGGGACCATCACCTGCAACTACGACGGGCGCGGCAAGTACCGGACCGTGGTGGAGGCGGGCGCGTTCGTGGGAAGCAACGCCATTCTGGTGGCGCCGGTGACCATCGGCCGCCGGGCCTTCGTCGCCGCGGGGTCGGTGATCGTCGAGGACGTACCGGAGGGCGCGCTCGCCATCGCCCGAGGCCGGCAGGCGGTGAAGCCGGGCCGCGCGGCGGGCCGCTTCGAAGGAGCCGACGAGGTCTGAGCGTTTCCGCCTCCGCGGAGAACCGGGAACAGCCGGCGCTCTGGCGCGAAATCCACGAACAGCCGGCGGCGGCCGAACGGACGCTCAGGGCGCTGGGTGCCGAACTGCCCGAGCGGTTGGCCACCCTTTGGGCCCGGGCCGCGCCTGTCGGCGGGAAGAGCCTTCTCGTCGGCTCCGGAACGAGCCGCCACGCTGCCGAAATCGCCGCCGCCTGGTTTCGGGAAGCGGGGCTGTCCGCTTCTGTCGCACCTGCCGGAGAGATTCACGGGCCCTTGCGAGACCACGGCTGCGACGGCGCGCTGATCGCCGTGACCCAGTCCGGCGCCACCGGAAGCGTGCTGCGGCTGCTCGATCGGGCTGGAGAGGAGGGGGTCTTCCGGGTCGTGGTGACGAACGAGGCGGAAAGCCCGGCGGCCCGGCGCGCGGACCTCGCCTACGTCACCCGGGCGGGGCGTGAAACGGCGGTCCCGGCGACCAAGAGCTTCACCGCCGCGCTGCTGGCGCTTTGGTTTTTCGGGCGGGAATGGGCGGCCGTGGAGGGAGCGTCCGGAGACCCACCGGGCACGACGGACGTTCGCGAGGTGCCCGGGCTCCTGCAGGGAGCCATCGATCACGGCCCACGCCTCGAACGCTTCGTCCGCGGGCTCGCCGCCGATCGGACCTGGTTCTTTCTCGGGGGCGGCCCGCTCCTGCCTCTCGCCGCGGAGGGAGCCCTCAAGATGATGGAGACCGCGGTGGTCCCGGCCATCGCGCTGCGCACCGAGGAGCTCGTCCACGGGCCGTTCGCGCTGGTGGACCGGGAGACGCCGGTGGTGCTGCTCTCGGAACCGGGCGGGGTCTCTCCCGGCGAGACCCGGGCGCTCGAGGCGCTCGCGGAGGCGGGCGCCCCCCTCCTGCGGCTGGCCGCCGCAGACCACCCGGGAGAGGCGGCGCACCAGGATGGCGGGTGCACCGTCGTCTCGGCCGGCGCGCCCTGGGTTCGCCCCTTCGAGACCGCGCCCGTCCTGCAACTGCTCGCCTTCTTCGCCGGACGACAACTCGGCCGCGACGTGGATGCCCCGGCGGGGCTCCAGAAGGCGGTCCGTGACGACTGATCCGGCCCGCACCCACGACCGCTCCGGGCAATCGGTCCTCGCGGGGCTCAACGCTTCCCAGCAGGAGGCGGTGTCGGCGCCCGCCGGGCCCACCCTGGTGCTCGCGGGGGCCGGTTCGGGCAAGACCCGGGTCATCACGCACCGGATCGGTTGGCGACTGCTCGTGGATGGCGCCGCCCCGGAATCCATCCTCGCGGTCACCTTCACGAACAAGGCGGCCCGGGAGATGCGCACCCGCGTGAACGCCCTCGCCGCCGAGGTGCGGGAAACCGGATCCCTGCCCTGGGTCTCCACCTTCCACGCGTTCGGACTGAACCTGCTGCGGCGCTTCGGCGGCGACATCGGCCTGCCGTCCGGATTCCCGGTGTTCGGGGCGGACGAGAGCCGCGCCCTCGTTCGGCAGGTCGCCCGCGAACTCGTGATCGACGACGACCGGCTCCCGCTCGGGCGGCTCGTCCAGTTGATCTCCCGGCTGCGGAACGCCGAGGCCTCCGGCGCCGCGTTCCACGGGCCGCGGGATCCCCGGCTGGGGGAATCCGTGCGGGAGGCAACGGCTCTCTACCGGCAGAAGCTCTCCGAACTGAAGGGCGCGGACTTCGACGACCTGCTGATTCGCGCCCTCGAACTGCTGGACGCCTCGGAGGCGGCCCGCGCGTTCGTCGCCCGGCGGGTGCGCCACCTGCTGATCGACGAGTATCAGGACACCGGCCCCACCCAACACCGCCTGGTCCTGAGACTCGCCGGCCACCGCGACATCTTCGCGGTTGGCGACGACGACCAGGCCATCTACTCGTTCCGGGGCGCCGACTTCCGCAACATCCTCCGTTTCCGCGAGGACTTCCCCGGCGCGCGGGTCCTGCGTCTCGAGGAGAACTACCGCTCCACCGCCGCCATCGTGGATGCCGCGAACGCGGTGATCCGCCGCAACCGGCGCCGCGACGGGAAGACGCTCCGGCCGCTCGGCGAGCGGGGCGAGCGGGCCCGGTTCCGCTCGTTTCCCAGCGAAACGATCGAGGCGCAGGCGATTGCCATCGAGATCGCGGCTCAGGGAGAGGGGCGCGGTTCCACCGCGGTGCTTCTCCGCACCCGGGCCCAGACGCGGGCGTTCGAGGAGGCGTTCGCCGCCCATCGAATCCCTCACGTGATCGTCGGCGGGCTCCGCTTCTACGAGCGGCGCGAAGTGCTGGACGCGCTCGCCTGCCTCCGGGTGGCCGCCAATCCCGGCGACGACTCCGCCTTTCGGCGGGCCCTGGCGGCGATTCCGCGCGGCGTGGGCCCGAAGTCGCTCGGCCGCATCGTAGAGCGGGGGACCGCGGACGAAACGTCCCTGCTGGCGGCAGCGGAGCGGATCGTGGCGGAACGCGGCCTGCCGGCGCGGGCGCTGAGCGGCCTGCACGCCTTCGTGGAGGGGATCGCCGCGGTTCGCCGCGCCATCCCCGGAGGACCGGCGAAGGTCGTGGGTTCGGCGATCGCGGACACCGGCCTCGGGCCCTTCATCCAGGAGAACGACCGGGAGCGCTTCGAGAACCTCGTCTCGCTCCAGAACGCCGCCCGGGAGTTCGAGCGCACGAACCCGGACGGCGGGGTGGATGCCTTCCTGGACCAGGTGAGCCTGCTGTCGGCGGAGGACCTGATGCCCGACGAAGGGGCCGACCCCGGCGCTCCCCCGGTCACCGTGATGACCGTTCATGCCGCCAAGGGACTGGAGTTCGATTCGGTCTTCCTCGCCGGGCTCTGGGAGGGTCTCTTCCCGCACGCCTTCTCGCTCGAGTCGGACGTCCAGCTCGAAGAGGAGCGGCGCCTCTTCTACGTGGGCATGACCCGGGCGCGCAAGCGCCTGCAGCTCTCGGCGGCGCCCGGCGGCGCGCCCTACCAGCGGTCCCGCGGCGGCGTTTCGCGGTTCCTCGGCGAGATTCCCCGGGATCTGCTCGATGCCGCGCGCGGGGAAGCCCGAGCCCTCCCCCTGGGAACGGCTCCGGCCGCCGGCCCGTTCCGAAAGGGCGACACGGTGCGGCATCCCAGGTTCGGGGTCGGCCGGGTCGAGACGGTGGACCCGGACGGGAAGCGCCTCTCCGTCCTGTTCCGGTACTACGGCCGGCGGCGGCTCGTCCTGGAGTTCGCGAAGCTCGAACGCGTCTAGCCGCTTGCCGGCGGCCGGACGGGATCAGCTTTCGGCGGTACCCGTCAGGTCGTCGAGCTCGAACGCCGCCGCGTAGGGGACGCCGGCCCCGGCCAGCAGCGGACCGGCCCCCATCCCGCGATCCACGAGCGCGACCGCTCCCACCACCTCGAAGCCGGCCTCGCGGGCGGCTTCCACCGCCGCCAGGGTGGATTTCCCGGTGGTGGCGGTGTCTTCGAGGATGACCGCCGCACCCTGCGGGCGTTCCACGCCCTCGATGCGCCGCCCGCGGCCATGCTCCTTCGCCTCCTTGCGCACGAAGAACCCGGCGAGGTCCCGGCCGGCG
Organism: Acidobacteriota bacterium; assembly: GCA_022826825.1. Taxonomy (GTDB): domain Bacteria; phylum Acidobacteriota; class Vicinamibacteria; order Marinacidobacterales; family Marinacidobacteraceae; genus Marinacidobacterium. The sequence goes on along the minus strand of JAJDUD010000061.1, from coordinate 182,948 downwards.
GCGCCCGCTTCCATGACCACCGCGGTCGTCAGGGGGATCGCTCCGGCCGCCATCCCGCCGACCGCGGACGCCCGAAAGCCCCGCCGGTCCATGGTGTCGAGCAGCACCCGGCCGACGAGCCCCGCGGCGTCGGAACGCAGGACCGTGAGCCTGGCGTCCACGTACACGCTGGAGGTCCCGCCGTGTGCGAGCCGGAATTCACCGAACCTAACCGATTCCCGGCGGAGGATGGCGAGCAGGGCGCTCCGGGCGTCGCCGCTCACCGGGACGATTCTTCTTCCGTGGTCGGCTCGATGGCGGCGATGATCCAGCGCGCGGGGATGTCGGCGCCGTGCTGGTTCTGGAGGTTGTAGCGGATGAGGGTGAAGCGGTAGTCACGCGCCGCCCCATTCTCCACGGTCCGCACGAGCAGTTCCTGCTCCGAAATGTTCCCCGAGAGGTAGTCCACGGGCGCCTCCCGAAGCAGGCTCCGCTGCGCGCGGCGGCGTTCCTCCTCGAGCGCCATCTGCACCTCGCTCAGCGAGGAAACCAGCCGGCGCCGCTCCGCCGCGTGGGCGTTCCACTCGGTGGCGATCTCCCCCAGGCGTCCCCCGATGGCGGCGTCCGGGTCGCCTTCCAGGCGGTCCGTGATCCTGGCGAGGGCATCCCGGTTCCCCTGGCGGAAGTCGTAGAAGATCTTGAACTGCTCGTCGCGGGCGGCCTCCGCGTCCGTCTCCTCCTGGCGAAGCTCCGGCACCCGGTACGGGCCCTCGGTCACCATCCCGCTCTCGAGGATCTCCCAGGATTCGACCGGGCCTCCGGGAAAGCCGGCCATCGATATCCCGCCGGCGCTCACCCGGTCCTCCGCCGCGATGGCGCGAAAGAACTGCGAAAGGAGCGCCTCTTCGGGCGGGGAGGAACAGCCGGCGGCGAGCGCCGCTACGATCGCGATTCCCAGGAAAGCAGCGCGGAAGCCCGGGCCGGCGGCGCCGAGGGACGCGTTCATGGATCTTGGGTGTCCGTCGGTTCTTCGGGTCCGGCGACGGACGGGGTCTCCGACGATACCGCTTCTTCGGCGGGCGCGTCGTCCGCGTCTTCTTCCGGGGGCGCGGGCGGGATGCGGGTGATCGCGACGACCTCGTCGCCGTCCCGCACCCGGATGACGCGGACGCCCTTTGTGATGCGCCCGAGATCACGGAAATCCTCGACGGGAATGCGGACCGCCTTGCCGGCGGCGGTGATCGCGATCAGGTCCTCGCCGCCGCGCACCGCGACCGTCCCCACCGTGGTCCCGTTCCGCTTCGACGACTTGATGTTCACAACCCCCTGGCCGCCCCGGTTCCGCAATGGGTAGAGGTCGAGCGGGCTCATCTTGCCGTAGCCGTGCTGGGTCACGGTGAGCAGGGAACTGTCCCCGTCCGTCTCCTCTTCGACGATGACGAGGCTGACGACCTCGTCCTTGCCCCGCAGCTTGATGCCCCTCACCCCCGCCGTGTCCCGACCCATGGATCGCACGTCGCTCTCCCGGAAGCGGATCGTCTTCCCTTTCCGGGTGGTCAGCACCACCTGGCTCCCGCCGCCGGTCAGGGCTGCGGCCAGCAGGGTGTCCCCCTCGCGGATCCGGACCGCCCGCAGTCCGCCCACCCGGACGTTCTTGTATTGCGAGAAGGGCGTTCTCTTGACCTGGCCCCGCCGCGTCGCGGTGAAGAGCTGGAGGGATTCGGAGGCTGCGTCGTCTTCGGGAAGCGGCACGATGGCGACGACCTGACGTTCCTTGGGAAGGCGCAGCAGATTGACGATGGCGCGGCCGGTGCCCGCCTTGCCGGCTTCCGGAATCTCATAGCCCTTCAGCCGGTACGCCACCCCCTCGTCCGTGAGGAACAGGATTCGGCTATGGGTGTTCCCGATCAGGACGTCGTGGATCGCGTCTCCGGAGCGGATGCCGGCCCCGGAGTGCCCGGTTCCGCCTCGCGACTGGGCGCGGTAGTCGCTGAGCGGGGTCCGCTTGATGTAGCCGGCCTGGGTCACCGAGATCACGATGTCTTCGACCGGGATCAACTCCTCGATCGACAGGTCGCCCGCGTCTTCGACGATCTCGGTCCGGCGCTCGTTGCCGTGTTTCCTGGCCGCGGCCTGCGCCTCGTCCCGGATGATCCCGTCCACCCGCTCGGGGCTCTGCAGGAGATCGCGGAGGTCGTGGATCTTCTCCCCGAGTTCGGCCATCTCGGCCTCGATCCGCTCGCGCTCCATCTGGGTCAGGCGCTGGAGCCGCAGGTCCAGGATCGCCTGCGCCTGCGCCTCGGAGAGCCCTTCGCGATCGGGCTCCGCCCGGCCGTTCCCGGCGCGGGCGAGGAGTTCGCGATCGGTGCCGAAACGCCGCGGCTGGAGTTCGCGCATGAGGCGCGCCCGGGCGCTCGCCGGGTCCTTCGAGCGCCGGATCCACTCGATGACTTCGTCGAGGCGGTCCACCGCGGCGGCGAGCCCCTCGAGGATGTGCATGCGCTGCTCGGCCCGGTCGAGTTCGAAGCGGGTGCGCCGGCGAACCACCTGCCGCCGGAACTGGAGGAACTCGCGCAGCATGCCGAGCAGGGAGAAGAGGCGCGGCCGGTTCTGCGAGATCGCGAGGAGGTTCATCCCGAACGAGGACTGCATCGCCGTGTGCCGGTACAGGTTGTTCAGCACCACCTGCGGTTCCTCGCTCCGCTTCAACTCGATGACGACCCGCATGCCCCGCCGGTCCGACTCGTCGCGGAGATCCGAGATCCCGGTCAGGCGCTTGTCCTTGACCAGCTCGGCGATCTTCTCGATGAGGCGGGCCTTGTTGACCTGGTAGGGAATCTCGGTGACGACGATGCGGTCCCTGCCGTCGCGAGCGGTCTCGAAGTCGGCGACCGCCCGCACCTGGATGATCCCGCGGCCCTCGTAGTAGGCGCCCACGATCCCGCGCCGGCCGTGGATCCGGCCGCCCGTCGGGAAGTCGGGCCCGGGCACCAGCTCCAGCAGCTCGGCGTTCAGGTGTTCGTCGCTGGCGGCGGGGTGCTCGATCAGGTGCACGAGGGCCGCGGTGACCTCGCGGAGGTTGTGCGGCGGGATCTTGGTCGCCATCCCCACCGCGATCCCGTCCGAACCGTTCACCAGCAGGCCGGGCACGACGGTGGGAAGGACCTCGGGTTCGACGGTCTTGCCGTCGAAGTTGGGCTGGAAATTGACCGTGCTGCGGTCAATGTCCTCCATCATGGCGACGGCGAACTGCGTGAGCCGCGCTTCCGTGTAGCGGTAGGCAGCCGGGGGATCCCCGTCCACCGAACCGAAGTTGCCCTTCCCGTCGATCAGCGGGTGGCGCTGGTTGAATTCCTGGGCGAGCCGGACCAGCGTGTCGTAGACCGAAGCGTCCCCGTGCGGGTGGTACTTCTTGAGGACCTCCCCGACGATCCCCGCGCACTTCGAGTAGGAACGGGAAGGCAGCAGGCCCTCCCGGAACATCGCGTACACGACCCGGCGCTGTACCGGCTTCAGCCCGTCCCGGACATCGGGCAGCGCGCGGCCGATGATCACCGACATGGCGTAGTCCATGTAGGACTGCGTCATTTCGGTCTCGATGTGCTCGACGCGCTGATAGCGCGCCCGGCTCATCGAACCGCTGTTGCCGTTGCCCGCGGCCTCCGGATCCGTGAAGGAAGCGTCAGACATCCAGGTTGGAAACGTTCAGGGCGTTCTTTTCGATGAACGCGCGCCGGGGTTCCACCTGGTCCCCCATCAGGGTGCTGAACAACTCCGCCGCGTCCAGGTCGTCCTCGACCTGCACCCGCTTCAGGCTGCGCACATCGGGATCCATCGTGGTGTCCCAGAGTTCATCGGCGTCCATTTCGCCAAGTCCCTTGTACCGCTGGATCTTGAGGTGGCGGCGGGCGCTGTCGAGCAGGTGATCCAGCAGGGCGCCGGCGGATTCGAGTTCGCACTCGAGGCTGGAGGCGGGCGCATTGCTCCGGCCGTCCGCGCCGGGGCCGCCGCCGTTCACGAACACCCGAATGGGCCGCGTGTCGAACTGGCGGATCTGCTCGTAGAGCGCGACCAGCCGGTGGTACTCCCCGCGCTCGAAGAAAGGACTCCCGAAGCGGCGGGTGAAGGCCTGGCCGTCCCCGGACGGGACCGGCTCGATCGCGTAGCGCCGTGGCGAGCCCGCTTCGGCCACCACCCGCGCCGGCGAACCGGCCTCGGTCAACCGCCGCGCGAGCTCGTCCATCTCGCGGCGGGAGGCGGTGATCTCGCTCCCGCTGCGGCCGCGGAGCAGCCACAGCGCCAGGTTCCGCGGATAGCCGCGGCGCTCCGATGCATCCAGACGTTCCCGGACCTGGCTCAGGCGCCGTACGCTGGCGAGCAGTTCGTCTCCCGAAACGTCCGAATCTCCCGTGGACACGGTTCTGCCGGCGACCGACCGTTCCAGCAGATAGGTGTCGAGCCCCCGGTCATCGAGGAAGTACTGATCCGGCCTACGCTCCGACTTGGGATGCTCCACCCGATAGAGCGGGGGTTCGGCGATGTAGAGGTACCCGTCGTCCACGAGTCCCTTCATCCGGCGGTAGAAGAAGGTGAGCAGCAGGGTCCGGATGTGGGAACCGTCCACGTCCGCGTCGGTCATGATGATGACGCGGTGATACCGCAGCGCCGTCAGGTCGAGTTCCGTGTCGATCCCGGCGCCCAGCGCGGAGATCAGCGCCTTGATCTCCTCGTTCTCCAGCATCCGGTTGGCCTTGGTCTTCTCGACGTTCAGGATCTTTCCGCGCAGCGGCAGGATCGCCTGGAACTTCCGGTCGCGGCCCTGCTTCGCCGACCCGCCGGCCGACTCGCCCTCCACGATGAAGAGCTCGCTTTCCCGGGGATCGCGCTCCTGGCAGTCCGCGAGTTTTCCGGGCAGCGAGGTGGATGCGAGCGCACTCTTGCGCCGGGCCATGTCGCGCGCCTTCCGGGCGGCTTCCCGGGCCTGGAAGGAATCGACCACTTTGGACACGATGGCCCTGGCTTCGCCCGGGTTTTCCTCGAAGTAGCGCACCAGTTCCTCGTAGACAAGCGAGTCCACGAAACCCTGAACGCTGCTGTTGCCGAGCTTCGTCTTGGTCTGGCCTTCGAATTGGGGCTCGGGAACCCGGACGCTGATGACCGCGGCGAGGCCGACCCGGGCGTCCTCGCCCTGAATGCGGCCCTTGAGTTCCTTCTCCCACCGGGTGCCCTGCGCGTAGGCGTTGATCGCCCGGGTGAGCGCCGCGCGCATCCCGCTGAGATGCGTGCCTCCTTCCGGCGTGCTCACGTTGTTCACGAAGGAATGGAGCGCCTCCCGATAGCTGCTGTTCCACTGCAGCGCCACTTCGCACGAGTGTGCGCCGGAGGAAGCGCCGCCGTTCGCAGCCTCCGGGGACTCCACCTGGAAGCTGATGACCGACGGATGGATCGGGTTCTCGTTGTGGTTCAGGTGCGCCACGAACTCGGAGATGCCGCCCTCGTAGTGAAAGACCGAACTCCGGCCGTCGCGCTCGTCCACCAGCTCGATCTTGACGCCCCGCACCAGAAACGCCAGCTCCCGTACGCGGTGGGCGATCTGGTGGAAATCGAACTCGGTGGTCTCTTCGAAAATGGTTGGGTCGGGAAGGAAGTGAACGAGGGTTCCGGTGTCTTCCGCGGCCGTCCGGCCGATCGTCTCGAGCGCCCCGGTTCGTTCACCGCGCCGGTAGGACTGCTGGTAGACCGCCCCGTTGCGGCGGACCTCCACCCGGAGCCAGGTGGCGAGCGCGTTCACGACCGAAACGCCGACCCCGTGCAGGCCGGCGGAGTACTTGTAGGTGTCGGCGTCGAACTTGCCCCCCGCATGCAGCCGGGTCATCACCACTTCGACCGCCGGAAGCCCGGTGCTGGGCTCGGGATCCACCGGAATGCCCCGGCCGTCGTCGCGCACCGACAGGCTGCCGTCCTGATGGATGGTCACCTGGATCCGGCCGCAGTGGCCGGCCATCGCCTCATCGATGCTGTTGTCCATCACCTCCCTGAAGAGGTGATGCAGCCCGGACTCTCCCGTGGAGCCGATGTACATCGCGGGCCGGACCCGCACCGCCTCGAGACCCTCGAGGATCTTGATGTCCCCGCCCGAGTACTCGTTCGGGGGACTGATTACGGTGCTGTCCACTTCAGCGCACCGTGAGTGGTTGCGGACCGATCAAACGAGCGGCATCCCGACGCAGAAGTGCTCGATGCTGTCGTCCTCGTCGACCGGACGCAGAATGAACGCGGTGTCCGGGGTGTTGAACTCCAGCGCAACCGCTTCACAGTCGAAGCTCTTCGCGAAATCACGCAGATGTACGAGGTTCAGGTGCAGGGTCAGCGGAGTACCCGACGCCTCCTGGACCTCGACTTCCGAGATCGCCTCTCCCCGCACCGACGTGACGTCGATCCGAATGGACTCGTCGCCGATATCGAGCTTGGCCCGGTTGAAGTCCCCGGTCGAGAACGGGAGAGCGGCCTGGACGGCGCCCAGCAGCCCCTCCCGGCTGGTGCGAATCCGGATCGGACAATCGCGCGGGATCACGTGCTCGTACTCGGGCAGCCGATCGGCGAGCTTGGCGCACACCAGCAGCCGGTGTCCGAACTCGAGGAAGAGGTGATTCTCCCCTTCGAAAAAGCGCATTCCGGAGTCGCCGCTCCGCGCCAGCAGGGTCAGCTCGGAAATCGCCTTCATTCCGAGCCCGAAGGCCTGCTTGCCGCCGGGAGCGGCTCCGTCTCCGTCTCCCAGCGTGGCGCTGGAGTAGGCGAGGCGCGAGTGATCGGAGGACACGATCCGCACGCTGCCGCCTTCGACTTCGATCTGGGCGCCGGCGGTTGCCACCGAGGCGTCCACCGCGGCCGGAAAGGCGTACGAGCCGGATCGCAGCAGGGTCGCGAACATTTCGGACGGCACGGCGCAGAGTGGATTCTCAGGAGGCTCCGAGAGGGTCGGCGGGTCTCCGACCCGGCCGGGGATGCGGGTGTCGTTGCCACCGCAGCGGACCTGGATCCAGTTCTGGTCGGTTTCCTGGAACGAGACCTGTTCCGCGCGCCCTTCCTTGAGCCAGCGTGCGAGCAGGCTCACCGGAACGCTGAGCAAGCCTTCGCCCTTGGTCTCCGCGGCGATGCTGGACTTGAGACCGATCTCTCCGCCCGAAGCCGTCAGCTCGCATCCGTTCCCGGACGGCCGGAAGGTGACGTTCGAGAACATGGAGAGTGGGTCTGATGGCCGGTTCTCGACCACGCCGGCAAACAGGTTCAGTTCTGCCAGGAGGGCTTCTCGGTCAGTGGTGAAGTCCATGGAGTGCTCTTTTCTGGATCAGCAATTGGCGGCGCCGGGGCATCGGAAGACCCCCGCGGATATCAACGGGATCAGAGACCCCTCGATTCGAAACCTTGAGGGGTGTGAAGATCGAACGGATCAATAGGAAACAGAGGAGCCGTCGGGGAGGAATTATAGTCGTTAATTTGCGGTGTGGAAAGTGGGCAAAAATCCCGCAACTCGTTGAAAATAGGGTATTTGATTGGTTTGATCGTTGTTGGGGAACTGCCCGGTTGATGGTGGCGCCCTGGGGAAAACCGCACAACCGGTATCCAGCCCCTCTCGGCGGGTCGGGTTTTCCACAGGAATCCACACGTTTTCCACAGGTTTTGCGCACCCTTTCCACACTGCCCGGGCCGCGCAGGGACCGCGCTCTCTGGTGCCCAGCCGAGGCCCGGAACGGCTTCGCCGTTGACCGGCGGCGCTGCGGAGGAAGGGGACTGGCCAGCCCCCTTTCGGCGGTTCAGGAAAGCTGGTCCAGGAGACGCTCGAGGAGCTTGTTGAGTCCCAGATCACGCTCACGCGCGGCAGCGATGCGACGGATCCCGTAGGTCACGGTCGAGTGGTCCCGCCGGAACTCCTTCCCGATCTCCACGAGAGTCCGGCCCGTTGTCTTGCGGCAGAGGTACATCGCAACGTGGCGGGCGAGGACGAGCACGTTGGAGCGTTGCTTCCCGACCAGTCGTAGCGGCGCAAAGCCGAAGGCCTTGGCCACGGCCACCTGCACCTCTTGTACGGAGGGTTGACGGCTTCGTCGGCAGGCACTCTCGGAGAGGATCCGGTCGAGGAGAGCTGGAGAGATCTGGACCCGGTCGGCGTTCGATTCGGCGACCAGCTTGTTGAGGATTCCCTCGAGTTTCCGGACGTCGTTCTGGTAGCGGGACGCAATGGTCTCCGCGACCCCATCCGGTAGCTGCAATCCCAGGGACGCGGCCTTCTTGCGGACAATGGCTGCCCGCATCTCCCAATCCGGATTGCCGATGTGGGTCGTCAGTCCGCTTTCCAGGCGGCTCTTGATCTGGCCATCCAGATTCGGGATGTCCCGTGGGTCGCGGTCGGAAGTCAGGACAATCGGCCGGCCCCGGTCCGAGAGCAAGGTGAGTGCGTGGAAGAACTCTTCGGCAACCCGGCCAAAGCGGTCGAGACCGGCGATGAACTGGATGTTGTCCACCAGGAACATTTCAAGCTGAGCGCACTCATTGCGAAAACCGTAGAGGTCGTTCGCCCGGACGGCGCTGATCACGTGGCTGCTGAAGGTGTCTCCCCTGGTCAGGAGGATCCTGCGTCCCGGGTTTTGTTCCCGAAACCGCCGGGCGATCGCCTGGAGGAGGTGGGTCTTGCCGAGTCCTGCCTCTCCGTGGATCAGGAGTGGGTTGTAGGGGGAGTTCCGGACTCCCGGATTGCTCACGTCCAGGGCTGCCGAGTGGGCGAACCGATTGCTCGCGCCGACAACGAGGGAATCGAAGGAGAAGGAGGCGGAAACGGAATCGCTCCGCAACGCCGGCCGCGGGGACTGGGTGTTCTGGGCGCGATGAGCGGCGGGTGAGACATCGTCCACGGGGGACAGGCCGCCCGCCATGCCCGGTGCGGCGCCGGCCGCTTCGGATGGGGAGGTGGCGTCCCTGGGGTCGGCGGGCGCACTCGCGGAGACGGAACACCGAATCGAGGCTACGGGCCTGCCCGTCGCCGCGAACGCGCGCAGGATCCGTTCCCGGTACTCGCCCTCGAGATGATTCGCGAACATGGCGTTGGGAACCCGGATTACCACGCCGTCGTCTTCAGCGCCCGCGAACTGGGCCGGAGCGAACCAGGTGTCGAATTCATGGGAAGAAAGGCTGGTCCTGATGACGGACAGCACCTCCATCCAGTGCTGGGCGGCGGTTTCGGGCGCTTCGGTAGCTGTCGTCAGGCGCGAATGTTGGTGCAAGAAAAGATCGAAGATTGGAGCTGGAGAGCGCAGCAGTAGCTGAGACGAAAAAGGGGAAAGAACCGGCCGCCCGGCTCGCGGCGGCTCGGTTCTCGACGACCGGGGTCGGAATGTAGCAACCCCCCTTCGGGACGCGTCAGTGCGGTCTTGACAATCCCAAGAATTCCCCGAGAAAAAAACAACACGGCGGGAGCGCCGCGCAGGTGTCCAGCGCCGGTTTTGGCCCGCAGGAAATCTGGAACCGCGGCTTCGGACGCGCGACAAACCCACGGGTGGGCGCTGCCCGAGGAACGCTTACAGCGCCACGGACAGGAGGCAGCCGTTACGCTGAAACCGAAACTGACTTTACGTGAAACGTGCCTTGGCGGTATACTGTTGGGCTCGGCGGGGCGGCGCTGCGACAGTAGCTTTGACCACCGGGTTTTTATTGTATTTTCAATGACTTGGAGAGGACAATCCCGTGAAACGGACGTTTCAGCCCAATAGGCGGCGGAGGAAGCGGAAGCACGGTTTCCGGGCGCGGATGAGCACTCCGGGCGGTCGCGCGGTCGTCGCTCGCCGGCGTCGCCGGGGCCGCCGAAGGCTGTCGGCCTAGCCGCCGGCCGGCCGTTCGGTGCGCGCTGACGGTGTGTCCGGTTTGGCGCAGGGGAAAATGGGTGAGGATCGCGCGACGCGTCGCCGCCCGCGGCCGGTGGACGGTCGTCGGGACGAGTCCCTTTCCAGGGACCAGCGGATTACGCGGTCGGCCGAGTTCCGGGCGGTGATGTCCGCCGGAGTACGCGGCGTTTCCCCCTACCTCGTGGCCATCCGGCGGACCGGCGTGGCCGGAGGTGGGTCTCCGCGGCTCGGCGTGGTGGCCAGCCGGAAGATTGGAGGGGCCGTCCAGCGGTCCCGGGCCAAGCGTCTGCTGCGCGAGGTGTACCGGCGCGGGGCGGACCGCCCTGCCGGAGATCTCATCCTGATCGCCCGCCGCGGCATCCAGGAGGCCTCCTGGCCGGACCTGGAGCATGCTTATCGGATCGCTACCGGGAGGGTCGTAGGGCGAAAACGCCAACGGCGACGGACCGGGCGACCAGAGCCTGGCGGGAAGGGGCGGCGGGCCTGAAATGGCAACCGTCTCCCGCGGGAACACGGTTCTCGGCCTCTCGGGCCATGGCCTCTTGAAGCGCGTTCTCAGCGGGTTCTTCGTGAGCCTCATCCGGTTGTACCGCTTGGCGCTCAGCCCGCTCTTCGCGGGCGCGTGCCGATTTCAGCCGTCCTGTTCGCACTATGGGGAGGAAGCCATCCGGCTTCATGGCGCCGGGCGCGGGCTTGTACTGACCGCCCGCCGGCTGTTGCGCTGCCATCCCTTTGGCGGGTCCGGATATGACGCGGTGCCGGCGCCGACCGGGCGAAGCGGCGGCCCGGGCGCTGGCCTCACTGGAGACCGCTAATCATGGAACGGCGCGTTCTTCTCGCGTTCCTGCTGTCGTTCTTCGTTTTTCTCCTCTTCGTCCGCTTCTTCGGGCCCGAGAGCGCGCCGCCGGCCCCTCCGGCGGAAGAAACGCCGGTCGCCGCGAGGCCCACGTCACCCCCGCCCCCGGATGTCCCCGTCCCGGCGGCCGAAGCCGCCCCTCCCGCGACCCCCACGGAGGTACGCGAGGCCGAGCGCGAGCAGACGGTGGCGGTGGAGACGAGCCGCTACGTGGCCGAGTTCTCCAACCGGGGCGCCCGGCTGCTGAGGCTTCGGCTCCTCGAGCACACGGATTCCCTGGGCGCCCCGCTCGAGGCGCTGCCGCAGGGAGACGATCTCGTGGGCTCGGTCCGTCCGCTCGACGTGGTGCTGCCCGGCGACCCGGCGCCCGCCCGCCTCGCGGCCGCGCTGCACGAGGTCGCCGTGGATGGGCAGGTCCGCACGGGCCCCGTCCGCTTGGAGTTGAGGGACGGAGAAACGCGCGAGATCGAGTTCCGCTGGGCGTCGGCGGACGGGTTGGAGGTCTCGAAGACCATCCGCGTTCAGGGCGGCGACTACCGCATGGGGGTGTCGGTCTCGGCGATCCGGGGAGGCGCGGAACAGTTGAAGGAGGTCCTGTTCGGCCCCGGGATCGAGAATGAGAGCTCCATCGGGAGATATCAGGGCGCCGAGCAGGGCGTCATCGAGTCCGGGGGCGAGAGCCGGCTCTTCTCCTTCGCCGAAGCAGCCGGAGGAGAGGCGGCGAGCCTGTCGGCGCAGGCGGTCGGGGTTGCGTCGCACTACTTCGCGGGACTCCTGGTGGCCGACCCCGGCCAGCGCTACGAAGCGAGGCTGGAGGCGCTCGCGATACCGTGGGAGAGCTTTGAAGTCGTCCCGGACAATCCGAGCGGCTCGCGGGACCTTCTGGTCGCGCACCTGAGGTCCGCCGGCGCCAGCGAATTCACGCTGTTCACGGGTCCGAAGCAGGTGGAACTGCTCACCGAGCTCGGGGTGGACATCGTGGAGTTCGGCGCCTGGCTGCGGTTCCTGGTGGTTCCGATCCGGCAGGGACTGCTCTGGGCGTATGACGTGATGGGGAACTACGGGTGGGCGATCGTGCTGGTGACCATCCTGATCAGCCTCCTGCTCGCGCCGCTGAAGCACTACAGCTACGTCTCCATCCGGCGGATGCAGAAGATCAGCCCGCAGGTGAAGCGGATCCAGGAGAAGTACAAGGGGATGAAGCCCACGGATCCGAAACGCGGCGAAATGAACCAGGAGATGGTGGCGCTGTACCGGGAGCACAACGTCTCGCCCATTGGCGGCTGTCTGCCCATGCTGCTGATGATTCCCTTCTTCTTCGCCTTCTACCGGTTGCTCGTGGTTTCCGTCGAGCTGCGGCACGCCCCGTTCGTGTTCTGGGTTCAGGACCTGTCGCGGGAGGATCCGTACTTCATCCTCCCGGTGCTGATGGGAGTGAGTCAGCTCGTCATGCAGAAGATGACCACGACCCAGGTAGAGGGCATCCAGGCCAAGATCATGATGTTCATGCCCGTGGTCTTCGTCCTGATCATGGCCTGGGCGCCGTCCGGCCTGGTGCTGTACTGGTTCGCGAACAACCTGATTTCCATGGGGCAGCAGGCGGTGACCAGCCGGATCATGGACCGGCGGGAGGCGGATGCCAGCGTGGTCGAGGTGGGCGGCAAGGGCAAGCGGAACAAGGGCGGCTCGCGACGAAAGCTGACGGCCGGGAGGTGAGCGCCGGAGCGGCAGCCCACTCCAGCGGTCCTCTGAACGAGGCGCTGACCGGAACCGGGCCGCCGGTTTCTCCCGCGGCGCGCGAACAGCTCGCGCAGCTCTTCGAGATGCTGTGCGCCTGGAGGGGAGCCGGCATCACGGGTTTTCGCTCTCCGGAAGACCTCGCGCGCTACTACTTTCGGGAGGCCCTGCTCCTGGGCCAACTGCTGCCGGAGCGCGGTCCCTTCCTCGACATCGGGAGCGGAGGGGGAACCCCGGCGCTGCCGCTCGCGATCGCCGGAGGTGGGAACTGGATCCTGCTGGAGCCGCGGCAGACCTCCGCCGCCTTTTTGGAGATGGCCAGCGACAAACTCGGGCTGGGCGCGCGCGTTCGCGTGGTCAGGCAAAGGCTCAAGGAGTTCTTGAGATCTGAGACGGGACAGGCCGAGGTGGCGCGCGCTGCGGCCGTGACGATGCGCGCGGTGAAGTTGCAGGCCGCCGAATGGACCATGCTCGCCGCCGGAATGCCCGCCGGGGCGCCGGTGATCTGGCCGACCTCCCGTCCCGCCCGGGAGAGCGCAAGGCTCGAGAGTGGCCTCTTCGACGAGGAATTCGTCCCTGCGGACCGGGGGGTTGTCTGGATCGGACGGACCCGTACAACGTCGCGCTGAACGCCGCGTTGTTTCACGTGAAACACAAGGTAACGCGACGGATCATCGTGGTAGTCTCGGACCCCTCCAGATGAGGATTCTGGCGGTCGTCAACCAGAAGGGGGGAGTTGGCAAGACCACCACCACGGTGAACCTGGGCGCGGCTCTCGCGATGAGCGGGCACCGTTGCCTGGTCGTGGACCTGGATCCTCAGAGCAATCTCACCACCAGTCTCGGGCTTCAGATCGCCGAGGACGGATACAGCATCTATGACGTGCTCGTGGACCGGGAACCGTTCGGCCGCGCCGTTCTGGGCACCGACATTCCGAATCTGACTGCGTGTCCTTCCGATCCGTCACTGGCTGCCGCGGACCTGCAGATCGCGGCCGACGATCCGGACCCCCAAAGCCGGGCGCTCCGGCTCCGTGGGAGCCTTTCGGACTACGCCGGGGACGATCCGGGCACCGAATTCGTCCTGCTGGACTGTCCTCCGTCCCTGGGCCTGCTGACTGTCAACGCTCTCGTGGCCGCGAACGCCGTCGTGGTCCCCATGCAATGCGAGTTCTTTGCGATGCAGGGACTTTCCCGGCTGCTCGACACCGTGACCCGGATCGGGCGGTCGTGGAACCCGGGGCTCGATCTGCTGGGAGTCCTCTTCACCATGGTTGACCGGCGCACGAACCTCGCTCGCGACGTCATCGCCGAGGTTCGGGGCAAACTTGGGGACCGGGTGTTCGACTCCATCGTTCCCCGCTCGGTCCGGGCCGCCGAGGCGCCCTCTTACGGGCTCCCGCTCCAGATCTACGACCCGCGTTCCAAGGTGGCGGTCGCCTACGCGGACCTGGCGCAAGAGGTTCTTTCCCGGTGAAGCGGCGTGGTCTGGGGCGTGGCCTCGATGCCCTGCTTCCATCGGCCGTGTCGACCGACGGACCCCGTTCCGTGCCGGTCGGGGAACTGGCGCCGAATCCCGCGCAGCCGCGCTCGCAGATCGCCGCCGAAAACCTCGAAGGACTGGCGGCCTCCATCGCCGCCCGCGGCGTCATCGAACCGATCGTGGTCCGGCCGCAGGCCGGGAGATTCCAGATCATCGCCGGCGAACGCCGTTGGCGCGCCGCCCGGTTGGCGGGTCTCGAGCGCGTGCCGGTCGTGGTTCGTGAGGCCTCCGATGAGGACGTCGGGTTGCTGGCGCTGGTCGAGAACCTGCAACGGGAGGATCTCAACCCGATTGAGGAGGCGCTCGCCTTTCGCCGGCTCGCCGATGCGGGAAGCATGACCCACGGCGCCATCGCCTCGGAGGTCGGGCGCAGCCGCACCGCGGTGACGAACACGCTCCGGCTCCTGGAGTTGACCCCCCAGGTACGGCGTCTCGTGGAAACGGGGAAGCTGCGCGCGGCGGCGGGCCGGGCGCTCGTTCCCCTCGACGCCGCGACCCAGGCTCAACTCGCCGAGGAGATCATCCGGGGCGATCTTTCGGTTCGGGAGGTCGAACGCCGGGTCAAGCGGGCACGGGAGGGCAGCGCGCCCGGTCAGCCGAAGCGATCCGGGCCGCCTGGCCTGGATCCGAACACGCGCGATGCGCAGCAGCGGATGCAGCGCGCCGTCGGGTTTCCCGTCCGGATCCGGCGGCGTGGCAAGGGTGGCGCCGTCCAGATACAATTTTTCTCCGAGGATGACCTCCACCGCATCTACGTCGTGTTGACCACTGAACGGGAAGTGAGCGAATAGAACGATGGCACGAGACCCATCGCGGGACGCCCATAGCGGATACGTCGGATCCGGTTCGCGTCTTTCAGGCCGACTGAATGCGCCCGGTCCCTTCAACGTGAACGGGGAGTTCGTAGGAGAAATCCACTCCGAGGACGAAGTTTCGGTCGGCAACTCCGGGAACTTCGACGGCCGGATCTACGCCCAGCGCGTCGTCGTGGAAGGCGGCGGCCGGGTGAGCGGCGAGATCGCGGCCCAGGACGTCATCGTGCATTCCGGAGGGTCCATCGCGGGGGTTGCGGTCCAGGCCGCCAACCTGACCCTGGAAGCCAAGAGCGACGCCGACGGCGCTCACTTTCAGGTCCACCGCGACTACAAGCGCTCGCCGTCCCAGGCAGCGGCCAATCCGGCCCCGGCAGCGCCGCCAAACGAACCCGAAAGCGCCAGCACCTGACAACGCCCGAATCCTTGGCAACCCCGGGGCCGGGTGATAGCCTTCGCGCCGTCCGTGGCGGGCTGGTTCGCCAGACCGCGCGCATCCGGCCGCCCTCGGTTTCCCGACCGATTCCTCCCCACTTCCGGTAGGGCGGCTCGCTCCCTCGCCTCCTGTAGGCCGCAGGTTTCGTGACCATCATTCCTGACATCACCGCCCTGATCGTGTCGGTGATCGTGGTGTGCCTGACGCTGGTCCTGAAGCGGCAGTTCTTCGAGCCCCTGGCGCGCGCCATGGAGGCGCGGGAGGAGCAGGTCGGAGGCGCCCGTCAGGCCCGCGAAGCGGCGGAGGCCGACGTCCAGGCCGCGGAGACCCGGGTTTCAGCGGCGGTCGCGGCCGTGCGCGAGGAGGGCTACCGCGAGATGGACCGGATCCGGCGCGAGGCCGGGGAGCGCGCCGACGCCACGCTGCTCGCGGCCCGGGAAGAGGCGGCGGCGACGCTCCAGGCGGGCAAGGATTCGCTCCGGGAGCAGACCACGCGCGCGGCCTCCGAACTCGAAACGGCTGCCGAGAGTCTGGCGAACGACTTGACCGCCCGGGTCCTGCGCCGCGCTTCATGAAGCGGTCTCGGCGGCGCGTCTTTCCCGGAGCAGGAGCCATGCGGGCACGGCGGCCGCTCCTGGTCGCGGCGGCCCTCGCCAGCGCCATCCTGGCCACCATGGCGGCGCCGGCGTTCGCTGCCGAGGAAGGGGCCTCGAATCTGCCGAAGATCGTCAACTTCACGATCCTCGCGACGGTTCTGGTCCTCGCGCTTCGCAAGCCGATCGCCGGCTACCTCGAGGCGCGGGCGCTCCAGATTCGGGAGCAGCTCGCCGCGGCGCGGGCGGACCGCGAGGAGGCTGCCCGCGCCGCCGAACGAGCGACGGAGCGGTTTCGCGAGCTGGACGATGAGGTGGAAGCGGCGCGCGAGCGGATCACCGAAGCCGCGACCGCCGAGGGGCGCCGCATCGTGGCGGCCGCCGAAGAACAGGCCCGGAAGATCGGCGCTGCGGCCCAGGCCGAACTGAATCAGGAGGTGCGGGTCGCCGAGCGCCGCCTTTCCGCGGGAGCCGCGCGGGCGGCCGTCGAGATCGCGCGGACGCGGCTCCGCGACACCATGTCCGAGGAAGACCATCGGCGCCTGATCGACGCCGGGATGACGGCGATTCGCCGGGACTAGAAGGTTGGTCTCCAGCGACGTGGCCCGCCACTACGCGGGCATCCTCCTGGACACGGTGGTGGCCCGCGGCGACGAGGAGAAGCTGGAGCCGCTGGCGGGAGGTCTCGACGAGTTTGCGGCTTCGCTCGACCGCTCCCCCGAACTCCTGAAGACGCTGACCTCGCCGGCGATCCCGCGGCAGCGGCGCGCGGCGGCGGCGAAGGCGGTCGCCGACCGGATCCTGCCGGACTCCGATCTCGGCAGGTTCGTCTCGGTCATGGTGGCCCGGGAGCGATCCGGTCACCTGGCGGAGACCGCGGCGGCGTTTCGGGCGGCGCTGGATGAGCATCGGGGGATCGTCGAAGCGGAAGTGGTTTCCGCGCGCCAACTGGACGAGCGGGACCGGGCGAGCCTCGAGGCGGCGCTGGCATCCGCTTTTTCCGGCACTCCCAGGCTGCGCTTCCGCGAGGACCCGGAACTGCTCGGCGGATTCGTCATCCGCATCGGGAACCGCATCTACGACGCCAGCGTGAGCCGTCAGCTCTCCCGGTTCGAGGAGAAGTACGGGGCATGATGCATCATAAAGGCCCTGGAATCAATACGTTATAGGAAAACCCATGAGTATTCGAGCAGACGAAATCGCCGCCCTGTTGCGGGAACAGATCGCCGGCCATGACACCGGCGTCGATGTCGCGGAAGTTGGAACCGTCGTCTCCTCCGGGGACGGGATCGCCCGCGTGCATGGCCTGGAAGGGGTCATGTACGGCGAGCTGGTGGAGCTGCCCAACGACGTGTTCGGCCTCGCGCTGAACCTCGAAGAGTCGTCCGTGGGGCTCGTTCTCTTCGGCGACGTGACCTCGATCCGGGAGGGAGACACCGCGAAGCGCACCCGGCGGATCCTGCAGGTGCCGGTGGGCGAGGCCATGAAGGGGCGCGTGGTGGATGCCCTGGGCCGTCCGCTCGACGGCAAGGGACCGATCGAAACGACCGAAACGGGCGCGGTGGAGCGCATCGCCCCGGGCATCGTCGCCCGGCAGCCGGTGAAGGAGCCGCTCCAGACCGGAGTCAAGGCGGTGGACGCCATGATTCCCATCGGCCGCGGCCAGCGTGAGCTCATCATCGGAGACCGCCAGACCGGGAAGACCGCGATCGCGGTGGACGCGATCATCAACCAGCGGGACACCGGCGTCGTCTGCGTCTACGTCGCGGTCGGGCAGAAGCTGTCGACGGTTGCCCAGGTGGTGCAGACGCTCGAGGACCACGGGGCGCTCGACCACTCGATCATCGTTTCCGCGGCGGCGTCCGAGCCGGCGCCGCTCCAGTACCTCGCACCCTATTCCGGGTGCGCGATGGGCGAGTTCTTCATGGACCACGGCGGGCACGCCCTCTGCATCTACGACGACCTCTCGAAGCACGCCGCCGCCTACCGCGAGATTTCGCTGCTCCTGCGGCGGCCGCCGGGCCGCGAGGCCTATCCCGGCGACGTCTTCTATCTCCACTCGCGGCTGCTCGAGCGCGCCGCCAAGCTCTCCGACAAGCGGGGAGGAGGCTCCCTCACCGCCTTCCCCTTCATCGAGACCCAGGCCGGCGACCTGTCGGCCTACGTGCCCACGAACGTGATCTCGATCACGGACGGGCAGATCTACCTCGAGGGAGACCTCTTCAACGCCGGCATCCGGCCCGCCATCAACGTCGGCAACTCGGTCAGCCGGGTGGGCGGTTCGGCGCAGATCCGCGCGATGCGGCAGGTCGCCGGCACCATGCGGTTGCAGCTCGCGCAGTATCGGGAGATGGCGGCGTTCGCGCAGTTCGGCTCGGACCTCGACAAGGCCACCCAGGCCCAGTTGGCCAAGGGAGAGCGCCTCACCGAAGTCCTGAAGCAGGACCAGTACGAGCCGCTGCCGGTGGAGAAGCAGGTGGCGGTCATCTTCGCCGCGAACGATGGTTTCCTCGATGACCTCGAGCTGGCTGATTGCCGGAGCTTCGAGACGGGGCTCTACGAGTTCCTCGAGACCCGCCATCCGGACACGCTGGCCCGGGTGCGCGAGGAGCGGAAACTGGACGATTCGCTGACCGCCGCGCTTCGGGAGGCGATCGCCGAGTTCAAGCGCGACGCCTTCCGCACCGGGGAAGCGGCGGTCAGCGCGGCAGCGGAGGCGCGGGCGCCGGTCCCCGCATAGGCGCCCCTCCGGTACCGTCCCATGCCGACCCTCCTCGAACTCCGCCGCCGCACCCGCAGCGTGCGGAACACCGAGCAGATCACCCGGGCGATGAAGATGGTCGCTACCGCGCGCCTGCGCCGGGCCCAGGAGGCCATCGTCTCGGCGCGGCCCTTCGCGGCGCGGATCCTGGAGGTGCTGAACTCGGTGGTGGTGGGGGCCAGGACCGACAGCCATCCGCTGCTGCGCGAGCGGCCGCCGCGCCGGGTCGAAGTGGTGGTGATCACGTCGGACCGCGGGCTGTGCGGATCCTTCAACACCAATGTCCTGAAGCGCGCCGAGATCCTCCTCAAGTCCCTGAGCGAGCAGGAGGTTGGAGTCCGGGCCGTCGGGCGCAAGGGCAAGGAGCACTTCCGCCGCCGCGGGGTGCGCCTCGTGGATCCGCTCGAGGACATCTTCCGGGCGCTCGGCTACGAACACGCCCGGGAGGTCGCGGCGCCCCTGATGGAGCGTTACCGCCGCGAGGACCCCGAGGATCCGGAAGGCCTCGACGCGATCTATCTGGTCTTCAACGAGTTCAAGAACATCCTTCGCCAGGACGTCCGGGTCGAGCGGCTGCTGCCGCTCGAGAAGCTGGAGCTGTCGGGTTCCGAAGACGGAACCGCGCGGGAGTTCTTCTATGAGCCAACGGAAGCGGAGATCTTCGCGGAACTCCTCCCGCGGCACGTCGAATACCAGATCTGGCGGGCGCTGCTCGAATCGGTGGCCGCCGAGCAGGCGGCGCGCATGACCGCCATGGACAACGCAACCAAGAACGCGAACGAACTCATCGCCGACCTGACCCTGACCATGAACCGGGTCCGGCAGGCGGCGATCACGAAGGAGATTCTCGAAGTCGTAAGCGGCGCCGAAGCGCTCGACTGAGAGACGCCGGACAAGCAAGGAGTACTGACGGAAGTGGCTGACAACACCGGACGGGTCGTCCAGGTCATCGGGAACGTGGTGGACGTGGTCTTCGAGGGAGACCTGCCACCGATCCACAACGCCATCCGGCTGCGCGACGACGGCGGCCTTTCAACCGTGGACATGGACATCGTCCTCGAGGTCCAGCAGCACCTCGGTGAGAACCGGGTCCGCACGGTCGCGATGCAGCCGACCGACGGGGTGGTGCGCGGCCTGCTCGCGGAGGACACCGGAGCGCCGATTTCGGTTCCGGTGGGTGAGAGCACCCTCGGCCGCGTCATGAACGTGCTGGGGAATCCCGTGGACGAGGCGGGGGAGATCGCATCGGAGGAGCGGCGGCCGATTCACCGGGCGGCCCCCGAGTTCGTGTCCCAGAGCACCAGCCTCGAGATGTTCGAGACCGGGATCAAGGTGATCGACCTGCTCGAGCCCTACATGCGCGGCGGAAAGGTGGGCCTCTTCGGCGGCGCCGGGGTCGGCAAGACCGTCATCATCATGGAGCTCATCAACAACATCGCCACCAAGCACGGCGGCTTCTCGGTGTTCGCCGGCGTCGGCGAGCGGACGCGCGAGGGGAACGACCTCTGGCTGGAGATGACGGACTCGGGCGTCCTCAAGAGGACGTCGCTGGTGTATGGCCAGATGAACGAGCCCCCCGGAGTACGGCTCCGCGTCGGCCTGACGGGGCTCACCGTGGCCGAGTTCTTCCGTGACGAGCGCGGCCAGGACGTGCTCTTCTTCGTGGACAACATCTACCGGTACACCCTGGCCGGGATGGAGGTTTCCGCACTGTTGGGCCGCATGCCGTCGGCGGTCGGCTACCAGCCCACCCTGGCGTCGGAGATGGGGGAGCTCGAGGAGCGGATCACCTCGACCGACAAGGGCTCCATCACCTCGATCCAGGCCATCTACGTCCCGGCGGACGACTACACCGACCCCGGGGTCGCCACCACCTTCTCCCACCTCGACGCCACCACCAACCTCTCGCGGCAGATCGCGGAACTCGGGATCTACCCCGCGGTGGACCCGCTCGCGTCCACCTCCCGCATCATGGATCCGCGGGTGCTCGGCGACGAGCACTACCAGGTCGCCCGGCGGGTGAAGGAAGTCCTGCAGCGGTACAAGGACCTGCAGGACATCATCGCGATCCTCGGCATGGACGAGCTCAGCGAGGACGACAAGGTCACGGTGACGCGCGCCCGCAAGATGCAGCGGTTCTTCTCACAGCCCTTCCACGTCGCGGAACAGTTCACGGGGCGCCCGGGGTGTTACGTGGAACTGAAGGACACCATCGAGGGCTTCCGGCGCATCGTGGACGGTGAACTCGACGACCTGCCGGAGCAGGCGTTCTTCATGGCGGGCGGGATCGATGACGTCGAAGAGCGCGCCCGCGAGCTGGCGGCCGCCTGACGCGTCCGGCGAACATGAGCACCCCGGCGCGCCTGCGGCTCGAGGTCATCACCCCCGGCGGGGTGGTGTTCCGGGACGACGTGGACTACGTGGAGGCCCCGGCGGTCTTCGGCTACGTCGGCATCCTGCCCGGTCACGCCCCGCTCCTCTACCAGATCCGCAGCGGCCAGCTTCAGTACCGCCAGGGCGAAGAGGAGCACTACCTGGCCGTGCACTGGGGTTTCCTCGAGGTCCTCGACGACACCGTGACGGTTCTCGCCGAAACCGCGGAACGCCCGCAGGACATCGACCTGGCGCGGGCCGAGGGCGCGCTGAACCGGGCGAAGGCCCGTCTCGAGGAGTTCGGCGCCGCCTACGACGTCGAGCAGGCGCAGCAGGCGGTGGCCCGCGCGGAGGCCCGTCTCCGGGCGGCGGAGGCAGAAACCAAGGCACAGTCGTAGAATCCGCTGAATGCGCATTCGGGCTGCACGCGGCCTCCCTGTCGTGGTCGCCGGCTTCGTGGCCGGGCTGTTGCCCACGGCGCTCCTCGGCGGGGGCTCCGAGCGCTCCGAGTCGGGAGGATACGCGCGGGTCATCATGATCGGGGCGGCCTCCGACGAGTGGGCCCCAACCGTCGTCGAACCGAAGCTGACGCTGCGGGCGCCCCGGCAGTTGTTCCTCCGTCCGCGGATGCCCGGCGAGACACGCCGCCCGTCCCTGGACGTGCGGATCACCGCCCGCCTCGAGGATCTGGACACCGCCGAGAACCCCGAGGACTACTACTGCCTCGAAGAAGTCTGGGACTGGGACGACGACACCGAATCGGTGTACGAACCGGACTGCGATCCCTACGAAGAAGGCTCGGAGATCGAGACCTACTTCTTCGGGAGCCACCGTTTCTCGCTGCCGGGCACCTACCGCGTCTACCTGCGCCTCCAGCGCAGCGGCGAGACCGTGATCGCGGGCAACGTGATCGTCCGCATCCGGAACTGATCCCACACAGGTCAAACTGGTTCCAGCCATCACTCGTCGCCGGGAAGGAACTTCTCCATGAAGGAAGTCGTCGTTTTTCTCACCGTCTACGGCATGGTCCTGATGCCGCTCTACGCCAATGCGGAAGCGAGTCGTTCCGCGCGGGCGGTAGCGAACGCCGCCGCACCGCCGATCTCCTCGGTCTCGCTCCTCGAGGCTGCCGAGACCGCCGCGGCCAGCGGCGTCTATCGCGCCCAGAACACCGCCAACATCACCACCGGGCGGATTCGGGACGACGACAAGAAGCGGAGCGCCATCGCGTTCGCCATTAGTGGCCTGTTGGCGTTCACCGGCGCGGCGCTTTGGCGCAACTTGACCTGCCGCGAGGGAGGTGACGCCCGGCACTTCGGCGAAGGACTCAAGACTCAGGTCGAATGCTACGAAGAGGACGGCTCGCGAAAGGGCTGGAGCACTCCCACCAAGGCCCTGTTCGGGGCCGGCATCGGCCTCGAGCTCGTGTCTCTCTTCTACCTGGTGCGTCACCTGCGCGACGACGGCCAGCAGGACGACGCGCAGCCGGCGTCGCCGTAGCCGCCGCCATGAAGAAGATCCTTGCCGTCGCTGTCTGCTACGGCCTGATCGTGTCGCCCCTCCACGCGGGAACATCCCCGGCGGTCGCGGGGGCGGGCGCCGCTTCCCTTCTCGAGGCTGCCGAGATCGCCGCGGCGAGTGGGGTCTATCGCGCCCAGAACACCTCGACGATCACCACCGGCCGCATCCGGCCGGGCGACAAGAAGCGCAGCGCGCTGGCGTTCGCGATCAGCGGGGTGGCGGCGTTCGCGGGCGCCGCGCTCTGGCGCTGGCTGCCCTGCCGGAACGTAAGCACGACGTTCAGCCAGAACGCCACGGAGAACACGAAGTACGTCAAGTGCTATGACGCCGACGGCCAGCGGAAGGGACTCGAAACCCCCACCAAGTTGCTCCTCGGCGCGGGGGTCACGCTGGAACTCGTCTCGCTCGGATACCTCATCGCCCACCTGGCGTCCGACGGGGACGATCCGTAGCGGCCCGCCGCGTTTGCGGCAGCCCCTCAAGAACGGAGGACGCCGCTACCGTCGCGCGCCGGCCGCCTTGCGCTCCAGGTAGTCGTCGAGCCCGCGCAGCGGCGGGATGTGGTGGGGCATGAGCGGATAGTCGGTTTCCACGAAGGGCGCGGGATCGGTCGGGAGAAGGGCGTTCAACCGGGCCTGGTCCGCGGCGTACCGGGAATCGCCGGCGAGGTTGGTCCACGCTTCCGGGTCCGCCTCCAGGTCATAGAGCTCTTCGCTCCCGTCGATATAGCGGATGTACTGGAAGCGTTCGTCGCGGACCGCGTACTCGCCGAACTGGTAAGTGGTGATGACCGGACGATCCCAGGCGGCATCGGGATCCTTGAGGAGCGGCGCCAGGCTCCGGCCGTCGAGGCCCTCCTTTTCGGGTAGCCCGCCGAGCTCCACCAGGGTGGGATAGAGGTCGAGGAGGGAAACCGTCCTGCCGGAGCGAACCCCGGCGGGCGTGCCCCCGGGGAGGGCGCCGGTCCCCTCCGGCACCCGGAACATCAGGACAACGCGGGTGAGGTTCTCCCAGAGCGCGAACTTCCTCCAGTGTTCCTTTTCGCCGAGCTGCCAACCGTGATCCGACCAGAGGACGACGACGGTGTCCTCCGCGTGCGGGCTGGCGTCGAGCGCATCGAGGAGCAGGCCGACCATCGCGTCGGCGTAGGCGATGGAGGCGAGATACCCCTGGACGCCCTCCCGCCACTGGTCGGCGGCGAGGACGTGCTCGTGGTAGTTCCCGCCGCGGCGCGCGATCTCGACGGCGCGTTCGGGGACGTCCGCGAGATCGTTTTCGAGGAGCCGCGGAAGCTGGACCTCAGCGAGCGGGAACATCTCGAAGTACTTCCGGGGGACGTACCAGGGCAGGTGGGGGCGGTAGATCCCGACCGCCAGGAAGAACGGTTTCTCGTGCTCCCGCTCGAGCGCTTCGATGGCCCAGGCCACCGACCGGTAGTCCCCCATCGCCTCGTCCGGCACGTCGAGGGGCGCCCAGTCGAAAGCGCCGTACATGTCGGGGAAGGCCGGCATGTTCACCGTGCCTTCCCCCACGGGACGCGGCGACGACGGCATGTGCTCCTCGAGCGACGGAAAGTAGTCGTCCCAGGACCCGGGATCGGGCTGGTTGTTGTGGAAGATCTTCCCCGCGCCCCCGGCCCAGTAACCGTTGTCCGCGAAATACCGGGGAAGGGTCACGGCATGGGGCAAGACCTCTCGCCACCACTGGTAGTTGGAATACATCCCCGAGGTGGTGGTGTGTTGTCCGGTCAGGAGCGCGGTCCGCGACGGGTTGCAGGAGGGGGAGGGGGTGTAGGCGCGGGTGAAGAGCACGCCCTCGCCGGCCAACCGGGAGAGGTTGGGGGTGCGGGCCTGGGGATGTCCGCCGAGCGGCTCGATCCAGTCGTTCAGGTCGTCGACCGCGATGAAGAGGACGTTGGGCCGGGCCGGGTCTCCCTCGGGCGCCCGGTCACCCGTGCAGGCAACGAGGAACGGCACGAAAAACAGCGCGGCGCAGGAGCACCAAGAGCGATCAGAACTCGCGGCTGCGAGGCCGTCTCGCCGTTGGACGCTCACGAGCGCAGATGGTCGCAGGCGGCTTCCACGTTCGCCAGCGGGAGCGAACAGACCCCGCCCCGGCACGGCAGGAACGACAGTCCGCCGCCTTCGGGCCCCGCCTCCCGGGCGGCCCGCACCGCCGGAAGGCCGCTCTCCCGGGCCCCGCCCACGTCCGCGAGCAGGACGACGGCGTTCTCCGCCGGGACCCGCCAGAGCCGCCCGAGCGCGTCGCGGGTTTCCTTCGCGCCGCCCGGTCCGACCACCACGATCTGGCGCGGTTCGGCCAGATAACGCTGGATTGCGGTCAGCAGCGTGGCGAAACCGCCCGGACTCTCGACGGACTGGGCGAAGAACGCGGTAATGGTGGCGCGGGCGGCATCCCGGTGACCTTTCGAGCCGGTGAGGGTCGCGAGGCGCAGCAGCCCGTCGGCGGCGACCGCGTTGCCGGACGGCAGAGCCCCGTCGTAGCCGCTCCGGGTCCGGACGGGTAGCGCCTCGTGGTCGTCGGCGGTGGTGTAGAACCCGCCGCCCGGAGCGGCGAAGTGGCGGTTCAGAATGCCCGCCACGTCTTCGGCTGCCCGGAGCCAGTCCTCGTTGAAGTCGCTTTCGAAGAGATCGAGGAGCGCCTGGAGCCAGAAGGCGTGGTCTTCGAGCATCGCCGGCACCTTCGCCTGTCCGCGGCTCCACACCGCGAAGTAGCGCCCTTCCCCGCGAAGGTTGTCGAGCAGGAACCGGGCCGCGTTCTGCGCCACGCGGAGATGGTCCTCGTCGCCGAGCGCCCGATGCGCCCGCGCGAACGCCGTCACCGCGAGCGCGTTCCAGGCGAGGAGGACCTTGTCGTCGAGTCCGGGACGCACCCGCTCGGCGCGCCTGGCCAGGAGCCGCTGCCGCGCCGTGGCGAGTTCGGATGCGACGCGGCTGGCAGGGACACCGAATTCCTCCTCGAAAGCGGCATCGTCCATCACCCGCCGCAGGATCGTCCGGCCTTCCCAGTTCCCGTCGTGGCGCACGTCGTAGGCGGCGCCGAAGAGCGCGCCGTCTTCCCCGAGCACCTCGTCCAGTTCCGAGGTGGTCCAGGTGTAGTAGCGCCCTTCCTCGCCCTCGGAGTCGGCGTCGAGCGCCGCGTGGAACGCCCCGCCCGGGTTCCGCATCTCGCCCCGCATCCAGTCGAGCACGCGGCGGGCATCCTCCGCGAGCCGGGCGTCCCCGGTGATCCGGTGGGCGAGGAGATAGACCGGCACGAGGAGCGCGTTGTCGTAGAGCATCTTCTCGAAGTGGGGGGCCAGCCACTCCGCATCGGTGGAATAGCGATGGAACCCGCCGCCGAGCTGGTCGAAGAGCCCGCCGTCCGCCATCCGCCGGAGCGTGAACAGCGACGCGTCGAGAGACTCCGCGCCTCCCTCCTCCAGGTGGTGCCGGAGGAGCAGCGTGAGCTGCCGGCTGGGAGGGAACTTCGGCGCCGATCCGAAACCGCCGTACTCCGCGTCGTAGGAGCCGAGAAACTGCCGCACCGCGCGGCCGACCGGGTCGGAGGTGATGAGCGTGCCCCGGGCGGCGAGACGCCCGGGCAGCTCCGCCGCCTGGCGGAGCCGGTCGAGAAGCCGCACGCCGCCCTGAAGCAGCTCGGTTCGCCGGGACCGGTCCTTCCAGGCGGCGGCGATGGCGGCGAGGATGCGGGGGAACCCGGGGCGCCCCCAGCGATCTTCCGGCGGGAAATAGGTGCCGCCGAAGAAAGGGGTGCGGTCCGGCGCCACGAAGACGGTGAGCGGCCAGCCGCCGGCCCCGGTGGTCGCCTGCACGAAGGCCATGTAAATCTCGTCGACGTCGGGCCGCTCCTCCCGGTCCACCTTCACCGGAACGAACGATTCGTTCATGACCCGGGCGATGGCGGAATCCTCGAAGGACTCGTGGGCCATCACGTGACACCAGTGGCAACTGGAGTACCCGACCGAGAGCAGCACCGGGCAGTCGCGGCGGGCCGCCTCCTCGAAGGCGGCCGGCCCCCACGGCTGCCAGTGGACGGGGTTGTCCCGATGCTGGAGGAGATAGGGGCTCGTTTCGAGCGCTAGCTGGTTGCCGGCGCCGGCGGCATCGCCGGGGGTCGCTTGAGAACTCAGGGGCCGGTGGAGTTCGTCGCCGCCGAGGTGGCGACGGTCCGTTCGCCGCCCCAGCGAATCGCGGCGGTGCCGATGGTCAGCCCGGCGCCCACCGAACTGAACAGCACCAGGTCGCCGGGCGCGAGCAGCGAGCGATCGAGAGCGTCGCGGAGCGCGGTGGGAATCGAGGCGGCGGTCGTGTTGCCGTACTTGTGGATGGTCTTCACCACGCGTTCCGGCGGAAGCTGGAGCCGCCGCGCGACCGCGTCGATGATGCGGGCGTTCGCCTGGTGGCAGACCAGGAAGGAAACGTCGTCGCGCGAGAAGCCGAGTTCCGTCAGCAGTGCCTCGGCGGCGTCGGCCGAGTTGCGCACGGCGAAGCGGAAGACCGCCTTGCCCTGCTGCTGCAGGTAGTGCTCCTTGCGGTCCACGGTTTCGTGGGTGGGCGGGCGGACGCTGCCCCCGGCCGGCATCTTGAGCAGGTCACACCCGGAGCCGTCCACCTGATTGTTGAATCCGAGGATGCCCTCGCCGTCCTGGGCGGCCTCGAGCAGCACCGCCCCCCCGGCGTCGCCGAACAGGATGCAGGTGGCGCGGTCCTCGTAGTCGGTGATCGAGCTCATCACGTCGGCCCCGATCACCAGCGCCCGTTCCGCGGCTCCGCTGGCGACGAACTGCGTCCCCGCGGCGAGCGCGAAGTTGAAGCCGCTGCACGCCGCCGACAGATCGAATCCCCAGGCGCGGCTGGCGCCGATCTGGTCCTGGACCAGGCAGGCGGTGGCGGGGAAGCTCATGTCGGGGGTCACGGTGGCGACCACGATGAGGTCGATGTCGTCGGCCGCGATGCCCCGCCGCCGCAGCGCGTCCTGAGCCGCGCGGGAGGCCAGGAAGGAACATCCGGTGCCCTTTTCCACGATCCGGCGTTCGCTGATGCCGGTGCGCTCCCGGATCCACTCGTCGGACGTGTCCACCATTCTTTCCAGGTCGTCGTTCGACAGCACCCGGTCCGGAAGGTAGGCCCCGACCGACGTAATCGCGACGCGCCGGATGGCTTGCGAAGAGTCTCTCGGGGTTGGCAGTTGAATCACGAACTTCTCGCCCCTCTTGGGCGAAATGGGGAGTTGAACAGGCTGTTCGGGACCGTGGATGGTACGCCAACACGCGCCTCGGCCGCGCGTCGCGCCACCGTCGCAGTGGTCGCGCGGCGATAATCTGACCTCGATGTCACGCGGCGAACCAGCGAACCGTCCGGCGAAAGCGGCGGCGTTCTACGACCTCGACGGCACCCTGATCCGCACGAATCTCGTTCATGTCCTCGGGTACTACGCGCGGAACGACCAGGGGATCCTGCGGAGTCTCAAGACCACCGCCTCGACGCTCGCCGGGATCCCGCTGTTCCCGGCGACCGACTTCTACAGCCGCAAACTCTTCAACGATCTGTTCTTCAAGTGGTACCGGGGCCAGTCCTACGACCGGCTGCGCTCGCTCGCGGAGGATCTCTACCGGGACGTGATCCGCCCCGGCATCTTCCCCGGCACCCGGGCGCTCATCGAGCAGTCGCGCCGCAGCGGCCTGCGGCAGGTGGTCGTGACGGGCGCGCTCGAGGTGTCCGTCCGTCCCCTCCTCGACGACCTCGGCATCACCGAGTTCGTCGCCAATCGCCTGGAGTTCGCGGACGGCCGGGCAACCGGCCGATTGGCGCCGCCGGTGATGGCGAGCGCCAGCAAGGCCCTCTGGATCCGGGAGTATGCGGAACGCGAGGGGCTCTCGTTGAACGATAGTTACGCCTACGCCGACAGCATGTCCGACCTGCCCATGCTGAGCGTGGTCGGACATCCCACCGCGGCCAACCCGGATGTCCGCTTGAGGAGCACGGCGCGGCACCACGACTGGCCGGTCATCGACCTCAGCCAGCCGAACCTCACCCCCGCGCTCTAGAGCGAGCCAGGAAGGAAGCCCACCGCATGACCCCCGCCCTGCGCCACAAGACGGACCCCGGGATCGTCTTCATCGACAACGACTCGGCCGCCCGCGTCCTGCACTACGGCGAGGACTTTCTGGAGGAACACCTGCCGATCGGCACCCGGGTGGTCTATCCGCCGCCCCCGATCCGCGGGCTGCCGAACCCGCGCGGCGCCATCCGGCACGCGCTCAACCACCCGCTGGGCTGCGATCCGCTCTACGCGCAGCTTCGCCCGGGAATGCGGGTCACGATCGCTCTCGACGACATCAGCCTGCCGCTGCCGCCGATGGCCACTCCCGACGTTCGCCAGACCGCGCTCGAGATCGTGCTGGAGATGCTCGGCGACCACGGGGTGGACGACGTCCACCTGATCATCGCGAACTCGCTCCACCGGAAGATGACCGAATCGGAGATGCGCCGGATGGTGGGGTCGGACATCCACAAGGCGTACTTTCCCGGTCGCTACTACAACCACGACGCCGAGGATCCGAACGGCATGGTCGCGCTGGGGAAGACCCGCCATCACGAGCCGGTCCGGGTGAACCGGCGGGTGACGGAAAGCGACCTCGTCATCTACCTGAACATCAACCTGGTCCCGATGGACGGGGGCCACAAATCGGTGACCGTGGGACTTTGCGACTACGAGAGCCTCAGGCCCCACCACGAGCCGCAGACGATCCGCGATTCCGACGGCTATATGGATCCGGCCAAGTCGGAACTGAGCCGCAAGGTGGACCGGATGGGAAAGATCGTGGATCGGCACCTGAACGTGTTTCACGTGGAGACCGTGCTCAACAACCGGATGTACTCCGACGCCCTCTCGTTTCTCGGGAAGGACGAGGATGAGTTCAGCGACCTCGACCGGCTGAAGCTCGCGGGAACGCGCTGGTCGCTGAGCCGCCTTCCCGCGCCGGCGAAACGGCAGTTCCTGCACCGCATCCCGGGCGCCTTCGAGCTGATCGGCTGTTACGCCGGCCGCACCGAGCCCGTTCACGAGAAGACGCTCGAGCGTTCCTTCCAGCAGTACGCCGTCCCCGTGAAGGGACAGTGCGACATTTTGCTCTCCGGGATCCCCTACATCTCGCCCTACAACGTGAACTCGATCCTGAACCCGCTCCTCGTCCAGGTCATGGGTCCGGGCTACCTGTTCAACCTCTACCGGGGCAAACCCCTGATCAAGAAGGGCGGCACCCTGATCCTGGCCCACCCCTGTTACGACGACTTCGATCCCCTGTTTCACCCCAGCTACATCGAGTTCTTCCACCGGCTGCTCCCGGAAACCCGGGACCCCTTCGTGCTCAGGACCAAGTACGAGGAGGAATTCGCGCACAACCCGTCCTACGTCCAGATGTACCGGGACGGGAACGCCTACCACGGGGCCCATCCCTTCTTCATGTGGTACTGGGGCGAAAACGGGCGCCAGCACGTCGGCCGGATCATCGTGGCCGGCGCGAAGAACCAGCACGTCCCCGAGATCCTCGGCTGGGAATCAGCGGAGACGGTGACCGAAGCGATCGCGATGGCGCGGAGCACGCACGGCCGCTCCGCGGAAATCACCATGCTCCACGTCCCGCCGATCATGATCCCCGAGGTCTCCTGACGCGAGGCGGCCCCGTGACCGAGAGCGCCCGTCCCCGGATCGACGCGGGCGCAGCCTTCGCCGGACGGAGCATCCTGCTGCTCGGCGGGACCGGGTTCCTGGGGAAGGTCTGTCTCGGGATGCTCCTCGAGTTCTTCCCGGAGATCCGGCGCGTCTATCTCATGGTGCGGGCCGCCGGCGAGGCGGAGAGCCGGGTGCGGTTCAAGGACATCATGGACAACTCCCCGGCGCTCTCGCCGCTGCGTGAGCGCCACGGGGCCGCCCTCCACGATTTCCTGGACGAGAAGATCGTCGTCCTCGGCGGGGACATCACGAGCGACAACCTCGGCTATCCGGAAGCACGCGCCGCCGAGATCGCCGCCGACATCGACCTGGTGCTCAACTGTTCCGGCCGGGTGACGTTCAACCCCTCGCTCGAGGCGGCGCTCCAGACGAACGTCCACGGGACGAGGAACACCATCGCCTTCGCCCGGAGGATGAAGCGGCCCGCCCTCGTGCACATCAGCACCTGTTTCGTGGCGGGGATGCGATCCGGCGAGGTTCGTGAGGACGAACCCCTGATCGGGTACTTCCCGCGGCGGGACCGCGAGGACCAGGAGTTCTCGGTCGAGAAGGAGATCGAGGACTGCGAACGCCTCGCCGTCCGGGTGCGCGACGAAGCGGAGGACAAGTCGCGCGCGGACGCCTTCCGGGAAGCGGCGCGCAAGCGGTTCGCGGAGGAAGGCCGCGACCCGGACGATGCGCGTTCGATGTCGCTCGCCATCGCCCGCGAGCGGAAGGAGTGGATCCGGCGCCGGCTCCGCGATCTCGGCATCGAGAAGGCGCACGGTTGGGGCTGGCCGAACATCTACACCTACACGAAGAGCCTCGGGGATCAGCTCGTGGCGGGCGCCGAGGGCGTCGCGCGCGCGATCGTGCGGCCGGCGGTGGTGGAAAGCGCGCTCTCGTTCCCCCACACCGGCTGGAACGAGGGCTTCACCACCAGCGCCCCGCTCGTTCGGATGGCGCTCCGCGGCCAGAACCTGTTTCCGGTCGGCCCGGGGGTGGTCCTGGACGTGGTGCCGGTGGACCTGGTTGCGTCGGCGACGCTGGCGGTGGCCGCCGAAACGATCGTGTCGGAGCCCCACCTCGTGTACCAGGTGTCCAGCGGGGACCGGAATCCGGCGCGGGTGGAGCGGCTCGTGGACCTCGTCGGCATCTACAAGCGCCGGCACTTCCGCGACCGTCCCACCGGAGTGAAGCTCTGGAACGAGGCGCTCGCCCGGATGGAGGCCCAGGCGGTCCGCGCCGACCGCTTCGAGAAGCACACCCTCAACTGGATGCGGCAGTCCGCCTCCGCGCTGTCCGGCGTGCTGGAACGGACTGGCGACAAACCCGTCGGCCCCCTGGTCGGCGTCGTCGAGGCGCTCCAGCGGAACGTGGACTCGTTCGAGGACTTCGTCGTCCAGGGCGAGCGGCAGTACCACACGTTCCGGCCCTTCATCGCCGGCGAGGAGTTCATTTTCCGCGCCGACAACACGCACGATCTCTTCTCCCGGCTCGACGGAAACGAAGGAAAGCTCTTCTTCAATCCCGAGGAAATCGACTGGTACGACTACTGGCTCCACGTACACCTGCCGGGCCTCGAGCGATGGGTGTTCCCGGCGCTCGAGGACCAGGAACGCGGCCAGCGGCGCGCGCAAAAGCGCGTCTACACCTACCGGACGATCAACGAGCTGTTCGAGGCCTGTACCAAGAACCACGCCGGGCGGGTCGCGATGCGGATCACCCGCGGCGGCCGTGAGGAGCGCTACACCTACGCCGATCTCCGGGAGTGCGTTCTCCGGGGGGCCGCGTTCCTGGCTGCCCGAGGGCTCGCCGCCGGCGACCACGTCGGGCTGATCGGAGAGAACTCCCCCGAATGGGGCATGGCGTACTTCGCCATCCAGCGGATCGGGGCGACCGCCATTCCCCTCGAACGCGACCTGCGGCGCGAGGAGATCGTCCGGCTGCTCCGGCTCGGAGACGCCAGGGCGGTCCTGATGAGCGATGCGCTGTTCGAGCGGCATTCGGGGCTTGCCGGCGATAACGGCGCCGGGCCGCCCGCCCCCGCCCACCCGTTCCGGGACGTCTTCGCGCTGGAGGATGGAGAGGACGAGGAAACGGCGCCCGCGAAGTCCGTCCGGACCAGCCCGGCGGCGCTGGCCTCCATTCTCTTCACGTCCGGGACGACCGGCACGCCCAAGGGGGTGATGCTGACGCACCGGAACTTCACCTCGCTGGTGGCCAAGCTGCTGTCGGTGTACGACATCGACGAGAAGGACGGTGCGCTCAGCATCCTCCCCCTCCACCATTCCTTCGAGTTCACCACCGGCTTCCTGCTGCCGCTCTCGCGGGGCGCCCAGATCGCCTATCTGGAGGAGGTCGGCCCCGAAGCCATCAACACCGAGCTGCAGAAGGGGCACACCACCTGCATCGTGGGAGTGCCGGCCCTCTGGGATCTCCTGCGTCGGCGCATCCTGGCTCCCTTCGCCGAGCGGTCGCAGCGGGCGGAAGACCTCGCCACCGCCCTGATCGACGCGGCGCACCTCCTCCGGGAGGACACCGGAGTCAACATCGGGCCCGCGGTCTTCCTTCCGGTGCACACCGCGCTGGGAGGCAGGATCCGCTACCTGATCAGCGGCGCTTCCGCGCTCTCCGAATCGACCTGGAAGGCATTCCGCGGCCTCGGGTTCCACATCGCCCAGGGCTACGGGCTCACGGAAGCCGCCCCCGTGTTGACGGTGACCTCGCCGGACGGCCCCGTCCCCATCGGCAGCGTCGGCAAGGCGCTCCCCGGGATCGAGATCCGCATCGTGGACCCCGACGCTTCGGGGGTCGGCGAGGTCGCGGCGAAGGGCCCGAACGTCATGGCGGGGTACTACGGAAACGAGGAGGCGACGGCGGAAGCGCTTCGCGACGGTTGGCTCTACACGGGAGACCTGGGACGCCGCGACAACGACGGGCACCTCTTCCTGGTCGGCC
Source organism: Acidobacteriota bacterium (assembly GCA_022826825.1). Classification (GTDB taxonomy): domain Bacteria; phylum Acidobacteriota; class Vicinamibacteria; order Marinacidobacterales; family Marinacidobacteraceae; genus Marinacidobacterium. The sequence continues at coordinate 149,744 of JAJDUD010000061.1, read as the reverse complement.
GCCGCAAGGACGTGATCGTGGACAGCGGCGGCAAGAACATCTACCCGGACGAAGTGGAAGAGGTCTACGCCGCGCCGGACCTGATCGCCGAACTCGCCGTGGTCGGGCTTCCCGACGGGGTGGCCGAGCAGGTGGCGGCGGTCGTCGTCCCCAAGGAGAAGACCCCGGAAGGCCGGCAGCGCATCGAGACCCACTTCCGCTCCGTTTCGTCCCGATTGCCCCTGCACAAGCGGATCAAGACCGTCGAGTTCACGGACGGGACGCTCCCCCGGACGGCGACCCGCAAGGTGAAACGGGCCGAGCTCGTGCGCTGGCTGCGCGACCGGCGCCGCGAAGCGGCCGCCGCATCCGGCGAGGAGGCCTTCTCGGGGAACAGGATTCTGGAGCTCATCGCCGCCATCTGCGAGCGTCCCGTTGCGGAGATCCGGACCTCGTCCTCCTTCGCGGAGCTGGGCTTCGACAGCCTCATGTACAACGAACTCGCGGCCGGGCTCGACAGTGAATTCGGTGAGTCGGCGTCTCCCGAGGCCCTGGCCAACATGAACACCATCGAGGAGCTGGTGCTCGCCGTGCGGACGCCCGAGGCGGGCGTTCGGGGCCGCCGTCCACGCCGCGCTGAATCCCGGAAGAAGCGGGACGAGGACGAGATCGAGATCCCGCCCGCGGTGGCCAAGGCCGGGCGTGCGGCCCTGACCGAGGTCCAGCACTGGTTCTACCACCAGGTGCTGGAGCCCACCTTCACGGGTCGGGCGCACGTGCCGAACCACACGAACTACCTGGTGGTGGCGAATCACGGGTCCCATCTCGACATGGGGCTCGTGAAGATGGCTCTGGGCGACGCGGGGGCGAACCTGTTGGCCCTGGCCGCCGCCGACTACTTCTTCGACAACCGGGTGAAACGCACCTTCTTCGGCAACTTCACGAACCTCGTACCGATGGAACGCCGCGGCTCGCTCCGGGAGTCGCTGGACCGCGCCGCGGGATACCTCAACCAGGGCTACAGCGTGCTGGTGTTCCCGGAAGGAACGAGGTCCCGGAGCGGGCAGATCCAGAAGTTCCGGCGCGGGTTCGCGCACCTGGCGTACCGCTGCCGGGTCGGCGTGTTGCCGATCCATCTCGATACCTGGGGAGCGTTCCCCCCCGGCGCCGTCGGGCTCCGTTCGCGCACCGTGGCGGCGCGGATCGGACCGTTCCTCTCCCACGATTTCCTGCTTCGCTTCGCCGGGGGAGGGGTCCGGGCCGCGGTTGCGGAAGGTCGGGTGACCGGACTCGTTCAGACCATGGTCGAGCGCCTGGGGCGTCAGGAGCCGATCCAGCTTGACGAGGAGGCGGCGCGCATCCTCGAGAGCGCGGAGCCAACCAGCCAGAAGTCCTCAGGTTCCGCCGCTTCACCGGCGAACGACCGGGTACCCGATCCGACCCCCGTCGGCTGAAGAACGGCGACCGGGCCCTACCGTGACCGAAGCGACTCTTCCAGCCGCTCCGGTACTGGTCACCGGCGCCACCGGCTTTCTCGGCAGTCATCTGCTGCCCCTGCTGCTCGAGGAACGCGAGCCCGTTCGGGTGCTGGCCCGCCAGCCCGCGCCCGAACTCTCGGCCCGCGGCGTGGACGTCGTGGTCGGCGACGTGGTCTCGGGAACGGGACTGGAGGCGGCGCTCGATGGCGTGGGGAGGGTCTTCCACCTCGCCGGGCGGGTCTCCCGCGATCCGGACGCCGCCGCCAGTCTCCAGCGGGTTCACGTGGACGGCACCCGCACGCTGGCGGCGGCCGCCCGGCGGGCGGGCGTGGAGCGGATCCTGCTCGTGTCCACCAGCGGAACCACTGCGGTTTCGCGCGAGCCGGAGCCCGACTGCGACGAAAAGGCGCCCGTTCCCATCGAGCTGATCGGACGCTGGCCCTACTACCGGAGCAAGTGGTTGCAGGAGCGCGCGCTGCTCGCCGACGCCGGGGAAATCGAGGTGGTGATCGTGAACCCGTCGCTGCTCCTCGGCCCCGGGGACGAACGGCTGTCCTCGACCGGGGACGTGCTGCGGTTCCTGTCCGGCCAGCTCAGCGTGATTCCGCCGGGCGGATTGAACTTCGTGGATGTCCGCGATGCGGCGGCCGGGGTCGTGGCCGCGATGGCGAAGGGACGGAGCGGCCAGCGCTACCTGCTGGGCGGACACAACTGGAGCTTCCAGGACTTCTTCGCCCGCCTCGGGGAGGTGTCCGGCTCGCCCGCGCCGCGCCTGCGGCTCTCGCGCGGCCTCTACACCGCGGGCGCGCTGCTCACCGAGGAGGTTGCGCGTCAGGTGGGGCGGGAACCGGCGGTGGACCGCATCAGCCGGGAAATGGCCGCCTGCTACTGGTATTTCAGTTCCGAAAAGGCGGCGCGGGAACTGGGCCACGACCCCCGCGACGGCCGGGTCACCCTGTTGGAGACGGTGAACTGGTTTCGAGGTCGCGACTCCGCCTGATCCGGACGGGCCCGGCGCCCGGGGGCCTGATGCGCCGTATGATGGCGTTCTGACCGGGATCGACACGTGAGCCGCATCGAAGCCCTCGCCCGGCCCGACAAGTGGTGCCTGGGAGGACTCGACGGGGTGCTCTGGGCGCCGCCGTTTCCCCGCTGGCTGCACCGGCCCGGATTCTGGGACGCGGCCCATCTGCTGCAGCACGAGGTGGGACCCTGCTTTTCGGTGGCCCTGCTGGACGGCTCGGGCGCGGAGATTCCGCTGTCGGCGGGACCTGCCGGACTCCGCTGGCGCCCGGGCGCGCTGGTCGCCGAGTGGCGGAACGGCGGGGGCGAGCTGGCGGTCGAGACGCGGCAGGTCCTCCCCGGCGGGATCCTCCAGAGCGCCTGGACACTCCCCCCCGGAGCGGCCGCGGGATTCCTCGTCGCGTTCACGGCCCAGCCGGCGGCATCGGTTTCCCGGGGGGTGTCCGGGATGCGCCCCTCCTCCGGGGGCGTGCGGTGGGTGCGACGCCTCACCGACCGGGCCGGGCAGGAGCTGTCGGTCGGGATGGAGATCCGGGGGTGCGGCGTTCCCGCGTGGCGCCGGATTCTTCTTTCAGAGGGCGGCGCTGATCCCGACTGGACGGTGTCACCCTTCGCGGAAGGGGAGACCGCGGACATCGAGGACGCTGGCGGTATCCCCGAGCCCGCCGACGGTCGGAGCGGCTGGATCTGGACGGCGGTGGCGTTTCCCGTTCCCGCCGCGGACCAGGGGCCCCTCGCGCTCCGCATGCATCTCGACCCGCGGCTGTCCGATCCACCGTGGGAAGGGATCCGGGCGCCGGCCGATCGCCTCACCTGGGAGTCCTTCTTCGCCGGCTTCCCCGCCTTCTCCTGCGGCGATCCCCGGCTCGACCGCTATTTCGACTACCGCATCCACGGCCTGGGGCTCAACCGCATCGAGGGCCGTTCGGGCAACGTGCGCCATCCCTGTATTGCGGAGGGGATCGAGTACTTCCACGTCCCGATCACCTACAGCGCGCAGTGCCACATGATGGAGATGCGCTGGCGCGAGAGCGGGCGCGAGGCGTGGGGATCGCTCCTCAACTTCCTCGACAACCAGAAGGAGGACGGGTCGCTGCACGGACGGCTCTACCCGAACCACCTCGAACGCACCGACTTCTACCACGCGAACTGGGGCGACTCGCTGCTCGCGGTGCACGCGATGCACCCCGAACCCGCCGCCCTCGCCCGCTGCTACGAGGGCCTGTCCCGCTACGCCCGCTGGCTGAACCGTTCGCGCGACCCCGAGGGCTCGGGCATGTTCACCGTCGTGAACCACTTCGAGACGGGACAGGAGTACATGTCGCGGTACATGGCGGTCGACGCGGAGGCGGACGTGCGCGGCTGGCAGCCGCGCCTGCGCCTCAAGGGCATTGACGTGACCGTCTACGCCCATCAGCTCTTCCGCGCGCTCGCCAGGCTCGCCGGGCGGGTCGGGCGGCCGGGCGACGCCTCCGACTGGCAGGCGCTGCAGATGCGTTGCCAAAGCGCGATCATGGAGCGCATGTGGTGCCCCGAGGCGCGCCTCTTCACCGACGTGGACGGCCGCACCTTCGAACGCACCGGCGTCAAGGCCGCGGTGGGCTTCTACCCGCTGCTGACCGGCCGCGTGGACGCCCTCCGCCTCGACGCCCTGATGGACCACCTCGAGGACCCGCGGACCTTCGGCACCCCCTTTCCGCTGCCGTCGTCGAGCGTGGACGACCCCCGTTTCTCCGCTGAGGGAGTCTGGCGCGGGAAGCGGCGCAACTGCCCGTGGAACGGCCGCGTGTGGCCGATGACGACCAGCCACGTGATCGAAGGGCTGCTCCGCGCCTGGCGGCGCGGGAACCGGCGCGCGGGGGAGCTGGCCGCGAACCGGCTCGCCCGCTTCGTGCATCTCATGTTCGAAGGCGGCGATCCGGGCCGACCCAACTCCTTCGAGCACTACAACCCCTACACCGGGCGGGCCTGCCACTTCCGCGGCATCGACGATTACCAGCACTCGTGGGTGGTGGACCTGCTCGCCCGGGGAATCGCCGGGCTTCACCTCGACGAGGAGGGCGTCGAGGTGTGGCCGCTGCCGCACGGGCTGTCCCGGGTGCGGCTGGGACCGGTGCGCGTCCGCGGGCGCAACGTCGCGGTGGAGCTCGACGACGGGCGGGTCTCGCTGGCGGTGGACGCGGCGCGCTACGAGGGGACCCGGGAGCGGGCGCTCCGGGTGGGGTGGGAGACGCTGGACGAGGGGCGGCGCCGATGACACGCGAGCCGCGGGCGGTGGTGCTGAAGGGCGTCCGGAAGCGTTTCGGGGACGTGACGGCCGTGGCGGACGTCGATCTCGAGATCCGCCCCGGCGAACTCATGGTGCTGGTGGGTCCGTCGGGGTGCGGCAAGAGCACGCTGCTGCGCCTCATCGCCGGCCTGGAGGAGCACGACGCGGGAGAGGTGTGGATCGGGGACCGGTGCGTGGACGAGGTCGCGCCGGGCAGCCGCGACGTGGCGATGGTGTTCCAGAGCTATGCCCTCTACCCGCACATGACCGTCGCCGAGAACCTGGGCTTCGGCCTCCGGGTACGCGGCGCGGGTCCGGCCGAGATCGGGCGTCGCGTGAGCGAGGTAGCCGAAGTGCTGGGGCTCGGTGGGCTCCTGTCGCGGCGTCCCGGCCAACTCTCGGGAGGACAGCAGCAGCGGGTGGCGCTGGGACGGGCGATGGTGCGCGACCCCGGCGTCTTCCTTTTTGACGAGCCGCTGTCGAACCTGGACGCCGCGCTGCGGCTGCAGACCCGCGACGAGATCGCCGCGCTCCACCGCCGCCTCGGAACGACCATGATCTTCGTCACGCACGACCAGGTCGAGGCGCTCTCGCTCGGCCAGCGGGTGGCGGTGATGGACCGCGGCCGGGTGCAGCAACTGGGGACGCCGCACGAGATTTACCGGCGTCCCGCCAACCTCTTCGTGGCCGCCTTCGTGGGATCGCCTCCCATGAACCGGCTCCGTCTGGCCCGCGACGGGGAGGGCCGCCTCGCGGGCGGCCCATTCGTCTTCCCGGGATCCTCGCCCCACCCCGAAGCCACGCTGGGCGTCCGACCCGAGGACCTCACGGTCGCCGTCGTCGCCCCTCCCGCCTCCGGGCCGCCGCCGGGTTCCGCGGGTACGCGCCCCGGCCCGCACCCGTCCCCCGAGTTCACCGCAACCGCCCTGCGCGTCGAGTCGCTCGGCAGCGAGCAGCGGATTCATCTCGACGGGCCGGACGATGCGGCCTGGGTGGCGCGGGCGCCCTCCGCGCTGCGCATCGCGGCCGGAGACCGCGTGGACGTCTCGGTCGCGTGGCAGCGGACGCATCTCTTCGGCCCGGACGGCAGCCGGACCGGTGCGGCGCCGCAGCCGGGCCGGGGTTCGCATCCAGGAACCCCGGCGTGACCGCGACCGTCGTTCGCCGGATCCTCTTTCCCGCCGCCCTGTCCCTCGCCGCCATCGGCTGCTTTCCAGCGGCTTCCGGCGTCTCGCCCGGCGCCACCACCCTTCGGGTCGCGCTCTGGGCAGGCGGTTACGAACTCGAGATCGAGCAGCAGGTCGCGGATCGCTACGAGGCCCTGCGCCCGGGGACCCGCGTCCTCCTCGAGTCCGCGCCGAACGGATACGAGGAACGGCTCCTCACCTCCATCGCGGCGGGCCACCCCCCCGACGTGTACCTCCTCGACTCGCCCGACATCCCCACGTTCGTGGACCGGGGGCTGGCGGTGGACCTGGCGCCGTACCAGACGGCGCTGAACTTCCGCGCCGACCGGATCTTCCCGCAGGTGCTGGAGGCGTTTCGGCGCGGCCGGTCCCTGTTCGCGCTGCCCAAGGACTTCACCCCGATGGTCATCTACGCGAACCGCGCGGTGCTGGCGGGCGCGGGGATCGGGGGGGGTGCAGGGGCGGAAGCCGACGCCTGGGCGGACGGCTGGACCTGGGAGGAGTTCCGCCGCGCGGCCCGGTCGGCAACCACCGATCGGGACGGGGACGGCCGACCGGATGTCTACGGGTTCGATTTCCCCCGCAACCTCTTCCAGTGGGTGCCGTTCGTCTGGTCGGCGGGCGGAGACATCCTCGCGCCCGGCGGGGACCGCGCCGCGGGCTACCTCGACGGCCCGGCGGCGCTCTCCGCCTACGCCTTTCTCACCGAACTGGCCGACGAGGGCCTGACGCCGGGCGCCCAGTTCGTCCAGCAGGCGGACCCGGGGCGGGAGGCCCGGTTCGCTTCGGGCGGACAGGCGTTCCTGCTGTCCGGGCACTGGACCCTCCCCGTCTTCCGCGACCTGGTCCGGGCCGGCGCGCTGGACCTGGCGATCCTGCCGATTCCGCACCATGCGTCGCAGCCGGGCGCGACGAGCGTTCTCTACGCGTCCGGCTGGGCAGTGCCTCCGAACGCGGCGAATCTCCGCCAGGCGATCGACCTGGCGGGTTTTCTCGCCTCGCCCGAGGCGCAGCGGATCCGGGCGCGCTCGGGTCTGGCGATCCCGACGCGGGTCGACGTCGCCGCGGAGATCGCCGCCGCCGACCCTACCGGGGTGGAGGACGCGTTCGTCGCGCTGGCGGAACGGGCCCGGATGACCTGGGGCGCGACCGTGCGCGACTTCTCCCGGGTCGAGAGGCTGGCGGTGGAGATCATGGATCGGCGGCTGCTCATCGGCGAGCCTCTCGAGGTCAGCGCGGCGGAGGTGGCGCGCCGGGTGGACGAGGTGCTGGCGCGGTGAGCGGCGCGGGTGCGACGAACGCCGCCGGCGCGGCCGGGGTCACCCCTCTCGTGGCGACCGGTGCGGCCGCCGCGGCGACCGCCGTGATCCTGTTGGTGGCCGCGGACGCGCTCTCCGGCGCCCGGGAGCAAGCGACCCGCGAGGAAGCCCGCGCGGCGGCCTCCCTGTATGAGGTACCGGGCGTTACGGAGGCGGACGTCGTATCGCTGCTCGACGGTCGCGCCCGGATCGTGGCGCCGGAAGCGGGAGGATCCGGGCCGGGAGCCTTTGCCTACCGGGCCGGCGCGCTGCAGCCGGCCGCGTGGATTGCGGTCGAGCCGGCCGACGAGGGAAACGGGTGGCCGTGGGCCGCTTTCGTTCTCGCCTTGCTCGGGGTGCTGTGCATGGCGGCGTGGGCTGCGGCCAGGCGCCGGGCTCCGCCGCCGTCCCGCTATCCCGCCGCGGCCACGCTGCTCTGCGCCGCCCTGTTTGCGCTCGTCGCGGCTGCCGCGCAGCAATGGGCGCACGGGGAACTGGGAGCGGTCAGCAGCGCTCGCCTCGCCCGCGGCCTTCGCGCGGCCGGGATCGCCGGGGCGGCCGGTGCGGACCCCGAAGCGGCTGCCCGCGTCGCCGGCCTTCCCTGGGCGAGCGGCGCCGCGCTTGGTGAACCGGACCGGATCTGGACCATGCCCCGGGAGGCCGGCGAAGCGATCGCCGCCGACCCGCAACTCCGCTCCGCCCCGCGCTACACGGTCGTGGCCGGCGGCGCCACCTACCACGGGGGGGCCGTCGCGCTGCGTGAGGGACCCGCCGGGCGGGCGGAGACCCCGGCGGGCACCCTGCACCTCGTCTTCCTCGGCTACGAAGAAACCAGCTCCCCGACCGTCGCGCTGATCGCCTCGGCGATCGGGTCCGCCCTTGTGGTTTCGCTCGTCCTCTTCCTCCTGCCCCTCGCCGCGCGTCCCCGCGCCCTCGCGAGGACGCTCGCGGCGTGGGGATTCCTCGCCCCCGCGGCAGCCCTTCTACTGGTCTTCACCTTCGGCCCCCTGCTCTTCTCGCTGTGGATCTCCCTGCACGACTGGCGTCTCGTCGACCCCGCCCACCCATTCGTGGGACTCGAGAACTACCGCGCCCTCCTGAGTGACGGCGGCTGGTGGTCGGCGATCTTGAACACCGGCGTCTTCACGCTGCACGTCCCGGCGGCGATGGCCGTCGCGCTCGCGCTGGCGCTCCTCACCAGGGAGTCGCGGCGGGCCGTCCGCTGGGCGCGTCTCGCCCTGTTCCTGCCCAGCGTCACGAGCGTGGTGGCGATCGCGGTCGTCTGGAAGTGGCTCCTCAACGACGGCTACGGGCTCGCGAACCGGGCGCTGGGCGCCATCGGGATCGGACCGGTCGCGTGGCTCACCTCGCCGGACGTCGCGCTCGTCAGCCTGATGGTGATCGGCGTCTGGATGGTCGTGGGGTACCAGATGGTCGTCTTTCAGGCCGGACTGGCGGCCATTCCCCGCGTCTGGTACGACGCCGCGAAGGTGGACGGCGCCGGCCCGTGGCAGCGCTTCCGGCACATCACGCTGCCCGGACTCCGCCACACGCTCTTCTTCGTGCTGGTCACGTCGGTGATCGGTTCGTTCCAGGTCTTCAGCCTCGTCTACGTCATGACCGAGGGCGGGCCGCTGGGGGCGACCGACGTCGCCGTCTACCACATCTACCGGGAGGCGTGGGAGTTTCTCCGGTTCGGCAACGCGGCCGCGATGAGCTGGATTCTCTTCGGCGTCGTCTTCGCCGCCACCTGGCTCCACTTCCGCCTTCTCGAAAGAAGGGGCGCGCATGCCTGACGCAAGAACGGCCGCTCGCGCGACCGGCGGGATCTCCCGCACGCTCCTGCTCGCCTTCGCCTGCCTGGTCATGGCGGCGCCCTTCCTGTGGATGGCGGCCACCAGCCTCATGGGCCAGTTGGAGGTCTTCTCCTCCGGCCGGCTGTTCCCGGAGTCCCCGCTCTGGTCGAACTATCCCGAAGCGCTGACCGCCCAGCCGTTCGGACGCTACTTCCTGAACTCGCTGATCTTCGCCACGGTCGTGGTCGCCGGCCAGGTGGCCACCGCCACCGCCGCCGGCTACGCCTTCGCGCGTTGCGACTTTCCGGGGCGGGACACGCTGTTCATGGTCTTCCTCGCGACCATGATGGTGCCCGCGGTCATCGTCCTCATCCCCCGCTTTCTGATGATCGACGCCCTCGGCTGGATCGACAGCTACCAGGGCCTGGTCTCGACCGAGCTGGTCTCCGTGTGGGGCATCTTCCTGATGCGCCAGTACTTCCGCACGCTGCCCCGCGAACTGGAGGACGCCGCCCGGGTCGACGGCGCGGGCCACTGGCGGATTTTCCGGAGCGTCGCGCTGCCGCTCGCGAAGCCCGCGGTGGCGACCCTGGCGCTCTTCGCCTTCATCGACGCCTGGAAGAACTTCATGTGGCCGCTGCTCGTCACCCGCTCCATGGAGATGCGGGTGGTGGAGGTGGGGATCGCCGCCTTCCACTCCACCTACGAGATCAACTGGCCGTACCAGATGGTGGCGGGCGTGGTCGCGGCGCTCCCGATCGCGCTTTTGTTCCTCTTTACCCAGAGGTACTTCGTGCGGGGCATCCAGTTGGAAGGGATTCGGTAGGGGGCGCGCCGCAAGCCCCGGATAGAGTGGCGTGAGCGCGATGAGGATCCGGCGGACCGAGCGGGGAGCGCGCCTCGTCCCGACCGTCTTCGCGCTGACCGCCCTCGCGGGCTTCTTCGCCTCGCCAGCCCTCCCCCAGCGCGTCCCTGATCCCCCGGCGGGCGACCTGGCCTCGCTTTCGGTCCCGCGCTTCACGATCAGGCCGTCGCCCGTCGAACTCACGGGTCCCGTGCGGCCGGGCGAGTACCTCGGCGTCACCGGCCCGCGCGCGGCATGGCTGGGGGTGGAGACCGGTGAAGCCGAACTCTGGGTCCACCCGCTCAAGGTCGGACGCGGCTTCCGCCTCTTCTTCCAGGCGCCCGGCTACGGCGCCCCCATCCCCGGCGAGCGGGTCGCCCGAACGGTCGAAGTGCGGCCGGAGCTCACCACCATCACCTACAGCCATGCGTCCTTCCGGGTCCGCCAGCACATCCTCGCGCCCCGGGACACGGACGCCTCCGGCATCCTCGTGCTCCTCGACGTGGACAGCCCGGACCCGATGGAGATCGTCGCCGAGTTCCACCCCGTCCTCGACTTCATGTGGCCGGCGTCGCTGGGCGGGCAGTACGCCTTCTGGGACGGGACCCGGCGGGTCTTCGTGCTCTCGGAGAGCCTCCAGCGGCACAACGCGGTCGTGGGCTCCCCCTGGGCGACGAATTCGGTGGAGCACCCGGCGCACCAGCTCGGCGAAGCGCCCCGCACGATGGTCATCCCGGTCGATCCCGAGCGCGCCCGGCGCGAGTTCATTCCCATCGCCGTTGCCGCGGGAACCGTCCCGCGTGACACCGTCTTCGCCCGCTACGCCCGGCTGATCGCGGACGCCGAGCGGTTCTACCGGGGTACCCGCGCCTGGGCCGATGCGGCGCTGGGCGCCACCGCGTCCGTCGAGACCCCCGATCCGTCCCTCGACCTGGCCCTCGAATGGGCGAAGATCAATCTCGAGGAGCAGCGCGTCTGCAACCCCGATCTGGGATGTGGCCTGGTCGCGGGCTGGGGGCTCTCGGGCAGCGGCGCCCGCCCCGGATTCGGATGGTTCTTCGGCGGCGACGCGATGATGAACACCTTCGCCATGGACGCCCTGGGCCAGTGGGAGCTGGTCGCGGAGGAACTCCGCTTCCTGGCCCGCTACCAGCGCGACGACGGCAAGATCACCCACGAGATCTCGCAGGGCGCCGCGCACATCGACTGGTTCGAGACCTATCCCTACGCCTACTACCACGCCGATACGACTCCCTACTGGATGCTGGCGCTCTACCAGTACTGGCGGGCGAGCGGCGATGACGGGCTGCTGGAGGAACTCTGGCCGGCATACCGGCGCGCCTGGGAGTGGTGCCTGAGCGCCGAGACCGACGGGGACGGCATCATCGAGAACACGGTCGGAGGCCTGGCCGCGGTCGAGGTGGGGGGACTGAGCGCCGCGATCCACCAGGACATCTACCTGGCTGGCGTCTGGGTCGCGGCCCTGGAGGGCACGCTGGCGCTGGCGGAGCGGCTGGGCGACCCGGCGGTGGCCGAGCGGGCCGCGCGGACCCGAGAGGTCGCCCGCGAGACCCTGAACAATGCCTACTGGCGGGCCGACGCGGGCCACCACGCGTTCGGCATCCTCGAAGACGGCAGCACGAACGACAATCTGACGGTGTGGCCGGCGGCCGCCGCCGCGTTCGGCCTGCTGGACGAGGAGCGCGCCCGCGGGACGCTGACCCGGATGGCGGGGGACCGCCTGTCGTCGGACTGGGGGGCGCACATGCTCTCGACGGAGAGCGGCCTGTACGACCCCCTCGCCTACAACATGGGGACCGTCTGGCCGTTCGTGACCGGCTATCTGTCCTGGGCCCAGTACCGCTACCGCCGTCCGTGGGCGGGTTTCCACCTGATGGATGCGGTCAAGCAGATGACCTACGACTGGAGCCTCGGCCGCCACGGCGAGCTCTTCTCGGGAACGTTCTACCAGCCGCTCGACCAGACGGTGCCGCACCAGTTCTTCGCCAGCTCCATGGTGGCGACCCCGCTGCTGCGCGGCGTGTTCGGCTGGGACCCCGACGCTCCGAACGGGAGGGCGCGCCTCGCCCCCCAGTTGCCGGCCGACTGGCGGGAGGCGGCGGTGCGCGGCCTCCGGGTCGGCGAGACCACGATCGACGTGGAGATCCGCGGCGGTCCCGGTCCGGCGGGCGGGGAGCGCCGCCTTCGCATCACGGGCGAGGGTCCGCCGGTGGACATCGGGTTCGTCCCCGACCCTCCCGCTGGCGCCGGAGACCTGCGGGTGACGGTGACCGAGGGCCGCCCTGCGGAGGTGGAAGCGGCCGATCCGGTAGCGGGCGCGACGCATCCGGCGAGGGCAATCCGGATCGCCGAGGGCCAGCCCGCCGAGATCACCGTGACCTGGAAGGGTGGACTGGCGGTGGCGCCGCCGCGGATCGATCTCGAGCCGGGCCAGCGCAGCACGGGCCTGCGGATCCTCGACTTCGAGGCGGATGCGGAGGGCTGGACGCTCATCACGGAGGGGTCCGCCGGTCGCGCGTACGAGGTAGATCTGCTCGGCGTCCCGGTCGAAGCGACGGTGGTGAGCGGGGACGCCAGCGTGGAGCCGGCGCCGGACCAGGTCGCCCCGGAGCCAGGACCAGCTCGCCGCGCCGAGGCGGGCGGCGGCCGGTTCCGGGTCCGTTTCGCCCCGGGGGATGGACGCCGCACGGCCACGATCCGCCTGACGCCGATCGGACGATAGTTCGCGCATCGCGATGCACGTCGGCGCCCTCGAGGCCCGCCGGTGGGCGGGCCTGGTGTTGTCTCCCGGTCCGGGCCGCGGTGTCGGCATCCGCCTCGCCTTCGTCACTCCGGCCGGCGAACGCCGCGAATGGGACGACTGGTACGGGATGGTCTCCCGGGTCGGCCCCCACGCTCCGGACTTCTCGTACGCGCGGATCGAGTTCGCGCTGGACTCGCAGTCGTCACCGGAAGCGGGCGCCGCTGGGGGTGGGGCCGTGGACCCCCGATCCCGGACGCCGGCGGAGAGTCTGGTCCTCGAGTGGTCGCGCCGGGAGGACGCGGTAGCCCTGCGCGTGAGGATGGAGGCAGCGGGCCGTCTCGAGCTGATCGGGGACGTCCCGTGGGGATGGGAGGGGCGGTGGGAACGGGCGGAGCGGGGATTGCCCGGCTGGCGCGCCCGGGTGCCGGGTGTCGACGGCGGAGAGGATCTCGAGGTCGTGGCCGCGTTCGCGGGCGGAACCGGCTGGCGCCGTCCGGCGGAAGACTCCGGTGGCGAGGCCGGGTGGCGTCTCGAGTCCGGAGCCGGGGTCGCCGGGCAGGTGGCGATGGTTGCCGCGTGGGGCGGGAAAGGGGCCGAACGCCTCCTCGGCGAGGCCGACGCCTGGATCGATGAGGCCCGCGCGGAGTGGGAGCGCCGGCGCCCCCGCGTGCCCGGCTGCCCCGAGCTGGCCGAGAGCATCGCCGACAACCTGATGTGGACGGTGCTGATCCAGCCCGAAACGGGCAGGCTCTACACCCCCGCCGGCCGAAGGTGGATCTTCCCGATCGCGGGGAGCGGGACCGGTTCCGATCCGCCGGAGCCCGACGACTGGACCATCTTCGGCTGGGACACTTTCTTCAATGCCCTGCTGCTCGCGACCGTGTCGGGCGACCTCGCCTGGTCCACTCTCCTCGCCGGGACGGCAACGCAGTACCCGAACGGGAACATTCCCAACTGGCGGAGCCGACGCGGCGGCACCCCCGATCGCTCGCAGCCGCCGGTCGGTTCGTTCGCCGCGCTGAGGCTGCACCGGGCGCACCCCGACCCGGAGGCGCTGGCGGCCGCCTACCCGGCCCTGCTCGCCTGGGCCGACTGGTGGGTCGCCGACAAGAACGGACGGCCGCGCCGGGAGGGGCTGACGCCCGGACTGCTCGCCTGGGGTTCCGACACGGACCTGGTGCCCGCCCCCGGCCGGGTGCCGCCGTGGGAGACGGACGCGACCGGCCACCAGCGCGCCGCCTGGGAGTCGGGCCAGGACGACCTGCCGCTCTGGGACGAAGCCGCCTGGGATTCCCGGCGGGAGGTCCTCGCCATGTCGGCCGTGGACCTTTGCAGCTACCGCGCGCTGGATCTGGAGAGCCTGTCGCGGATCGCCCGGGTTCTCGGGGACGGTTCCACGGGGGAGCGCCTGGCCGCCGACTATCGCCGGCTGGCCGCGACGATGAACCGCGTGCTCTGGTCGGAAGCCGCCGGGCTCTATCTCGACGAGCTGCCGTCCGGGCCCTCCGGCCGCGTGGCCGCGTCGAACTTCCTGCCGCTGGCCGCGGGAATTCCCGACGCGCGGCAAGCCGGCCGCATGATCGAAACCCTCCGCGACCCGGCCCGCTTCTGGGGCGACTGGATACTGCCCACCGTCTCGCGCGATGACCCCGCCTTTCGCGACCAGCAGTACTGGCGCGGCTCGATCTGGCCGCCGATGAACTACCTGGTGCTTCAGGGACTCCGGCGGTACGGCTTCACCGCCCTCGCCGCCGAACTCGCCCGGAAGGGCGCGGAAATGTTCCTCGCCGACCGGCGCCGCACGGGTCGTTGCCGCGAGAATTTCGACGCCCGCACCGGCGAGGGGTGTGGCCAGCGCTTCCAGAGCTGGGCGCCCCTCTTCGCGCTGGGGGCCGTGGAGGAGCTGGAGGCAGGCGCGGGTCCGTGATTCACGCGTCGGGATCGCGGTCCGGCGTACGGGCCTCGGCCCTCCTGATTCGGACCACGCCGGGCGCCACCGACACCGTCAGGGCCTGCCGCCAGCGGACGACGTCGCCATCCACCTCGGAGAGCAGTTCCGGCGTGCCGCCCGCGCCGGGCAGCAAGCCGATCGCGGCGCGCGTGATGCGGCGGTGATCGATCTCGCGGCGTCCGAAATGCGCTTCCCGGGTCAGGCGGAAAACGGCGTCCATCAGCGCCAGGGGACCGAGCGGACCGATGAGAACGGCATCCAGTTCGCCGTCACCCGGGTCGGCGGGCGGGGCGAGCGGAATCCCGGCGCCGAACCGGCGCGAGTTGAGGATGGTGACGTTCAGCAGCGTTCGCGGCCTCGCGGGGTTTTCGTTGAGGCCGACGCGGAGCGACAGCGGTTGGAACGCGACGACTTCCCGCGCCGCGGCGGCCGCGTAGGTGGCCCGGCCCAGACCCCCTCCGGCAGCAGCTCGCTCGGCGACGGAGGCCGCGAGGCCGAGCGAGAAACTGTTCAGGAAGAAACGGGACGCTCCGGTGGCATCCTCGATATGGCCGAGATCGGTGGCCCGGGCCGGGGTTCGGCTCAGGAACCGGGCGGCTTCCGGAAGGCGGGCGGGGATTCCCGAATCGGCGGCGAAGTCGTTGCCCGTCCCGCTGGGGAGAAGACCCAGCTCGGCGCTCCCCTTCGAGACGGCCAGACCCCGAGCCACTTCCGAGGCGGTTCCGTCGCCGCCGTACGCGATCAGGAGAGGTCGTGCGCTCCCCTCCGCCCGGGCGATCCGTTCCGCGTGGCCCGGAGCTTCGGTCCAGACGAGGTCGTGCGGACCGAGCCGCTCGGCCACCCGTCCGGAAGCGGCCCACCAGCGGTCCCGCCCGGTGCCGCCCCCGGCTTCCGGGTTGGCGATCACCAGCGGAAGACTGCTCATCTCGGCGTGGTGATCCCGAATATGCTACGGGTCTCTCGGCGCGGCAGGGCGAGATACCCGCCGCTGCTCTGACCGAGCGCCCTTGACCCAATCCCTTCCGAAGGCGCCCGTCCCGGGCCCCTCGCCACGCCCGGGGTTTCCCCGGCCGCGGACTGCGTTCCCGCCCGAGGCCACATGAAGAAGCTCTTCTCCCGGTTGGGCCGCTTCTGGGAGGTCGTGCTCGAATGGGTCCGGGACGGCATCGCGCGCGGGATCATATGGGCGCGCGTTCCCCCGAACGCCCTGACGCTCTCGGGCCCGCTCGTCATGGCGGTCGTCTTCTGGCCGCTGCTGGAGGGGGACCAATGGACCGCCGGCTGGGTGGTCCTGCTGGCGATCACGTTCGATTGCCTGGACGGAGCGGTCGCCCGCGCCTCGCGCGGGGTCACGCAGTTCGGGGCCTATCTCGATTCCGTGATGGACCGCTACTCCGACATGCTGCTGCTGTTCGGACTGCTGTTCTACTTCCTGGCTTACACCGAAACACCTGAACGGAACGTCTGGCTCGCGGTCTGGTGTCTCGCCACCGCGGGAACGGTCGCTACCTCGTACGCCCGCTCCCGTGCCGAGAAACTGATTCCCGCCTGCGAGGTGGGGTTCCTCGAGCGTCCGGAACGCTCGGTGGCCTTTGTCGTCGGGCTCGTCTCCGGGAACATCCACGCGGCGCTGATCGTGGTCGCGATCTTCGGGAACCTGATCGCCGCGCAGCGGATCTGCTACACGCGCGCCGTGCTGGAGGGCAGGACCCCGGCCGCCGGCTTCCGTTTCTGGACCTATCGCCGGGCGAGCGCCGAGTACGCGATGTTGAGCACGGTGTGCTTCTTCTTCATTGTCCTCGGGCACCTGATCATTCCGGCGCCCGCCTGAGCCGGCTGCCAACGCAAAAAACCCGCTGCCGCGCTGTGGGCAACGGGCCAATGGGACGACCGCCGGAGGCTGCTGGACTGCAGCTCCGGCGGCGCCGGTTCAGGAAGGACTACTCGACGTAGCTGTAGCCGCAGTTCTCGCAGGTCCAGGTCCGGCCCTGCCGGTACATGAGAGCCCCGCACTGCGGGCAGGCGCGGGTGTCTTCGTCCCCGGCATCCTCCGCGAAGAGAGCGTCGTAGTCGATCTCTTCCTGGGCCTCTTCGTCTTCCTTCTTCTCCTCTTCCTGCTGCTGGGCGGCCGCGAACGAGGCGGCGCCCACCGCGCCCGCGAAGGCGAAACCGGCCCTCCTGAGGAATGCGCGACGGTTCAGATCGTCCATTTTCGTTGATCTCCTTGTTTGTTTGACTCGGGACTTCGTCCTCAGGTCAGTCGCCGTAACCGACGGTCGAACGCGCGAACTCCTTGACCTTCTCGGCCGTCCGGCGTTCTTCGACGATCTTCTCCCAATCGACTGCGGGCTCTTTCACCTCGGCGGTCGGCGGAAGGATGTACTTCGGCAGGTTGTACTCGTCCTTGAACATCTGGGTCCGGACGTGCCCGGTGGCGAACTCGGCGTTCTCACCGGACATGAGGTAGGTCAGCGTCGGAACGACGTCCCGCCGCTGCACCCGCTCGGTCACGGTGTGGCCCTTCTTGAAGTCGGGCCCGAGCGCCATGAACCACACGTAGTGGGCGTAGTAGTTGCCCGGGCTGTGCCCGAGTTGTCCGTAGATGTTCACTTCGTCGTCGCGGCCGCACTCGGGACGGATCACCAGCGCGGTCGTGTCCCGGAGGTACGCGTCCGCCTGGATCTGGCGCCACAGGTTGCCGATCAGCTCATCGGTGGTCTTGATGTGCTTGATGTACTCCCAGTAGTCCGTGTTGTAGTCCCAGAACCCGAAGTCGGCGTGCGCGTCGTCGAGGGCGAGGATCTGCGCGGTGATGGACTTCGGCTTGAACTCCTTGAGGATCTGGGGCACCAGGGTCAGCACCTGAGCGTCCCCGTAGGGGATCTCCCGGTTGATGACCGGCTCCCGGGTGGACGGCGGGACATAGGACTTGGACGCCAGGACGGAGTCGATGAACTCCTCGACCTGCTTCCGCTCCTTCGGCGTGTGCCCGAGGCCCTTCTCCACGTTCAGATCCACGATCTGCGCGCCGGTGAGCTGCTGCTCCGGATAGAAGATCCGGTTCATCGTGAGGCTCGTGGACCCGTGCTTGACGCCGTATTCGGGATGCTGGCTGAAGTGCTTCACGTCCCAGGTCCAGGCGCGGTAGTAGGACGCGCCCTGGAGAGTCCAGTAGTCGGTCGCCGTCCCGCCGGCCTTCTTCCGGATGTACTCGGACCAGGTGGGGTAGCGGGGCCGTTGGGCGGGAGCGTCCACGCCGCTGAGCACCTCGGAGTACATGTAGCCGTGGAGGTTCGCGGTCTCGCCGTAGTCCTCGGTGAAGACGGTGCCCTCGGGGGCCATCTTCGTCTGGAAGGGCGAGTGCTCCGGGTTGTCGATGACGTCGATCTTCCGGGCGCCGTTGCCCAGGATGACCGTCACCAGGTGCTTCGTCTTGAAGCCCGGGTTCGCCGGAAGGACCATGCCTCCCTGCGGGATCCCGGCCCCCGCCTCGAAGATGGGACTACCGGCGGCGTTCCGGGTGGAAAGCACCGCCCCGGCGCTCGCGGCCGCGCCCAGCTTGAAGAAATCGCGGCGGTCGATCGTCTTGGCCGTCATCGCGCACCCTCCTTGCCGCCTTCTTCGGCGGTCTCGGTGTCTTCATTGTAGAAGTTGACCGTGATCCCGTCTATCTCGGGATCCCGGTCTTCGTAGTAGGTGTAGAAGTTCCTGGCTTCATCGGAAACGCCGAGCCGGACGAGTTCCCACTCGCCCCACTCCATGGTGTCCGTGACCGTGAAATTCCCGGTCCAGATGTTGGGTTCCGGCAGCTTGGACGGTCGGTTCACGTCCACGAACTCGCCGGCTTCGGGGGTCATGCTCTTGAGTTTCACCTTGAGCGCGTCGGCGCCGTTCGGCGACCGGACGTAGCCCTCGATGCTGAAGACGCCGGAGAGGTTGTCCTCGGCGAGGACGGTCAGCCCTACCCGCTCGCCCAGCTTGGCCTGTTTCTTGGTGAACTGCACCGCGAGGATCTCGGCCGGGACCTGGTCGATCATTTCCTTTTCCTGGTCCACCTGAACCGTCGCCGCTTCCATCATGGGCTCGGTGCGGTTGAAGTAGTACCGGATGTTGGTGGCGTTGTCCTTGAGCGTGATGCGCATGAGCTGCCACTCGCCGCCCTCGTACCACCGGGGAATCTGGAGCACGCCCTTGAAGAGACCCGGCTGGCCGCCCACCATCACCATGGTCGAGCGGATCTGGTGGTAGCCGCTGGGGGACACCCAGATCGTCTCGGCCTCGGTGGCGCCGGAAACTTCGTCCTCGGCGACCACGCTGTACTTGATCAGGCCTCCGCCGGCCCGCACGCGTTCGGTTTCCACGCTGACGGACTTCAGGATCGGCGCGGTGATGTCCACGCTGTCGCTCTCGGTGACCTGGAAGCCGACCGGCGAACCGTCCTCCTCCTGCATCGCCTTGTGGAAATCGGCCCAGTACGCCTTCCGGTCGCCTACCTTGTCGGCGATGATCGTGGTTCCCACCACGTAGCGTCCCGGCGCCGCGAAGCGGGACAGCTTGCCGCGGCCGAGGAACAGGGTGTCGTCACTCTCGTGCGGCTGGAAGTTGATGTACATGGTGGCCGCGCGGCCGAGCTCCCGGTTGTAGAACAGCGAGACGAACGACTGGGCCTCGTTGTAGGGCGAGACGACCCGCGCGATGGCGCGCACCTCGTCGCCGGGCGCGACTTCCTTGCTGAGCACCCGCATCTCGGTGAGGATCGGCGGAAGCTGGTTCCCCGTGAGGTCCACTTCCTTCAGTTGCTGATCCCGGCGCCGGTACTGGTATTGCTCGGGCACGCGCAAATCGGGCGTGAGCCCCCAGCCGCCGTCGTCGTGCCCGCTGGAACTGATCACCCCGAACTCGTTGAGCACGTCGTGAGGCTCA
Organism: Acidobacteriota bacterium; assembly: GCA_022826825.1. Lineage (GTDB taxonomy): Bacteria > Acidobacteriota > Vicinamibacteria > Marinacidobacterales > Marinacidobacteraceae > Marinacidobacterium. The sequence goes on along the minus strand of JAJDUD010000061.1, from coordinate 130,232 downwards.
AGGAGCGGGTGGGTCTGCCCCTCAGGCGGCTTGGGCTCCGCTTCTTCCTCCTGGGCCGCAGCGAATCCCCCGAGGAGGAAGAACGCGACGCCGGCCGCAAGCAGGCCGACTGCCAGGCGTTTGGGATTGTTGAGGTGGCTGGGCATAAGGGGATTTCTCCGTTCGCCGGGGGATGACCGCCATGCGGAACATACGCGTGGCGGGGGGAAGCCCTTATACGGCTGAACCGGGGTCCAAGTCAAATGGGAATCGGGAAATTGGGGCGCACGACATGTTTCCGCTGGAGGCGCGTTCGAGAGACGGGCGAAGCGGTTCCGGGGAAATCGCGGAGGTTCCTTGGAGGAGGTAGGGGAGAACCGGACCGCCGGGGCTACGGGCCGGACGAAGGCCTGCCGAGCCGGCCGCCGATCATCAGCCGCCGGCCCCAGGCCGATCGGCTCAGCGAGCCGAACCACGTCAACAGCCCGCCACTGGAGAGCCGCATGCCGTACTCGCCCCGCGCGTCCAACGCCCACGCGTCGCTCCTCGCCTCCGGCAGGCGGCTGCGGAAGACCTGCTCCCGCCACAGTGTCCCGCGGCCGGTTGCCGCGTCGCCCCAGCGTGGCGACACCAGGAGCGACAGACCGATCCGGTCGCGGCTCCCGACGCCGAGCGTCATCCCCACGCCCCGCTCCCGGTAGCCCGACGCCGAGTGCAACACGAGCAGCCGGCCCTGCGCGTCCACCCGGAGCCGCCCCACGGCGAGCCGTGTCCCGGCCTCCACCTCCAGACCCGTCCCCGTCTGGCCCGCGCCACCGTCGCGCCGCACGTGCAGCTCGCCGAACGGCGACAGCGATCCGCCTTCCCAGCGCAGGGGACGCGACAGCTCGGCGCCCGCCCGCGCCTGATGGGCTGCCGCCGACTGGCGGTCAACGGTCTCGTCGCCCGCCGCGGTGCGAAGTCGCGCCCAGGCCGCGTCGCCCCGCAGGTTCAGGTCCACGCCGCCGACCGCGTCGAGATCCCGACGCACCTCGACCAGACCCAGCCGCAGACTCAGGTCGCTCGTCCCCACGCGGCCCGACTCGCGCACGTTCTCCGCCGTCCCCCAGCCGGCCCCCGCCGTCGCCCACACCGAGTTCGGCCCCTCCGACCATTGCACGTAGGGATAGGCGGTGGTCAGGCTCGTGGACAGCGCGCCGCGCGCGTCGCCCACCCGCCAGTCACCGCCGCCGTCGCCGCGCGAGACCGCGACTCCCGCCCGCCAGCGCGCCGACAGCGCCGTGTCCACCCCGACGTAGGCGGTTCGAACGTCGCCCTCGTAGTCCGACCCCGACGGCGCTCCCACGAACGTCTGGATGTCGCCCTGTCCCCAAAGCTTCCAGAGCCGGCCCGGACTCGCCGCACGGGCCGTCCGCTCGCCCAGCGCCAACTGGAACTCCGAGCCCCGCAACGGGTCCATCCCCGCTGCGAAGCCGCCGAGGCCGCCGACGCCATGAATGCCGCCAAGCGCGGAGCGAACCACATTGCCGGCCCGGCCGGGGCCGCCGGCTCCCGCCGCCGCCCCCGGCAGCATCCTGCCCGGCCCGGCGCCCATGCCCGCTGCGACGGTGCCGGCCCCTGGTCCGAGGCCATATCCTCCCGCGCCCGCCGCCCAACGCGCCAGCAACTGCTCCGCCGCCGCCCGCGCCGACGCCATGTCAAAAGGTACCGGGCGCCCCAGCACCGTCAGACGCGAACCGCCCGCCGCTCCCTTCGCCGGCGCCCGGCGCCCCAGCGTCACCCGCGCGCTCGCCAACTGCGACCGCGCCATCGCCGCCAGCGTGTCGCCCACCACCGCCCGCACCAGGCGGTCGCTCACCCCCACCGCGAATGTCTGCTGCGCCGTCAACCCTTGCGGGTCCTCCGCCGTCACCGTCACCACCGCCGAGCCGTACTCCGCCGGCGTCAGCGTCATCAGCGCCCCGGCCACCGACACCACCGTCACGGCCGCGTCCGACGACGACGCGCGGTAGCTCAGCGCGTCGCCGTCGACATCCTTGAAGAACGGCCCGAGGTCCACCGACTTCTCGCCGCCGCCCTCGTCGAGCGTCTGGTCCGGGATCACCCCCTCCGCCTCCGGCGCGTCGTTCACCGGGGTGACCGTCACTGCAACCGCCGCCTCCACCATCTCCCCGTCGCTGTCGGCGGCTACGTAGGTGAACCGGTCCGTCCCGTGGTAGTTCGCGTGCGGCGTGTACACCACCCCGCGCGGACCGATGGCCGTGCTCCCGTGCGCCGCTGCCGAGACGCTCCGCACCCGCAGCGCGTCCCCGTCCGGGTCCGTGTCGTTGGCCAGCACGTCCACCACCACCGCCACGTCCTCGGCCGTCTCCGCCTCGTCGTCCTCCGCCTCCGGCGCGTCGTTCACGGGGGTGACCGTCACTTCAACCGCCGCCTCCGCCGTCTCCCCGTCGCTGTCGGCGGCCACGTAAGTGAATCGGTCCGTCCCGTGGTAGTTCGCGTGCGGCGTGTACACCACCCCGCGCGGACCGATGGCCGTGCTCCCGTGCGCCGCCGCCGAGACGCTCCGCACCCGCAGCGCGTCCCCGTCCGGGTCCGTGTCGTTGGCCAGCACGTCCACCACCACCGCTACGTCCTCGGCCGTCTCCGCCTCGTCGTCCTCCGCCTCCGGCGCGTCGTTCACGTTCACCACCTCGACCACCACCTGCGCCAGCGCTTCCGCCCGGTGCGGGTCGCGGGCGCGAACCGTCAACTCGAACCGGTTCGGCTCCGTCTCGTAGTCCTCGCCCGGCCCCACGTAGAGCACCGCCCCGTCCGCCGCCCCGATGGCGAAGCGCTCCGCGTCGCCGGAGGCCAGTGAGTAGGTCACGGCGTCGCCGTCCGGATCCTCCGCCTCGACCGTCCCCAGCGCCACCGGACGGCGTCGCCCGTCCTCGTTCTCCGGAAGCTCGAAGCGGTAAAGCGAACGCCCGAAGGCGGGAGGCCGGTTCGCTGGCGGCGAACCGCCGCCGCCGCCACCGCCGCCACCGTCCGGGCCGCCGTCGCTGCCGTCGTCGTCGAACGACCAGGTGCACCGCGCAGTGATGTCGGGGGCGTCCCTGAGCCGATAGTCGAACCCGGCAAAACCGGCGTACGCCCTCCGTAACTCGTTGAGTCTGGAGTGGGTCACAGCGATCGAGCGGCCGGACGTTCGGATCGGTTGAGCCGCTCGCCATTCCCCCTGCGCCGTGTCGGTGACCCACCGATACTCCGTCTCGAGCTCCGCCGACGGGGCGGGAGTGAGCACGAGGGAGGTCGACGCCGGTATGGATGAGTCGGTGACCGTGGCGCCGCACGCCGGGGCGCCCTCGACGGACAGACTCCACGGGTCGTTGTCTCGCACGACGAAGATGAGGTCCTGGGGATCTATGGCTCCCTCGCAGGGCTGGGTGAGACGCCGCTCGAGCCTGACGCGGCTGTCCCCGAGCGCGTTGTTGAGGGGAAACGTCATCCTCGCCGCCTTCGTCGTGCCCGAATCCTGCTCGGTCCACGACAGCATCGTCGGTTCGACCCGGAGCAAGCTGGTATCGGAACTGACGAGATGCACCACGACCGGGGTGCAGCCCTGCGCCACCACGAACCCCATGCCCACGTTGTACGAAAATCCCTCAGCGAGGGCGTACACAATGGGTTCATCATCGGACGCGATAACGCTCACCCGGTGAGAGATGCCGGCATAGTTCCCGCCGCTTGCGGTGTAGGTGACCGTCGTTGCCCGGTGCGCCGGAGGGAAGTTGCGTGCGCTGTCATCGACTCCGGTGTACGTCACCTCCTGTTTGACGCGGTAGTTCGATGGAGTGAACGTAAGCGTCGTCGGACTCACGGTCACCACCGAGGTGTTTCCACTCGTTACCTGCAGGGTGACGTTCGCAGTCGGTTCGCTGAAGAGCCACACCTTTTGCGTGTAGGTGCCCCCGTTTTCGGCGACAACGACGGCGCTGTCGTCAACACGGATCTCGGCTGGCGATTGGGCCGTTGCCGATTGCGGAACTCCGGCGGCGAACACCAGTGAGGATCCGGCGACTCTCATGCAGATGGCGAGGGCGTGAACAGAGATCCGCGGCGCTCGGCGCTCCGCCGTTCGTGACCTCACCCTCGTCAAGCCGCCACGCAGGCCCCGGGTCCGCGAGTTGCCACGGGGAGGCCCGGGAGCCGAATGGAGGATGCCGGCCACGGATCGCCCCCCCCGGAATCGGGCCGTTTCCCAGATCGGGCGCACGGTGAGGCGATTTCCGCCGGGAAGCGTCAGCCGCGGCCGGGAACGCCCGGCGCCCGCACTACCCACGCGCCCGCCGTCACCGTCGCGCCGCCGTCCCGAAACCGGAAGCGGGCCGGCACCTGTTTCCGCTTCCTTCTACGTGACATCAATGTCCCTGACGGGTGAACCTGAAACCCGGCTACACGGCTGGCAAGGAACGCAGCATCAGTCAGATTAGCACTAGGGAATCTGTTTGTGTATCGGGACAAGTTCGGGTGCAACATCAGGATATCTCCTGTGTGAATGACGCGGAATGACCCCAATGCTTGGACAGTGGTACTAACGAGAGTCTGGTGTGGCGCGTCACTGGCGGCCGGCCTGTTCCCTGAAGTCAGGCGCGAACCGCGCGGACGAGTTCGGCGGCTCGTTTGAGGTCCGAACGGATGCCCGTTCGCTCGGCGAGCCGCCTCAGGTCCCACTGCGCGACGGTGCGCATGTCGAGCCGCATCTGACCTTCCAGGGAAGGAACGCCCGCCAGTTGCTGTGAAAATGCAGTCCGGTGGGTCGGTCAAGCGCCGTGATGGCGCCGCCGGCTTGGAACGCCGGCCTCTGGCCGGCACGCGCTACGCGACCGCGCAGCGCACGGCACGGCGCCAACCTGCGCGATGGTTCGCTCTCTTGGTGCAACCGGGCGGAGGGGACACTCCTGGACCTCTGCCGCCCAAGACAACCAGCGGCGCGTCGCCCGCGGGCCTTCGGCCCGCTGTGCCGGCCGGAGGCCGGCGTTCCAAGCCGTTTCCGCCATTTTTGTGACGGGCGGTGTGCGTAGGAGGACGCACGCATGGGCGTTTCTCCCGGTGGGGGTCTTCAGACCGGCATCGCGCGGGAGCGCGAAACCAGCCCGATGGCGCTCCACCAGGCCGACCCGAGGGCCTTCTCCCCCTGCAATCGGGGAGGCGTGACGCCTTTCCCGCTATCTGGCGGCCGACTCGTTTCCTGAAGTCAGGCGCGAACCGCGCGGACGAGTTCGGCGGCGCGTTTCAGGCCGGGACTGACGCCCGTTCGCTCGGCGAGCCGACGCAGGTCCCACTGCGCGACGGTGCGCATGTCGAGCCGCATCTGACCCTCCAGGGAGTCAAACACCTCCCGGTAATCCCGTAGCGCCTCCTCCACGTCTCCGGCGGCCAGCCGGGCCGCCGCGAGGAGCAGCCGTTGGCGGTCCGAACCCGATGGGTCCATGGCCTGCGCCTTCTCGAACAACCCCACCGCTTCCCGGTGCCGGCCCTGCAGATAGACCGCGTTCGCGAGGTTGTAGTGCCCGAACACGAAGTCGGGGGCGAGCTCGAGCGTCCATCGGAAGGCGCGTTCCGCCTCCGGCAGCCGCCCGAGGTCCCGCAGCGTGACTCCCAGGTTCGAAGCCAGCGAGTGGCTGAGCGGGTCGAGATCGGCGGCGCGCTCGAGCTTTCCGAGAGCCTCTTCGGGGCGCTCCAGTTCACCGAGAGCGGCGCCGGCGTTTGCCCACCCGGGGGCGAACTCGGGCAGGGTTTCGGTGGTCCGCCGGAAGGACGCGAGCGCTGCTTCGAGGTCGTCGAGGACGATCATCGTCTTGCCGAGTTCGAAGTGAGCGGCGGCCACGGAATCGTCACGCTCGATGGCCCTTCGGAACGCATCGGCAGCATCCGCCGGCTTCTTCCGTTCGTTTGCCGAGCAGCCGGCCAGCAGATGACCGATCGGATCGTCCGGATCGGTTTCCGTCGCCGCTGCCGCGGCACGGGCGCGCACGGGTCCCGCCGGCGCGTGGAGGGCGATGCGCCGGAGGTCCGCGGCGCTTCCGGCAGTTTCCAACTCCGTTTCGCCCGGACCGGTTACTTCGGCAGGGGAGGCCGGTGGAACGGGCTCCCGGGCCACCTCGAACTGGCAGGCGGCGCCCCTTCCGGCGAGCAGGTCCGCGGCCCGCCGAACGATCTCGTCCTCCCGGGCGGAGGCCATCAGTGTCCGGCCTCCGCACCCGAGCTGGCCGAGACGGGCCAGCACGTACGCTGGCGTCGCGACTGCGGGAAGGGGAGGCGTCTCCTCGAGAGCGCCACGCCGGCGGACCGCGGCCCGGCAGGGGAAGGCCCGATGAAAGTCGGCGAGCAGAACGGCGTCGGCGTGGTCCGGGAGCGGACCCAGGCCGTGCAGCCCCAGCGCCAGGTCCTCCATCGCCAGGGCTGGAGTCACGACCGCAGCCCGCCCGGCAACCATCCCGGCCCCGGCGACCCGCGCGGCCTCTCCATCGCCGCTCAGGAAGAGTCGCCAGCGTCCTCCCGCCGGCGGGGGGCGGTGGGCGGGCCAGCCATTGGCAGGCGAAATCGTCCGGGCTGCTTTCCCGGCGCCCGGCCGGGTGGGGGGTTCAGGCGGGGCGACCCAGGAAGGCACCGCGCTTGAGGTCATGGGCGCCGATTCTACGGACCGGCCCCACCCGCGCCGAAACCGGTGGCGCGAGGCCCTTCGGACCGGGACGGCGCCGAAGATCCGTATGCTTTGCGCGCCCGATGACAAACACCCTCCACCGCTACGGCGCGCCGGAGACCCTGAAGGACGACTACATCGTGTTCGCGATGGCGGCCCGGGGAATCAACGACCAGGGGTCGCCGGAAAAGCTGCGGCGGTTCACCGAGATCGCCCTCCGCCACGGGCCCATCAACCTGGGCGACGCCACCAAGGGGGGCATCTTCCGTTCCTCCCGGCTGAACCCCCTGGCCCACTGGCGCCGGCGGAAGCGCCTGGCCCTCGACTCGATCCGCACCGGGGTGAACGCCCCCACGGTGGTGTCGGCGGTCTTTGACACCGAAGAGGCGCTGGTGGGTTTCCTGGCGGACCTGAAGGAAGCCGATCTGGGGATCAGCATCAACATCAGCGGCCTGACCGACCGGGCCGCGGAACTGGCGGGGAAGGCCGGCATCGTGCGGCACAGTGTCGAATACAGCCTGGGATTCTTCGGGAACCTGGACCGGCTCCCGGACCGCGCCACGCTCCAGCTCTCCACGATGTGCGGCCACGGGATGTTGTCGTTCGGGTTCGCCCGGAAGATGCTCGACTGGGTGCGGACGGGGCGGCGTTCCCCCGAAGACTGCGCCGAGGCGATGGCGCGCTTCTGCTCCTGCGGGATCTTCAACACCACGCGCGCCTGCCGCATCCTGCGCGGCGGCTGAGCGGCCCCGAAGCCGCGTGGATTCCCTCGCCTTTCGGACGGACCAGGGGGGAAGGCAATGACGACGTGCCCGCTATGCGAGGCCGCGGTGGAAGCTTCGGACGATCCGGTGGAAGGGGAACTCCTCGAATGCCCCGAGTGCGGCAGCGAACTCGAGATCCTGGATCTCGACCCGATCGTCCTCGGCGAGGCGCCGCAGGCGGAAGAGGACTGGGGCGAATGAGGGTCGGGTTCCTTCATTCGCTGATTCGGCCGGACGAGAAACTCCTGATCCGGGAGTTGCGGCGGCGTCCGGGAGTCGAGCTGGTTTTCCTCGACGACCGTCGCCTGGTGTTCGACCTGCGGACTCCACCGGCGGTTGACGTCATCCTGGAGCGCTCGATCAACCACTCCCGGGCGATGCACGCCCTGCGGCTCTTCGAGAGCATGGGCATCCGGTGCGTCAACCGCTACGAGGTGTCCCGCAAGTGCGGCGACAAGATCCTGACCGCCGTCGCGCTCCAGGAGTTCGAAGTGCCCCAACCCGAAACACGGGTCGCGTTCACCGAGGGCTCCACCCTGGAGGCCATCGAAGAACTCGGTTATCCGGTGGTGTTGAAGCCGGCGGTCGGCTCCTGGGGGCGGCTGCTGTCCCGCATCAACGATCGGCAGGCGGCGGAGACGGTGCTGGAGCACAAGGCGATCCTCGGCAGCTACCACCACTCCATCTTCTTCGCCCAGAAGTACGTGGAGAAGGGCAACCGGGACATCCGCAGCTTCGTGGTCGGGGACGAGTGCATCGCCGCGGTCTATCGAACCTCGGATCACTGGATCACGAACACGGCGCGGGGGGCGACCACTTCCAACTGTCCGGTGACCGCGGAGCTGGCCGAACTGTCGCTCGAGGCGGCGTCGGCGGTGGGCGGCGGCGTCCTCGCCGTGGATCTCTTCGAGACCCCGGAAGGCCTGCTCGTCAACGAGGTCAACTACACGATGGAGTTCCGGAACAGCATCGACGTCACCGGGGTTGATATCCCGGAGAGGATCGTGTCCTACCTCCTCTCGGCGGACCGATGATCCGGGCATCCATCGCCGGCGCCTCCGGTTACGCCGGCGGCGAGTTGCTGCGCCTGCTGCTTGGCCATCCGGAAGTCGAGGTGGCCGAGATCACCTCCGAGCGCCTGGCCGGGAAGTTCGCCCACGGCGTGCATCCGAACCTGCGCGGCGCGACCCGGCTCCGTTTCCGCCCGCTGGACGAGCTCTCCGGCTGCGACGTGCTCTTCGTGTGTCTTCCCCACGGGGACTCCTCTCGCCGGATCGATGACTTCCGCCGGCTCGCCGGGCGGATCGTGGATCTGGGCGCCGACTTCCGGCTGCGCGACCCGGCGGCCTACGAGCGCTGGTACGGCGGGCCGCACCCGCGCCCGGACCTCCTGGGCCAATTCGTCTACGGGCTCCCGGAGCTGAACCGGGAGGAGCTCCGCGATGCGGACCTCGTGGCCTGCGCCGGGTGCAACGCCACCGCCGCCATTCTCGCCCTGAGGCCGCTGGCCGCTGCGGGAGCCCTCGCATCGGCGGTCATCGAGGTCCTGGTCGGCTCCAGCGAAGCCGGCAACCAGGCGACCGCGGCGAGTCACCATCCGGAACGCAGCGGCGCCGCCCGGGCGTTCAAGCCCACCGGACACCGTCACCAGGGGGAGATCGCGGCAGCCCTCGGCGTCGAGGATCTCCACTTCTCCGCGACCTCGATCGAGATGGTGCGCGGGGTGCTCGCCACCTGTCACGTCTTCGCGGACCGCGCCCTCGAGGACCGGGAGCTCTGGCAGATCTACCGCGACGCCTATGCCGAAGAGCCCTTCGTGCGGATCGTGAAGGGCCAGAGCGGAATTCACCGCTATCCGGAACCCGGGATCCTCGCGGGCACGAACTACTGCGACGTGGGGTTCGAACGGGACCCCGATACGAAGCGGGTGGTGGCGATGAGCGCCCTCGACAACCTCATGAAGGGCGCGGCCGGGCAGGCGGTCCACGCGTTCAACCTGATGTCCGGGTTCCGGGAAACCGCGGGGCTGGAGTTCACCGGGCTCCATCCGCTCTGACGGCCGATCACGGTAACGGCAGAATCCCCCCATGTGCCGGCTGCTCTGCGTCCGCGGCGACGAGCCTTTCGACGTGGGGGAACACCTCGAGGCGTTCACCGAGGTCGCGAGGAACAGCCGCGAGTATCAGGGACACGGCTGGGGCTGCGCCTGGCTCGAAGCGGGACGCTGGCGGATCTACCGGAACATCACGCCGATCTGGGAAGACCGCAATCGGCCCCGGGGCCGGAGCCTCCTCCTGCTCGCCCACGCCCGGAGCGCCTTCCGGGACGAGGGGATCCGCGTGGCGAACAACATGCCCTTCTTCGACGGGGAGCGCATGTTCCTCTTCAACGGCGAACTCCGCGGGGTGCGGATCCGGGAACACGGCCGGATCGGAGCCGAGAAGGTCTTCAACTTCGTGAAACGGTTCGACCGCGGCGATCTGCGCCGCGCCCTGGAGCGGGGGCTTCCCTCGATCGAGAAACGCACCCGCTACGTGCGGGCCATGAACGTCATCGTCACCGATGCCTCGTTCCGCGTCACCGTGGCCAGCCGCTTCAACGAGGACCCGGACTACTTTCAGATGCGTCGGGCCACCGTCGGCGGCGCCAGCGTCGTCTGCTCGGAGCGGTATCCGGCGCGGGCCGGCCCGGTCGAGTGGACGCCCGTCCCGAACGGGACCATCGGCCCGTTCTGATCCGAGCCGGAAATCATCGAGAAGCCATGCTCCTGATCAAGATCGGCGGGGGCGCGTCGGTCAACCTGGAGGGGATCACCGGCGATCTCGCGGACATCGGGAAGCCCTTCGTGGTCATCCACGGCGCGAACGCCCTGCGCGACGAACTCGGTGAGCGCCTCGGGATCCGGAAGCAGGTGCTCACGTCGGTTTCCGGCTACGACAGCGTCTACTCCGATGCCGAGGCCGTGGATCTCATCCTCATGGCCTACGCGGGACTGCGGAACAAGCGGATCGTGGAACTGTTCCAGCAGCGCGGGGTGAATGCGATCGGCCTCACCGGCCTCGACGGCGCCCTCGTCCGCGGCCGCCGGAACCGCGGCATCCGCGTCCGGGAGGGCGGCAAGACCCTGATCCGGCGCGACCTGTCCGGCAAGCCGGCCGGGGTGAACGCGGGACTGCTGCGGCAACTGCTCGACCACGGACTGGCGCCAGTCCTGACGATCCCCATCGTCGACGAGCGGGGATTCGCGATCAATTCGGAGAACGACGACATCCTGGTTGCCCTCAACGAGGAACTCCGCGCCGAGCTGGTGGTCCAGTTGATCGAAGCCCCCGGCTTCCTCGAAGCACCGAACGACCCCGGCTCGCTCGTCCCGCGCATGACGCGCGCCGAGGTCGAGCGCCGCGAGGCCGCGGTGACCGGGCGCATGAAGCGGAAGATGCTCGCCCTGAGCCGGCTGGTCCGGGAGGGCTCCACGCGTGTGGTGATCGCCGACGGGCGGGTCGAGCACCCCGTCCGGGACGCCCTCGCGGGCCGGGGGACGGTGATCGAATGAACTCCCGGGAAGCCGAACGGACCTGGGGACTCGAGGTCTATCCGAAGCGCGAGCTGACTTTGGTGCGCGGGAGCGGCGCGGAGGTCTGGGACGATCGGGGGCGCCGTTACCTCGACTGCGTCGGGGGCATCGGAGTGGCGAGCGTCGGGCACGCGAACCCGGCGGTGGCGCGGGCGATCGCCGAACAGGCGCGGACCCTGGTGACCTGTCCCGGCATCTTCTACAACGACCGGCGGGCGGAGCTCCTCGAGAAACTCGTTTCCATCGCGCCCCCGGGGCTGACGCGCGCCTTTTTGTGCAATTCGGGAGCGGAGGCGGTGGAGGCGGCCCTCAAGTTCGCCCGCCTCGCCACCGGCCGCCCCGGGATCGTCTCCGCGATGCGCGGTTTCCATGGCCGCACCATGGGCGCGCTGAGCGCGACGTTCCGGAAGGACTACCGGGAACCCTTCGCGCCCCTGGTGCCCGGCTTCTCGTTTGTGCCGTTCGGCGACGCCGACAAGTTGCGCCGCACGGTCGACGACCAGACCGCGGCGGTGTTGCTCGAACCGGTCCAGGGCGAAGGCGGCGTGCGGCCAGCCAAACCCGGGTATCTGCACGCCGTGCGCGCCGCCTGCGACGAAGTGGGCGCCATGCTCATCCTGGACGAGTCCCAGACCGGTTTTTGCCGCACCGGCCGGATGTTCGCCTGCGAGCACCACGGCGTGGAACCGGACCTCATGTGCCTGGCCAAGGCGATCGCGGGCGGGGTGCCCATGGGCGCCGTGCTCGCCGGCGACCGCCTGCCCCCGCTCATCGGCAAGCACGGCACCACGTTCGGCGGGAACCCGCTCGCCTGCGCGGCGGCGCTCGCCGCGATCCGGTTCATGGAGGACGAACGGCTGGCCGAGCGCGCGGAGGAACGGGGCGCCCGCTTCCGGGACCGCATCTCCCGGAAGCTCCCCGCCCGGGTGCGGGCGGTGCGGCAACTGGGCCTGATGATCGGCGTCGAGCTGCGGGAGCGCTGCCGTCCCACCCTGGAGAGGCTGATGGAAGGCGGGGTGCTGGCGCTTCCGGCCGGATCAACCGTGATTCGATTGTTGCCCCCGCTCGTGATCACCGAAGCCCAGGTGGACGAGGTCGTGGACGTGCTCGTAGCGGCGCTGGCGCGGTGATCCCGCTGGATGCTGCCCCGGGCGACCGAGGCAGCCCGCTCGCCGACTGCTAAGCCGGGACGGCGCGGAGCAGGGAAGGAAGGCGTTCGACCAGGTAGAGGGGGAGCGAGAGCAGGCGGTAGGTGATCTCCGCCGGGAGGCCGCCCCGCCGGACCGTGGCCGTCACGGTGTGGGCGGAGGGAAGCGCGGCGTCGAAGCGGACCGCGACCGAAACCTTCTTCTCGGCAACGAATTGGTGGAGCGATCGGAGACTGCCTTTCGCGCCCGCCTTCACCTCGATCGGCACGATGCGTCCGTCGAACGCCACCACGTAGTCCACTTCGGCGTTGGCGGAACGCCCTTCCCGAAGCCAGTACGTCAGTTCGCGATTCGGTGCTTCGGAGAGGAGGTCCTGAAGGTGCTGCCCGATGAACTGTTCCGCCATCGCGCCTTCGTTCACGAGCCGGACAGTGTTCAGCCTCTCGATCCCGGCCCAGCCGAGGCCGCAGACCGCGTTCATCAGGCCCACGTCCATGAAGAGGAGTTTGAACACCCGCGGGTCCGCCTCGGCGTGCAGCGGCAGGCCGCCCGAATAGCTATGGACCACCTTCGACAGCACGCGCGCGAGACAGAGCCGTTCGATGTCGGCCCGGATGGTTGCCGCCTGGTCGTCTCTGGAGAAGCGGGCGTACTTCACCTTCCGGCCCACGTTGCGAGCCGCGAAGTTCAGCACGTTCACGATGCGGGCCAGGCTCCGTGAGCCGACGTAGCGCGGCAGATCTTCGCGGTAGGTCTCGATGATGGAGTTGTGGACCTCGCTGACGTCCCGGAGCTGGCCGGAACGGACGAACGCGAGCACGGCTTCGGGCATTCCGCCGGTAAACAGATAGGTCCTGAGCAGCGCCATCAACTGGTTGTGGATCGCCGGGTCCAGCCCCCGTTCCATCTCGAAGGCGGCAATCCGGGCGGCAAGCCGCTCCGCGCCCGCGGCGTTCAGGAATTCCGTGAACGTCATGGGCCCCATGTGCAGGTACGCCACCCGTCCCACCGGCATGGACAGGCGGTGGTCGGCGAGGGCGAAATCGAGCAACGATCCAGCCGCGAGCACGGGCAGCGCGCTCATCTCCTCCCGGAAGTAACGAAGCGCCGGAATCGCTTCGGGAACGCTCTGGATCTCGTCGAGGAACAGCAGGTCTTCCGGACCGACAGGGCCGACCTCCGGCAGCGTCTCGAGGACGCGCAGCAGATAGGCGGGATCGTTCCGGGCGAAGGCGCCGGCGAGATCGGGCCGCCGTTCCAGGTTGACTTCTGCGAGCCGTCGCCCCGCGCGTTCGGCGAATAGCCGCACCAGGGTGGACTTGCCCACCTGGCGCGCGCCGCGGAGGATCAGCGGCTTTCGATCCGGCCGCGCCAACCAGTCCTCGAGCACCGGGAACTGCTTGCGGTCCATCGAAAAAGGGGTCTCTTTTCCGTAGGACTATATCAAAATAGAGGTGTCTTTTTGGCTTGCGACGCCGTAGCCAGGCGCCCGCTACCCCGCCCGGCCCAGTCCCAGGTTCGTCTTTCCGCGAAACGCCGTGTAGCCGTGCTGCTGCAGGATGGCTCCGAGATCGTCCTCGCCTTCCGGGCCGCAGCGGGTCGCGGCGCCCACCGAGATGATCGTTTCCGATTCGGCGGCGGCGGCTTCGACCTCTTTCATCACCTCGGGCACCTGCTCCATCCGGACCTTGATCTCCACGATCGCCGAGAGGACGCGTTCCCCCAGGAGGTCTTCCCGGATCGCCCCCGTGGTCACGTCGCTCATCAGGTTGGTGACCGGATTCTTCTTCTCGAAGTGGACGCCGAGTCCCGCGAGGCGCCGGGTCACCCGGTCCATGTCGGCGAAGCTGGCGGTCACCCCGGGCCGGCCGAACTCCACCGTCATCCCGCACTCGCCGACCGAGACCCGGCCGGTCACGTCGTTCGTCTTCACTTCCTCGGTGCCCCGGCCGTGGACGCCGGTGGCCTCGTGGGAAACCAGGGGATCGCTGAAGGCGCGGCGCACCACGCGCGGCCAGGCAAGTTCCTGCGGCTCGATCGCCGATGTCGGGCAGATGTCCGGTTCGGGGTCGAAGCGGAGGCGCATCCAGCCGAGCACTTTCCGGACCGTCCGGATGAGGGTCGGGTTCAGCCGCTCGGTGCTGAGGCCGCGGTAGCAGGTGTAGCACTCGACGCACTGGTCGAGGTTCACCGCCGCGCGGCCGTCGTCCCCGATGCTGATGGCCGAAACCGGGCAGACCGCGACGCAGTTCCCGCAGCCGACACAGAGGCTCTTCGAGATCTGCATGGGTCAGTGGATCAGTCGGATGTCTCCCTCGTTTCGAGAGTGTATTCCCCGAGGTGGCTGATGACCTCTTCTCCCATCAGGTAGCGGAGCGTGTTCGTCAGTTTCTTCCGCTGGATGAAGAGGTCGTGCTCCGGATACACGCCTGGCGGGCTCATGGGGCTCTTGAAGAAGAACGAGAGCCATTCCTGGGTCCCGCGAAGCCCCGCGCGCGAGGCAAGATCGAGGAAGAGCGCCAGATCGAGCACCAGCGGCGCGGCAAGGATGGAATCGCGGCAGAGGAAATCCACCTTGATCTGCATCTCGTAGCCGAGCCAGCCGAAGATGTCGATGTTGTCCCAGCCCTCCTTGTTGTCGCGGCGCGGCGGGTAATAGTTGATGCGCACCTTGTGGTAGAGGTCGCCGTACAACTCGGGATACATGTCCGGCTGGAGGATGTACTCCAGCACGCTCAGCTTGCTCTCTTCCTTGGTCTTGAACGAGCCGGGGTCGTCGAGGACCTCCCCGTCCCGGTTGCCGAGGATGTTCGTGGAGAACCAGCCGCTGAGGCCCAGCATCCTGGCCTTGAGGCCGGGAGCCAGGATCGTCTTCATGAGCGTCTGGCCGGTCTTGAAGTCCTTGCCGCCGACGGGAACGCCGTTCGCCGAGGCCAGTTCGCGAAGCGCCGGAATGTCGGCGCTGAGGTTGGGCGCGCCGTTCGCGTACGGCACGCCGCACTTGAGGGCGGCGTACGCGTAGATCATGCTGGGCGCGATGTCGGCGGAGTTGTTCCGGAGGCCCGCTTCGAACGTCTCGAGGTCCCGGTGGACGGGAGCCTCGGCCAGGAACGTCTCCGTGGAACCGCACCAGATCATCACCGCCCGGGCGGCGCCCGAGGCCTCGCGGGACCGCTCGATGTCCTCGATGAGCTGGTTCGCGAGGTCCATCTTGGAGGCGCCCGACTTGACGTACGACCCGTCGAGCTTCTTCACGTAATCGCGGTCGAAGACGGCCGGCATGGGCCGCACACCTTCCAGTTCCTCCCGCACCGCATCGAGCAGCGCCGGCTCGAGCACGCCGGCCTTCTGCGCCGCCGTGTAGGCGTCGTCCTCGAACAGGTCCCACGCCGCGAAGGACAGGTCCTCGATCGGGACGATGGGCACGAAGTCCCGAATCAGTGGGGTGCGCCCCTCGGTGCGCTTGCCAAGCCGGATCGTTCCCATCTGCGTCACCGACCCGACGGGGGCGGCCAGTCCCTTCTGAATCGCGTGAATCCCGGCGATGAACGTGGTGCTGACCGCCCCCAGGCCGGGGAGCAGCACGATGAGGCCACCGTCTGCGGGCTGGACCGTAAATCCCTTTTTTGTCATGAGGGCGGCGGATTCTACGGCAAGAGCCCTCATGGTCCGGGTCGGGGCAGCGACCCCGAACGGCGAAACGCTATTCTGTCTCCGGCTGCCATTCATGCGTCGCGGCGCCTTCCGTTTCCGGCCGTTCCTCCTCGCCCTCGGGTTCGTGGGATCCGCATGGATTCCGGCGCCGGATGCGGCTGGCGCGCTCCACGGCGCCCAGCGGTCGCCCGAGCTCTGGATCGTCGATCAGGGTGACGCCAGAGCGCTCGCCGTGCGGAGGCTGGGCGGCGTGGAGATGGTGCGGCTCGCGGAGGTCGCCGGGGCGCTTGGCGGTACGGTGGGGCCGGGAGACAGCGAGCGGCAGGCCGTGCTCCGGTTTTCGGGCGAACCGGTTCGCTTCGATGCCGGACGCAGCTTTGTCAGGGTCGGGGACACGACGCGCGTGCTGCGAAACCCGAGCGTTCGGCGGGGCGGCGAGTGGTTCGTGCCCCTCGATTTCGTGGCGCTGGTCCTGCCGGACCTGCTCCCGGGTCGCGCCCGTTATGACGACAACGCGAGAACCCTGGCGGTGGGAGAGGGGTATCCCCGCCTCGATGTGGAAATCGCGAGCCGTCCCGGGTCCACCCGGGTGATCGTGCGCACCGACCCGGCGGTTCCGCTCGAGATCGAGGAAGGACGCCGCCGGGTCTCGATCCTGGTGCGGACCGCCTTCGTCGAGACCGTCTTCGCGGAGGAAACACCGCGGGACGGCGTGGTGGAGCACGTCGATCTCATCCGCCGGGGGACCGGTTACATCCTCGAGATCAACACCGGCCGCAACTACGGCCGTTTTCTTCAGGAACGGGCGCCGGGCGCCCTGACGCTCAACCTGCTTCGTGCGGGGGTGCGCGCGGCTTCCGGCGCCGATGTGCTGGGGGAGCGTCCGTCCGCCGAGGCGCGCCGCCGCGGCGATCCGGTGGGACCCACGGAGGTCCGCACGATCGCCATCGATCCGGGGCATGGAGGGCGCAATCGGGGAGCGGAGGGCGGAGGCGGTGTCGCCGAGAAGGACGTGGCTCTATCGGTGGCGCTCGCGCTCGGTGACCTGCTGGAACGGGAGCACGGGTTTCGCGTGGTGCTGACCCGGGATGCGGATCGCGACGTGGCCCTCGACGACCGGATCGCGGCCGCCAACACCGCCCGCGCCGACGTGCTCATCAGCATTCACCTGAACGCTTCCCCGAGTCCGGCCGCTTCCGGAAGTCTCGTGTATCACCTCACCCCGCAGGCGGCGGGCCGGGCCCCCGCGGGAAGCGCGGTCGAGTTCGTGCCCTGGAGCAGCGCCCAGGCGCCCTTCGTGCCGGCGTCCCGGAGGCTGGCCGAGGCGGTGGCCTCGGAACTGCAGGTGTTGGACATCGCCGCGGGAGGGGTGGCCGATGCGCCCGTGAGGGTCTTGCGAGGAGCGGCGATGCCGGCGGTGCAGGTGGAACTCGGTTTCGTCACCTCGCGGCGGGACGTTTCGCGACTGTCGGACCCGACGTTCCCCGACCGGGCGGCGCGGGCGCTGGCCACGGGGATTCTTCGCTACCAGCGTTCCCTCAGCAGTCTTCGGCCCACGGGAGACTTTCGGTGACGTCCGCCGGGCGCCGCCGGATTCCCGGAGGCGCGTTCCTTCCCGCTGTGGGCCTCTGGGGCCTCGCGGCGTGTGGGGTGATTCCGGCGGAGGAATCGGGCACGGTTCCGTCCGCCGGTGACGCGCCGGCGGCTGTCCCGGCCGGCGCGGAAGACGCCGCTCCCGCGATTCAGGATGCACAGGCCCTGGACGCCGCGAGGCTGTTCGCCGCCGGCCCGGACGGCCTGCTGCACGCCCGCGAGGTGGAACTCCCGCGGCTTCCCACCACCCGCGGCCGCGCCCAGGCGCTGGTGCAGAGGATCGTGGAGGAGTCCGGGACCTTCCCCGAGGAGGTGCAGGTCCTGGACGTGTTCGTGAGTGGCCGCGGGGTTGCCGTCATCAACTTCACCCTCGACCTGCTCGAGGGCCACTCGGGCGGGCTGCACGCGGAGGAACTGACGGTATACAGCCTCAGTCACACCCTGGTGGAGAGCCTCCCGGCCATTGCGGAGGTGCGGGTCCTCGTGGAGGGGCGGGAGACCGAGACGCTGGCCGGGCACCTCGATCTCCGCTCGGGATTCGGGCGGGCGCCCGAGCGGCTGCTGGCTGATTCGGACGGCGGTCGCGGGTGAGCCGGCGCGGCGGACGCGGGGAACGGGAAGTCCGTGACCTCGGATTCCAGGCCGGTTTTCTCCGCCGCGCCCCCGGTTCGGTTCTCGTCCGCCAGGGAGACACGCGCGTGGTCGCCGCGGTCGGCGTCGAGGAGGGTGTCCCGGGGTGGCTGCGCGGGCGGGGCCGGGGTTGGCTCACCGCTGAATACGGAATGCTGCCGTTGTCCTCGGGCGAGCGGATCCGCCGGGACCGGGGCGGGGTTCCCGGACGGACGGCGGAGATTCAGCGGCTCATCGGACGTTCGCTACGGGCGGCCGTGGACCTCTCGGCGCTTGGCGAGCGGACCGTCCGCGTGGACTGCGACGTCATCGAGGCGGATGGCGGGACCCGCACCGCTTCCATAACCGGCGCGTTCGTCGCCCTGGCGCTGGCGCTCCACCGGCTGCGGGCGCGCGGCGTGCTCGAGGAGAACCCCCTGCGCCGCCAGATCGCGGCGGTGAGCGTCGGCTTGGTGGACGGCCGGGTATTGCTGGACCTCGACTATGCCGAGGATTCCCGGGCCGCGGTGGACCTGACGGTGGTCGCGACCGCGACCGGCGAGTTGATCGAGGTTCAGGGCGCCGCCGAAGCCGCGCCTTTCCGGCGGGCCGTTCTGGATGAGTTGCTCGACGCGGCGCTCGCCGGGATCGCCAACATCGCCGAGCGCCAGCGCGCGGTGCTTGCCGGAATCCCCCTGTCCTGACCGGTGGTCGCCGGATCCAGCGCCGGCGGCGTCCGACCCGGCCGGAATCAGTGCAGCAGGCCCGACAGCCAGTGGAGCGTGTTGAGCACGAACTGACGGTTGTCGTGCCCCGGCTCGTTCATTCCCATGGGGGTGACCGTCGGCGGATCACCCCTGCGCGCGACCTGGGCCGACAGCATCGCGGCCTCGCCGAGCACCACGACCCGTCCCTGTCCAAACGTCAGAGCAATCCCCTGCGCCCGCCCGCCGACGGGCTCCGAGAGTTCTTCGATCAGGCCGTTCGCCGTCGCGGCCCCGCCGGCGACCGCCGCGCGGACGGCCTCCAGGTCGGCCCGGTTCCGCACCTCCCGGGCGGTTACGCCGAGCTTCATCAGCACGGTCGCCCCTGGGGGAACACCCAGACTCTGACCCGAGAACGCCTTCAGACTCCTCACCTCCTCCGACGCGTCGCGGCCGCGGAGCGTCGGATGGGTCCCGAGCAGTCCGTTGCCGCGCGAGGTGACGAACCGGGTCTCGATCGAGGCGCCCGAGTCGCGAAAGTCCCACACCCACCCCTTGCCCATCGTCACTCCGAAGCGTTGGCCGAGACTTTCCGCCGCGCTCCCGAACGGGGCGTGATCGGCGATCAGCAAGAGCGACCCGCCTTCCCGGACCCAGTCCTCGACGGCGTCCGATTCCCGCTCGGTGAAGGCGGGAGTGCCGGGCGCGGCCCCGGACGGGGGAAGGGCGTTCGAGATCACGAGGACATCCACTTCACGCAGGGCATCCCGATCGAAAGGCGTCTCGCCGGCGACCACGGTGTAGCCGTCGTTTCTGAGCAGCTCCGCGAAGGGCCGGTAGCGCCCGGTCGAGGTGTGGAAGTTGGCGTGCGCCTCGTCAATAACGACAACCGGCCCGTTCGCCGCGTACGCCGGTTCCGCCACCGAAACATCGAAATCCGGGTCCGATGTCTGCATCTGGGCGCCCGTCGGGTCGGCATGAAGGGCGATCACGGCCACCACGCACTTCAGCCCGACGATCCTGCATGTCGGAAGCATGGGAACCTCCCCGCGGTCTCTTGTCGAAGGCGGGCAGCCAAACGCCTTGACGCGTGGCGCCCGAGTGGCGATCGTAGAGTGCCAGATCGTGTCAGCCCTCCTGATTGCCACCGGAAACCCGGGCAAGGTGCGCGAGATGCGGGCCGCGCTCGCCGGAGCCGGAGTGCGCCTGCTGGGTCTTGGAGATCTCACCGGCTCCCGGCCCGAGGAGCCGGAGGAAACGGGAGAGGGATTCCTCGCCAACGCCGGCATCAAGGCCCTCCACTACCAGGCGGTGACCGGACTCCCGGCGCTCGCGGAGGACTCCGGCCTGGAGGTGGACGCACTGGATGGGGGGCCCGGCGTCCGCTCCGCCCGCTGGCTGGGGCGCGACACGCCCTACGCGGAGAAGAACCGTCACCTCCTCGAGTTGCTGGCGGCCAGTCCCGCCAGGGGGAGGGGGGCCCGCTACCGGTCGGCGGTGGCGGTCGCGGTGGCGGGCCGGATCGTCTTCCGGTCCACCGGGACGGTGGAAGGAACGATCGCGGCCGCCCCCCGCGGCAGTGGAGGCTTTGGCTACGACCCGGTGTTTCTGGTTCCGGAATTCGGCAGGACGATGGCGGAGCTGAGCCTCGAGGAAAAGGAGCGCATCAGTCATCGTGGCCGGGCGCTTCGGCCGGCCGTCCGTTTCCTGAGGGCGGCCCTCGCCGCGCCGGCACCTATAATCCGCTAGCTTCTCGGGGCGTGGCGCAGTCTGGCAGCGCGCCTGCTTTGGGAGCAGGAAGCCGGAGGTTCAAATCCTCTCGCCCCGACAAACCTGGTCGACGGGGCCGCGGTGAGCGATCCCGGCCGGCCCGATACCCAAGCGCGGGAGCGCCAGTAGCTCAGTAGGACAGAGCGGCGGCCTTCTAAGCCGCGGGTCGGGGGTTCGAATCCTCCCTGGCGCGCCAACGGCCGTCACTTCCTCTTCGGTGGTGGATGTAGCTCAACGGCAGAGCACCGGATTGTGGTTCCGGTGGTTGGGGGTTCGAGTCCCCTCATCCACCCCGTCGCAATCGGAACTCCCTTGCGCGCTGACGCGCGCTGCGGCGAGATTCCGATTGGTCGTTGTTTTTTTGTGAAAGGGGAGGGCCCCTTTCACACTTTCCCCCGGTCCGGCGGGCAGCGAACCGAGTTCGCTGCCGTCAGTTTTTTCGTGCCCGGTACGGCTTGGAACGTCGGCCTCAGGCCGGCACGCGGGCCGCGAAACCGCACCTCGCGGTTCACGTTCGTCGCGCGCCGGCCAGCAACGCCGCCACGCCGCTCCGCGTCAGGCGCGTGCGACAGCGGAGCGCCGGTCTCCGACCGGCATCGCGGCCAACGGCCGCGAAACACCCGGCGCCAACGCGCCCCATCACGGGGACCCGCGACGAGGATGGTGAACGGACGATCGCCCGCACCAGCCACGGCGCCACATTGCGAGGAGACCGTCGGGAGTCTCGCCCCCTGCGGGGGCGATGCCGGTGTGAACACCGGCGCTCCTCGCCGTCACCGCCGTCGGACGGGACTGCACGTTCACAGCAACCGGCGCGCCGCGCACGTCGCAACCCGAGCGCGGGGAGAAGGCGACGCCTACGTCCGGCGCAGGTGCAGCATCCGGAACAGCGGCGCCACCCGGGGCAGGTCCGTCCGGCTACCCAGGTGACGACCGGGGTCCGCGGCCGGGAACTCGTGCTCCAGCAACTCCCATGCCCCGGCGAGTCCCATCCGGTCCAGCACCGAATCCGGATCGAAGTGGGTGATCATGGGCTCTCCGTGTTTCCCCACGAAGCGGAGCAGGCTGTCGAACAGCGGGAGTTCTTCCGCCGGGACGCCTTCGCGGGCGTTCATGTAGTCGAGGGCCAGCTCCGACCCGGGTGCGGACAGGTCCGTGACCTGGACCAGCGTTCCCGTCACCGCCTCCGGCGCGAGGTAGTACGTCACGCCCATCCAACTGAAGAACGCGGGCGCGCGCCGGTCGAAGCCCGCCCCGAGAAGACGTTCGTCCAGTGGGTCGCGCTCGAAATCCACTTCGACGAAATGCAGGTGTTCCGGCACCGCGATGCCGGCCGCCGCCAGCCTCTCCCGCTTCAGGGCGCCGCTCGCCGGCAGATCCACTTCGAACACCTTGATGCCTCGATCCGGATAGCGGAGCGCGAATGTATCGAAGCCCGCACCCAGGATCACGAGTTGCCGAACCCCCTGTTCCGACGCCGCCAGGACGCGGTCGTCCGTGAAGCGGGCCCTGATGAGCACGTAGGTGGTGGTGGGGAGGACTCTTCGGAGCAGCACCCTGGTGAACAACCAGTGCCGGAAGTTCGACCCGATCACCCGCTGCCAGCGCTCGCCGGCGAGGTGGATCGCGAAGGGATCCTCGATGACGAGCGGCCGCTCAGCCCTCGCGAAGTGCCCTGCCCGCGCCGCCGCCACCAACTCGGCGGTTCGGCTGCCTCGGACGCGAGCGAGGTTTTCCGTGCTCTCTCCTGTCTGCCGTTCGGCCATCGAGGGTCTCCCACCCGAGGGACCACAATTCCCTCGCGATGATGGTACGCGGAGAGGGACATCGCCCGCGCCGCTCTTTCCTGCCTGCTTCGAGCACGCCGTGACCAACCAGCGCGAAATCCTCACCGTCGGACATTCCAACCATTCCTTCGACGACTTCGCGGCGCTTCTTCACCGCCACCGGGTCACCGTCGTGGCGGACGTGCGGTCCGTTCCGTACAGCCGGAGACACCCGCAATTCAGCCGCCGACCGATCGAGAACTCGCTCGCCGCCCACGGCATCCGCTACGCCTTCCTCGGTGCCGAACTCGGGGCGCGAACCCCCGACCCATCCTGCTACGACGACGAAGGAAGGGTGCTCTTTTCCCGGCTGGCGAAGACCGGCGCGTTCCTCCGGGGGATCGAGCGGGTCCTGAAGACGGCCGCGGAGTTCCGCCTCGCCCTCCTTTGTGCGGAGCGCGATCCCACGGGCTGTCACCGGACGATCCTGGTGGCGCCGGCGCTCACCGCGCGCGGCGCCTCGATCACCCACATCCTGGCGGACGGCCGGCTCGAGACTCAGGAACACCTGCTGGACCGCCTGTGTGCGGCGGCCGGGATGCCGCCGCGCGACATGTTCCGGACCCGGGACCAGCAGCGCGAGGAAGCGCTGGCGCGGCGCGCGCGGGAGATCGCCTACCGCGACCCCGCGCGGGTGCGAGGTCCGGCCCCGCCAGGCGGCGCCGGTTTCGTCAGGGAACGATGATCGCCTTGGTTACCCGGAGGGCTTCGACATCGTCGAGCGCCTGATTCGCTTCCTCCAGGCAGTAGCGGCGGCCGATCACCGCCGCGAACGGGATCCGTTCCCGGTAGCGGAGGAGCGTGTCGAGGGCCCGGGTCCAGTGGTGGAATTCGCTGCCCCACTGGCCGCGCACTTCCGCGTGCTTGCGATTGATGTCGACGTGCGGGTTGACCGGGACGGTCCCGGCGTCGGTGTAGTGGCCGACGATGACATACCGGCCCCCGTCCCGAAGCATCGCGAAACCCTCCGGGACCGCCCGCGGGTTGCCGCTGGCCTCGATGACCAGGTCGGCGCCGCGCCCGCCGGTGGCGGCGCGTACCCGTTCCGCCCGTTCTTCGGTACGCGCGTCTGCAAGCGCGAGCGTCTCGTCGGCGCCCATGCGGAGCGCGAGGTCGCGGCGCGCCGCCGGCTCCCCCACCGCCACGATCGTGCCGGCGCCGGAGGTCCGGGCGAAGGCGATCGCCGCCAGGCCTACCGGACCGACGCCCTGCACGACCACGCTGTCGCCGAGGCGAATCTCGGCGCGGTCCACGGCGGCGAACCCGGTGAAGAGCCCGCAGCCTCCGCCGATGAGGTCCTCCACGGAGAGTTGCTCGGGCAGCACCACCGTCCGGACGCCCGGCAGCAGCAGGATGTTGTCGGCCCAGCCGCCGAGCAGCCCGTCCGCCGCGGAGTAGGTGATGCCGTACACCCGGCGTGAAGGGCACCGGTTCGGCTGGCGCGCCACCAGGCACTGGTAACAGGAGTGGCAGGTCGCGTGGACGTCGAAGAAGGACACCACGCTCCCGGGCGCGAGGGGATTGCCGACCGCGTCCCGCGCCACCCCGTTCGCTTCGACGACGCGGCCGACGCTCACGTGGCCGGGGATGATCGGATAGGGCACCCCGGCCAGGCGCCCGTCCCGGAGGTGCACGTCGGTGCCGCAGACCTCGGACGCGAGGGTCTCCAGCAGGATTTCCCCGGGTCCGGGCGCCGGGACCGGAAACTCCCGGAGTTCGGCGGGGCGGCCGGGCGCGGCCAGCACCGCCGCCCGCGCCGTGCGCATCAGGCGGTGGTCCCTCCGCAACTCGAACCGGCGCCCGCGGTGCAGCCGTAGCAGTGGAGGCCGGTCACGATGCGCCGGTTCTCCAGCAGTTCGGGGGAAAAGTCCCGGATGTGGGTGGGCGCGCCGAACCCTACGGTTTCGTCCAGCATCTGGTTGAAGTCGCAGTCGTAGAGCCGGCCGTCCCAACTGACGGAGAGGGTGTTCCGGCACATGACCGCGCGCGCCGCCGCCGGGTTGAAGGCGTTCACCAGCCGCTCCATGTACTGCTCGTAGTTGCCGGTTTCCACCAGGAAGTCGAGAAAACGGCTGATCGGGAGGTTCGTGATCGCGAAGAGACGGTCGAACCGGATCTGATAGCGCCGGTCGAGTTCCCGCTTGAACTCGCGCTCCAGGGCATCCTGATCGCCCGGGAGAAACGCCCCGGTGGGGTTGTAGACCAAGTTGAGGCGGAGGGCCGGCTCCCGTCCGTACCCCAGACGGTTCAGAAGCTTGAGCGCCTGGATGGACTTGTCGAAGACGCCCGCGCCGCGTTGCGCGTCGGTGCGCTCGGCCAGAAAGTAAGGGAGGCTGGCGATGATCTCGACTTCCCGGTCGGCGAGGAACCGGGCCAGATCCGACTGGGAGCGCAGGAGCAGGACGGTGAGATTCGAACGGTCCATCACGTGCCGCCCGAGGGCCTTCGACGCGTCCACCAGGTAGCGGAAGTTCTCGTTCAGCTCCGGCGCGCCGCCGGTGATGTCCACCGTGGGCGCATCCGTCAGTTCAAGCGCCCGGATGCAGTCCTCGGCGGTCTGGCGGGTCATCCGCTCGGTGCGGTCCGGCCCCGCATCCACGTGGCAGTGCCTGCAGGTCTGGTTGCAGAGCTTGCCGACGTTGATCTGGAAGACGTCGATGCCGGTCGCGCGGAGCGGGTGCAGGCCGTGCCGCGCGAGCCGGGAATTGAAGGACGGGAATCCGTTCTCGGACGGACGCGGCGAAAAATGCGCGTTGCGGGTCGGGAGTTCCAGTTGGGCTTCCATGGACTACATGCTCAACTGGGCGTTCCGTTTCCGCATCTGGACGCCGTGGACGAGCGCGGCCCCGCCCCGGATGGCGGCGGCGACGTGGACCGCCTCCGTCATCTGGTCGAGGTTCGAACCCTTCTCGAGGCATTCCTGCGACCAGGCGTCGATGCAGTAGGGACACTGCAGGGCGTGCGCGACGCCGAGCGCGATCAGCGCCTTCTCCCGCCCGGAGAGCGATCCCTCCTGGAACGTCGCCTGATACCAGTCGTTGAACTTTTCCCAAAGGTCCGGCGCGTTCCGGCCCATGTCCCCGAAACGAGACAAATCATGGTCGTCGTAGTAGTGGCTCACCTACTGTCTCCAATCGTTCTTGAGTGTTCGTCCGCAAGGCTAGCGCGCCGCGCGGGGGCGTGGGGACTCCATCCCGATCCACGCGGAAACCTCCCGTCGGACCTGCTAGCGTCCGGCCATCATGTCACTCCACACGATCGGGTTCATTGGTCTCGGGGTCATGGGGAAGCCCATGGCGAAGAATCTGCTGGCCGCGGGGTTCGACCTCACGGTCCACAGCCGCTCGCCGGGACCGGTGGACGAATTGGTTGCCGCCGGCGCCCGGCGCGCCTCGTCGGGTGCTGAATGCGCGGGAGGACGGGATGCGGTCGTCCTGATGTTGCCGGACTCGCCGGACTCGGAACTCGTGATGCTCGGCCCGGACGGCGTCCTGGCGGCGGCGGAACTCCCGGGGCTGGTCACCGACATGTCCTCGATCGAGCCCGGGGTCTCCCGAAAGATCGCCGCCGCCGCCAGCGAGCGCGGGGTCGCCTTCGTGGATGCCCCGGTGAGCGGAGGTGAGCCCGGCGCCATCGCCGGGGAGCTCGCGATCATGGCGGGCGGGGACGAGGCCGCCTTCCGGGCGCTCGGTCCGGTATTCGATGTCCTCGGCAAGAGCGCGGTCCACTGTGGCCCGGCCGGCGCCGGCAATACGGTGAAGCTCGCGAACCAGATGATCGTGGCCGCGAACATCCAGGCCGTGGGAGAGGCCCTCGTCTTCGCGGTGCGCTCCGGACTCGATCCGCGGACGGTGGTGGCCGCGATTCAGGGCGGCCTCGCCGGGAGCGCCGTCCTGAACGCCAAGGCGGGAAAGATGATCGCGGGCGACTGGAAGCCGGGGTTCCGCCTCGAACTCCACCTCAAGGACCTCAACAACGCGCTCGCCGCCGCTGCCGGAAGCGCCAGTCCGATTCCGATCACCACGATCGTCCGGCAGTTCGTGAAGACGCTGGTGGACAACGGCCGCGCCCGCGAGGACCACGCGGCGATCGCGCGCTACTGCGAGGACGCCGCCGGCATCACCATCGCGCCGGGAACGCGGCAGGTTTAACCGCTGGTCCAAATCTGCCGCGGCAGGTTTGGACTACGGTGGAAATCTGCCGGACTCCCGGTAGCGCTGGTTTCGCGCTACCGCGCGATGCCGGCCCCCACCGGGAGAAACGCCCATGCGCGCGTCCTCCTACGCACCCCGCCCGTCATGAAAATGGCGAGGTGCCAGGAGCGCCGGTCCTCAGACTAGGAGCGCCGGTGTTCACACCGGCATCGCGGCCGCAGGCCGCGAAACTCCCGGCGCCATCGCGCCACATTGCGAGGACCCGAAACGAAGACGGCGAAAGCGGAGTACGCGGGCGCGGTTGTCGTCGCGCCATTCCCTTTGACGGGGG
Organism: Acidobacteriota bacterium; assembly: GCA_022826825.1. Taxonomy (GTDB): domain Bacteria; phylum Acidobacteriota; class Vicinamibacteria; order Marinacidobacterales; family Marinacidobacteraceae; genus Marinacidobacterium. The sequence continues at coordinate 103,438 of JAJDUD010000061.1, read as the reverse complement.
CGCCATGCGGCGAAAGGAAGCCCAGGAGTTTCGCCCGCTGCGCGGGCGATGCCGGTCTGAAGACCGGCGCTCCCGGCGCTCCTCGCCGTCCCCGTCATCGGGCGGGTTGCATTTTCACAGCCACTGGCCGGAGGCCGGCGTTTCAATCCGGGTGCGCCATCGGGAGGCCGGTGGGGTGCCCGCTGGTAGCATCGATTCATGGGACGCAACAAGCGCGGCGCGGACGGGTACCGCTCTTTCGGCTACCTGACTCCGGGCGAGGACTACCTGCCCGAAGAGCTGGTGGACGACGCCGAACTCTTCCCGGCGCACCCCGTTCCGCTCTCCGCCGAAGAGGAGGCGCGCGCGGAGCGCCTCGCGAGCGAGCTGGTGCTGATTTCGCTGCACGAACATCTCGGCAGCTTCCCGCGGGACATCCACCGGACGCCGGCTTACGTTCGCGAGGGGAGGGTCTTCACTCCCTTCGAGGCGCTCGCCCAGTCCGACTGGGACTGCGTGTTCGACAACCTGCTCGACGGCATCTGCCGAATCGAGTCACGGACGGGCTGGAAGTGGAACGAGGTCCTCCACGATCTCGGGATGCGCCTCGCGGACATCGCCCACCAGGACTTCCTCATTCACTGCAAGACGGTGGACGACATCCTCCGGGCCCACGCCGAGGGACGGCTCGCCTGGGTGGCGGCCATCGAAGGCGCGGCGCCCATCGAGAACGAACTCGATCGCGTGGAAGTCCTCCACGGGTTCGGCGTCCGCGAGATGGGGATCACCTACAGCGAATCGAACGCGCTCGGGAGCGGGCTGAAGGAAGCGAACGACGGGGGGCTGACCGCGTTCGGGCACCAGGTGGTGGAACGGATGAACAAGGTCGGAATGCTGATCGACACCGCGCACTGCGGCGACCAGACGACCCTGGATGTCATCGCGGCGAGCGAAAGGCCCGTCTCGATCACCCACATCGGCGCCCGCTCGCTCTGGAACACCCGGCGGATGGCCCCGGACGACGTGCTGAAGGCCTGCGCCGACAAGGGAGGCATCATCGGGATCGAGGCCGCCCCGCACACGACGCTCACCGAGAACCATCCCCGGCACAGCCTCGAGTCCTTCATGGAGCACTTCGAGTACGTGAAGGACCTCGTGGGGATGGACTACGTCGGCTTCGGGCCGGACACGGTGTTCGGCGACCACGTGGGGCTCCACGGGGTGTACGCGTCGGCGCTTTCCATCAGGAAGGCCAGCACCGGCAGCAACACGCCCGACTTCGACCGGGTTCCCTACGTCGCCGGGATCGAGAATCCGGTGGAGGGCTCGACGAACATCCTGCGCTGGCTGGTGAAGCACGGCTATTCCGACGGGGACATCGGCAAGGTGATGGGCGGGAACGCGCTCCGGGTGCTGAGGGAAGTCTGGGCCTGAATCCAGTGCCCCGCGCTCTCCGCTGGCTGGGGCTGGCCCTCTTCCTGCCGGCGGGCGCCGTCGCGGCTCAACCGGAAGCCGCGGAGATGACGGTGGCCTTCGAGAGTCCCGCCCAGGCGGCGGTCCGCACGCGGATCCCCCCGAGCCACCCGTTCGCCGGTTCCACGGCGTTCCATGTCCTCGCGCCGTCCCCGGAGACGGACTGGCGGCGGACGCCGGTGCGGTTCGAACGGGACCCGGCGGGGGCGCTCCTGTTCCGGGACAGCGTGGAGCCCGATGAGACCGGCTGGGTCCATGTCCCGGTGCCGCTCCCCGACCACGCCCCCGAACCGGGGGCCGACTCGGCTTTTGCGGCAAGCATCACCGCGCCCCCCGGCTACCGGATCGCGGACTCCTTCCCGGCGCTCCGGGGGGACGGCGGCGGGGGCGGGACTCTCGAAACGCACCTTCCGGCGCCGCCATCGTTCCTCCGGTTCCGGCTCGTGCCCGGGGAGGGCACCGTGATCGGTCTGGCTACTTTCGTGGACGGGGCCGTGGCGCTCCTCCTGATGGGACTGGGCGTCTTCGGGGCGCGCCGGCTTCTCGCGCCGTCGCGTTCCGCGAACCCCCGATGACCCGCTTTTCCTTCTGGGGCCTGTTCGCGGTCTTCGGCGCCATCCTGCTCGCCTACTGGTTCTGGATGCGGCGGCTGGAGCGCCGGGAGTCCCGTGACCACCGCGAGGACGGCCGGCTTTGACCGCGATCGTCTTCGGCGCCTATCTCGCGGCGATCTTCGCCATCGGGGTGGTCGCGCTGCGCCGAACGCGCACCGAGGGCGACTACTGGATCGCCGGGGGCAAGCTCGGCTGGCTCCTCGGCGGCGCCACCCTCGCCGCCACCCACGCGAGCGCCGGCACCTACATCGGCACCGTGGGGGTGATCCACACGGTGGGCTGGGAGTTCACCTGGCTCGTGCTGTTCATCCCGTTCAGCTACTGGTTCATGGCCGGTTTTCTCGGTCCGCGCTTCGCCCGCACCCGGGAGCTGACCCTGCCGGCGTTCATCGAGCGGCGCTACTACAGCCGGCGGGCCCGGGCGCTCGCCGCGGTAGTGATCCTGATCGCGGCCACCGTGTACGTGCAGGCGCAGGTGATCGCCGGCGGGTTGATCGCCGAGACCGTGTTCGGGATTCCGGCGGTCTGGGGGATGGTGTTCTTCACGGTCATCCTGCTCGCCTACACCGCGATCGGGGGGATGGTGGCGGTGGTCTACACCGACCTCGTGCAACTGGTGGTCATGGTGATCGGCGCCCTGGTGGCCGTTCCGATGGTCTTCCGCCTGCTTGGAGGGCCGGGTCCGCTGTTCGCCGCCGTGGAGACCCTGCGGCCCGAAGCCTTCGAATTCGGCGCGCTTCCGGGCGTGCTGCTGTTCACGATGGGGATTTCCTTCCTGCTCGGAGGCGTCGCCACCCCCGAAAAGCTGGTGCGTCTCTACGCCATGCGCGGCCAGCGGGAGATCCGGCGGGGCCTGTTCCTCGCCATGATCGTGGCCACCGGGGTGAACCTGCTGGTCTTCCTCATCGCGCTCGGGGCGATGGGGCTGTTCCCGATCCTCCCGAGCGGGGATCTGGCCATGCCGCTGATCGCGTCCTACGCGTTGCCCCCCGTCCTCGGGACGGTGCTGCTGGCCGCCGTGGTTTCGGCCATCATGTCCACCGTGGACTCGCTGCTGCTGGTTGCCGGATCGGCGCTCTCCCACGATCTGCTGGGCGTCCTGAGGCCGGGCGCCAGCCCGCGGGCGAGGATGCTGGCGGCGCGCTTCGGGATCCTGATCGTCGGCATCGCGCCGCTGGTGCTGATCCTGAGCGGCGTCGGCGAGGGAGAGCTGGTGCAGTTCATCGTGCTGCTCTTCACTGCGATCATGGCGAGCGCGTTCTTCGTCCCGGTCGTCCTCGGCGTCCTCTGGCGCGGCCTCACCCGGGAGGGCGCCCTCGCCGCCATGGTGGGGGGCGTCGCGGGGGTCTTCGTCTGGCAGAGCGGGGTGCTGCCCTGGCCCGGCTGGGGCCCGGAACTGATCCATCCCGCGGCGCCAGGGGTCGTCGTCTCCCTCGTGCTGGGGGTGGCGGTGAGCCGGTTCACCGCCGCCCCTCCGGAATCGGCGCTCGCGCCGTACTTCGCGCGTCCGGCGGGTGACTCCCGGTGAAGCTGGAAGGCCGCCGGGTGCTGGTCACGGGCGGAGCTCAGGGCATGGGTCTGCTCGTGTCGTGCGGCGCGGCGGCCCGGGGCGCTCACGTCGCCATCTGGGACGTCAACCTGGGGGCGCTGCCGGACGCGGCCGCCCGAATTGCCGCCGCTCGTCGAGGCGGGCATCAAGGGGTCGTTTCAGAGGCGGTGGACGTCGGGGACCCCGACGCGGTGGCGAAAGCGGCGGAACGTCTCGCGGCTTCCTTCGGCAACGTGGACGTCCTGATCAACAACGCCGGCGTGGTTTCCGGGAAACGTCTCACGGAGCTTTCGCCGGAGGAGGTGCAGCGCACGCTGCGGATCAACACCGCGGCGCTCTTCTGGACGACGCAGGCCGTGCTGCCGGCCATGATCGAAGCCGGGGCGGGGCACGTGGTCACGATGGCGTCGGCGGGTGGCCTGATCGGGACGTGCGGACTCTCCGACTACTGCGCTTCCAAATTCGGCGCGGTCGGCTTCCATGAATCGCTGCGGGCCGAGTTGCGCCGCACGGCGCCCGGTGTCGGAACGAGCCTGATCTGCCCGTTCTTCGTGGGCACCGGCATGTTCGCCGGGGTTCGCACCCGCTTCCCCTTCCTGTTGCCGATCCTCGAACCGGAGCGGGTCGCCAACGCCGTGATCCGCGCGGTTGAGAGGAATCGCGCCGTGGTCGTCCTTCCCTGGTTCGTCCACTCCCTGAAACTGTTGCGCCTGCTCCCCGTCCGCTGGCTCGATCCGATCGCATCCTTCTTCGGGATCCACGTGGCCATGGATACCTTCTCCGGCCGCCCGAAATCAGCCTGACGGGATGCTCGGACGGCGGACGTTAGGATGATCCGGCCGTGGAGGAGAAATCGCGAGTGACCCAGCGGATCAAGATCGATCAGGGCGGACTGGGCTTCGGCCTGTGGACGGTCGGATGGCTGTTCACCATCGGTTTCCTGGATCTGAGCTTCTGGCGCGGCTTGCTGGGCCTCTTCGTGTGGCCGTACTTCCTCGGGGTCCGCATCGCGGAACTGATCGGTTCCTGAGCGTTCGGCGCCGGGAGTTTCCCGGCGCGCGCCGGCCCGCGACCTCCTCAGTGAACGTGTGTTCCGCCCGTGCAGTGGTCGAGGGTCATCTTCATGATGGCCGCGTCCACCGGCGCCTCCATGGTCTCGCCCTCGAATCGAACCGCCAGGCTGCCGCCGGCGAGCAGGAAGTCCACGAACCATTCCTCCGGCTCGAACTGGAAGATCCCGGGAAAGGGCCGGTCCTCCGTCTTTTCGATGCTCCGGGTGTCCCCTCCGTCGATCTGCACGTAGAGCGTCCGGTGCTGGGTGCCGGACGGGCTGGTTTCCTCATGCGGGACGTGCACCGTCATGAGAATCTGCTCCTGCTCCTCGTTGCACTGGACCAGGATTCCGGTGTGTTCCCGGACGACGAATTCGGCTCCGTGCACTCCCATGTACTCGAAGGTCTTCCACTCCACCGCGCTCGGCAGCGCCAGGAACATCACGAACAGGCTGGTCATCGAATCTCCTTCCGTCGGGCTGTCCGGCGGATCGGCGTCCCGGAAGTTTCGGAACAGCAACTTGAGAAAACCACCCCACCCGGGAGGCGATCCGCCGGCCGACGTTCTTGGACGGCAGGATAGCCGCATCGAACGGCGACCGCGAACGCGAGGTGCGTAGAATCGGGGGCCCGCCATGACCAGCCCCATCGATACCTCCCGGATGTCGGCCGGCAAACGCGCCGCATTCGAACTCACGGAGGCGGCGCGGGAGACGGGATGGCGCTATCCGACCTTCGCCGGCGCGCTCTTCCTCGGGCGCTTGTCCACCGGGATCGTGCGCCCGTACCCCGACAGTGGGGTCGAGCCGGAGGGCGAAGCCTTCCTCAAGCGGCTGGAGTCGTACCTGCTCGAGGAGGTGGACGCCGACGAGATCGACCGCACCGGCGAGATCCCCGACCGGGTGCTCGGCGATCTGGCGGCCATGGGCGCCTTCGGGATCAAGATCCCCAGGCGCTACGGGGGGCTCGGGCTGTCGCAGCGCACCTACACCCGGTCCGCCATCCTGCTCGGGAGCCACTGCGGGAGCCTGGCCTCCCTCATCTCCGCCCACCAGTCGATCGGCATCGCCCAGCCCATCCTGCTCTTCGGAACCGAGGAGCAAAAGCAGGAGTTCCTGCCCCAGGTGGCGGCGGGTGACATTTCCGCGTTCGCGCTCACCGAAACCACCGTGGGGTCGGATGCCGCCCGCATGCGGGCGCACGCCGAGCCGACCCCGGATGGCCGGTCCTTCGTCCTGAACGGCGAAAAACTCTGGTGCACGAACGGCACGAAGGCGCGTTGGCTGGTGGTGATGGCGCGCACCCCCGCCGAGACACCGGGAGGACGGGCCGGGATCACCACCTTCATCGTGGATACGCGCTGGCCGGGAGTCGAGGTCGTGCGCCGCTGCCGCTTCATGGGGCTGAAGGCGCTCTACAACGGGGTGATGCGCTTCACGGACGTTCGAATTCCCCGCGAAAACGTCCTGGGCCCGGTCGGAAAAGGGCTTCGGGTTGCCCTCACAACGCTGAACACCGGCCGGCTCACCCTCCCCGGAATCTGCATCGGGACCGCCAAGCGGTCGCTCTACATCTCCCGGACCTGGGCGCGGGAGCGGGTGCAGTGGGGCGCGCCGATCGGCGAACACGCGGCGATCGCCGACAAGATCGGACGGATGGCCTCGACGACGTTCGCAATGGACGCGATGTCCGACCTCACCTCGCTGCTCGTGGACATCGGCGGCGCGGACATCCGCATCGAGGCCGCCATCTCCAAGATGTACGCCAGCGAGGCGGCGTGGCGAATTGCCGACGAGACCGTGCAGGTGTTGGGGGGACGGGGCTACGAGACCGCCGCGTCGCTCGCCGCGCGGGGCGAGCGGCCGTTCCCGGCGGAACGGACGCTGCGCGACAACCGGATCAACACGATCTTCGAGGGTTCGAGCGAGATCCTGCGTCTCTTCATCGCGCGCGAGGTCATGGATCCTCACCTGAGCCGCGCGGGTGCGGTCATGAACCCCTCCCTGCCGCTCTCGAAGCGGTTCTCGACGGCGATCCGCGCCGGTTTCTTCTACCTCCCCTGGTACCTGCGCCAGTGGTTGCCGGCCGGCGCGCCCTCCGGCGGCGCGGCCTGGGCGCGGCGCCATCTCCGTTTCGTGGCGAAGAGCAGCCGGCAGCTCGCGCGCAGCCTCTTCCATGCGATGCTGCGGCACGGCCCCGGGCTCGAGAAGCGCCAGATGCTTCTGTGGCGCTTCGTTGACTTTGGAGCGGAGCTCTACGCCCAGGTCGCCACCGTGGTGCGCGCCGAGGCGCTCCTCGCCCGCGGCGAGCCGGAAGCAGACGTCCTGCCGCTGGTCGAGGACTTCTGCGCGGGCTCCCGGATCCGCGTCGGAGAGTTGCGGCGGGGCCTCCGGCGGAACCAGGACGAGCAGACCTACGCACTCGCCCAGGGTTTTCTGAAGGGCGACTTCCCGACCCTTCTGGAAGGGCGCGTCCCCAACCCGTATGACCCGCCGGCAGAGGTCGAAGCTCCGGTGGAGGAACGCCCCGCCGGAACCCCCGTCGGGGTTTGAGCACCGCGCGCGCTTCGCTGGCGGTCGCGCTGCTTGCCGGCGCCTGCGCCGGAGTTGCCGATCCGCCGGCGCCGCCCCGCGCCGTCTGGCTCGACGTGGACCCCGCGGTCATGCCCGGCGGTCACGAGCCGGACGACGGGGTCGCGATGGTCCAGACGTTCCATTCGCCGGAGCTGCGGGTCGCCGGGGTCAGCGTGGTCTTCGGGAACGCCCCGGTGGATCGCGGCTACGCCATCGCCCGGGAGATCGTGGCTCGCTTCGCGCCCGGGGAGATCGGGGTCCACCAGGGGAGCGCCCGGGCCTCCCCGGACCCGACCCCGGCGTCGCGCGCCCTCATCGCGGCCCTCGAACAAGAACCGCTGACCGTGCTGGCGCTCGGGCCGGCGACCAACGTGGCCGCCGCGCTCCGGGAGCGGCCCGACCTCGCGGGCCGGATCGAGACGGTCGTCCTGGTGATCGGCCGGCGGCCGGACGAGGCGCTGACCTTCCCGGGAGGAGGGCCGAATCTCCTCGACTTCAATTTCGAGCTGGACCCGGAGGCCGCGGAGGTCGTGGTGGGGAGCGGCGCCCCGGTGGTCCTGGCTCCGTTCGAGCTGGCCGCGAAACTGCCCATCGATGCGCAGGAGTGGGCTTCGGTGTGGGACACCCCGTTCGGGGAGTTCTTCCGCCGGCCGATCGAGGACTATCTCGACTGGTTCGGCGACAACTACGGGCGGCGGGCGACCTACCCGTTCGATTCGTTTGCGGTGTCCTTCCTGGTGGCCCCGGAACTTCTCCGCTGCGACCGGACCTCGGTGGTCGTTCGGGAGGGTCCCGCCGACGGGTACTCGGACACCGGGGCGACCAAACCGTGGCTCGTCCGGACCGATGCGTCCGGGGGATGGCCCGTGACCTGGTGCCACACCCCCGATCCCGAGTTGAAGGCGGAACTTCTCCGGCGACTCGCGGGAGGCTGACGCGGCCCCCGCCTACGGTAACCTTCCGCGTTCCGCTGGGAGCGCCTGTAGCTCAGTGGATTAGAGCGCTTGCCTCCGGAGCAAGAAGTCAGAGGTTCGAATCCTCTCAGGCGTACCAGCGTGGTCGCATCGGGTTGGGCCGTTAGCTCAACCAGGCAGAGCAACTGACTCTTAATCAGTAGGTTGAAGGTTCGATTCCTTCACGGCTCACCACCCGATGCGGGAACGTTTCGCGTGGAGCCGTTTCACCGTTGCCCCCGCCGGGTCCGCGTACCATCGCGGTCGGGAGGGATTCACCCACTCCCGTCGCCGCCGTGCAGGAACCTCTTCCCAACCCGCCAGCCGAGGCGGAACGGCTTGTCGGCGCCGCGGTGAATCCGGGGCCGGACGCGCCGCGGCGCATCCTCATCAGGTCGCCGGAAATCCGCATCAAGGGCAGAAACCGGCCTTCCTTCCGGGAGGCGCTCAAGCGGAACCTGGGGCAGCGGCTCCGCGGCATCGGGCTGCGGTGGCGGGCGAGTTCGGCCGGCGACCGGGTGTGGATCGAGGTCCCGCCGGGGGAGACGGCGGCGCTCGACCGGGCCCTCGCGGCGATCGCCACCGTGTTCGGCGTCGAACTCGCGCTTCCGTGCTTTGTGATTCCCCGCCCGCGCGGTGAAGCGCCCTCGCCCGAGCGCCTGCTGGACGAAACGACGTCGCTCTCGTGCGGGCTCGCGGCCGAGGCGCGGCCGGACCCGGAGTCGGGCTTCGCCCTGCGGGTGCGGCGCCGGGACCGGAACTTCCCCATCCGCTCGCAGGCCATCGCCGAGTCGGTGGGGCGCGCCATTCTGGAGCGCACCGCCTGGGCCCGGGTGGACCTCTCGAATCCGGCGCTCACGATCTTCATCGAGCCTCACGAAGAAGCCATCTACCTCTGGACGAGCCGTGTAAAGGGCCCCGGCGGGCTTCCCGTCGGGGTTGCGGGCCGGCTCGTGGGGATGCTCTCCGGCGGGTTCGACTCGCCGGTAGCGGCCTGGATGATGGCGGGAAGGGGAGCGACGCTGGACTTTGTCCATCTCACGCCGTCCTGCCCCGATCCGTCTTCGCCCACGGCCCGCAAGGCTGCGGACCTGGTCCGCGTCCTTTCGCGCTACACCGGCCGCTCGCGGCTGGTGCTTGTTCCGTATACCCACTTCGATCTCCGGCTGAGCGGCAGCAGGACGGGCCACGAGGCCGTGCTGTTTCGGCGGTTCGCCTTCCGTTGCGGCGAATTCGTGGCCCGGAAGTTCGGGGCGGCGGCCCTGACCACCGGTGACAGCCTTTCCCAGGTCGCGTCGCAGACGCTCGAGAACCTCATCAGCGTGGACGCGGCGCTTTCCCTGCCCGTGCTGCGGCCGCTGGTCGGGCTCGACAAGGTGGCGATCATGGACCGGGCGCAGCAGATCGGGACCTGGGACATCTCTGCCGTGCCGGCGAAGGACTGCTGCGCCCTGATCGCCGGGTCTCCCCGCACCCGTTCGGAGCCCGAGCGGATCGCGGACCTCGAGGGGCGGCTGTTCCCGGATCCGGGCGAGGTCGTGAAGCTGTCGCTTCAGGAATCGGTGGCCGGCGCCTTCCAGTGGGGCGAAGAGATCGAGGCGTTTGCCCCCGCGGCCGACCGGTTCGTCCCTCATTCCGCGGACGGCTGAGATTCGCCTTTGCGCTTTCCGCGAGCACACCCGTAGCATGGACCTTGCTTGCCTCAGGCCCGTCTGAGGAGGGCGATATGCGGAACCGTTCGAACCTTCGAGGCCGGAGTCTCGCGGCGGCCTTCGCCGTCATGGCCGGAATCGCGGCGGTTGCGGCTGCGGCGCCGAGCGCCGAGAGCACCCTGCCGCAGTCTTCGGAGCCGTATTCGGTCTTCGTGGCGCGGGCGGGTGAGGTGGATGCCGATCTGGACGTCCGGCTCACGAATGCGGCGATTGCCCTCACGGCGGAACTGGCGGACCAACCCGGGCGGTTCCGGGTGGTGGAGTCGGCCGATGAGGCGGACGTTCGCATCACGATCTTCGATGCCCAGGCCGTCACGAGCGAAGTGAGGCATGTGGGCGGTCCGGCCGGCTTCACCCCGAACCGGGTCTTCGAATCCCGGGGCAGTGACTTCTTCTCGTTCGATGCGGTCGTGCGCGTGGACGGAAACCGGAAACAGATCGAGGGTTCCGGCACCGGCGCCACCGAGACGGGCAGTTTCCGGTCCGCCGCTTCCGACTTCGTGCGGAGGCTCAAGGCGTTCGCACAGGAGAGCAGCGGCTCCCGCTGAGTGATGCCTTCCCGTCGGAGAAGCGCCTGGGTGTCGAGCCTGATTCTCCCGCCCGTTGTCCTCCTGGGGCTGGCGGCTGCCGCCACCGGTCAGGACAAGGCGCCCCGGCGTCCCCCGGAGCCGTTTCGGGTGTTCGTCCACACGAGTGGTGCGGCCGATGCCGCGTCGCAAACAAGGCTTGAGGAAGCCCTGCCGATGGTTCGGGAACAGATCGAGCGGCGGCGATGGTTCGAACTGGCCGAGTCCGTGGATACGGCCGACATCGTGCTACGGATCACCCACTATCGACAGGGGCACCCGGAGGCGCAGCTCAGGCCCGGCCCGCTGGACTGCTACAGCACGGAGTACAACTATGTTGACGCCGTCGTCCGCGTTGGTGACCTGAGGCAGAGGATGTCCGGTCTGGACTTTCGATGCGTCGACGCCGGGCCCAGTCTCCGTAACGCGGCCGGCCACCTGGCCGAGGAACTCGAGCGGTTTGCCAGGGACAACTACGGCGCCGTGAGCCGCGTGAAGGCGGAGGCGAATGCGAAGCGGCGGCGCCGAGAAACGCCACGGTGATCCGGAGCGGTTCGACCCGGACCTGGGCCCTGCTGCTTCCGTTGCTCCTGGCGCCTCTGGGCAACCAGCCCGCCACGGGACAGGAGAAGGCGCCCCAGCGTCCCCCGGAGCCGTTTCGGGTCTTCGTTCAGACGAGCGATCCGGCCGATGCCGCGTTGAAGAGGCAGCTCGAGGAAGCGGTCCCGATGGTCCGGGAACGGGTGGAGCGGCGGGAGTGGTTCCAGCGGGCCGAATCCGCGGCGGAGGCGGATGTCGTCCTGCGCATCGTCAACTACCACAATTCCAACGCGCACAAGTGGGGCTGGTTCGAGGGCCCCACCGTCGAGCTGGTCTATGTGGACGCCGTTGCCGTTGCGGGAACGGCGCGTGAGAAGCTGTCCGGCCTGGACCAGCGTCCCGTGCTCCTTGGCGCCAGCCTCCGGAACGCCGCCAGCCATCTGGCGGAGGAGCTGGAGCGGTTCGCCAAGGACAACTACGGCGCTCTCCGCCAGCTTCGGGAGCGGGCGACTCCCCGGTAAGCCGGGATTCCCGGCCTCTCCCCTTTAGCGGGACCGCCTCGCTCAGCGGCGCCTGACGGCTTCTCCGGGCCGGACATCCTTCCCGGATGACTTGCGGAACGTGCGCTCCGGCGCCCCGTGCGATGATTCCGGGCCGAGCGACCGTCTTTGCGGCCTCGCGCAACACGGGGAGGCGTCATGACCACCCACCGCTTTCGACATCCGCGCCCGGCGGCGTTCGCCGCAGTTCTGCTCCTGATCGCCTTCGCCGCTTCGGCGGCCGGCGCCCAGGCGCCCCGCCGCCCTCCCGAGCCTTTCAGCGTCTTCGTGCATCCCAGCGATCCGGAGGATCCCGAACTGCGCGAAGCGCTCGGGAAAGCGACGGAAGAGGTTCGCGATCGCGTCCGTGGGCGCCGGAACTGGTTTCGCGTCGTGGATGACGCCGAGGAGGCGGCCATCACCCTGCGCATCATCAACTACCGAACGTCGCAAACCATGCTTCCGAAACTCGAACGGTTGATCATCAACGGCCAGGTGCAGCTCGTCGAGCGGAGCGAGATCGTGGAGTTCCACTACGTGGACGGGGTGGCGCTCGCCGGCAGCCTGCGCCAGAGCCTGACCGGGTTGGACGAACGGGAAACCGGGCCCAGCCTGCGCAACGCCGCCAGCCATCTGGCCGAGCAACTGGAGGAGTTTTGCAAGGACAACTACGCGGCCCTGACGAGCCAGTAGTAGCAGCCCGCGGGGAAGGCTCCCCGCACGAGCCTGGGGACGCGCGGCGTGGCGAAGCCGGCGGCCGGTGTGGGCGCGGGGAGCTTTCCCCACGGGCTGGTGGCGCGAATCGCCCGGCGATTCGCGCACCGTTTTTCGTGGGGAGGGGAAACCCCTCCCCACTCCCCACCCCCGCGGCGCTGCGCGCCGCGAATGGATGCCTCCAGGGTTTCACCACGGCTGGCGGGGACCCTTCGCCGCGATCCTTTCCCTCACGGCTTTCGTCGCCGGAGTGGCCGGGTCCGGTTGCGCGCCGGCTGCCCCCGCCCGCGCGAGGAACGTGATCCTGTTCATCGGCGACGGGTTCGGGATGAACCAGCTCACTTTCGGCATCGCCTACGCTTCGGAAGTGCGGGGGCGTCCGCTCCGGATGTCCGAACTGGCCGACGCGGGGAGCGCCGGGTATTCGATTCCGTTCTCGTACGCCCGGATCACCACGGACTCCGCGGCCGCCGCCACCCAGATGGCGACCGGAAGACGCGTTCTCACCGAAACGCTGAGCGTCGATCCCGAAACCGCGGAGCCGCTGCCGACCCTTCTCGAGTGGGCGGAAGCGGAGGGACTCGCGACCGGCCTCGTTGCCAACATGCGCCTCACGCACGCGACCCCGGCGGCCTTCAAGGTCCACGCCAAGTCGCGCTACGTGCCGGAGTCCGAGCTCGCGGACCAGCTCTTCGGCGAGCCGCATGTGGAGGTGCTGCTCGGCGGCGGCGGACGGGCGATGATCCCCGCGGGAACGACGCTCGGCGAGAGCGTTCCCGGGCTGCCCGCCGCAACGGACGGTCCTTCGAACCGCGAGGACGATCGGAGCCTGATCGCCGAAGCGAAAGAACGGGGTTTCGCCGTCGTCGGTGACCGCGCCGGGCTCGAAGCCGCGCGCGGCGCGGAACGGCTTCTCGGAGTCTTTGCGGCGAGCCATCTGCCGTACGTGCTCGACCGGTCCTGGGAGGGACTCGACGACTTCGTGCCGACGCTGGCCGAACTCACCGGGGCCGCGGTCGCTTCCCTCGAGGGGCATGAGGCGGGTTTCTTCCTGGTGGTGGAAGGGGGCTTGATCGACTACGCGGGGCACGAGAACGACGCCGGCGCGATGCTGGCCGAGATCGTCGACTTCGACGAGGCGGTCGGGGTCGGGTTCGATTTCGCCCGGTCCCGGGACGACACCCTCGTGCTCGTGACGGCTGACCACGGAACGGGGGGGTTCTCGTTCACCTACGGCCCGGGGGGACCAGGCCCGTTCCCAACCGCCGTTTTCCCGGACTACTCGGCCGGCCCCGAGATGGCCGGAGTCCGCCATCTGGAGTTGCTCGCCGCCCAGCGCCGCTCCCTGATCGAGGCGATGCCGGAGGTTTCCTCCCCGGCGACCGCGGAGTCGGTGCTCGCCGTGATCGAGGAGGCGACCGGGATCCGGCTCACCGGCGAGGAGGCTGCCGATCTCGCGGAGCAACTCAACGCCGAGACCGCCGCCCCCCGCGATTTCGGGACCTACTACCTTGACGGGTCCACCGTCCCGGTCGCGCTCGCGGCGCGGCAACTCGCGAACCACACGCAGGTGGTCTGGTCCACCGGCGGGCACACCTCCGATCCGGTGCTGCTCCTCGGCTACGGCCCCGGCGCCGACGGGGTGCTCGGCATCGGGGAGAACACGCGGGTCCACGGCATCATCCGGAACGCGTTCGGGTGGGAGTGAACCCGGAGATCAGCCGACCGGGGTCCGCACGGCTGCCGGCCCGTCCCCGACCACGCTGAGGAGCACGTCCCGAAGCACCGTCCCCGCCGGGAGCCGATCGGCGAGTCGAAGCCGCGCCACCCGGTTCGTAACCGCCGCGACCGCAAAGCTCACCCCCGAGAGGTTCTTCTCGCGGGGCAGGGGCGGCAAGGGCCGCGCCCACGGAGAGGCAATCAGAGCCTTCCCGCGCCGGGCCAGCTCCCCGTAGCCGAGTTGCGGCTCGGCCTCCACTCCCACCGCGCCCGGAACCGACGCCAGCGAGCCCGGAACGAGGAGCGATCCCCGGCCCGACCGTGGCGACACCAGCATGACCCCCGCTTCACCGGCCTCGATCCACGCGTCGCGCAGAACCGCTTCGCCTTCCGGATCGCTGCCCACCGGAACTCCGGCGCTCAGATTCACGATCGCCGCCCGGTTCTCGACCGCCCAGCGAATGCCGGCCGCCAGACAGTGGGGCGGGGCGTCGGCGCGGCGCCCGAAAACGCGCACCGAGAGCAGCGTGAAGGCGTCCGGCGGCAGACTGTCGCAGACGGTCGCCGCGACGGCGGTGCCGTGCCCGATCTCGTCGCCCCAATCGGCGCGGCGGTTTCCGGTGAGGCGCACGCGGCCGTCGATCCAGGAGACCCGGACCCCGCCGGCCACCGGGCCCACCTGGCGGTGCGCGGGATTGATCCCCGTGTCGAGGATCGCGATCCTCAGCGGATCCACAGAGATCGTCGCGACGCTGCTTGTCGGGGGTCGACCCGGCTTCGAGCGGCACGCTGCACCCCGCCTAGAATAGCGAGCCGTTCATGTCCCGCCGCCGACGCTCCGACCCGACGCCCGCCCAGGTCTGGCGCATCGTGCGCGCCCTTGCGCGTGAGGTTCGAGCCGGCCACCGCCGGGCCCTCGCCCGCGAAGCGGCGTACCGGCAGGCCGACGAAGAACGGAGGAAGACGGAGCAGGCGGCGCGGGACCGGGAGCAGGCGGCGCGGGACCGGGAACGGGCGGAACTCGACCGGCAGTGGCAGGCGCGAATGAACAAGATCGCCGGTGACGGCGACAACCGGTTCGGCGAGTTGATGGAAGCGCTGGTGGAGGGCAGGACCGTTCCGCTGTTTCGGGAGGTGGGCCTCGGCGTCGAGCGGGCGTACCGCCGGGTGAAATCCATAAGTCTCCACGAATGGCGCGAGTACGACGTGGTGGCCGTCGGGCCGGAGGATGCCGTGGTCGTGGAGGTCAAGACGACCCTGCGCCCGCGCGACGTGGCGAAGTTCACCGACCGGATTCGCGATTTCCGCGAGTGGCGCCCCGATCTCGCCCGCCCCCGGGTCTGGGGGGCGGTCGGTTTCCTGAGCGCGAATCCCGAGGCGGTTCGGGCCGCCGAGGCCGCCGGGTTCTATGTGATCCGGGTCGTGAGTACGACTGCCGAGATCGTGAACTCCGAAGGATTCGAGCCCCGCGTCTTCTGACTCCCCGCGTCGCCCTTCGGGTCTGGGGTGCGAGGTCCGGGGGTTTCCCGAGTCGGCTCAGGCGCCCGGCTCGATCCGGCCGTCCCGAAGCGCAAACACCTGATCGGCGGCCTCGACGAACGCCCGCCGGTGGGTCATCACGAGCGCGGTCCGGCGCTTCAGCCAGGGCACGAGGCGCAGGATCAGGAGTGCCTCGGTCTCCGCGTCGAGAGCCGAGCTCGGCTCGTCCAGCAGGATGAGGTCCGGACCGGCGAGCACGGCGCGGGCGATGGCGATCCGCTGGCGCTGGCCGGCCGACAGTTGCTGGCCGCGCTCCCCGACGACCGTGGAGAGACCTTCCGGAAGACCCACCACGAAGTCGTCGAGCGCCGCGAGGCGGACCGCCTCCGCGATCTCGGAGTCATCGGCTCCCGGCCGCCCGTAGCGGATGTTCTCGGCAATCGGGGCGTGCCACAGGAACGGATCCTGCTCGACCACCGCCACCCCGTCGCGCAGTGCCGAGAGCGAAAGCCGCCGAATGTCCGCGCCGCCCCAGGACAGCCGGCCCTGGTCCGGGTCGAGGCGCCGGAGGATCAGATCCGCGAGGGTTGTCTTCCCGACGCCGCTCGGGCCCACCAGAACGGTCAGGGACCGCTCGGGGAGCGTGAGGGAAGCGCCGTCCAGCACGGGTTTCTCCTCCCGGCCGTAGGAAAGCGACACGCTTTCCACCCGTAGCGGTCCGCGGACTTCGCTGACCGGCAGCGGATCGTCCGGATCCTCGACCCCGGGCGGCTCGTCGAGGAGTTCGAACACCCTCTCGAAGGACGCCCGGGCGGCGCGTAGCCCCAGGTACTGGCCGAGAAGGCCCTGCACCGGGCCGAAGAGCCGCATCTGGTAGGTCATCGCCGCGCCCAGGGTGCCCAGGGTGAGATTGCCCTGGATCACCTGGTAGCCGCCGTAGAGAAACGCTGCGGCGCCGGCGATCGAGACGAGGGAGGCGGGGATTCCGGAAGCCACGTAGGTGGTCCGCCGCGCCCGCAGCAGGGCGTCGATGAATCGGTCGTTCTCCCCCCGGAAACGCTGCGCCTCGCGCTCCTCCTGGCCGAAGGCGACAGTCTGGCGCATTCCGAGCACCGACTCGACGAGCGCGCTCCCGACGGACGCCCCGGCCTCCCGCAGCCGCCGGTTCTCGTCGGTGACGCGGGTCCGGAGACGGGTAAGGGCAATGGCCGCGAACGGCAGAACGACCAGCGCGGGGACCAGCAGCGCCGGAGCGAGCGTCAGCACCAGCACCAGCGCGACGATCAGCCCGAGCACGTTCTGGGTGAGCGTGAGCAGGAGGTCGCCCGCGGTCCGCTGGAGTTCCGAGACGTCGGTGTTGAGTCGCGAAAGCAGGTCCCCGGTGCGGGCTCCGGCGAAGAAGCGCGGGGAGAGCCGCTGGAGGCGCCGATACACGGTGAGGCGGAGATCGAACAGGGCCCGGGCCGAGAGTCCCACGTAGCGGTAGCCGGTATAGGAGGTCAGCACCAGGCCGCCGATCTGCATGACGGCCATGAGCACCGCGAGCTGGAGCAGCAGCAGGAAGTTGCCGCCCAGCAGCGCGTCGTCAAGCAGCGGGACCAGGAGCAGCGGCCAGAGTTGCCCCGGGAGTCCGGCGAGCAGCGAAAGAACGAGAACCCCGGAGAGCCGCCGCCAATAGGGGAGGGTCAGCCGGAACGCGCGCCGGTAGATGTCGGGGGGACGAGCCGGTGCGCCGCCCTCACGCATGACGTCGCGTCATGCGGGAAACCCGCGATCCCTGCTCAGTTCCCGGTAGTGGCCCGGTAGCGGATCGGTTGCGGCGGGATCATGAAGTCGCCGCCGGCGAAGATCTCGGTCTCGGGCTCGAGCGTCTCCGCGTCGTAGACGTACATGGTGTCCCCGACGCCGGACACGAAGAGGCGCTTGCCGTCCGCCGAGACGATCATCGAGATGTTGGTGCGGCCCCGCTCGAAGCCCTTCTTGCGCAGGATGACCTGCCGGGTCTCCATGTCGATCACCGCGGCGTCGTTGAGGCCGGCATAACCGCGCTTGCCGTCGGGGGAGAGCGCGAAACGGGCGAGCCGCATCTGTGGTCCCACCTCGAAGTGGCTGAAGGTCTTTTCCGGCAGCCGGATCTCCAGCAGGCCGAAGAGCTCCATCCCCTGGCGGGGCTCCACGGTCCGGTACACCCCGAAGAGCCGGCCCGGTTCCACCTCGTCGAGCGAGTGCCCGCGGACCCCGCCGTAGCCGGGAGCGAGCGGCCGGTCCAGTTCGATCCGGTCCGTCTCCTCGAACGTTTCCGCGTCGAGTTCCACGATCTGGTCGTTCACCAGGAACACCGAAGCGCCGTCCGGGCTGAAGTAGATGTTGGGGCGCCAGTCGTCGGCGCCGCCGAGCGGGATCCGGTGGGTGACCTCGCGCGCTTCGCGGTCGAAGACCCAGATCTCCGACGGCGTCTTGTGGATGAAGCGGTCGGGCTCGAGGTCCACCACCACCGGGACGAGGTAGATCCGCCGGGCGCCCGGCCCCGGGGTCGCGCTCATGAAGCGGATGCGGGTGCCCACCGTGCTGAGCCGGAAGTCGTCCACGACCGCCATTGCGGCGGCGTCGAACACTTCGACGGTCTCCATCCGGCCGGTCACGATCGCGAGATAGCGGCCGTCGGCGGTCCAGTTGTTGTTGGTGGCCGCGCCGTGCCGCAGGCTCCCGACCTTGTCGAACGTCAGGGTCTCCTGGTCGAAGGTGATGAGTTCGTCGGGCCAGATGCCCGCGAGGAAGCGATCCGCGTCCTGCCCGCTCGCGGTCCCGGCCAGGAGCGCGGCGAACCCGAACGCGAGGAGGAGCCGCCGGATCATGGACTGGAACTCGGGGTCGGGATTTCGAATCTCGGAGGGGCCTTCGGGGGAGAGCTTCGGGGAACCGCGCCTCAGGGGAAGACCAGATCGATCTCCCGCCAGTCCTGCACGGCGGCCGCACAGTTCTTGTGCCAGTCGGGGCTGTTGTTGAGGTAGTCGGGCACCTGGGCAGGCCAGTAGCAGGTCTTGTAACAGTCGTAGAGGTCCCGCTCCATGGGCTGGCAGAGCGCCGCGGTGCCGCCCGTCGAGTCCACCTCCCAGCCCGGCGAGAAGATCGTGGTGCAGCCGGAGGGGTAGTGCGGCCCGGGATCGTCGGCGGTGGCGCGCGCCGCGCCGCCGCCTTCGAGCCACTCGGTGGCGAAGCGCGCCTTGAGGTTCTTGGGGGAGATGTGCTTCATGGCGGTCTCCTGAGATTCACGCTCCTAAGGCGTCGGGCTCTCGACCCGGACCATGCCCTCGAAGCGGGTCAGGAAGCGGGGATTCCGGTCAAGGATACGCCCGTACGCCGAAAGGCCGAGCGCCGTCCAGTCACGGATCCAGTCGCAATAGTGAAGGTTGGGACGGAAGCGGTCGCCGTAGCGGACCTGCGCCTCGTGGTAGCAGCCCCCCGAGCAGAGGCTGCGCACCCAGCACTGGCTGCAGTCGGTGCGGGCGTCGATGTGCGCCTTCTGCAGGTGTTCGGCCCGCTTTTCGTCGTCGATCCCGGTGGCCACATGGCCGAGATCGTGATCGCCGGACCCCGCGAACCGGTGGCAGAGGCCGACCTCGCCGCCGGGGGCGACCCCCACGAGGCCCAGTCCGGCGCCGCAGGGATAGGCCTTGCTCACGCCCTCGTGGATTTCGCCGAGCAGGTCGCTGAGGTTGGAGAAGCCGAGATAGCGGCCCTCCGTGGCTGCTTCGACGTAGTCGTCGGCGAGATCCCGGAACTGGTCGAGCAGTTCGTCGAACCCTTCTTCGCCGAGGGCGTAGTCCTGATCGGGAGACGAGGTCACCGGGGCGAAGCCGACCTCGTAGAAGCCCAATCCCATCAGGTGTTCGAAGATGCGCGGGACGTCGAGGTTCTTCGAGGTGATCGTCACCCGGGCGCCGACCGGCCGTTTCTGCAGTTTCAGGAACTCGGCGATGCGCGGGGCGATGACGTCGTAGCTGCCCATGCCGCTGCGGTACACCCGCATCGAGTCCTGGAACTGCTTGTCGCCGTCCACCGAGATCGTGACTCCGATCCCGTTGTCCGCGATCCACTGGGAGACCTCGCGGGTCAGGAGGGTGGCGTTCGTGGTGAGGCTGAAGTCCACCCGCTTGCCGGCCTGCTGCGCCTGCTCCCGGGCGTACTCGACGGTGGGACGGATCACCCGCCAGTTGAGCAGCGTCTCCCCGCCGAAGAAGGTGACCTGGAGGTCCCGCGCCTCCCCGGAATCGGCGATCAGCCGGTCCACCGACTGGCGCGCGACTTCCTCGGTCATGGCCATCGGCACTTCCGCCTCGGCAATCCGGTCGTCGCCGTACTCGTAGCAGTAGCGGCAGGCCAGGTTGCACGAGTTGGTGACGTTGAGCACCACGGTCCGGATCGGCGGCGGGCCATCGACTTCCTGGAGGCCGCCGATCGGAATGAGCGGCGCGCCCTGGCGGGCGACGGCGCCCACTCCGGCCAGTTCCCGAAGCGCCGCCTCTTCTTCCGGGGTCTCCACCACGGCGCCCGGCGCTTTGGGCCCCGCCGCGAGCCGGTCGAGCACCCGTTCGCTGGCCTCGTCCAGCTCGAAGATCATCGAGGACGGCACCAGGAAGGCGTACCGCCGCTCCCCGCCGGAGAAACGGTGCATCTGGGTCGCTTCGACGAGGGTCGGCGAGGTCTCGGGGGTGGTCACGGTTCGGCGCGTTGCGGGAAGAGGTCCCAGTAGAGGAAGACCGGGGGAGACACCACGAGGCGGGCGCGATCGCGGAGCGTCTCGCCCCTTTCCGGATCCCGGTGTTCGGCGACCACCCAGACGTCTCCCATGTTGTCCGCCATGAGTTCGCGCTCCGGGTTCGGGCCGTCGAGCCCCGGGGTGAAAAGCCCGTTCTCGTCGATGTTCCCCACGAAGCGGGTGTCGGCGTCTTCGTCCCGGATGTAGTACTCCTCGGTGGTCCAGGTGACGTCGACCGGTCCGAGGGCCAGGTCGTCATCGGTGAGCGGTTCGCCGTCGGGACCGCGGTGCCAGCCGCTCGCCTCGAACTGGACGAACTGCTTGGGGGCGACGGCGCCGCCGACGCGGGAAAGGGCCATCTCGGGGGTGACGCGGATGTAGTCCACGCCGTCGTGGACCGCGAAGCCGTCCACCAGGCGAATGCCGCCCGCGGAGACGTCGCGGTAGCCGAGAGGCGCGTCGGCGTCGATCTGGAGATCCACCAGCAACTCCATCTCGGACACGCGCCGGGCGCTGTTCACGGTGACGCCCGCTCCGAAGTCGAGGGAGGCAGCCGCGTCCTCACCGAATCCGGCTCCGAGGATCCGGACTCCGGAGGCCGCGGTTCCGGTCCGGCCGGCAGGTGGCCAGGCGGCGCCGATCTGGACGCCGCCGGCGGCGCGGGTGAGCGTGACGTCCAGGCCGTCCTCGCCGAAACGCCCGCTGAACAGGCGCCCGGTGAGTGTCTGGCCGTCATCCGAGAGCATCAGGGCCGCCCGGCGCTGCTCCAGCCGGTCTCCCTGGTCCCTGCCGCGGAAGGAGAACCCGCCGTAGAGCACTCCGGCGCCGAGCCGGCGCTCGGTAACGCCGTCGCCGTGGAGCAGGTTCGCCTCGTATCCGTAGTTCCCGTCGGATCCGTCATCCCTCCGGAACTCGACGATACCGCCGATCGGGCCGCTTCCCGGCTGCGAGCCCCGGAAGAACCAGCGTCCCG
The DNA here is from genome assembly GCA_022826825.1 of Acidobacteriota bacterium. GTDB lineage: Bacteria > Acidobacteriota > Vicinamibacteria > Marinacidobacterales > Marinacidobacteraceae > Marinacidobacterium. The sequence continues at coordinate 82,244 of JAJDUD010000061.1, read as the reverse complement.
CGATGCCCGGCCCCGGCCCCTTGGCGCGGTAGGTCCGCCAGGCCGTCGTTTCGAAGGGGTACTTCTCCTTGAGCTGGTCGAGGACCTGGTCCACCGCCCAGCCGTCCTCGGGCGTTTCGCCGCGGAACGTCTGGCCCTCGATCGTGGGGAAATAGCCGACGTGCATCCCCTTCAGCAGGTCCCACTCCGCGGCGGCCCGCCGCTGGGTCCGGAAGCGGGCGGTGAGGTGGCAGCGGGAGCAAGTCTCCTTGAGCAACGCCTCGTTCTCGGCGAAGGTCTCCTGGTGAGGGCGCTGTTCCGCGAGATAGAAGTAAGGGCGCTCTTCCTCGGGAGCGAGGCCGTGGTTGTCGGTCAGATAGCGGACCACGTCGCGCGCCTCTTCCGGAGACAGGCTGATGTTCCCGGTGCGCATCATGCGGATCAGCGTGATCTGCCAGCCTTCCGCCGACTTCCGCTGCCAGGAGATCCGGGACATCCGCCCGGCGTCGTCGGTCGCGTGGCAACTGCCGCAGGCCGCCTCGACGAGCGGACTTTTTACGGGGATGCCGTCTTCCGCCTCGGCGGCGCCGGTCAGGCCGGCGAGCGAAAGAACGGCAACCGCGATGCCACCGGCTGCAGAGCGCATGGGGCTGGCCATACTACGGGATTCGGGCTCGCCCACGCCACCGGCGGGGTGGTACAAACGCGGCATGATGAATGCCCCATCGCAAAGTCTGTCCCGCCGCAGTTTTCTGGGCGCCGCCGGCGTCTCCGCCACCGTCCTTGCCCCCGGAAGGGCGAAAGGGCTGACCGGCTCCGAGATCGAGGCCCGCGCGGCGGGCCGCGAGGTCGCCGAGTTCGGGATCTCCATGTGGGACCTCGACACCCCGGCGCTGCTCGTGGACCTCGACGCCCTGGACGCGAACATCGCCACCATGGCGCGGACCACCGCGGCAAACGGCATCGCGCCGCGTCCCCACGCCAAGACCCACAAGTGCCCGGCCATCGCGCGCCTGCAGCTCGAAGCCGGAGCGCTCGGGATTTCGGTTGCCAAGGTCAGCGAGGCCCAGGCGCTCTTTGATCACGGGATCGACCGGCTCCTCCTGACGACGAGCAACGTGACCCCGTTCAAGATCCGCCGGGCGATGGGACTCGCGAAGCAGTGCCCGGGCTTCATCCAGACCACCGACACCGAGGCGAACGCCCGCGCCCTCTCCGAGGCGGCGGTGGCCGCCGGCATCGACGCCGACGTGACGGTGGACGTGGACCCGGGCGGCCACCGGACGGGGATCACCCCGGGCGAGCCGGCCCTCCGGCTGGCGCAGCTCGTGGACCAGCTTCCCGGCCTCACGCTGCGCGGCATCCTCTGCTACGACGGCGGCTCGCAGCACGTCAAGGGCTTCGAGAAGCGCAAGGCGCAGACGCTGGGACGGCTGGCGGCGGCGGCGGACACCTGCGAGCGGATGCGCGCCTCCGGGCTCGACACCGGCATCTTCAGCGGCGGCGGGACCGGCAGCTACAACATCGACCACGAGACCCCCGGCTTCACGGACGTCCAGTGCGGGAGCTACGTCTTCATGGACGCGCAGTACCTGGAGATCGGCGGCGCCACCGACCCGGACGTCTACACCGACTTCCAGCCGTCCCTGACCATCCTCGCGACGGTGCTCAACGCCCAGTACGAGGGCCGCGCCACCACCGACGCCGGCGCCAAGGCGTGCACCATCAACCGGCCGTGGGCGATCGTGAAGGGCGAGAGCGGGATGAGCTACACCTCGGGCTCCGACGAGTTCGGGACGATCCGCTACGAGGACCCGAGCCGCGTGTACAAGGTCGGCGACAAGCTGGAGCTCATCGTCTCCCACTGCGATCCGGTGGTGAACCTCTACGACCGGATGTACGCGGTACGGGGCGGGCTGGTGGAGGCGGTGTGGCCGATCGCCGCACGGGGCATGTCCGCGTAGTTCCGGTTTGCGGGCGCTCCCAAGTTCCCCGGTTATGGGCGTTGGATCCTCGCCAGTTCCGGACGGGCCGTGTCATGGGCGGCACACGTTCCGATGCCTGTGGAATAATCCGCCGCCCTTGGAGGATTCGTCATGACTGCAACCGAACAGCGTCTGTCACAACTCGCCCAGGAACACCTCGGTCTCGGCCGGACTCCGGATCTGGACGGGCAATTCGCCGACTCCGGAGTCTCCTCGGTGGACGCCGTTTCGTTCATGAAGGTCGTTAACAGTGACTTCGGTCTCTCGCTGACGCCGGGTGATTGCGCCGGATGCACGACGCTGCGGGGGATCGGGCAACTCGTGGACAAGCACTCGGCCTAGTCCACCCCGGCGCCGGGGCCGCGGGGTTGTTGGCCCGCGTGTCCGCCCCGGTGTGCGCTGGCGCCCCCAGCGGAGTCGATCCCGGCGAGGGGTTCCGGTAAGGTCGTTGAGACGGCGGAGAACTTGCGGATGCAGTTGATCCGCGACCGGCGCTGAGAGGTCCGTTCATGGGAGCCGCCGCCAGCCCGGAAACCCGGAGCATCCGCTTCGAGCCGGGAGAGCGGCCGCCCCTTGCCGTGGCGCTGGGACTGGGTCTCCAGGCCGCGGTCACCCCGCTCTTCGTCGCGATCCTGGTTCCCACCATCGCGTTCCGGGCCGCGGGCGCGGACGACGAACTGGTGTCCTGGGCGGTGTTCGTCTCCGTGTTGCTGTGCGGCCTGACCGCGGCGCTCCAGGCGGCCCGTTTCGGGCGGGTCGGCGCCGGGTTCGTCATCGCACCCGCCGTCTCCGCCGCCGGGATCGCGGTCACCACCGACGCGCTCCGCTCGGGCGGGCCTCCGCTCCTCGCCGCCCTGGTCCTCAGCGCTGCGGCGCTGCAACTCCTGTTCTCCGCGCGGCTCTCGTGGCTGCGCCGGATCCTTACCCCGACCGTTTCCGCCACGGTCGTTTTCCTCCTCGTCGTCAACGTGATGCCGGTCGTCTTTGCCATGCTGGACGACGTGCCGAAGGGTTCGCCGGCGGCGGGAGCGCCCGTTGCGGCGCTCGCGACGTTGTTCGTCATCAGCACCATCGCCCTGAAGGCTACGGGAGCCTGGCGGCTCTGGGCGCCGATCGCCGGGGTGATCGCGGGGTCGCTGGTGGCGGGGGCCTTCGGTCTCTACGACGGGTCGCGGGTGGCCGAAGCGGCCTGGATCGCCGCCGCCGCACCCCGCTGGCCGGGGCTCGACCTGGACTTCGGTCCCGCGTTCTGGGGACTGCTGCCGGCGTTCGGATTCGTCACGCTGGTGACCTCCATGCAGGCCATCGGCGGCAGCCTCGCCATCCAGAACGTCTCCTGGCGGCGGCGAAGGGCCGTTGACTTCCGGTCGGTGCAGAACACCGTCGCCACCGGCGGACTGGGTAGTCTGCTCGCGGGACTCGCCGGCGGCATGCCGCTTTCCACGCTCCAGACGGGCGCGTCGCTCGCCGAGCTGACCGGGGTGGCCTCCCGGGCGGTCGGAATCGCGCTCGGGATCTGGCTCGCCGCCTTCGCCTTCGCGCCCAAGGCCCTGGCGCTGATCATTGCGCTGCCCGGCCCCGTGCTCGCCGCCTACATCGCGGTGCTGATGGCGGTGCTGTTCGCCGTCGGGCTGAAACTGCTCCTGAACGAAGGGTTCGATCAGAAGAAGGGGCTCATCGTCGGCCTTTCCTTCTGGACCGGGCTCGGGTTCGAATACGACCTCATCTTCCCCGACCTCGTCCGCGACTTCGCGGGCGGCCTGCTGACGAACGGCATGACCGCGGGCGGCATCATGGCCATCCTCCTGACCGGGTTCACCCTGCTGACCGAGCCCCGGGCGCGCCGGCTGCGGACGGATCTGGACCTCGCCGCCGCCCCCCGGATCCGCGATTTCCTCACGGGGTTCGCCACCGACAACGGCTTCGGGAAGGCGATGGTCCATCGCCTGGATGCGGTCTGCGAGGAGACTCTGCTGACCCTTCGGCCCCCGGACCGGTCCACGGACCGGATGGCGCGCCGTGGGCTCGTGGTGACGGCTCGCCGCCAGGGTTCCGGCCTGGCCCTGGAGTTCGCCGCCGCCGCCGGTTCGGAAAACCTCGAGGACCGGGTGGCCCTCCTGAGCGAGCACGTGGATGAGGTCTCGGCCGAACGAGAGGTATCGCTTCGGATCCTCCGGCATCTCTCGTCTTCGGTGCGGCACCAGCAGTTCCACGACACCGATATCGTGACCATCCAGGTCGAGGCGCCCGGGGTCGAAGCGCGGCGGTCCGGCTGCTGATTGACGGTCACCAAGAGACAACGACGTGAACACGACTCCTGAGCCGGCTTGGCAGGTTCCGGAGCCCATTGCCACCTGCGATGTCTCGGTCGACGACGACACGGTCATCACCGTGCGCCGCCACGGGAATCCGGACGGCTCACGCCTCGTGCTCAGCCACGGCAACGGCCTGGCGATCGACCTCTACTACCCCTTCTGGTCGCTGCTCGCCGACGACTTCGACGTGGTCGTCTACGACCTCAGGAACCACGGCTGGAACGCCGTCGGGTCGCGTGAGGCGCATAGTCTCCCGACCTTCGTCCGCGACCACGACCTGATCCTGGAAGCGATAGACCGTCACTTTGGGGCCAAGCCCAAGGTCGGCGTGTTCCACTCGGTCTCCGCCCTCGCGTCACTCCTGTCGTCGGCGACCGACAACGGCTACGAGGGGTGCGTCCTCTTCGATCCACCGGTGTGCAAACCCGGCAAGAGCCAGTTGGAATTCGATCTCGCCGCGGAACGCACGGCGGCCATGACCCGGCGGCGGACCGACCGCTTCCGGGCGGTTCAGGACTTCGTCCAGGTCCTCAGGTTCCTGCCGGCCTTCACGCGCGTGGTTCCGGGGGTCCACGAACTCATGGCCCGCACCACCCTGCGCGAATCGGCGGACGGGGAAGGCTCCGAGCTTCGCTGTCCCAAGGAATACGAGGCCCAGATCATCGACTACGCCAGGGTGTTTGCGGTGCTGGTGAACTTCGAAGCGCTGACCTGTCCGACAAAGGTGATCGGGGCCGATCCCACCCTGCCGTATTCCTACCTGCCGACCTTCGACCTGACCCACGTCCTCACCGTGGACTACGACTTCATCCCGGAAGCGAGCCACTTCCTGCAACTCGAGAATCCCGAGGCGTGCGCCGCGGCCACCCGGGAGTTCGCGCGGCTCCAGTGTCTGTACTGACCGCGCCACGAACACGAGCCGGCCGGGGAGCCCCGGGGTTTCAGGTCCGGGCTCGAGGTTCCGGAATCCAGAAGCGCCGGCGCTGGAAGGGATAACCGGGCAGCGGAATCCGGCGCCGCTGCTCTCCCGCGAAGAGTCCCGCGAAGTCGATGCGGACGCCCGCCTCGTAGGCACGGGCCACCGCGGCGGCGAATTCCCTGGAATCTCCCGGACCAATCTCCACGGCAAGTTGCGCATCCAGCGCGGAAAGGACCGGCGCCACACCCCCGCGTCCCGCCGCCGCCCGGTTCCGGGGCCGCCAGTACTCGGCATCCGTGACCTCGGCGGCGTTCAGCGCGCGGCCGGACCTGGGGCTGATCAGCGGGATCGAAGGGGGCGCCAGTTCCAGTTCTTCCGGAGGCGTTCCGCCCACCGCGCCGTCCGGACCATCGGCGGAAGCACTCCACGCCGCGAGCCGTAGCCCGTCCTCGAGGCTGAAGACCCCCGCGGCGTGAGCCGCCGCCAGTTCGCCGAAATCCCATCCGACCGCGGCCTGTGGGCGAATCCCGACCCCCGCCCACAAGGCGAAGAGCGCGCAGTCCAGCGCATAGTTCGCGGGACCTTCCGCCGTGGGGTCCGCAGCCTTCCGGTCGCGCCCGAACAGCACGTCCAACAGGGATTTCCGGCCACCCTCCCGGAAGACCTCGTCACAACGGTTCAGCACCGCCCGCGCCACGGGCTCGCTCGCGTAGAACTCCTCGTCCATCGGGAGCCGGCCGCCGGCGCGTCCCGGGAATGCGAAGACCACCTTCAAGGGTGCGTCGCCGGCCGTTTTCCCGGGATCGCGGCTACCCGCGGCGAGTGCGCCGAGCCCCTCCCGGAGCGAATCGGGGTCGCGGAACACCACTCCCGCCCGACAGCCGAAGTGGCTCCGGCCCATGCCCGCCGTCCATGCCATGTCGGCGAGCAGCGGCTCCATCGCGTCCGCGGCTTGCAGCGCGCCCGCATGGGCCTCGAGCCACTCCAGGTAGCGGCTGGCCGCATCGCGCAGCGCGGCTTCCGATTTGCCGGAGAGCGGCAGGAAGCGAGTCGTCCGGGCGCCCGCGTGCTCGTCGGCGGGCGGATCGGCGAAGCCGGCCGGCAGGGGAACGGCCACCCGGTGCGACGGACCGGCCGGCCAGCCCGTCTCCCCGGGACCGGCGTCCGAGGCGTCCGCCGTCCCGTAGCCTTCCAGCACGACGTGCGCGTTCACGCCGGAGACCCCGAAGGCGCTGACCCCCGCCCGCGGGGGACGGTGCGCCGGGCGGGGCCAATCCGTCGTCTCGGCGACGACCTGGACCGGCAGCCGGTCCCAATCGAGGTGCGGCGTCGGGTCCCGGAAATGAAGGTGCCTCGGAATCACGGTCCGGTTCATCGCGAGCACCGACTTGATGAGACCGGCGATCCCCGCCGCCGCCTCCAGGTGGCCGATGTTCGTCTTCACGGACCCGATCAGCAGGGGCCGGTCCGCATCCCGTCCCTTCCCGTACACGGCGGCCGCCGCCCGCACCTCGATCGGGTCGCCCAGTTCGGACCCGGACCCGTGGGCCTCCAGATAGTCCACCTCAGCAGGGGAAACCCCCGCCCGGGCGAGCGCTTCCTCGATCACCTGTTCCTGCGCCGGACCGTTCGGGACGGCCAGCCCGGCGGTTGCTCCGTTCTGGTTGACCGCCGTTCCCCGGACCACGCCCCAGATGCGGTCGCCGTCCGCGACCGCTTCGCGGAGCCGTTTCAGGACGAGCATTCCGCAGCCTTCGCCCCGGATGGCGCCGTCCGCCGCGGCGTCGAAGGCGTTGCAGCTCCCGGTGGGCGACAGCATCCCGAGGGCCGCCATTTCCGCGGTCAGACCGCGTGAAAAGACAGCATTCACCCCACCGGTCAGCGCCAGGTCCGCTTCCCCCTGGCGGAGCGCCGTCACCGCGTGGTGCACGGCGACCAGCGACGAGGCGCACTCCAGCGGGACCGGCATCGTCGGCCCCGTGAGACCGAGCCGGAAGGCGACGCTGCCGACCGCCATGCTGGCGAAGGTGCCGAGGTAGGTGATGGGGTCGCCGGCGGCTCCCATGAGTTCCCGGTATTCGGCGGCCGAGATGCCGGTGTACACGCCGACGCGGCCGCCGCGCAGCCGCTCCGGGTCCATGCCGGCATCCTCCAGAGCGTGCCAACTCGTCTCCAGCAGGAGCCGCGCCTGCGGGTCCAGCGTCCGCGCCGCGATCGGCAGGACCCCGAAGAACTTCGCGTCGAAACGGTCGATCCCCTCGACGAACGCGCCCCAGCGCGAAGCGCCTTCCGCGGCGGCGGGGCCCTCGGGAACCCCGTTCGCGGGACCGGCGTCCGGCCGACCCTCCGTTACCGCGTGGGCGCCGGCCTCGAGCTGGCGCCAGAAGCCGTCGAGGTCCGTGGCGCCCGGGAAGCGGCACGCCATTCCCACGATGGCGATCGCGTCGTCCTCGTTCGCCGCCGCCTGGATCGGCTCCGGTTCCGGCTGCGGTGCGGCGGCTGCGGGTGTCTCGCCGGCGATCCCGGCGAGTTCGCTCGCGAGATGGCCGCCGAGCGCCTCGACGTTCGGATAGTCGAACACCAGCGTGTTCGGCGCGGTGTACTCGCCGGAGAACGCCCGGTTCAGCCGGTTCCGGAACTCCACCGCCATCAGCGAGTCCATTCCCAGGTCGAAGAACCCCACGTTCGCCGCCGGCGGCGCGGGCAGCCGCAGCACGGCCTGCAGCTGCTCCCGCAGGAACGATCCGAGCAGCGGCTCGTGTTCCGCCGCGGGCGCCTGCCGGAGCCGGGTGAGCAGGTCCTCGGACGGCTCCGGACCGCCGGCGGCCTCCTCGCGGGTGAGCAGGTCCTCGAGCAGGGGGGGACGGCCTTCCCCCGGCTGTTCGAAGACGGACCAGTCCCTCGCCAGCACCAGGCTCGTCGCCACGTCCTCGCGCACCAGCCGTTCGAATGCCCGCAGGCCCTGCTCCGGCGTGATCCACTCGATCCCGGTCGCCTCGGTCCGCCGGGCAATGCGCTCGCGCTGTTCCTCGGCTTCGCCGATCTCGGACCAGGCGCCCCAGGCGATGGCCTGACCCGGCAGTCCCAGCGAGCGCCGGTGCGCGGCGAGTTGGTCGAGGAACGCGTTGGCCGCGGCATGGTTCGACTGCCCCGGGTTCCCCAGGACTCCGGCTACGCTCGAAAAGAGGACGAACATCTCCAGGTCGCGGTCCCGGGTGGCGCGGTGCAGATGCCAGGCGCCGACAACCTTGGGCCACAGCACCGTCTCCAAGTTCTCCCAACTCTGGTTGCTGAGCGCGGCGTCCGCCAGCGCGCCCACGCTGTGGATCACGCCGGCGAGCGGCGGCAGTTCCCGATCCAGTCGGGCGAACATTCCGTCGAGCGCGCCGGCGTCGGTGACGTCGGCGAGTTCGACGCGCACCGTCACCCCGCGATCCTCGAGCGCCGCGATCGCGTCCCGGGCAGCCCGGTCCGGCTCCCTTCGCCCGTTCAGCACGACCGTCCGCGCGCCGCGGTCCGCGAGCCAGCCCGCCACCGCGCAACCGATCCCGCCCAGGCCACCGGTGACCAGGTAGGTCCTGTCCGGCCGGAGCCGGCCCTCCCGGAGCGGCGGTTCGGTCAGCACGATCTTTCCGATGTGCCGGGCGTCCCGCATGAACGCCATCGCGGCGCCGGCCTCCGCGAGCGGCCAGCGGGTGTGGACGAGCGGCGTCAGTTCGCCGGCCGCGATCCGTCCCATCACCTCCCGCAGCGCCCGGCCCGGCCGGGCCGGCTCCTCTTCCTTCAGGACGTCCAGCTCCAGGATCGAGTAGGCCACGTCGGGACGGATCGCGGCCATGTCCTCGTCGCTCAGGATGTCCCGCCGGGCCAGTTCCACGAACCGGCCCCCGGTCGCCAGGCAGGCGAGGCTCGCTTCGATGAACCCCTCCCCGGTCAGGCTGTTCAGGACGACCTCCACGCCGCGGCCGCCGGTGGCGTCCAGAACGTCCTTGCTGAACGTTGTCCGGCGGCTGTCGAAGACGTGCTTCACGCCGAGCGAACGCAGATACGGCCGCTTCGGCGCGCTCGCGGTGGCGAAGACCTCCGCCCCCGCGGCCCGGGCCAACTGGATGGCGGCCAGCCCCACGCCGCCCGCGCCGGCGTGGACCAGGACCCGCTCGCCGGCCTTCAGTCCGGCGAGCTCCCAGGAGAGCGCCGCGGTCACGAAGACCTCCGGCACGGTGGCGAGAGCGGCGGCCGGCAGCCCCGCGGGCGCGGGCGCCACCAGTTCCCCCAGCGTGATGACTTCGGGGCCCAGCGCGCCGAACGCGAGGCCGACCACGCGGTCTCCCACGGAGATGCCGGTCACGTCGGAACCGGCCTCGAGGACCCGGCCGCACATCTCTTCGCCGAGGAGCCCCCCCTGGACCAGCCCCATCGCCCGGAACACGTCGAGGAAGTTCAACCCGCCGGCCTCGATCGCAACCCGGACTTCGCCGGACGCGAGCGGACGCGCGGGCCGGGGGACGACCCGCAGTTTCTCGAGCGCGCCGCCCTCGTCCGGGGCGAGGTGCCAGTCCGGTTCCTCCGGCAGGGACAGGCGCTCCGCGCCGCTCCCGGTGCGGACCAGCCGGGCCGCCAGCCGGCGGTCCCCCCGGTACGCGACATCGGTCTCCGGGTCGGGGAAGAGCAGCTCTTCCGCGAGCTTGGCTGAGGACGCCGCCCCGGCGGGGTCGAGATCCAGCATCCGGGGCTGCAGGTTGCCCGCCTCCCGGGCGACCACCCTGCCGAATCCCCAGAGCGCCGCGCCCGCGAGCTGTCCCGTCCGCTCCCGTTCGAGGATTTGGGCGCCGCGCGTGATGAACCACGTCCCCCGGGAAGGGGTCGCATCGGCGTCCGCCAAGCCCTGGACGAGCGCGAGGGCGCTCGCCGCCGCGTGGCGCACGTCCGCCGCCAGCTCCCCCGTGGTGGCGTCCGGCCCGCGGCCGTCGAGCCCCGCGAGATGCACGACCCCGGCAAGCGGGAGATCGCCGGCCGGATCCGACAGGAGCGACCTCCACGCCTCCCGCCGGTCCGTTTCCAGAGACTTCCTGACGACTCCGTTCGCGCCGTCTCCGGCGGGCTCCGCGGCCGGGGACTCCCCGTCCACGAGCACGACGGCCTGGTTTCGCGCGGCGAGTTCCCCCGCCAGCTCCGCACCCACGCCGCCGCGGTCCGCCGCCACCACCCAGACGCCCGGGCGCAGGGTCACCTCGGCCGGTCCGCTGGCCACGATCACCCCCCGGTCCGGCAGGCCGCCTGACTCCGACTCGTCCACCCCGACGACTTCCGCTTCCTCGAACCCGGTGTCACGGAGCGCCCGGCGCCACACCCCGGGGCCGGCCAGCGCGTGACGCGGCCGGTATGTGTCGGCGAACCGCCACCAGCCGTCGAGCTGGCCGAAGATCAGGTCCATCCAGCCCCGGCCGCGCTGGTTCTCGAGCGCGATGAGCTGTCCCGAGGGGGCGAGGAGTTCCCGGCAGTGGTTCAGCGTCTCGTCGAGGTACCGCGTGGCGTGGAGTACGTTGGCGGCGATCGCCAGGTCGTAACCGTGGTGTTCGAAGCCCTGCGCCACCGGGTCCTTCTCGATGTCCAGGACGCGGTACTCGATCCTGGTGTCCTCGCCGCTGAAACGGGACTCGGCGTCCGCGAAGAACCCCGCCGAGATGTCCGTGTAGGCGTACTCGAACCGGCCCGGCAGGAGTTTCGGCAGGATGCAGTCGGTCGCCGACCCGATCCCCGCGCCGACCTCGATCACCCGGAGGGGCCGCCCCTCCGGGAGTCCGGCGACGATCATCTCCACCACGTCCCCCAGCATCCGGTTGGCGGCGCGCCAGACGGGCGCCTGCGTGTAGAGGTCGCCGGCCCGGGGCGTCTGGTCGCCGAACAGCAGCGACAGGGGGTCTTCCCGGCCCCGGAGCACCTCCGGCAGCGCGCCCGCCGAGCGGCGCAGCAGGGCGATCTCGTTCGCACCGTGCGGGTACAGCCCGGCCAACCGGGTGGCCTCCTCCGCCGGGTCCGCCGGCAGTCCCTCCGGGAGGGGATCGCCGGCGCCCGCCGCGACGACGAGTCCTTCCGCGGTCTCCCGCAGCACGCCGGCGTCTCCCAGCAGTTCCAGGATGCGCCCGAACAGGTGCTCGTGTTCGCCGAGCACCCTGAGGCGCTGGCGGAGGTCCGCGGCGTCCACCCGGACGCCGGCGCGGCGCTCCCAACCCAGCCTCTCCAGCGTCGAGAGCGCGTAGGAGCGCGCCAGCCGCTCCAGTTCCACCTGCATCTTTGCCTCGTCCGCCGCCTCGACTCCCTCGTCGGCCAGATACGAACGGAAGACGGGGGAGTCGGCCGCGACCTCGGCCGGCGTGCGCAGGAAATCCGCCGGCAGGATCCCCCCCGGGCGCGGCTGGTCCCGCCACTCGATCTCGTAGAGGAGTTCGTCCAGCCCCTCTTCGGCGGAGAGCAGGGCGGCCCGGGTCGCGCGCTTGATGGTGTACCCGCTCAGAGTGCCGAGCGGGGCGCCGTCTGCGCCGTAGATGCGGAGGTCGGCGCTCCTTACCTCGGCCGCGTCGTCGGCGGCTGCGTCGGAGCGATCCGGGTCGGGCTCCCGGAGCCGCACGTGGCACACGACCCGGTCCGGCCACGGACCGGCGATCCACAGGCGCTCCCACCCGAACGGCAGATACGTGACGCCGGTCTCGGAGGCTTCCGCCCGGCGGGCCGCGCCCAGGATCTGGAAGCAGCCGTCGAGGAGCAGCGGGTGGACCTCGAGACCGTCCTGCCCGATCCCCGACGGCAGCGCCACCTCGCCCAGCGCCTCGCCCGGTCCGGACCAGAGCGCCTTCAGGGTGCGGAACGACGGGCCCAGCGCGATCCCGACCCCGGCCTTGGCCCGGTAGTAGGCGGCGACATCCTCGGAAACGAGGCCGGCCTTGAGGGCTTCGAGGTCAGGCGGCGGGGCCGTGTCCCCACCTGGCGCGTCCGAGGTGGCCTTCGCTTCGGCGTGCAGCGTCCACTCAGCCTGATCGTCCCCCTTGCTCAGGACCCCGACCCGGCGCGCGGCCCCCTCGCTGGCCGCGTCGAGCACCACCTGGACCTTGCGGACTCCCGCGCCGCTCTCGGGATCGTCCTCCGGGAGGATCAGCGGGCTGTGTAACTGGAAGTCGGCGACTTCCAGGGATTCCGTCTTCCCCGCGCCGCCCGCCGCGACCGCCATGGCCCCGTAGAGCGCCCCGGGGGCCACCAGCCGCTCGAAGACCCGGTGGTCTCCCAGCCACGAAGGGTCGTCCGCGGCGATCTCGGTTTCGAAGCTGATCTCGCCGCTGGCCGATTCGTGACGGGTCCCCAGCAGCGGATGACTGGCCCGCGAACGGCGGCGCCTCGTCCGGTCGATCCAGTGGCGCTCGCGCTGGAACGGATAGCCCGGGAGCGCGATGCGGCGGCGTGATTCCCCGGCGAAGAAGCCGGAGAAGGCGACCGGGAGCCCGATTTCCCAGGCGCGCGCCGCGGCGGCGACGAACGCGTCCGGCACGTGTTCCGGCGTCTCCCGGGACGGACGCCGGAGACTGGACAGCACCGCCGGCGCGCCGTTGCCGCCGCCTCGACCCTCCGGTTCGGGCCAGGCCAGCGAGACCATCGGTCCGAGGACCGCGTGCGGTCCGATCTCCACGACGGCCCCGACCCCGAGCTCGGCGAGCGTCCCGACGGCGCGCCGGAACTCCACCGTTTCGCGGGTCTGCCGCCGCCAGTACGTCCCGTCGAGGGACTCGCCGTCGTCCAGCACGCGGCCCGTCAGGTTGCTCACGAAGGGGAGCGACGGGTGCGCCGTGGGGATTTCGTCGAACGCCGCCTCGAGGTCGTCGAGCGCCGGGTCCAGCATGGCGCTGTGGTAGGCGGGGCTCTTCCGCAGCCGCCGCACCCGGACCTCCTGGTCCTCGAAACGCGCGAGGAGCGTCTCGACCTCGGCGGCCGGCCCGCTCACCGCCTGGTGCGCTCCGTTGTCGGCGGCGACGCTCAGCCCCGGGCCAGGCGACCGGCTGTTTTGTTCCTCGACTGCCGCCGCGACCACCGGGCGAGGCGCAAAGATCGCGGCCATGGCCCCCTCGCCCGGCAGCGCCCTGATCAGCTCGCCGCGTACGGCCGCGAACCGGAGTCCGTCCTCCAGCGAGAAGACGCCCGCCGCCTGCGCCGCCGCGATCTCCCCGAGGCTGTGGCCGAGGACCACTGCCGGGGTGATGCCGAGGCTCGACCAGAGCGCGGTGAGCGAGCACTCCAGAGCGTAGATCGCCGGCTGCTTCCACACCGGATCGTCGAGGTCGGGCGGCTCGGGGCCGCGTCCGAACATCGCATCCAGCAGGGAGCGGCCCCGCTCTTCGCGAAGCAACCGGTCGCAGCGGTCGAGAACCGCCCGCACCACCGGTTCGCTCGCGTAGAGGTCCTCGCCCATGCCGACCCACTGGCTGGCCTGTCCCGTGAACACGAACGCCACCTTCGGCGGCGGTTCCTCCGCGATTCCCGGCGCGGCATCGTCCTCCGGCTCCGCGAGCCGGGCGAGTCCGTCACGGAGCGAGGCCGCGTCCCGGAAGACCACGCCCGCGCGCCAGCCGAAGTGGCTCCGGCCCGTTCCCGCGGTCCACGCCAAATCGGAAAGAAGAGCCTGCCCGTTCTCCGCAGGGGCAAGGTCGCCCGCCCGCTGATCCATCCAGTCCCGATAGCGGCCCGCCAGTTCGCGCAGCGCCGTCTCCGACTTCCCGGACAGCGGCAGGAAGCGCGCCCGGCGCGCCTCGAGACATCCGTCGGTGAGCCGTTCGGGCTCAACGGGCTTCGGGAGCGAAACCGTGATCGTTCGCGCGGATCCGACGGGCCATGGCTCGGCCGGGACGCCGCCGGCGTCGTGGGGCGTGTCGTATCCCTGGACCACGACGTGCGCGTTCGTCCCCGACCAGCCGAATCCGCTCACTCCCGCCAGGGGAGGGCGATCCGGATGGAGCGGCCAGTCCGTCGGTTCCGAGGTGACCCGGAGGGGCAGCCGGTCCCAGTCCAGCTCCGGGTTCGGCGTCCGGAAGTGCAGGTGTTTCGGAATCACCCCCTGCCGCATGGCGAGCAGGGTCTTGATGAGACCGGCGGCCCCGGCCGCCGGTTCCAGGTGTCCGACGTTGGTCTTCACCGAACCGATCAGCAGGGGCCGGTCGGTGCCTCTCCCCTTGCCGTAGGCCGCCGCAGCGGCACGCAGCTCGATGGGGTCGCCCACTTCCGTGCCCGTTCCGTGCGCTTCGAGATAGTCCACCTCCGAGGGCGGGACCCCCGCCCGCGCGAGCGCATCCTCGATGACCCGTTGCTGGGACGTTTCGCTCGGCACGGTCAGTCCCGCGCTCGCCCCGTCCTGGTTGACCGCCGATCCCTGGATCACGCCCCAGATCCGGTCGCCGTCGGCCTCCGCGTCGCGGAGCCGCTTCAGGACCAGGATGCCGCAGCCCTCGCCGCGCACGTACCCGTTGGCGGAGGCGTCGAACGCCTTGCACTGGCCGTCGGGCGCGAGCATTCCGGCGCGCCCCCGGAGTTCGGAGAGCCGGCCCGACAGGATCGTGTGCACCCCTCCGGCGAGCGCCAGATCGGCTTCGCCCCGCTGCAGGCCGGAAACGGCCTGGTGGGTCGCGACGAGCGACGACGAACAGGCGGTGTCGAGCGCCATGGCCGGTCCGGTCAGGCCGAGCGCGAAGGCGACCCGTCCGATCGCGGTGTTGAACGAGGTCCCGGTGACCGCATAGAGGCTCGCCGCCGGCTCCGCGGTGTCCTGCGTCTCCAGGATCAGCCCGCGGTAGTCGTAGTTGCTGATTCCCGCGTAGACGCCGGTGCGGCTGCCGCGCAGTTGCTCCGGGTCGATCCCCGCGTCCTCGAGGGCCTGCCAGCTCACCTCGAGCATCAGGCGCTGCTGCGGGTCCAGGAGCTGCGCCTCGACCGGCGAGATGCGGAAGAACGGGGCGTCGAAGCGGTCGAGCCCCTCGAGGTAGGCCCCGAAACGGCACGCTTCGGTCTCGACCGAGGGATCCGGAAAGAGTTCGCCCACGCGCCCGACGCCCGAACCGGGGACTCCCTCGATCACGGAGTTCCCGCCCGCCTCGAGGAGGCGCCAGAACGAGGGGACGTCCGGAGCGCCGGGGAACCGGCACGCCATGCCGACGACTGCGATCGGCGCTGGCGGTTGCGGGTCGCTCCCCCGCCGGGTCTCCGATCCGTCCGGTCCGGGCTCCGCCCAGGCGTTCGGTCTCTCGCGCTGCATCAGGGTGGGTCGGCGATCCGTGATGGCTCCGTCGGCGGGGTTGCTCGGGCGGATTGTGCGGGACCCGTACCGCCGATCCGGACCTGCATCCCGGCCCGTAGGGTACCGATCTCCGACCTCATTTCTGCCCGCAGGTTCTGCCGGGCGACAGGATCCCGGCTCGTCGGCGCGGCGTTTCCGAGGTCAGCCTCGCGAGCAGGGTTTCGGATCCGGTCGAGGACGACGCTCGCAGGGACCGCCCGGCAGCGGAACCCGGCGCCGAGACCGGCAGCTACGCGGGGTCGGAGCGCCGCTCCCGGCGGAGCATTCGACGGCCGGGTTCACCGAAGTACGCACACTCCGAAATGAGGTCACCGTCCGCTGCTCCGGCTTCAGCCATTTCGATGGGCTGACGCGTGAGGGGCTTGTATCTGAGGAGGTCGGTCCGGTACCGCTGGGTGGGATAGTCGAGATTTCGCGCTCGCTGCAGGTCGTAGTGCGATCGGGCCTCGACGAAACGCATCACATAGGCCGCGCGCCTGGCGAGGGGGCCTTCTTCGAGCGCCACGCCCCGATGGACGACCATCTTGTTGAACAGGAGCGCGTCGCCGGGTTCGAAGTCGTCCTCGACGCACTGGTTCTCAAGGATCTCCCGCATCGCCGGCGAATTGAGGACGCCGTGCCGCATGGACAGGTAGTCCATCGTGCTCGTTCTGATGCCTGCTTTCTCCTTGGCCCTGAGTGTGGATACCAGGGCCGGCTCGATCTGGTCGAAGACCCATTCTCCCGAAATGACGTGTTGAGGAACGTATGCCATTCCTCCCCGTTGCCCGCGTGCCTTCACCGGTTGCAGTGGCGCCCATAGCGTGCATCCGAACTCTCTCGAGTACTGAAAGCCGAAACTGTCCACGCCGACATGCCAGGTCGATCCGATGTCGGCGTTCTGTTCGACTTCGAAGATCTGTTCGCCCGTAAAGAAGAGATCGTTGTCCGTCAGATCCGTCAACGCCTGCCGGAAGTAAGGGCGCGCCAGCAATTCGAAGACGGCGTCCTTGTCGCCTTCCACGTCGTAGTTGACCCGATAGAGGGCGGGGGTCGTCGAGTTGACGGTCTCTCGATGCATCTCGACTTCCACCCGATCCCGGAGCATGCGGAGTACCGGGTCGTTCAGGAATCCGTCCAGCTTGACGCACCCGTCGCGCTGGAACTGGATCTTGTGCTCGGGGGTAACCCGAAAACCGCAGTCGAAGGGATGCCGGGTCATGAGGGCCCTTACCCTGGTTTGGCGCCGGCGCGAAGGCGGTGTCGACGTCCCATCGAGAATCCGGACTCCGATTGTGATCGCACGAAGGCCGGGAAAGATACCCTCGGCCGGCCGATCGGTGTCTCCATCGCGGCGACCTTCAGGCGCTCAGTCCGCGCCGCCGGCGCCCGGAGCGCCCGGGATCAGAAAACGCTCCCGGACCAGCCAGGCAAGCGCGGTGCGCACTGCCGGTTCCGGCGCCGGGAACTCCTGGAGCGTCCGGCGGACCCCTCCCCGCGCGCCCACCGCCCGAAACAGCTCGGCGAGCGCGATGCCCGCGACCTTGTGCGCGGGGCGGAAGCGGTCGGGCCGGACCACGACTTCCGCGGGAACGATCCAGTCGCCCTGGAGAACGCCCTGCGTCTCGACCCGGGCGCCCGCCGCCGGCCGGAGACGGCCGTCTTCCGGAAGCCGGGGGGGCGGCGCCGGCGGTGGAGATTTCCGGGCGCGGCGCCGCCAGAACGCTCGCCCGGCGAAGCGCGCTTCCTCGGCGTAGAAACCCCCGAGCCGTTCTTCCGCCTCCAGCGCCAGCCCCCGTTCCTTGGCGGCGTGGAACGCGAGGGCGAGTTCGGCATCCTGCGGCCGTCCGAGCGCGGTGCGCAGGGCGACCGCCGCGGTGAGCCCGGAATCCATGGCCTTCATGGTTCCGAGCCCGGACAGTGGATCGAGGGCGCTTGCGGCATCGCCGGCCGCGACCAGCGTCCGCTCCCCGGTGGGCGCGCTGGATCGCAGCCGGTACGGAGTCACGTCCGCCGCCCGCACCGGGGTGAGGGGGGCTCCCGTCACGAATCCCGCGAGGTTCACCCGGCGGAGCGCTTCACCGAACCGTTCCTCCACCTTCCCGGCGGCGTGCGCGGCATCGAGCATGACCGTGACGTCCCGCCGTCCTCCGACCACCGGAGCGCTCCAGACCCAGCCATCCGGAAAGGACTCGATCACCGTTCCGCCGCGATCGCCCGGCGCGAAGTGCGCGGTCAGGGCGCCCGTCCGCCAGGTCGGCCACTCCCGATCCCCCCGGGTCAGGACGCCGCTGCGGCCCGACGCGTCCACGAGCGCCCGGGCGGCGATCCGAAGCTCACGCTCGCCCCATCTGCGGACCGTCAGCCGATCCGAGGCCCACGACGCGGATCCCTCGACGATCCGCGCTCCGGCCGCCTCGGCGGCAGCGAGCGCCCATTCGTCAAGCCGGTCGCGGCGAACGAGGCGCTGCCCCTCGCCGCCGCCCCGTTCCGGCTGGACGGCGATCCGGTCTTCGCGCCCGCCCCAGCGGACGAAGTGGTCGGCCGGGCGCGGCGCGTAGACGGAATCCGGCAACTCGAGGCCGTAGGAGGCGAGGAGGCGCGGCGCCGAGGCGGAGAGGCTCTCGCCGAGATGCTGGCGGCTTCGCCGGGGCTGGTGGACGAGCACGACCAGCAGGCCGGAGACCGCGAGCTGCCGCGCGGCCAGCGCGCCGGCGGGGCCGCCCCCCACCACCGCTACGTCGGCAACAGCGGGGGACACGGTGTCCCGGGATCTGGCTAGCGTGGTCTCTGGCTGAGTCGGCGAAGCGCTTCCTCCACGCCGTAAAGCACGGTTTCGAGCTGCGCATCGTTCCGCCAGTCGTCACGGCGAGCCATGGCCGCCCCGAAATCCGCGATCATCGCCTCCATGTAGGCGCGGTCGGCCTCGACCACGATCTCGCGGCCGTCCAGCACGACGTACACCGGGGTGGAGTGGGCGAAGAGCGAGCTGTCCGTGGTCCAGACCGACCGGGGCCCCTCGGCGCGTACCGCGATCCAGGAACTCTCGGTGAGTTCGACGGTTCCCGAGATCTCAAGTTCGAAGGGCGAGCCGGAGACGGGGTCGGCGGCGGGGTCGCCGGCAGCCTCCCGCCACACCTGGCCGTTCACGAGCACCATGAGCCGTTCCATCGGCACCGCGGAGACGGCGCGCGCCCGGACCGGCAGGCGCGCCGGGCCCTCGCGCTCGATCTCGTCTCCCATCCCGAATCCGTCCACGTCCAGTTCCAGCAGCGGCCCGTTCGTCGAGAAGCTCCGGCCGGTGCGGAGGCCGAGCGCCCAGTCCTCCGGTCCGGCGCCCTCCGGCAGGCGCACGTAGGTGCGGCCGGTGCCGAGCGGCGGATCGCGCGACGTGTCCGAGAAGGTGTCCGAACCGCCAGCGGCGGCGAGCCGGAATCCGGCGTTCTGCAGGCGGGCGTAGATCGCCGCCGATCCCGTCTCCGAACTCGGGATGCAGTTGATGTCAAAGAAATCGGCCACCCCGAGCGCGGCGTCGAGCGGGATCTCCGAGGGCGAGGCGCCGTTGAACGGGACTCCCTCCGCGAGATAGCGGAAGTAGGGGTGCGGCATCCCCACCACCACCTGGTCGCCCTGTTCGGCCCTCAGGCGCCGGATGTACTCGAACAGCGGGGGGAAGGGCGCCTCCCGCGCGGTCCCCCGGACGCCGGTCGTGAGCGGGTAGAAGAGCCGTTCGGGGTTCAGGAAAGTCCGGTGGCCGAACGGCATCCGGTACTCCTGGCCGTAGCGGAGAAACACGGTCTCCGTGGAAGCCGGGTGCCGGCCGGCCACGAAGCGCGCCGGGTCGCCCATGGTGCGCGAGCCGTCCACATGGATGAGCGCGTAGATCACCTCGACCGCCTCGGCCTCCGCCTGGGCGACCAGGTCCTCCGGGGTGATCCGGAGATCGCCGGCGTGGAGGTCGTGAACGTGGGTGTCACCGGACATCCAGCCGCTCGCGCCCAGATCGCTGAAGCGTTCGAGTTCCGCTTCGAGGCGCGACTCCTCCCCGGGCCGGATCGTCACCTCCCGCTCCCAGGGCCGGAACTCGACGCCCCGCTTCAGCCGGACGGTGGCGGCTCCGGGGGGCAACTCCACCGTGAACTCCCCGGCGGCGTGGAAGTAGTGGGTCTCCGTATAGGAAACGATGCGGCGGAATACGCCGCGCGGAGCATGCGCCCGGTCATCGGCCCCGATGACGGTGGCGCGCGCCGGCTCGCTCAGCGTGACCCGCAAGCGGCCCCAGGCGGGTCCGGCGCGCTCGAGCCCCGTGACCGGCAGCGGCCGGGAGCCGCCGCCGTGGACGCCGATCACCTCGAGTTCCGGATGTCCGTTCCGATTCGTGGTGAAGACGAGTTCCTGTCCGTCGGGAGACCACGCGGGGTCCTTCTCGTCCCAGTCGTCGTCGCGCGTGACGCGGAAGGGCAGGCCGCCGTCCGCGGGCAGCAGGAAGAGGTCGTAGCTTCCCCGGATGTCGGAAGCGAAGGCGATCAGGCTCCCGTCCGGGGACACCGCGGGACGGGTCCGGAAGGTCGTCTCCTCGACGTGGAGTTCCTGGTAGTCGCCCTGCCCCTCGATGCGGAAGATCCCCCCGGTCCCCGGGTAGTCCGACCGGTTGGAGACCGCGACCAGGAACCCGCCCGGCAGGCCTTCTCCGGATTCCGGGCCGAGCCCGAACACCGGGCCGGGATCGGGCTGGATCTCGTTGGAGTCGCCGCCCCAGACCAGCGTGTCCGATCCGTCGGGGCCGGCCATCCGAATGTCGAAGCTGCCGGACGCCGCCGCGGAATAGACGACTGCCCCGCCGGCCGCGGCCCGCGGGTGAAAGTCCATCGCGGGATGGCGCGTCAGGCGCTCGGGGACCCCTCCCGCGCGCTCCACGCGCCAGATGTCGAGGTTGCCGTCCGTGTCGCGGGAAAACACCACGAACCGCCCGTCGAACGACCAGTCCGGCTCGAAGTCGTAGGCCGGTTCCGCATCCTCCGGTCCGCCGGTCAACTGGCGGGCCTCCCCGCCCGCGGCGGGCATCACCCAGAGACGGCCGTCGAGGGCGAACGCGATCTCCGTCCCGTCGGGCGACCAGCTCGGGTACGCCGGCCACGAGGTCACGCGAGGCACCAGGTAGTTCTCGACCCGGATCTGCCCCCCCGCCACCGCGGGATAGCGCAGGGCGCTCATCTGCGCCCCCTCGCCGGACGCGGCGCCCAGCAGCGCCGCCAGGCTGGCGACGAGGGACAGCCTCACCGTCAGGTCGCGAGGATCTGGCACGAATCGGCGTCTCCGTGGACCCGGGTGACCTCCGGCTGGATCGTCACGTGGCGGATGCCGAAACGCTCGCGCAGGAGTTGGGTCGCGCTTCTGAGAAGGGCGTCCGTCGGGGTGTCGGCCTCGATGTCGGCGTGGCAGGTGAGCGAAACGAAGCCGCTGTTGACCGTCCAGATATGCAGGTCGTGAATCCCGAGGACGCCCGGCAGGGAAAGCAGGCCGGAACGCACCGCCTCCCCGTCCACGTTGGCCGGGGTGGCGAGCATCAGCACCGAAACGCTGTCGCGCAGCAGCCGCACTCCCGAGAGCACGAGGAGACCGGCAATTCCGAGCGAAGCGAGGGAATCCACCGTCGTCCAGCCGGTGAAGTGGATGACGATGGCCGAGACGATGACCCCGGCGGATCCGAGCGTGTCCCCGAGCACGTGCAGGAAAGCGCCCCGGATGTTCAGGTTGCTGTGCTGGTGGTGGCCCAGGATCTTCAACGCCACGAGGTTCACGATCAGGCCGATGATCGCGATGATCAGCACCGGCACCGCGGCCACCTCCACCGGATGGCCCAGCCGGCCGATGGCGCGAACCCCGACCCAGCCGGCGATACCCAGCAGGAACACCGAGTTCAGCAGCGCCGCCAGCACCTCGGCCCGGTGGAATCCGAACGTGCGACGGGCCGTCATCGGCCGGGTGGCCAGCCAGGCTGCCAGAAACGAAACGCCAAGTGCGGCCGCGTCGCTCAGCATGTGTCCGGCGTCGCCCTGGAGGGCAAGGCTGTTCGCCAGGATGCCTCCCACGAACTCCGCGACCGCGATCGTCAGCGTGCAGATCAGGGCGCCGCCCAACGCCCACCGCGAAGGCACTTTCCCACCGTGTGCAGGGGCCAGCGCGTCGTGATGATGGTGATGCGACATAACGCCTGTCCGCCCTAGTATCGCCCAAGGCGGCGGGCGAAACCTCACCGGCTAGAATGAAAACCGATCCCTGACACCGCCAGCGGCGGACCCATTCCCCGGAGTAAAGCCAAGTATGACCGATGGCAAGGCGCTGGAACTGACAAGCGACAATTTCGACCAGACGGTGGGCGGCGACCAGCCAAGCCTCGTGGACTTCTGGGCCGAGTGGTGCGGCCCCTGCCGGATGATCGCCCCGGCGATCTCGGAACTGGCCGAGGATTTCGACGGCCGGGCGGTGGTCGGCAAGGTGAACGTCGACGACGAACCCCGGATCGCCGAGAAGTTCCGGGTCCGCTCCATTCCGACGCTGCTCTTCTTCCAGAAGGGAGAGGTCGTCGGCCAGATCGTGGGAGTGCAGTCGAAGGCCAACCTGGCGGCCCGCCTCGAAGCCCTCATCGGATAGGGGAGCGCCCAGGAGCGCCGGCCAGTTGCTGTGAAAATGCAATCCGGCGGGTCGGCCGAGCACCTCGGTGGCGCCGCCGGCTTGGAACGCCGACCTCCGGTCGGCACGCGCTGCGCGACCGCGCAGCGCACGGCACGGAGCCGACCGGCGGGATGGTTCTCTCTCGGTGCAACCGGGCGGAGGAGAGGCTTCCGGACCTCTGTCGCCCAAGGCGAATAGCGGCGCGTCGCCCGCGGGCCTTCGGCCCGCTGTGCCGACCAGAGGTCGGCGTTCCAAGCCGTTTCCGCCATTTTCATGACCAGCGGGGTGCGTAGGAGGACGCGCGCATAGACGTTTCTCCCGGTGGGGGCCTCCGGCCGGCATCGCGCGTCAGCGCGAAACCCGCGCGGATGGTGCTGCCCTCCCGGCCGCGGAGCGCCGGATTCTCTGGTACCGTCCCTGACGGGGTCGGAGACGTAGCATGATCCGTCCGGAGCGGGCTCGCGCGTTGTTGCTGGCATGGCTGGCATTGGCCCTTGCCGGATGCGAGCCCGGCGGACCCCCGGGGCTCGCCATCACGAACGCCCGCATCGTGGATGGCGCCGGAACGCCGGGTTTTGCCGGCACGATCCGGATCGTGGAGGGGCGCATCGCCGCGGTGGGTGCGGACATCGGGCCGCTATCCGGAGACACCCTGCTCGATGCGGAAGGCCTGGTACTGGCGCCGGGGTTCATCGACACCCACAGCCACGCCGATTTCGATCTCCTCGAGAGGCTGGACGCCACCGCGGCGGTGAGCCAGGGCATCACGACCGTGGTGGTCGGCCAGGACGGGGGATCGCCTCACCCGCTCGCCGATTTCCGGAGCCGGCTCGAAACGTCGCCGGCGACCGTGAACGTCGCGAGCTTCGGCGGGCACAACACCTATCGCGCCCTCGTGCTCGGCGCCGGCTTCCGCCGCGAGGCCACCGCGGAGGAGGTCGCCGCGATGGCGCGCCTGCTGGAAGCGGACCTCGCCGCGGGAGCGCTGGGCCTGAGCACCGGGCTCGAGTACGACCCCGGCATCTACTCGGCGACCGAGGAGGTGCTGGAGCTTGCCCACGTTGCGGCGGCCGCCGGCGGCCGCTACATCAGCCACCTGCGGAGCGAGGACCGCTGGTTCTGGGAAGCGGTGGAGGAGATCATCCGGATCGGCGCCGAGACCGGGATGCCGGTGAAACTGACCCACGCGAAGCTCGCGCTCCGGAGCCACTGGGGCGAAACCCGGCGGCTCCTCGGGCGGTTGGACGAGGCGCGCGCCCAGGGTGTGGACATCACGCTGGACGTCTATCCCTACCCGTACTGGCTGTCCACGCTCACCGTCATGTTCCCGGAGCGGGACTTCACCGACCTCGAGGAGTCCCGGTTCGTGGTCTCCCAGATGGCCCTGCCCGAGGAAATCCTGATTCCGACCTATGCGCCGGAGCCCGCCTATGCCGGCCGCACCCTCGCGAGCATCGCGGAGGAACGCGGGGAGGAGCCCGCCGTCACCCTTCTGGAGCTGATCCAGCGGGCGGAGGCGATGCGCGCCGCTCCGGATTTCGAGCCCGGAACCCGCGTCGAAACGGTGATTGCGACCAGCATGGCCGAGGACGACATCGCCGCCCTCTTCGCGTGGGAGCACGCCAACCTCTGTACCGATGGGGAGCTCTTCGGCGCGCATCCCCGCGGTTTCGGCTCGTTTCCGCGGGCGATTCGCCAGTTCGTGCGCGAGCGGGGAATCCTGAGCCTCGAAGAGGCGGTCCGGCGGATGACCTCGCTCGCCGCCGATCACATGGGGTTCCCCGACCGGGGCCGGATCGCTCCCGGGATGGTCGCGGACCTCGTCCTCTTCGACCCGGAGACGGTTTCCGACCGGGCCACTCCCGAGGCGCCCCACGAGCTCTCGGTCGGGATCCACCGGGTCCTGGTCGGGGGCGAGACCGTGTTCGCGGACGGCGCTGTCACGGGCGCGCGCCCCGGCATTTTTCTGGCGCGCTGAGGGACACGGAAGGTGACAGGTTCCTCGCGGCTGCGACTCCTTCGCGGGGCGATCCTGGGCGCCGCCGGCGCCCTCGCGGGCTGCGGCGGCGACGGCACCACGCCCACGACGCCCGAACCGCCGGAGCCGGCCCCGCCGCTCGCGGTGCCCTTCGGGTTCACCGACCTCACGGAGGGCGAGGGTCCCGAGGTGCAGGAAGGCTGGCTGCTCGCGATCGAATACACCGGCTGGCTCTACGACCCGGCGGCCTCCGGCAATCGGGGCCGCGAGATCGCCTCGAACCCCAACGCGGAACCGTTCCCGTTCCGACTGGGCGTCGGACAGGTCATCCCCGGGATTGACCGGGGCGTGGAGGGGATGCGGGTGGGAGGGGTCCGCCGGATCGTCGTGCCGCCCGACCTCGGTTTCGGCGCCCGGGGGACGACCGTCGTTCCCGGAAACGCCACCCTGCTCTTCGAGGTGGAACTCGTGGCCGGAGCGGAGGCCGCCTTCGGACACACCGATCTGGCGATGGGTGACGGCGCCGAAGCGACGAACGGACGCTCGCTGCAGATGGCCTATCAGGGGTGGCTCTACGACTTGTTGGCCCCGGAGAACAAGGGAGCTTCCTTCGATGCCACGACCGCCGACGATCCCTTCGAGTTCACCCTGGGGGTCGGTGAGGTGATCCCCGGATGGGATCTGGGCATCGTGGGAATGCGCGTGAACGGGAAGCGGCGGATCGTGATTCCCCATGACCTGGCCTACGGCGCCGCCGGCCGCCCGCCCCGGATTCCGGCCTACGCAACGCTGCTCTTCGAGGTCGAGTTGCTCGCCGTCGAATGAAGGCGTGCCGGCCGCCATGCCGGCCGGGGTAGTAGGCTGCTCTCCCCCTTGCCCTCCGACTCCACCCCCGTTCTCGACCGATTCCGGCGCCCGCTCGGGAGCCTGCGCCTCTCGGTCACCGACCGGTGCAACCTCCGCTGCCAGTACTGCATGCCGGAGGAGGAGTACGTGTGGCTGCCCCGCAAGGACCTGCTCAGCTTCGACGAGACGGCGTTCGTCGTCGAGCGGTTCGCGGCGCTCGGGGTGCAAAAGCTCCGGATCACCGGCGGGGAGCCGCTGATCCGCCGCCACCTGCCCGAGCTGATCCGGCTGGTGTCGGTCGTCCCGGGAATCGAGGACGTGGCCCTGACCACCAACGGGATTCTCCTCGCCGGCCAGGCGGAGGCGCTCCAGGAAGCCGGGCTGCACCGGATCACGGTCAGCCTCGACACGCTGCGGCCGGACCGGTTCCGCTCGCTCACCCGGCGGGACGGGCTGGACGCGGTCCGGGACGGGATCGCCGCGGCGAATACGGCGGGGCTGCGGCCGCTGAAGCTGGACACCGTAGTGATCCGGGGGTTCAACGACGACGAGCTGGTGGACCTCTTCGAGTTCGCCTCCGAGCAGCGCGGTGAGATCCGCTTCATCGAATACATGGACGTCGGGGGCGCCACCGGCTGGCGTCCGGACCTGGTGTTCGAAGCGGACGCCATCCGCGCGGCGATGGCGGACCGCTACGGAGGCGTCGAAGCGGTTCCCGCGGTAGACCCCACCGCGCCGGCCCGCCGCTACCGGATTCCCGACGGCCGGGTCTTCGGCATCATCGCCTCGGTCTCCGAACCGTTCTGCCACGCCTGTGACCGCAGCCGCGTCACCGCGGACGGCCGGTGGTTCCGGTGTCTCTATGCGCCTGAAGGGCTCGACCTGAGGGCCCCGCTCCGGGCCGGAGCGACCGCCGCCGAGATGGAGGCGTTGATCGCTTCCACCTGGTCGGGGCGGACCGATCGGGGCGCCGAGGAGCGGGCGGCGCTCGACCAGCGCACGCCGCTCGTTGCCGCCGGGGACCTCCGCAAGGATCCCCACCTCGAGATGCACACCCGGGGCGGGTGAGGCGCTCCCCCCATACGTGCCAGGAGCGCCGGTGTTCACACCGGCATCGCGGCCGCAGGCCGCGAAACTCCCCTGACCACATGCACCCAGTGGACTCGCCCCAAGTGTCAAGCGGGGACGGCGTTCCGCTATCCCCGTTGGGGCTCGGCGCCGTGTAGCGGAATAGCCGGGGGAGTTTCGCCCGCTGTGCGGGCGATGCCGGCCTGAAGGCCGGCGCTCCTGGTGCTGACGGACGCCGCCGCGCCTTGGTGCTACCGGGAGGGGGGTTCGGTCGTGGGGCCGGTTTCGTCGAGGCGGATCTCGACGATGGAGTGCTCCCTGAGATTGCGGACGAAGTTCTCCATTTCGGCCGCCATCTTCTCGCTGTAGAGCGACTCGGCGATCTGGTTTCGCACGTCATCCAGCGGGGTCGTGGACTCTTCGGTCCGCTCGTCCACCTTCAGCAGGTAGAGGGACTCGCCGATCCGGATCGGTTCGGACACCGCCCCGGTTTCCAGCTCCTCCACCACCGAGCGGAAGGATTCGTCCAGTTCCCTGACCAGGAAGAGACCGAGGTCCCCGCCGCTCTCCGCCGAGCCGGACTCCGACCGCACCTTCGCCACCTCCCCGAAGTCGGTGCCCGCTGCGATCAGGCGCCGGGCCTCCGCGAGGCGTCCCTGCGCCTCCGCTTCGCCGGCCTCGCTGACGTGGATGACCAGCTCGCGCAGCCGTACCTGCGGCGGGCGAATGAACTCGTCCACGTTCTCGCGGTAGCGCTGCTCGATTTCCGGTTCGCTGATCTGGACCCGCTCCTCGATGTCCTGGCGGCGAATCTCCTGGATGAGAACACCCTCGAGGAACTGCTTCTTCAGCTCTTCGATGTTCGATCCCTGAAGCTCCACCTGCCGGATGAATTCCGCCTCGTCGGGGAGGTTCATCTCCTTGATGGTCGCTTCCTTCCACTCGTCGAAATACCGGTCGGGAACCCGAAGGCCGCGCTGGTCGGCGACCTGCAGGATCAGCGTGTTGTCCACCATCCCCTCGAGGACCGATCTCCGGAAGGTGGCCTGGACCTCGGGATCGTCGGGGACACCGAGACGCTCCGCCTGAATGACGACCTGCCGCTCCAGCTCGCTGAGCGTGATCATGTCCCCGTTGACGAGGGCGACGACGCGATCCACCACTTCGGCGCCACCCGGCGGGTTGTCCTGCGCGGGCGCGGCGACACCGGCCAGGCACAGGGCGGCGGCGAGTCCGCTGCGGAAGAGGAAGCGCGTCATGACCGGACCTCGCATTCTAGTGCGGTGTCAGGACCGCCGGTCTGGAGACCGGCGTTCCGGGCCGGGACGAAAGTCACTCCGCCCTGGGGAGCACCCCGACGTAGGGGAACGCCAGGTTGTCGGTGTGAATGAGGATGCGATGGCGGTTCTGGAGGTCCTCGAGCAGGGCCTGGACCCGGGCGTCGGCCTCCTGGCGGAGAACCGTGAGCCGGACCACGTCCTGCACCTCTTCGAACTCGAGCGATGCGGCGGGAAGCTTCTGGTCCACCCGGAAGATCCGGAACCCCGCCGTGGTCTCGACCGCGTCGGTGGTCTCCCCGGGATCGAGGACGAAGACGGCCTCGTCCACGGCGTCCGGCAGTTCGCCGCGCCGGAACGTGCCGACCGGCAGGAAGGGGTCGCCGGCTTCCTCATCCTCGCTGGACCGGCGTTCCTGACGGAGGAGCTGCGCGGCGGCCTGCGCACTGTCCCGGTCTTCGAACCGCCGTTCCGAGAGGGTGACGGTTTCGGGACGCGCGTAGAAGGCCCGGTTCGCCTCGAACTCCAGTTGCAGGGCTTCGTCCGTAGCCTCGACGCCGGCCAGCACGACCGTGTCCATGAGCCGGTCCACCATGAGCCGGTCCCTCACCTGCGAGCGCAACCAGTCGTCGTCCGGCCCCTCCGTCTCGCCGGGGGAGGTCTCCGGCGCGACGGTCCCGCCGTCGGTCCGGATGACGTCCGGACCCGGCCCGCGCCGCAGGGCGGAGGTCTCCTCGAGCAGTTGGACCAAGGAGACCTCGACGCCTTCTTCCTCCGCGGCGATCACCAGGAGTTGCTCCCGGACCAGCTCTTCGACGAGGGCGCTGAGCAGGGGAGCGTCGAGCGTGGTGCCGAGCCCCGTCCGGGAAGCGATGAACCGGTCGAGGGCGCCCCGGGTCACCTCCCGCCCGCCCACCGAGACGACCACGAGGTCCGCGTCCTCGGAAAGGTTGCCGCAGCTCGCGCCGGCGAGCGCCAGCAGGAGGATCGCCGCGGCGGGGAACCGGATCACGACAGAGTCGCCCTCCGGTCAGGTGGACCCTCGGGTTCCCGGCCGAGAGCGACGGCCTCCAGGGCCGAAAGGGCCATCTGGAGCGACCCGAGCACCTCCGCCGGCCCCGCTCCCGGGGCGAGGGGAGAGCGGAAGGAACGGTCCTTCGCGTCCGATTCGAAGCGGAGCGCATCGCCCTCCCGGATCACCGCCGTGTAGCCGAGCGCTTCGGCCCGGATGCGGAGGCGCACGTGCTGGAAGAGGAGTTCCACTTCCGGCGGCAGGGCCCCGAACCGGTCGCGCACTTCGTCGCGGAGCCGGTCCAGGGTGTCCAGGTCGGCGGCGGAGGAGCACCGCTTGTAGAGCCACATGCGGCGCCGGACGTCCTCCAGCCAGTCTCCGGGGATGCGGAACTGGAAGCGAAGGTTCATGGCGCAGCGGGACCGGGGACGGTCGCCGCGGGCCTCGGCGACCGCTTCCTCGAGGAGCCGGTAGTAGAGGTCGAACCCTACCGCTTCCAGGTGGCCGTGCTGGGCGGCGCCCAGCAGGTTGCCGGCGCCCCGCAGTTCCATGTCCAGCGCCGCGATCCGGAACCCGGCGCCCAGTTCGCTGAACTCCCTCAGCGCGGCGAGGCGCGGCTGCGCGGTATCCGCCAGCGGCGCTCCCTGGGGCACGAGCAGATAGGCATAGGCGCGCCGCGAGGACCGCCCCACGCGGCCCCGGATCTGGTAGAGCTGGGCGAGCCCGAACGCGTCCGCCCGGTTCACGAGCAGCGTGTTGACCCGCGGCAGATCGATGCCGTTCTCGATGATGGTGGTCGTGAGCAGGATGTCGGCCTCGTGCTCCTGGAAGCGGATCAGGGTGCGCTCCAGCGCGGCCTCGCGCATCTGCCCGTGGGCGATCAGGACGCGGGCCTCCGGGACCAGCCGGTCGAGGAGCTTCGCCATCGCCGGCAGCGAGCGGACCCGGTTGTGCACGAAATAGACCTGGCCCCGGCGCGCGAGTTCGTGCCGGACGGCTTCCGCGATCCGGTCCGGATCGAAGGGCAGGACGTGGGTCTGGATAGCCATCCGGTCCCGGGGCGCCGTCTCGATCACCGACATGTCGCGGATGCCGGAGAGCGACATGTTGAGGGTGCGCGGAATCGGCGTCGCGGTCATCGCCAGGTGGTCCACCTGGGGCGCCATCGCCTTCAGCCGCTCCTTGGCGGATACCCCGAAACGCTGTTCCTCGTCCACGATCAGCAGTCCCAGATCGCGAAAAGCCACGTCTTTCGACAGCAGGCGGTGAGTGCCGATGACGATGTCCACCGTTCCGTCGCGAACCCCGGCGACGATCTGTTTCTGCTGCTTGGGAGTGCGGAACCGGGAGAGGAGCGCCACCCGGATCGGAAAGGCGGCGAACCGCGCTTCGAAGACCCGCGCGTGCTGCGCGGCCAGCACCGTGGTCGGCACCAGGATGGCGACCTGCTTCCCCTCCATCGCCGCCTTGAACGCGGCCCGGAGCGCCACTTCCGTCTTCCCGAAGCCGACGTCGCCCGCCAGCAGCCGGTCCATCGGCACTTCCGACTCCATGTCCTCGAACACGTCGCGGATCGCCCGCGCCTGATCCTCGGTCTCGGTCCATTCGAAGGCGTCCTCGAACTCCTCCAGCCCGGGGGTGTCGCGGGAGAACGCGTAGCCGGCGATCCTCCGGCGCGCCGCGTAGAGCCGGATGAGCTCGCCCGCGATGTCGCGCATGGCCTTCGCGACGCGCTTCCGCCGCCGGACCCAGCTCGTGCCCCCCAGCCGGTCGAGCGGCGGGGCTCCGGCCGCCGATCCCGCCGAGTACTTCTCGAGCAGGTCCAGCCGGTCCACCGGTAGGAAGAGCTTTCCTCCCTTCGCGTAGTGGATTTCGACCAGCTCCGGCGCGTTCTCCTCTTCCCCGAGGCGCGTCATCCGGATGAAGCGGCCCACCCCGTGGTCGGTGTGGACGACCGGATCGCCGGGTTTCAGGTCGCGGAAATCCGAGAGGAAACTGCCGGAGCGGGCGCGGCGCCGGGGGGTGCGCGGCGGCGCCGCCACCATGGCCGCTCCGCTGATCACCTGGAGGTGAAGCTCCGGCAGCTCGAACCCGGCGCTCAGCCGCCCGGCGTGGACGAAGACCCGCGGCGGCGCCGGCAGGGCGCCCGGCGTCTCCTCCGGCATCGACACGCCGCCGTCGCGAACGCGCGCGCCGGCCTCCCGCGCGCGGGACGCGAACCGCTCGGCGGCGGGAGCCCCGGGAACGAAGACGTGCACGGTGCGCCGCGGGTCTCCGGCCGCCTTCAGCGAATGCAGGAACTCACCGGTCCGGTCCCGGAAGGAGTCGGTGGGCCGGGCAGGCAGGTCCTGACTGCCGGCGGCCGCCGGACCCGCGGCCTCCAGTTCCCGCAGTTCGACGGCTCCGGCCGGCGGGGGCCCGTCGAGCCGCTGCCGGAACGCCTCGATGGAGACCAGGAGCCGCTCCGGCGGGGCGGCGGCGCGCGCCCGGAACTCCCTGGCGGCGAGCCGGGCGTCCACCACGCGCGCCGTTTCGGCTTCGGCGGCGTCCCAGAAGCGGTCCGGTTCGTCCACGATCACCTCGGCGCCCTCGAGGTAGGCGTCGAAGCCGCTCTCGAACCCGGGGGAACCGGGAAGCCGGAACGCGGGATGCGGTCCTTCGTCCAGCTCGGCGCCGATCCACTCCCACGATGGCGGCACGGACACGGCCTCCGGCCGCGCGAGGTGGTCGCCCGCGCGCTGGGTGTCCACTTCGAACTCGCGGATGCTCTCGATCCCCTCGAAGCCGAACTCGATGCGGACGGGCAGTTCCCGGTCCACGGGAAAGAAGTCCACGATACCCCCGCGGCGGGCGAAGTCCCCCGGCCCGCTCACCGGGTCCTCGTAGCGATAACCGGCCGCCGTGAGCCCGGCCGCGATGCCGGCGGGGGAGGCATCGGTTCCCTGCCGGATGTGGACTGCCGCGTTCCGGAGACGTTCCGGTCCGGCCGTGCGGCGGAGCGCTCCGGCCGCGGACGCGATGACCAGGGGCGGGTCCCCGCTTGCCGCGAGGGCGGAAAGCGCCGTGGCGCGAAGGGCCAACACCTCGGCGTGCGGCGCCACCCCCGCGTAGGGGTTCACCGCGGGACCGGGAAGGCGCAGTACGGGACGCGTTTCGCCGAGCGCCGCCAGCAGCACCTCGAGGTCGGCGGCGCCGGTCAGCAGATCCCGGTCGTGCGCCGTCAGGAACACGAGGGGCCGGTCGGACTCCCGGGCCCAGGCTGCCGCCACGGCCAGCCGCGCCGGCCCGAAGAGGCGGCCGATCCGGCGGGCCCCGGCCTCCCGGCGGGCGCGGACGGCGGCGAGGAGCGCCTCGAACCCGCTCACCGGCGCTCAACCATCCGCCAACACGAGGCGGACGGCCTCGGCGGCGGAACCCGCGGGAGCCGCACCCGGAACGCTCCACTCCTTCGCGTTTCCGGGTACGGCCACCACCCGCTTTCCCAGGGTGATCGCCATGGCGGCTTCCGAGAGCGTGCCGCTCGCGCCCGGCAGCGCGATCACCCCGTCCGCCGCCCGGACGACCAGGAAGTTGCGGAAGTGTCCGAGGCCAGTCGGGATGGCGCACGTCACCCAGGGGTTGGCTTCCCGCCGGTCCTCCCCCGGGAGAATGCCGATCGTGAAGCCGCCGGCCTCGCGGGCGCCCCGGCAGGCAGCCTCCATCACCCCGCCCAGGCCTCCGCAGACGAGTTCGACGCCGGCGCGCGCCAGCTCCCGCCCCACCGCCTCCGCCGCGCCGAGCACCTCGGGGGGCGCGCTCGAACCTCCGATCACGGCGATGCGCGGGGCGGCGGGACGCGGGTGGCGGCTCGCAGTCTTGTCGTTGGGCATGTCGCGCCGGAAAGGCGCCCGATCCTACCTTCGGAGCGCCGGGTCCGAGCGCCCGGCTGGGCTTGTGCCACGGGGACGGTCGGCGAACGGAAGATCTCTCGAACGCCCTCTTCCCGAGCCGCTTCGGCCGATACCGGGGGGAAAGTGTGAAAGGGAGGCTGGCCCCCCTTTCACAAAACAACAACCCCGCATCGGAACTCGCCGCCGCGGGCTGCGGAGCCGTTTGCCTTGCCACGCGGAAGCCGGGTGACGGCGGCGGGTGTTTCGATGCCCGGCGCTTTGCGCCGGCGCGGTTCGGGAAGGGGGCGACGGTCAGGTATCGGGGGTGTTGCGGAACGGAAGAGCTCTCGGACGCCCCGTTCCCGAGCCGCTTCGGGCTGCTAATCTGCCGTGAATGTCCGCCCGCGCTCGTCCTCCCGTGCGACGCGCCCAGCGGTCGAAGCGGCCCCGGCTTGCCATCGAGCGGGTCTGGCCGCACTACGCCGTTCCGGGGGGACGGCTGGACATTGGAGGCCGTGGTTTCATGGTGGACCAGGCTCCGCGTCTGAGGGTGTTCTTCGGGGACGAGGAGGCGCACCTGTACCGGGTCTCTTCGACCCGACTCGGGGTCCGGGTGCCCGACGGCGCCGGCGACGAAGTCCGCGTGTGCCTGAACGACCGGGAGACCGAGCCGCATCCCGTGACCATCGGCCGCCTCTTCGCCGAGGACCTCCACATCGTCGCGAACCCCGTGTACGACCCCCGCGGCAACCTCTACTCGACGGTGAGCGGCCGGCGCGGCGAGAAGGTTCCCCATCCGATCTATCGGTTGACCGACGACGGGGAGCCCGAGCCGATGGGTGACGGCATCGTGAACCCGACCGGTCTCGCGTGGGGTCCCGACGACACCCTCTACGTATCCTCACGCGAGGACGGATGCGTGTACCGGATGGGCGACGACGGGGTGTTCCATGTGCTCGCCGAGAATCTCGGCTGCGCGACGGGCATCGGGTTTTCTCCCACGGGAGAGATGGTGATCGGCGACCGGGACGGAACCCTCTACCGGATCGACGCCGAGAGCGACGTCAGCGTGTTCTCGCACCTGCGGGCGTCGGTCTCGGCCTATCACCTGGCGTTCAACTCGTACGGCTACCTCTTCGTTTCCGGTCCGACGCTCTCGTCCCGCGACCAGATCGTCGAGTTCCGCCCCGATGGCGCTCCCTGCCGGGTGCATTCCGGCTTCGGTAGGCCCCAGGGGATCGCCTTCGACGACCGGGACCGCTGTTTCGTCGCGGAGGGCCTCGCCGGCGACGCCGGCCTGTTCCTGTTCACCCCCACGGGGGCCCGGCGAGTCGTCAGCGCCCCGCCCCTGGTCGGGGTGGCGCTCAACGACAGCCGCACGCTGGCGGTCGCCACTTCCGACAGCATCTACGAGTTCGACGTGGACCTGCCGCTGCTGCGCGAGTTCGGAGAGGAAGAAGCGGACGACCGGGTATGGAGCGAGGACCGGCCCCAGTGAGCCGGCGCGTGTCCCGGGCGGCCTTCTTGGCCGCCGGTCTGGCGCTTGCCGCGCCGGCTTGGGCGCAGGACCTGCGCACGACGGTCGAGCGCTACGTGGACGGGGCGCAGCGGGCGCTCGTGAGCGAGCTGGTGGAGGCGGTCTCCATTCCGTCGGTGGCGGCCGACGCGGTGAACATCCGGCGAAAGGCGGAGTTTCTGGAGGCCGCGCTCGAGCGGCGCGGCTTCGAGGCCGAACTCCTCGAGACGGACGGCAATCCTCTCGTCTTCGGCGAGCGCCCGGCCGCCGGCGCCGACCGCACCCTGCTCATCTACTTCCACTACGACGGCCAGCCGGTGGATCCGTCCCGGTGGCAACAGGAGCATCCCTTCGAGCCGATCCTGCGTGAAGGCAGCCTGGCCGACGGAGCGGGTCTCCTCGACCTGCACGCCAGCGAGGTGTTCCGCCCCGACGACCGGATCTACGCCCGCTCCGTCGCCGACGACACCGCCCCGATCTTCGCTCTGCTCGCCGCCCTCGACGCGCTCGACGCATCGGGCGTCACGGTCACCAGCAACCTCAAGCTGATCCTCGACGGCGAGGAGGAAGCGGGGTCTCCGAATCTCGTTCCCGCGATCGCCCGCTACGGGACCCGGTTCGCCGCCGACGCGATGCTCATCCTCGACGGCCCGCTCCATCAGAGTGGCCGG
The DNA here is from genome assembly GCA_022826825.1 of Acidobacteriota bacterium. Taxonomy (GTDB): domain Bacteria; phylum Acidobacteriota; class Vicinamibacteria; order Marinacidobacterales; family Marinacidobacteraceae; genus Marinacidobacterium. The sequence goes on along the minus strand of JAJDUD010000061.1, from coordinate 47,825 downwards.
CCCACGGTCAGCTTCGGCGCGCGCGGCATCCTGACCCTCGAACTGGTGGTCTACGGACCGCGCGTTCCGCTGCACAGCGGCCACTACGGAAACTGGGCGCCGAACCCGGCGGTCCGGCTCGCGCAGCTCATCGCCTCGATGAAGGACGAGGGCGGCCGGGTCGTGATCCCGGGGTTCTACGACGGCATCGAATTCACCGAGGAAGAGCGCCGCGCGCTGGCGGCGGTCCCGGACGACCTGCCGGCCATGATGTCTTCGCTCGGTTTCGCGGAGGCCGACCGGGTGGGAGGCTCCCTCCAGGAGGCCCTCCAGTTTCCCTCGCTGAACGTGCGCGGCCTCGCGAGCGCGTGGGTGGGGGGCGACGCCCGCACGATCGTCCCGGCGACCGCCACCGCGGCGATCGACGTGCGCCTGGTCGCGGAAACGCCGGCGGACGCGATGTTCCGCAAGGTCCGCGACTTCATCGCGGCCGAGGGCTGGTTCCTTCTGGACCGGGACCCGACCGACGCCGAGCGGCGGGAGCATCCGCGGCTTCTGCGCCTGACCCGCAGCGCGGGGACGAACGCCTTCCGCACGCCGCTCGACCATCCGGTCGCGGCGCGGCTCATCGGCAGCCTGACGGAGATCTGGGGAGAGGAGCCGGTGCGGAAGCGCACGAGCGGCGGAACCGTCCCGATCGCGCCCTTCGTGGAGGCGCTCGGCGTTCCGGCGCTGATGGTTCCCACGGTGAACCACGACAACAACCAGCACAGCCCGAACGAGAACCTGCGCCTGGGGCACTTCTTCCGCTCCATCGTCAGCATCGCCGCGATCCTCACGATGTGACGGCAGGCGCGCCGATCCCCGCGGGTCTCCACACCCCCGGTCCGACGCCGCTGCACCCGGAGGTCGCCGCGGCGATGGCGCAGCCGCTGATTTCGTATCGGGGACCCGAGGCCCGCGCGCTGCTGGGCCGGATCGCCGAGGGCTTTTGCGACTACCTCGGCACCGAGCGCCAACCGGTCCTTCTCACCGCGTCCGGGACGGGCGCCATGGAAGCGACGCTGGCCAACCTCCTGTCGCCGGGCGATCCGGTGCTCGGGACTGGCGGTGGTCAGTTCGCCGAGCGCTTCCTCGGGGTGGCGGCGGCGTTCGGGCTCGCAACGACGAGCCTCGACACGCCGTGGGGGAAGGCGGCGGCGCCCGAGCGGCTTCGGGTGGCGCTCCGGACCCGCTCCGGAACGCGGGCGGTGCTCCTCACGCATTCCGAGACCTCGACCGGCGCCCTGCATCCGCTCCCCGAGCTGATCCGGGTCGTCCGGGAGGAGAGCGACGCGCTGGTGCTGGTGGACGCGGTGTCCAGCCTCGGCGCGATGCCGCTGGCGGTGGATTCGTGCGACGCGGTGTTCACGGCTTCCCAGAAGGCGTGGGGCCTGCCGCCCGGAATGGCGATGGTCTGGACCTCGGAACGCGCCATCGCGGCGGAGCGGGGCGCGGGCCTCCCCCGCTACTACTGGAGCTTTGCGCGCTACCGCGACGCGCTGGCGCGCGGCTCCATGCCCTTCACCCCCGCGGTTCCCGTCCTGTTCGCGATGGAGGCCGGCCTCCGCCTGATGCTCCGCGAGGGGCGGGACGCGGTATACCGCCGGCACGCGGAGGCCGCGGCGGCGGCCCGCAGCCGGCTCCAGCAGATGGGACTCCACCTGGTCGTGGACGAAGAAAACGCCACCAACACGGTCACGGCCGCCTGGTTGCCGCCGGGAGTCGCCTGGCCGGAACTGACGCGAACCCTTCAGGAGCGTCACGGAGTCGTTCTGGCGGGCGGATTCGGACAGTACGCGGGGAAGATTCTGCGGCTGGGCCACCTCGGCTGGACGACGCCCCGGGACATCCACCGCGCCGCCGACGCGCTGGAGTCGTGCCTGGGAGCGCCGGTCTCCAGACCGGCATCGCGGCCAGAGGCCGCGAAACTCGCGAACTGATTCAGCCCTGCCTCACGAACTCCATCCCGGATGGCACCGGATAGTCCAGCGACCCCCGTGCCCGATTCCCTGCCGCCATGCCGAGCCCGCTGGAACTGTGTGTGCAGCCGCGACGACGGGCTACGCCGCCACCGGATCGCACCAGTTGAATTCTCGGGGGATCCGGACGCCGCCTTCGCCCGCGTGAAACGCCTCGTGGCGGACACCCGGCGGACGCGCGTCCTTACCGCCACCGACCGCTACCTGCATGCGCGCTGCCGGACCCGGATCGGCTTCGTGGACGACCTCGAACTCCTGCTCTGCCGCGAGGCGGGAGTGATCCAGGTCCGCTCCGCGTCGCGCCTCGGGATCTACGACTTCGGAGTGAACCGGCGCCGCGTCGAACGGCTCCGTCGCCGGTCCGAGGGGACGTAACCCCTCCACCGTGCGCTCCCGGTCGGGAGGATCAGGCGGCCTTGATGTCGGTGCGGGCGAAGTCGTCGCCCTTGAAGAGGAGCGGTTCGCGGGTCACGTCGGCCAGGGCATAGGCGAAGCAGTCCCCGAAGTTGAGTCCGGCCGTGTGGTTCCCCTTGCCGAACCGCCGCCACGCAAACCGGGCGGCGGCGAATTGTTCGAGGGTCACGGGGACGGGTTCGATGTGCGCGAGGCTCATCAGTCGTTCCAATTCCGCGCCTGCCGCGGAGCCGCCCCGACTCTCCACGACCATGGTGGCTTCGAGCGCGTTCACCACCGACATACGGCGTACCGTTGCCGCCGCCAGAACGGCCTTGAGGCGCGATGCGTCCGGCTCGTCGTTGAGCATCGCCACGACTGCCGAGGTGTCCACGATCATTTCGGGAGCCCCCGCTCGTCGTAGAGCCAGTCGCCATGATCCGTGGAACCCGGCCCGGGTCCCATCAGGCTGGCACAGCGTTTCCCGATGGAGTCGAGTTCGCGGATCAACTCCGCAGCGTCCCGCTCCCGCCGGATGCGCTCGAGGCGTTCACGCAATGCGGCGGTGATCGCCTCAGTCCGGTTCTCGCCGGTGAGCGCGGCCAGTTCCGCGGCGAGCTGGCAGGTCTCTTCCCTCTTGATGTTCAGACTCATTGGGCGCCTCCGGAGGTAGAAGGAAGGATAGCATTTCTACCAAGGCACCCCACGGATCTCTCGTGAGCGCTGCGAACGAAAGTCATGGGGCGGGTCACGCGGGGCCGTCCCGACTCGTCGGAGCGCGGCGCCTTCCGATCGCGAAGACCGTGGCAAGCCCGACGACCGTCGTCCCGCCTACCACGCTCGCTGCGAAGGCGTGCCCCAGAAATCCGAGATAAGCCGTCACGCCCAGTGCGGCAAGCGCGGCGACGAGGCCGAAAGACTGCCCGCGTTTCGTCTCGGCGGCCGTAACTCCGACGGCGTCGCTCGCGAAACGGTGTCCGGCGGCCTGCTCCTGCTCGGCCATCCGCAGAATGCGTTCGGCCGCCCCCGGTAGAAGGCGGTCGTACCGCTCAAGAGCCGCCGGTGGGGGCAGCGGCCCGCGGAACTGCGCGATCCGAAGACCGCGCGCCGCGGGCTGTTCGACGGCGTGGTGAACTCTTTCTGGCTCGCTTCCGTCGTGGTTCCGTTTCCTGGTGGGTGATTTCTTCACCGACCTCCTGCATGGCGCCCGCGATGTACTGCCCGACGCGTTGCCAATGTCCGGCGAGGCGCTCCTCCGCCGTCCCCTTCGGGATCAGGTCGTCGTAACGCTGGGGATCCGGGTAGAAGTCCCACAGACTCCCCATCCCCCGCAGGAACGCCCTCGCTCGCTCAGTCACTGAACTGAGTCTAGCCACTTGCGCGTCGGCCGAGTCCGTTGTGTCCGACGAAGCGTCCGCGCGGGGTGATCAGGCATGAAAAAAGCACAGGGGCCAGGAGCGCCGGCCAGTTGCTGTGAAAATGCAGTCCGGCGCGTCGGCCGAGCGCCTTGATGGTGCCGCCGGCTGGGAACGCCGACCTCTGGTCGGCACGCGCTGCGCGACCGCGCAGCGCACGGCACGGCGCCGACCTGCGGGACGGTTCTCTCTCTCGGTGCAACCGGGCGGAGGGGACGCTCCCGGACCTCTGTCGCCCAAGACGACGAGCGGCGCGTCGCCCGCGGGCCTTCGGCCCGCCGTGCCGACCGGAGGTCGGCGTTCCAAGCCGTTTCGGCCATTTTCATCACCAGCGGGGTGCGTAGGAGGACGCGCGCATGGGCGTTTCTCCCGGTGGGGCCTTCCGACCAGGCGCGCCGGTGTTCACACCGGCATCGCGGCCAACGGCCGCGAAACTCCCGGCGCGATCGCGCCCCGTGGCGGAGACCCGAAACAAAGACGGCGAAGCGGAGGTAACGCGCGCAGTTGTCGCCGCGCCATCCCCTTTTGGCGAGGGCGCCATACGGCGAAAGGAAGCCCTGGAGTTTCGCCCGCTGCGCGGGCGATGCCGGTCTGAAGGCCCCCACCGGGAGAACTGGCCGGCGCTCCTGCCGTCCCCGTCATCGAGCGGTCTGGGGTCGAAGTCCGCTATTCGAGACGAAGATTCCAGCGCGTCAGGTGGGTCTCGTCCTTGATGAGGAGGCCGTCCCCGAGCGGCACGGGATGCGCCCAGGTCGGACTGGGAGCCACCTCGTAGCGGCGCAGCGGTGCGAACGCGGCGGCGGCCGGATCCAGGACGAGGAGCTCGGCCTGGTCGGTGAGTGCGAGGACTGTGCTCCCGGCCACCAGGAGCGCGGCGTTTTCTCCCCGCCGCGGCGGGGATCGCCAGATGTCCGCCCCCGTCCCGGGGTCCATGGCGACGAACTGGCCGCTGTTGCGCTCGGAGAACCCGATCAGGCGGTCCCCGGCGAGGACGGGGTTGCTCATGTAGAAGGGGCTCTCGCCGGCCTCCCAGACCGTTTCCCCAGAGAGCGCGCCGTCCGGCGCCTCGCGGAAACGCACCGCGAACGTCGGGCTCCCGAGCCCCGCGAAGATCACGACCTCGCCGTCCGGGAGCACGACCGGGTTGACGATGTTCTGGTCGTAGGGGGTGGTGAAGGGCATCTCCCAGAGAACCCGGCCGTCCGCGGGAGCGAGGAGCACGATGCGCTCCTCGGTCATGGTCGGGATCACCGGGGAGCCGGCCACCTCCACGACCGTCGGCGAGACGTAGGCGGGACCGTCGCCGGCGAGTTCCCACACCGTTTCGCCGGTCGCGGCGGCCAGCACCGCGAACGTCCCGTTGTCCGGCCCCCCGAGGTGGACCAGCACCACGTCGCCGGCGGGCGACGCGCCCGGGGAGCTGCCGGCGCCAAAGAGCGGTGAGTCGGCGCCGCCGAAGCGGGGATCCGGCGGGCGTCGCCAGAGCAGGGAGCCGTCTCCCGCGTCCCAAGCCGCGAGGATTCCGGAGATCCCCAGGGTGAAGATCCGTCCGGCGGCAACGTCCGGGGTCGCTTTTGGGCCGGGACCGTGACCCACGGCGGCCGGATTCATCGTGTACGGCGCCGGGTAGGAAGCGCGCCAGATTTGCTCACCGGTCGCCGGCCGGAGCGCCCGCAGCACCTCTTCGTCGCCCTCGCGGGAGAACACGATGACGGCCCCGCCCTGAACCACCGGGCTGGCGTGCCCGAGCCCGACGGGGATCCGCCACCGCTCCTCCAGCGATTCCGGCCACCCGCCCGGATCGCCCATCGCCGCCGGCCAGCCGTTGACCCGGCCGTCCCGGTGCGGGCCGCGGAAGCCGGGCCAGTCCGGCTGGGCCCCCGCGGCGACGGCAACGGACAATCCGGCCGCCGCGAGCCAGCCCACCGCAACGCCGCGACGGTGCGGAGAGCGACGCGAAGGAGCCGTCATGGCGAGGTCGAACGGCAAGTCCCTACGCGGTGAACTCGTACACCAGATGGTCCGCCGGAACGCCGTCGATCTGCAGCGCCACCTTGCCCGGCCCCGGTCCGTAGGCCTCCCGGTATCGGGTCCTGACGAGGGCGAGGTCGAAGGCGTACGTCTCGGTAGGGAACGCTTCGCACGGGTCTCCGTTCGCCTGGTGCCGGAGGACGGCGGCGAGTTGCACCGGCGACGATTCGGCGAACGACGCCGCAATCACGAGGGTGAAGGCGTGCGCCCGGCAGCCGCCGCTGTAGGACGCCGAGATCGTCAGCGTGTCGCCGGTGATCGCTGCCTCGTTCAGGACGAAGGCGTCATTCCCCAGCATCGCGCCGCTGCCCTCCACGACCACCTGGCCGCGGTACGGGGGGGACGGCGCATCCGACGGCGACGGCCCGCGGCTGTCGGAAACCGCGGGCGTCGTCGGTACCGGCGGCCCCGCGTCCTCGCAGCCGGCCGCGAGGAGCAGGACGAGGAACGCCGCGCACCACGCCAACTTGCCGTGAATCACCATCAGCCTCGTGTGCGCGCCGACGCTCCGTGGAGCGCCGGACACGCCGTACCGCAGCCTAGCACGGCCCCGGCCGCGCCCCCCCGCGGCGACGGAAGCGGGGCTTCCCCGGCCTGCGTCGCGCCTGGGGTATCGTCCGGTTCCCTCGAGCAAGCCATGACCAAACTGGTCCTGATCGGCTACGTCGCTCCACTGGCGGTTCTGGTGGTAGCCACGCTGTTGATCCGGGACATGATCCCCCCGAACCGGATCCTCGGCTTCCGGACGGAAGACACCCTGTCGGATCCGGAGCTCTGGTATCCGGCGAATCGCTTCATGGGGCGGTGCCTGGCGGTCGCCGCCATCGTGTCCCTCGCCTTCAACCTGGCGCTGTGGTGGGCCGTTCCCGAATGGCCGCTCGACAGGATCGAATCCTGGACGACCGCCGGAACCGTGATTCCGCCGTTCGTCGCCATCCTCTGGTCCGTACGCGACTACCTCCGGCCGCCGACCCTTCATTAGCCCAAAGGACCCGGCGCCTACGGAAGAAGGTCCGTGCGATGGACGGCGCCGATCCTGCGCGCCGACTGCGCCGGCACGCCCGCGGCTTCCGCGAACTCGGGCCAGCGTGACACGGCCCCCTGGACGTCGCGCAGGATCGCGGCGGCCCGGCCTCGCTTCAGGCTGGCGTTCTTGGCGCAGGCCACGAAGTCGTCGAACTCGAAACCGTCGCGCTTGCCGTTCAGGGTCATCTGGTGCGCGCTGGTCCAGCGGCCCTTCGGGTTGTAGCTGTACGTGACGTCGAACGCGGGTGAGAGCCGCCAGCGGCCCGAGCGATCCATCAGGAAGGCGATGTTCTTGACGTGATCGTCCTGGTTGCGGGCGGTGATGTTGAAGGCCATGCGCCGGAACTGCTCTTCCGCCGCGACCTTGCCCAGCCCGAGCCGGTCGATGACGCGCAGGGCCTGTTCGTACGAAACCGCGCCCGGCTGGTTGAACTCGTAGTGGGCCAGCGCCCCGAGGGACTGCATGTGGACCTTTCCGCCCGTGTCCGTGCGGTCGAAACGCCGGGTCATGAAGTGATGCCGGCCGGTCTCGCGCAGGATCCGGCACTCGGTCATCCGGATGCCGGCCTCCCGCGCCATGAGGTGATACGCGTATTCGATCAGCCCGTAACCCTTGGGATCCTCCAGTTCCCGGTCCCGGTTGCCGGCCACGCCGTCGAACTTGAGCAGCCAGTGCGAAAAGCCGTCGCCGGCCTTGATCTGCCCCGAGCGAACCTCATTGGTCTCGGGATTCCAGGCGATGACGGCTTTCGCGCGGGCGCCGCCCGCCGAGGTGCCGACGCGCAGGAAGTCCTGCAAGGCCCGCTCGCGGCCGGCCGGCGCCAGGGAGCCTTCGAGAGCCGTGCGCCCGGTGAGGATCTCGCTGGCGAGCTCGACGAGCGCTGCGACATGGACGGGCGCCGACCGGTCGGCCGGGCCCCGGGCGGGGAGGAACTCGAGCGCGCCCATGCCGCGCCGTCCGACATGGCAGAGGCGTTCGACGGCGTTGAAGTCGCCCGGGTCGCGTCCCTGCCGGGCGAGCCATGCATCGATGAGCGCAGTGCCGAAGCGGTCGGGGAGCGAGTCCGCGAGCAGGCCCGGCAAGCCGTGGAAGGTCTCGCGAGCCAACGCCGGAAACGAGTAGATCTCGCCCGACAGCGGCATGGTGAGCGGCGCCACTTGCGGGCCGCCGGAAACGAAGGCGGGGTCGTACTCGAATTGGGCTGATTCGCGGTCGTCGCTCCAGCTTACGGCCCCGATCGTTCTTCCCCATAGCCGGACCGTGGCCACGGTCACGGCTCGTCACCCCAGGACCATTCGGTGGGCGGCTCCGGCCTGCCGGGCCGGGAGGAGGCGCGCTGCCGGACCCGGCCGCGCATGCGGGCCTGCTGGATCGGGCTGATGGCCGGCTCGGGAACGAGGGCGTCGAGGTTGTCCAGCAGCCCGAGGGCTCTCAGGATCCGGATGAGGTTCGCGGCCTGTGAGGAACGCCCCTGCTCGATGCGCTGCACGGTCAGGGCGGAGACTCCTGCCTCTGCGGCCAACGCGGCCTGCGTGAGGTTCCGGTTCAACCGATGGCGGGCAAGACGCCGGCCAAGCGCTTGCAAAACTGCTTGATCCGACACGTGAACGGAGATATTCATAAAACACCGATAATGAGCGTCTATCCACCTATAGAGCTCATAGTATATCAATACTGATATAAACCGACACTTGGGGCCCTCCGGTCTCGGAGACCGGATCACGAGCCGGCGAGAGTTCCCGGCTACTCCCGGGGCAGCGCGAAGGCGAGGGTGGCGGAGGCGACCGGCTCCCCCCCGGCGCTCGCCGACGTCGTCACCTCGGCGAACGGTCCCCGGATGCGTCCGACCTCGGCGAAGAGATCGATGCGCTCGCCGAAGTCCACCGTCCGTTCCATCCTGAAGTCGGCCACCGAGCGGAAGAGCGCCACGATGTTCTCGTCGCGCCGGCCGTAGAGCACCGCGATGCCGCCGAGCTGGGCCATCGCCTCGATGAGGAGCCCCGCCGGGACGTGCGGCTGGCCGAAGGTGTAGGGATGGTCGGCCGGCACGCTCACGAAGCCCCGCGCGCGCTGCCCCGGCACGAGGTCCGAGACGCCGTGCACGAAGAGGAACGGCTCGCGGTGCGGCAGCACCTCCAGGACCCCGGCCTGGTCGAGGGTCAGCGGCTCGGACACGACGGCGGATTATCCGGCGGCGAGGACGGCCTCTTCGGCGAACTGCAGTTCGTAGAGCCGGCGGTAGATGCCGCCCTCGGCCAGCAGCTCCTCGTGGGTGCCGGTCTCGCGGATCCGTCCCCGGTGCAGCACCACGATGCGGTCGGCGCCCCGGACGGTGGAGAGCCGGTGTGCGATCACGAGGCTGGTCCGGTTCTCGATCACCCGGCCGAGCGCGGTCTGGACGGCGCGCTCGGTCTCGGTGTCCACGCTGGAGGTCGCCTCGTCGAGCACCAGGACCCGCGAGGTGCGCGCCATGGCCCGGGCGATGCCCACGAGTTGCCGCTGGCCCTGCGAGAGGCCGCCGCCGCGTTCGCCGAGCTGGGTGTCGAGCCCGTCGGGCAGGTTCCGGGCCCAGGCGGTCACCTCGGCGGCCTTGGCCGCCCGGCGCGCGTCCTCCTCGGTGATGGTCTCGTCGCCGAGCCGGATGTTGTCGAGCACCGTGCCCGAGAAGAGATGCACGTCCTGCTGGACCATGGAGAACTGGCGGCGCAGGTTCGGTACCCGCCAGTCGCGGACGTCGAGGCCGTCCACCAGCACCCGCCCCCGCTGGACGTCGTAGAGCCGGAGCAGCAGGGCGGCGAGGGTCGTCTTGCCCGATCCCGTATGCCCGACGAGCGCCACCGTCTCCCCGGGCGCGATCTGGAGGTCGATGTCCCGCAGCACCCACTCGTCCTCGTTGTAGGCGAAGGACACGCCGTCGAGACGGAGCGCCCCGTGCCGGTGTCCGGGAAGCCGCGCGGCCGGCGCGTCCCCGATTCCCGGTTCGGTGTCGAGCAGTTCGACGATGCGCTCCGAGGCCGCCATCGCGCCCTGCAGGATGTTGAACTTCTCGGTCAGGTCGCGGATGGGCCGGAAGAACATCTCCGAATACATCAGGAACGCGACGAGGGCCCCGACGGTGAGGTCGCCCGCGCCGATCCGGGAGCCTCCGTAGCCGACGATCAGCGCCACCGTGATCGCGGTGATCATCTCCACCACCGGGTAGAACACCGAAAAGCACATGACCGTGTCGAGGTGCGCGTCGGTGTGTTCGCGGTTCAGCTTCCGGTACTCCCAGGCCCGGCGCCGCTCCTGCCGGAAGAGCTGGAGCACCTCCATGCCGGTCAGCGTCTCCTGGATGAAGGCGTTCACCGCGGCGACGGCGGCCCGCACCCGGCGGAAGGCGGGGCGGATCCGGCGACGGAAGATCCAGCCCGCGATGAAGAGCGCCGGAACCGCCCCGAAGGTCACGAGCGCCAGCGCGGGGTTCATCCAGAGGAGCACCGCCATGATCCCGACCAGCAGCACCACGTCGGTGATGATCATCACGACGCCCGAGCTCAGCAGTTCGTTCAGCGCGTCCACGTCGCTGGTCGCCCGGGTCACCACCTGCCCGATCGGGTGGCGGTCGAACCAGCCGGTGTGCAGTTTCTGGATGTGGTCGAAGACGTCCCGGCGGATGTCGCGCATCACGCGCTGGCCGAACAGGTTCACGATCCACGCCTGTCCGTAGGCGCCGCCGAAACCGACCGCGAGGATCACCGCGTAGATGCCGAGGAGCCCCACGAGGCCCTCCATGTCCCCGGCGGCGATGTAGTCGTCGAGCGCGATCCGCGTGAGGTACGGCCCGGCGAGCTGCGCCGCGGTGCCGATCAGGACGAGCAGCACCGCGAGCGAGACGAACGGCCAGTAGGGGAGCAGGTAGGGCAGCATCCGCCGGAGCAGCCCCCGGCCCGCATCGGCGCCGGTGGGAGGCGCGTCGCCCGCGTCGCGGATCGGCCGGGGACTCATAGCCTCGAGAGCTCCTCTTCCAGCATCTGCCGCCGGTACATGCCGGCGTAGAGCCCGCCGGCGGCGACCAGGTCGTCGTGGGTGCCGCTCTCGACGACCCGGGTGGCGCCCGTCTCGTCGGCGTCGAGCAGGTAGATGACGTCGGCGTCCTTCACCGTGCTCAGCCGGTGGGCCACGATGACGGTGGTGCGGTCGCGCGACGCCCGGCGCACCGCGCCCAGGATGCGCGACTCGGTTTCCGAATCCACCGCGCTCAGGACGTCGTCGAACACCAGGATCCGGCTGTCGAGGAGCAGGGCGCGGGCGATCGCGGCGCGCTGGCGCTGGCCGCCCGAGAGCGTCACCCCGCGTTCCCCCACCATGGTGTCGTAGCCGCCCGGGAACCCCTCGATGTCGCCGGCGAGCCCCGCTTCCTCCGCCACCCGGTGGACCTCGTCGAGCGGCGCGTCGTCGTCGCCGAAGGCGAGGTTGTCGCGCAGGGTCATGGAGAAGAGGAAGCTGTCCTGGGGGACGAACCCGATGTCGCGCCGCAGTTCCTGCAGCGGGATCTCGCGGACGTCGCGGCCGTCGATCCGGATGGAGCCCCGCTGGGCGTCGTAGATGCGCGGGATGAGCCGGGCCACCGTGCTCTTCCCGCTGCCCGTCCTGCCGACGAAGGCCACGGTCTGGCCGGGTTCGATACGCAGGTTGAAGTCCGACAGCACCGGCCGCGGTTCCGCCCCGTTCGAGCCGGCGGCGCCGTTCTGCGCGGCGGACGGGTAGGCGAAGCGGACGTCCCGGAACTCGATGCCGGCGGCGGGACGGTCCGCGTAGGCCGCTTCGGGGACGGCCGGCGGGGCGGGGAGCGGCTCGGCGTCGAAGATCACCGCCAGCCGCTTCATGGAGGCGGCGCCGCGCTGGTGGATGTTCACCACCCAGCCGATCGCGATCATCGGCCAGGTCAGGTAGCCGTAGTAGAAGAGGAAGGCCACCAGTTCGCCGAGGGTGATCGCCCCGCCGATCACCATGCGTCCCCCGAGCACCAGCGACCCCGCGAGTCCCATCCCGATCAGGGCCAGCAGCAGCGGGAAGAGCGCCGCGCTCACCGCGACGAGCTCCATGCTCCGCGCCGCGTAGGCCTCGTTCTCCTTGCCGAAGACCTTGCGCTGGGCGTCCTCCTGCACGAAGGCGCGGACGAGCCGCGCCGCCGCCGCGTTCTCCTGGACCACCGCGGAGATGTCGGCCATCTTGGCCTGCACCACCTCGGAGCGCCGGAAGATCTTCTCGCCGAGGATCTTCATCAGGATGGAGACCACGGGCATCACCGCGAGCGCCACCAGGGTCAGACGCGGGCTGATCGCGAGCATGAACGCGAAACAGCCCACCGTGGTGAAGACCGTCTCCACCGGGTACATGAGCCCGGGGCCGAGCACCATCCGCACGGCGTTCATGTCCTGGGCGCCCCGGGAGAGGATGTCGCCGACCCGGAAGCGCGCGTGGAACGCCGCCGGGAGCCGCTGCAGGTGGAGATAGAAGTCCCGCCGCAGGTCGTACTCCGCGTACCGCGAGACCCCGATCAGGTACCAGCGCATGAAGTAGCGGAAGACGGCGGACCCCCCGGCGGCGGCCACGATGAACCCGCCGTAGGTCCACATCTCGCTCGTGGCGCCGGCCTCGAGCGCGTCCACCGCCCGCTCCAGCACCTGCGGCACGACCAGGAAGAACACCCGGCACAGCACCAGCGCCGCGAACCCGAACGCAAGCCGCCCCTTGTAGGGCCCGAGGTACGGCAGCACCCGCCGCCACATGTCCAGCATCAGGTGATCACGCGGTCAGATGGCGCCCCCGGCCGGGAACGCCGGCCTCCGGCCGGCACGCGGGCCGAAGGCCCGCAAAGCGCGTATGGCCGATCTGCGCAAAGCGCGCGGCGGCTTGGAACGCCGGCCTCCGGCCGGCACCGCTGCGCGCAGCGCAGCGAACCTCACTCCTTCCAACTGCCGCACGACGGGAACGCTACCCCGTCAGTCCCCGTGCCGCGCCCGCAGCGGCGGCGCCAGCCGCGCCATCAGGATCATCCGCTCGAACACGTCCAGCCATTCATCGGTCTCGGCGGCCAGCACCCCGCCGTCCGCCGACCCCGGAAGCGGACAGGCCGCCCCCAGCTCGGTCACCGCCTTGTCGCGATAGACGGTCAGCGGCCGGTCCCCGTAGCGCCCGATCTCGTGGAAGTCCTCGGTCAGGAACACCACCATCGGGACCCGCATGGCTCCCAGAACGCGCAGCTCGTCCCGAAGTTCCGGGATGGCGTCCCGGTCCACGAGACGGAGGTCCACCGACGGCCCCGCGACCTCGGCCAGCCGCGCCACGATCGGGACCGACCGCACGCAGTCCCCGCACCAGATGCCGCTGAGGCACAGCACGTTCACGATCCGGCCGGCAGGGTCGAGCCGCGTCCCGGCGTCGGCCGGCACCGCGGGAAGCCCCGCCTCGGCCCGCGCCCACGCGGCCCGCTCCCGGTCGTTCCCGGTGGCGAGGTACGCAGGGTAGGAGAGGGCGTCGCCAAACACCCGCCGGAAGAGATCGGACCGTACGTCGAGGTAACTCATCGGGGCTCCTGCCGGAACGGGGAATTATCGCCGCTCCGGTGGGCGGCTACACTCGGTGGACGGCGATCGGGATGACGGCAGGGAAGGAGGAGGTCCTGATCATTCGGATGGGACCAGTGCCCGAGCAATGGGAAGCACCGGGACCGTGGGATGGGCGGCTGCGGGGGCTGCGCTTCAGGATCGCTCAGGCCTACGGCAAGGCGTTCGTTCGCGGATACGCCCGGGCGTTCGTTCAGGCCTACGACAAGACGTTTGTCCGGAAATACGCCAGGTTGGGCTCTCACCCATATGCCGAAGTGTTCGTTCCGGCGTTCACTGAGGCGTTCGCTCGGTCACACGCCGAATCGTTCGCCAAGGCATATGTCGAGACGTACTACGAGGTGCGTGCCGAGACGAACGAGGCGACGGCGCGGGTGGTCCTGGGAAGCCGCGGAATCGACGTATCGGCAGCGTTCCCGGAGGACCTGCCCGCCGCCGACCGGACGACGCTCGCCCGGGCCTCCCCGGCCGCAGTGGCCGCCGCCGTTCTCTCCGCCAACAGCGTCGCCGACTTCCTCAACCGCCTCCGGGACTCCTGACGGCTCGGAGCGCCGGTCTCTGACCGGCATCGTCCGCCACCGGCGGACGAAACGCACGCCGCCGTTGCGCCGCATGGCGAGCCCCACCCATTGGGCCACGAACGACCGTGGCCGCGAAGCCTGTTACGCCAGAATCGCGGCGAGGCGCGCGAGCACCTCGTCCATGATCGGCTCCGGGAGGGATTCGAGGCGCCTCCCGTGTCGGGCCGCCAGGTCGAGGGCGCGCGGCTGATCACAGCGGATCACCCCGACGGTGCGGGTGCCGGCCTCGGCGAGCGAGACCGCGAAGCCCCGCCGGCGCGCAAAGCTCCCGCCGGTGGTGATCGGGAGGACAACGGGGGCTCCGGTCAACTCGTTGAAGGGTTGCGGGGAGACGTTCACCACGGGCCGAGTTCCTCGCCCGTCCTTGGCCGCCGTGGGGTCAAGACTGACCAGCCAAACACCGCGGCGCTGCATCACAGCAGCTCTTTGCCGACCGGTCGGGCTTCAAGCCACGCGCCATCCTCGTCGTCGGTAGCGTTCTCGTCGCATTGGGCCAGCAGTTCCTCGAGCCCGTAGCGGGGGCGTGCCCGCCTCGCGACCACCAGCTGACCGTCCTCGATCCTGATGCTCACCCTGGTGCCGGCCCGGAGTTCCAGGGCATCGAGAAGCGGCGGGGGCACCGCCAGCATGACGGACCCGCCGACCTTGCGCAGAGTGGTGGTGTGCATGCGTGTCTCCGGAGGCTGTATTGCACTACAACAGGACGGCCATCACCCCGACAGAAGGCCCGGACGGTGCATCCGGCAGGGAACGCCGGTCTTCAGACCGGCATCGTCCGCCAACGGCGGACGAAACGCACACCGCGGTGGCGCCGCGTGGCGAGTGCGCACTCCTGCGCCCTCGGCCGGCCCACCCTCACCCGATGCGGGCGCACTCGTCGCTCCTCGATGCATCGCCGTCGGACCAGCCCCTTCCAAAGCTGCGCCCCACGACCGCGTCCCGCAGAAATCATCCGCTCGATCCGGAGGCCAGAAGCGGCGACTGCCCCTGCACCCTACGCGGACACCGTCTGGGAGGCTCCGAATCCTCCGGGTAGTATCGGCCGCGCTTCGCCAACCCCCCGCTCGCTGTCGGGCCGCGGGCGGCGAACCGAACACGATGATCACCCGACTCTACGCAGACAACTACCGATGTTTCGTCAACTTCACACTGCACCTCGAACCGTTGTCCCTGCTCCTCGGAGTGAACGGCGCGGGGAAGACCAGCGTCCTTATGCCTCAATGAGCCGTGTATGCAAATCGTGACAAGCCCGCGCCACGTGTCGTCTCGCATTCTCGCTAAACAAAGCACCGAGCGCCTTAGTCACGATTTCAGGGTCGCGTGGCGTATGGATAACCAGTAGACCAATGCACTGAGCGCCAAGGTCATCAACGATCGGGTTGACACTCACCGATCCAAAACGTCCTTCCAGTTCTTGATTGACGCACGGTCGCAGATCAATCGCTCTGTTGGGCGGAGTGTCATGGCCGTGGCGAAACTGGCCCAGGTTGTCGTTCCACCAGAGACACGGCTTTGCGTTACGAAAACTCCACCCGAAGAGCTCGTCGTGAATCGAAATGCTCTGTGCTGGGGGCGCGACATGCTTCAACGCTAGCAGGTGTGCAGGTACCAACATCCTGCGTCGAAACCAAGGCCGCCTCAGGGATAGAGCAAACGCCACGCGCTCGACGTATACCTCAATTCTCCAGAGGCCGTGATCTTGGGAGCTCAGGTCGCCAAGGTCTGATAGGAGCTGAAACAACCGGTTCAATACCCGTCCATACTTCTGCCGCATCTCTTGTTCACTACGACGACCCACAAACCAACCGACGGATGTATGTCCGACAATAGCGAAAGTGACGGCAAGAACGGCTACTGTACGATTTCCGGCCTCGAGCAGAAAGCTGCATGCTGTCAGTACCGCCGTAAGGAACACAGTACCGGGGCGGCCTAGGAGAAAGTCCACGACGGACGAGCGCTTCATCTGCATGCCTTAGAGCGTGGCGAAATACTGACGTAGTCTGTCCAGGAGGACACTGAGTCGTACCTTGATGTTCTCGACTGTTCCGCCCTCCCGTGCGAAGGCTAGGTGGTAACTTAGGACATCTTGGGGAACGTCTAGCTGTTCTAGGGCCTCTTCGCGGTCTGGGTTGCTTAGAGACACTTCGACCATTCTGGTCTGATAGTCCGTAAGGGCGGCACCAACATCACGACGCATCCGCTCGAAATCCTCGAAGAAGGCCGCAACCTGTTGTGGACTATCGGCGAATGTACGCTTCGTGTCCCGAAGAAGTACAAGCGACAAATCGACCAGACCCCACCTCGTGCGGAGCAAGCGAGGCTTCGAGCGGGATATTTCGTGAAGCGTGTGCAATAGCGCTAGCGTCTCTTGAGCCACATCGCCCCGAGGATCGAAAGTCATGTCTTCGTACAAGTGTTCGAGATCTGCACCCTTGAGACTGGTCGGACCACGGGCGTTTACGAGGGCCAGGACGATGGCCGAGTGCTCATGAATACCGAAACGCCTCGAACTTATGGCCGTCGTTGGCCAGAGAGGATGTTCCGAAAGACGCGTCGCGACGAAGTCGCGGACAGGTCCAATCATCGCGTTTCGACGCTCGGCAGCGTTAAGAGGTTCACCCTTCTGAAACCTCAGAAAGAGCTCATGAATCTCCTCCTGCGTCGCTTCCTCAATTTGAGACACAGTAATGCTGGCAAACTGCAGCCGATCCTGTGCGGTCGCGGGGAGTTCAGACCAGCACTTGCCGCTCAGATTGCCGAGCCCTGGAAGATCGCTGGATGTCCGCAGGAGTCGAATATCGTCAGAAATGAAACTCCACATGGCAGTCAGACGCTGTTTTCCGTCGATAACGTCAAAAAGACGATGACCACCATTAGTAACCTTACGCACGATGAGACCTGGGATCTCAAAGCCGCGAAGGATCGAGTCGATAAGCAGGGCCTGCTGTGCTTTGGACCAGACCTTGCCACGCTGGTACTCGGCATCGACGTTCATTCGGTGCTGAAAGTCAGCAAGCATACGGACGCTCCACTGAGTGGTTGACCGGCGCATTGGAGACTCCTTTCCAAGGAGGTGAAATTTATTTCAGATTAGTGGATCGCGGATGTACTTGCGGCTACCGTGCCCAAGGTGGTCGAGCTGTTTTGGAGAAAACCTCCTAGGTCGCTTGGAGAGTGTCAAAGCGCACAAACGGTGCAGGGAGTGGCGTCGTCTTCTTCGTCGAGAGCGTCAGCTAGTGCCTCCAAGAGGGGCACGTTCTGAACAGATTGGCGCGAGCGAGCCAAGGAATCCCGATGCTTCTTGAGGATCTCTTCTCGGCGGGCGCGAAGTTGGGGAAGGCTCTCGCCACCCGACCAGGTGTAGTTGCGGCTCCGCATGGCCTGATCGCCGAAATCGGCATCGCCGCCGACGCCGGCGTCCTGAAGCACTTTCTGCTCAATTGCCACCGCACGCTCGAAGAGGTCCGGGTGGCGGTCAGCGAGACCGATCCACTCAGCCTTACGCTGGTAGAAGCAGAAGTAACAACCGGATCTCGTGCGCCACTCGTAGTAGCTCGGCAGGCCAATCCCGGCATCCTCCAGAATGCGCATGACCCCGTCCCGGTCGATTCCATCCTCGACGAACGGGAAACGACTCTTGATGTTGGACTTCGTCGAGATGTACCCCTTGCGGTTCGCTTCATCAGCACGGATCGCCACGTAGGACACTGCGGGTTCGTCACCGATCCAAGTTTCAATCGGCTTGATCTTCATGTTCTTGGTGCACCAGCGCATCTGGGGCGACGGGAGCGCGCCGCGGAATACCTCGAACCAGTGATCGAAACCCCGTTCAGCATTCAGGCGGACGATGGGTTGGCCGAGCAGGACTTCGAGCCGGGTCAGGTATTCGTAGGTTTCTGGGAGTTCAGCGCCGGTGTCGCAGAAGAAGTACTCCATGCCACTTACTTTGCCCCGCAGATAGACCGCGAGCGCGCTGGAGTCCTTACCCCCGGAAATGCCGCAGATATGGCGGACGTCTTCAGACATTGACTGCACTCCGTAGTGGATGCGCGGACTCATCGGCACTCTCGTGCTGATCCGGCAGCAACCGTTCACCCAGTAGAGCGAGCAGGACCTTGTGGGCGCGGTGGGATGAGCCGGTGATCTGAGCTAGTTCGGCAAGGGCGGCGTCGAGAGCGCGTTCCGCGTCATGGCGGTCCTTCGCGCCAACAGCGACGAGCCGAATGTGCTCGCTGCCATCGGCGCGGGTCAATGTCACGCGCAAGGCGTCGGGCGCGCTGCCGGTCTGGTTGTCGGTATGGAGAGCGAGGAGCCGATGGAAGGCTGCCACGCGGTGCGAGAGTTCGCGACCGAACCACACTATGTCGTCTTCGGTCCACTCGGACGGTGCCTTCTTGGCGACGACTGTTGCAATGGCCCGCATCCAGTCCGAGTCGGTCTCGGCCGCATCGCTCGCAAGCGTCAGCACGAAGGCCCGCAACTCGGGATCGAGAACCTGTCCTTCCAGCGCCGCTGCCTGACGGGAAATCGCTGCGCGAGATGCCTCGGTGCTGGTATCGAGCAACAGCCGGAGCAATTCCGCAAGCAGTCTATCGGGCCGGGCGCTCAGTTCCTCAAGAGCCTCGGCCACCGTCTTCGCGTAATCGCTCGCGGCTCCATAGCTCAGAGCGTCCGCCGGGACCGGGGGAAAGCCGAGCGATGTCGGAAGGGCGTCGAACAACAGTTGGTCCGGCTCCACAGCGGCGATCATGACGTCCCTCACCGCCGAAGCGGCCCCGCCGAGATCGCGGGTCCTCAGTGTAAAGCGATCCAGCTGCCGGACCTTCGAGACCAAATGTCCGACCACGGCGACCACATTGGCGACTCGGTAACGGCGAGAGCTGCCTCGAACGCCTAGGTAATCCGCGAGCGCGGAGACCACTTGGCCGCGCGCCCCCTCAGTGTTCGCGAAGCACTTGATCTCAAAGTGGCCTGGATTCCGGACCATCCGTTCGGACAGATCCGCCGTCAACAGCGGCTTGAAGGTGCCGTGTTCATAAATCGCGACATCGTCGGACCTTACGAGGAGTGCGACGGTCAGAAGTACGGGAATGACTCCGGCCTTCATTCCGATCGGCGGCGAAAGGAGGACACGGTACAGATCGCGGACTTTGACGCGCTGGGTTTGGGCTCCCTGGAACGCCTGCTGAACCGACTGCCACGCCCACTCCAGCGACTTGTCACAGGGATCGTGGAAGCCCAGTTCCTTCGTCCCGGGCGCGAACCCGTGAAGTCCGGTCCCTTTCAGGACCGCCCGATACATAGCCACTTCCGGCCCGTATCCCTCGAAGCCGAGACCCTGTTCCGAACCCCGCTCAATCATGGCCTCCAGCACCATTCGCCGGGCCTTCGCGCCTTGGGAGGTGAGTACCGTCCGGTTGAGCATTTCGTTGGAGACCACCGGGGTGTGCGCATAGGCGCGGTCGGCGGCCTCCGACAGCGGTGTGCTACCCCGGCCGGGAGGCAACTCACCTACCGTCGATTCTTTGATGCACATCGTCCAGCGGCAGGCGTCCGCCCGAAAAGCGATGCCGAAAGCGTGGTCGAAGGCCGCGCGGGCTTGGGCGAGTCGTTCCTCGAGTTCCGTGCGAGCTACTGGATCGTCGGCGACGACCGGATCATTGAGTACCGCTACGACCGCCGTGACCTCGCGTGCAGCGCGGTCGAGGTCGGTCGTGCTCTTCGGCGTTGCCGCGATCATCGGCTTCACACCCAGACCAGGTGCCGGCAAGGTCGGAGCCAGCGGGCCGACGTTGAGAAGGACCTCGCCGTCGAATTCCGAAAAGGGATCAAGTGGTTCGATTGGTTCCCCGGCCTCGGCGTACCGTCGCTTGAAGATGCGCAGCACATGATTCTGTGCGCTATGGCGCGCCGCAACCACGGGCGGAGGCGCCTCCATTTCGGAAAGGATGTCGAACAGAGACCTGTGATGCAGCCGCTTGTACGCCGCATCCAGAAGACGGCGAATGTCAGTGTCCGTGCCCTGCCAGATCCGGTACTCGTCCGCGAATGCACGGTAGGTGATGACGCCCCGCGTTTCCAGCGCCTCAATATCCTTCTCCGGTTTCGGCACTGCTAACGACAGAATCTCCCGCGACGCCCGGATCGTTCCGCTGGTCGAGACGAGGTTCACGAGGGCGATGGACTTGGCGAGCCGGGTCTGTGTCGGGGACAGCCCGTGAATGTCGCGCAGTCTGGTCGCGATCCGGGTCCAGCGGCTCGACTGCGACAGGGCACCGTTCGAAATCGCCCCGGCCCCAACGAAGTAGTCGTACACCGTGTCCAGGCCGACGAAAGGCAGTGCGCCGCGCTTGGGGATTCTGCAGGCGGTGAGGAACGACGCCGCGCTTGCCGGATCCGCCCCTGCGAGGAAGGAAAAGAGGGTGCGTTCGTGCTGCCCGTAGCGGCTGCACAACTCGGGCAGCACGAGGACGACCAGCGGATGCAAGGGATAACAGGAGGCGAGGACCTCCGTGTCGGTTCTGTCGGCGATCCCTAGTCCATACAGAGCGTTCGAGTAACCCCGGGCATCGCTTCGGATGCGTGCCCGTAGTGTGTCGTCCCGGATGTCGAAGACCGACCCGATGAGTGCGCGAGACTGACGGGCTGACTCCACGTAGGTCACGTCTTCGAACCGCCCCTGCACCTTCGCCCATTCGCGACGCTTCGACGTCTCGGCCCCGATCAGGTAATCGTCGAAGGACAGGTGCTGGAGGGTGATGACGAAAACCGGAAGCGCTCCGCCCTGTCCGGCTTCCGCGAGCTGCTGCAGGACGTACGGGTCGGCGTCGTCGCCGTCTCGGATCGCTTCCAAGCTCTTGCCGAACTCGTCCACGATCAGTAGTAGAGGAGCGCGTTCGGCGAGCGATCCGGCGATTTCGACGATGGTTGAGGACAACGCACCGTTGCGCCAAAGGTCCGACGCCTCCGGATTCCGCAGCGCCTGCTTCAGAAGCCGGCAAGCCGGGAACTCGCGCGCGGAAGGGATCCGGCCCCATGTCCCGACGACCGCGGCATGGAGCGCCCGCAGCAGCGCGTGGGCGATGGGTTCGCGTTGAGCGGTGACCAAGCCGCGCTGAAAGCCAGTCCCACTTGTACCGTGGCGTCGGTGTGCGTCCCGAATGGCTCCCGCCGCTGCCGGGGATGCGTCGGCGATTAGATCCAGAGCCGTACTTCGGAGCCCTTCGCCGGGGCCGAACGCGGCGTCAAGCAGAAGGGCAAGCGAGGATTTCCCCGAACCGTGGGGACCGGTGACGGACCACGCACCCCCGGCCCGCCCCTTGAGGGACGCGCTGGTCAGCCGCTCGATCATGTCGAGTGCCCTGCCAGTGACGATATAGCCGTCGAAGGGTTCTGACCGGCCCGAATCGCGTTCCAGATTTGCCGAGCGGGCGAACCGGGTTCGCACCGAGACGGAATCGGCGAGGGTGGCCATCACAGGGCCTCGCGACGGTAATAGTCGGCGAGGACAGCTCCCGCGAGAGCGCCCGGGGATTCGGACCACGACAGGACGTGAACTCCGGTACTGGAGGTCAGCCCGATGCCCCTTAGCTGTTGGACCGTGGGTTCAAGGGCTGCGAGAAGTTCCGCCTCGCTGAGCTTGAATGCCTTGCCTGGCGAACCCGGCTCGTGGACCAGTCGCGAGACCGCGATCGTGTTCCCATTGGCGCTGGTCGAGTCCGCGAACTCCAACGCGGCGACGGTTGCGATTGCGGAAGGCAGGAGAGGCTTTGCGCCGAGGATGAAGCGGTACCGCCCCGGGGCGGTGGCGCGCCGGATCAGGCCGAGCTCGCGCAACGGGCAGTCCAGCGCGTCGTCAATGCTGCTGCGCTTGCCTCGGTCCTGCGGTGCGTAGGTGCGAAGCAGGGCGCTTACATCCTTTTTCAGTGACGAGCGGTGCGGAAACTTCCACGACGTCCCGCGGAGTTGGTCGGTGACCGCGCCTGTGAGGGTGTCGTCGGTGAACTCGATGGGGTGGAACTCGTTGAACGCGAGCCACCAGACCGGCAGGCGGGAGGGTGCCCTCAACAGCCGCCAGTGGATCAGCCAGAGGGTTCCGGGGTCTTCCATCCACGGATCCCATCCCGACTTGCCGAAGAGTTGATCCCCGAAGGGCGTTGTTCTCAGGTGCCTCCGGCGACCGCGGGGTTCGGGGTCTTCGGCGATCAGGTCGGCGGCGAGCCCCCAGAAGCGGATCGCGCGGACCATGTTCTTTCCGACGCCGATGCGAACCGGCGCGTCTTCGGCGTCAAAGATGTCCGGGTCGTCGGCGACCGACTGATAAGCCTTCCGGAACCAGCCGTAGCGCGGGTGGAAGGTCTCGTGTCGCGCGAAGGAGCGTTCCGCCGCGTCGGTCACTCTCATCGGTCCATCTCCCGGACGAACTCGACCGCGGTCACCGTCCGCTGGACCGCGAGTTCGATTTCCCGGCTGGTGGTGAAGCGGCCCACACTGAACCGCACGGCCTCGAAGGCGGCGTCGCGGGGAATACCCATTGCCACCAAGGTGGCGGACGGCTCGATGGAGCCGGAATGGCAGGCGCTGCCCAAGGAGACGGCGACCGGGTCCATCTGCGTCGCGACCGCTTGGCCGTCCGCCCCTGCGAACCGGAGGCAGGCCGTGTTCGGGAGCCGGCGACCGGTGTCGCCGAGTTCGTGGACATCGGGGAGGCGTTCGTGGAGGCGTCCGACGAGTTGGTCCCGGAGGCGGGCGGCCGGGGCGCGCTCGGCGGCGCGTTCCTCGACCGCGATCCGGGCGGCGGCCCCGAACCCGAGGATGCCGGCGACGTTGAGCGAACCGGAACGAAGGCCGCGCTCGTGGCCGCCGCCGTGGAGGATGGGGCGGAGGCGCTTGAGGCCGGACCGCGTGCCGATCAGCGCCCCGGCACCTGTCGGACCGCAGATCTTGTGGCTGCTGACCGAAACGAAGTCCACTCCCAACTCCTCAAGGTTGAAGGGCAGCCGCCCGGCGAACTGGGTGGCGTCGCAGTGGAAGAGCGCGCCCGCGGCGTGGGCGCGTTCGGCGATCTCTCCTACCTGGTTGAGAACGCCGGTCTCACTGTTGGCGGCCATGACGGATACCAACAGAACATCGGAATCTATCAGCCCCCGGACCGCATCCGGGTCCACGAAACCTCCGGGGGTCACCGGGATGACGTCTACCTCGGCCTGTCCCGACTCGCGGAGCCATTCCGCCGTCCGGGCGACCGAGGCGTGTTCGACCGCCGAGACAAGGATCCGGCGACGGTCGGGCGGTCGCGCCTCCACCGCTCCGCGGAGAACGAGGTTGTTCGCCTCGGTGGCGCCGGAGGTGAAGATCACGCCGGACGCCCGGCCGCCCACCATGGCGGCCACCTGCTCGCGGGCCTCGTCGGCCACGGCCGCCTGCCGGCGTCCGAAGCGGTGGATGGCGGAGGCGTTCCCGAGCCCTTCGGTCAAGGCGCTCGCCATCACCTCGGCGACGCGGGGATCGAGGGGGGCCGACCCGTTGTAGTCGAGGTAGATGGCGTCCATCGGCACCGCGGGGAAAGCGTATCCGCCCCCTCCAGCCGTTCGCGTAGATCGCGGGGATTCGGGGCGCATCTCGGGTTCCCGGGTGCCGTGAAGTCTGGTCCGCGACCACGACAGAACGTGCCACGGTCCGCGTGCGGCCGCCAGCCGCCCGTATCATCGGGAAACGATCAAATGGCGCGCATGATTCCGGCAAGCCCGGCCCCGGAAACGCCCCGCTCGGAGGGGCGCCTCTACGAACGGTTCCGGACGGACCTGCCCGACGCCTGGACCGTCATTCACAGCCAGCGCTTCCTGCTGCCGCGGCACCGGGGGTTCGCGCGCGAGGGGGAGCTCGACTTCCTGATCGTGGATCCGGCCCGCGGCGCGCTCGGGATCGAAGTCAAGGGCGGGGGCGTGCGCCGAAGCCGCGACGGTTGGTTCTCCAAGGATCGCGACGGCGAGGAGCATCCCATCAAGGATCCCGGGCGTCAGGCCGCGGCCGCCGTCCACGCGATCCGTGGCTACCTGGAGCAGGCGCCGGGCTTCGGCGGCAGGGGCTTCCGTTGCCGGTTCGACTGGGGCGTCGCGTTCCCCGACACCGTTTCGCCGGGCGACTTCGGGCCGGGAATTCCGGCTGAGGTCATCCTCGACCGCAGCTCCCTCCTCGACCTCCGCCGCGCCGTGGACCGGGTGTTCGAGTACTGGGGGCCGTCGAGGGGGGACGGGCGAACTCTCTCCCCGGAGGCCGCTGACGCCCTCGTCGAAACGCTCTGCGAGCGGCATCCGCCCGCGGCGACCCTGGCGCTCCGGTTCCGGGAGGAAGAGCGGGAAATCCTGCGTCTGACCGAGCACCAGAAGGTCATTCTCGAAGTGCTCGCCTCCCATTCCCGCGTGGCCGTCGAGGGCGGGGCGGGAACCGGCAAGACCGTGCTGGCCGTGGAGAAGGCGCGCCGGATGGCCACGACCGGGGCGCGCGTCCTGCTGTTGTGCTTCAACCGCCCTCTCGCCGCGCATCTCCGCGGTGGGGCCGACGATTACGAGGTCGAGACGTTCCACGAGTTCTGCGGCAAGCTGGCCCGCCGCGCGGGGTTTGCCTTCGAGGAACCGACGAGCCCGGGGCACCAGGACTTCTGGGAGACGACGGCGCCGAATCTGCTGGTGAACGCACTGGAGCGCCTTCCGGAGGCGCGCTACGACGCCATCGTGGTGGACGAGGGGCAGGACTTCATGCTGGACTGGTGGATCTGCCTCGATCTGTCCCTGAAGGACGGCGGCGAGGGCACGCTGTACGCCTTCTACGATCCCAACCAGAACATCTCGAACCGCGACCTGCCCAAGGCGCTGGAGATCAGCCCGGCCCAGCTTCCCCATAACTGCCGGAACACGGCGAACATCGCCCGCTACATCGCGGGCCTCATCGGGGAGGAGGCTCGGGTCCGGCCGGGCACGCCGGACGGTGCGCCGGTCGAAGAGATGACCTGCGGGGACCCCGCCGCTCTGGCGCGCCAGGTGAGCGAGCGGCTCGAGCGTCTCGTGGAGGAGGACGAGGTCCGCCCGCAGGACATCGGCATCATCTCCACCCGCAGACTCGAGAACTCGCCGTTCGCCGAGAATCGGCGGGCGGGGCGCTTCCGGCTCGTGGGGCTCGGCGACCCCCACGCGGCGAAGAGCCGCCGGTCAAGACCGCGCATCGTGTTCGACACCCTGGAGCGGTTCAAGGGTCTGGAACGCGACGTGGTGGTCCTGCTGGATCTGCCTGGGAGCAGGCGCGCCGTGACGGCGGCGCGTCTCTACGTTGGCGCCTCGCGCGCGAAGCACCTCCTCGTGGTGGCCCGCCTGAAGCCCTCGGGGGGTGTGCCGCCGGTCGGGTAGTGCCCGACTGCCGGTAGCGCCGGCGCTATCGACCGGAGCTTCCGCCGCCGCCGCCCCAATATCGACCGGAGGTGCTGAGGCCGACCCTGGATATCGACCGGACCTTCCGCCGGAAGGAACATGTCGCAGTAGGGGCGTCTGCCGGGGCACATGTCGCTCTGGGTGATTCGGCGGCCTCGCCACATGTCGCAGTAGCCGGGTCTGCCGACGCACATGTCGCTCTGGCGGATTCGGTGGGCTCGACACATGTCGCAGTAGCGGTGTCTGCCGGAGGCACATGTCGCTGGAGTCGGATCGGCTGGCAGGTCACATGTCGCAGTAGGTGGTTCTGGGGGAGGAACATGTCGCTGAGGCGGGGTCTGGGGGCCGGGTACATGTCGCAGTAGCGGGTTCCGTAGGGTGCACATGTCGCTGGAGCGGTGCCGGCTGACGGTTCACATGTCGCAGTAGGGGGTCCTGCGGGAGGCACATGTCGCCGAGGCGGGATCGGTTGGCGGATCACATGTCGCAGTAGCGGGTTCTGCGGGAGGCACAAGTCGCTGAGGCGGGTTCGGCGGGCTCGGCACATGTCGCAGTAGCGGTGTCTGCCGGGTGCACATGTCGCTCAGGGGGGTTCGGCGGTCCCTGCACATGTCGCAGTAGGGGCGTCTGCCGGGTGCACATGTCGCTCAGGGGGATTCAGCGGGCTCGGCACATGTCGCAGTAGGGGCGTCTGCCGGGTGCACATGTCGCTGTGGCGGATTCAGCGGGCTCCGCACATGTCGCAGTGGCGGCGTCTGCCGGGTGCACATGTCGCTCAGAGGGATTCGGCGGGTTCGCCACATGTCGCAGTAGGGGTGTCTGCCGGGTGCACATGTCGCTCTAGCGGGTCGGCGACCCAGTTACATGTCGCTGGAGCTGGTTGTCCGCGAGGAACATGTCGCTGGAGCGGAGCCGGCGGGCCAGTTACATGTCGCAGTAGCGGCGTCTGCTGGGCGAACATGTTGCTCTGGCGAATTCAGCGGGCTCGGCACATGTCGCAGTAGGGGCGTCTGCCGGGTGCACATGTCGCTCAGGGAGGGTTCGGCGGTCCCTGCACATGTCGCAGTAGGTGTGTCTGCCGGTGCACATGTCGCTGAGGGGGATTCGGTGGCCTCGGCACATGTCGCAGTAGGGGCGTCTGCCGGGTGCACATGTCGCTCAGGGGGATTCGGTGGCCTCGGCACATGTCGCAGTAGCGGTGTCTGCCGGATGCACATGTCGCTCAGGGGGGTTCGGCGGCCCCTGCACATGTCGCAGTGGCGGCGTCTGCGGGTGGCACATGTCGCTCAGGGGGGTTCGGCGGGCTCGGCACATGTCGCAGTGGCGGCGTCTGCCGGGTGCACATGTCGCTCTGGGGGATTCGGTGGCCTCGGCACATGTCGCAGTAGCCGGGTCTGCCGGGCGAACATGTCGCTCTGGCGGGTTCGGCGGGTTCGCCACATGTCGCAGTAGCGGCGTCTGCGGGTGGTACATGTCGCTCTGGCGGAATCGGCGGCCCCTGCACATGTCGCAGTAGCGGCGTCTACCGGGAGAAACGCCCATGCGCGCGTCCTCCTACGCACCCCGCTTGTCATGAGAACGGCGGAAACGGCTTGGAGCGCCGGCTTCAGCCGGCACGCGCTGCGCGATAGCGCAGCGCACGGCACGACCTCGACCTGCGGCATGGTCCTTTCCGCGACATCAACCCCGACCGCGCGAGCGGTTGCGCTACCGCGCGTGCCGCTGACCAGCGGGATGGCGTCCGCGGTTGCGTGCGCCGTGGGTTCTGAACAGCCCTACGCGCTTGCGGCCCTGCGGGCCGCGTGCCGGCCGGAGGCCGGCGTTCCAAGCCGTGTGCGCCATCCCAGGGAACAGCGCTGCACCGCCTGCGGCCCTGGGGGCCGCGATGCCGGTCGGAGACCGGCGTTCCGCTGCCGCACGCGGTTGACGCGGAGCAGCGTTTCGGCGTTGCTGGGCGGTGCGTGAGGAACCTGAACAGCGACGACCTTTTGCGGCCCGCGGGCGGCGTTCTTTGCGCGGCGGGGCTTTCTGTGTCCAGAATCCCGGTATCTGTAAGGAGGAACGTCCCATGGGGAACGTCAGATATGGGGTGCCGGCGGTTTTCGCTCGCTGGTTCGCTGGCCTCGGCCTCGCCGTGGCGCTTGCCGGTTGCGATGGCGGGTCCGATGCGCCGACGACTCCGGCCCCGACCCCCGCTCCCGCCCCGGCCCCCGCGCCGGCGCCGCCACCGTCGAAGGACGACCCGGCGGCCTTCACCCAGGCCTTCGTGCAGCAGGCCGTGGACCTGTTCGAGGCGGAAGGGCTGGAGGCGGCGCTCGCGGCCTACAACGACCCGGCGAGCGTGGATGAATCGTGGTACGTGTTCGTCCTCGACGCGGAGGGCGTGGTCATCGCGCACCCGACGGTGCCCGAGAACCTCGGCGCGAGCGTCCTCGGGCCGCTCGGGGTGGACTCCGCCGGCAACATCTACGGCCCCGCGCTGGTGGCGGCGACCGAGGACGGCGTCTGGGTGGACTACAACTACTTCAACCCCGCCACCGGCGACGAGGGGGTCAAGCACACCTGGGCGGTCCGCCGCGACGGGACCGTGTTCGCCTCGGGCTGGTACGAGGGCGCGCCCACCGACTCCAGCATCGAAGCCCAGACGCAGGGGGTGGTCCGGCAGGCCGTCGGCTGGGTCCGCGAGCGTGGACTCCAAGCGGCGCTCGACTTCTACTCGACGCCCGCCTCCACGAGCGGCCCGTGGTACGTGGTCTTCCTTGATCCCGCGGGCGTCGCGGTAAGCCACGGGGGGAGCCCCACGGCGGTGGGGAAGAGCGTCTTCGGGCCGCTCGGCCTGGACGTCACCGGGAAGGCGTTCGGCGCCGAAGTGCTGAGCCTGCCGCCCGAAGGGGGATGGGTGGACTACGCCTACCTGAACCCGGCAACCGGCGATCAGGGCACCAAACACTCGTGGGCGCAGTCCGAAGCGGGCCACTGGATCGTCAGCGGCTGGTACGAGTCCGGGGCCGTGGAGGACGACCCCGCCGCCCGCGCCGTCGGGTTCGTCGAGCTGGCGACCCGGTACGCCGATGCCCACGGGGAGGACGCCGCCGTCGCCTTCTACAACACCGACGCGAGCTGGCTGGGATCCTGGTACATCTTCATCATCGACGCGGACGGGATCCTGGTGGCGATCGCCCCGTCTCCGGACAAGATCGGCCTCAATGCCTACGACCCGGCGGACGGCACGGACATCAAGGGCTATTTCTACACCCCGAAGCTCGCGGAGGCGACCGAGGAGGGGGTGTGGGTGACCTACTGGCAGCCGAACCCGGGGGCGGGGGGCGAGCAGCAGGTGAAGCACACCTTCGCCCGGCGCCACGGCAACCTGGTCTTCGCCACCGGCTACTACGAGGAATAGCAGCCCCGCCCGCCCGGGGGACGCGCCGGACGAAGACGCGGCAGATCTCCCGCGGGCAGTCCATGGACACCCTGCGGGCCTTCGGCGCGTCGCGCCGCGGACGACGTTTCTACGGACCGGAGTTCGGCGGAGGCCGCTGCGCCATCAACAGGGCCTCGATCCGTCCCATCCGGTCGTCGATCCGCCCCATCCGGTCCTCGATTCGCCCGAATCGCTCGTTCATGTCGCCCCGCAGGCCGTCGATCCGCTGGTCCATCCCGTCGAGACGTTGGTCCATCCCGTCGAGCCGGCCCCTGACCTCGCCCAACTCGCTCCGGACATTTCCCACTTCCACCCGGAGTTCGCGTGTCTGTGCGGAGACGTGGACGGCGAACCATCCGGCGATCGAGAAGATCCCGCCCAGGAGCGCCGGGACCAGCGCCCGTTCCACCCAAGGACGCCGGTCCGCGCCGACTGCTCCCACGCGCGCCTCGTTCATCGTTTCCCGCGTCCCGTCAACTCGATCAGTATAGGGCGGCTCCACCACCTCCGGGGCGGTTGCAGCTACGGCGTTGTACTCGGGTCGGTCCACGGCGGTTCCTCCAGCGGATGGCGGCGAAACGAAGGGCGCCGCTTCCCTGTTGGAACCAGACGTAAACCCGGCCGGGTTTTTCCCGCCAGGGGAGCGAATGTGGAAAATTCGAAGCGAAGCTGTCCGCGTCGACCGGACTTCCCCCCAACCGACGGGCGCTATCGACCGGACCTCCTTCCGCCGATGGACGCGTCTGGACGACCTCGACCGGCGCGGAACCCGCATCGAGGGGATCCTGCGCATCCGGGCCGACGGGAACGCGGCGGACGAAGGCGCGACGCCGCGGTCCTGGTCGCGCCGGATCCCGTTCCGGCCGTCGGTCCCTGACCGGCGGCATCCTGCGGCGATGCCTGCGTTACTCTCGCCAGCCGACGCCCCGCGGGCCCTGTCCGAGGAGATCTTCGTGCCGCACCCCTCCGACGAACGGACGCTTGCCCGGCTGGTGGAGTGGGCGGGCGACCACGACGAATGGGGGGATTTCCGGGCGGAGGTGTTCGGAGCGCACTTCGGGGCCCTGATGGAGGACCTGGGGCTGCCGGACGACGAGCTGTTCGAGCGGCTGGGGCCGGTCACTCCGGACGTGCTCACCGCCGTCATGGAGGACTTCCTCGCCGCCCGTTTCGGCGAGGACGGCGAGCGGAACGCGGTGGACGAGTACCTGGCCCGCCGGGGATGGCTCGAGAAGAAGCACGCCGCGAGCTACCTGCGGGCGGTTCGGGACTCGTCCCCCTCGCTCTACGAGGTCGTGAGTCTCGAGCCCGGGCGGGCGGTGACGGTTCGGGACCTGATCCGGGACACCGGTCCCGAACGGGTGCCCGACCGCCTCGTGTCCGACGTGGTGAGCGTCTGGGACTGTTTCGTGGGCCGATTGGTGGGGTCCGGCCGGACGCGGCGCTTCACCGTCAGCGTCCTTCCCTTTCCGCGCGAACTGGTCCGGACCTGCCTGGAGGACCTGAGCGAACTCGCGAAAAAGCTGCCGAAACAGTTCCGCGAGGTCGTCCGCAAGCAGAGCGGGAAGGCGGACATCAGCAACCTGGACGTCCATGAATTCCTGCTGCGGGGCCCCATGGGCGCGATCTTCTTCACCAGCCGCTTCGTGACCTGGCACGTCGACCAGGCGGAAGCGGGGCCCGGCGGACTGGAGAACACGGACGGCGAGCCCCTGGTGCTGTCCACGGTCCGGTTCCCGATCGAGGGCAGCGCCGCGGACGTTGCCGCCGTGCTCGACACCGTCCCCGAGTTCGACCGGGAGGACGGCGGCGAGCTCCGCTGGTCGTGGCGCGGCCGGGAACTGCCGCCTCTTGAGCTTCCGGAGAGCCTCGCCGGAAACGACCCCGAGGCCGGCACGGGCTATCTGACGCTCGGGCAGGTGGAGATCACCGGCGGCGTCCTCCTGCTCCGGGTGAACTCGATCGAGCGCGCCGGGAAGGGCCGGGACCTCCTCGTCGCGAGACTCGGCGCGCTCCTGGGAACACCGTTGACCGCGCACGAGGACGCCGCGACGCAGCTCGGGGAGTCCGTCGAGGAACGGCCGCCGGCGCCGCGCGATTTCGACATCCCGCCGGACGTCGCCGAGGCGGTGCTCCGCGCCCACTTCGAACAGCACTATCGGCAGGTCCTCGACGAGCCCATTCCCATGCTCGGGAACGTCACTCCCCGGAAAGCGGCGAAGAGCCGGAAGGGCCGCGCCGCGGTGGTGGAGTGGCTCAAGGAGATCGAGAACGGCGAAGCGCGTCAGGCGGCGCAAACCGGCCGGCAACCCTTCGACACCGCCTGGCTCTGGGAGGAACTGAAGATCCCGAGGCCCGACGGCAAGCCGTAGCGGTTCCGCGCGGGCCGGTTCGTGTCTCACCGGCGATCAACAACCGTCGTTGCGTCTCACTTACGACCGAAAGTGATCCACAAACGGTCTTGTGTCTCACCGGTGATCAACAACGGGCGTTGCGTCTCACTTACGGCGAAAAGTGATCCGCAAACGGTTTTGTGTCTCACCGGTGATCAACAACGGGCGTTGCGCCTCACTTTTCCGGGAAAGTGAGACACGAAGGCCAGTGGCGCCATCCAGGCCGCAAGCTGGTGCGGCACTCAGGTCGGCGGGTCACCGCGTTGTCGGCACTTGTTTCGCCCTCCCGCGCGATGCCATCGGGCGAAACGCCCATGCGTGCGTACTCCTACGCACCCCGCCGGGCATGACAAAGGTGCAGGGGCCAGGAGCGCCGGTGTTCAGACCAGGAGCGCCGGTGTTCACACCGGCATCGCGGCCAACGGCCGCGAAACTCCCCGCGCCATCGCGCCCCGTCGCGGGGACCCGAAACAAAGACGGCGAAGCGGAGGAAGCGCGCGCAGTGGTCGCCGCGCCATTCCCGTTTGGCGAGGGCGCCATGCGGCGAACTGAAGCCCTGGAGTTTCGCCCGGCGCGCGGGCGATGCCGGTCTGAAGACCGGCGCTCCTCCCGGCGCTACTGCCGTCCTCCTCATCGGGCGGGTTGTGCATTTGCACAGCGACTGGCCGGCGCTCCGCTGCCGTTCGCCTTGTGCGAGAATTCCCGGTTGCCCAGAAACGGATGAAACGCGGCTCCGGCCTCCCTCGGATCCCGCCCCTCCAGTTCGCCCGGCGGGGTCCCGGTCCAGGCCCCCTCTGAACACGCTTCGATGAGTCTCCACACCGTACGCCGCGGGTTCGACGTGCGCGTCCTGGGCGCCCCCGCGGCGGATGGCCGGGCGCCCGAACTCCGGGTGCCGGCCCGGATCGCGCTGCTCGGGGCCGACTACCCGGGCATGCGGCCCACCATGCGGGTCCGGGAGGGAGATGCGGTCTCGCGGGGCGGCGTCCTCTTCGAGGACAAGAAGACGCCCGGCGTCCGTTTCACCGCCCCGCTCGGCGGGCGGGTCGCCGCGGTGCACCGGGGAGAGCGCCGGGCCTTCCTCGCGCTCGTGATCGAGGTGAATCCGGACGAGCGCTCCGGCGGCGGCAGCGCGGGACACGCGCCGTCCGGCTGGTCCGGCCGCCACCCGGACGCACTGTCCGACGAAGCCGTCCGGGATCTCCTCCTCGAGTCCGGGGAATGGACGGCGATCCGGACCCGCCCCTTCGGCCGGGTGGCCGACCCGGGGGCCCAACCCCGGGCGATCTTCGTGACCGCGATGGACACGGCGCCGCTCGCCCCTGACCCGGTCGCGGCGGTCGCCGGCCGGGAGACGGACCTGGAGTGGGGGCTCGCCGCCCTCGCGCGGCTCACCGCCGGGCCGGTGTTCGTCTGCTCCCGCGCCGGCCGGCGCCTGCCGGTGGACGAAAAAGAGCGCGTGCGCCACGAGGAGTTCCGGGGACCCCACCCCGCCGGGACCGCGGGCCTGCACATCCACCGGCTGGCCCCCGTGCGCCGGGGCCAGGAGGCCTGGCACCTGGACGCCCAGGACCTCGCCTCCATCGGCGGCCTCTTCCGGACCGGCGCCGGCGACGCGCTCCGGGTGGTGGCCCTCGGGGGGCCCCCGGTGCGCCGCCCCGGCCTGCTGCGCATGCCCCTCGGCGCGCTGCTTACCGAGTTCGGCGTGCCGGAACCGGCGCCCGGACCGGACCGGGGCGAACGCCGGGTCATTTCCGGGTCCCTCCTCGCGGGACGGACCGCCGCGGACGACGTGACGGGCTATCTCGGCCGCTATCACCGGCAGGTGACGGTGCTCGAGGAGGACCGCCGCCGGCGCCTGCTGGGCTGGCTCGCGCCCGGGGCGGGGGCGGTATCGGTGAGCCGTGCCTATCTCTCCAGCCTGCTGCCGGCGAGGCCCCGCCGCATCACCACCGGGACGAACGGTTCCCGCCGCGCCATCGTGCCCATCGGGACCTACGACAGGGTGATGGCCTTCGACATCCCGGCGGCGATGCTGTGCCGCGCGCTGCTGATGGAGGACATCGAGCGGGCGGAGGAACTCGGCGCGCTCGAGCTCATCGAGGAGGACGTGGGTCTGCTGACCTTCGCCTGTCCCGCCAAGAACGACTACGGCCCGGCGCTCCGGCGGGTGCTGGACACCCTCGAGAAGGAAGGCTGATGCTCCGCGGCCTCCTCGACCGCCTCGGCGTGCCGTTCGAGAAGGGCGGACCCCTCCACCGCCTCTGGCCCCTCTGGGACGCCCAGGACACCTTCCTCTACACCCCGGGCAAGACCACCGCCGGGCCGTCCCACGGCCGCGACCGCCTGGACATGAAGCGCCTCATGTTCACCGTGGTCATCGCGCTGGCGGGCACGGTGGCGATGGCGTTCTACAACACCGGGCTTCAGGCGAACCTCGCGATCTCGCAGGGCGCCACGCCGTTGCCCGGCTGGCGCACCGCGGTCATCGAGGCGCTGGGCATCGGGTTCTCCCCCGACAGCGTGCTGGCCGCCGTCGTTCACGGCGGGCTCTGGTACCTCCCGGTGCTGATCGTGACCTTCGCGGTCGGCGGGGCCTGGGAGATGCTCTTCGCGATCATCCGGCGCCACGAGGTGAGCGAGGGCTTCCTGGTCACCGGGATGCTCTTCCCGCTCATCCTGCCGCCCACCGTGCCGCTCTGGCAGGTGGCGCTCGGCATCAGCTTCGGGGTGGTGGTCGGCAAGGAGATCTTCGGCGGCAGCGGCTTCAACATCCTCAACCCGGCGCTCACCGCCCGGGCCTTCCTCTTCTTCGCGTATCCGAGCGACCTGACCGGCGACCGCATCTGGATCGCCGCCGACACCGCCCCGGACGCCGTCAGCGGGGCCACCTGGCTCGCCCGCTTCAGCCTCACCGGCCCGGAGGCGCTGGCGGAGACCTTCCACCCGTCCGGCGGGGCGGGCCTCTCCGCCTGGGACGCCTTCATCGGACTGCTCCCCGGCTCGATGGGCGAGACCTCGGTGCTCGCCTGCCTCTTCGGCGCGGTGGTCCTCGCGGCGACCGGGATCGGCTCGCTCCGGATCATGCTCGCGGTGGCGGCCGGGACCCTGCTGATGGGCGGCCTCCTGAACCTCGTCGGCTCGGACACCAACCCCTTCTTCGCGGTTCCCTTCTGGTGGCACTACCTGCTCGGCGGCTGGGCCTTCGGGACGGTCTTCATGGCGACCGAACCGGTCACGGCGCCGTCCACCGACGGCGGCCGGGTGGTCTACGGCTTCCTCATCGGGGTGCTCGTGGTGCTGATCCGGGTCGTGAACCCCGCCTACCCGGAGGGCATGATGCTCTCGATCCTCCTGATGAACGTCTTCGCGCCGCTCATCGACCACTTCGCGCTCCGGAGCAACATCCGCCGCCGCGCGACAGCGGGCGCCGCGGTGCACACCTCATGAGT
This sequence comes from Acidobacteriota bacterium, assembly GCA_022826825.1. Lineage (GTDB taxonomy): Bacteria > Acidobacteriota > Vicinamibacteria > Marinacidobacterales > Marinacidobacteraceae > Marinacidobacterium. The sequence goes on along the minus strand of JAJDUD010000061.1, from coordinate 13,075 downwards.
CCGGAGCGCGGCCGCCACGAGGCCCTGATCAAAGAGATCGAAGCGATGTTCGCCGTGATGGAGCCGGCGGTCACCGCCGCGACGCTGGCCGTCCGGATGATGGAGGATCGGCTGCAGGCGGGCCACGACCGCCGCACCGCCGCCGCGTTTTCGGTCGCCGACCTCGCGGTGACCCGTGAGCTCGACCTTTCCCGGCTGTTCGCGCACCTGCTCGACCCCGGCGGCAGCCACGCGCAGGGCGCAACGTTCCTCTCGTTGCTGCTCGAAGAATTGCGCCTGGCCCCGGATGCCGCCGGGAAACTCGCTGCGTTCCAGTCACCGCCGGGTGCCGGCAGCCGTGTGGAGACCGAGCATTGGACGGGTTCGGGGAGCATCGACATCTTCCTCGAGCTCGACCGCGACCGCCGCATCGCAATCGAGAACAAGCCCTGGGCTTGGGACCAACCCGAACAGGTTGTTCGGTATCTGTCGTATCTACGCCAGCGTTCGGCGGGTTCCGCCGGGCGCGGCGAGACGGCGGCCGACGAGAGTTTCCTGCTCCTCTACTGGAGCGGCGATGGAAGGGATCCGGACGATTGCAAAGCCGCACCGGAGTGCATCACGATGCCGTACCGGGAGACCGCTGATCGCTCCTCCGTCGAGGGATGGTTGCGTCGCTGTGCGGTCGCCTGCGAAGCGCCGCAGGTTCGCGCGTTTCTGCTCGACCTGCTCCGCTATGTCGAAAGCACGTTTCCGTGTTGACGAGCGCGATGCCAAGGAGAAGCCTGAAGTGACCGATGATCGCAAGGAAGCCGTCGCGGCGTTTCTCAAGAGCGACCCGCGCTACGTGGAGCTTGGTCTCCAGATAGAGGCGGCGCTTGGTCTCCTGCGGGAAGGGGCTCGTGCGTGGGTGCTTGAATGTGTGCGCAAGAGAATGGAAGTCCTCGGGACGAGGGGTGGGTGGAAACTAGAGCGAACCGAGGGGGCTCCTGTCCTCCGGCGGTCCGGCTGGGACAAGGAAAAATGGTCCGGCATCTACGTTTGGCCAGCGAAGGAGGACTCGCCGGAACTGGAAGTTGGGGTTGCGGATTGGCCGGACTCGATGAAGAAGGACTGCTTTTTGAGGGCGGGCTGCACGTTGGTCGACGAGTTCCGGAACCCGGATGCCTGGTCTGAACACCACCACAACCAAGCTGAGAAGGAGAAAGCAGCCAAATGGATCTTCCACGGAGACCGCGACGTTCGGTTGCTGGCTGGCGAACAACGCGACGCGACAGCCGATGAAATCGTGGCTCTCGTGTCTGAGTTGATGAACGCTGCTGAGGGGTACAGGCCAGACCACGATCCCCACGTGTCGGAACAGGAGCCGGTCCGGGTCGAGTCAGCGGAGTCGCCGTCCCCCGGTCCGCAAACGGGCGGAGGTGCCCAACCACGGGCCGACACCGTCTGAACCGGGCGGGGGGTGTAGAATCCACCGCATAACCCCCCCCGGGCTTCGCCTTTCCGGTGCCCCGGGGGCTTTCCTGTACGGGCCGTTTCGCTGTCTCACGCGAATCCGAACAGCGGCGGGAACCCGAGCCCGACGACCGCCGCCCAGGCCGTGTAGATCGGTAGGTACGCGGTCTGCCGACGCTCGATCTCCGCAGGAACAGGCCGCACCCGGCGACCAGAACCGACATATGCCGGTAGGTCCTCCAACCCGGCGGCGACTTCGGACTACGGTCCGAGCGCGCCCACCGGGATCACGCGGACCCCGTTCTGCATCCGGTATCCGGCGCCGCCCGGGAGGATCACTCCGAGCGCCGCGGGCTCGCCGTAGCCGTCCCGGTTCCCTCGCAGCCGATCCCGGAGCCGGAGAAGACTCGCCGCGCCCTCGTCCACCCAGCGCTCACCGAGCTTGACCTCGAACGCCGCCCACCGCCCGTCGCCCGCATCCACGATGGCGTCCACCTCCAAGCCGTCCTTCTCCCGATAGTGGAAGACCTCGGCATCGGCAGCCTGGGCGTAGATGCGGAGGTCACGGACAACCATGGACTCGAAGAGGAAACCGAGGAAGCGCAGGTCGGCCATGAGCCGCGCCGGGGTTGCCCGCAGGGCGGCGACCGCCAGCGACGGATCCGTGAAATGGCGGACGGGCGTCCCGCGAAGCATCGTCCGCGAACGGAGATGGGGCGACCACGCCGGCTGGTTCTCCACCACCATCAAGCGCTCGAGGGCGTCGAGGTAGTCCGCGGCGGTGTCCGCCTTCAGGGCGCGGTCCGACCCGCCGGTCTCGGAGGCGAGACGGGAGACCGAAACCGGAGTGGCGACGTTCCGCGCCAGCGAGCGCAGCAGCCGTCCAACCCGGACCGGATCCCGCTTTCCCGCGACGCGTGGAAGGTCAACGCGGCGAATCTCCTCGAGATAATCGCGGTTGGCCCGCAGTCTCCGTTCGGGCGGCGCGCCGAGATTGCCCGGCCACCCGCCGGCCGCCAGAACTTCCGCAATGGCCGCAACCGTCAGGGCCGATGGCCCGGCTGGTCGCGCGTCGCCGTCCAAAAGGTCGCCAAGCGAACAGTCACCGCTCGAAATCCCCATTTCGAACAGCGACATGGGGCGCATCCTGAGCCGGGAGAACCGCCCCGCGCCGGTGTGGCGCGTGATGTCGTCGGCCGGGACCGCGGACCCGGTGAGGATGAACTGGCCCGGCGCGCCGCGTTCATCGACCGCCCGGCGCACCTGGTTCCAGATCGCAGGCGCCACCTGCCATTCGTCGAAAAGCCGGGGAACGGCGCCGGCAAGCGCTTCCGCCGGATCCGCATCCACCATGCGCCGCGCGTTCGCGTCGGTGTCGAGCAGCGCTTCACTCGCGGCGATTTGGCGGGCGGTCGAGGTCTTGCCGCAGGCCCTCGGACCCTCGATCACGACCGCTCCCGCTCCCCGAAGGCGGTCCGCCAGCTCGGAATCCATCGTGCGGGGCAGGTACTGCATGCTCGGATCGGCGTTCTTTCCCGCCTCGGATCGCAGCCGCGAGGATGTGCGAGGGGGTGATTCGGCGACAGTCTAACGGGTGATTCGGCGACCGTCCAGCGGGTGATTTGGCGACTGTTCAGCGGGTGATTTGGCGACGGTCGAGGGGGTGATTCGGCGGATCGGTCCGGGCGAGGAGCTCGGGCGCGCCGGCCGCGGGGCGCCTCAGGCGAACCGGAAGAGCGGCGGGAACCCGAGCACGACCACTGCCGCCCAAGCGGCGTACACCGGCAGGTAGGCGGTCTGCCAGCGCTCGATGGCCGCGAACGGGCCGCGGCCGCCGACGAAGCGGGCGTAGAGCCACGCCGACCATCCCAGGTTCCCCAGCAGCACGAGGTTCTCGCCGAGCGCCGCCACCCGGTTCGGGCTGAACCCGAACTCGGAGATGCGCGCCGCGATCGCGGCCAGCGCCACTCCGTCGGCGACGAGCGCGCTCACCACCAGCACGAGCAGGATGCGGTCGAAGAGGTCGGGCGGGGCGAGCGGGTCGCGGGCCGAGACGGCGTAGAGCAGCAGGCCGAGCACGACGGCGAGCAGCAGATCGAAGGCGATCAGCACTTCGCGCTCCACGCCGACGCCGCGCCCGGTCCAGGCCATCGCGGCGAGCAGGGCGAGCAGCAGGACGGCGAAGAGCGGGGTGAAGATGCGGGTCAGGACGGGCGCCATGTTCTCGATGACGCTCTGCTTCGCCTCCACCAGCCAGGCGCCGACGAGGACCGCGCCCGCCGCCCCGCTCGGGAGGATCAGGCGCTGCGCGGACCCCTCCACGTCGAGGCCGATCGTCTCGAAGCTGATGATGGTGAACGCGGTGAGCACCCCGCCGCCCAGCGCCATCAGCACGAAGTAGATGAAGAGTTCGCCGGAGAAGCGGACGAAGTCCATGCGCCCGCTCACGTTCCCCCACCAGCGCCCCCCGACGTAGGCGGCGCCGACCGCCAGCCAGAGCGCGATCGGGAGGTGCAGCACCGCCAGCAGTTGGGTGTCGCCGCCCGGTGCGAACGGGATGGCGTTCACGGCCACCGCGGCGGCGGCGAAGGCCCCCGCAAGCCCGAGGCAGCGCGCGCGGCCTGTGCCCCGCTTCCAGGCGAAGTACCCGGCGAGGAGGGGGAGGACGAAGAGGCTGGCGTTCAGGGCGTAGAAGGCGCCCTCGCCGAACCGGTGGCCGAAGAGCTGGGGGATCTGGATGGCGAGCGCCGCCGCGACCGCGAGACCGAGCACGACCGGGACCTCCCGGCGGGCGGCGCTGCCGGAGGCGGCGTCCTCTTCCGGGGCGGCCACGAGCTGCTTCCAGAGCCGGTCCGAGTGTTCGCGGGCGAACTCCCGCGAGACGGCGTCGAGGCTGCCCATCCGCTTGACCGCCACGAGGAACGCCTCGTCCTCGGCGAGCCCGGCGGCGACCAGCGCCGCCACCTGGTCGCGCAGGTGGCCTTCGAGCTCGGCGATGTCGGGCGGCCGGATGGCGGGCCGGCGGCGGAGCCACGCCCGCCACCGGGCGATCTGCGCTTCGAGGGCGTCGTCGGGCACGTCAACGGGTCCGGAGTCCCCGCGCGCTCCCGAACGCGGCGGCGATCGCCGCGCCCAGGAAGCCCACGATCGCCAGTACCGGCGGCCAGACGTCCACCAGCGAGGCGAACGGAAGGCCGCCGGGCAGCGCGTCGTGGACGACTTCCACCACCACCCCGGCGAGCCCGCCGGCGAGGGTGCAGGCCGCCATCATCCCGGCGGCGCGCCGGATGGATCCGCTTCGGTTCGTCATGATCCCGTTTCCCGTGGTTCCCGCCTACGCGGCCGGCTCCCAGGCGACGGTTGCAGGGGCGAACTTCAGCCCGACCTGCCGCAACGCCGCGCCCACCACCTCCCACTGGCGCCGCTGGGCGGCGAGGTGTTCCCGGCCGCCCTCCGTGATGCGGTAGTAGCGCCGCCGGCGCCCGGTCTCCACCGTCGCCCAGCGCGCCTCGACGTAACCGAACCGCTCGAGACGGTGGAGCACCGGATAGAGCATGCCGTCGGTCCACCGGAGCTCGCCGTCCGACAGTTCCGCCACCCGCCGGATGATCGCGTAGCCGTAGCTGTCGTCCTCGGCGAGGATGGCGAGGACGAGCGGGGTCGCGGAGGCCGCAACGAGGTCCTTGCCGATGTTCATCGCCGGCCCTCCCCGGAGGAGACGGCGCCGGCGGGTCCGCTGTGCATAGAGACAGTATGCATTGAACTGCCATGTAGTTCCACCGCCCGAATCCGTGCGTACCCGATCCCCGGGTCGGCGGCTAAAATTTGGCGGCCTTTTTCGTGAGTACTGCCCGCTACATCCTGTTGTTCGCGGCGGCCGTGTGCCTCGTCTGCGCGGTGATGGTCTCCGGGTCGGCGGTGGCTCTCCGCGACCTCCAGGCGGCGAACGCCGAGCGGGAGCGCCAGCGGAACGTCCTCTTCGCCGCCGGACTCGCCGACCCGGACGAAGAACTCTCCGAAGCGGACATGGCGGAACGCTTCGCCGCGGTCCGCGCCGTGGTGGTGGATCTGGAAACCGGCGAGGAGCTTCCCGGCGTGGATCCGGCGAGCGTGGACCCGCTGGTGGAGGCCGGCATCACGGACTCGTCACGCGCGGTGCCCGAGAACCTGGCGCGGATCCGGAGGGTGGAAAGGCGCTCCGTCGTTTACCTGGTCGAGGCGGAGGGCCGGCTGGACGCCGTGGTGCTGCCGGTCCGGGGGCAGGGGCTCTGGTCGGTGCTCTACGGCTACCTCGCCCTCGAGGCGGACCTCGACACGGTGCGCGGACTCACCTTCTACGAGCACAAGGAGACCCCGGGACTCGGCGGCGAGGTGGACAACCCGAACTGGAAGGCCCGGTGGCCGGGGCGGCGGGTGTTCGGAACCGCCGGGGAGCCGATCATCGAGGTGCTGAAGGCGGCGGCCGGCTCCGTCGCCGAGGACCCGCACCGGGTGGACGGGCTCGCCGGGGCCACCATGACCAGCCGCGGGGTCACCAACCTGCTGCGTTTCTGGCTCGCCGAGAGCGGCTTCGGGCCGTTCCTGGAGCGGCTGCACAGGGAGGCGGCCGGCTAACCGATGGCCACCGAAACGCGGCGGATCCTGATGGACCCGCTCATCCACAACAACCCGATCGCGCTCCAGGTGCTCGGGATCTGTTCGGCCCTCGCGGTCACCACCGGGATGCAGACGTCGGTGGTGATGAGCGCCGCGGTGGTCGCGGTGATCGCGCTCTCCAACCTGTCGGTCAGCCTGCTCCGGAACATGATCCCGACGAACATCCGGATCATCGTCCAGCTCACGATCATCGCCTCGCTGGTCATCGTCACCGACCAGATCCTGAAGGCGTACGTCTACGAGATCTCGAAGCAGCTCAGCGTCTTCGTGGGGCTCATCATCACGAACTGCATCATCATGGGGCGGGCGGAGGCGTTCGCGATGCAGAACCCGCCGCTGAAGAGCCTCATCGACGGGATCGGGAACGGCCTCGGCTACGCGGCCATCCTGCTGGTGGTCGGCGCGGCGCGCGAGGTGTTCGGGGCCGGCACCTTCTGGGGCATCCCGGTGCTGCCGCTCGCTTCCGAGGGGGGCTGGTTCACCCCGAACGGCCTCATGAGCCTGTCGCCGGGCGCCTTCTTCGTGATCGGCTTCCTGATCTGGATCCTGCGGACCTTCCGGCCCGAGCAGAACGAGGCCGAGTGATGCTCCAGGACTACCTGAACATCGCGGTCAAGGCGATCTTCGTCGAGAACATGGCCCTGACCTTCTTCCTCGGGATGTGCTCGTTCCTCGCGGTCTCGAAGCGGGTCAGCACCGCGATCGGCCTGGGGCTCGCGGTGGTCTTCGTCCTCACCGTGACGGTGCCGCTGAACCACGCCATCAACGACTACCTGCTCCGGCCCGGCGCCCTCGGCTGGGCGCACGCCGCCCTGTCGGGGCAGGACCTCTCCTTCCTGCGCTTCCTGACCTTCATCGGCACGATCGCGGCGACCGTCCAGATCGTCGAGATGGCCCTCGACCGCTTCTTCCCGACGCTCCACGCCGCGCTCGGGGTGTTCCTGCCGCTCATCGCGGTGAACTGCGCGATCCTGGGGGCGTCGCTGCTGATGGTGGAGCGGGGACTCACCCTGCCGGAGGCGGCGGTGTTCGGCTTCGGCTCGGGGGTCGGGTGGCTGCTCGCCATCGCCGCGCTCGCCGGGATCCGGGAACGGCTGCGCTACCACCACATCCCGGCCGGGCTGCGCGGGCTCGGCATCACCTTCCTGCTCACCGGGCTGATGGCCATCGGTTTCCTGGCCTTCGGCGGCATCCAGCTCTGAGCGAGCGGTCGTGACGACGGTCCTCCTCGGCGTCGCCGGCTTCACCGGGGTCATCCTGGCGCTGGTGGTCGTGCTGCTCTACGCGCGGAAGCGCCTGGTCGCCACCGGGGAGGTAACGATCCGCATCAACGACGACCCGGAGCACGACATCTGCACCCCGGCCGGGGGCACGCTGCTCGGAACGCTGGCCGCGAACGGCCTCTTCATTCCCTCCGCGTGCGGCGGCAAGGGGAGCTGCGGGGTCTGCACCCTGCGCGTGCTGGACGGCGGCGGCGCCGTCCTCCCGACCGAGCGCAGCCACCTCACCCGGGGCGAGGAGCGCGAGGGGGTCCGGCTCTCGTGCCAGGTCAAGGTGAAGCAGGACGTCTCGATCGAGGTGGCGCCGGAACTGTTCAGCGTGCGCCAGTGGAAGTGCCGGGTCCGCTCGAACCACAACGTCGCGACCTTCATCAAGGAGCTGGTGCTGGAGCTTCCCGCCGGAGAGGAGGTCCCCTTCCGGGCGGGCGGCTACATCCAGATCGAGTGCCCGCCCTACGCGCTGAGCTACGGGGACTTCGACATCGAGGAGGAGTACCGGGACGACTGGGACCGCTTCAACATGTGGCAGTACAAGGCCACCGTCGCCGAGGACGAGGAGGTCGTGCGGGCCTACTCGATGGCGAACTATCCCGAGGAGCGCGGCGTCATCCTGCTGAACGTCCGGATCGCCTCGCCGCCGCCCCGGATGCCCGACGTCCCGCCCGGCAAGATGACCTCCTGGCTCTTCGGGCTCAAGCCCGGCGACGAGGTGACGATTTCCGGACCCTTCGGCGAGTTCTTCGCGAAGGAGACCGGCAACGAGATGGTCTTCGTGGGCGGCGGGGCGGGGATGGCGCCGATGCGCTCCCACATCTTCGACCAGTTCCGCCGGCTGAAGACCGGCCGCAAGGTCTCGTTCTGGTACGGCGCGCGGAGCCTCCGGGAGGCCTTCTACCAGGACGATTTCGACGCGATCGCCGCGGAGAACGCGAACTTCGACTGGAAGCTGGCGCTCTCCGAGCCCCTCCCCGAGGACAACTGGACCGGCTACACCGGCTTCATCCACCAGGTCCTCTACGACAACTACCTGAAGGACCACCCGAACCCGGAGGACGCCGAGTACTACCTCTGCGGCCCCCCGATGATGCTGAAGGCGTGCCTCCAGATGCTCGACAGCCTCGGCGTCGAGCCGGAGAACATCGCCTTCGACGACTTCGGGTAGGCTCCATCGCACCACCGCGACATCTTCGCCAAGGGGGGGCCAGCATGGCCAAGTACATGTTCCGCACGAACTACACGCAGTCCGGCCTGAACGGGCTGCTCGCCGAGGGCGGCAGCGGCCGGGAGGCGGCCCTGCGCGCGACCGTCGAGAGCGTCGGGGGCAGCCTCGAAGGCTTCTACTACGCCTTCGGCGACTGCGACCTCTACCTGATCGCCGACGTCCCCGACGAAGCGGCGGCAACCGCGCTCGCGCTGAACATCGCCGCGGCCGGGGCGCTCACGGTCCAGACCACCGTCCTGCTCTCCGCGGCGGACATCGACGCGGCCGTAGCGAAGTCCAAGTCCGTCCAGTACCGCCTGCCCGGCGCCTGAAACACTGCGGCCGCCAGGAGCGCCGCTCTTCAGAGCGGCATCGCGGCCGCAGGCCGCGAAACTCCCCGCGGTGCTGGTCGTCGCGGCGCTGGCTTGGGCCACCGCCGCCTGCGCCCCGCCTCCCGACCCCGCCTGGGCCCTCGAAGGTGAAGCCTTCGGGACCCGCTGGACGGTCCGCATCCGCGGTCCGGAGACGGATGCCGAATCCGTCCGGGCGGCCATCGAAACCGAACTCGACGCGGTCGATCGGAGCATGTCCAACTGGCGGGCCGACTCGGAGCTCTCCCGCCTGAACGCGTCGGACTCCACGGATCCGCAGCCGATCTCGGACCCGCTGGCCCTGGTGCTGGAGGCCGCGCTCCGGGTCCATGAAGAATCCGGCGGCGCTTTCGACGTCACCGTCGGCCCGCTGCTCCGGCTCTTCGGCTTCGGCCCGGACGGCGATCCGGCGTCGGCAGCGCCCGATCCCGAAGAGGTGGACTCGGCGCGCACCCGGGTGGGGAGCCGCCTGCTGTCTCTCGAGCGGCTGGACGGTCAGGCCGTTCTCCAGCGACAGGTCCGGCACATCGAGCTGGACCTGTCCGGCATCGCCAAGGGCTACGCCGTGGATCGCCTTTCGACCATCCTCACCGAACTCGGTTTGACCGAGCACCTGGTGGAGGTCGGCGGCGAGATCCAGGCGCGGGGCGCGTGGACGGTCGGCGTGCAGGACCCCTCCGGAGGGGTGGCGACGGCCGTCCACCGCGCGTTCCCGGTCCGGGACCTCGGGATGGCCACCTCCGGCGGTTACCGGGACTTCCGCCCGGCCGCCGGCGATGAGGAGGGGCGCTTCTGGACCCACATCCTGGATCCGCGCGCCGGCCGGCCGGTCGAGCGGCGGGCCGGGTCGGTCACGGTCCTCGCCGCGTTATGCCTCGAGGCCGACGTCTGGGCCACCGCCCTCTATGTCCTGGGACCGGAGGAGGGCTTCGACCTCGCCGAGCGGCGGGGCATCGCGGCGCTCTTCCTGACCGTCGGCGCGGATGGGGCTGTCAAAGACTTCGCGACCGCTCCCTTTACCGCCGCAACCCGCGCCCCGGGCGATTGAGGCAGGGGAGGTCCGCGCCCGGGCTCAGTCCCCGGCCTCGAGAACGCGAAGCCCTTCCTGTTCCGCGGCCTTGGCTAGATCCTTGTCCAGGCTCACGAACGTGAGTTGTCCGGTGATGTCCCGAGCATGCAGCGCGGCGCCGAGCTGTCCCGCGTCCGCGCCGCGCAGCGGGTGACGGGCGAGCAGGGCTTCGGCGCGCGCCCGAACCGCGAGGACGTCGCCGATCTCATCCCAGTCCGCCGCGAGAACGTCCAATCGAGTCAGCGCGGAGCGCCGGTCCTCCCGGGACAGGAGGCCCTGCCGCACGCGGCGTTCGACGGCGCTGATGGTCTCGGTGTGCGTCCAGATCCAGGTGAGGATGTGATCGTCCTCGTTGAGCCAGTGTCTCGCCCGCGCCGACTGCCGCTCATCAATGAAGAGCGGAACGATGGCCGAAGCGTCCCAGTACCTCAGAACGGCGCCTCCCGCCGTTCCTCGAGCAGCGCTTCAAGGACGCTGGTCCCCAGTTTCAGCGGCGGTTTGTCGAGGATTCGTCTGGCGTCTCCCGTACCTGGCCGTATGACCCCGGCCGCAATCAGTCGCTGGCGGGCATCGTCGTGACCCGGCGCGGGCGGCACGAGCCGCGCCACCGGTGTGCCCCGATGGAGCACCTGAACCTCGCCGCCGCGCTGCACCTCGCGCACGTAGCGGGAGAGGTTGGCCTTCAGTTCGGAAATGGATGCCGTCTGCATGAGACCATTATGGTCCTGAACTCATGACCTATCAAGTCACATGATGCCGCCTCAGTTGCCGGACTCTCCGCGAAGGTTCACTCCCAACCGGGGGTAGGATGAACCCGGAATGCTTCAGGCGCTCGGGGTCGTCCTCCTCTCGCTGGCGGTGGTCGCCCTGTCCATCTTCCTGCTCGGGCTCGGCACGCTGCTGAAGGGCCGCTGCATCCTCCGCCGCTGCGGCGTCGAGGGGCCGGCTGGCGACGCCTGCGACGGCTGCCCGCGCGCGGAGCAGCCCGAGCCGCAGCCTCCGATGGAGGTCTGATGTTCCGGCGCCCTGAACCCACGACGCGGCCCGGAGAACGGCAGATCAGAATCCGAGTTCCGAATGCGACCCGAGGCGGACGAGCCGCAACGTGTCGGCATCCGGCTTCGAGTCGATCAGGATCAGGTCGGGCCTCACGTGGCAGTCCCGGTAATCGGACCACGGGCCGCTCAGGGCGTGGTCGCGGTATCGAGGCGGCAGCGGCCGGTCACTCGCCAGCGCCTCCACGACGGCAGTAACGGCGGCATCGAGGGACACTCGATGCCGGCCCCGGGACTCACGCTTGTAATCTCGTTTGAACTGCGTCGTCCGCTCAATCGTCCGCATGCAGGTCATCCATAAGAGCCTGCACGCCGGCGAACCGGGGTAGGCCGCCCTTGCGGGCTTCCTTCATCGCCTCGACGGTCGCCGCGTTCGGACTCAAGGGCGCGAACGGCAGCGCTTTCTCGTGCGCCACCCGGAACAACAGCAGCCGCACGGCGTCGGAGATGGTCAGGCCCATCGCGGCCAGTACCGCGGCGGCTTCCTCCTTGACGGCTCCGTCAATGCGAGCCTGAACGAGTTGCTTTGCGGCCATCGAAACCAGAATCCTCCTGCGTATGAATGACATTATCGTTCATAACGCTGGTTTTGTCCATCATTATGGTCCCGTAACACGGTTGGAGTCCGGCAATAGCACGCATCGCCGATTGCGTTCGCAGGGGCGGCTGTCCCCGGGCGGAGCATGCGGGTGCGCCGGCGCCAAGGGACGTCGGGGCCCAGGCGACGCCGACCCGGGGAAACCGGGCTGCTACTGCTCCGACGCGTCCAGGTAGATCCCCGACCCGAGGAGCATCGGCTCTTCGCCGACGGTGATCGGGACCGCGTAGGCCAGTTTGGGCGACCCGTCCTCCTCGTCCCCCTCGACCTCCGGGTTGTCCCACAGATACTCCACGAATCCCCCGCCCGCGCGGGCCGCCTCGAGGAGTTTCTGGCCCAGCCGCACCCCGTTCAGGTCCTCGAGGTCGGAAACGTCCGTCCCCTCCCAATCGGGGTTGGGCGCCTGGAAGAAGTTGATCCCTTCCATGGTGATGACGAACACGTAGATGTCGAGATGCCGCCACTCACCCTCGGCGCGGAAGTTCGCATCGAGGAAGGCGTGCGCGGTCTCCCGGTCGGCCGCGTGCCCGGAAAGCGCTTCCGCGGCGCGCTCCACGAACTGCTGCAGGTTCCCGCGGTTCAGGACATGGGACGCCGTGACCGGCAGGTAGATCCCCGCCCCGAGCGACAGCTCCAGGTCGCCGATGGTGAGCGGGACGGCGTAGCTCACCTTCGGCGAGCCGGTGTCCTCGTCCCCCTCGACCTCCGGGTTGGGCCAGCGGTACTCGACGTATCCCCCGCCGGAGGCAACGGCGGCGAGGATCTCCTGGAGGAACTTCACGCCATTCACGTCTTCGAGTTCCGAACGGTCGAGCCCCTCGGTCTCCGGAGTCACCGCGTGGAAGAACTGGATCCCGTCCAGGTGGTGGGCGAACAGGTAGATCTCCCCCTGACGCCACGGGCCCTCGGGCCGGAAATTGGCGTCGAAGAAGGCGTAGGCGTCCTCCGCCGCGGCGATCTGCGCGGCGGCCTCGGCTGCCGCCGCCTCCACGAACGTCTTCAGCGTCTCGCGGTCCACCACGTCTCCAGCCTGGATCGGTGCCGGCTCGGGTGCCGGAGGCGGTGGCGGGGCTGGCGCGGCCGGGGCCGGAGCCGTCGGACTCGCCTCGTCGTCGCATCCGGCCACCGCGAGGCCGATCACGGCCACGGCGAACGCCGCGGCGACGAGCCGGGTCGAGGGGGATGAAGGCATCAGGTCGCGCATGGCGGCGATGCTAGCGCCGCGGCACCGGGAGCACCGGCCAGTTGCTGTGAAAATGCAGCCCGGCGGGTCGGCCGAGCGCCTTGATGGCGCCGCCGGCTGGGAACGCCGACCTCCGGTCGGCACAGCGGGCCGAAGGCCCGCGGGCGACGTGCCGCCAGTCGTCTCGGGCGACCAGGTCCGGGAGCGTCCCCTCCGCCCGGTTGCACC
>JAJDUD010000064.1 GCA_022826825.1 Acidobacteriota bacterium | reverse complement strand
CCGGCGCGCCGCGCGGGGCGCGGGCGATGCGGACGGGGCGCGGGGACCGGGTGCGGGCGGGCCGCCGGGACCGGGCGAACCGGGGCAGCGCTCGCTGGAGGGCCGCCTCGAAGCGCCAGCCGCCGAACCGGCCGTCCGCCGGCAGGCCGGGCGCGATCGCGATGAGCGGCGCGAAGGTGAACCGGGCATAGCCCTCGGAGGCGAGATCGAGGATGTCCCCCTTCCAGCGCTCCCAGCCGATCAGGAAGTCGAGGGAGTCCTCGTCGAGATCGGCGAGGGTGACCTCCAGGACGCGCGCCGCGGGGTCCGCGTCCTGGGCGGACGCCGCCGGCGCCAGCAAAAGGCCCGCGGCCAGCCAAACGAAACCCCGCATCTCGGTGGAATCGTACGCAATTCGTGTGCCGCTGACTGATCGCACCACCCAGCAGAGTCCGGGTTGCTGCGTTTCCTTTGGACCCCTACAGTCGGCGAATGCTCCATCGAGCGTCGGGATCGTGGATTCCGCTCGGAAGAATCCGGGGGTCCGTGTTCCTGCTCGGGCTCACCGTGCTGAACGGCGCCTGCGGAGGCAATTCCTCCGGCCCGGGCTCCACCGTTCCCGCGCCGGCGTCCCCACCGCCCTCTGCGCGTCCATCCCAGACCGGGCAGATCGTCCTTGGCGCTCCGTTCGTCCCTATCCCCGAGGTATGGGCCATCCTCACCACTGCGGTGGAGCAGGCCGGATTGCCGACCGACCGGAACTGGATCTTCGGGTGCCGCAGCCCGGAGATTTACGACCAGGCGAAAGGACTCACCAGCCGCCGGACCTGGCCGTCGGGAACGATCCCGCAAGAGGATTTGGACGAATACGCCGAGTCCCTGAGCAGATACCTGGCCTTCCTTGCTTCCCGGGTAGGCGAGGAGGAATGTGGCTTGTTTTATGGCGGCGCGACGATCCATTGGGATGGAACGCAGCGAGGGGAACCACCGCTGGTTTCGATTCTCGTCCGGGGAACGCCCGACACCGGCGACCCGCTGCGTCCGGCACAGAACAGCCCCTGGTGGATTTCACCGGACTCCACGAGCTTTGGGTCCGAGGGCTCACGGAGCGTATTCGGGCGCGGCTCGGCTTTCCCCACGGGTCCACGCCGGCCCCACTGATGGGCCCGCCCTAAGCGCATCACCGGCGAGGAGCGCCGGCGTTCACGCCGGCATCGGCCCCCCGAGGGGGGACGAAACCCCCGATTTGGTTTGGCCCATAGCGGCACGTCACACGAGATGGCGTGAGGCAATGCGGCGTCGTAAACACGAGAGTTTCGCGGGCCCCCGGCCCGCGATGCCGGTCTGGAGGCCGGCGCTCCGGGAGAACGGTACTCTTGCCCACCCCTCGACGCTCCCCGGAGGCAACCGCATCATGCGAAACCGCGTTCCCACCCATTCCGCCATCCGGATCACCACCGTGGCCCTGGCCGCCCTGCTCGCGGCGCCGCTCGCACTTGCGCAACCCGGGACGGAGACGGCCCTCGAAGCGGAGTGGGCGCGCCTCGAACCGCTGTCCGGAGGCGTGCTGGGGCTCGCCGCGGTGCATCTGGAGAGCGGGCGGACCGCCTACCTCCATCCCGACGATCCCTTCCCGATGGCCAGCACCTACAAGGTGCCCATCGCGGTGGAGGTGCTCCGCCGGGTGGACGCGGGCGAGTTCGGACTCGACCACATGATCGACCTCGAACTGTCCGACCTCTCTCCGGGGAGCGGCACCCTCAGCCGGCTCTTCGACGATCCCGGCGTCTCGCTCTCCATCCTGAACCTGATGGAGCTGATGCTGCTGATCAGCGACAACTCGGCGACCGACCTCTGCCTGCGGGCCGCCGGGGGTGGGGAACGGGTCACCGCCCGGATGACGGAACTGGGCGTCGAGGGCGTCGTGGTCGCCCGCTCCACGGCGGACCTGATCACCGACTACGTGGGCGCCGAAGGCCTCCCGCCGCGGGATGAGCGCACCCGCGCGACCTATACCGAGTACTACGGGAACGTTTCAGACGAGGACCGCGCCGCAGCTCGGGATGAATTCGAGGGAGACGCGCGGGACACCGCCACCCCGCGCGGGATGGCCGACCTGCTGGTCAAGATCTGGAACGGCGAGGGACTGTCAGAGTCAAGCCGGGACCTGCTCATCGACATCATGGAGCGCTGCGAGACCGGCGCCGGCCGGCTCAAGGGCCGCCTGCCGGAGGGCACCGTGGTCGCCCACAAGACGGGCACCATCGGGCGCACCACGAACGACGTGGGGATCATCTACCTGCCGTCCGACGCCGGGCACGTGGTGATGGTCGGCTTCGTGAAGGAGTCCGACGACCCGGTTCCCGACCGGGAGCGCGCGATCGCCGAGGCGGCGCGCGCCGCCCACGACTACTTCCTGTTCGTGCGGTAGTCCGCCCTGCCTATTCGGGTTCGGAGGTCCCCGGCGGGGCTTCGAGACCCGTCTCCCGCACCCACGCGGCGAACTCCGGATCGGCGAGCATCCATCCGTTAGCGGTAACGTCGGCCAGGTCGAGGCGCACCAACCGTCGCAGCGCCCCCTGAATGCGAGCCGCGGACGGTGGGGATTCCTGGAGCCGCTCCCCGACCGCGGCCCGGAACTGCTTGCTGAAGGGCCGATCCAGGTCCGTTGCCAGGACGCCGGCCGTTGCCCGTTGCAGCGGACTCAGCGAAAGCCACACCCTCGAGTAGTCGAGGCTGGCAGCGATACGGCCGCGAACCTCCTCCATTGCTGCCTGGACCGGAAGCGCCGGATCGTGGAGCAGGACATCCAGCAGGGTCCGGAACACGAACGGACTCCTCCCCATCCCTTCGAAGGCGGGGAGCATCTCGGCCGGCGAAAGGGCGCGGCCGGAAGCCGCCCGGAAAGCCTCGATCAGATGGTGCACGAACCCGTCTCCCAGAACGGGCAGCTCGATTTGCGAGGCGAAGTGGAAGAAGGGCGCGCTCCGCGCGGAAAACATGGCCCCGAGTCCCTTCCGGCTGGAACCGGTGAACACCACCCGAAGGCGGTCCGACCGCCGGTCCAGGCTGGTGCGGAGGGCCGCGACCAGGGCTTCGTTCTCGGGGCGGCGGGCCAGTTCCTGGACCTCGTCCAGCAGGAGGATGGCCGGGCGGCCCCGGCGGGAAACCCGTTCGAGCAGGCCATCCAGGTGAAGCAGCAGGGCGTCCGGCGGCCGGCCGCCGAGCGCGGACAGGTCAACCTCCGCTTCGACGCCGACGCCGAATGGCGCCGCCGATAGCCGCAGCTTCGGCGCCAGCGCGGTTGCGGCGCTGCGAACCCGTCCGCCTACGCTTGCCCTCGCCAGCCAGGTTTCGAGTTCGTAGAGCAACACGCCGAGGGGCGAGAAGGGCGTCTGCCAGAAGGACGCGTAGATGACCGGATGTTCGCGCTCCCCGGCGAGGGGAGCGAGGTCCTTCAGCAGAAACTCGGTCTTGCCGGTGCGCCTGGGCGCGAAGAGGGTCAGCGCCTGAGCGGGCCCCTGGGTGAGCGAGGACAGAACCTGTTCCGTGAACTCAGGGCGGGGAAAGTGCCAAGGATCCGGTGGCATCAGCCAACTTTAGCCATATTTGAATAATTTATCTCTTGATGGCTAATTCTGGCTAACTGAGGCTTGTCAGAGCGTCCGATCGGGGTATCGGGAGCGCGGGCATCCTGAGCGGGCCTGTGAAGACCGACACTTGGACGCCATTCTGACCGACACTTTGTCCAGTGGCTAAATCATTCAAGAATCATGGCCTTGATGGGCATCATCCCACACTGACCGACACTTGGACGCTCCGTTGACCGACACTTGGACGCTGGCGCGCGCGTCCGAACCCCTCACGCGCTCCGGATCTCGCGAAGCGCCGCCAGCAGCGCCTGGTGGTGCTCGGAGAGGCCCACCGAGATGCGCAGGAACGTCGGCAGGCCCCAGCCGGCGCCGTCCTGCACGTAGATCCCGCGCCGGAAGAGTTCCCAGACCACCGGCAGGGCTTCGCTCCCGAGGTCCGTCATCAGGAAGGGCGCCCGGTGCGGCCAGGAGACGTACCCGAGCCCGGTGAGTCCGGCGCGCAGCTCGGCGAGGCCGTCGTCCACGGTTCGGACGTACCGCTCGACGTGTTCCCGGTCGGCGAGCGCCGGCCCGCAGGCGACCGCCGCCGCCGTGTTGAGGCCGAAGTCGCCCCACCAGACGCCGGTCGCCTTCTCGAACATCGGGCCGGAGCCGACCACGTAGCCGAAGCGGAGGCCCGCCATGCCGTACGCCTTGGAGAAGGTGCGGGCCACGATCACCGGGCCGCCGGCAAGCGCCAGCGAAACGGCGTCTTCCGGCAGAAACTCGGCGTAGGCCTCGTCCACGATCAGGATGCCGCCCTCGGGGACCGCCTCGGCGAGGGTGGCGATCTCGTCGCCCGAGACCGCGGCCCCGGTCGGGTTGTTGGGGTTCGCGAGATAGACGATCCGGGTGTCCGGCCGGATGGCGGCCCGCATCGCCGCGATGTCGAGGGTTCCCTCCGGTCCCATCGGGGTGCGGATGACCTCGGCGCCGATCGAGGCCGCCACCCCGCCGCACCACC
The DNA here is from genome assembly GCA_022826825.1 of Acidobacteriota bacterium. GTDB lineage: Bacteria > Acidobacteriota > Vicinamibacteria > Marinacidobacterales > Marinacidobacteraceae > Marinacidobacterium. The sequence continues at coordinate 130,805 of JAJDUD010000064.1, read as the reverse complement.
CGTAGGTGACCTCGGGAAGGACGAGGCTGGTCGTGCCCGGCTTCAGGAACCCCCACGGAAGGAACTGGAGGAACTCGGTGGAGCCGCAGCCGACGAGGACGTTCGCGCGGCTCGCGCCGTGGTGCGCGGCGATCTGCTCGCGGACCGTTTCGGGATAGTTGTAGCGGTGTCCGGCGGCGAGGCCGTCGGCGGCGATCGCGGCCAGCGCCTTCGGCGAGGGGCCGAGCGGGTTCTCGTTGAAGCCGATCCGGACGGCGTCCTCGGCGAAGCCACCCTCCGGGAAGACCGGGACCGAACCCAGGGCATCCGCCGCGCTTCCCGCCGGAGCCGGTGCGGGCGCCGCGTCCTGAACGGCGGGGGCGGTGTGGCATCCGGAGAGGGCGCCGGTGGTGGCGGCCCCCGCCGCGGTGGCCGCGACGGCCCTCAGGAAGGCCCGGCGGCTCGGGCCGAGACCCGTGGGGTAGCACTCGAAGCCGAGGGGTCGGGAGCGGGGGGAGAAGGGCGCTTGGGACATCGGGACCTCCCGGGTGCGGCGTGTCATCGGAGAGGGTAAGGGCTAGGAGCGCCGGTCTCCGAATCGCCCGCGCAGCGGGCGAAACTCCCGGGCTTCATTTCGCCGTATGGCCGGGATCTGACCAAGGACGACGGAACGCTCCCTGGAGGGCGGGGTTGGGTGGTGTCATCACGGAATCAAGCGGCGTCATCAGGGCGCCATGACTTCGGGAGTTTCGCGGCCGTTGGCCGCGATGCCGGTCGGAGACCGGCGCTCCTGGCCCCGGTGCATTTTCATGCCCGGCGGGGTGCGCGGGAGAACACGGGCATGGTCGTTCCTCCCGGTGGGGGGCGCCGGGGCGCTCGGGGGGTCAGCGCTCGCGTTCCGCCAGTTTTTTCTCCAGTTCGCGGAGGCGGTCCTCGGCCTCGGCGAGGCGCTCGGTGATGCTCTCGACGTCGAACTCGCTCATGCGCTCGCGGGCCTTCTCGATCGCCTCGCGCATGGCTTCGCGGGTCTCCTCGCTGATGGTCCCGGGGAGTTCCCGGAGCATTTCGAAGCGTTCCATGTGCGGCATCTCGAAGTGGAACTCCTCGAGGTCGGGGCCGTCTCCGCTGCTGACCCAGACGCCTCCCTCGCGCTCGCCGAGGGTGGCGTTCAGGGTGACGGGGGCCCCGTCGCGGATGACTTCGACCGCGACCTGCTCCTCCGGGTCGAACTGGGTCACCGAGCGCACCACGTCCCAGGAGTTCTCGGCCGGTTCACCGCCGATACGGGTGATCACGTCGCCCACCTCGAAGCCGGCGGCCGACGCCGGGCTGTCTTCGGCCACCCTTGAAACCAGAGTCCCGGCATCCTGCGGGGCGCCGTAGAACTCGCGCAGTTCCTCGGTGAGGTCGATCAACTGGATTCCGAGATACCCGTTTCCCGAACGCCCCACGACCACCCGCGGCCGCACCGGGCCGCGGATCAGGATCTGGGGAGCGGGGGATTCCGCGGCGGCGGCGGCGAACGCCACGGCCGTGACGGGAAAGGCCCGGGCCGGCTCCTGCGGCGCCGCGGCGGCGAGCGCCGGGACCGCGAGCGCGGCGGCGAGCGCCAGCGCCGGCAGTCGCCGTGCTTTGTGCTTCATCGTTGTTCTCATTTCTTCTCCTCTTGTGTCTCTTCCTTGAAAACGGGTCAGCGGCGCCGGCGGTTCGAGGCGGGAACCACGAGGGAGGCGCCGGGCGGCCGGGACGGTCGGTCCAGATACGACTCGAGGTCCAGGAACAGGTCCACCTCGTCGTCGCCGCCGATCCGGAGGATGGGTCCTTCGACCGAGTCACCGCCGAGGCGGCGCATGGCGTCGAGTTCCTCGGCCAGCGACCGGTATTCACGGACGATCTCCTCGAACTCCTGCAGGTCGGGGTCCGCGGGGGCGGCCGCCACGGCCGGCTCCGCCGGGGCCGGCGTCTCCGCGACCAGCGGCTCTTCGGTTCCCGTCCCGTCCGAAACGGACCGGACGAGCAGCCCGGAGGCCACCAGCGCCGCCGCGGCCGCGGCAAGCAGCCAGGGGCGGAAGCGGCGGCGGCGTTCCTCGGCCCGCACCCGGGTCATGACGCCCGCGGCGAAGCCGGAGGGAGGTTCGGGACGCGGGAGCCCTCGCAGCATCGCGCGCAGCTCGTCGTCGGTGGGTCTGCCAGCCATCAGGAAACTCCCTCGGTACAGCCTTCTTCGAACATGGGGGCGAGCAACTCCCGCAGGCGCTGCCTGCCCCGGTGGGCGCGGGACTTCACCGTCCCCTCCTCGACGCCCAGCATTTCCGCGATCTCGCGGTAGGACCGCCCCTCCACGTCACGCAGCAGCACCGCTTCCCGGAACACGAACGGGAGCCGGGGCAACGCCCGGGTGAGCGCGTCCCGCACCTCGGCCCGCCAGGTGGCCTCGTCGGGACGGCCCTCCCGGCCATGGACCGCGAGTTCGCCCGCCCCCGCCGGCGCTTCCTCGAGCGACAGGTGCGGCAGACGCTGATCGGGCCGGCGCTGCCGGCTCCGCACCAGGTTCGCGGCGATCCGGAACAGCCAGGACTCGAACCGGCCGGACTCCCGGTAGCTCCCGGCGGCCCGGTACACCCGGACGAACGTTTCCTGCGCCAGATCGGCGGCGGCCGACGGGTCCTCGACGAGGTTCAGGAAGTACCCGAAGAGCCGCCGCTCGTAACGCCGGACCAGCGGCTCGAACGCGTCGAGGTCGCCCGCCTGGACCCGCGCCATCAGCGCGGCGTCGGAATCGAGCGCCGCCGCCCCCGGGCCGGAGGCGGCGAAGGGGATCGCCGGATTCAGGGTCGCGTCAGCCATGCGCTTCGGGAAGACAAAACGCGCCCGGGCGCGATCCGTTCCCGAAGCGAAGCCGGCGGCCCGCCCGGCGCGGTTCCCCGCGATCCGGTCAGGGAGACGCCAGGGTCGTCTGGTAGGCGACGCCGCCCCAGGCGAAGCGAAGCATCCCGCCGCCGGCGCTGATCTCGAAGACGTTGCCCTCCCCGGAGGTCTCGGCTTCGTCGAGGGAGATCCGCGCCTGCTCCTGGTCCTCGATCTGGCCGTAGCCGCTCAGCATCGGCCAGGGCTCGGCGCGCATCGGCTCCGGCGCCTGGTCCCAGAGCTCGCCGAGCGCGATGCCCTGGTGACGGTTCACCAGCAGAGCCCAGCCACCCGACTCCGGAACGTGGAGATAGAGGCTGTAGCGGCCCGCGGGCACCGTCTCGCCGCCGATCTTCACCGCCGCCGAGGTCTCGAGGATCGTGACCTGGTTCTCGCCGGCCCGCCACACGCGGTCTTCCGGCAGCATGTTGAGCAGGTCGGAAAGCATGCGGTCCCCGAGGTCGGGGCGACCGTAGTCGATCATGACGGACGCGCCGCCGACGTCGGTACTCACCGCGCCGCGGGGAAGCGCGTCCTGGGCGGCGGCCGGGAGGGCGAAGGCAACTGCGAGCAGGGACAAGAGGGCAAAACGGGACATCAGGAAACTCCTTGATTCGGATCCGTCGGGGCGCCGCTACGGCGCCCGGCGTCTACCGCCGGAACGGTAGCCCGCTGCCGGCGGCGGTGCCAGAAGAACGCGCGAGGGTCCTTGACGGGATCTGCCCGGACGGGGCTACGGCCCGCCGTGCAGCATGGCGTAGACGAGCAGGCCGGTGAGCGAGGCGTAGAGCCAGACCGGGACCGTCACCCGCGCCCAGCGGCGGTGGAAGGCGAACCGCCGGCTCGCCGCGAACGCCACCGTGGTGAGGATGAGCGGCACCGACACCGCGGACGACAGGATGTGGGTGATCAGGAAGAAGAAGTAGACGGGACGCAGCATCCCGGTCCCCGGGTACGGGGTGTCCCCCTGGAAGTGGTGGTAGGTGAGGTAGCCGGCGAGGAAGAGCGCCGCCGAGACAAGAGCCGCGATCTGGAAGGCGATGTGCAATCGGCGCCGTCCGGCGCGGATGGAAACCACTCCCAGGCAGATGAGCGAGGTGGTGGTGGCGTTGAGGGCGGCGTTCACCGCGGGGAGCGCCGCCGTCCATTCGGGGACCGAGGCCGCCGGCGGCCGGAGGTAGAGCTGCCAGATGATGAACGCGAAGATCGCCCCGCCGGCCGCGAAGGCGGTGCGGACGATGCGGCGGACGGAGTCGCGGTCGGCGTCGGGCACGGGCTGACGGAGGATAGAAGCTCGTCCTCGGCGGTCAACAGCGGGTGGTGAAACTCACGCGGGCCGGTTGCCGTGGAAATGCAGTCGCCGCGGGTCCCTTCTCGGATTCGGACACCTGCGGGCGGCCGGTCCGGTCTCACCGGCAGCCGCGAGGGAACGTCCCCGGATCAGGAGTCGAATCCCGGAATGCCGTTCCGGGCCGCAAAGTTCCGGTAGCCCGCAAATGCGGCATTGACCTCGTTCGCCGTCAGCCCGTAGTCCGCGAGATCGTAGCGATGCGGCGGCTCCTTCCGGCGCTGGGCCGCCTGGGCGTGTAGCCACTCCTGCATCGCGGTGACGGCCGCCCCCGGCAATGGCCAGTCGAAGCGCCGGTAGATGTCGCGCACCACCGCGAGCGGATCCTTCACCAGTTGGGCGTAGTCCACATCCGCCCAGCGTCCCTCGAGTTCGGGATGGGCTTCCCGGAAACGCACGGCTCGATCCATCATCCCGCTCATGAAGGCCAGTTGCCCGGCGCCGAGGCTCGCTCGCGGTTCGGGCTCATAGGCCAGCGAGTGCGCTCGTTCCACGAAGCTGTTCCAGGACCCCATGAACCGGGCGGGTTCGCGGTGCGTCTGAATGAAGAGGGCGTCGGGATACGTCCGGATCAGGGTCTCCAGCTCCATCAGGTGGAAGGGCATCTTGAACAACCATTGCCGCCGGCGCCCCGGTGGGCGTTGCCGCCGCTGCCAGGTGTAGTTCTGCATGATGCGGCGGTGGTGGGCGTAGGCATTGTCCGAACCGGTGGTGGACAGCCAGTCTCCGAACTCCGGGATGCGATATCGGGCAAGGAGCGTCCACGACGCGAAAGCCATGCTCAGGATCGGGAAGTCCTCCGACGGTTCGTCCACGTTGAAGTCGTGGACCCCCTCGAACAGCCCTACGGCATCGGATGAACGGAGCATGTCCTCGACCCACAGCCGCCGGGGATCGTCCGCAGTACCCCCGATCGTGGCGTATTGATGCTTCGACAGCCGCGGCGCCGCGAACTCGTAGCCCCGCAACGCCCAGAACCGTGGGTCGCGGGACATCAGACAGTGCAGATAGGTCGTGCCCGTGCGGTTGATCCCGACGATGAAGACGGGGCGCCTGATTTCCTCCCGCTCGATCTCCGGGTACCGCTGCCGTTCGCGGGTAATGCCCGCGTTGATCACCAGGAGACGGCTCAGGTCGAAAGCGGTGTCGACGATCGTGTTCTCCAACAGCCTGGCGTCGGATCCCCGAAGAGCCCGCACCAATTGCTTCAGGTTCTGGCGCATCCACGGCGGATACGCCTGATCGAAGCGGACGCCGCAGTCCTGGGCGTAGTGTTCGGCCCGCTCGATCAGGCGGGCGAAATCCAGCTCGCCGTGTGACGCCGGATACGGCCAGTCCTTCCGATTCTCCTGTCCCCGCCAGTAGGAACGCCTGAGTTTGGTGAGCACGCCCGGCCACCGGATCGGGTCCGGACAGTCCTCGCGGAAGGCGCGGTCGCAAATGGGCAGCCGGTCAACCGGCTTGTCCCTGCTGAACCAGTATTCCCCAAAGTGATCGAGCAGCGCCCAGGACCCGCGGAGGGGCGATTGGTCGCCGCGCGCATGGCAGGCGCGCTTGAAGGCCTCGTAGGAGGTGCTCGGGAAATAGACTCCGAAATCGGCGAGTTCAAGCTCGTAGTAGTCGAGCTGCGGGTTGCAGCAGTGGTAGATCGTGAACCGGCGCCCGGAGTTCCGTGAGATGGCCGTGCAGGCCTGACTCAACGTGTCCACGACCTCGTGGTTGGAACGAAAGGTGAATCCGTCCGGCAGGGACTCGCAGTCGAGCACGGCGCCCAGAATCTTCATCGTGAGGTCGTTCGGCTGGACGTATCCGGTGCTCGACACGGCCGTCTGCGGCAGCCGGAAAATAGCGAGCGGCATTCCGGCCTGCTGCGCAAAGAGGAGAACCTGCTCCGCGGTCAGCTTGCTCCACGGGTAGCCCATGAATCCGACCGGAAACCTGCGTTTCATGCTGGCGAGATCCGGCTGCATCTGATGACCGATGGCGCGATCCCTGAACTCGCGCGCGAAGGCAAAGAAATACTCGGGAAACACGGCCATGGTCGAGGCATGGAACAGGTGCTTGAAGCGGCGGCGCACACAGAGTTCGACCACATTTGCCAGACTGAGCGTGTTGAGCTTCCGGACGCCGATATAGGAAGAGGTGAGGTTGATGTCGGCCGCCAGGTGGTAAACGGCATCGATCCGCTGACAGAGATCGCTGAAATGCGGGTCGCTCAGGCCGAGCCGCGCGGCGCCGATGTCGCCGGGCACGACGCGGATGCGCGAGGCGAACGTGTCGTCCCAGAGACCGGCATCCGTGAGGGCGGTGCGCAGGCGCTCCCATCCATCCTCCTCGCTGTCGGTCCGCACCAGACAGTGCACCGTCAGACCGGAATCCCGCTGCAGGAGGTCGCGCAGGAAGAATCGCCCGATGAAGCCGGTCGCTCCCGTCAGCAGGACCTCGCGGAAATCATCCGGCGACACTGCCGCCGCGGGCGATTCGTCACGGACGAGCGCCCGGATGAACCCGCGCAGGGTTGCGACATCCCGTTGACAGGCGGGCGGAAGGGTCCCGCGAAGCGGCGGTGGCGTGCGATCGGAGGCGACGGACTCACTCATGGCGCTTCAAGGCTTCGCAGACCGGATCGCAAGGGATGCGGATCACGCGCCGAGGCGCCTCGGTTCACCTGCGGAAAGTGGTCTTCGAGGGCGCTCGCGAAGGCCGACGGCCGCCGGCGGGCGCGCTGCGGGCCCGCGGCGGAATCGGTGTCGAGGCCGGTCTCATCCCGGTCGGCCTGCTTCTCCTCGACCTCCTGCTTCCCGTGGATGATGTCCTGCGCCAGCGAGAGTGCCGAAGCCTCGGTCATCAGTTCGAGGGCGCTGACCTGGAAGTTGAACTCCATCCGGATGAAGGCTCCCAGTTCGGCGACCGAGATCGAGGTAAGCCCGAAGCTGGACAGCGGTTCCTCCGGGCCGCCCTCTTCGTGTCCGCACAGCTCGGCCACCTTGGCCGCGATCTGGGCGACCACCGTGTCCAGCGTGAGTTGGCCGCCCACCTCCACCGAGAACGCGTCCGGGTTGCTCAGCAGGCGCCCGGTCCGCAGGTAGTCCGGCGAGTCCAGGCTCAGCGGCGGCCGGGAGAAGACGGCCGTGATCAGGTGTTCCCGGTCCCCCATCCGCCGCATGGCGTAGTCGAGATTGGTGATGGCGAAGTCGGCGCTGACCGGGGGCATGCCCGACGACCGGGCGAGCCGCAGGACGTGCAGATTGCGCGAAGCCATTCCGGCCTCGGCGACGGCTGCCAGGTTGTAGCTGAGAGCGGGGAGCCCCGCGCGGCGGCGGAAAGCGGCCAGGCCGTCCAGGAATCCGTTGGCGGCGCTGTAGTTGATCTGTCCCAGGTTGCCGAACGTCGAGGCGACGGAGGAGAACAGCACGAAGTGGTCCAGGGGGCAGTCGGCCGTCGCCCGGTGCAGATTGAGGGCGCCCCGCGCCTTGGGCGCGAAGACCCTGTCGAGCGATTCGGGTGTCAGGTCGGCCAGCAGGCAGTCGTCGAGGGCGCCCGCGAGGTGGAACACGCCCTTCAGGGGCCGCTGCAACGCCTGGACACACCGCCGGACGTCCTCCTCGAGGGCGACGTCCCCCGAAACGATGTCGATCTCGATCGCTTCGGTGAGGTACCACAGAGCGCTCGTCTTGCGGACCCAGTCGTCGCTGCGGCCGCGCTCCGGATCGCGGTCCATCAGCGTGACGTGGCGCGCCCCGGCTGCCGCCAGGTAGGGCAGGAGCAGCCGGCCGAATCCGCCGAGCGCCCCGGTGACCAGGTACGTCGCCTCCGGGTCGAGATACGGGCGCAGATCCACGATCGGGAAGCGTTCGCCGCCCGGATCTCGCGGGGCCTGGAGCACCAGCTTTCCGGTGTGCCGGCCGGTGGTCATCAGGCGCAGCGCCGACGCGTAGTCGCCGTAGCCGAAGCTGGTCATCGGCAAGGGAGGCACGGCGCCCCGCTCCAGCAGGTCCAGGCACTCCTGCGAGAGCTCGCGCGCCAACTCCGGATCGTCGCTCATCAGACGGTCGATATCGATCGCCGCGAAGCGCAGGTTCTTGCGGAAAACGCTGAGCTGAAGCGCGTTGTCGGCGTAGATGTCCACCTTGCCGATCTCGCAGTGCCACCCTCCGGGTTGGAGCGCCTTCAGGCAGAGCGCGAGGTGGTGGCCGGCGAGCGAATTCAGGACCACCTGGACGCCCTCGCCGCCGGTCGCCTCCATCACCCCTTCGTACCAATCGAAACCGTGGGAATCGAATGCCGCGCGCACACCGAGAGCGAGCAGTTGTTCGCGCTTGCTCTCGCTTCCCGCCGTGGCGTAGATCTCGGCGCCCGCGTGTTTGGCCAGGGCGATCGCCGCCTGGCCGACGCCTCCCATGGCCGAGTGGATCAACACCCGCTGGCCCGCGCGCAGGCGGGCGAGATGCAGGAGGGAGTAGTACGCCGTGACGTAAACGGAGAGCGCCGAAGCGGCTTCCTCCAGGCTCAGCGCCCGGGGTTTCGGGAACACCAGGTAGTCCCGGACCACCACGCGGTTGGCGATACAGCCGCCCTGGGTGAAGGCCACCTCGTCACCAACACGGCAGGTGCGCACCCCGCTCCCCACGCGGCGCACGACCCCGCTCGCTTCCATCCCCACCGTACGGCCCAGGGCAGAGCGTTCATAGGAGAGCGCCGGCAGCATCCCCAGCGTCACCATGACGTCGCGGAAATTGAGAGCCGCTGCGGCAATCTCGATCTCCACGTCGCGCGGTCCGAGGGAGGCGGGCTCGTAGGTCTTCATCTGCAGCCCGCCGATCTGGCCCGGATTGTCGAGCGTCAGCCGGTAGGTGGACTCCTCGCCCGCGGCGACGAGCGGAGAACGCTCGCGGACGGGGAGGAGGCGCGGCGCCCACACCCGGTTGCTGCGGATCGCCAACTCCCGCTCCCGCAGGTCGCACTCGCCGAGCCACCGCAACGCCGTCAGGTCCTCGGCGCCGCCCACATCCACGAGCCGCAGATCCATCGCGGCCTCCGTACCGAAGTCGGCGGCGATCTCATGCCCGAGACTGCGGATGGCTCCCCAGACCGCGCTCGCCCGCGGTTCCGCCACATCCATCACGGCGCGGCGCGTCACCAGGGTCACGCGGCAGGGGCCCCGCGCGTTCTCCACGCGGAAGGGGATCAGCGCCTTGAACAAGGCCATCAGGCGCGTCACGAGCGCCTGCCCGGTCGGGTCCTCGGGATCGGCGCCGCAGAAGATGTCGATCGCCCGCAGGTCGGCCGCCGCGGGCCACTCCGCGAGGGTACCGACACGATCGTCCTCCAGTTCCCCGTACGGAATGGAGATCGCCTCAGCGTCGCCGAGCCGGGCCAGCCACTCCGCGGCCGGGCTGTCCGGCGCGCCGATGACCCACCGGGGTCCGGGCAACGGACGCGGGTCCTGGGGGTCCGGGACGGCGTCCCGCGCCCGCAGCAGGGTCGAGCGCCGGCCGGCGTGCACCGTGGTCCAGGCGCCGTCCGCCTCCACGGTCCTGCCGTCGCCATGAACCACCAGCGCCAGACCGCCGGGGACCGCGAGCCGCCGCAACAGGCGCCACTGCTCCGGCCCGAACGCCGCGGCGTCCTCGTGCAGCCACAGCATCTCGGCGGCGTGCGGCCGCAGGAGACCCGTGTCGAGATCCGCCGCCGGCTCCGCGGCGAGATCCAGGGAAACGAAGCGCAGGGCGGTCTCCCGGCCCTGGAAGGCCTCGTAGTGGGCCCGGGTGTGCTCCTCCGTCTCGCCGATCACCCAGAACTCGGTGTGCGTGGGGTCGCCGTCCAGGGAGTCCAGGCACTGGTTCAGGATGGTTTCCTCCGGCGGGCGGCCGCCCGCGAACTCGATGACGTGGCAGGCGCGGCGATCGCTTCCGGGCCGTTCCAGCGCGGCGACCAGGGCCGAGGGCTCGAACTCGCCGTCCGGCCGAACCTGCGTCAGAGGCGGTTCGGCAGCAACGAACTTGGGCTGCCAGGAGACGACGTGCTTGCTGCGGGGCAGGTCGTTCCAGCGCGGGTTCGAGTTGAACGAGACGTAGGCGTCGATGCACGCCACCAGATCGCCCGTGTCGGAGTCATAGAAGCGGATGCTGCCCCCGGAGCGCTCCCCGCGCCGCTCGGTGAACTGTCCCAGTTCGTTGACGTCCGCCCAGTCCTTTTCCTTCTTCACGTAACGCGTCAGCCGTGGCCCGGTCGGCGGGCGCAGGAAGGTCACTCCCTGGGCGCGCCTCGGCATGGCGAAGATGTCCGTCGCCCTTAGCAGGTGATAGAGGAAGATCTGGAGTCCGCCGTCGAGCAGCGCGGGGTTCGCGACGTATCCCTCGTCGCGGCCCGTCGTCCACAACCGCTCGTCCATCTCGACGTCGAACAGATAGTCGGCCGTCGTGCCCTCCCACAGGACGCGCTTGATGGTGCGGAAACAGGGGCCGTACTGGAAGGTCTCGCCCAGGCTCGCGTCGATGCGCTCGTAGAAGTCGCTTTCGCCCACGAAGTAGTAGGGCTCGAAGCCGGTCGTGTCGATGTCCGCGAGGCGCGGCGGCGCGTTCACCGGGTGGTCGCCGGTTACGAGGCGCAGGGTTCCGCGCGAGTGCAGTTCGCTGCGGGCATCCGGTTCATACGATCGGGACGAGATGGTGAAGGTGAACTCGTCCGGCGCGTTGGCCACGGGAAACAGCTCCGTCTGGAGCCGCACCGGCGTCTTGGGGATGGGACACGGCTGCAGGAACTCGAGCGTCTCCACATGCAGGGGAACGCCCTCGAACGCCTGCAGGAGCAACTCGATGTAGCCGGCCGCCGGCATGATCGAGGCGTGGTGCACGCGGTGCTCCGCCAACCAGGGGAAATCCGACTCGGAAAGCCGCGCTTCGAACAGCGGGTGCTCGCACGGCACCCGGTGGCCGATCAGCGGGCCGTGGGCGTACTCCCCCAGCTCGAGGAACATCTCGTCGTCGCTCATGTCGTCGGACGCCGACTGGTCGTCGCGCGGATACCCGGGCAGCAGGTGGCCGATCGGCTCGGGACGGGGATACTGCGCGGCGAAGTCCAGGTGGACACCCGCCCGGAACAGCGCTCCGAGGGCCTCGTGGAAGCCGCGGCTCGCATCGGTGTCACGCATCAGCGTCGGAATGCAGACCGAACGCCCGGCATCGCCTTCGAGACACTGCGCGATCGTGGGTTGCAGGGCGCTGTGCGGCGCGATTTCCAGGATGACGTCGGGCCGGTGGTTCCGCACGATGGTCTCCATCGCCTGCGCGAATCGCACCGGCCGACGGATGTTCGACCACCAGTAGGCGGCGTCCAGCGCCTGCGCCGCGACCCCGGTCACCGAGGAAACCATGGGTACGTCGGCGTCGAACGCGCCTTCGTCCAGGAAGCGCAGCGCCGCGAGGGCGTCCTCCCGGATCGGATCCATGGCGCTGGAGTGGAACGCGATGTTCCCGGGAATCAGCCGATGCTGCACGTTGCGCCCGTCCAGTCCTTCCATGACGGAGCGCACGGCGGCTTCCCGGCCGCAGATGACGGTACTGGCGGGGGCGTTCTCGCAAGCGATCTCGACGCGCAGAGCGGCGTCCGTTGCGGGTTGCCGGCCCACTCCCAGCGACTCGAGCAACGCCTCGACGCCCGGCCGGTCCAGGCCGATCGCCAGCATGCGGCCGGAGCCGGCCGTGCGCTGCTGGAGGGTGGCGCGATGGAACACCAGGCGCGTTGCCTCCTCCAGGGAGAGCGCTCCGCTGGCATAGGCGGCCGCCACCTCGCCGGAGCTGTGTCCGACCACGCACTCGGGATAGACGCCCCAGGTCTTGAACAGCTCCACGAGCGCGCACTGGAGCATGAAGATGACGGGCTGGGCGAGCTGGACTTCGTTGAGCGCTTCCTGCGGGGCGGAGAAACAGGCCTCGCGCAACGAACGGGCCGAGTGCTCCCGCCAATGGTCCTCGATGACATCGACGACCCGCCGGAAGACGGGATCGGCGTCGTACAGCGCGCGCCCGCAACCGGCCCACTGCGTGCCCTGTCCGGAAAACACCATGGCGATCCGGCGCTGTTCGGGATCGGCCGTGGCGATGGGGGTTGGATCCCGCTCGAAACCCCGCAGCGCTTCGATCAGCTCGTCCCGGGTGCGGACGGCGAACGAGGTCCGGGTGGCGAAATGGGTGCGGCGGCGGCTGAGATTGCCGGCGAGGGTGTACAGGTCCATCTCCCGGCGCTCGAGCGTCTCGCGCAGCGCTCGGGCGCTCTTTTCCAGAGCGCCGGACGTCCGCGCCGACAGCGGGACCATGAAACCGGCCTTGCCCGCGAGCGGCACCGACCAGATCCGCCGGGACTCGGGACGATATTCGCGGACCACGCAGTGCCCGTTGGAGCCGCCGAAGCCAAAGGAGTTGATGCCGACCAGCACCGGGCGGTCCGGGAACGGATCGCAGGCCGTCTGCACCAGCATCGGGCAACTGTCGAAGTCGATGTCCGGATTCGCGACCACGTAGTTCTTCGACACCGGCGCGAAGGTCCGCCGCCGCATCATCAGCACGACCTTGTGGAGGGCCGCCGTGAACGCCGCCGCTTCCATGTGCCCCACGTTGCTCTTGACGCTTGCCACCCGGAGCGGCGCGTCCCGCCCGTCACCGAACGCTTCGGCGATGGCGTTGCCCTCGATGCGGTCGCCGACCACCGTGCCGGTCGCATGGGCTTCGACGTAGTCGAACTCCCGCGGCTCCCGGCCGGCGCGGGCGCAGGCCGCGCGCATCAGGTCCACCTGCGCATGTCGGGTCGGCGCCGTGATGTAGCGCCCCGCCGCAAGGCCCGGAGCACCGTCGGCGGCGCCTGCGGCATTGATCGCGGTGGCCTCCACCACGGCGTGGATGGGGTCGCCGTCCCGTTCGGCCGCCGCCAGCGGTTTGATCGCGAAAACGAAGGCTCCTTCCGAACGCATGTAGCCGTTCGCCTCCGCGTCGAAGGAGTGGCATCGCCCATCCGGGCTGATGACCCCCAGCGCGTTGAAGCCGGTGCTGAGCCGCGCGGAGCCCAGGTAGTTGGCCGACGCCACGAAAGCCTGTTCGCAGTCGCCGGAGCGCAGTGCGTTCAACGCGGTATGCAGCGCGGTCAGGCTGGCGGAACATGCGGTGCAGCAGGCGAGCGAGGGTCCCATCAGGTTGAAGTGATAGGAGATGCGGTTGGCCAGCATGGCCACGCTGATGCTGGCGATGGAAAACTCGGTTGCGCCCAGCGGCCGGCGCCAGTTCGAGGTTGCCGGAACCTGTGCTCCGACGAAGACGCCGGTTCGGCTGTTCCGCAACGACAGCAGGTCCCATCCGGCCTGTTCACAGGCCTCCCAGGTACAGGTCAACAGCATCCGTACGTGCGGATCGGCCGACAGCATTTCGTGGTGCGACATGCCGAACAGACCGCGATCGAAGAGCTTCTCCCCCTCGTCGCGGATCAGGCCTTCGTAGGCGCTCGCGAAGCGGCCCGGCCCCGAGAACTCTCCGATCGGCCGGTAGCCCCGCCCGTAGCGGCCGGTGACGGGCTCCCGGACGGTTTCCCGTTCGCTCAGGAGTCGCCAGAAATCGTCGTCGGTACGGAGGCCGCCTGGCAGGCGGTGGGAATATCCGACGATGGCGACGGCATCGTCGGACCTCGGATCATCCATCGTGTGCTCTAACGGGAGGCGCGGGGCCGGGCAGAACGCGCAAGGCTCGGATCAGAATGAAGACGCCGCCCGCGACGAGTCCGGCGTTGGCCGCACCTCGCAGGGAAGGAGGCGACGGAGGATGCCGCCGGGAAGCCTTGCGCGATCAGCGGAGTCCCTCCTGAACGGCTGCGCGCAGGTTCCAGGAACGGCGAGGTTCAGGGGATGCCGTGCCGCCTCCGGCAACGCTCACGATCACCTCGACCCCCTGGTTCACACCGGACCCACCGGAGTTATCTTGCCGGACACCGTCCGGGGAATCAAGCCTCCGGAGTGGCGCCCAACACAGGTGGGCACGACGCGCGCGGCCTCGTTTCACCCGGTGAGCACCTCGGTTTCGAAGAAGGTGGAGCCCTACGGTTTCGTGAGCGGAGCGGCCCACCGTTCCCCGGAACCGGGGCCCTGGAGCACCTGGCCCGGCAGCTCGCCGGTCGGCTCTCCAGCAACGCCGCTACATCACGGTCAACCGCGGAGACTCGTGACACCTGGAGTTTTCACGTGGTGAAGGCAGTCCCAATTGAGGGACAATCGGCCTATTGGGGAGGCGTCGGTATCCGGGCCCCGTCATGGACCGGAGTTCACCCGGCGCTGCCGCTCCCCGGAACGGGAGGTCACGATGCTCGAAGAAGGCGGCGCCACAGCCGAACGCGGGGGTTGGCGCGGAACCCTGCAGATCGTCGTCATCGTCGTTGGCGTACTCGTGGCCATCTGGTTCGCCCGCGCTCCCCGGGGGCAGGCGCACACGGACGACCTGAGGCTTGCCGAGCCGGGGGTCCCGACCGTCACCGTCATCCAGCCGGCGCCGGGCGAGGCCGCGCAGAACGTGCGCACCACGGGCGCGGTCACCATTCTGGACGGGGTGCGGCTGTTCAGCCACAACCGCGGCGAAGTGGTCTACGTGGCTCCCGCCCTCCGGAACGGCGGCTCCTTCGCGGCCGGGGAGACGCTGGTCCGGATCGATCAGCGCGACGCCACGAACCGCCTTGAGGCCGCCCGGGCGCGGGTGCGCTACGCGGAGGCGCGCCTGCTGCGGCAGGAGCACAAAGCGGAGGCCGCGGTCCAGGAGTTCCACCGGGACCATCCCGGAGAGGAGCCGCCGCCACTCGTCGCCCGGACGGCCAAGATCGCCGAGAAGCAGGCCGACCTGGACCGCGCGCTAAAGGGGGTGGAGCAGGCGGAGATCGTTCTCTCCCGCACCGAGATCTCGGTTCCCTTCGACGGGCAGGTCGCGAGCGCGCGGGCCACCGTCGGTCAGGTCGTGGGGCGGGATACGCCGCTCGGACTGGTGTACCAGGACGGAGCGCTTCAGGTGGAGGCCCAGATCTCACAGGAAGAACTGACCAGCCTCGAGCCGATCGTCGGCCGCCGCGCCACGGTACGCGCCGGAGGACGGGAGTTCGCGGCGTCGGTGGATCGGGTCGCGGCCGTGGTGGATCGGGAGAGCCGGCTCGTCACCCTGTTCCTGGCGTTTCGCGGGAACGCCCGCAACCTTCCCCGGCCCGGCACGTTCGCCATCGTCGGCCTCGGAGGGCCGGTTCTCTCGGATGTCTTCGCGCTTCCCGAGGCGGCCGAACAGCCCGGGGGGAGCGTCTGGGTGGTGGACGGGGGCGCCCTGCAGTCCGTCACTCCACAAACGCTCGGAAGGACCCAAGCCGGCTGGCTGGTCGAAGCGTTCGATCCCCGTCAGGGCGTCGTGGTGGGCCGGGTCGTCGGAGCGCGGCCCGGACTCGCCGTCCGGGTCGCCGAGTAGGCGCGCCGACCCGAGGTCACCGGGATGGACACCATGAACCAACAGGGCGAAGGGCGAATGCCCCCCTCCGGATCCCGTCCGGACACCCCCCGGGGACCGGTCGCCTGGTTCGCGGGGAACCACGTCGCCGCCAACCTCCTCATGCTGTTGCTCCTGGGCGGCGGCCTGTTCGCCGCGTCGCGGCTCACCGTCGAGCGCGCGCCGCACTACGACCCGCGCTCGATCACGGTTGCGGTGCCCTTCCGGGGCGCGACCCCGGCGGAGGTCGAGGCGGACGTCACCGCACGAATCGAGGAGGCGGTCTCCGGCATCGTCGGCGTGGAGCGCGTGATCGCGACCTCGAGCGAGGGGCGGAGCCAGGTCACGCTGGAACTGAAGCCCTTCGCGGACGCCGTGGACGTGCTGAACGCCACGCGGACGGCGGTCGAGCGCATCGAGAACTTCCCGCCGGCGCGGGCCGATCAACCCGAAATCGTGCGGACCGAAGTGATCCGGTCGGTCCTGACCTTTGCGTTGACCTCGACGGAACTCGACGAGGACGGGCTACGCGGAGCCGGCGAGGCGCTCCGGGCGGACCTCCTCGCGCTGCCCTCGGTGTCCTTCGTGTCCCTGGCCGGGGTGCGCGACCGCGAGATCCAGATCGAGCTGAGTGAGGAGGCCCTGAGGCGCTACGGACTCACCATCGCCGGAGTGGTGAGCCGCATTCGCGGGTCGTCCGTGAACGCGACCGGGGGCGAGGTGCGGACGGATGCGGGCGACGTGGTCATCAGCACCCTCGCGAAACGCGAGACCGCGGACGAGTTCCGGGACATCGTCCTGCTCGCCCGCCCGGACGGCTCGCTCGTCCGGACCCGGGACGTGGCGACGGTCCGGGACGGCTTCGACGAAGCGGAGGTGTCCGCCAGGATCGACGGCCGGCCGGCCGTGTTCGTTCGCGTTCATGCGGGGGCCGGACAGCCCCCTCAGGAGGTCGCGGAGGAGGTCAAGAGTTTCCTCGACGGCTATGCCCCGCCGTCCGGCGCAGACATCGCGCTGTGGGACGACGAGACCCGGATCATCGACTTCCGGCTCTCCCGGATGGCCCGCAACGGGCTCTTCGGAGCCGTCCTCGTTTTCGTCGCGCTGCTGCTGATCTTCGACCTGCGGATGTCGCTGTGGGTCGCGGTGGGTATCCCCGTGTCCTTCGTGGGCTCGTTCCTGCTGTTCGACGCCTTCGGCCTCACCCTCAACGTTCTCACCGTGTTCGCCTTCTTCGTGGTGACCGGCATCGTGGTGGACGATGCGATCGTGGTGGGCGAGGCCATCGCCAAGCAGCGGGAGCGGGGACACCGCGGCGCGGCGGCCTCCATTGCCGGGTTGCGGTCGGTCGGGGGGCCGGTGGTGGTGGGAGGACTCACCACCATGGTGGCCTTCGCGGCCCTGCTCCCGCTCGAGGGCGCGCTGGGACAGATGTTCCGGGTGGTGCCGATCGCACTCATCCTGGTCCTGCTGTTCTCGCTGGTCGAGGCGTTCTTCGTCCTTCCCGGACATCTCGCGGGAGACCGGCGCTGGAGTCTCTCGCCCCTGGCCGAAATCCAGGCGCGGACGCGCGGCGGTTTCGACGAGCTCATTCAGGGCAAGCTGGTGCGGGCCATCGCCCGGGCCGTGCGCGCGCCGTTCGTGGTGATCGCCGCAGTGGCCGCAGCGGTGGTGCTGGCGCTGGTGCTCGTCGTCGTCGAGGCGGTTCCCCTCAATCCGTTCCCCGCCAGCCTGGGCTCCGACCGCCTGGCGGCGGAAATCACCATGCCCGCGGGAACCCCGGCCCGGACCACCGCAGCGGCGGCGGATCAGCTCGCCGGGGCGGCCCGGGCCGCGAATGAGGCGGTCGGCGGCGGCCAGCTTGAATCCATCGCGGTGCTCGTCGGCCAGCGGCTGCCCCGGCAAGCGATGGTGGGGACCCGGAACTACCCGAAAGGGACCCACCTGGCCACGGTGGAGGTCAAGTTCGCTCCGTCGCCGCGCCCACTGGATGAAGTGGACTTCCTGAGGCTGTGGCGGGACCGGCTGGGGGAGATCCGGGGCGCGGAGCGGGTCCACTTCGTGACCAGCGCGGACATGTTCTCTCCGAGCGTCTCCTACACCCTGGCGCACGACGATCTGGAGGTCGTCGCCCGAGCGGTGGACGAGTTGCGGGATGCCGCGCTGGACATCGAGGCCACGCGGGAGGTCCACGACACGCTCGCTCCCGGAGCCCGGCGTTACGACATCCAGTTGAGCGAAACCGGTTTCATGGCCGGACTGACCCCCCGGCGTCTCGCCAACCAGCTCCGGGACGCATTCTTCGGCGCCGAGGCCCAGCGGATCCAGCGTGGGCCGGACGAAATCCGGGTCGTCGTCCGCTATCCGGCGGAACGCCGCCGCAGTCTGCGGGACCTGCTGGACGAGCGCATCTCCCTGGGCCCGGGAAAGGACGCGCCCCTGTCCACGGTCGCTCGGATCACCGAGATCCAGGACTACGCCACGCTGACGCGACTCGACGGGCGTCGCACCGCCACCGTAACCGCCTTCTACGACCCGGAGGTCGGGGCCGGCCTCCGGGTACAGCGCGCGGTGAGCAGGGAGATCCTCCCGGCACTCGTCGAGCGCCACCCGGGGCTCGAGGTCCACGCGGCCGGATCGACCCGCCAGAGCAGGCTTACCGCCGGGACGCTCGCCTGGACGTTCCCGCTCGCCATGCTCGCGGTCTTCGGGCTGCTGGCGTCCCAGATGCGCAACCTCGCGCAGCCCTTCCTGGCGCTCGCCGGCCTGCCGATGGCCGGCGTGGGCGCCGTGCTGGGGCATTTCGTGCTCGGCTACGAACTGAACTACGTCTCCGTCTTCGGCCTGGTCGCCGTCTCCGGGGTCGTGGTGAACGACACGCTGCTCCTGATGGACCGGTACAACGGAATGCGGCGGGAGAACCCGGACTTCCCGGTCATCGCCGCGATCTCCGCCGCCGCCCGGGATCGCGCGCGTCCCATCGTGATCACGAGCGCCACGACGATCGTCGGTCTCCTGCCGCTGCTCTACGACAAGAGCGAGACCGTGCAGTACACCGTTCCGATGATCATCAGCCTGACGGCGGGACTCGCCTTCGCGAGCATCGGGCTGCTGTTCTTCATTCCGGCGGTCCTGATCGTCGCCGAGATGCTGAAGCTGGACTCCGGCGGCGCGGAAGAAGCCGAAGTGTGATCCGCGAGACGGCCGGGCCCGGCCGTCTCGTCGGGCCCGGGACGCCGGCCGCGCGGTTGGTCGGTTCCGCGCGGCCGGCGATCCGGTAGGTCGAGAGGTCCGGGTGTCGCAGGAAGCCACGCCGGCCGGCGGGCCGCCCTCGCGGGGCGTGATCGCCTGGTTCGTCAGGAACCGGGTCGCCGCGAACCTGCTCCTGTTCGCGATCTCGCTGGCCGGCATCCTCACGATCGGCGGCGTCCCGCAGGAACTGGTGCCGGAGACGAGCCCTTCGACCCTGACCGTCAGGACCGCCTGGCCGGGGGCCGGCGCCTCCGTCATCGAAGCGAGCGTGCTCAAGCCCATGGAGGAGGTGCTGCGGGACGTCGGGGGGATCCGGGAGATCTCCGGAACCGCGCGCGACGGGGTCGGCACGCTTACGGTCGAGCTGGAGTACTGGGCCGATTTCCAGAGCGTCGGCGACGAGGTGCGGGAACGCGTCGAGTCGATCACCAGCCTGCCCGCCGACGCCGAGGATCCGGTCATCGGCGAGAGTTCCACGAGGCGCCTGCTGCTGCGGGTCGCGGTGCACGGTCGGGCGGACGAGCGCGCGCTCACCGAGGCGGCGCACCGGGTCCGGGAGGACCTCTCCCGCGTGCCGGGCGTCGCGGCCGTCGAAACGGCGAGCGGCCGGGACTACGAGATCTCCATCGAGGTGTCGGAGGACGTGCTGTCCCGATTCGGGCTCACCTTCGATCAGGTGGCGGCGGCGATCCGCCGCGCTTCGACGGACATTCCGGCGGGATCGGTCCGCACCGGCGTCAGCGAAGTGCGCCTCAGGACCGAGGCGGAAGCCGGGACCGCGGCGGCGTTCGCCCGGATTCCGCTCATCAGCACCCCGGGGGGCGGCTTCGTGGCGCTCGGGGACGTGGCGACCGTGACCGACGGCTTCACCGATGTCCAGCGGGCGGCGCGGATGAACGGGGAACCGGCGGTGTTCCTCGAGGTGATGCTGGCCCCGGACGCGCGGCTGCTCGAGACGGTGACGGCGGTCCAGGCGCAGGTCCGGGAGACCTCCCGGCGGCTGCCGCCCCCGCTCACCCTGACCCCCTGGGCCGACGCCTGGCGGCTCTTCGACAGCCGCATGGAAGTGCTCGTCCGGAACGGTCTGCAGGGTCTGGCGCTCATCTTCCTGGTCCTCTTCTTCACGCTCTCCACCCGCGTCGCGGTCTGGACCGCGGCGGGGCTGCCGGTGGCGTTCTTCGGCGCCTTCCTGCTGATGCCGGGACTCGGCGTGACGTTGAACATGGTGAGCATGTTCGGCTTCATCGTCACCCTCGGGATCGTGGTGGACGACGCCATCGTGGTCGGCGAGAACGTGCACCGGCACATCGCCACGAGACGGACGGGAGCTTCGGAAGCGGCGATCCGCGGCGTCCGGCAGGTCCTCTTTCCGGCGTCGTTCGGGGTGTTGACCACCATGGCGGCGTTCTCGCCGCTCCTCGGGCTTCCCGGCGTCTGGGGCGAACTCATGGGAACGCTTCCCCGCATCGTGATCCCGGTGCTCGCGTTCTCGATGCTGGACGCCGCCTGGATCCTGCCCCATCACCTGGCCCACGGCGGGCTCGCCGTTCGCCCGAGCCGGCGCCTCGCGCGCATCCGGGGCCGGATCCAGGCGGCGCTCGACTGGACGGTGGAATCGCTCTACCGGCCCGCGCTCCGCTGGTCCATCGACAACCCCGGGGCGACCGTGGCCCTCGGCGTGGTGTCGCTCGCGCTGGCGCTCGGTCTCGTGCGGGGCCGCTGGATCCCGGTGGAGCCGGCGCCTCCCTTCGATTCCGACGCGGTGCGGGTTCAGGTTTCGCTGCCGCCGGGCTCGACCACGGCGGCCACTGCCGAGGTCGTGGACGAACTCGAGGCCGCGATCGGGCGCGTGCGGCGGGACTTCGAGGCCGAACACGGCATCGATCCGCACGAAAACCTCGCCGTGATGGTGGGGCAGCGGTTTCCGGTGGGGGTCGGCGGCGAGCTCGGGGGAGCGACAGTCCGCGCGGACGCCCGGATCGGCCAGCTCATCTGGGAGTTGGCGCCCGCGGAGGAACGGGCCGAGGTCCCCCCCCGCCGGATTGCCGACCGACTCCGCGCGCTCGCCGGCTCCCTCCCGCACGGAGGCCAGGCCACCGTGCTCACCTCGGTCATCGGACAGGGCAGCGACCTGTCGATCCGGATTCGCGGGGACGCGCTCGAGGAGCTCCGGGCGGCGGCGGCGGCGCTCGCGGCGTTGATACGGGAGTTCCCGGGGGTCATCTCGGTCTCGGACGACCTCGAGGGCGAGGCGCCCGAACTCGTCGCCCGGGTCCGTTCCGGGGGTCCCGCGACGGGGATCGGCGCCGCGGACTTCGGCAGGCAGTTGCGGCAGGCGTTCCACGGCGAGGAGATCCAGCGCATCCAGCGGGGGAACGACGAGATCCGGGTGCTCCTGCGCTACCCCGAGTCGAGCCGGCGGAGCCTCGACGCCGTCACCGGGATGCGGGTCCGGCGGGCGGACGGCGAGGCGGTCGCGATCGGCCAGGTGGCGGAGATCTCGCAGGAGCGGGGCCCGTCGGTCATCCGCTGGCTGGACGATCAGCGCACCGTGACGGTCAGCGCGAGCGTGGATCCGGAGCGGGCCTCCCCCGGCGGACTGATCGCCGAAGCCGAGGCCCGGATGATCCCCGCCGTCCGGGAGCGTTTTCCCGGACTCGGATTCGAAGTCGTGGGAAGCGCCGGCGATCAGCAGGAGACCATGGCGGCGCTCCGCGGACACCTGGTCCTGGCCCTGATCCTCGTGTACGTCCTGCTCGCCGTCCCGCTGTCGTCGTGGGCCCAGCCCTTCGTGATCATGGCCGCCGTACCCTTCGGGCTCGCCGGGGCCGTCTTCGGTCACCAGGTCGTGGGCCTTCCCCTGTCCCTCACCAGCTTCATCGGGATGGTGCCGCTCACCGGAATCGTCGTGAACGACGCCCTGGTACTCCTCGACTTCATCAACCGGAGCCGCGCCGGCGGGGCGTCGGTCCGGGAAGCGGCGCTCGCCGCCGGACCGCTCCGTTTCCGGCCCGTCATCCTCACTTCGGTGACCACCTGCGGAGGGCTGGCGCCCCTGATGATCGAAGGGAGCGTGCAGGCGCAGGTGCTCATCCCGATGGCGGTTTCGCTCTCGTTCGGGGTAGCGTTCGCGACGCTCGTCACCCTGCTGCTGGTGCCCGCGATCTATCGCCTGACGGCGGGGGCGGGATCCGGCTGGCATCCGGGGCCCCCGGCAGCCGCGCACCCGGGGGCCGGAGGTGACCGGGTCATCTCGAGGTGATCCGCACTCGATCTCCACAATGTTTCAAGGAGGTACTCATGGAACACCAACGCAGCCTGACGGGAGCCCGGTGGGTGCTCCCGGCCGCCCTTCCCCTGGTACTCATCGGTTCGGCGATCCCGGCGCCCGGCGCCATCGGGCACGAAGGCAACGAACGGCAGGAGCAGCAGCAGACGGCGGAACAGGAATCGGAAGAGACCGAGGATCAGCCGGTCGCGCTGCGCTTCGCCGACCAGGTCGTGGTATCGGCGTCACGCGTCGAACAGGAGATCGTGAACGCGCCCGCCGCGGTGACCGTGATCGGGGCGGAACAGCTCGAGGCCCAGCCCGGCGCGGACTACTCGCAACTCCTCCGTCAGGCCCCCGGGGTGAACGTGAGCCGGATGACGAGCACGTCGTACACCGTGACGAGCCGCTCCTCCTCCGTCACCGGGGCCCGCCACCAGCTCGTCCTGGTGGACGGCAGGCCGGTGCAACAGGAGTACGGGTCCGTCGCCTGGAGCATGCTGTCGACGGACCTCGACAGCCTGGAACGGATCGAGGTGGTGAACGGCCCCGCCTCCGCGGTCTGGGGGGCGAACGCCATGACCGGGGTGATCAACCTGATCTCCCGAGCGCCCCGCGACACCCCGGGAACGACCCTCGATCTCCGGTTCGGTACCTTCGACCGGAACGTCAGCGGAAACCCCATGGACGCCGGCAACACCTTCTCCGGGGCCCTGACCCACGCGCAAGCGGTCTCTGACACCTTCGCCTACCGGTTCAGCGTCAGCTTCAGCCGCTCGGACGCGTTCGCGCGCCCCTTCGGCGAGATCCCGAACGGGTCCGGCGCCTCCTATCCGCCGGTCGAAGGGGTGGACGCCCGGACCCCGAAGGTGGATTTCCGGGCGGATTGGGACACCCCGGACGGAAACGCCACCGTGAAGCTGTCCGGCGGCTACGGCGGGAACGAGGGCGTCTTCTACAGCGCGCTCGGCCCGTTCGGCTTCGAGCCGGGCTCCCGCATCGCCTGGGGACGCGTGCAGTACCAGCGGGAAGCGCTGGAGATCGGGGCCTTCGTGAACTCCTCCCGCATGGACACCCGGGCGCTGCTCGTCCGGAACGCGCCCGGACAGTTCCTGAACGTCCAGAGCGACCAGGACACCTACGACTTCAGCCTGAAGGACACCCGCGTGCTGGGCGGCCGGCACGTCCTCTCCTACGGCGGCAACCTGCGGATGATCCGCGCGGACATGGACCTCGCCCCCGGGGCGGAGGACCGGAACGAGCAGGGGTTCTACCTGAACGACGAGATCTTCCTCGGCGACCGCTGGCGCTTGATCGCCGGGGTGCGCGCCGACCGGGTGAGCGTGCTGGACGAGTTCGTGCTGTCACCGCGAACGACGCTCATCTTCAAACCCGCACCCGACCACGCCTTCCGGGTGTCCTACAACCAGGCGTTCCGGTCGCCGTCGCTCCGCAGTTCCTACGCGGACTTCGGCGTGGGGAACACGCTGCGGTTCGATCTGCGTCCCTTCCTGCAGAACCTGCTCCCGAGGGTGCCGGCGAATCTGCTGCCGGCGCCGGTCGGTTTCTTCAGCCCGATTCGCCTGGTCGGCAACCCGGATCTGGCCGCCGAACGCCTGTTCGCCTACGAGGCGGGCTGGGCCGGCGCGCTGAACGACTGGATCGGTGCGAGCGCGTCCGTCTACGTCAACGAGCGCCGCGACGTCATCGACTCGACCACCACCGGGCTCTGGTCCACCCGGAATCCGCCGCCGGGGTGGAACCAGGCCTTCGCCGGGGTGCAGCAGTTCGTCGCCGCGCTCGCCCGGCGCCTGCCTCCGGGAACGCTCCCGCGGCCGGTCGCCGCCATCGCGGCGAATCCGGCGCTCCTGATCGACGCGCTGGGCACGACCACCGGCCTCGAGATTCCTCGGGCGCTCGGCTGGGTGAACCGCGAGTCCATCCGCGATTCCGGGGTCGAGGTAGGCCTGAACGGCCGGCGGGGAGGGGTCGGCGGCTACGTCAACTATTCGTGGCAGGCGGAACCCGAAGCGAAGGGCTTCGACGGCGAAGCGATCAGCATCCCCGCCGCCCACCGGCTGAATGCCGGGTTCGACGCCACCTCCGGCCCCTGGACGTTCGGGGCGTCCCTGAATTACACCGATCGCGCCTACTGGACCGACGTGCTGACCGCGCAGTACCACGGCTGGACCGAGGCGTTCACCATGGTGAACGCCACCGCACGCGTCCGCCTGTTCGATGGCCGCATCCAGCCGTCCGTCCAGGTGCTGAACCTCCTGAACCAGGAGATCCAGAACCACATCTTCGGCGACGTGTTGCGCCGCCAGGTGATGGGCCAGATCCGCTACCGGTTCTGAGGAGCGCCCGCCCGGCTCACCTGCGGGGACCTGGAGACCGGCGTTCCAGACCGGCGCGCCACGCGGACCAGGAAAACTGACGGCAGCGAACTCGCTTCGCTGCCCGCGATTTCGGGGGAAAGTGTGAAAGTGGGTTAGCCCCGTTCACCGGAAACGGGACGGACGCTCCGCCTGAGCGCTCACCGAGGACCGGAAGGACTCGAGAGCGAAGTCGACTCCGTCTTCGTCGTGGCGAAGATCGCCGGGTATCTCCCGGTAACGCCTCTCGGCACGCGCGAAGAGCGCCTGCAGACGGTCGCGGATGGTCTCCGAGCGCTCCGTGCGGTCCAGAGCGGCCTCCCGGAACAGATCCAGCTCAGCCTCCAGAAACACCTTGAAGTCGTGGATCGCGACCTGCTGTCGGGTGATCTTTTCGAAGTGGTAGCCCAGGCCGGCCAGGCGTAGCGCCAGGGGGAGCAGGCGGGGAGAGTCGCGGGAGACTCTGGCAATGAACCGTGAAAAGGCCGGAATCTGCTCCTTCGAAAGCTCCCGGCGCAGGCGCATGGTGGCGACGACGACGGCGTTCCTCCCCATCGGCTTCAACAGGTGGGGCACCGGTTCGAGGTGCTCGAACAGGTTCAGACAGCGCTGGAAGTAGTTCTCGAGGGTGGCGTCGTAGAGCGTGGCGGTTACCCGCCGAAACCCGTCGAGCAACACCTCCGGGTCCAGCTCGGGCTTGAAGTTGAGCGTCATCGCGGTGGTGCCGATCGCCGCGTCCAATAGCCGGTTCTCCGATTGCAGCCGCTCGTACATGTCGGTGCCGCGGAGCGCCGTCAACAGGTAGATCGGCGCGACCGGGATTCCCGCCCGCTGAATGAACTCGATCTGCGCGTCGAACACCGTCTCGTCGTCGCTGTCGAGTCCCAGAATGAACCCGCCCTGGACCTGTATGCCTTTCCGCTGGATCTTGCGAACCGCGTTGAACAGGAAGTTCTCGTCGCTCCTCGAGGTGTTTTGCTGTTTCTTCGTCTTGATCAGCGCCTTGGGATTGGGCGTCTCGATGCCGAGGAACACGGTGTCGAATCCGGACGCGACCATGGCATCCATCAGCCCGTCCAGGTGGGCCAGGTTGACGCTCGCCTCCGTGGTAAGGGAAAACGGGTATCCGTGAGCCTTTTGCCACTCGGCGATGACGGGCAGCAGCTCCATCGCTTCCCGCTTGTTGCCGATGAAGTTGTCGTCGACCAGGAAAAGGGGTCCCCGCCAGCCCAACCGGTACAGCGCCTCGAACTCGGTCACCAGCTGGGCCGGTGACTTGGTCCGCGGCACCCGGCCGTAGAGCTTGGTGATGTCGCAGAACTCGCAGTTGAAGGGGCATCCCCGGGAGAACTGAAGTCCCATCGAGTAGTAGTTGTCGAGGTCGATCAGGTCGAAGCGGGGAACGGGTGTCAGGGTGACGTCGGGTTTCCTTGGCTCCCGGTAGATCGCCCCGGCGGTCCCGTTCTCCAGGTCGTGCAGGAATCCCGGAAAGATCTCCTCCACTTCGTCCAGCACGAAGTGGTCGACGCCGGGGATCTCGTCGTGGAACGTGGTGGGATGCGGGCCTCCGGCAATCACCGGGACGCCGGCGCGGTTGCAGCGCTCGATGACCGTCTGCAAGGAAACCCGCTGGACGATCATGGTGGAGGTGAAGACCAGGTCGGCCCATTCCAGATCGGAGTCCGTGAGCGGAGCCACGTTCATGTCGACGACCCGCAGCTCGTATTCCGGCGGAAACATGGCGGCAATGGTGAGCAGACCCAGGGGTGGGAACGCCGACTTGATGTCCACCATCTCCAGGGCGTAGTTGCCGCCCCAATAGGTCGGCGGTTGTGCGGGATAGACCAGAAGCGCCTTGGTCATGGACTACCCGGCAGCAGCCTGTGGAGAAAGTGACCTGAGCGCCGTTCCGCGCGCGTCCCCCAGGTGGCGCGCCCCCGGCGCAACCGACTCCGCGAATCCTGAAACTGTCAGCCTGGGATGACGCTCCGACGCGGCATCCGGACGATGCCCACCCATAGGGGAGAGATTATTCGCTTCCTCAGGGCATTTGAAAAACGGGGCGCAGCCCGACCCGCGCGCGGCATGGATCGCTGGCGCTCGTTGATATGGTATATTTTGCACATAATATGAAAACGAACGCCATCCGCCCCGACGAGGCGGCCGAGCGCCGGACCCTCCTGCGCGCCATGCTGCTCGAAGCACGGGCCCGGACCCAGGCGGAACTCGTCGCCCATCTCGAGGCGCAGGGGCACTCGGTGACCCAGTCCTGCATCAGCCGGGACCTCCGGGACATCGGGGCCCAGAAGGTCGGGGGCCGCTACCGGATCGCTCCGGAGCGGCGGTCCCAGCTTCCCGGGCTCGCGGCGCTGATCGAGAGTTTCTCCCCCGCCGGACCGCACCTGGTGGTGGTGCGCACCCTTCCGGGCGGCGCCCAGCGCGTCGCGCACGCCATCGACACCGCGGCGTGGCCGGAGGTCGCCGGATCGGTGGGGGGCGACGACACGATCTTCGTCGCGAGCACCACCGAGGCGGGACAGCGGGGCATCCTGGACCGGCTGCGCGCCGCCGTCAGCCCCGAGGGCCCGGGAGGACTCGAATGATGCAGGAGAACGGACAGCTCCCGGTCGGAGCGCTGGTGCTCGGGGCTTCGGGCTACGTGGCCGGCGAACTGCTCCGCTGGATCGCCGGACACCCCGAGATCCAACTCGCGGCGGCCGTGTCGGCGAGTCACGCCGGGCTTCCGATCGCGGAGTCCTTCCCTAACCTGGGGGCCGCGCTCGCGGGCGACGCCTTCGTGGCGCCGGCGGAGCTTCCCCAGGCCCTCGAACGCGCCGCCGGGGAGCACTCGGGCCTCGCCGCGTTCTCGGCGGCCCCCCACAAGGCCTCCGCTCCGCAGGTCGCCGCCCTGATCGAGGCGGCGGACGCGGTCGGCTGCGAGCTTCCGGTGGTGGACCTCTCGGCCGACTTCCGCCACTCCGACCCGGCCCGCTACCAGGCGATCTACGGCATTCCCCATCCCGCCCCGGACCTGCTCCGGGAGTTCACCTGCGGACTGACCGAGCTGACCGCGGACGACGCCGGCGCCGGTCCCGGGCGCGTCGCCCATCCGGGATGCTTCGCCACCGCGGCGGCCCTCGCCGCCGCCCCGCTCCGGCGCGCGGGGCTCGTGGAGCCCGATCTCCACGTCTCCGCGGTCACCGGCAGCACCGGGTCGGGGGGCATGCCGAAGGAGACGACCCACCATCCGCTCCGGCACGCCAACCTCTTCGCCTACAAGCCCCTCCGCCACCGGCACGCGCCCGAAATGGAAGACCTGCTGGCGGCCCCGGGGGAGCCCCCGGCGCGGGTCCGCTTCGTTCCGCATTCCGGACCGTTCGCGCGCGGCATCCACGCCACGGTCTTCGCGAGGAGCCGTTCCCCGCTCACGGGCGACGACCTCGACGGGGTGTTCCGCGACTTCTACGCCGGGGCGCCACTGGTCCGCGTCGCCGCCGCGCCGCGGCTCAAGGAAACCGTCGGCTCGGCCACCACCGTGGTGGGCGCCGCCACCGACGGCGAGACCGTCGTCGCCTTCGCCGCCCTCGACAACCTCGGCAAGGGGGCGGCGAGCGGCGGCGTCCAGTGGATGAACCGCCTGCTCGGGTTCCCCGAAGAGACGGGACTCACGGTCCCCACCCCGGCCTGGTTGTAGCGAACATGTCCGCAGAGTCCCCGGCGCTGTTCCCCGTCTACCCCCAACTGCCGCTGGAAGTGGTCTCGGGCGAAGGCGTCGTCCTCAGGACCGCGGACGGCCGGGAGCTGATCGACTTCTACGGCGGCCATGCGGTCGCGGGGCTCGGCTACCGACATCCGGCCATCCTCGAATGCCTGGAAGAGGTGGCGGCGCGGCTCTTCTTCCAGACCACCGCGATCCCGAGTCCCGAACGCGCCGCCGCCGGCGAAGCGCTCGTGGACTTCGCCCCCCAAGGGCTCGACCGCGCGTTCTTCGTGAGCAGCGGCGCCGAGGCGAACGAGAACGCGCTGCGGCTGGCGTTCCGCAGCCGGCCCGGCCGGGACACCGTGGTGGCGCTCACCGGCGGGTTCCACGGCCGCACGGCGGCCGCCTCGGCGGTCACCGACGGCTCCGCGAAGTGGTACGCCTTCCCCGAGGCCCCCTTCCGGGTGCGGACGGTGCCCCGGGAGGATCCGGAGGCACTCGCCGCCGCGGTGGATTCCCGGGTCGCGGCGGTGATCATGGAGCCGGTCCTCGGGATGGCGGGCGCGGTGGACCTCTCGGACGGCTTCCTCGGGGCCGCGCGGGAGGCCTGCGACGCCGCCGGCGCGCTGCTCGTCTTCGACGAGGTGCAGTGCGGGATGGGCCGCAGCGGCAAGCCCTTCGCCTGCGAGTGGTCCGGGGTGCGCCCCGACCTGCTGACCACCGCCAAGGCGCTCGCCGGCGGTTTCCCGGCGGGGGCGGTGCTCGCGAGCGAGGAACTCGCGGGCGGGCTGCCGATGGGGTCCTTCGGGACCACCTTCGGGGGCGGACCGGTCGCCAGCGCGCTGATCGCCACCGTCATCCGGGTGATCCGCGAGGAGGACCTCCTCGCGCGGGTGCGGCGGCTCTCCGACCGCATTCGGGCGGAGGCGGTCGTCGGTCCGGTGCAGCGCATCCAGGGCCGGGGCTTCCTGCTCGGCCTCGTCTGTTCCCGGCCGGCGAAGGAGGTGCGGAACGCGCTCCTCGAGCGGGGGATCTTCTCCGGCACCTCGACGGATCCGGCGGCGCTCCGCCTGATGCCGCCGCTGGTGCTCGAGGACGGGCACGTGGACGCGCTGGTCGCGGCGCTTTCGGACATTCCCGCGTAGGACGGCCGGCGATGCGCGAGATCCACAAGCTGGAGGACCTGGGGGCCGCCGGGATCCGCGAACTCGTCTCTCTCGCCGCCCGCCTCCGCGAACGGCCCGAACCGCGGGCGCTCGAGGGGAAGGTGCTCGCGCTGCTGTTCCTGAATCCCTCCCTCCGGACCCAGGCGTCCTTCCAGGCGGGGATGGCGCGGCTCGGCGGCGGCTCGTTCGTGATCGCGCCGGACCGGTTCATCCACAAGCTGGAGTTCGATCCGGATGCCGTGATGACGGGCACGACCGCCGAGAACATCGCCGAGGCGGTGCCGGTGCTCGCCTCCTACGGGGACGCGCTCGGGGTGCGGGCGTTCGCCGCGCAGCGCCATCTCGCCGAGGACCTCGCCGACGAACGCTTCGAGTTGATCCGGCAACTCTGCGACAAGCCCTTCCTCAACATGGAGTCGGCGATGCGCCATCCCTGCCAGTCGCTGGCCGACTGGCGGACCCTCGACGATCTCGGGATTCCGGCGGCGGGCGGCCGCTTCGTGCTGTCGTGGGCCAACCATCCCCATCCCCTGCCCCTCGCGGTGGCCTCCGACACCCTGCGGATGGCCGCCCTGCGGGGCATGGACGTGACCGTGCTGCGGCCCGAGGGCTACGAGCTTCCCGAGAGCGTGATGGCGCAGGCGGGCCGGCTCGCCGCCGCGTCCGGGGGATCGGTGCGGGAGAGCGACGACCCCGCCGAGGCGATGGCGGGAGCCCACGCGCTGTATGCGAAATCGTGGGCCTCGACGCGGTACTACGGCGTCCCCGAGGCGGACCTGGCGCTGCGCGCCGGGCTCTCCGGCTGGACCGTGGACGAGGGGTGGTTCGCCGGCGCGCGGGACGATTGCCGGTTCTTCCACTGCCTGCCCGTGCGCCGGGGCGTCGTGGTGGCGGGAGCGGTGCTCGACGGGCCGCGCAGCGCCGTGGTCCGGCAGGCCGGGAACCGCATGTGGGCGCAGATGGCGGCGCTCCACCGGATGCTGTCATGAGCATCAGGGAAAACCAGATCCGGATCCGGGCGCTCCGGCACGCGGCGCCCTACCTGAAGCGCTTCGGCGGGAAGACCTTCGTCATCAAGACCGGGGGCGCGGCGGTCGCAGCGGAAGCGAGCATCCGCGACCTCGTGGAGCAGGTGGCGCTGCTCTTCGAACTCGGCGTCCGGGTAGTGCTGGTCCACGGCGGCGGCCCGCAATCCACCGAGCTCTCGCAGAAGCTCGGGGTCCGCACGCGTTTCGTGGGCGGGCGCCGGGTCACCGATTCCGAGGCGCTCCGGGTCACCACCATGGTGCTGAACGGGGAGATCAACACCCGCATCCTCGCCGCCTGCCGGGACTTCGACCTCCCCGCGATCGGCATCTCCGGGGTGGACGCCGGGCTCATCCGGGCGCACCGGCGGCCGCCGGTGAAGGTGAAGGAGGGGGCCGCGGAGGAGACGGTGGACTACGGCTACGTCGGCGACATCGACGGGGTGGACGGCGGGCTGCTGGAGCGGCTGCTCGGCATCGGCGCGCTCCCGGTGGTGAGCCCGATTTCCGCGGACGAGGCCGGGACGCTGCTGAACATCAACGCGGACACGGTGGCCTCGGCGCTCGCGGTGGCGCTCGGCGCCGAGAAGCTGATCCTGCTGGGCGAGGCGCCGGGACTGCTGGCCGATCCGGAGGACCCGCAGAGCGTCGTGTCCTTCCTCGACCTCGCGGGTCTCGAAACAATGAAGGAGTCCGGGGCGATCCGCACCGGGATGCTCCCGAAGGCCCTCTGCATCCGGAAGGCGCTCGAAGCCGGGGTGTCCCGCGCCCACCTCCTGCCGGCGGGGACGCCGGACAGCCTGCTGCTCGAGGTCTTCACCCCCGAGGGCTGCGGCACCCTCGTGGTCCCGGATCTCGCGGGACTGTCGGACGCCGAGCGAACCCTGAGAAGCGGAACGTAGGGACAACGTTCGCCCGCGCCAACCGCGCGGCAGCCACCAACGCCACAACGCGTCAAGCGCAGGCGGCAGCGGAGCGCCGGTCTCCGACCGGCATCGACCGCCGAGAGGCGGTCGAAAACGCCTCAACCCAAACACCCTCACGGCAGAAGCGGCTTGGAACGCCGGCCTCCGGCCGGCACGCGGGCCGCAGGCCCGCAGGCGACCTACCCCCTTTCAGCCCGCACGACGCTGCCTGCCGGATTCCGGACCCTCCTCTCACCCTCCAGACTGGCGCTCGATTTCGGCGAATGCCGCTCTCAGTACCTCAGCGCACATCCGATCCGGGTTGGCGGAGGGACCGTCGAGCATCTCGAAACGGGCCGACAAGTGCTCCAAATCCCGCTCGTCATTCACGGTGATTTCCCTCTGGAATGCGCCGCCACCGAGCTTCCAGACGACCGAGACCGTCAGATCGAAGTTCTGATTCCCTTTCCCGGTGTATCCCTCAAACCGGAACGCTTGCCCGAGTTCAACGGCTTTGGCATCGTCCAACACAAAGCCCGGCCCGACAATGTACTGCTCCTTGGTGAGGCTCCAGTGGCCGGGTTCGAGGAGATGAGCACCGATGGATTCGTGTCGGTCCCCAGTCACGCGGGAAACTGCCCCGGTGCGACGGAACAACGGCGCCAAGGTCTTCAGCGATTGTTCCAGGGCGTCGATTACAGGACGAATCTCGACGCGGAAGACAGTGTCCAGCATCTGCACCGCGGACGCCGCCTGAGCGCCGCCGACACGCGCCTGTACAAACGCCGCCACCCGCTGCTCCGTGTCAAAGCGGTCCAGCAACCCCTCGAACTCGCTGAACGGCGCCGCCTCTCCCGCGCTCCGGGACTGGCGCTCCGCCCCGGCGTGGACGATGGCCTTCATGGATACGTTCGGGATCAGTTCACCGACCTGACCGAGCGCCCCGAAGGCGTCCGAGGTGATCGTTGCTCCCGACTTGATTTCGATCGCCGCGGTTCCGTGGCCGGTCTCCATCAGGAGGTCGCATTCCAGACCCCGGCTGTCGCGGAAGAAAGACAGGTTCGGCGAACGACCTCGGTTGAAGCCGAACTTCAGGGCCTCCACGATGACCATGTTCTCGAAGAGCGGCCCCCGGAGCGGGTGGTTCGCAATCTGTTCCGGATGTTCGATCCCGAGGAGGTAGGACGCGAGGCCAACGTCGTAGAAATAGATCTTGGGTGACTTGACCAGGCGCTTTCGAATGTTCGCGAAGTACGGCGGCAAGACGAAGGCGATGTAGCTCGCCTCCAGCAGCGTGAGCCATTCACGCGCCGTCGTGTGGGAGACGCCGGCGTCCGCGCCGAGGGAAGACAGGTTCACGAGCTGCCCCACCCTTCCCGCACACAGGCGGACGAAACGGCGAAAACTCGAGAGATTGCGGATCTCGGCGAGTTGCCGCAGGTCACGCTCCACATAGGTCTCGAAGTAGGCCTCGTACGCCTGTCGCGGCTCCAGGTCCTGATCGAGAATCCTGGGATAGAAGCCGCGATGGAGCAGTTCGTCCACGCTCTCGTGCGGTCTCGCGCGGCGCCGCTCGGCAAGCGAGAACGGCAACAGGCGAAGCGGCGCGGTGCGGCCCGCGAGGGACTGGCTGATGGCATCGGACAGCTTGAACTGCTCACTGCCGGTCAGCACGCAGAGGCTGTTCTCTCGCCGTTCATCCGCCCACACCTGGAGGTATGACAGGAAGCCGGGCACTCGTTGAATCTCGTCCAGGATCGCGCCCGATCCGATTTGGTTGAGCAGACCCCGGGGATCGCGTTCGGCGAAGTCGCGCCCGTCGGGCGCCTCCAGATTGATGTACGTCAGGTGGGGAAACGTCTCGCGGCAGAGCGTGGTCTTTCCCGACTGGCGGGGTCCGGTGACGGTGACGAAGGGGTAGCGTTGAAACAGATCCTTCAGAACGGGAGCAATGTCGCGCGGAATCATGGGAGGCATCCGACGACCTGATAGTAGCACAACTTGCAAGTTATAACTTCAATCTGCGCAACCGACCCATTCTGAGGCGCCTCGGCGGCGTAACTCGTTGTCTTTCAGCCGATCCGGCTCCGCATTGGGCCGTGGCCCCCTCTGGTTGACGAGGCGGACTTTCTTCAATTGTCAGTCAAATTGAACATTTGACCTTCAGATTGTGCGCACGCACCACTGCTCTCCCTCGTGCCCCGCCACCCTTGGCGAATGCTGCACCCCTTCCCGCGTCCTCTCCTCAGTGACGCCAGCTCGACGCATCCGCTCCCCGCGGCGCACTTTCCAGGATCCGCTCTCCGATGCGCGGCGCGAACACGCGTCCCGGAATTCGAAGTCAGTCACGACGCCACTTCCATCCCTCGTCAATGAGATGGGCGGCGGACAACCCCTTGGCGTCGCGGAGCGAGGCGTCGGCTCCACGGTCGAGAAGCAGCGCCAGTCCATCGGCGTCGGACCAGGAAGCCGCAGCCGCCCAATGGAGAGCGGTCCGCGCCTCGCGGTCGCGAGCATCGATATTGGCGCCTCGGTCAAGCAGGAGAGCCAGACTGGCCCGATTGTGCGGCGACTCTGCCGCCCGGTGAAGAGGAGTTACGCCATTGTTGTTCCGGACACTGACATCCGCGCCGCGTTTGACCAACAGTTCCACACTGGAGGCATCCCAAGCTGCGAGATGCAGGGCGGTGTCGCCGGAGTCGTCGCGGTCCTGGATGTCGGCGCCCCAATCCAGGAGCAGCCCGAGATGGTCGGCATTCGAGCGCAACGCCGCGGTGAGCAGGGGAGTTCGGTCGCGGTCATCCCGGGCATTGAGGTCGGCGCCCCGGCCGAGAAGGAGTTCGAGAACTCCGCGCCGTTGGTTCTTGCGGATGGCGCGGTGGAGGGGTGTCCTCGCGCGGTTCGACCACGCGTTCACGTCAGCACCCCGATCAAGGAGGAGAGCCACGACCTCCTGGTTCCCGCATCGCCTTACGGCGCTGTGAAGGGGAGTCCTCGTATTGCCATCGCGGTCATGCATCGAAGCGCCCCGGTCGAGGAGGAGAGCGACCACATCCGGATTGCGGTTATGCCGCGCCGCGTCGTGGAGGGGAGTGCGCGAGCGGTCGTCCCGGGCGCTGACATCCGCTCCCCGCGCGAGGAGGAGAGCCGCTATCTGCGGATCCGGGTTGTGTCGCGCCGCGTGGTGAAGGGGAGTCTGCCGGCGGTTGTCCCGGATGGCGACGCTTGCGCCCCCCTCCAGAGCCGCAACGACCTGATCCGGAGTGGCCCGCGCCATCCAGAATTTGTCCAATAACCACCGGCGTCCCTCGGGGTGCCTCGGGCCTGACGAGGGGACGGCCGCCGCTCCTGCCGCCGCCGCACAGAGCCCGGCAGTACCCGCGGCGCCCACCTGAACAAACTGCCGGCGGCCGATCTTGCGGCCGGTCCCCTGTGCCTTGTGCTTCGTGGCGTACAGCTCCCTGATGCGCTCCCCACTTTCGCTCCAAGTGACGCCAGAAACTGTCGCCATCGAGGCAAGACGGGAGCGCCGCACTCCCACGCCCCGGGTCCGGCGGACGCCGCGCCGGACCTCACCGAACGCTTGTTCCCGTCAGTGACGCCAGCTCGACGTGTCCGCCCCCCGCGGCGCGCTCGCCTCGATCCGCTCCACGATCCGCGGCGCGAACATCTGGATGTAGCGCAACCGGGAGAACCCGTTCCCGCGGGTGTGGTCGCCGTTCCAGCAGTGCTCGTCGCCGTCCCCGTAGTCCACTTCCCCGCCGTAGGGAGGATCCGTGGTGGACTCCAGAAACGCCTCGGTGAGTTCGACCGCGTTGTTCAGGTAGTAGTTGTCCATGTCGCCCACGTAGATGTGCAGCTTGCCGGCGAGCCGGGGCCCCAGCGTCTCCCAGTCGCGCTGCAGGATGTGGCTGAGGTCGTAGTTCTCCCGCCAGTGGGCGGCCACCTCCGGGTCGATCTCGCCGGTGACCTTGTCCCAGATGCGGCGCGGATACCCGTCCTCGCCGACCGGTGAATAGACCGCCTCCCACACGTCCCACTGCTGGCCCGAGCGGGTGCGGGTTCCGAGGACCAGCTCCCGGTGGTTCATCTCCTCGAGCGTCGACGCAACGTGTCCCTTCCCGTCGCGCCGCCCGGGGCGGGCGGTCCGCTTGAAGGGGCTGTCGAGGTAGTAGGCGTTTCGGTCCTCGTAGAGGTTGACCACGGTGAACGCGCGGAAGTCGATGGGGTCCGGACAGGCGACCCACGCCCCGTTGTAGTCGTCGGGGTAGAGCACCTGCGCGGCCATGGACTCCCAGCCCCCCGTGGAGCCGCCGTAGAGGAAGCGCGACCACCCCTCCCCGATCCCGCGGTAGCGGCGTTCGATCTCGGGGACGAGTTCGTAGGTGATGGCGTCGCCGTAGGGGCCGAGGTTCTCCGAGTTCACCGCGTAGGAGTCGTCGTAGTAGGGGTTCGGGTGCTGGATCTCCACCACCAGCATCCGGGGGAAGTCGTCGCCCGTCCAGTCCTGGTGGAGCTGCCAGGCGTGTTCCTGCTGGATCCGGTTGTAGCAGTCGAGGTCGAACCGCGCCGAGTACTCGCACTCGAGGTCGGGCTCCGGCGGCTCCTCCCGCCAGCCCCCGAAGGTGTAGGGGAAGTGACCGTGGTGGATGGCGATCGGGTAGCGCGCGTCGGGGTGGTCGTCGAAGCCGTGCGGGATGAGCACCCAGGCCCCGAGTTCGGTGGGCGTGCCCCAGAACTCGGTGAGGAGGTCGCTCTGGATCCGGACGTGTTTCACGTAGTCCGACTCCGGAGGCATCGGCAGCGGGGGGATCTCCTGGTCGAGCACGACGTCGATCGAGGTGGGGCTGCCCGGGCCGAGAGAGACCGGCTGCGGGGTGGAGTAGAGGTTGCCGGGCTTGCGGTTCCACACCTGCCCCTCGCCCCGGTCCGGCGGCAGCTTCACGACGTGGCCGTCGGCGCGCTCGTAGGTCTGGTAGCGGTTCAGGAGCGCCTGCACCCGGTACTCGCCAGCGGGGATGTCGGCCAGGCTGCGGATCGGGTAGCCGAAGGCCCCGCCGTCCACGGTGACCGCCTCGCCGGGCGCCCAGCCGTCGACGTCCACGCCGAACGCCAGTTGGCTGTCCGGGCCGTCCACGATCTGGAAGCGCGGCTCCGCGGCGTCGTCCCGGGAGAGCATGAGGACGAGCCGGCCGTCGAGCGGCTCGGCGCTCCGGTCGGCCGGGAACGTCACCGAGAACGTGGGGCCGCCGGGGCCCGCGCAGCCGAGAGCGGCCAGCGTGACGATGAGAACGAGCGGACGGGCCGCGGTGAATGGCTTGCCGATGCGCATGGTGCGCCCCCTCCACCGGGTCGTCCGGTGTGACTCCGGATTGTGTCAACACGGAAGCGGGCAAGGAGCGCCGCTCTTCAGAGCGGCATCGCTGCGCCACAGCGCAGCGAAACTCACGCCGCCATGCACCCTCAGCACCCGGGCCCGAACAGGAACGGCGTTACGCCATCGCCGTTTGCGCTACGCCATCGGGCGGATTGGCTGAGGGAGTTTCGACCGCTGCGCGGGCGATGCCGGTGTGAACACCGGCGTTCCCTTTGCGCAACGTCGGGGAAGCCTGCGTTCTCCTTTTGGAACCGTTTCGTGACGAAAGCGCCGTCCATCATCAACGCCGTCTTTCCGCAACCGCGCACCACGAAATACACCCCCTGCTCACTCAGCCGGAAATGTGTTGACGCCTGGCAGCGTGTGAGCCGTGACCCGAAAGTCGCGACCCAGCTTCGATCAGGGACGCAGCCAGGCGCCGTTTTGCATTTGGTGAGTGCAGGTTAGCACCCTTCGAGCCGCGCGATGGAGGCATATCGGGGGGTGCGGTTCCGCTGGGCTGCGCCCAGCGGGTGCCGGCCGGAGGCCGGCGTTCCAAGCCGGAGGTGCCACCGCGCGGATCAGCGATCCGGCGTCCCCTGCCTAGCCCCCGTGCTTCTCCTGGGCGGCCGCGATGAAGCGGGGCCACTGGGGCGTGGACGGGTTGTTCTCCGGGTCCCAGACCTTGAGGACGTCCTGCCAGGCCTCCTCCTCGGACATCCCCTTCCGGAGCGTGCGGTAGAGGTACACGAAGACCGAGACCCGCATGTTGGCGAAGCAGTGGACGAAGACGTTCCGGTCCTCGTTCGCCTCCATCACGTCGAAGAACAGCTCGAGGTCCCGGAGCGAGGGGTCCTGCCAGTCCACCGGGATCTGGATGTAGGTCATCCCCGCCTGCGTCACCCGGAAGCCCTCCTCGAAGTTCCGCTCCCAGCGGGCGGGCGCGAGGTTCACCACCACGTCGAAGCCGGCGGCGTCCACCGCCTCGATGTCGTCGAGGGAGATCTGGCCGGAGGTCGAGAGCCGGTCGGAGATCTCCACGAAGTTGTAGACCCCGGAGAAATCCGGTTCCTGGGCCGCGCCGGCGGCCGGAATTGCAAAGGCGGCGGCGATCAGTGCCGCTGTGAAGCGCTTGCCTGAGGACATCGCTGTTCCTCCTTCCCGGTTGCGGGAGTCAGTTCCCGGACGGTTCCTCGTCGTGGACCGCGGCCCCGCCGTCGGCCCGGCGCTGGTCCACGCCGCCTTCGAGCACGCCCTCCTCACGAAGGACCACGATCACCTCGGCGGCGCCCTGCGCCTCGGTCTCGCTCAGCCGGTGCCCCTTGGCCTCGAGGATCGAGAGCGTGTCCGGCGAGAACATCTGCTTCTCGTAGCGGATCTGGTCCGGGAGCCACTGGTGGTGCATCCGGCCGGCGTCCACCGCTTCCTGGGCGTTCATCCCGTGGTCCACCACGTTCAGGATCGTCTGCATCACCGTGTTGATGATCGTCCGCCCGCCCGGCGTCCCGGTGACCATGAAGAGCTCGCCGTCCTTCGCCACGATCGTCGGGCTCATGCTGGACAGCATCCGCTTGTTCGGCTCCGCGAGGTTCGGATCGGTGCCGATCAGCCCCCGCTCGTTGGTGAGCCCCGGGGCCCCGTTGAAGTCCCCCATCTCGTTGTTCAGCAGGAAGCCGGCCCCGGGCACCACGATCCCCGAGCCGTAGCCGAACTCCAGCGTGTAGGTGAGGGAGACCGCGTTGCGGTCCTTGTCCACCACCGAGAAGTGGGTGGTCTCGCTGCTCTCCGTGGTCCACTCGAAGCTCTCGGGCGAGGAGACCGAGGCCCGCTCCTCGTCGATGGTGGCGCGCAGTTCCTCGGCGTAGTCCTTCGAGGTCAGGCGGGCGATGGGGATCCCGGGGTTGAAGTCCGGATCGCCGAGGTGCAGCGCGCGGTCCGAGTAGGCCCGCCGCATCGCCTCCGCCATCACGTGCATGTTCGCCGCCGAGCCGAAGCCGTTCCGGGCGAGGTCGTAGCCCTCGAGGATGTTCAGCATCTGCACGAGCGCCGTCCCCCCCGAGCTCGGCGGGGGCATCGAGAGGATCTCGTAGCCGCGGTACTCGCCCCGGATCGGCTCCCGGACCACCGCGCGGTAGTTCTTCAGGTCCTCGAGGGTGATGAGGCCGCCGTTGGCCGCCATCTCCTCGGCCAGCAGTTCGGCGGTCCTCCCCTCGTAAAAGCCCGCCGCCCCGTTCTCGAGGATCCGGTCCAGGCTGCCCGCCAGGTCCGGCTGGCGGAGGACCTCGCCGGGTGCGTACGGGGTCCCCTCCTTCGAGAACTGCGCCACCGAGGCCGGATAGGGCGCCATCCGCTCGAGCACCCGCGCCAGCGAGCCGGCGAGGCCGTGCGAGACCCGGAAACCGTCCCGGGCCAGCTCGACCGCGGGCCGCACCAGCCGCTCCCACGGCATCGTCCCCTGCTCTTCCCAGGCGAGGCGGAGACCCGCCACCGTCCCCGGGACCCCGACCGCCTTGTGGCTCAGGTGGTGGATCTGGAAGCTGTACTCGCCGTTCTCGTCGAGCCACATCTCGGGATGCGCCGCGGCGGGGGCCTTCTCGCGGAAGTCGTAGGCGAGCGGCCCGCCGCTCGCGGGCCGCCAGACCAGGAACCCGCCGCCCCCGATGTTCCCGGCGGTCGGATGGGTCACCGCGAGTGCGAAAGCGGTCGCCACCGCGGCGTCCACCGCGTTTCCGCCGTCGCGCAGAACCTGAGCGCCCACCTCGGAAGCGATCGCGCTCTGCGAGACCACCATGCCCTGGCGGGCGCGGATCGCGGCGCTCTCCGCTCCCGCGAAGCTCGCGGCCAGCGGCGCCAGGACCAGGACCGCCGGCAGGACCGCCGCCGGGACGCGGCAGCGGCCAGGGTTCCTCAACAGCACGTTCATGACGATTCCCCCGCGCCCGGAGAACCGGGGCGAGCCGAATATCGTAGCAGTCTGAAACCGTCTCGACCCCGGCGGGATACCGCCCCGCCGCTACCATCCCGGCCTATGAAACACCCGACCTTGCGGCTCGCCGCGCTCGCCGCAGCGCTGGCGGCGCCCGCTTCGCTGTTCGCCCAGGCGGCGGTCCCCGTGGAGGAGTTCATCCTCGCGAACGGGATGCGCTTTCTGGCCGTCGTCCGCCCCGAGATGACCACCGTGTCCGCCGGCTGGGCGGCCCACGTCGGCTCCGCCAACGAACGTCCCGGGATCACCGGGATGAGCCACTTCTTCGAGCACATGATGTTCAAGGGCACCCCCACCGTCGGCACCACCGACGCCGAGCGGGACCAGGCCATCATCGAGGAGCAGGAGGCCGTCCAGGAGAAGATCCGGGCGATCTACCGGGACCGCCGGGAAGCGGCCCGCCTCGGCGAGATCGACGACCCCTTCGGCCAGGAGGACCTGCCCGAGGAGTTCGTGGCGCTCCGGGAGGAGTTCGACGCCCTCGTCGAGGAACAGCGGACGCTCATGGTCAAGGACGAGTTCGACCGCATCTACACCGAGGCGGGCGCCACCGGGATGAACGCCTTCACCTCCCACGACCAGACGGTCTACTTCATCACCGTGCCCCAGAACCGGCTGGAACTCTGGTTCTGGATGGAATCGGAGCGGCTCCTGCGCCCCGTCTTCCGCGAGTTCTACGCCGAGCGCGACGTGGTTCACGAGGAGCGGCGGCTCCGCACCGAGTCCACGCCCACCGGCGAGTTCGACGAGGCGTTCGAGGCCATGTTCTGGCAGTCGCACCCCTACTCGTGGCCGGTCATCGGCTGGCCGTCGGACCTGAGGGTCTTCACCCTGGCCCAGGCCGAGGAGTTCTACGACACCTACTACGCCCCCGGGAACCTCACCGGGGTGCTCGTCGGCAACTTCGACGTCGGGGAGGCGAAGGCGCTGGCCGAGAAGTACTTCGGCCGGCTCGAGCCGGGCCCCGAGGCCCCCGACGTGGTCACCCTGGAGATGGAGCAGAACGCCGAGAAGCGGCTCGACGCCTCCTGCGACTGCCAGCCGCA
The DNA here is from genome assembly GCA_022826825.1 of Acidobacteriota bacterium. GTDB lineage: Bacteria > Acidobacteriota > Vicinamibacteria > Marinacidobacterales > Marinacidobacteraceae > Marinacidobacterium. The sequence goes on along the minus strand of JAJDUD010000064.1, from coordinate 90,000 downwards.
GGTCGCGATCCGCTACCACACGGTGCCCTTCCGGCACCGCGACCAGTACCCGCTCGACGTGCTCGCCGGCCTGCTGAACGGGCGCACCGGGCGGTTCTACAAGGCCATGGTGCTCGGGGACGAGATCGCGAGTTCGGCGGCGGCGTTCCAGCAGAACCGCAAGTGGGCGGGACTTATCGAGTTCACCGCCGAGGCGAAGGGGGACGCGACCCCGGGCCAGCTCGAGGCCGCCATCGAGCGCGAACTGCGGCGGCTCATCGAGGAGCCCATCCCCGCCGAGGAGATCCAGAAGGTCAAGAACCAGGTCTCGGCGGCCGCCTGGGAGCGGCTCGACGGCGGCTTCTTCCTGCTGGTCCAGCTCCTGGTCTACGACTCGCTCGGCGACTGGGAGTACATCAACACCTGGGCGGACCGGACGCTCACGGTGACCGAGGAAGACATCAAGCGGGTCGCCGCGGAGTACCTGGTTCCCACCAACCGGGCGGTCGCGCACTACACCCGGAAGGCCGGCACCGCCGCCGAGGAGGTCCCGGCGGAGCTCGCGGACCTGCCCGGGCCGGTCCAGCAGCAGGTCATGGCCCAGATCCGGCAGATCCGGTCGTCCACCGACCGGGCCGCCCTCGAGGGCATGCTCGCCCAGTTCGGCCAGATGATGGGCCAGGCCCCGCCGCAGATGCAGGGGGCGCTTCGCTACGTGGAGCAGGTGATCCGGGGCCGGATCGCCGAACTTCCGGAGGAAGGGGAGGACGCACGATGAACGGACGGACAGCCTTGATTCCCGTCGCCCTCCTGGCGCTGGCGCTTCCCGCAGCCGCGCAGGACATTCCCGACCGGCCCGAAGAACTGGTCTTCCCGGACTTCGTCTTCGAGACCCCCGACGGCGGCGACTACCACCACACGCTCAGCAGCGGCGTCCCGGTGGTCATCGTCGAGGACCACACCCTGCCGCTGATCCGCATGGGGGTGACGCTGCGGATCGGCGGGTTCCTCGACCCCGCGGACCGCGTGGGGCTCTCGTCGCTGACCGCGCGGATGATGCGCGAGGGCGGCGCCGGAGACCGCGGCCCCGATGAACTGGACGAGCGGATCGAGTTCCTCGCCGCCCAGATCTCGACTTCCTCGCGGGACACCGAGGCGCGCGCCTCGCTCCGCACCATCACGACGGCGTTCGAGGAGAGTCTCGACCTCTTCTTCGACGTGCTCATGCGGCCGCGGTTCGACGAGGAGCGGTTCTCGGTGCGGCAGGAGAACGTGCGGGAGGACCTGAAGCAGCGGAACGACGACGGCGACAGCCTGCTGTCGCGGGAGTGGTCCATGCTGCTCTACGGGCCGGACACCTACCTCGGCCGGCAGATGACCGTGGCCCACCTCGACGCCATCACCCCCGGCGACCTCGAGGAGTTCCACCGCCGGCACTGGCGGCCGGAGCACATGGTCTGGTCGATTTCGGGCGACGTGGACACCGCGGAGATCCTGGCGGAGCTCGAGGCGCGGCTCGCGGCCTGGCCCGCGGCGGACGACGCGGCGGACGTTCCCTGGCCGCCGCCCCACGAGACCGGGAGCCCGGCGCCCGGCATCTACCACGTCGAGAAGGACATCCCGCAGGGCAAGGTGCGGATCGGCAACCTCGCGCCCCGCTGGGACGACTGGGAAAACCCCGAGCGCGCCGCCATCCAGGTCATGGACCACATCCTGGGCGCGAGCGGGTTTACCTCCCGGCTGATGCAGCGGATCCGCTCCGACGAGGGGCTCGCCTACGGCGCCGGCGGCCGCTTCGGCTTCAACCCGCTGGGGCCGAGCGCCTATTCGCTGGGCTACCAGTCGAAGAGCGAGACGGTGGCGCTGGCCGCCGCGATCGCGCTCGAGGAGGTCCGCCGGATGCGCGACGAGGCGGTCTCGGCGGAGGAGCTCGAACTCGCGAAGCGGTCGCTGGTGGACAGCTTCCCGCGCCGCTTCGAGAGCGCCCGGGCCCGGGCGGGCATCTTCGCGAACGACGCGTTCCTGGGCCGCGACCACGGCTACTGGATCCGCTGGCGGGAGGGGATCGAGGCGGTGACCGCGGACGACGTGACCGCGGCCGCGCAGAAGTACCTCCAGCCGGACCGGATGATCATGCTGGTCGTCGGCATCTGGGAGGACATCGCCCCCGGCGACCCCGAGGGCCGCGCCACCATGGCGGACATCCTGAACGGCGAGGTCACCCACCTCCCCGAACGCGACCCCCTGACCCTGGAAGTGGTCCCGGAGGCGCAGTAGCGGACAACACCACAACCCTCCCCCGCACCAACCACGCACGGCAGCGGAGCTGCCGGTCTCCGACCGGCATCGCCCGCGCAGGAGCGCCGGTGTTCACACCGGCATCGCCCGCGCAGGAGCGCCGGTGTTCACACCGGCATCGCCCGCGCAGCGGGCGAAACTCCCTGGGCTATTCCGCCGCCTGGCGCCGGACACAAACGGGGGTAGCGCAAGGCCGTCTCCGCTCACGTCCAGTCCACTGGGCGCGTTTGATTGGGGGAGTTTCGCGGCCTGCGGCCGCGATGCCGCTCTGAAGAGCGGCGCTCCTTCACGTCCACCGGATGGCAGCGCCGTCCAACACCGGCTCTCGGCGCTACCATCCGGCGCCCGCCAGGGCAAGGAGGTGTTGATGCGCGCCGTTCCGATCAAAGTCAGACCACGGCTGAGGCATAAAGGAACACGCGTCCCTGCCCGGGCAGCAGGCCGCTGGGCCCGATCCTGGTCATCCGCCGCGTCGGAAGGACGCGTCCGCCGACGAAGGCATCGGGCGGTCTACTCCCGGGGCTACCTGCCCCACATCGATACGGCCGGCATGGCGCAGGGCATCACTTTCCGTCTTGCGGACAGCGTCCCGGACGGGCTGACGGCGCGCTGGAGAGAAGAGATCCGTCTGAGTCAGGAGTGGCAAAGCGAGGACGCGCGCCATCAAGAACTTCACCGTCGCGTAGCCCACTGCGAAGACGCGGGTTGGGGGGAATGCCATCTGCGGCGACCCGAGATCGCAGCTTTGGTGTGCGGCGCGCTCCTGAGGTTCGACGGGGAGCGCTATCTGCTCCGGGAATGGTGCGTCATGCCGAACCATGTCCATGTGTTGCTGATCCAATGCGAGGGCTTCCCGCTGGCGGAAATCGTCAAGAGCTGGAAGACGTACACCGCCCGCCGGGCGAACGACATCCTCGGCCGTAGAGGGCCGTTCTGGATGCGGGACTACTACGACCGCATCATCCGGAACCAGAGGCACCAGGACCAGGCGGCCGCATACATCCGAAACAACCCGGTGAAGGCCGGACTCTGTGAGCGGCCGCAGGATTGGCCCTGGTCGTCCGCAGGATGGGCGAAACGGGAGTCGTCCGCGGAGTAGCGACGGGCGTCAGGAGCGCCGGCCTCCAGCCGGCATCGCCCGCTCAGCGGGCGAAACTCCCCGGGCTATTCCGCCGCCTGGCGCCGGACACAAACGGGGGTAGCGCAAGGCCGTCTCCGCTCACGTCCAGTCCACCGGGCGCGTTTGGTTGGGGGAGTCTCGCGGCCTGCGGCCGCGATGCCGCTCTGAAGAGCGGCGCTCCTGGCGCCTCCCTAACAGACCGCGATGGCGTCGATCTCCACCACGAACCCCTTGCCCGGGAGGCGCTGGGGCTGGATGGTGGAGCGGGCCGGCTGGTGTCCGGCGAACACCCGCTCGTAGACCTCGTTCATCGCCCCGAACTCATCCATGTCGGCGACGAAGACCCCGCAGCGGACCACCTTGTCCAGGCTCGAGCCCGCCGCCTCCAGGATGGACGCGATGTTCCGGAACACCTGCTCGGTCTGGGCCGCCACCCCGTGGGGCGCGAAACCGGTCGCGGGGTCCACCCCCACCTGACCGGACACGAACACCAGGTTGCCCACCTTGGCGGCGGGGCTGTAGGGGCCGGCCGGCTTCGGCAGGCCCTCGCCGGCGATCAGCGTGATTGCGTCGCTCATTGCTTGTCTCCGTTCAGCGCCTCGTGAACCGGCGCCGCACGACGCCCGGTTCATCGGGGTCGGGGTGCGCGGGACCCGCCAGCCAGCGGGTCTCGTCGATCTTCGGGAAATGGACCGCGTGCTGCCCCGGGCGGACCCGGACGCGGTCCGGTACGTAGGTCAGGTCGAGGAAGTCGGCGTGGTCCATCGCCTCCTCGTAGATGCGGGCCCCGCCGAGGAACCAGACGGTCTCCCCCTCGCAGGCGGCAAGGGCTTCCGGAAGCGCGCCGAACGACTCCGCGCCCTCCACCGGGCGCGAGCTGATCACGATGTTCCGGCGCCGCCGCATCGGCCGCCGCGGCAGCGAGTCCCAGGTCAGCCGGCCCAGGATGATGGTGGTGTCCTTCGTCAGCCGCCAGAGCCGCTTCCGGTCGCCCGGGTAGTCCCAGGGGATCCCGCCGTCGACGCCGATGATCCCCTCCGGCGAAACCGCCGCCATGCTCGCGCGGAAGGGGGCCGGGGGAAGCGCCTCGGGATCCTCGCGCCAGCCTCCACTCATACCGCGACCGCGAACCGGATGCCCGGGTGGGGGTCGTACCCGTCGAGCTGGAAGTGGGACATGATCTCGGCGGTGTCCTTGTCCAGCAGGGACATCGTCCCGTCGAGCGTGGACACGGTGTCCGAGAGCGTGAGCGTCGGCAGCGGGCGGGGCTCCCGGGCGAGCTGCTCCCGGAGCCCGGGCACGTGGTCGTACTCGGCCATCGAGCCGTCGGCCTTCTTCGTGTAGATGTGGGCGTCCACCAGCGTGTGGCCCATCACCCCGGGCTTGAGCCCGGACCAGCGCGAAAACAGGTGCAGCAGCAGCGCGTAGCCCGCGATGTTGTAGGGCAGCCCGAGCGCCACGTCGCAGCTCCGCTGCGTGAGGTGGAGGTTGAGCCGCGGCTCGCCCGCCGCGTCGTACTGCACGTTGAACACGAAGGCGAAGTGGCAGGGCGGGAGCGAGCTCGCGTGCGCATTCTCCGGCGACCAGGCGCTGATCACCAGCCGCCGCGAGGTCGGGTTCCGCCGGATCTCGTCGAGCACCCAGCGGACCTGGTCGGCCGTCCCCTGAGACCCCGGATGGGCACGCCAGAGATTCCCGTAGGGGCTCGGCACCGCGCCGTGCTCGTCGGCCCACGGGTCCCAGAACCGGCACTTGTGCTTCTTGAGCAGCGCGATGGTGGGTTCGCCGGACAGGAACCAGAGGTTCTCGACGACGATGTTCTTCCAACTGATCTTCTTGGTGGTGAGCAGCGGGAACCCCCCGTCCATCGGGATCACCGAGTTCACGTTGAAGGTGGAGACGGTGTCCACCCCGGTGCGGTTCGGCCGGCGCGTCCCGGTCTCGAGCACCCGGCGGACGGTGTCGAGGTAGACCTTCATCGCTTGCCCCAAAGCGCGAACGCGAGCGCGGCGACGAACGCCTCGACATCGTCCACGTCGTTGTAGAGGTGCGGGGTCACCCGGATGGTGTCCCCGCGGATGCTCACGAACACCCGCCGTTCGGAGAGCGTGGCGCGCACCCTGGCGAGGTCGTCCGGGCCGCTTCCCGAGGGCAGCCCGAGCGCCAGGTAATGGGGCGACCGGTGCAGGTCGTGGCCGGTGCTGCACCCGAGTTCGGCTGCCGCGGCGGCGAGAACGCGGGTCGTCGGCGCGATGGTCCGGAGGATGTTCGCCGGGCCCCATTCCAGCACCTGCCGGGCGGCGGCCAGCGCCGCCGGGACCAGCGCGAAGTTGGAGCGCTCCCCGCAGTCGAGGCGGCGGGCGCCGGGCTGCCAGTCCTCGGTGTAGTCCACGAGACGCGCGAAGTCGCGGGCGTTGGCCTTCTGGATCCAGTTGTGTTCGACGGGTGCGACGTCCTCGAGATGCGGCGCGACGTACAGGTAGCCGAGCGAATACGGCCCCATCAGCCACTTGTAGCCGGCGCCGGCCACGAAGTCCGGCCGGATGGCGCCCACGTCGAAGGGCAGCGCCCCGAGCGACTGGGTGGCGTCCACCACCAGCGCCGCGCCCGCCTCCCGGGCGCGGGCGCCGATCCGGGCGAGGTCGAAGGTCCCGCCGTCGGTCCAGTGCACGTGCGGCAGGGCCACGACGTCCACCCGCTCGTCGAGTTCGGCGAACACCGCGCGGGTCCAGTCCCCGTCCTCCGGACGCGGGACGAAGCGGACCTCGCCGCCGGCGCGCCGCGCCTTGGCGGTCCAGGGGTAGACGTTCGAGGGGAACTGCTCGGCGGCGAGCAGGACGCGCCGCCCCTCACCGAGCGCGACGTGGTTGGCGGCCAGCGAGATCCCGTAGCCGGCCGACGGGGTGATCGCGACCGAGTCCGGGCCGGCGCCCAGCAGCTCCGCCCAGGCGGCGCGGAGCGCCTCCGAGTCGTCGAAGAAGTGGTCCACCTCGATCTCCCAGGGCCGCGCCTTCCGCCGGAGACCGGCGGTCCCCGCCTCCACCACGCGGTGGAGGAGCGGCGACATGTAGGCGCAGTTCAGGTAGGCGACCTCCCGCGGCATGTCGAAGAGGTGCCGCTGGGACGGGATCGTGGCGACGGCGGGGACCGGCGTCATTCGCCGGAGCGCGCGGCGAGCATCTCCCGCACCCGCCGAACCGTGGTCTCGACCTTGAGCTCGATCCCCTTCTCGCCGAGCTCGCGCGAGGCCAGCGTGGGGTCGCCGCTCACCCCGCTGCCCTCGAAACCGCCGTCCCGGACCCGCTTGTCGGGGCGGATCTGCTCGGGCGCGACGTACCAGAGCTGCGAGGTGTCCGTCACCCCGGCGTGGCGCCCGATGGCGTCCTCGGGGATCCCCTGCTCGAGCAGCCAGTCCCGGAAGCCGTTCCCCCGGTAGTACTCCGGGACGTAGAGGACCCGGGAGGGGTTGCCGGCCGACTCCCACTCCCCGTTCAGCTTCTCGGCGACCGCCGCCATGCCCCGCTGGTTCCCGCCGCTGTCCCCGATGAAGATGACGTTCTCGAAGCCGTGGAGCGCGAAGCCGCGCGCGGTGTACTCGAGGAGCGCCTCGAAGTGCTCCTGCGGCAGGGTGATCGCGCCGGCGTAGCGCATGTGGCCGGTCGGGGGGTCGATGCCGCCCTCGGGCACGTAGGCGACCACCGGGGCCACCAGGGTGTTCCCGAGTTCGCGGGCGATCCGCTCGGACGCCTCCCGGATGATGAAGTTGTGCTTGCCGAGCACCATGTGGGGCCCGTTCTGCTCGGTGCCGCCGGTGGGCACGATCACCGAGCGGGTGCCGGCGCGGACCCGCGCCGCGACCTCGGTCCAGGTCAGCTCCTGGACGAACACGGTATCGGGGCCGGTGGTGGCGTCGTCGGGCGCCGGGATGACCTCCTGGGCAGCGGCGAGGGCCGGGAGGAGCAGGACGAGGGCGATGAGGGTTCGGGACATAGGCGCTCGGGAAGGATCGTACAACGGCGGAACGTCGGTGGAAGCGTCATCCAGCCGGACCGCAATCACCGCGTACGCGGCGGCCACCACCGCGCTCAGCTACTGCCGAATCGTTCCTCGACTGCTTCCTGAAACCTCTTCCGCAGGAAGCGGCGCTCCTCCGGGGTCAGGTCCCGGCCGATCTTCTCGCGACACGAAGCCAGCAGGAGGCGGTCATGGTCCGAGGGGACACCGATCGAATGGCGCCAGAACTCGTGAAACTCCCGGATCTGACCTTCGGTGAGTTCACTCACGCTTTCCTCGACCCGTGCTGCAAGCGCTTGCGTGACGGGCATCTCGGCCGTGGCGGCGTCGGCCGGCGACGCCGGACCGGCGCCAGACTCCTGCGCTACCGACTCCTCGGCAGACGCCTGAAACATCCGCCGGAGCCGCGACCGCTCAGGTCCGGTGAGGTCTCGACCCAAGTGTGTCCGACAAGTCGCCAGCAGCCTTCCGTCGTACGGCTGGGGTACCTGGTCCGAACGGCGCAGCGCATCCCGGCAGGCCGCGAGTTCGTCGCCCATGCATTCCTCGATCAGTTCAGCGATGACCCGCCGGAAGATGGACTCTGGATCAGGTTCGAGTAGCCGACCGCCCTCGGCGGCGGGTTCGGCGGCCGCGCTGGAGCTCGGAAATCCGGCGAAGGTCAGGAACCCCCCGACGGTCTCCGCGCTCCACTCCCTCTTGGTATCGACTTCCGACAAGAGCGTCTTCGCCTGCGAACCGCGACTCGGCTCGATCCCGAGCAGATGCACCCGAACTCCCAGGCTCTGCGCGATCTCCACCCCGATGCGCACGTCCTCGTCTCCGGCGAGCAGCAGGGCGTGGGAGATCGCCCTGTTTCGTGACAGCTCGACGAGGTCGGTCACGATCAGCGAGTCAACCCCCTTCTGCTGTCCGTACTCGTTGATCAGGCCCAGGCGCAGTTTCACGTTGTCTGCTCCGGCCATGTTCTGTTGCTGAGCCGTCGGGCCCGTGCGGTGCAATCCGTCGTACCAGTAGATGCGAAGCAGCTCGCGGCCTTCGGACTGTTGGAATGCCACGGACTGGAGCAGACCCAACAGTTGGTTCTGCTTCAGGTCCGCGTGACGCCGCTCCTGTTTCGCGCCGGTCAGTGCAATGGAGCCTTGGGCGAAAAGGTATCCGGCATCGACGAACACTCCGACGCGAGACATGGGATCCCCCTTGTGCGAGGCGAGCTCGGACACCTTCCCTACGGGAAGCTATTGGTAAGGCAAAGGTAGTAATAGAGGGCCCCCGCAGGGGCCCTCGGGTAGGCCGCCAGCCCCAAAGGGTAGATAGGCGGGACCGACGGCACCGGAGATTGTAGGCGCGCGGCTGCCGGCGCGGCAACCTGGTGCGCATGGCGCGGGGGGAGCCGCTGCGCGATGCTGGTCGGGGGTGTGCGGGTTCGCGGCCCCGCGGGCCGCGATGCCGGTCGGAGACCGGTGCTCCGCTGCCGCACGCGCCTGGTACGGGGGAGGGTTGTGGTGGGGGTGGTTGGTGCTGCGCTGCCGCGCGTGGTTCACGTGGTGGCGGGGTCGCCCCCCGCGGCCTGGAAGGACTCCACGATGCGGTTCTGGCGGAGCAGCGCCAGCCCCACCATCACCGTCGCCAGGATCGCGAAGACGAAGACCAGGTAGCCGGCGGCGGTGTGGATGACGGGCGGGAAGGCCCGGGTGTGGGCGCCGCCTCCCAGGATGAAGGCGGCCATCGGGAGGATCATGCCGCCCATCGCCCAGGGCATGGCGCTCGCCTTGAGCCGCCGGCTCCGCGCCAGCAGCTCCGGCCCCCGCGGGTCGTCCACCAGCACCGGCGGACCGCTCTCGCCGGCCAGCGCCTTCCGCATCATGCTGGTCATGGCGACCAGGTAGAAGTAGCTCATGGTGTGGGCGAACACCACCAGCATCACCGCGATGAGACCGGCCCCGATGTGGAAGGCCAGCGTCCCGTCGCCCACCCCGAAGCAGGTGTAGGCGAAGAAGGCGAGGCCCGCCAGGTGGACGGTCAGCAGACCGAGCGCCATGAACGGAGGGGATTACGCGAGGCCTCGGCCCCGATCACGCATCGGCCGGTTCTTCGACGACCAGATCCGGAACGACGAACTCGCTCCGCCGGCGGATGAGGTCGATGAAGTCGTGGATGAACGACACCACCTCGTCGTGCGAGAGGCCGTGCGAGCGGGCCAGTTCCTCGAGGTCGTCGGCGTCGAGCTCGGCGCGCGCGGCGGCGACCGAGCCCGGCCCGAACTTCTCGGAGAGCGCCTCGAGCAGCGGCTTCGCCAGACCCTCCGGGACCGCGCCCATGATCGCCTTCGGCAGCACGCCCGGCGGCGGCTGCTCCCCTGCCTCGACGGCCGGCGGGCCCGCCGGCGCGGCCGGGACTTCCACCACCCGCGCGGCGCGCGGCGCCGCCAGCTCGGCCGCCGCCGGCTCCGGGCCGACCGCCTGGCGCTTGAGGCGCAACTGCGCCACGTCCCAGCGGGCGTAGTGGCCCATGCAGTCGAAGACGTTCTTGGCCACGATCCGGTCGGCGAGGTCGAGATCGGCGATCACCAGCCCCTCCTGGCCGAAGAGCGGCTCCGCGGCGTAGGTCCCGAACGGGGTGGCGATGGCGCTGCCGCCCATCGCCCACTTCCAGTTCGTCGTCTCCTTGTAGGGGAAGTCGTCGGGCACGTCGTCCTCGGTCAGGAACAGCGACGCCGAGACCACGAAGGTCTGGGTCTCGAACGCGTACTCGCGCACCGCGGCGTCCTGATCCGAGTGGTGGAGCGGATGCAGAGTCCCCGTCATGTCGCGGACGGTCTTCCCCGGCCCCCCGTAGGCCCAGTAGCCCGGCCAGCACGCGGCGTGCACCTCCTCGCCCTTCACCGCCATCGCCGCCTTCAGCAGCGTCATGTGGTTCTCGAAGCAGATCAGCCCGCCGAGCCGCCCGAACGGCGTCTCGAAGACCCGGAGGTCGCTCGCGTCGCCGCGCCCCCAGAAGATCCGTTCCTGGTGGGTGGGCATCAGCTTCCGGTGGCGGCCCATGACCTCCCCGTCGGGGCCGATGAACAGCATCGTGTTGTAGAGGGTGCGCGAACCCGGCCGGTCGTCCTGCTCGTTCAGGCCGATGACCGCGGTGAGCCCGGCGGCCTTCACGGCGCGGCCGAGTTCCTCGGTCTCCGGCCCCGGGATGCGCACCGCCTCGTCGTAGAAGCGGACCACCGTCTCCTTCCAGCGCCGCGCCGACTCGGGATCGGTGTAGCCGAAGTTGTTGCGCCAGTAGGGATAGACCGGGATCCCGGTCTCCGGCGTCACGATGAGGTCCACGCCCTGCCGGCCGGCCTCGCGGATCGTCTCCGCGTACTTCTCGACGCTCGCCTTCTTGTCCATGAAGACGGGGCTGATCTGGGCGGCGCAGGCGCGCAGGCTTCGTTTCTTCGTCAACTCGGGATGCCTTGAGGGGTGTTCGCGGTTCGGGCGATGCCAGGCGCCCGGTGGATGGGGTCAGGCGTGTCGATGGTGATCCGGGTCGTGGTGGTCGTGGTGGGGATGGTCCGCCCCCGACCGCCAGTCGTCGGGGCAACTGCAGATCAGGTTCCGGTCGCCCCGCGTGTTGTCCACCCGGCCCACCGGCGGCCAGTACTTGTGGGCGTGGAGCCACGGCGCCGGGAAGGCGGCCTGCTCCCGGCTGTAGGGACGGTCCCACGCGTCGGAGACGACGTCCCGGGCGGTGTGCGGCGCGAGCCGCAGGGGGTTCCGCTCCGGGTCGGCCCGTCCCTCCTCGATGTCGCGGATCTCGCCGCGGATGCGGATCATCGCGTCGCAGAAGCGGTCCAGCTCCTCGCGCGACTCGCTCTCGGTGGGCTCGATCATCAGCGTGCCCGCCACCGGGAAGGACATGGTGGGCGCGTGGAAGCCGTAGTCCATGAGCCGCTTGGCGATGTCGTTCGCCTCGATCCCCGCGGTCTTCTTGAACGGCCGGCAGTCCAGGATGAACTCGTGGGCCACTCGGCCCTGCTTGCCCACGTAGAGCAGCGGGTAGTGGGCCTTCAGCCGGTGCGCCATGTAGTTGGCCGACAGGATCGAGACCTCGCTGGCCTCCTTGAGGCCCGGCGCCCCCATCATCCGGATGTAGGCCCACGAGATGGGCAGGATCGCGGGACTGCCCCAGGGCGCCGCGGAGATCGCGCCGACCCGCTGGGGGTCCTGCGGCCCGTAGGGGTGCCCCGGCAGGAACGGGGCCAGCTCCTCGGTCGCCGCCACCGGGCCCATGCCGGGACCGCCTCCCCCGTGGGGAATGCAGAAGGTCTTGTGCAGGTTGATGTGGCAGACATCGGCCCCGATCTCCGCGGGACTCGTGAGCCCCACCTGGGCGTTCAGGTTGGCGCCGTCGAGATAGACGAGGCCGCCCGCCTCCCGGACCATGGAGCAGACCTCGCGGACCCGCTCCTCGAAGACCCCGTGGGTGGAGGGGTAGGTGATCATCAGCGCGGCGATCTGGTCCGGATAGGCCTCGATCTTCCAGCCGAGGTCCTCCACGTCGATGTCCCCGGCCTCGGTGGTCGTCACCGGCACCACCTGGAGCCCCGCCATCGCGGCGCTCGCCGGGTTCGTCCCGTGCGCGGAGAGCGGGATCAGGCAGACGTTGCGCCGCCCCTCGCCCCGGCTCTCGTGGTACGCCCGGATCATCAGCAGGCCGGTGAACTCGCCCTGCGAGCCGGCGTTCGGCTGCAGGCTGACGGCGTGGAAGCCGGTCATCCCGGCGAGCTGCGCCTCGAGGTCGGCGGCGATCCGGGCGAACCCCCGCTGCTGCTCCGGCGGCGCGAAGGGATGGACGTCGGCGAACTCCGGCCAGGTCACCGGCAGCATCTCGGCCGTCGCGTTCAGCTTCATCGTGCAGGAGCCGAGCGGGATCATCGAGGTGGTGAGCGAGAGGTCGCGCTCCTTCAGCTTGTGGAGGTAGCGGAGCATCTCGTGCTCCGAGCGGTGGACGTGGAAGACCTCGTGATCGAGGAAGATGCTCCGCCGCTGGAGCCTCGGCGGCAACCGCGTCTCGCCTCCCTCTTCGGGAAGCAGGTCCCGGGCGGCGGGCGCCTCGCGCTCGCCGGCGAAGGCGGCGAGGATGTTGTCCACGTCGTCGAGGGTCGCCGTCTCGTCGAGCGAGACGCCGACGCCCCCGCCCTCCTGCCGGCCCAGGTTGATGCCCCGGGCTTCGGCGGCCGCCAGGATCCGCGACGTCTCCTCGTCGCCGGTCTCCACCGTGAGGGTGTCGAAGACCGGCGCCCCGCCCGTGGAGTAGCGGAGCCGGGACAGCCCGTCGCGGAGCGCCAGGGTGAGCGCCCGTACCCGGCGGGCGATCCGGAGGAGCCCCTCCGGCCCGTGCCAGGCGGCGTACGCGGAGGCGACCAGCGCGGGGAGCACCTGCGCCGTGCAGATGTTGCTGGTGGCGCGGTCCCGCCGGATGTGCTGCTCGCGGGTCTGGAGGGCGAGGCGGAAGCCGACCCTTCCGGAGGAGTCGCGGGAGACGCCCACCACCCGGCCGGGGGTGCGGCGGGCGTGCGCGGCGGTGGTGGCGAGGAACGCCGCGTGGGGCCCGCCGCCGCCCATGGGCATCCCGAAACGCTGGGTGGAGCCGACCGCGACGTCGGCGCCGAAGGCCCCCGGCGGCTCGAGCATGGTCAGCGCCAGCAGGTCGGTGGCGACCACCGTGCGGGCCCCGGCCTGGTGGACCCTCTCCACGAGCGGCCGCCATTCGCGGATCCGGCCCCGCGTGTCCGGGTACTGGACGATGACCCCCGAGACCTCTTTCGGGATCTGCACCTGGGGATCGCTCAGGTCCCGGACCTCGAGGCGGATGCCCGCCGCCCGGGCCCGGGTCTCCATCACCGCGAGCGTCTGCGGGTGGAGCCAGCGGTCGGCGAGGAAGGTCGTCCGGCCCTTTCCGGAGCGCTGGCACATCGCCATCGCCTCGGCCGCCGCCGTCGCCTCGTCGAGCAGCGAGGCGCCCGCGACCGGGAAGCCGGTGATGTCCCCGACCAGGGTCTGGAAGTTGAGCAGGATCTCCAGCCGGCCCTGCGAGATCTCCGACTGGTACGGGGTGTACTGGGTGTACCAGCCGGGGTCCTCGAGGATGTTCCGGAGAATGACCGGCGGCGTGATGGCGCCGTAGTAGCCCCGGCCGATGAAGTTCCGGCAGGTCCGGTTCTGCCGCGCGATCCCCCGCAGTTCCTCGAGGAGCTCGCCCTCGCCGAGGGGCGCCGGGAGTTCGAGTTCTTCCCGGATCCGGATGTCTTCCGGGATCGTCTGGGCGATCAGTTCATCCCGCGACGTGAGGCCGAGGTCGTGCAGCATCTCGACCTGCTGCGTGAGGCTCGGTCCGACGTGGCGCCGGACGAACGGCGCGGCGCCGCGCGGCAGCGACGGGGCCGTGGTGCCAGCGGGCGATTTCAGGGCGGCTGGGGATGAAGTCAAGGGAACTCGGGAGCTGTGGGGGGTCGGCACGTGCCGGAACGGCGCCGGAAACTCCGACCGGCAGGGCTGGTCACCGGCTGTCGCCCCGCCAGGTCCCCCCACCCGGTCGGACCCCGGATTCTAACCGTGGGAGGCGCCGGAACCGACCGGCAAAAAGCGCGGACGGCGCCCCCGGCGGGGAACGCCGACCTCCGGTCGGCACGCGGCCCGCAGGGCCGCAGAGCGCGCGGGCCCCAGGTCCGGATGGCCCTCCCGGCCCGCTCAGTCAGCCTCGCTCGCGACGTGCGCTTCGTATTGCCCCGCCGACAGCATCGTCCCCGCCACCGACGCCGGGTCGTCCAGCGTCAGCCGGATCAGCCAGCCGTCCCCGTAGGGGTCCGAGTTGACCACCTCGGGAGCGTCCTCGAGGGACCCGTTGACCTCGGTCACCGTGCCCGCCACCGGGCAGAAGATCTCCGAAACCGCCTTCACGGACTCCACGCTGCCCATCACGTCGTCGGCCTCGAGCGCGGCGTCCGGCTCGGGGAGTTCGACGTAGACGATGTCCCCGAGTTCCTGCTGGGCGTGGTCGGTGATGCCGATCGTCGCGGAGCCGTCCCCTTCGAGGCGCAGCCATTCGTGCTCTTTGCTGTAGTAGAGATCGTCGGGGATCATCGGTTCTCCGGGAGAGTTTTCCTGGGTCAGGTGGCAGCCGCCGCTGCGCGTTTCTTCTTCTTCTTTTTCTTGCCGGGCCGCACGTAGAACGGCGTGGGCACCACTTCGGCGGGGACCGGGCGTCCCCGGATCACCACCTCGAACGCCTGGCCCGGCTGGCAGGCGTCCGTTGGCAGGTAGGCGAGCCCGAGGCTCTTCTTCAGGAAGGGGGCGTGCCCCCCGCTCGTCACCTCGCCGAAGGGCTCGCCGTTCACCACGAGGGGATACCCGTGGCGCGGCACCCCCCGGTCCCGCAGTTCGAAGCCGACGAGCTTGCGGGTGACGCCGTTCTCGCGCTGGGCCACCAGGACGTCGCGGCCGATGAAGTCGCCCTTGTCGGGCTTCACGATCCAGCCGAGGTCCGCCTCCTCGACGGAGTGGTCCTCGTCGATGTCGTTCCCGTGGAGCGCCATCTTGGCCTCGAGCCGCAGGGTGTCCCGGGCCCCGAGCCCGGTGGGGACGAGCCCCTCCGGCGCGCCGGCGTCGAGAAGGCGCCGCGCCAGCCCCTCGGCCCGGTCGGCCGGGACCATGATCTCGAAGCCGTCCTCCCCGGTGTAGCCCATCCGGGCGACGGTTCCCGGGACGCCCGCGACCTCCCCTTCGGCGAACCGGTAGTAACGGATCGTCGCCAGGTCCAGGCCGGTCAGCGTCTGCAGGATCGCCTGCGCGCGGGGTCCCTGGAGCGCGAGCAGCGCCGTCTCGTCGCTCAGGTCCTCCACGCACTCCGCGGCCGTCCCGCCCCGCTCGCGGATCCACGCGAGGTCCCGGGGGGTGTTCGCGGCGTTCGTGACCACCAGGAAGGACTCCTCCCCCCGCCGGTAGACGATGATGTCGTCCACGAAGCCGCCCGAGTCGGTGGTGAGCGCCGAGTACTGCGCCCGCCCCGGCACGAGCCGCGCGACGTCGTTCGGGGTCAGCCGCTGGAGGAGCGGCAGCGCATCCGGGCCGGTGACCCGCAACTCGCCCATGTGGCTCACGTCGAAGAGCCCCGCCTGCCGCCGCACCGCGAGGTGCTCCGAGACCACCCCCCCGAACTGCACCGGCATCTCCCAGCCGGCGAACGGCACGAGCCTGCCGCCGAGTTCCTGGTGGAGAGCGTGGAGCGGGGTCCGGCGGAGCGACATCCGGACGATTATAGGAATCGGTGACCCCGGCCGAGCGCTTCCATTACGACGGAACGGCTTTGACTCGCGCAATACAATCGGGTAAACAGCGACTCCCCAAACAGCGACTCGATGACGGTTCCTCTCTACTTCCAGTTCCGGACCCCGGTGTACGGACAGGGATTCGTGGCTGACGTCCGCATCCGGGGCCGGATCACCTGTGTCGAGGAGTACGGCTCAACGTGCATCTATGGTGTCAACCCCGGCGGACTCGCCGCCGGCGGGGAAGACGTGAACTCCGCGTACCTGGATTTCAAGTCGGGGTTGGCCGCCACCCTGTTCGACCTGGCCAAAGACGCCAACACGTTCCGCGAGTTCAAGACGGCGGCGCAGGACTTCATCGCGGCGACTGACGACGAGAGTGTGGCGGAGTGGGAGAGTGCCCGTAGCGAAATCCGAGCAGGGGCGACCCCTGCCGAGTGCGCGGACCTCAGGCGTGAAACCGAGGCACTGCCGGCGGAGATCGCCGTAGAGCGCCTGCAACCCTCAAAGTCTTCCCCCGCGTTGAATCCCGAGCCGAAGGCCGCCGCCGCCCCACCGCCGGCAATGGCGGCCTGACGGCCGCGGGGATCTGGCGGTGAGTTCCGGCCAGATCCGCTGGAACAGCCTCACAAGGTGGATGGATGAGCTTCTCCCGGACTGGGAGATGAAGGAAAAGGAACACGGGATTCACATCTACTGCCCTGCCCTCAGGGACAGAGCCTTCGTGGCCCTGCCCAAAGGGGCGCATGGCCGCACAAACCCGGAGATCGCACTTTTCCACGTGAAGAAACTCTTCCGGTTTTTCGGCAAGCTCCCGGAAGCCAAAGCCAGGATCCCGCAGCTGTAGTCAGGTCGGGTGCCCGGAGTGCACCCCTGTGAACCGGAAGGCGTCCCAAGGTTCGTCGCCAAAGTGGTGTTTCGCCCGTCACCCGAGACCCCGAGACATGTCGTGAATCCGCCGGACCAGCCACTGCCAGTCCGACGTCTCGTCGCATCGGAGCTGCCGCTCCTCGGCGTTGTCTGTCTCAAGGTTCAGGGCAAACCAGTTGCCACGGTGGGAATTCAGGTCGATCTCCAGCGAAGCACGCCAGGCGGCAAGGGACCACTCGGCCTGCACTCCGCCGTCTTCCGTCGGATAGAGATACGGCCGAGGAGAACCTTCCGGGTAATGGCGCGCCAACGCTCCGGCAAGCCAGTCAAGGCCGCTCGCGCTCGGCGCCACACCGCCACCCTCCAGCCAGCCGTCCTTCAGGTTCCGCATCGAATCGAGTTGGACGGTGAGGTCGAGCGAAGGGGAATCGAAGCCGCGGTCGGCTTCCGCCTCCTCAGCGAGGGATTGCTCCTTGATCAGCATGAGTCCGGGCCCGACGTGCGCCCGTCCATGTTACTGCCGCGGACGGCCGCGGACCCGCTGTTCACCCCCTACTCGGCCCGCCGCGCCGGACGCGAACCCTCCGGCGCCGCCTCCGGCCAAGGCGCCCGGCGCAGCTCCTCCGCCCACTCGCCGAGCACCTGGTCGGCGTCCCCCCGGACGACCCGCCCGTAGTCGGTAAGCGCGGTCCCCCGCTTCCCCGCGCCGTCGCGGGCGTTCCCCCGCCGGAAGTGCAGGATCGCGCGCACCTCGGGGTTCGGTCCGGCGGCGAGGCCGCGGCTGAACACCGCCTCCGCCTCCTCCCAGCGCTCGGCGAACAGCAGCGCCTCCCCGAGCCGGGCCTCGACGAGCCCCGGGAGCGCCAGCCGGTAGTTCCCGAAGCCCGCCCCGCGGCGTTCCAGCACCCGTTCGGCCAGCTCGCGCGCGGCCTCGAAATCGCCGAGCGCGGTCAGGATGCTGACCTCGTCGAGCACGAAGTCCGGGTTCTTCGGGAACCGGGTGTTCAGCCGCCGGATCGCCGCGAGCGCCTCGTCCTCCCGCTCCTCGCGCTGCATCAGCAGCGCCCAGGTCCACAGCGCGCCCCAGCGCGCCCGCCGGCCCTCGTCCGCGGTGATCCGCACCGCCTCGAGGCCGGCCTCCCGATCGCCGCGCATCCCGAACAGGAAGGCGAGCCAGCGGAGCGGCCGCGGCAGGGTCTCGATCCCGTAGTCGTAGGCGCCCGGCACCGCGTAGGCGTCCCGGAAGCCGGGATCGAGTTCCTGGACCCGCCGGTGGCGGCCCACCCCGCGCCGGATCTGGCGGGCGGCGCGGAACCATGCCCCGTCCACGATCACCGACCAGCCCGACTCGAGCGCCTCGCTGGCGCCGAGGTAGTAGAGCGCCTCCACGTCGCCGGGATCGCGTTCCAGGAGCGCGCGGCCCCGCCGGTACGCCTCCTCGAGGTGCCCGCGGAAGGCGGCCTCCTCCTCCGGCGTGGCGTCCGGCCGGCCCTGCTGGGAGAAGAAGCGGTCGTTGCGGAGGCTCGACCCGCGCATCCCGTTGCTGCGCTGCGCGAGCCGCGTCCAGATCGTGGTGGCGAGGTTGTAGGGGCCGGTGGGGTGTTCCGGGTAGCGCTCGCTGACCCGCGCGTAGTGCTCGAGCGCCTCGTCGAAGTCGTAGTCGAAGAGCAGTTGCGACCCCGCCGTTTCGGCGGCCGCGAGTTCTTCCGCCGGTTCAGCGGCGGCGGCCGGAGCCGCCAAGGTGGCGGCGAACAGGAAAACGGCTCGGAAGACCACGGCGGCGGGAGTTTCGCACGTCGCCTGGGTTTGGGGCTTGGCCCCCGGGCGGGCCGCAGTTATGGAGCTCTATCTGATTCCGGACTCGAACGTTGTGTGCTCCAAGAAGCTCGTGGGCCGGCCGGTTACCCGGATCAACACGGCAGCCGCGGAAACCGTGTCCCTTCCGATCTGGAACGAGAAACGGGTGGCGGCGCGTCGGGTTCGACAGCGAATCTGCCTCCACGGCGCCCAATCGAGCGGTGTGGTCCACATACTCTCCACCTGCCGGACGCCAACCAGGACCCCTGACAGACACCCAGCGCGCTACCCATCACTCTCTCGGGTCAGCACTAGCCCGGACCTGCCAATGGCAGGGCTCGACCGAACATTCGATCATTTCGACCACCAAGCTGAAGACACCGTCCTCCCGGGGCTCGAATACGAGGACTGGAACGGAGTCCGTTAGCGTGTCCTCGCCCACCTGCTCGCCCTCGGGGTCCCGAAGCCGGAAGTCGAGATCAGAACAGTCGGAGTCGCAAACTCCAGTCAGCGTGTACTCCGCGCCCGTTTCAAGGTGAATCGGGATGGTGGCTACACCGCCCTTCGGGAGCGTCCCGGACCGCGTTTCTTCCGTGTCAACGCGCGCCGTGCAGTCCTCCGCCGGGCAGGAAAGCTCCACGCGAAAGTACCCGGACTGCTCCGCTGCCACCTCCACCACCGGAAACGAATCAGCCTCGTAGTCCGTCCCGACCGTATCCCCGCCTGGATCGAGCACCGCGAGGTCGCAGTCGGCGGAACACCACCCGGTGATGACGTATTCGAACCCCTCGTGTAACTCAACCTTGAAAACGGAAACCTCGCCGGCATCCAGCGTTCGCTCCAGCCTGGGGTTCCATGGATGAGTCCCGAGCGGGACGCTGTTTTCCTGGCCCCACACGGCGCTCATGAGCAACGCGCCCAAGGCGGCAACGAGGATCCGTGCGGTCATGGGCACTCCCCCCGGCGAAGGGGCCACCGACTATACGCGCCCCCGTAGCCCAGGTTGAAGAGCAGGCTGTAGCACTCGCACCAGGCCTGAATGTCCGACCCCGGGATCGAGTGGAACACGGCCGCGACCGCGCGGAGCGTCCCCCAGCGAGAGAATTCGCCGCCGGCGGCCAGTTGCTGTGAAAATGCAGTCCGGCGGGTCGGCCGAGCGCCCTGGTGGCGCCGCCGGCTTGGGACGCCGCCCGCCCGGGGGCACGCCCCGGGCGCCGCCCCCCCCCCCGGCGGCGTCATCACGGCGCTTGGCCGACGCGCGGGATTGCATTTTTGCAGCAACTGGCCTCCGGTCGGCACAGCGGGCCGAAGGTCCGCGGGCGACGCGCTGCTAGTCGTCTCGGGCGACAGAGGTCCGGGAGCGCCCCCTCCGCCCGGTTGCACCGAGAGAGAACCACCCCGCAGGTCGGCGCCCCGCCGTGCGCTGCGCAGTCGCGCAGCGCGTGCCGACCAGAGGTCGGCGTTCCAAGCCGGCGGCGCCATCACGGCGGTCGGCCGACCCGCGCGTTCCCTACCGCGTTGCCACCAGGAAGAGACGTGGGAAGGGGTACACGGTGGTTCCGTCCGTTCTGCAGGGATACGCCTCGCGCAGCCGGTCCCGGTACACCTCCAGGAAGCGCGCGAGGTCCGCCCCGGTCAGCCCGTTCAGGACCGGCCGGAGCCCGGTCGCCCTGACCCATTCGAGGACGGCGTCCTCGCCTTCGAGCCGGTGGAGGTACACGGTCTCCCAGATGTCCAGCTCCGAGGCGTGCGCGGCCAGCAGCTCGTAATACGCGCTCGCATCGAGTACCCAGTCGCGGGCGGCGGCAGCCGCCACCGCTTCGTCACCCAGCGGCGAACCGTCCACGCCGCCGTTCGCCAGGGTCTCGCACATCAGCGTGTGGGACGGCTGCGCGTGGCTGAGGGGCATCTGCACCGCGAGGCAGCCGCCCGGCGCGAGATAGCCGATCAGCCGGGGAAACAGCCCGGGGTGATCCTCGAGCCAATGGAGCGCGGCATTGGAGAAGATGAGATCCGGTGGCTGCTCGGGTTCCCAGTCCGCAATGTCGCCGTGGATCCACTCGATGCGGTTCGGTTCCGCGCGAGCCTTCGCCAGCATCTCCGGAGAGCTGTCCAGTCCGGTCACGTGGGCGCCGGGGAACCGTCCCGCGACGATCCGGGTGACGGTTCCGGCGCCGCATCCGAGGTCGTAGACGAGTGACGCTTCGGTGATCGGAACCCGGCCCAGAAGCTCCAGCGCCGGCCGCAGCCGGTAGTCGCGAAACCTGTCGTACTGGGCCGGGTCCCAATCGGCGCCCGCGGCCCGGCGCCCACCGGCCCTGCGCATCAGCCCGGCGTATCGGCGAGCACGACGTAGAGCGCCCCGCCCCCGCCGTCCTCGCGGCGCGCCTCGCCCCAGGTGGCCACGAGTTCCGGCTTCCATTCGGCGAGCCATTCGGGCACGCGCCGCGCGAGCACGGGCCGGCCGCCTTCGGAGCGATAGCCCTTGCCGTGGATCACGCGCACGAAGCGGTCGCCCCGGAGCTGCCGGGCGCGAAGGAAGTTCTCGAGCAGACGGCGCGCTTCGTCCCGGGTCTTCTGGCGCAGCGAAATGGCGCAGTCGTCCCGCACCCGGCGCCTGCCGCTCTGGAGGTCCCGGAGCAGGGTGAACGAGGAAGGAAGCGGCGCCGTCACCGGCAGATCCCGGACGGCGACCACGAGTTCCGGCGGCGTTTCGGCGACCGCCTCGGCGAACTCCGCCCGGTCGCGTTCGGTCGCTTCCTCCGCCTCGGGGAATTCCAGGGCGGGCGGCTTGCGTTTCCGCGATGGGTCAGGCACGCATAGACTCCGAAAAGGCGACCGGCTCGGTTTCGAGGGAGGGTACCGCCATGAGGAAGACGAGGAAGACGGCGCTCTTCGGCGCGGGCTGCGCAGCGCTTCTCCTGCTCGCGTCCGGCGGGTGCAGGATGGAAATGGGCGACCCGGCTTCCCTGGGGATGGGCGCGTCCGACTACGGCATCCCCGATTCCAAGGAGCGGTTCGCGATCCAGCGCAACGCCATCGCCGAGAAGCTGCAGACGGCGCTCTTGCCCGCGATGCGCAACCACGGGATCGACATGTGGATCGTGCTGGACCGGGAGAACAACGAGGAGCCGCTCCACGTCGAACTCGGGGGCGGGTTCGCGGGGGTGCGCGGCGCCTTCATCTTCCACGACGACGGCTCGGACACCGTCGAGAAGCTCTACTACAGCTCGCACGAGCAGCCGGCCAACTCGGTCATCGCCCAGATCTACGACGAGACCATCTACTACGGCTACAGCCCGGAGGGGCTGACCCCGCACCTCCAGAAGGCGATCGAGGACCGGGACCCGCAGACGATCGGGGTCAACACCTCGCACACGCTGCCCGAGGCGGACGGGCTGACGGTGGGCCTGAGGAACTTCCTGGTGGACGCCATCGGCCCCGAGTACGCGAGCCGCATCGTCTCGGCCGAACTGCTGGTGCGCGACTTCCGGCTCCAGCGCACTCCCGCCGAAACCGTCATCTACACGCAGCTCCTGGAGTGGACCGCGCGCTGGATGGAGGAGGCGCTCTCCACCGGGAACGTCACCACCGGCGTCACCACCGCCGAGGACGTCTCCTGGTGGCTGTACGACCGGGCGCTCGACCTGGGACTCACCGGCTGGGGCACCGTCCGGGTGGTGCGGGAGGGAGACCTGCTTCCGATCCACGATCCGGACATTCCGCTCGAGCCCGGCGACATCGTCGGGATCGACGGCGGGCTGCACTACCTCCACTACGCAATCGACATCAAGCGCACTGCCTACATCCTGAAGCCCGGCGAGACGGAGATGCCGGAGAGCCTCCAGGAGGTCTGGCGCACCACCCATGAGATCGGGGACTTCTACGCGAGCCAGATGGTGCCGGGCGCCGTCGGCTCCGAGACCTGGTCCGCCATCAATGCCGAGATGGCAAGCCGCGGCTACCGGGCCGTCGGGCCCGACGCCGGGGGCGACGCGGTCACCACCACCGAGCCGGAGGTCGGGGTCTACGGCCACTCGGTCGGCAACGTGGCGCACGACATCGGCGCCCGCATCGCGGACGACATCCCGTTCGCCTACGGAGACCGGGTGCGGTTTCCGCTCCAGGCGAACGAGTGGGTCTCCATCGAGTTCCACGTGAGCATCCCGGTGCCCGAATGGGACGGCAAGACCTGGTACGCGCGCTTCGAGGAGACCGCCCAGATCACCGAGGAGGGAGTGAAATGGCTGATTCCAACCCAGAAGGAGTTGTTCCTGATCGAGCCGGCGAACTGACCCCATTCCCGGCGCTCTTGTCGGGCGTCCTGCTCGCACTCGCGGGCTGCGCTCCGCCCGCGCCGCCGGCGGCTCCCCCCGATCCCTACGGGGTCCCTTCGGAGCGGGAGCAGTGGGAGCTGAGGCGCGTCATCGTGGAGAAAAAGCTCGACGAGGCGCTGCCCCCGGCCATGAGGAACCACGGGATCGACATGTGGATCGTCATGGACCGGGAGAACAACAAGGACCCGCTCCACGACGAGGTGGGCGGGGGGTATCCGGGGGTCCGCGGGGTGTACCTCTTCTTCGACCGGGGGGAGGAGGAGGGCATCGAGAAGCTCTTCCTGGGCTCCCACGAGCAGCCCGACACCGCGATCGTCCCGCACCTCTTCGACGGGACGACCTACTACGGATACCACCCCGACGGGGTGGCGCCGCTCCTCCGGGACGCGATCACCGAGCGTGATCCGCAGCGGATCGGAATCAACCGCTCCTACACGCTTCCGGAAGCCGACGGGCTCACCCTGGGGCTGTTCGAGTACCTCGAGAACGCCATCGGGCCCGAGTACTCGTCGCGGATCGTTTCGGCGGAGCTGCTGGTGCGCGACTTCCGGCTGCACAAGATTCCCGAGGAGACCGAGGCCTTCACCCAGGTCCTCGAGTGGTCCGACCGCTGGATGAAGGAGGCGTTCGACACCGTCGTTCCCGGCGAGACCACCGCGGCCGATCTCTACTGGTTCATGGAGCAGCGGGCTCGCGAGATCGGACTCGAGGTCGGCGAGAGCGGGTCCAACGTGGCCCGGGTCATCCGCGAGGGCGAGCAACTGCCACTCGCGAGCGACCACCCGCTCGAGTCGGGCGACATCGTCGGCATCGACAGCGGACTCCGCTATCTCGGCCTCGAGATCGACATGAAGCGCACCATCTACATCCTCGGCGAAGGGGAGACCGAACCGCCGCAGAGCATCCGGGACGCCTGGCAGGAGACGCTCGGGGTCGCCGACATCTACGTCGAGGAGATGATCCCCGGCCGGACCGGCACCGAGGTCTGGTCCGCCATCCTGGTGCGCGTCGAGGACCGCGGCTACCAGGTGGTGGGGCCGGACGCCGGCGGCGTCGCCGCCACCGACACCCGGCCGGAGATCGGCGTTTACGGACACTCGGTGGGGAACAACTCCCACGACATCGGGGCCCGGGTGGCCCAGGACATCCCGCTCGCCTACGGGCAACGGGTGCGGTTCCCGCTGGTCGAGGGCGAGTACGTCTCGGTGGAGTTCCACCTGAGCACCCCGATCCCCGAGTGGGGCGGAACCACCTGGTACTCGCGGTTCGAGGAGAACGCCCAGCAGGCGGCGGCCGGGGTGAACTGGCTCATCCCGCGCCAGGAACGCCTGCTGCTGGTGGCCCCGGAGGGTGGCCTGGTCGGCTTCGGAAGCGAATAAGGTTGGGCCCGTGGGCGTCCGGGCACTGGTTTTCGACGTCTTCGGCACCGTGGTGGACTGGCGCTCCACCGTGATCCGGGAAGGCGAGGCCCTGGGCCGCGCCAGGGGCCTGCACGTCGATTGGGCCGGCTTCGCGGAAGCGTGGCGGGACGGCTACCGCCCCGCCATCGACCGCGTGCGGCAGGGGGAGCTTCCCTGGAAGAGCATGGACGAGCTGCACCGGATGAACCTGGAGGACGTGCTGGAGCGATTCGGGGTCGAGGGCCTCGGCGAATCCGAGAAAGACGACTTCAACCGCGTCTGGCACCGGCTCGACCCGTGGCCCGACGCGGTGCCGGGCCTTGTGAGACTGAAAGCGAAGTTCACGGTGGCCACCCTGTCGAACGGGAACGTGGGACTGCTCGTGAACATGGCCAAGCGCGCCGGGCTTCCCTGGGACCTCGTGCTCTCCTCGGAGCTGATCGGCCACTACAAGCCGGACCGGGAGGTCTATCTGAAGGCCGCCGGCCTGCTCGGGCTGTCGCCGGGCGAGGTCATGATGGTCGCGGCGCACAAGTACGACCTGAGGGCGGCGGCCGACGCGGGCTTGCGCACGGCCTTCGTGCCGCGGCCGCAGGAGTGGCCGAACCGCCGGATCGACCTCTCGTACGAGGACTCGTTCGATGTCAACGCCAGGGATTTCCTGGACCTGGCGACGCAGCTCGGCGCGTAGGGCTCCGTGGCGGTCCGCCGATCGTCATGATGGCGCACCGGCTTGGAACGCCGACCTCCGGTCGGCACAGCCGGCCGGAGGCCGGCGCTCCCAGCCGTCCGCGCTATCGGGAATGGATGAGCAGGAGTTCCGTCTGGAAGGGGATGAACCCCTCGAGTCCCTCGCTCCCCACCACCGCGATCTCCTCGTAGCGGGCCGACCATTTCTTCCCGTTCCATTCCGGGATGGGCACCCCGACGTGGAACTCCATGGCGACGAACTCGCCTTCCACGAGCGGGAACCGCACCCGGTCCCCGTAGGCGAAGGGCAGGTCGGGGGCGACGCGGGCGCCGATGTCGTGCAGGTCGTTGCCGATCGAGTGCCCGTAGAGCGCGATCTCGTGTTCGGGACCGACGTTCCCGACACTCGGGTCGGTACGCGTGTCCCGGACGTAACCGTCGCGCTCCGCCTCCGCCATGATCGCCTCGTAAACCTCATGCCCGATAGCGCCGGGGAGCATCTTGCTCGAGTAGAGGCGCGAAGTCTGGACGGCCTCCGCCCAGGCGTTCCGGATGCTCTCGGGCGGCTCGGTCTCCCCGGGCCCGAGCACGTAGGCGGTCCGCTTCATGTCGCTCTCGAACTGGAGGTAGAAGAGTCCGGCGTCCACCGCCACGATGTCGCCGGGCTGGAGGGCGATGTCCGGGTCGTGGCGCGGCAGCAGGTCGCCCTCCCGGACCACCCGCACGGTCTGGAAGCTCCCCATGCCCAGCGCCATGGCCTGGTCCTCGAACCACCCGGCGATGTCGAGAGCGGTGGTCTCGCCCGGAACGACGTGCGGCCCGGTCAGCCCTTCCGTCTCCCAGCGCGCGGTCCATTCGGTGAGCTGCCGGAAGAGATCCCGCTCGAGCGGCGTCCGCAGGTTGCGGAAGTCCCGGATCAGGAGTTCCGCCGACACGAGGCGGTCGGAATACGGGCTGCCGATGGCCTCCACCAGGACCTCCCGGAAGGCCACCGTGAGGCCGTCGGCCTCCGGAAGCGTCCTCGACGTGTTGATCCCGATGCGCTCGGGATCGCGGCTGCGGACGGCGTCCCGGAGGTAGGGCGTGATTCCCTCGGCGCTGTAGCCGTAGTACACCTTCTCGTCGTAGAGCTGCTCGATCACCGAGTCTTTCGGCTGGACGTGGGAGCCGAGGTAGATCTTCTCGGGCTCCGCGCCCCCCGAGTCGAAGAAGATGTAGGCGGAGCGCACCCCGGCGAACCCGCCGCCGATCTCCTCGTGGAGCGGGTCCGGGTGGTTTTCGCGGTCGAGCACGATCCACATGTCGATGCCGTGGGTCCGCATCGCGGGGAGGAGCGCGGTGCGCAGCTTTTCCTCGACGATCGCGGTCTTGATCCGAGCCCGCTCGAGAGCCCCGGGGACCCCGTAGCCGGAGTCGTCCGGCGCGTCCGGCGGCGGGGACGGCGCCGGGGTGCAATGGGCGGCCAGCAGGCCGGACAGGAGGATGGCGGTCAAGCGCACGGAGTTCACCTCGCAGGAGAGTGCCGGGGCGGCGCCCCGGAGGCGCCGCCCCGGCCGGGGGAATCAGATCAGACGATCAGAAGCGCAGTTTCGCGCCGAGGCGGAAGATCCGCGGCGGCACGAACGCCAGCACGCGCCCGAAGGCCCCGCCGGAGAGGCTCTGGGTATTCGTGATCGTGTTGATGTTCAGCGCGTTGAACACGTCGAACTGGAGCGACACCGTGCCCATGTCGCCGAGTCCCAGGTCGTAGGCGGCCCTGAGGTCCAGCACGTTGGCGGCGTCCCAGTTCTCGCCGTTCCGCTCGCCGGCGAACGCCTGCACGTTGCCCTGGTTGAGCCGGCGGCCGAGCGCGGCCTGCGCGTTGACCGTCCGGGTGAAGTTGTTGCCGCTGATGTACTGGTAGAAGCCGCTCAGGGTCAGCCCGAAGTCGGCCTGGTAGGTCCCGAGGACCTTCACCAGGTAGGGCGTCGAGTTCGCGACCCGGGTGCCGTCCACGAGTTCGGGATTGTTGAGGGGGAACTGCGGCTGGCGGCCCAGGCGCCCGCGGTCGTCGGGCACCGCGCGGTCCACGTTGTCGTAAGCGCCGGGACCGTAGTTCTCCGACTGCTCGCCGATGGTGATCGACCCCATGAACTGCCAGTTGGACGCCAGGCGGCGGTGCAGGTTGAACTCGAAGCCGCGGTACTCGTGTTCGAAGCCCGGACGGGTGGTGAGGAAGTTGGGTGAGAGCCCGGTCTTCGAGGCGTCGAGCTCGTAGAACGTGATCCCGCCGCCGTCGTCACCGGTGCCGAGCGCGCCGTCGGGCCCCGGGTCCGTTCCCGTCACCGCGGTGTAGTCGGCCGCCGAGATGCCGGTGTTCGTGATCTGGGTGATGTCGCGGTCCCGCCGCCACATGATGGTGGCGCTCGCCGAGACGTTCGCCGCCACCTCACGGGTCAGCCCCACCGTGAACTCGTCGGTGTAGGTCGGATCGAGGTTCCCGTCGATGGTCACCGGGTTCGCGCCGGCGTCGAACACGCTGAGCACCGCGCCGGCCTCGTCGATCGTGAAGTTCCGGTCGCCGTTCAGGTCGTTCCACTCGTGTTTCCGGTTCCGGTCGCCGGCCACGCTGGCGAGCTGCACCCGGTCGAGCCAGAGCACCCAGTAGTAGCGCCCGTAGCTCGCCTTGAAGAGCGTGCGGGCGTCGCCGGTCAGGTCGAAGACCATCCCGAGGCGGGGCGAGATCGTGTTCCAGACGATGAGGTTCCCGGTGCCCTCCTGCGAGACGGGATCGAGGTAGGCGCTGGCGGGCGCCGTGACCTGGTCGAGGGAGTTCGCCTGCCAGTCCCAGCGGGCGCCGAGGTTCAGGCGCAACTGGTTGTTCACCGCCCAGGAGTCCTGGAGGAACGCGGACCGTTGCGGCCCGGTCGCCGCCACCGCCCCGGACGCCCAGAGGATGACCTCCGAGGGCTCGCCCTCGAAGAAATGGAGGCGGTGGTCGGCCGGGTAGGTGTTCCGGGCCACGCCGCCGCCCTGGTTGCCGAAGGCCCGGATCTGCCCGATCTCGAAGCCGGCCTTGAAATCGTGGTCCCCGCCCCAGTCGGTGCGGTACCAGGACACGGTGGTGGCCACGTTCCGGAGGTTCTTGTGGACTCCGAGTTCGAGGGGCGGCGCGTCCGACCACTGCCCGGTGGCCAGATCGAGCCGCGCCGGCGTGTTCGCGACGTCCACTTCCGGCTGCGCCCGGAGCTCGAAGCCCTGGTCCATGACGTTCGCCTTGAAGGCGACCAGCACGTTCGGGGTCGGCGTCCAGTCGTCCCGGAAGGTGAAGAGCCGCGCGATGGGCGCCCCCTGCTGGTTCCAGGTGGTCGGCAGCGGCCGCAGCGAACTCAGCGAGCGGTTGAACCGCTTCTTCTGCGCCATGTTGAAGTAGACGGAGAAGTTGTGGTTCTGGTTGATGGCCCAGTTGATCTTGGCCGAGGGGTACCAGAGCACCGTCTCGTCGATCGGGAAGCTGCCGTCCGGGTTCTGGGTGCCGGTGACGAACTTCTGGACGACCTGGTGCCGGTGGCCGGCCCACCACCAGAGCTTGTCCTCGATGATCGGGCCGCCGATCTCGGCGCCCACGTCGAGGTACTGGTTGAGGTTGCTCGCCCGGTCCACTCCCAGGCTCATGAGGTTGCTGTCCACGTTGTCGGACTGCATGCCCTCGTTTCCGAAGTAGAGGCTGGTCGTGCCGCTGAAGTTGTTCGAGCCGGACTTCGGCACGATGTTCATCACCATGCCGGGGGTCTGCACCTCGGCGCTGTGCGAGCTGACCTCGATCTGCATCTCCTCGAACGAGTCCACGTCGAAGTAGAACTGCGAGCCGCCGTTCGACTGGTTGTCGGTGACGTTCGCGCCGTTCAGGACGTAGATGTTCTGGCCCGGGAAGACCCCGTGGCCCCGGAAGGCGAGCTGGTTCCCGGTCTCGGTGCCCCCGACGTTGATCCGGTTCGTCGTAACCCCGGGCACCTGCGAGACCATGGCCCACGGATCGCGCGCGTTCGGGACGTTCTCCATCACCTCCTCGGTGAAGTTGAAGGCCACGTCGGTGGCCTGCGTCTCGATGACGGGCGCCTCGCCGGTGACCGTGACCGTCTCCTCGAGCGCCGCGACGCTCAGTTCGGCGTTCAGGGTGAAGGTGGTGTCCGTCGAGATGCGGACGCCTTCATAGACCTGCTCCCCGAATCCGCTGAGCGCAAAGGAGACCTCGTACACGCCCGGCGGAATGTTCGCGAGGCGGTAGGCGCCGTTTCCGGCGGTCACCGCGCTCCGGGATCCGCCGAGGATGTTCTCCCCGGAGATGGTCACCGTGGCGCCGGGAAGCACACCGGCCGAAGCGTCGGTGACCCGGCCCTGCAGGGCGCCGGTGATTTCCTGGGCGCCCAGCGGCAGGGAAAGGAGCAAGGCTCCGAGCAAGAGAAGAAGACGTCGCATGGGAACCTCCTGCAAGGCTCGTGGTGGAACCGGGGCCAGCAAATCCGACCCCTCCGGTCGGATATATCAGATCGGCGACGCGGCCTTCAAACGGGCAAGCTCCAGGAGCGCCGGTCTTCAGACCGGCATCGCCCGCGCCGCGGGCGAAACTCCCTCGGTCATTCCCCGGCATGGCGGGGTACGCCGAGGCGGATGGCGCCGGGCTGTCTCCGCTCAGGTCCGGCCCATGGGGCAGGATCAGTTGCCAGGGTTTCGCGGCCTGCGGCCGCGGTGTGAACACCGGCGCTCCCAGCGGTTGAAACCGCACCCCGCTCCTCGCCTTTACGGCAGAAACGGCTTGGAACGCCGACCTCCGGTCGGCACGCGGCCCGGAGGGCCGCAACCGCGTACCGTCATGGGGCCAGATGGTGCTGGCAGACGACGACCGTGCGCCTCCACGCTATTGGGACAACGGAACCGAGACTCAATCGAAACGGAGGCGATGGTCCCGCCTTCTTTCACACTTTGAGGCCGTCGAGGTCCACGACGAGAGGAGGACCGTCTTTGGCGGGCTTAGGCGATGCATCGATATCCAGCCACACGTCCCGGCGGTGTCGCGCCACGCTGTGGCTCGCAAGCATCAGGTGCAGCCGGGAGGTGCCTTTCCGAGGGTCCTGGTGCTCCCGGTAGCCGTGAGTGTGGCCCGGTTTTGTCTCGGGGTCAGGATGCCTGTCGCGGTAGAGATCGACGAATCCGAGGTCCAGAATCGCTTGCAGGGCATCCTCATCGTCCTGCCCATACGGCCCCGTGCGCGGCCCGTCAGCCTTGAATTTGACGTTGAAGTCCCCGCACAGCACGGTGTCCTGGCGGTGATAACCCTCGTTGCGACGTGGTCCTTCAGCCCGTTGAGCCATGCGACTCTATGGGCGATCACATCCCGCTTGTGTTTCAGGTTGTTCGGGTTGCAGGGGGCATAGACCGACGACACCCGGAGACGGCCAATCCTCATGGTCAGGAATCGCGACTCCACTTGCTCCGGATTCAGTGAACCACCGACAACTTCCGGCCGCGGCAAGCTTCGGTGGACCACTACCGCCACCCCGAGATCTGAGCGAGATCGCTTGCCGAGACACTTGCCCCCGTAGCCGATGTCGCGGAGAGGCCCTGACGGGAAACTCTCCTCG
Source organism: Acidobacteriota bacterium (assembly GCA_022826825.1). Taxonomy (GTDB): domain Bacteria; phylum Acidobacteriota; class Vicinamibacteria; order Marinacidobacterales; family Marinacidobacteraceae; genus Marinacidobacterium. Next base: position 59,566 of record JAJDUD010000064.1, on the reverse strand, counting down.
GTACCAATCTTCTGGAACGTGACGATTTCCGGTCGTCTGTCCCGCAGCCACTCAAGGACCCTTGACTCGTAGCCCTTGCTGCCATCCAGGGCCACGTTGGCGATTCTTGTCAACGGCTCATTCCTGCGCGAGCGAGGGGTCTGATAGTAGGCGACGCAGAGGAGCGTGGGCGCCGCCAGCGGACGTCAATCCAGGCTCGGAGCCTGACCGTCGGGAGAACAGCGCCGTTCATTACTGGGGACGGGCTTCAAACGCGGAAACCGAGCGGACACCTGCCTGAATTCGGGATTCCCCTGGTCCACTCAGGGCGTTTGGCGTCCTCCGCGGGGCGGGAACGGCCGCCGCTGCTAGTGTGAGTCCTGCGAAAGCGAGGGCTTGGAGTGCGAAACGTTCAGGGATTCGGCGGGTTCTTCTTTCGGGCCAGGGACCCGAAAGGACTCGCGAATTGGTACCGCGATCACCTTGGCATAAATCCCGCCCCGACGAACATGCAGATGGCGCCCTGGGTGACCGAATCCGGGGTCACGGTTTTCGCACCCTTCGCTGCCGACACGGACTATTTCGCAGCGGACAAGACCTTCATGCTGAACTTCCGCGTGGCCGATCTGGACGCGATGATCACCCAACTGAAGTCGGCGGACATCGAGGTTAGCCACCAGAGCGAGATGGAGGGCATCGGCCGTTTCGCCCGCATTCACGATCCCGAAGGAAACGCGATCGAGCTTTGGGAACCCACATCGTGAGGTTCCGGTCCTGATCTCCGGCCGGGCATGACCCGGCCGCGCGGCGCGAGCACACGCCGGTAGATCGCTGCTGCGAGATTGCTGTCCGAAGGCAGAAACGGCTGGGAACGCCTGCGCCAGCTGCAATCCTCTTCGTCAAGGGACCATTCGACGTTTCCCATCTAGCCACCCACTGCGGCGGGGGCTCGACGAGATCCGCCGCCGGCTCGCGGAATTAACCTAGAACGATCCCCCGCGCCGTGGGCCCTCCCTGCCGTCCGGTCCTGTTGATCGTGACGAACGTGTAGAAGTTCGTCACGGCGACTCGGTCGAGTGGGTCCGCCGCGCGGCGGTGGTCGTCGCGCCGGCGCACCAGGCAGGTGTGAAGGCTGCGGTACGTTGCGTTCGCTGTTCCCTCGCGTGCGGTTCACGGTCCCGGACCCCGCCGATCGGTGCTCTTGGATGTGTTCCCTGTTCCTGCCGTCACCCGCTTCGACTCGGGGTTGCCGCCCGTTTCAGGATGTGCCGCCAGACGTGATGAGTGCCTTCGCGCACCGTGTATTCCAAATGAAAATCAATGAGTACAAGGTCATCGTAGCGGCCTTCCGGGCCAAGGTGCTGTCCCGAAAGGGAGACGACAAATGGCGCACGTTATCGCTAGATTGCGGGGGTACTCCCAGAAGAGGAACCCCTTGATCCAACGTGACTTCTTCCCGGCCCGCGGTCATCTCCATGCCATCCGGGGGACAGCGAAGGAGCGCACGATCTTCGAGAAGGAAGCCGAATCGCGATGACCACCACCTGCTCCACCTGCGGACGCTCGCTGCCGACGGCGGACCGGACCCCCAAAGTTGTTTCCGACGAGGTCGTGCAAATGATCCGGACCGAGACCAAGCAGGTCAGCCGGCTCATGGACAACGGCCTCTACACCGAGGCCAAAGAACGACTCAGGAAGCTGAGGGTCAGCCTGTCCGCCTGAAGACTCGAAGCACCGGAGCGGGAACGCCGGCGGCTTCGGCACGCCAGCGGCACTCCCGACCCCGCCGGACGGCAGTTTCAGTGAGGTGGCGCGCTGCGTTGCGTAATGACCAGGAGATGGGCATCGGCGGGGACACGTGGTGCGCTTCCGCACCGCGACAAACCGCCGGCGGCGGTGAGTCGGCAACATCGGAAACTCACCACGCCCGTGAAACACGTTGTAGCAAAGCGTGAGGGAAGAGCGCAGCGAGGGCCGTGGTGACGGAGATGATGCGGTCCGTGGGATGGGTGCCTCAAGGCACTCCACGAGGGCCGAAGCCCCGGTGGCGTCATCATCCCGGAGTTGCCTTCCCGCAGGGATCAATCGCGCCCGTGGCGCGGGGCTGGGAGCGACCCCGAACATGAGACAACCGGCGTTACAAGCGGCGGGTTTCGGGGCCGTAGAACGTCCGTTCGGAGGGGGGTCGCTCCCAGCCCCCGCTCTCCGCCCAAAGCGGAGAGCGGGATTCGGTAGGCTGCGACCGAAACCCAACGGGGCCAATGGCTCTCGAGGACGGTCACGAGCCATGGGTACGCGCATAAGTACGCAAAAAAGGGGAGGCAGACCTATTTGCGGACGAACGTGGCCCCGAGAGTGACCCCGGTGAGGGCAAATTACTCACCGGAAGCGGGGATCGCTCGCCAACGGGGCTGATGCGCCCGACGGCGAGCAAGGGCACGTGCGGGATCCCGTTCGTCGGGGCGATCTCGGGGTGTCGGTCACGGGGGGGCACCTTCGGCGGGGCTAGAGACCGAGCGCGTCGGGCGCCAGACGCTGAGCTACCTGGGTGGAGGAGGCGTCGATGTACTTGAAGGGCCAGCGTGCGGCTTTCTCGCGGTCCAGGATGCGACGACAGGCCCTCACGGCCTCGATCACGCCGCCGTACCTGTCGAGGGGTCTGATGTTCTCGGTTGTCTTGACGAGTTCGACTGCGTCGACGAGTTGTTGGTCGGCTTCGGAGCGGGGAACGGGGGGCGCGGGTGGCCCGCGCCAAGTCTCGAGGATCGCCGCGGTCGTGGCGGCAGCACCCGCGGTACGGGTCACGGCGACGATGTGAACGGCGCCGCCGCCGTCACGGAGGGCTTCCCACAGGTCGGCGTGGGCGGTCACCCAGGAGCGGATGCGGTCGGACTGGAGGCGTCGCCGACAACCCGGATCGGCATGGACGAAGGTGGTCGTCGCTCCGCTTCCAGCGATGGGGAGGCTGAGCGGGAAGTGGCGGAGGGTCGGCCGATCCGTGCCGGGACCGCGATGGAGGCGGTGGGGCAGGACGTCGGAGGAGATGCCGATGCGCTGGAAGTAGGCCAGCTTCTCGGGTTCCGTTGGGAGCCAGCCGAGGTCCGGATTTTCGAGGACGTAGTCGAGGGAGCCGACCGGAGGTCGGCGTTCCAAGCCGTTTTGCCGTCCGGTCGCGTGCGATTCCCCCACCGTCAAGCCTTTTCATGCCCGGCGGGGCGCGCAGGAGGATGCGCGCATGGGAGTTTGGCTGCCGTCGGCCGCGATGCCGGTGTGAACACCGGCGCTCCCAGCGGTCGAAACGGAGAACCCTGCTTCTCCGCAGTTCCTCAGCTACCTGGGTCGCGGAAGCGCGGCCTGGAGCCTCAGCAGGAAGTCTGCAGTGGGCGGCGAACCGAGCCGTTCGGCCGCCTCGACGTGCTCCCAGGCGGCGGCGAACTCGCCCTCCGCCGCCAGCACGATCGCGAGGTCGCGGTGCACCGGGCCGTCCTGTGGGTCGCGGGCCAGCACCGCGCGGTAGTGCCGGATGGCCGCTTCGTTGTCCCCCCGGTAGGCGAAGAGTCCGCCCAGCGTCCGGTTGGCGTCGGGGTCTGTCGGATCGTCTTCCAGGGCGCGGAGGAGGTGATCCGTCGCCTCATCCCGCCTGCCGAGCATGAGGAGCGCGCTGCCCAGATTCACCCGCGCCGCGACGTGTTCCGGGCGCGCTTCCAGCGCTTCTTCGTAGCGCTCGGCGGCTTCCCCGAAGCGCCGGGTGCGCACGTAGAGGTTCCCGAAGTTGTAGAGGATGTCCGGGTCGCCCGGTTGCAGGCCCAGCAGGTGGTCGTAGAGCGCCTCGGCCGCCTCGAAGTCGCCGGCCGCTTCGGCGCGCAGCGCCCGCTGCTGATAGCCCCGCGCGGACACCGCCTCGTCCCAGACCTCCGCGAGGACCGGATCGTCCACCGGGACGAGGTCCGGGAGGTCGCGGGCGGCCTCGGCCGCTCGGCGGGCCGCTACCGTGTCGCCCTGCCGGGCGTAGAGCCGGGCGAGTGAGGCGTGGACCGGCCCGGCCCGCGGAGCGATCGCGGCGGCTCGTTCGAGGCGTTCGCGCGCCGCCTCCAGCTCACCGCGCCTGAGGAGGAGCCGCCCGATCCCGAGTTCGGCGGGGGCCGAATCCGGCGCGGTTTCGAGGGCCTGGCGGTAGCGGTCCATGGCCGCTTCCGCACGCCCGGCGCTCTCCAGCAGCTCCGCGGCCATCAAGTGCGCGGGCGCGTAGCCGGGATTCCATTCCATGGCGCGGCCGGCCGCGGCGAGCGCGTCCTCCGGCCGGATGTTCCGGAGGGCGGTGGCGCGCAGGTAGGGCCATCGGAAGTCCGCGGGGCCGAATTCCTCGGCCCGGAGGTAGGCCTCGTCCGCTTCGGGCTCCAGACCGTGCGCCTGGAGGGTCCTCCCGAGCGCTCCCCAGGCATCGGCTGACCTGGGGTCTCCCGCCACCAGGCCCCGCGCCCAGGCGATCTTCTCGCGCACCTGCGGTTCCATGGCCCTGGTGTCCGGATTCGGAATCGGGAGGGACATCTCCGGGGGTTGGCCCGGCTGCGCGAGCGCCCCGGAGACCGCGGCGACGCTCAGGGCCGCCGCCAGAATGCGGGGAGCGGAGCCGGGTTTCCGGCTTCCGGCGGCGGGGAGCATGGGGTCCACCTCAGGTCGGGGCGAGTGGCATCAGGACCGGATGGTCTCGTCCGCCCAGATGCGCCGGAGGAACTCGAGACACGGCAGGACGGTGACGGGGCCGAAGTGAGCGGGCCGTTCCCCTAGGTACACCCCGAAGCACCGCAGCCGGTCCGGCGCCAACTCGGCCGGCGGCGGCCGGAGAGTTGGGTAGCTCCATGCCGATATTCCAAGAATAATGCGACCCTGCATCACATTTGTACAGACTCCCATCCCGGCAACCGGCGATCGGGAACCCCGGGGAGCCGCCGCGCAGCCGTTCCCCGGAGCGCGTCAGCGCGCCGCGCCCCCGTCCGTGGAGCCGATGGTCATGCTCCGCTGGTGGCGCCCGGCGCGCTTCGCCCATGCATCCACGGTGATTTCCATGGGTCCGTCTCCCCGGACCGTCCAGGAGACCCTTTTCCGTGACTCGTCGGCGCCGGACCCCCAGCGGCGGATGTAGGCCAGCTTGCCGAGGATGTGTCCGGCGTCCACCTTCGCCGGGCCGTCCACCTCGCCGCCCTGCACCCGGATCTCAGCCAGGATCGGATAGTCGAGATCGATCTCGAGCGCCTTCCGGGTCACGTAGGTCGAGAGGTAGCCCTCGTTCTGCAGCACCGCCGTCACCCGGTGCTCGCCCGGGGAAACCTCCTCGGCATCGAGTTCGATGACGCGGAGCAGCGGCGACCGGCCGGCGATCTCCATCAGGTACTGGTAGTGGATCTCGCACTCGAACCGGAGGCGGTCGTCGATCCCCTGCGGGAGCCCCCGGTAGCCGCCGATCTCGACCTCGCCGAGTTCGGGATGCTGGTACGGGGTCCACGGCGCGAAATAGACGCCGTCCTTTTCCTCGTCCACCCAGCGCAGGATTTCGTACTGGGTGGTGTAGCCGTCCTGGTCGTAGTCGCGGCCCGCACCCCCGATCTCGGGCAGCAGGCTGTGGATGCCGACGTGCATGTAGGCCCAGTCGTTCGAGAAGCCGTGCATCGTCTCGCCGTAGCGGCCGGCCTTCACCTCCTGGGCGTACCAGTTGTTGTTCATCACGCCGCCCTTCGAGAGCCACGACCAGACGGCCCCCAGGCGGGTGTAGAAGTCGTTGTCCTCCGGGGGCATGTACTCGAAGGGATGGCTCATCGGCGGGCGCACGATGTAGTTCCGGGCGCCGCCGCCGGAGTGGATCGTGTAGGTGAAGAAGATGTTCGGGTGGGTGACGGTGAACTCCGCGACCGCGTGGACTTCGGGCAGCGAAAACGGGTAGGGGCCGGCGCCGGGCTCGTGCCGCTGCCACTCGGCCGACCAGTTCCGGTTGAAGTTCGTCTCCTCGCGCTCGTCGGTCACCTCGGGGGTGAGGTTCTGGCCCTCGCGGTAGACGCGGTAGCGGCTTTCGGCGGGAGCGAGCTTCTCGAACTCCTCCGGGTCCTGGAGGGTGGTGGGGACGAAGTTCCAGCGGCCACCGTCGCGGGTGCGGGTCTGGAGCATGAGGCGCTCGTCGATCCAGCTCGGGTAGTAGTTCCCCTCAGGGTCCCGGACCCGCATCTGGGTGATGTAGCCGTCGCCGTCGAGGTCCTTCCCGTCGTGCTCCTCCGGCTTGTGCTCCGGCCAGGCGGGATGCCGGGTGAGCGCCGCCTCCCCGCCATCGGCGTCGAAGATGGGCATGACGTAGAACGTGCGGGTGTCCAGCATCTCCGTCGCGACCGGGTCCTTGCCGTAGCTCGCGAGCGCGGCCTCCGCGAAGTACCACATCATCTGGCGGCCGGTGACCTCGACGGCGTGGATGTTCCCGTCGAACCAGAGCGCCGGCTTCTCTTCGCCCGGCCCGGTCTCGAAGTTCGTGATCTCGAGGACCACGAGGTCCCGCCCCTGCCGGCTCTTGCCGATGACGTGGCTACGGGCGAGGTTCGGGTAGATCTCGGCCAGCTCGTGGAGCCGGTCCGTCACCTCCTCGTGCAGGGGGTAGGGCCAGCGTTCGAAGTCGAAGTCGAGACCCTCCGGAATGCTCGCGAACTGGCCGGCCTGCACCGGCAGCGCGAAGAGCAACAGGACAGGAAAGAGAAGGTTGCGCATGACCGCCCTCCCGCGGGAACTCCCGCCGAACCTCCGGGTGTACCACATCGCGCCTCCGCCGCGCGAATCGGTGTATCTTTTTGCCGGGCAACGAAATTCCGCTTGGTTCGGGTGGCCTGAACGGGCTATCGCGGGGTCCGTGGAGGAGTCGACGAGGCTATGACCCGGTTTGCGCCGAAGACCCCATGCTCCGTCCCGGTGGCGGCTTCGCCGGACGGCAACCCGCGTTGCGCGGGCGGTGTCCACCGCGGTGTTGCGGCTTTGCTCCTGACGATGCTGGCGGCCGCGGGCTGCGGCGACGGTGGGGGGCAGGCGCCCAGCGCGCCGGTGGCGCCGCCGCCGTCACCACCGCCCGCACCGGAGCCGCCCCCACCCCAGCCTCCGGACGACCGATACGCCCTCTACAACAACCTGCCGCCCGAGCCCTGGTGGCGGGACTCCGAGCCGTATTCGTGCATCGAGGAAGAGAATCCGGACTCCCCCTGGCTGGCGGCGGACCTGCCCGATCTCGGGGGCTCGGATCCCCTCTCCCTGATCCGTTACTTCGGGAACGGAAGCTACCTTCGCTATGGCCACATGGGCTTCACGGGGTGTACGCGAACGACCAAGGATCCGAACGGGTTTCACCAGGATCCGCCGGCCGATCCCACCTACTACTCGCGGGGCGACATCGAGATCATCGTGGACATCGCCCGCGTTCCCCCGGACGCGTCCGGGTGGCGCCGGGACGACGGGAACCGCGTGGACTTCACCATGTCGGAAGCCGTCGCGCTGCTGAACGCGCACGTTACCGCCTACTACCTGCGGGTGTCGGGACACCAGTGGCGCATCACCTTCCAGGAGGGTGAGGATTTCGAAGCACCGGGTGACGGCAGTCCGGCGGCGGCGACAATGCACCAATACCAACTGGTGGGGGCTTGCCCGGACGGCTGCGAACACGGAGCTCCCGGGGGGCTGAACCGCATCCTCCTCAACGACGTTGCGGTTGCAACCGGAGGAAGTGCGTCCCGCGGCTCGGCCACCTTCGGCCTCGAATCGTTCACCTCGGGGCGCATGGGCACCATTGTTCACGAGATCGGCCACGGCTGGATGGCCTGGCCGCATTCCTTCGCGGAGGTTCCCTGGAGGGCGTACCCGCGTTCGGAGATCAGCGCGCCGAACCCCTACAGCAACCGCTACGACATCATGTCGGGGAGCGACTACTTCGGCTGGGACGCGGGAATGCCGTCCACGCTGGCGATCAATCGCTACTCCGCCGGCTGGATCCGGCCGGAAGATGTCGCCCTGCACCGCGAAGAGCGCGGCGCCTACACCCTGGTTCCACCCGGGCGCCGCGGGAATCAGTTCCTCGTGGTGCATTCCGGTCGGCGCCACGCCTTTACGACCCTGGAAGTCCTCGAGGAAAGGCCCCGCGCCTATCGGATCACGGACCGCGTCATTCACGATCCGTCCGCTCCGGGCGGCCGGCGGCAACCCCGGTACGAAGGCGTGTTCGTGGCCCGCTACGATCAGACGGCGGGCACCGGCACCAAGGCGCGTCTCGGGCCGGCGCTCTACGACCGGAACAACCCCGATTTCCTCACGGATGTGGGTTGGGGCAACGACGACCACTCGGTGATCCCCGACCGTGGGTCGAGAGACATCGGCGGTGGGGTCACGGTCGCCGTTTCGCGGAACCGGGACGGCAGTTACGAGGTCACCCTCAGCGGGGGGCGAACCGCGGCCTTCGAGCCTTGGTGTGTTCCATTCTGGTTCGACACCACCCAGTACGACACCGGCTGCCTTCTCGACACCGCGGTCTGGGAATAGCGCGGCGGCGCGGCGCGCCATACCCTCCGTCGCCGACCGGCCATATCGACCGGACCTCCTCGCGCCGGCTGGCGCTATCGACCGGACCCTCCGTCGCCGACGGGCGCTATCGACCGGACCTCCTCGCGCCGGCCGGCGATATCGACCGGACCCCGCTCCGCCGATCGGCGTTATCGACCGGACCTCCTCGCGCCGGCTCGCGCTACCGACCGGACCCTCCGTCGCCGACCGGCGCTATCGACCGGACCTCCCCCGCCGGCGAGCGTTATCGACCGGACCCTCTGCCGCCGGCTGGCGTTATCGACCGGACCCCCTCCGCGCTCACGCATCCTCATCACCACCCGAACCTCGCTCTCCGACAACTTCATGCGCCTTACCTCCGGCGCTCGAGCAACGGCGGCCCCAGGACGTGATCCACCACTCCGACCAGGGGTGTCAATACACCTCGGTGGCGTTCGGGCGCCGCTGCCGGGCCGCCGGGGTGCGGCCTTCCATGGGCTCGGTGGGGGACTGCTACGACAACGCAATGGCGGAGTCCTTCTTCGCCACCCTGGAGTGCGAGCTGCTCGACCCGACCCGCTTCCCGAACCCGAAGACGGCCGGCGAGGCGCTCTTTGAGTTCATCGAAGCTTGGTACAACCCGCACCGGCGACACTCTGCCCTTGGCTACCTGTCGCCCGTGAACTTCGAACAACAACTGCGAGGGCTGGAATGAGCCGGCACTCCTACTGGTCCGATGAACTGGGGCAAGCTCAGCCGCCGGCGGACCTCACGTGCGCCGGCACCGGGTGCAGGTCCCGGACGACTCCGAGCCACGACAGGACGACCAGCAGGTAGTAGGTCACGTCGATCTCCCACCAGAAGAACCCCTGCCGCGCCGCGTTCGGATAGCGGTGATGGTTGTTGTGCCAGCCCTCGCCCAGCGTCAGCAGCGCCAGCGTGAGGCTGTTGCCGCTGCGGTCGCGGGTCGCGTAGCGGCGCCGGCCGATCTGGTGCGCCAGCGAGTTGATCAGGCAGGTGGCGTGAAAGAGCGCCACCGTCGAGATGAAGAACCCCCAGACGAGCAGTTGCGGGCCGCTGGTGTTCACGCCCGCGCCCTCGAGCAGCCCGCCGCCGACGAACAGGGCGCCGGCCAGCAGCGCGGGCGCCGCCATGTCGAACCGGTCCAGCAGCCGCAGTTCCGGAAAGCGCGCCAGGTCGGGCACCACGTCGAGGCGCGTCGGAAAGTTGGCCGGCGCGGTGATCCAGCCCATGTGGCTCCACCAGAAGCCGTGCTGGTGGGGCGAGTGGACGTCCTCCGGGCCGTCCGCGTTGCGGTGGTGGAGCCGGTGGTGCGCCGCCCACCAGAGCGGCCCGCGCTGCGCCGCCGAGGCGCCGAGCAGGGCGAAGAGGAACTGCGTGGACCGTGAGGTCCGGAACGCCCGGTGCGAGAAGCAGCGGTGATAGAAGGCGGTGAGGGCGAAGGCGCGGATCCAGTAGAGCGCCGCCGCGACGCCCACCGCGGTCCAGCTCCAGCCCACCAGGACGGGGCCGAGGCACATCAGGTGGAGGAGGAGGAACGGGGTCACCCGGGCCCAGTCCACCCGCTGGGAGCGCTCGCCCGGCTCCGGGCGGTACGCCCAACTGTCGAACCACACCGCGACGACCCCCAGCCGTCGGGCCAGGGACGTCACCGTCCCGCCTCGCCCGCGCCGCGGGCCGCGCGTCCCGAGAGCACGAGGCCCCGCGCGACGGCCTGCAGTTCGGCCATGGCGTCGCCGACCACGACCCCCTTCTCCCGGCCGAGCGCCAGCCGGTCCACGCGGGCGCCGCCGGCCACGAGGACGGCGCCCGAGGAACCGAGGCGCTTCGCCAGCTTCAGCACGTCCCGCCGCAGGCCGCCGGGGTCTTCGACCGAACTGAAGCTGACCCAGGCGAGGCACGCCCCGAAGGCCGTGACTCCGGCCGCGAGCGTGTCGAACGGCGTTTGGGGTCCGAGGTTCACGGCGCGGAAGCCCTCGTCCTCGACGACCGCCGCCGCCGCGAGCGAAGGCAGCACGTAGGGATCCCCGGACGGCGCGCCGCCGACCGCCACCGGTCCGTCGAACACCGGCGGAAGGAGCGCCCGCAGCCGAATGACGGCCTGGATCGCGGTTTCGGTGGCGCGGTGTTCGGTGAGGACGCCTTCCGGACTGGAGCGCCACAGCGCGCCGACCCGCGTCATGGCGTACGCGAGCGGGCCGTCCACGAGCTGGGCGACGCTGGCGCCGGCCAGGAAGCGCGCCTGCAGGAGGCCGGCGGCCCCGGCCGTCCGGCCCCGGGTCAGGGAATCGAACAGGGCTTCGCCGAGGTCGGCGTCGGCCGACCGCGCCCGCGCGTAGGCCGACAGGTCCGGGAGGCCGAGACGCTCGGGCCGGTCGAGGGCCAGACCCGCGGCGCGGATGTAGCGGGCCGCCTCCTCGACGCTCACCCGGCGGTGGCCGCCGGCGGTGCGGCTGGCCGCGATCCGTCCGTCGTCGATCCATCGCTTCACCGAGGACTCGCTCACGCCGACGGCGTCCGCCAACTGTGCCGTGGTGAGAACGGACTGCATGTTTTGAACGCTTTTGATGATACGTTTCCGTCGCCCCCGCCGTCAACCGTTCGTGTTGGTGTTAGTCTTCTCAAACCAATACGGAAAGGACTCCCGGACGCGGCGGCCTGGATCATGGAAGTGACGGAATGAACGGTTTGACGGTTTCAGCAGCTTCGCCCGGAGGCCGTTCGCCGGGGGCCCGGGTGGCCGTCGTCGGCACCGGGATCGCCGGCCTGGCGGCGGCGCGCCTCCTGAGCACCCGCCATGACGTGACGGTCTTCGAAGCCGCCGGCCGGATCGGCGGCCACACCGTCACCACCGAGGTCCCCACGCCGGCGGGGCCGCTCGCCGTGGACGCCGGCTTCATCGTCTACAACGAACCCAACTACCCGAACTTCGTGCGGCTGCTGCGCGAGCTCGGGGTCGCGACGCGCGCCACCTCGATGAGCTTCAGCGTCACGAGCGAGCGGTCCGGGATCGAGTACGCGGGCACGAATCTCAACACGCTGTTCGCGCAGCGCGCCAACCTGCTGCGTCCCCGCCACTACCGGTTCCTCGGGGAGATCCTGCGTTTCCACCGGGAGGCGAAGCGCCTGATCGCGGATGGGTCCGGCGGCACCCTGGGCGAGTTTCTCGAGACCCGGCGGCTGAGCCGCGCCCTGGCGGAGCAGTACGTGATCCCCCTGACCTCCGCCATCTGGTCCACCGATCCCCGGCGCATCCTCGAGACGCCGGCGCTGTTCCTCCTCCGCTTCCTCGACAACCATCGCCTGCTGGACCTCGCCGGCCGTCCCGTCTGGCGGGTGATCCAGGGCGGCTCGCGGCAGTACGTCGAGCGGTTGATCCAGCCGTTTCGCGACCGCATCCACGTCGGGACGCCGGTGCGGCGGCTGCGCCGCGGCGCCGGCGGCGTGGAGGTGGCGACGGACTCGGGACGGGCGCGCTTCGACGAGGTGGTGGTCGCCACCCACAGCGACCAGGCGCTCGCGATGCTGGCCCGGCCCACCCGCCGGGAATCGGCGGTGCTGGGTGCGATCTGCTACCAGCCGAACCCGGCGGTCCTGCACACCGACGCGTCGGTGCTGCCGCGCCGGCGCCGGGCCTGGGCGAGCTGGAACTACCGGACGCCGCGCGAGGCCGGCCGGCCGGTCGCGGTCACTTACAACATGACCCGGCTCCAGCGCCTGCCGACGGAGACGGCCTACTGCGTATCGCTGAACCTCGAAGACGTGATCGACGAGCGCCGGGTGATCGCCCGCTTCGACTTCCAGCATCCGTTGTTCGACCGGGCCGCGGTGGCGGCGCAGGCGCGCCACGCCGAGGTGAGCGGCGCCGACCGCATCCACTACTGCGGGGCCTACTGGGGCCACGGCTTCCACGAGGACGGGGTGGTGAGCGCGCTCGCGGTCGCCCGGCGGCTGGGGGTGGCGGCATGACCGGCCGCCCCCGGGCGAGCGCGCTCTACGCGGGGCGGGTCCGGCACCGGCGCTTCGAGCCGCATCCCCACGCGTTCGAGTACCCGCTGTTCCTCATGTACCTGGACCTCGGCGAGCTGGACACGGTGTTCGAGGGCCGCTGGCTGTGGTCTGCCCGCCGCCCGAACCTCGCCTGGCTGGACCGCCGCGACCATCTCGGCGACCCGGACACGCCCCTCGACGCCGCGGTCCGCGACCTGGTCGCGTCGGAGACCGGCCGGCGGCCGGACGGCCCCGTCCGGCTGCTCACCCACCTGCGCACCTTCGGGCACTGCTTCAACCCGGTGAGCCTCTACTACTGCTTCGCTCCGGACGGCGAGCGCCTCGAAGCGCTGGTGGCCGAGGTCAACAACACGCCGTGGGGCGAGCAGCACTGCTACGTCCTCGACGGGCGGGGCGCGGAATCGGCGGGCGCCGGCCTGTGCTCCCGGGCGCAAAAGCGCTTCCACGTCTCCCCCTTCCTGGGGATGGACATGGAATACGTCTGGAACACGACGCTTCCCGCGGCGCGGCTCGCCGTCCACATCGAAAACCGTTCCGGCGGCGCCCGGGTCTTCGACGCCACCCTGCGGCTCGAGCGCCGGGAGATCACCGGCCCGCGACTCGCCTGGGCGCTCCTGCGCTATCCGCTGCTGACCGTCCGGGTGGTGGCCTGGATCCACTGGGAAGCCCTGAAGCTATGGCTGAAGAAAACCCCGTTCCATCCGCATCCGGAGCGCCGGCCGCTCTCCTGAGTCCGGCGGCCGCCGCGGCCGGGCGGCCCTGGACGGAGCGGGTGGCCCGCCGCCTGGTGCTGGACCGCCTCCGGTGGATCGCATCGGGACGCCTCGAGGTGCGGGAGAACGGGGCGCTCCACGTGTTCGGAGGACCGGCCGGGGATCCGGCGCCCGCGGCCCGGATGACGGTCGCGGACCCCGCCGCCTGGGGGGCGTTCGTCCGGGGCGGCTCGATCGGGGCCGCCGAGGCCTACTGCAGGGGCTGGTGGTCCGCCCCCGACCTGACCGCGGTGGTCCGGGTGCTCGCGAGGAACCGGGAGGCGCTCGAGCGCGTGGACGGCGGCGCGGCCGCCGCGCTGAGGCCCCTCCGCCGGGTCCTCCACCGGCTGCGCCGGAACACCCGCGCCGGCAGCCGGCGGAACATCGCCGCGCACTACGACTCCGGGAACGCCTTCTTCGCCACCTTCCTGGACCCGACCATGACTTACTCCTGCGGCGTCTTCGACCGCGAGGACGCCTCGCTCGAGGAGGCGCAGCGCGCCAAGCTGGACCTCGTCTGCCGCAAGCTGGACCTCCGCCCGGGCGGCCGGCTGGTCGAGATCGGCTCCGGCTGGGGGTCGCTCGCGATCCACGCGGCCGGGAACTACGGCTGCCGCGTGGTGACCACCACGATCTCGGAGCAGCAGTTCCGGCACGCTACCCGCGCGGTCGCCGAGGCGGGGCTCGCGGACCGGGTGACGGTCCTGAACGAGGACTACCGGACGCTCGTCCCCCGCTTCCGGGGCGGCTTCGACCGGCTGGCCTCCATCGAGATGATCGAGGCGGTCGGCCACGACTACCTGCCGGCCTACCTCCGGACGGTGAGCGAACTGCTGGCGCCGGACGGGCTGGCGCTGCTCCAGGCGATCCTGATTCCGGACCAGCGCTACGAGCGGTACCGCCGCTCCGTGGACTTCATCCAGCGCCACATCTTCCCGGGGGGGCTGCTGCCCTCGCTCGCGCGCATCCAGGCGTGCGCGGCGGAGGCCGGCGACCTGCGCCTCGTGGACCTCGAGGACCTCACGCCGCACTACGCCCGGACGCTCGCGGCGTGGCGGGCGCGGTTCGAGGCGCGGGAGGACCGGGTCGCCGCGCTCGGGCTGGCGTTGCCGGAGCGGCGGAAGTGGCGCTTCTACTTCGCCTACTGCGAGGGCGGGTTCCTCGAGCGCACGATCGCCAGCGCCCAGCTCCTCTACGCGAAACCCGGCTTCCGGGGAGCCGTGCCGCTCGGCCGGGGGCCGCGATGAAGTGGGCCATCGAGCTCGCCGAACGCGGCCTCGTTCCCGACCGCCTGCTCCGCGCCGGCATCCGCCGCCTGGTGCGCGAACGCCTGCGCCAGCTCGACGCGGCGCCGGAGCCGGACGACGCCCTCGTGACGCGGCTCCGGGAGGGGCCGGTCGCGACCGGCGCCCGCGCCGCCAACGAGCAGCACTACGAGGTGCCCGCGGCGTTCTTCGGGGCCGTCCTGGGACGCCACCGGAAATACAGTTGCGGCTACTGGCCCGATGGGGCCGCGTCTCTCGACGACGCCGAGGCCGCGGCGCTGGAGCTCGTGTGCCACCGCGCCAGCGTCCGGGACGGGATGGAGGTGCTGGACCTGGGCTGCGGGTGGGGGTCGCTGGCCCTCTGGATCGCCGCGCGGTACCCCGGCTGCCGCGTGCTGGCCGTTTCGAACTCCCGGTCGCAGGCGCGGTTCATCACGCAGGCGGCCCGGGCGCGGGGTCTCGCGAGCGTCGCGGTCCGCACCGCCGACGTCAACGGCTTCGATCCCGGGCGGACCTTCGACCGGGTGATCTCGATCGAGATGTTCGAGCACGTGCGGAACCACGCCCTGCTCCTCGAGCGGGCGGCGCGCTGGCTGGCGCCCGAGGGGCGCCTCTTCGTCCACCACTTCTGCCACCGCTCGCGGCCCTATCCGTTCGAGGACCGGGGACCGGGCGACTGGATCGCCCGCCACTTCTTCACGGGCGGGCTGATGCCGTCGGAGCGGCTCCTGGATCAATACGCTGGACCCGTGGAACTGGAAGAGCGCTGGCGGCTGAGCGGGACGCACTACCGGCGGACCGCCGAGGCCTGGCTGGCCAACCTCGACTCCCGGCGGGACGAGGTCCGCGCCGTCCTCGCGTCGGCGCCCGGCGCCGACGCGGACCGCCGGTTCCATCGGTGGCGCCTGTTCTTCCTGTCCTGCGCCGAGACGTTCGGCTACCGGGAGGGACGCGAGTGGTTCGTGTCGCACTCCCTGTGGTCGCGGGGCCGGCGCGGCGCGCCCCCGGGGAGGGAGCCATGCGCATCCTGAAGGTGATTTCCTGGACCATCCTGCTGGCCATGATCGGCCTCACGGCGGCGGCCGGCAGCGAACGGAACCTGTTCGAAGCCGGCGGCGCGCTGTGGCCCGACCCGTGGTTCCGGGCCACCCTGGCCGACGCCTACTTCGGTTTCCTGATCGCCTACTGCTGGATCGCCTACCGGGAGCGGACGCCGGTCCGGCGGGCGCTGTGGTTCGGGCTCGTGATGACCCTCGGCACCATCGCGGTTTCCGCGTACCTGCTGATCCAGCTCCATCGCCTGCCGCCCGGCGCGCCGGTGGAAGCCCTGCTCCGGCGCGCCCCGGCCGTTCGATGAGCGGCCCGTTCCTCACGGTGGGGGCCCCGGGGCTCCTCGCGGTCCTGGGTCTGGCGTTCGTCGTCTGGCTGGTCAGCCTCGTACGGCGGGACGCGTCCATCGCGGACATCTTCTGGGGACTCGGCTTCGTCGCGCTGGCATGGCTCTACCGGGACCTCGGCGACGCGGAGTCGCTCCGCGCCGCCCTGGTCCCGGTGCTGGTCACGATATGGGGGGCGCGGCTGTCGGCCCATGTCCTCTGGCGCAGCCGGGGCCGCGGCGAAGACCCGCGCTATGCGGCGACGCGGCGGCGCTGGGGCGCTCGGTTCCCGCTGGTCTCGCTGTTCACCGTCTTCTGGCTCCAGGCGGCGGTGCTGTGGATCGTGGCGCTGCCGCTCCTCCAGGTGCAGACGGCGCCGGCGCCCTGGTCCTGGCTCGACGGGCTGGGAGTGGCGCTCTTCGTGGCCGGATTCGCGTTCGAGGCCGTCGGCGACCTGCAACTGCTCCGGTTCCGGGCGGACCCCGCGAACCGCGGTTGCGTGCTGGACCGGGGGCTGTGGCGCTACACCCGCCACCCCAACTACTTCGGCGACGCCACCCTCTGGTGGGGCCTCGGCTGCCTCGCGCTCGCGACTCCCGGCGGGGCCTGGACGCTCGCGGGACCCGCCCTGATGACCTTCCTCCTCCGCCGCGTTTCCGGCGTCACGCTGCTCGAGAAGGGACTCCACGAAACCCGTCCCGGCTACCGCGACTACGTCACCCGGACCAGCCCCTTCCTCCCCCGGCCACCCCGGCGGCCCGCCCACTGACGGCCCGAACCGCCGGCCTCCGGCCGGCATCGCTCCCCCAGGGCCGCGACACTCCCGGTGCTGTTCCGCGGGATGGCGCCGCCGGCTGGGAACGCCGGCCTCCGGCCGGCACGCGGCCCGCCGGGCCGCAGAGGGCGTAACGCTGACCATCCTTCGCTATCGACCGGACCCTCTCCCGCAGACCGGCGCTATCGACCGGAACCCACTCCACCGACAAGCGTTATCGAGCGGAGTTCCCGCCGCTGGCTGGCGCTATCGACCGGACCTCGCTCTACCGACGGTCGCTATCGACCGGACCTCCGTCGGCGACCCCGGATATCGACCGGACCCCCGTCGCCGACGCACGTCAACGACCGGCTCGGCGTCCGCCTTCCGGGCGGGTCAGTTGGCGTGGCCGTCCACGAGGGCCGCCACGTCGCGCAGGGTGCTCAGCCCAGCGCAGTCGCCCGCCGTAATCAACAGATTGAACTCTCGGGTGACGGCCCTGAGAAACGAAAGGGCATCCACGGAGGAAACCCCGGAGTCCGCGAAAGTCCGATCCAGATCCGGTGAGCGGCCGAGATCCAGGTATTCGGCGGCGAGTTGCACCAGGCGTTCTTCGGTGGCGGTCATCGGCATAGGCCTCCTTGTAGCGGTGACGGACTATCGGCGTTCCGTCACGATGATTCTGTGTCAGGACGGCGTTCCAGCGTCACAGCAACGGGACAAGTACACGAGAGTCCTCGCCGACCGCTGATATCGACCGGACCTCCGTCACCGGCCCCCGATATCGACCGGAGCTTCCAGCGCCGATCCTCGATATCGACCGGAACCCCTCCCGCCGACCGGCGCCCCCCGAAGAGCCGCTCGGTCTCGATCTCATCCGCGGCTGGCTCAAGAAGCCGCGGCCCCGGCTCCACCTTTCCGTCCGTGTCGCCCGGACAGCCCGAGAAGCCCAAGTTGCCCCCCGCACGGGGGGCGCGTCATCCCGCAGGTGAGCGTGACATCGCCAGCGGCCCCGTGGGCTGCGATGCCGGTCGGAGACCGGCGCTCCGCTGCCGCGCGTGGTTGGGGTGGGGGAGCGTTGGGGTGTGGGTGGGTGGGGTGCGGCGAGACTGGGTGATCCGCGGCGGCGGACGCTACCAGCCGTTGCGCCGACGGGGCGTGCGTCGCTACCATGCCTAGCCCCCGTTCCACCGTGTTTCGCCGCGCCCCGAGCCTTGCCGCGTTGACGCTCGTCGGCGTCGCCCCGCTTGCAGGCGCCCAGTACGGCTACTTCCCGGACCAGCCGGAGGCGGTCGAGGTCGCGGATCTCTCGCGGCGGCCCAGCTTCTACCACGAGAAGGCGGTGCTCACCCGGGGCAAGCTGGGCTTCTCCTTCGGGCAGGACATGCGGGTCATGCTGCTCGAGGATCCGGAGTCCATCGACGAAGTCCTGATGGCCCAGCCCTACATGAGCAGCAACGACCTCGCCTTCATGGGCGGGGGTGAAGTGGAGGTCGAGGGCTGGTTCTTTGCGACGCGCATGGTCGATGAATACATGCTCCGCTCGCATCCGATCCTCCGGAACTATCCGTACAACCCGGCGTGGGGCGATGGGATGGACATGCGGACGGAGGGTTTCCTCGCCGTCGTCGCGGTGACGCCGATCGGCGCCACCGAGAGCGTGGTCTCCGAACGCGAGCGCGAGGCGGAAGCCGAAATGGCGGCCGGCGACGCGATCAAGATCGAAGCCGGCAGCGCCGCCGCCCTCACCCTGGACCAGTTGATCGCCGACCCGGAGCCCTGGCTGAGCCAGCGGGTCGAGGTGGTCGGGAAGTTCCGGGGCAACAACCTGTTCGGCGATCTCTCGATCAAGGACAAGAAGACGCCGCGCGACTTCGTCATCAAGACCGCCGACGACGCGATCTGGGTCACCGGGATGCGCCCCGCGGGGAACGGGTTCCGGTTCGATCCCACCCGCCGCCGGGATACCGGCAAGTGGCTGCGGGTGTACGGCCGGCCCTGGACCTCGGACGGCATGGTGTACCTCCGCGCCGAGCGGCTCGAACTGGCCGATCGCCCCGACGACGACTCCCTGGAGCCGGTGGACATCCGCATCGCCGAGAAGGAGGCGCGCGAGGCGGACGTCAGCCCGCTCCGGGTGGTCTTCTCGCTGCCGCTCGACGGCGAACGGGAGATTCCCCTCGACAGCGAGTTCCGGGTGCAGTTTTCGAACCGGATGGCGGCGGAGAGCTTCCACGCTGCGGTGGATCTCCTCTACGGCGACGAGCCCTATGTGGACAACCCGTTCCCGGACCTGGAGGTCACCTACGACGACGGCAGCCGGAGCCTGCTCGTCACCCCGAACGGGTCGCTCGAGCCGGAACGCGAGGTCCATCTCATCCTCTACCGGGAGATCGAAGACGAGCACGGCCAGCAACTCGAGCCGCAGCCGCTGGCGGCCGAATGGGATGACGATGCGGTCTGGGTGCTCTCCTTCCGCACCGCCTCCCGGTGAGCGGAGCGGACCGGCGCGCTGACGTCCCGCCGGTAGCCCTCACCATCGCCGGATCGGACTCCGGGGGCGGCGCCGGCATCCAGGCCGACCTGAAGACCTTCGCCGCGCACGGCGTGTACGGCCTCTCGGCGATCACTGCGGTCACCGCGCAGAACACGGTGGCGGTGACCGGGGTCCAGGAGATCGAGCCGGAACTGGTGTCTTCCCAGATCGCGGCGGTGGTCTCCGACTTTCCGGTGGCGGCGGCGAAGACCGGCATGCTGTCCTCCGCGGCCATCATCCGGGTGGTGGCGAAGGCGGTGGACGACCACGAGCTGCGGGTCGTCGTGGATCCGGTGATGGTCGCGAAGAGCGGCGACCGGTTGCTGCGGGCGGATGCCGTGGACGCGCTCCGGGAGGAACTCCTGCCGCGGGCGGCGCTGCTGACCCCGAACGTCCCGGAGGCGTCCGACCTCACCGGTCTTCGGGTGGAAAACGAAGACGAGATGCGGGCCGCCGGCGAGAAACTCCTGGGCCTCGGGGCCCGGGCGGTCCTCATGAAGGGCGGTCACCTCGACGGCGAGAAGGTGGTGGACCTCTTCCTCGAGGGAAGCCGAGTCATCCGCTTTGGCGGTCACCGAATCCACACCCGGGCCACCCACGGGACCGGCTGCACCCTGTCGGCCGCCGTGGCGGCGAACCTCGCTCTCGGCCGGCCCCTGCCGGAGGCGGTGAAGCGGGCGAGGCGCTACCTGCGCACCGCGATGTTCCGCGCTACCCCGCTCGGGCAGGGGCACGGCCCCCTCGGGCATCTGCCGGAGCTGTCCTGATGGAGCGATTCCGCATCACTTCCGAACCGCTCGACGAGCAAGCGGTGGCCGAGGGGCTCTCGACCACCGAGGACGGCGCCGTCGTCGTCTTCTCGGGCATCGTGCGCGCCCGGAACAAGGGGCGGCAGGTCCTCCACCTCGAGTACGAGGCCTACGAGGCGATGGTGTACCCGGTGTTCGAGCGGGTGGCGGAGGACGTGAGCCGGCGCTTCGGGGTCGAGCGTCTGCGGATCCACCACCGGATCGGGCGGGTGGACATCGGCGAGTCGAGCGTGCTGGTCGCGGCCGCCTCGCCGCACCGCGGCAGCGCCTTCGAGGCGGCCAAGCACACCATGAACGAGATCAAGCGCATCGTGCCGATCTGGAAGCGGGAGTTCTTCGAGGGCGGGGAGGTCTGGGTGGAAGGGCCGAAGGAGCCGGTGACCGAATGACCGGGTCCGGCGGGGTGACGGTGCTGCTCTTCGCCGCGGCCCGCGAGGCCGCGGGGCGGGGGCGCCTGGAAGTTCCCCACCGGGAGGGGCTCACCGCCGGCGAGGTCTGGAAGAACCTGGAGAGCGAGCGCCCCGCCCTGGCGCCGCTGGCCGGCTCCGTCAGCGTCGCGGTGAACCACCGCTTCGTCCCGCGGGACACGGTGCTCGCCGCCGGCGACGAGCTGGCCTTCCTCCCTCCGGTCAGCGGCGGCTGAGGCGTCGGTCAGCGCCACGGCGCCGCGGTCACCCCCCCGGCGCGGCTGGAAGGCAGCTCCCCGGAGAACGAAACCTGCACCGGACCGCCCCGCTCCACGGTGCAGACCAGCGTCCCCGGATCCCGGTCGGCCACGCTCGCACCGGCCAGATAGGCGGCCTCCCGCAGGACCCTTTCCCCGTCGAAGCCGGACGACGAGAAGAAGTCGAAGTCCTCCGACCGCCGATGGCCCAGCCGGAGCGCGAGCGCCGTTCCCCCGTAGAGCGCGAACTGCCGGGGAGTGCTCCCGAGTTCCGGCCAGAGCCGCCGGCCGGCCGGCGGGAGCGTGCTCAGGTCGGGGGTAAGGACGCCGCTTCGCGCGGGCTCGTCCGTCCCGGTCACCGCGTCCTTCACAACGCTTACATTAGCCACTGTCCAGGTGAGGCAACACCGGTGTCCCCGCGGTTGGTTGCCGATTCACCGAAGAGAGGAACTCGATGCCGCTTCGTCGCTGTCTGGCCCTGATCGCGGGTGTCGCGATGTACTCACCCCTCGCCGCCCAGCCGCTGCCCCCGGGGATCACTCCGGAACTCGTGGACCGGGCCCGCGAGCTGCTCCGGAGCGTCCCCTTCGCCGACGGGCACAACGACCTGCCGAGTTCGCTGCTCGACGTGGTCCGCGGCGACCTCGACGCTCCCGGCGCGGACCTGAGCCGGGTGCAGATGGAACTTCCCGCCGACATCCCGCGGCTCCGCGAGGGTGGGGTCGGAATGCAGTTCTGGTCGGCGTACGTGGACACGGACTTCATCGCCACCGGGGACTCGCTCCGCCAGGCGATCCTCGAGATCGACGTCATCCACCGGTTCGTGGACCGCTACGAAGACTTCGAGTTCGCCCTCACCGCCGACGACATCGAGCGGGCGCACGCCGCGGGACGCATCGCCTCGATGATAGGGCTGGAGGGCGGCCACGCGATCGAAGGCTCCACGGCGGCGCTCCGGATGTTCTACGAACTGGGTGTCCGCTACATGACGCTGACCCACTTCCGCACCCACGACTGGGCGGACGCGGCGACCGACATTCCGCTGCACCGGGGCCTTTCGCCGTTCGGCGAGGAGGTGATCCGCGAGATGAACCGGCTCGGCATGTTCGTGGACCTCTCCCACGTGAGCGCCGAGACCATGCGCGACGCCCTCCGCATCAGCGAGGCGCCGGTGCTCTATTCGCACTCCGGGGCCCGGGGGGTGAACGCCCATCCGCGCAACGTGCCCGACGACGTGCTGCGCCTGCTTCCCGCGAACGGCGGGGTGGTGATGATGGACTTCATTCCCGGCTACGTGGTCCCTACCCCGCCCGAGTGGCTGGCCCGCGAGGGGATCGAGGCGGAAGAGGACCGGGCCGCCATGGGGATGGGCGCCGCCGAGCCGGTCTGGGGCGCGCTCCGGAACCGGGAGCGCGAACGCCTCCGGGCCGAACTGGACGACGAGGAGGAGGTGACCCGGCTTCTCTCCCGTTGGGAGGCGGAAAACCCGATGCCGCGCGGCACGGTCTCGGACGTCGCGGCCCACATCGAACATATCCGCGACGTCGCCGGCCTCGCCCACATCGGGATCGGGTCCGACTACTACGACCCGGGCGGCCCCTCGATGGTCGAGGGACTCGAGCACGTGGACCGGTTCCCGGTGCTCTTCGCGGAACTCCTGCGCCGGGGCTGGTCAGAGGAGGACCTCCGGCAGATCGCCGCCGGCAACGTGCTGCGGGCGCTGCGGGAGGTCGAGCGGGTGGCGGCGGAGCTCCGGGAGACGCGGTCGCCGTCGACGGCCGATCTGCGGGGGGTGGGGGCGCGGTAGGGCGATCGCGTTCGTCGATAGTTGACCGACGCATCGTTGTGCATTACGATGAAGTCAATGACAGTGTCGGACATCAGCCCATCGGTGCACCAGATCACTGCCCGTCTACCAACTCCCGTCCTGGAACTGCTGGACAACGCCGCCCGTGAACTGAACCGCAGCCGGGCGGAAGTCGTTCGCCAGGCAATCGAGTACTACCTTGAAGACTTCGATGACCTTGCGGTCGCGGTAGAGCGACTCCGCGACCCCGGAGATCCGGTGCTCGACTGGGATGAGGTAAAGCGTGATCTATTCGGTTCGGATCAAACGTAGCGCCGCGAAGGACCTGGAACGAATCCATCTCGCCGACCGGCACAGGGTTGCCGCGGCGATTGATGACCTGGCTCACGAGCCTCTCCAGGGCAAGGTCCTGAAGGGTGGACTGCGTGGACTGCGCCGGGTTCGCGTCGGGCGCTACCGAGTGATCTACGAGGTAAAGGACGAGGAATTGATTGTGTTGGTGGTACGAGTTGGCGCGCGGGACAAGGCGTATCGGGGCTCTCCGGCCCCTTGACCGCCCGGTCGCTTTCCTTGCCCCGGAGTCAGCCCAGGCTCTTCTGGAGCCGGGCGGCGCGCCTTTCCAGCTCTTTCCGGTAGCGGCGGCTCGTTTCCCGGCCCATCTCGATCCGCGGGAGCCGTTCGAGGGCGTCCTCGACGTGGGTGAGGGCCCGGGCCGGATCCTTCCGCTGGTGTTCCTCGTGCTTGGCGAACCACACGAGCGCGTCCAGCCGCTCCCGGGAATCCACGATGCTGACCTGCCGCCAGAGGTCGATCGCGCCGGTCCAGTCGCCGAGCTGCTTCCGCCGCTCGCCGAGGTCAAGCAGGCAGCGGTCTCGGTTCCGGCCCGAAAGACCGGCGGACAGCGCCCGCTCCAGAAGCGGGATCGCGACCTCCGATTCTCCCCGGCGCCAGAAGTGGTGTCCCGCGCCGTGCAGGTCCGCGGGGTCGTCGCTGTGCCAGTCGCCGTCCATCCGCTCGAGCGCCCGGAGCGCGAGCGCGGCCAGCGTGACGATGTCGTAGCGGTTGTGCGCCAGCACCGAGTCCATGGCGGGGTGGTCGCCGTAGCGGAGGAAGTCGAAGAACACCTGGGGGATCCGGTCTCCCGGGATGTCGTCATCGCGCTCGACCTCGAGAACTTCGCGCTCCAGCGTGGTGAGGCGGGCGTTCTCGTGCCGCGGCTTGAACAGCCGGCGGGCCGGGTGGAGCAGGTCCAGATGGCGGGCGTCCCGGAAGGGGGAAGGCACGCCGTTCAGGGCGAAACGGGTTTCCAGCAGCGGGAGGTCGAAACTGCCCCCGTTGTAGGTCACGAGGTCACGGCGGCCGGCGGCCAGGACCGCCAGTTCCTCGAGCATGGCGGCCTCTCCCAGCGGGCTGCGCATGAGGAACTGGGTGACCCGGAAACGGTCTTCCTCCACATGGCCGACCCCGATCAGGAAGGCGAAGGTGCCGGTGCCGCCCGCCAGTCCGCTGGTCTCGGTGTCCAGGAAGAGCGCCCGGGACAGGTCCACGCCGGGCTCCTCCGGGCGGATCTGGAGGCGCGCGCACTCCTCCTCCGCGACCTCCGTGAGCCGGAGGAGGGTTGCACCGCCGTAACGGGAGCCCAGCGGGAAGTCGTGGTCCTCCCGCGAGAAGGGTTCCTCCTGCCGGGGCGCCGAATCTCCGGCCTCCGGCGTGTCCGCCGTTTCTTCCCTACCCAACCAGCGTCCCGCGGAAGCGCCATCACCCCAGGTCTCGCGAAGCGCCGGCCGGTCCGGCTCCGGATGCGCTCCCGGACTCTCGGCGGACCCGACGCGCAACTCCTTCCAGCCGCTTTCGGTCCGCCGGATGAGTTCCCGCGCCCGCGCCAGCCGGGTCCGCTTGTCGTCCCCGGCCGTTCCTTCCGCCGCGGCCGGAAGCGGTGGAGGCTCCGGTTCGGGGACCGGCGTCGCGGCAGGCGCCGCGGGAGCCGGGCCGGAGTGGACGATGCGCGCCCGGCTCCGCCGGATCCGTTCCGCAAGGCCGGTTCGGTCGCGGGCCATGGACGGCGTCAGGCGGCGTCTGCCGGGGCCGAGGCGGACGCCGCCTCCTCGCGGTTCCGGATTCCCTCGAGAATCGCCAGCGCCGCCGCCTTGCCGTGGCGGCCGATCTCCCCCACGGGCCCGACGCACGACGGACATCCCGCCTGGCAGGGGCAGCGCTCGATCAGGCCGAGCGTCTCGGCGAGCAGCGTGGCCCGGGACTCCCAGAGCGGCTCCGAGAAACCGATGCCTCCCGGATAGTTGTCGTAGATGAAGATCCGGGTCACCGCATCCGTTGGACCGGGTTCCGCTTCCCCGGGTCCCGGGTGAGGCGGCCCGGCGTCC
Organism: Acidobacteriota bacterium; assembly: GCA_022826825.1. Lineage (GTDB taxonomy): Bacteria > Acidobacteriota > Vicinamibacteria > Marinacidobacterales > Marinacidobacteraceae > Marinacidobacterium. Next base: position 34,658 of record JAJDUD010000064.1, on the reverse strand, counting down.
CGCGAGCCCGTCCCGATGGCGGACCCGATGTCGTGGGCCTCGCACATGAGGAAGGTGGTCGCCACCGCGCGCATCGCGTTCCTGATCCCGCGGATGCCGTCCCGGCGGTCTTCGGGACCGAAGGGAACCGCCGCCAGCACCTCGGGCGGGGCCTCGAGCCAGAACGCGGTGGTGTGCATCTCGACGGCGGGCATGTCGAGTTCGCCGGAGCCCACGTTCTCGCCCGTGAAGAACTTGATCTTCTTGAAGCCGACCACCTGCTTGACGACGTGCACCTCGCCGTGGGCCGCCGGCGAGGACGGTTCCGGCGCCTCGTCGAAGGTGTCGAGGATCGTGACCTTGGTGTGGGTGACCGCGTCCGTGTAGTAGTCGCTCTCGATGGGACGGACCTCGGCCCGGCGCTCCTGGTGGTCCAGTTGCTCGACGTAGTAGGTGTCGCTCTCGAGCATGTAGATGGCCTTCTCGTGGAGGGTCGAATGGGCGCTCACGAAGTCCACCTCCGCGATGACGCGTCCGCTCTCGCGGTCGTGCACCACGAAGTTGTCGGAGCTGATGGAGCGCAGGCTGACGCTGTTCGCCGGATAGGAATCGGCCGTCCAGAACCACCGGTCGCCGGCCCGGTAGAGGATCCTCTCCTCCTCGAGCACCCCCAGCAGTTCTTCCAGGTTCTCGTCGCCGAACCTCTCCCCCTTGCGGAACGGCAGCTCGAAGGCGGCGCACTTGAGGTGCTCGATCAGGACCTGCAGGTTCTCCGGATTGATCAGCCCCCGTTCGGGCGTCCCTTCGAAGAAGTAGTCCGGGTGCTGGATGACGAACTGGTTGATGGGCGTCGAGTTCGCCACCAGCACCGCCGCCGCGGTACCGCCGCGGCGTCCGGCCCGCCCAGCCTGCTGCCAGGTGGAGGCGATGGTTCCCGGGTAGCCGGAGATCACCGCGACGTCGAGGCTGCCGATGTCGATCCCCAGTTCCAGCGCGTTCGTGGAGACGACGCCGAGGACGCTCCCGTTCTTGATGCCGTCCTCGATTTCGCGCCGCTTCTTCGGCAGGTAGCCGCCCCGGTAGCCGCGGATCCGGTCGCTCCGGTCGGGTCGGGTCTCGATGTCCTGCTTCAGGTACTTGACGAGCACTTCGGTCTGGGTGCGGGAGCGGGCGAAGACGATCGTCTGCAGGTCGCCCTTCAGGAAACCCCCGGCGATCCGGCGCGTCTCGCCGAGCGCCGAGCGGCGGATCCCGAGTTCCGGGTTCACCACCGGGGGGTTGTAGAACAGGAAGAAGCGTTCCGGCCGGGGGGCGCCGCTCCGGTCCACGAGCGCGATGGGGCGTTCGGTGAGCCCTTCCGCCAGCTCGCGGGGATTCGCGATGGTGGCGGAGCTGAGGATGAACCGGGGGTCCGCGCCGTAGTGGGCGCACACCCGGCGGAGCCGCCGGAGCAGGTTGGCAAGATGGCTGCCGAACACCCCTCGGTAGGTGTGCATTTCGTCGATGACGACGAAGCGCAGGTTCTCGAAGAGCTTGGCCCACTTCGTGTGGTGGGGAAGGATGCCCGCATGGAGCATGTCCGGATTCGTGACCACGATGTGGGCGCGGGTGCGGATGCTGCGCCGGGCGTCTCCCGGGGTGTCCCCGTCGTAGACGTCGGCGCGGACGTCCTCCCCGAGCAGGTCCTTCAATTCCCCGACCAGTTGCAGGATCTCCTTCTTCTGGTCCTGGGAGAGCGCCTTGGTGGGGAAGAGGTAGAGCGCGCGGGCGTCGGGCTCCCGGAGGATCCGGTTGAGGACCGGCGCGTTGTAGCAAAGCGTCTTGCCGGAAGCGGTCGGGGTGACCGCGGCGACGCTTTCCCCGGCCTCGACCCGGTCGAGCACCTCCCGCTGGTGGGAATAGAGCTGCTCGACGCCCCGGCGGCGATAGGCGTCGCGCAGGCGGGCGTCGAGGTGCTCCGGGAAGTCCCGGTAGTCGCCCGGTTCCGCCGGGAAATGGCGGAGCGCGGTAACTCCCCGGAGCGCGGCGCCGGCATCGAGTTCGGCCACCAGCGACCGGATCGCGGCGCGCCGCTCGGGCGCCGTGAGGGCGACCCCGGAACCGCCGGAGCCGGTGCCGGGACCGTCCTGAATGGAAGCCGATTTCATAGTCTGGAATCAGGCGCCGGAGAAGTCCGAACCGTGCGGAAGTCTCGCGGCTAAGCGGCACTGTATCCGCCCCCGGTGACAAATCACGCCACTCTGGCGGAAGCGTGTGGGAATCGAACCCACCATCCCGGGGACTAACCCGGAATCAACGGATTTGAAGTCCGCGGAGGCCGCCAGACCCCATGCGCTTCCGGAGAGGCGAACCGGGAGCCTGGCGGGTCACCGGTTCACCGACCGCTGGCCCCATCTCCGGCGTCAGTGCTCCCGGTGGCGAGCGCGACGACCTCGATGGCGGCCTCACGCATGGTAACCGCGAGCGTGCGTCCGTCGGGGCTCACGCTTGGCTGGAGCGCGCCGAGCACGCCGGTCGTCACCTGTTCCGTCGCGCCGGTGGCGATGTCCACCCGCCACACCTGGAAGGGCCCGAAGCCGTCGTTGCGCGAGTAGAAGAGCGACGCGCCGTCGGCGCTCCATTCGGGCGCGCTGTAGGGTTCGCCATTGACGAAGGAGAGGACCGCCGTGGGGGTCCCACCGGCTGCCGGCACGGTGTAAACGGTGACGCGTCCGTCCTCGAGCGAGCGTCCGTAGAAAGCCAGCCGTTCCCCGTCCGGCGAGAAGCGGCCTCCCATGGCGTAGCCCTCGAACCCGTCGAGCGGGACGCGGACGGGGTCGCCGGCCGCGAGCCCGGTAGCGGGGTCGACGGCGATCGTGTACACGGACCCTGGGTTCTCCTCGCCTGGCGGGCCGTGACTGCTGAAGGCGAGCGTCCGCCCGTCCGGACTCCAGTCCGGCTCTCCGGTGTCCGCGCCCGGTCCGAACCGCGTGAGCCGCCTGGGTCGCTCGTTCCCGCCAAGCCGGACGATCCAGATGTCGTCGCTCTGCTGCTGGTGCCCCTGGAACGCCAGCCACTGGCCGTCCGGCGACCACGCGGCGCCATAGTCTTCGTGCTCCTCGGAGAGAAGCGTTCGGACCGCGCCGGCCGGGGCGCCCTCCGCGTCGAGGTCGAGGACGCCGAGGTCGAAGTCAACGGGCATGCGGAGGCGTCGCCAGGAGAACGTGATGAAACCGAGCGCTCTCCCGTCGGGGCGCCAGGAAGGCAGGAAGGCGCTCGCGGGACCTGCCGTTGTCACATCGATGGGTTCCCCTCCGGTCACCGGAACGAGGCCCACCGCGGTGCGCGTCCGGTACACGCTGAGAGCGACGCGCCCGTCGGCGAGCGGCGTGACCGCGAGCACGTCGTGGTCGCCAGGCGCCAGCCGTTCGGCCGGGGCGCCGTCCAGCCGCACGCGCCAGCCGCCCAGGAGCGGGTCGTCGAGCCCCGCCGCCGCGAGATAAAGCGCGCTGCCGGTGGGGGACCACTCCACGCGGCTGTCCCATCCGAACCGGAGGTCGGCGGCGAGGGTGCGCGTCTCGCCCGTCGCGATCTCCGTCACCGCCAGGTCCGCGCGGTAGCCGCTCGCGACCTGAAGGTGCGCGACCGTGCGCCCGTCGGGAGATCGCACCGGCGCGGCCCAGCCGCCGGCATCGCCTGTGAGCACCGTCGCGGGGTCGAGTCCCGGCGCGTACGCGACCCACGCCGTATCGGCGCCCGCGTGTCGAAGCGCGGTCACGGTCCCGTCAGGCAGCAGTCGCGGATAGTCGATGCGTGCGTCCCCGGGATCCACGATGCGCGACTCCTGGCCGCTGGCCGGGTCCAGGGTCCAGACCCCGTGGGTTTCGGGCCGGCGGTCGACGTACACGACGCGCGAACCGTCGGGCGACCAGGTCACCCGCGACCGTCCTGCCGGCCTCGTCGTCACCACGCGGCCGACCCCGGTTGCCACGTCGTAGACCGCCAGCGACCTGGCGCCCGCGGCGTAGTCGGCGAATACGACCCGGTCGCCGGCAGGCGACGGGATGCCCGGGTAGGCGTCGTAGAGGTCCGTGTAGACGTGGCGCGCGAGCACGACGTCCGGGACCTCTTCGACGTCGCTTCCGCACGCCGACGCCGCGAGGAGCGGCACGGCGACGAGGCCACGGCGCACCGCCGACAGACGCCGTGACCGGCTGGCCCGGCGCCGAGACCCGGCTGGCGAGCCGGCGGGCCGACGGACGGATAGCGGCCTCCCACTGGGTGTGCCAACGGGCGACGGCCCGCCACGAGAGCAGGTCATCTCGTGACTGTTTCGCAAGGTCCACCCCCTGGTGGAGCTGACGGGGATCGAACCCGTGACCTCGTGAATGCCATTCACGCGCGCTCCCAGTTGCGCCACAGCCCCAACCCAGGTCATGGAAGGAGAGATGACGCTCCGCCTTCCGGCAGGACCGCCGATTTTAGCAGCCGACTGCGCCCTAACTTCCGGTTTCCCCGAGGATCAGGTCCGGAAGGAAGAGGCTCGCTTCCGGCCAGAACGTGACGATCCCGAGCACCACGAGCAGCGCCGCGATGAAGAACACGTTGACCTTCATCACCTCCGAGATCTCGGTCTTGGCGATGGAGCAGGTGGTGATCAGCACCGAGGCCACCGGGGGCGTCTGCTGGCCCACCGCGAGGCTCACGGTGACCATCATGCCGAAGTGCACGGTGCCGATCCCCGCGGACTCGGCCAGCGGCAACAGGATGGGCACGAGGAGCACGATGGCGGCGGCGCTGTGGAGGATGGTTCCGGCCAGCAGCAGGACGCCGTTCAGGATCAGCGCGACCGCCCAGGGAGCGTCGGCCAGGGACAGCACCCACGCCGTCAGCCGCTCCGGGGCCTGCTGGTTGGCGAGGTACCAGCCGAGAATGGCCGATCCGGCGACCAGCAGCATGACGACCGCGGTCTGCCGGGCCGATTCGGTGAACGCTTCCCGGATCGCCGCGAACCGGACGGTGCGGTAGCCGACCACTCCCATCAGGAGCGCGAGAAAGACCGCGACCGCGGCTGCCTCGGTGGCGGTGAACCAGCCGAGGAAAATGCCGCCGAGGATGATCGCCGGGATGAGCAGCGGCCAGGCCGCCGCCCGGGCCGCGGTTCCGGCGCGCCGCAGGCGGAAGGGTTCCGAATCGCCGAAGCCTCCCCGGCGCGCGAGCCACCGGCTCACCAGCATGATGAAGGCGCCGGCGAGCACTCCCGGGACGAACCCGGCAAGGAAAAGGCGCGCGATGGAGGCCCCGGTAACCGCGCCGAAGAGGATCATCGGGATGGACGGCGGAATGAGGATCGCGATGGTCGCTGACGCCGAGAGCACCGCGGCGGCGAAGGCGGCCGGGTAGCCGCGTTCCTTCATCGCCGGAATCAGGACGCTCCCGAGCGCCGCCGCGTCGGCGACGGCCGACCCGGACATCTCGGAGAACAGCATGCTGGACGCCGTGGTCGTCATCGCCAGGCCTCCCCGCATCCAGCCGACCAGCGCCGCGGCGAAGTCGGTGAGGCGCCGGGAAATGCCGGCGTGGTTCATGAGCGCCCCGGCGAGGATGAACAGGGGAATCGCGACCAGCGGGAAGGAGTCGGTCCCGTTGAAGAGGCGGAGCGGGACCACCACCAGCGGGGTGTTCGTGGTGAGCCAGATCGCGAGCACCGACGCCGCGATCAGCACGTACCCGATCGGGATCCCGACCAGGATGAAGGCGATGGCGGCGATCAGCGCAACGAGGATTTCCATGGTCCCGGATCAGTTGCCGCGAAAATGGAGTCCCGCGGGTCGGCCAACAGCCGTCATGGCGCCGTCGGCCTGGAACGCCGACCTCCGGTCGGCACGCGCGGTGCTCCGCACCGCGCACGGCGCAACGCTGACGTCCCCGACGGGGCTCTTCCTTCGGTGCAACGCAACAGACTGGACGTCTCCGGACCTCTGTCGCCCAGGGCGGATAGCGGCACGTACTTCGCGGACCTTCGGCCCGCGGCGCCGACCGGAGGTCGGCGTTCCAAGCCGTACGTGCCTTCCCCACGCTGAGCGCCGCGCGCTCTGCGGCCCTGCGGGCCGCATGCCGACCAGAGGTCGGCGTTCCAAGCTGTTCCGCCGTTTTTGGTGACCGGCGAGGTGCGCAGAAGGACCGATCATGATCCGTTCTCCGGCCGTTGAATCAGCGCGAGGAGCCGCCGCGCCTCCATGGCCGCGGTCAGCAATGCGAAGAGCGGCAGGACCAGGTAGAAGGCGCCCATCGGAATCGGCATGGTGATCGAGCGTTCGCCGAGGAAGCGGAGCACCAGCACGGTCCCGAACCAGGCGAGGACGAGGTGGAGGGCGAGGACCGCCGCGTGTTCGAGGATCCGGGCGATCCGCCGCGGACGGGGCGCAAGGCGGCTCACCAGGTCCCGGATGCCGATGTGGGCCCCGTCCCGGCGCGCGAGGACCGCCCCCAGGAAGGTGAGCCAGACGAGGGCGAAGCCGGCGAGTTCGTCGTAGAAGCCGAGTCCGCCGCCGAACCCGTACCGCAACGTGACCTCGACGAGGCACAGCACCGCGATGGCCGCGAGCAGCAGCGAACAGACAACCGCCAGGGGATCCCGGCGTTCGCCTCCCTCGATCAGGGCGCCAGGTCCCGCGCCGCTTCGATCCACCCGGCGCCGAAGCGCTCCTCGTAGTGCTCGAAGACCGGCGCCGCCGCCGCGGCGAAGGCCGGGAGGTCCACTTCGTTCACGGCGAGCTGGTCTTCGAGTCCGGCGAGCAGGCGCGTGTCCTCCTGGGCCAGGAAATCCCGGAGCCAGTCGCCGGTCTCGATCGCCGCCTCCCGAAGTCCGGTCTGCAGCTCCGGGGGCAGGCTCTCGAGCCACGCGGTCTGCATCACCGGGTAGGCCGGCGTGTAGACGTGGTTCGAGAGCGACAGGTAGCTCTGCACTTCGTGGAGCCGCGCCGCCGTCAATTGGGCGAGCGGGTTCTCCTGCCCGTCCACCACCCCCTGACGGAGCGCCGAGAAGACCTCTCCGAAGCTCATGGACGCCGGGCTCGCGCCGAGGGTCTCGAAGAGGCGGACGCGCTCCGGGTCCTTCGGCGTGCGGAGCCGGATGCCCTCCAGGTCGGCGGGCGTCACCACCGGGCGGACGTTGTTCGTGATGACCCGGAACCCGTTCTCCCAGAAGGCGAGCAGGGTGAGTCCGTGATCTCGCCGGAGGGTCTCCTCGAGACCCCTGCCGATCTCGCTGGCGGCGACCCGCTCGAAGTGGTCCCGGTCCTCGATCAGGAAGGGCAGGTCGAAAATGCCGAACTCGGGCGCCACGGAATGCATCACCGAGGAGGGAATGTGCATCTCGAGCGTGCCCAGGCGGAGCCCCTCGAGCATCTCCTTGTCCTCGCCGAGCTGGCCGGTGCCGAAGATGCGGATCTCGACCTGGCCCGGGAAGCGCGCTTCGACCAGTTCCTTGAAATGCCGCGCCCCGTAGTCGAAGGGCGAATCGGGAAACCCGATGTGGCCGAGCCGGATGACGATGGGGCCGGACCCGTCGTCCGGGGAGCACGAGACCCCGAGCGCCAGCGCGAGCGCTGCCAGCACGGCGGGGGTTCGCATCCTGCGGATTGAACCACGGTTCGCCCGGGTTCGGCCCGGTTCCCTGTGGGAATCGGGTTCGCCGGCGCCGCCCTCCGGATCGCCCTACGGAGAGTTGCGGGTCCAGCGGCTCCGGATCGTGATGCTCTCCGTCCTCCCGGGCAACGTCAGGTCGAACACCTCATACCGACCGGTTGCGGCGGAGCAGAACCGCGTGGCAGCGGCGACGGGGCGGGGGAAGGCCATCGGCTACTGCGAAGCCGAAACCTCCCCTCCCGTCACGTGGTCCCACAACTCCAGAGCGTGGCGGGTGAGCGCCGGCAGGTCCTCGCCGAGCAGATAGCCGGCCTCGATCAGCTCGAGCGCGGCTTCGGTGAACTGCCCGAGGTAGTCCTCCCGGCTCGAATAGCGATCCATGACGGATTTCCGCGGGTCGCCGGCGGCCTGCGCCGCGGCGGCGTCCTTCGGGAACGGCACGAAGGAACCGGCCATGCTGGAGATCTCGTCCGGGGGTCCGGATTCCGCGTTGAACAGGTTCCAGCCCATGTACGTTGCGAGAGGAACCGTGATTTCCGGCAGGCGGATGCCGGCGACCTCGTTCCCGTCCTCGTCCACGGACGAAACCCGGATCGGGAACCGCCTGCCGATGGCCGGCGGTTCCTGGGTCACCACCCCCTTCGTCAGGAAGTCGGGGCCGTAGTCCGCGCGGTAGGCGTAGTGGACGCGGTCCGAGAACCCCACCCCGGGGATCTTCGGGAATCCGAGGTTCTCCGCCGCGACCGCGGTGCCGTCCTCGATGCTCGGGTACTGGCTCGGCGGAGGCGTCCCCCCGTCCCGGGTCCAGCGGTCCATGGCGAGCAGGAGCGCCCGCTGTCCCCAGCGGAAGTTGTTGGGGTTGGCGCGCTGCTGCCCGATCGTCACGCCCGGGGGGAACCCTGCGGGGCCGTGCTGGGTGCCCGCGTACATGTAGACGCGGACGTGGTCCGGAATCCGGGCGTCCTCGCTGGCGTCGATCGTGGTGTGGATGAGGCTCGCGGCGCGGCCCCAGTATTCGTACGAGGAGTTCGTGTAGAAGACCCGCGGATAGAACGCCTCCCGCTGCCGGGTCAGCAGTCCCAGGGTGAGCCCGGTCTCCGGATCCGTCTGCTCCACGTCGGTGAACGGAAAGATGTCCGTCGGGTGGAACTGGTTCATGTAGGGATGGGCGTCCCGGGAGGCCTGCGCGAAGCGGTGGTTGAAGCTGCCGCGGCCGCCGCCCGCCACGTCCGAGATCACGCCGTCGAGCACCCGGCGTCCCTGTTCGTCGCTGTTGAACCCGTAGAACATGAAGGTCCGCAGGAAGCGGCCGCTCTGGGAGACCCCGAAGCTGATGGCGCTCGTGATGTCGCCCCGGGCGATTCCGAGTTCCTCCGATCCGTCGTGGCGGAGCAGGGTCACGAAGTCCCGGATGCCGGCCGGCCCGAGCCCCACCAGCGGCGGGTTGTGGGAGCGGTACACGACCTCGTAGATCCGGTGCGGCTGGAAACCGCCCTTCAGGTAGACCGCGCCGTCGTCGGGCGCCACCGAGCCGTTCTCGATCCGGCCGAAGCCCCATTCGTCGCGCGGAATGACCTCGCGCTCGTCCTCGACCCGGTGGCGCACGGTCAGCACGTTGACGGTGTCTTCCGGATCCTTGACCCGGTAGGGCCGGTGGTTGCGGTCGGCCAGCGTGTGGTGGTCGACGGCGCTCCGGACCACGAAGTCGGCCCGCACCAGCCCCTCGATGGCGGAGCCGTCCGGGTTCGTCGCGATCGGCGGGTGCATCCGCATCCGGAGCGGGTCGTCGTCCGGGACGTCCCACTGCCAGCCCAGCCAGAGCAGCGTGAATCCGTGCCGCATCAGGAACCCGTCGCCGAAGTGCGCCTCGGTGGTCGGGGCGAGGCTTCCCTGGGCCATGTTGAAGTAGCCGAGCATCCCCTTCCGCCCGCGGTTGTTCACCTCGTGCAGCAGGGTGCCCCGGCTCTTTCCCATGACCTTGGGGCGGACCAGGTGGAAGTCGGCGGACATCTCGACCTTCCCGTCGGCGTTTTGGGGCGCGAGGGCGATGTCGGTGATGATCCGGTTAGCGTCGTTTTCGGGATCGAAGGCGAAGTGGACGACCCCGATGATCTGCTCGTAGGCGCCCGCGAGGCCGAAGCTCTTCCCTCCGAGCACGTCGGAGCGTTCGCGGATCTCGAACCCCACGACCTCGGCGGCGGCGGGGACCGAGAGTGCGGTCAGCAGGGCGAGAACTGCCGCGACAGTGCGTGTGTTTCCTTTCGACATACCCGAATCCTCCCGAAGGACTGGCTGCCGAAGATACCGCAGCCTTCCGGCGGCGGGCTTGTCAGACTTCGAGGTAGCGGGCCAGCGACCCCCGGCGCGGCCGGCGCACGCCGCCGCCGAGCCGCTTCGACAGGTACACCTTGGAATCGCCGTTGTGGATCGGGTGCGGTTCGTACTTGACCACGTCGAAGTGCAGGTGGGTGAGGGTGCTGCGCATCTCGTAGTAGCGGTTCTTGGTCTTGACCACGATCTCCCGGAAACCCTGCTCGATGGCCCATTCCTCCTGGAACTCGTCGAGCGCTCGGAAATGGCCCTGTCCGCGCCAGTCGCTCCTCGTCCCGCCGAGCCAGGCATAGAGGACCCGCTGCCCCGAGAACCGGACCGCTTCGCGCAGGCGTTCGACCAGGTCCGCGAGCTCCGGGTCGGTCTCCCCGCTCCGGATTTCGTGGGCCACCCGGTAGGAGACCGGCGCGAAACGCGTGGGCTCCTCCGGGAGGCTCGCCTCCACCATGAAGATCCCGTGTTCGCGTCCTTCGAGTCGTTCGCGGATCTCGGTGGCGGTCTTCTTCCGGTCGAATTCACCGAAGAACTCCTCGATGAACTGGATCTCGAGCGCGCCGGTCTCCAGCGGGTACTGGCGGATCCGGAAGGGCTGTTCCATGCAGATGCGGACTACCGCCCGCGGGGATGCGGCCAGAGGCGCCCGCGTTCCTCGAGCTCTTCCTCGATGCGGAGGAGTTCGTTGTACTTCGCGACGCGTTCCCCGCGGCAGGGCGCTCCGGCCTTGATCTGGCCGGCCCCGGTGGCGACGGCGAGGTGGGAGATCGCGGTGTCCGGGGTCTCGCCGGACCGGTGGCTCAGCATGGCCCCGAAGCCGGCCCGGAGCGCTCCCTGGACCACCTGCACCGTCTCCGTCAGGGTTCCCACCTGGTTCGGCTTGATCAGGATGGCGTTGGCCGCTCTCTCTCGAATCCCCCGTTGCAGCCGTCCTTCCTGGGTGACGAAGAGGTCGTCCCCCACCAGTTGCACGCGATCGCCCAGCGTCGCAGTCAGTTCCGCCCAGCCCTCCCAGTCGTCCTCGGCGAGTCCGTCCTCGATGGAGAGCAGCGCCGGAAACCGGTCCAGCCAGGCGGCGTAGGTCTCGATCATCGCGGAAGCCGCTTGTGCGGCGCCGTCCGCGGGAAAGCGGTAGCCGTTCTCGTCCGCGAACTCGGTGGCCGCCACGTCGAGGGCCAATCCCATCTGCTCGCCGGGGACGAAGCCGGCGCTCTCGACCGCCTCCACCAACAGTCCCAGCGCCTCGCCCGCGTCCGCTAGCGCCGGGGCGAACCCGCCCTCGTCGCCTACCGCCGTCGAGTGGCCGCGCTTCGTCAGAACGTCGCGCAGTTCCTGATAGACGGCGACTCCCGCGTGGAGCGCGTCCGAGAAGCAGCCGAAGCCCAGCGGGGCCACCATGAATTCCTGGACCAGCAGGGCGTTGTCGGCATGGGCGCCCCCGTTCAGCACGTTGAAGTAGGGAACCGGCAGGGTGTCCGCGATCGCACCGCCGAGCGACCGGTAGAGGGGCAGTCCCGCGGCCGCCGCCGCTGCCCGGGCGCTCGCGAGCGACACGGCCAGGATGGCGTTCGCCCCGAGCCGCGACCGATCTTCGGAGCCATCGAGCTCGATCATCAGCCGGTCCACGGTCGCCTGGTCCGCGGCGTCCTCGCCGGCGAGTTCGGGGCCGATCTGCTCCTCGATGGCCCTGACCGCTCCCCGTACGCCCCGTCCCCGGTAGCGCTCTTCGTCCCGGTCCCGGCGTTCGACGGCTTCGTGGCGGCCGGTGGACGCTCCGGAAGGCACCGCGGCCCGTCCGCTGGCGCCCCCGACGAGCCACACCTCGGCTTCCACGGTCGGATTCCCCCGCGAATCGAGGATCTCCCGGGCGGCGATCCGGTCGATCCAGGTGTCGCTCTCGTCCATCCGCCGCGTCATGGACCGGATTCCACCGTCCGGGCCGTTGCGGCCGGAGAGTCCGGTCGCCCTCGCGACGTGCGGCGGAAGCGGCGCTGGGCCGGCAACTTCATGACGTTACGAAAGATAGCAGTCCGGGGACCGATCACCGGCCGCGAATTCCGGTGGTGTTTGCCGTTTGACAACGGGGGGGTGGCGCGATTGACTACCCGGGTATGAGTCCCCGGAATATCGGCGGGAATGGGCGTCGCGCCCTCTGCCTGGCGATCGGGGGATTGATGGTGGCCACCCCGGCCCTCGGCGTTCCGGGCGCCGGTTTCGCGGAGCCGCCGGCTGGCCTGGAAGCCAACGAGGCGGGTCTGGCGTCCGCCGGGGTCGTTGTCCTGGCCCAGATTTCCGGCGTGGTGGCGAGCGAGGACGGGAACCCCTTGCCGGGAGCCCTGGTTTCCGTCTTCGCGACGGACAGCGACGACGGCGCGGCCCGCTTCGCGGTCACCGATGAGGAAGGCCGGTTCGAGGTCGGCGAAGCGTCTCCCGGGCTCTACAGCCTGCGCGCCTACCTGGCGGGATTCCTCCCTTCGCCGCGGGCGCAGGTGCTGGTTCGCAGCGGCGCGTCCCTGGCGGACACCCTGTTGATCCAGATGGCCGCCATCGGATCGGAACAGGGGACCGGCACGCTTTCGGAACTCCGCTGGCTGCTGCAGCGCGGCGGACGCAATGTCCTGAAGGACCGGCGCGCCGGAATCGATTTCGACAACATCTGGGAAGGCCCGTGGAACGACGGATCCCGCTTCCCGGCGCTCGCTTCCCTGGAAGGTGAGTTCGGCTTCTTCGCCGCGTCGGGCAGCTCGCTCGGGCTTCCCGAGAGCCGGGCGGTGGATTCCGGCATCGCCTACACGCGGTTCGAACTGCCGTCTACGGCGCGCGGCAGCTGGGAGGCCGAGGCTCGCCTGATGGAGTCGGCGTTCGCGTCCTGGGCGGCGAACCTCTCCTACACGATGGAGGAGTTCGACGGACACCAGTTCGCTGCCGGGATCGCCTATCAGCGCCACGTCTACGGCGATGCTCCCGATTACCGCCCGCCGGCGGCGCCCATCCTGAATCTGGCGCTGCTCCAGGAACCGCAGGCCGAATGGGACGGCGCGGTGTTCGTCGCCGATGACTTCACGCTCGGACGGGCCAGCCTGAGCACCGGACTGACCTATCGCCGCTTCTCGTACCTGACCGGACACCGGGGTCTCGCGCCGCGGGCGGTCCTGGAGTACCGGGCGGCCGAGGACTGGACGCTGATGGGCGGGGTGGCGGTCCGGGTGGACGGCCCGATCGGCGAAGACTCCGCGCTCTTGTCCCGGGTGGCGCACGGGGACCTGCTCGCCCTTGATCCGTCCTGGTTCGGCTCGGAGGCCGCCCAGCGGAACACCCGCTACCAGGCCGGCGTCCAGTTCGAGGCGTCTCCGAACCATGTCCTCGCGGCGCGGCTGTTCCGGGAGGTCACCACCGACCAGCTGCTGCGCACGTTCGAATCGGGCCCGGTGTCGGGAGGGCGTTTCGATGTCTCGAACGCCGGTGACTATTCCTCGACGGGGTTCGCTTTCGACTGGATTCGGGAGATGGGGCAGGTGCACCGGCGGCTCGATCTCGGCGGCCGGGTTTCCTGGCTGGTGGCGGCTGTCCGGAACCCGGGCGGGGACGCAGCGCTCGAAGGGCCCGCCGGTCCCCTCGGCTTCGTGGGCCCGGGCGGTCCGGACGTCACGAACGCGGCCCGCTTCCTGCTGCCGGTCGGAGGCACCGCGGTCGTCCACGACCTCTCGGCTGAAGTGGTGGCGCGGGTTCGTCCCTCGGGGACCCGTTTGGCCGCGGCGTACCGCGTGATCCGCCATCCCGGTCTGACTCCGGCGCATCCGGCTCTCTCGGCCGCCGACGAGCACACGGCGCGCTTCGATGTGGAGCTGGTCCAGCTCATCCCCTTCGCGGACTGGAGCGGGACCGAGTGGGAGCTGTCGCTCGCGGTCCGCGATCTCTTCTTCCGGGAGATGCTGGGACGGTCCCTGCTGGACGAGATCGCGGTAGCCCACGCGCCCCGTCGCGTCGTGGGCGGCCTCGCGGTCAGGTTCTAGGGAGTTCAGGAGCGCCGGTCTCCAGACCGGCATCGCCCGCGCAGCGGGCGAAACTCCCGTATTCAGTTCTCCGCATGGCGCAAGCGCCAGCGGGCATGGCGCCACGCGCCCGGCGTGTCCCGGGAGCGTTGTGCCGTCCCCGGTTGGGCTCACGCGATCTGGCTGGGCAGCGGCGTGCGTTTCGCGGCCTCCGGCCGCGATGCCGGTCTGGAGACCGGCGCTCCTTGCGCTCCTTGCGCTCCTTGCTCCCCTTGCGCTTTCCATCCAATCCATTGAATCCCCCGACGCCAATCCGTCACATTGGATAAGATGGCGGGTTCCGGCGGTTCCTCCACTGACCGGTGACTGACGGCATGCCCCTCCTCCGCGGCGTCACCCGCTCCACCCTCGCCGTAGCCGCGACCGCGCTGCTGCTCGCCCTCGCGGTGACGAACGTCGCGCGTCAGGTGGTTTCCGGGGTCATGGACGATGGCGTGCTCTGGGGTGACGAGCTCGGCCGGGTGGTCGCCATGCGCGTGGAAGAGGGTGGGGCGGGGGACCAGGCCGGTATCGCAGTGGGGGACGCGCTCCAGGTCATCACCGACCGGAGCAGCGGCACGACGATCGAGGTGGACAGCGCGGCCGATGTCCGCGCCGTGCTCGACGATGCTTCGGAGGGTTCGCGCCTGCGCTACGTCCTGATCCGGGAGGGGGAGCGCCGCGGGATGACGCTCTCGGTCGCGCCTCTCCCGACCGGGAATGTCTCGCTCTATCTGTTCCTGGCGACGGTAGGGATCTTCGCCGGCGGGGTCGGCACCTTCGTCTACGCCTTCCGCCGCGGCGCGTCGGCGTCGGCCCACTTCTACGGGCTCTGTCTCCTGTGGCTGCTCGCGTTCTCGTTCTCGTTCACCGGGGAACTGGATCTGTTCGATCACCTCTTCTTCTGGCTCGACCGGATCGGGGTGTTGTTCTTCCCTCCGGTATTCCTCCACTTCGCGCTTACCTTCCCGAATCGCAGCCGATTCCTGGAGCGGTGGCCGAAGTTGCTCCATTGGGCGTACGCGCCGTCCATCGCCCTCCTCGGGCTCTCGGTCGGCTCCCGCATCCTCTATTTCTCGCCGTTCAGTCCGGGGGGCGGGGTCATCACCGGCAGCGAGTTCGTGGTGGACCGCCTCGAACCCGTGGCGTGGGCGCTCTATTCCCTCGCGGCGTTCGCGGCGTTCGTGGACGCGTATCGCAACGCCGAAAGCGTCACGGTCTCGAAGCAGCTCAAATGGATCGTCTGGGGCACGGGAGCGGGAATGCTGCCGTTCGCGCTGATCTACGCGGTTCCCTACCTTGGTGGGCTTCCCACGACGCCGGAAATGGAGCTTTCCCTGGTGCCGGTGGTTCTGGTTCCGCTCTCCTTCGCCTACGCCATCGTCAAGTACCGGCTGATGGACGTGGAGGTCCTGTTCAAGCGCGGGATCCTGCTCGCCTCCTTGATGCTGGGCATCGCGGCGATCTTCCTGGCGGCCTTCCTGGCGGGAACCACCTGGTTCGGGGGCGACGAACACTCGCTGATCATCGCCGTGCTCTCGGCCATCGTGGCGGCGCTGGCGGTCCCGGCTTTCCGGACCCGCACCGAACGCCTGATCGACCGGCTCTTCTATCGCGAGCACTACGACTTCCGGCGGGCGCTCGCCCGGTTGGCCGGCGAGATGAACTCCCAACTCGATCTGGTTCCACTGGCGAACCGCCTGGTGGAGCGCATCGCCGAGACCTTCCGGATGCAGCGGGTGGCGCTGCTCACCGCCGTGCACGACACCGCCGTCCCGGAACTCAGGGTCGTGGCGGCGCACGGCCTCGACGATACGGAAATCGCCGCTGCCGAGCGATTCATCGCGTCCGCATCCGTCAGGAAGCGGCTGAGCGCCGGCGTGATCGCGCGCACCTACCAGATGCCGGTGCCGGTCCGCGAAGGCGTCTGGGTCCTGAACGCCGTCCCCTGCTTCGCGCGCGGTGAAGTGGTGGGCGCCTTCCTGCTGGGCGAGACAGTGGACGGCGAGGACCTCTCCTCGGAGGATCTGGACCTGGTCCGCACGGTGGCGGCACAGGCGGCGACCGCCCTCGTGAACGCGCGCCTCTACAGCTCGCTCCAGGCCAAGCACGAGGAGGTGGTGGCGCTCCGGGAGCAGAGCGAAGACACGATCGAGTCGCTCGCCGCCGGGGTGGTGGTCCTCGACCTCAAGGGCCGGGTCGTCCGCTGGAACCGGTCCATGGAGATCATCTACGGACGAAGCCGCCACGAGGTCGCCCACTCTTCCTACGCGGCGGTCTTCCCGACGACTCTGCGCCAGGCACTCGACGCCGGTCTCGGGGAGAGATGGCTTTCGCGGAGTGAGGGTGGCGGAATCTCCCGGCTGAACCTGCGGGCGGCCGACGGGCGGGACCGGGTCGTGAACGTCAAGGCCGCGCCGTTCATGTCGGGGGCCGGGCAGCGCCACGGCGCGATCCTCATCTTCGAGGACATCACCGAGCGGGTCGGGATGGAGAACGAGATGCAGCTCCGGGAGAAGATGAGTTCCCTCGGCGTCCTCGCCGCCGGCGTCGCGCACGAGGTGAACACGCCGCTCACCGGGATCTCCAGCTTCACCCAGATGCTGCAGGACCAGACCTCACAGAACGATCCACGCCGCCCGCTCCTCTCCAAGATCGAAAAACAGACCGAGCGCGCCTCGAAGATCGTCAACGGCCTGCTCAACTTCGCGCGGCACGGACAGACGGACTTCCAGATCGTGAACCTCAACCGGGTCCTGGGGGACGTGCTCTCCCTCCTGGACCACCAGTTGAAGAGTTCCCACATCCGTATCCGCAAGGAACTCGATCCCGCGCTCCCGCCGCTCCGGGGCGACGAGAACAAGCTCCAGCAGGTCTTCGTGAATCTGGCGGTGAACGCGTTCGACGCCATGCCCGCCGGCGGCTGGCTCACGCTCACCACCCGCAGCGAGGGTGGACAGGTGATCGCCGAAGTCGCCGATACCGGCGAGGGCATCGCTCCCGAAGACATCCGGCGGATCTACGACCCCTTCTTCTCGACCCGCAAGAACAGCGGCGGGAACGGTCTCGGGCTGTCGATCAGCTACGGAATCGTCCAGGAACACGGTGGCGCCATGGAAGTCGAAAGCAACGTGAGCACCGGTACCCGTTTCCTCATCCGTTTCCCGGCCGCCGATTCTTCGGGTCAGCGCCCGGCCCCCGGGGATGCGTCCGTGGCCGTTCCGAAGGCTGCCGGTGCGCGCGGCCGAGAGGCTAGGAGCCAGTCCTGACCATGAGTCGAAACCGCGGGACCATCCTGGTCGTGGACGACGAGCAGGTGATGCGGGAGATCCTCGAGGCGTTGCTGCGTCAGGCCGGCTATTCGGTCCGGCTCGCCGAGAACGGCGAACAGGGGATTCGGATCGTGGATCGGGAACCGATCGATCTGGCCGTGGTGGACGTGATGCTCCCGGACATCTCCGGGCTCAAGGTCCTGGAGCGTCTCCGGGAGATCGATCCGGAGATCACGGTCGTCATGCTCACCGCCTTCGCCTCGGTGGAGACCGCGGTAACGGCGATCAAGTGCGGCGCGTTCGACTATCTGACCAAGCCGTTCAAGAACGACGAGGTCCTCAACCTCGTCGGGAACGGCGTGCGCCAGCGACGGCTCGCGCGCGAGAACCGTTCGCTCAGGGAGCAACTGGTCCGCCGTGAGCGGTTCGACGAACTGGTCGGGAAGTCACCGCGCATGCAGGAGGTGTACGCGCTCATCGAGCAGGTCGCCGGCTCCAGGTCCAACGTGCTGATCACCGGCGAGAGCGGCACCGGGAAGGAGTTGGTGGCGAAAGCGATCCACCGCCTCAGTCCGCGCAAGAAGCGCCCGTTCGTCACCGTCCACTCGGGGAGCCTTCCGCCCGAGCTCCTGGAGAGCAACCTCTTCGGCCACCTCAAGGGAGCCTTCACCGGCGCGGTGGCGCCCAAGAAGGGCCTCTTCGAGATTGCCGACGGCGGCAGCATCTTCTTCGACGAGATCGGCACCGTCCACGTGGACACCCAGGCGAAGCTGCTCCGGGTGATTCAGGAGAAGGAGTTCATGAACCTTGGCGGGGTCGAGACCATCAAGGTGGACGTCCGGGTCATCGCCGCCACCAACACCGACCTGAAGCGGCTGGCCGACCAGGGCAAGTTCCGCGAGGATCTCTATTTCCGGCTCGATGTCATCGGCATCCACCTCCCGCCGCTGCGGGATCGCCGGGAGGACATCCCTGCGCTCACTCAGCACTTCCTGAGGAAGTACGGGGGCGAGAACGGGAAGAACCAGCTCTCTTTCTCCGCCGACGCCATGCAGGCCCTGCTCGACTGTCCGTGGCCCGGGAACGTGCGTCAGCTCGAAAACGCGGTCGAGCGGGCGGTGGTGCTGACGCCGGACAACGACATCGATGTATCGCTGCTGCCGGATGCGGTACGGAGCCGGACATCGCGGGCCTCGGTTGCCTCGGTTCCGCCACTGGAGGACGGAGTTACGCTGCGGGAGTACATTTCCGAGGTGGAACGGCAGCTCCTCCTCGAAACCCTCGACCGGGTCGGCGGCGTTCAGAAGCGCGCTGCCGAGGTACTCGGTCTCAAACCCACGACCCTGAACGAGATGCTCAAACGCCACGGTATCCGGTTCAGCCGGCGCCCTCCGGAAACGTTCGCCTCCGTTCTTCACGAGGCCCAGTGATGGCCCGGACAGTGCAACACAAGGCCCGGCTAGCGGCTCTGCTCGCCTTTTTCTTCACGATGGGGCCGGCGGTGGCGATGGCCGCCCAGGAAGAACTCAGCCGTGGCGAGCAGCTCGAGCGGCTGCGCGAGGACCACCGCAAGTGGCTCGAGGAAGACGTGGTCTACATCATCACCGATCGGGAGGAGGACGTCTTCCTCAGCCTCGAGACCCTCGAGGAGCGGACCCGCTTCATCGAGGTGTTCTGGGAAAAACGCGATCCGTACCCGGCCACGCCGGCGAACGAGTTCCGGGACGAGCACTACGCCCGGATCGAATACGCCAACAAGTACCTGGGCCGGGACACCTTCCGGGAGGGCTGGCGGACCGATCGCGGCCGCTACTACATCCTCCTCGGCGAGCCGCGGGAGCGGCATTCCTTCGACGGCTACAACGAGGTCGTGTCGTCCGAACTCTGGTTCTATCAGGGAGACGTACAGAAGGGGCTGCCGTCGTTCTTCTATCTCGTCTTCTTCAAGCGTCACGACATCGGGGAGTACCGGCTGTATCACCCGGTCGTGGACGGGCCCCAGTCACTGGTGAGGGGGCAGTACACGCAGGGTCCCGGCCCCGAAGGAAACGTCCAGGCGTACGAAACCCTCCAGCGCATCGACGCCGAACTCGCGAACGCTTCGCTCTCCTTCGATCCGTCGGAGCCGGGCGACTGGACCTCGGGTCGGGCCTCGCTGGGGAGCGATCTCCTGATTGCGCGCGTCGAGGACTCGCCGCGCCGGGCGATCCGCACCGACTACGCCGACGCCTGGCTCCGCTACCGGGACCGGGTCTCGGCCGACTACTCGTTCAACTTTGTGCCGAGCCGCGGGGTCTTCGGAATCACCGGAGGCCCCTCGGGCACGCCGTTCGTCCACTTCAGCGTCGAGATCGACCCGCAGAATTTCACGCTCGAGACCGACGAGGACCAGACATCCTTCTATACGACCCTCGACATCTCGGTCGAGGCGGTGAACGAGGATGACGTGGTGGTGCTGGCGATCGACCGCCCCGCCTACCTTGAACTCACGCCGGCACAGGTCCGGGACGTCCAGGCGTCGCCCTTCGCGTACCAGGACAGCGTCCCCCTGCTGCCCGGGCAGTACGAGTTCAGCGTGATCGTCCGCAACCGCGCGGCCCAACAGTTCACCGTGCTCGAGACGGAGATCGACACCACCGGCCTGAGCGAGGCCGGCTCGCCCCGGCTCGCGGGCATCGTCGCCGGGTTCGACGGCACCGATCTGATGGAGGCGCCCAGCCCCGACGCGATCCGCACGTTCCAGGTGGGGAGCGTTCGCATCCAGCCGGCCGCCGACGGCCTCTTCGCGCTTGGGAACGTGCTCCACGCCTTCGCGCACGTGATGGATCCCGGCGAGGACCAGCAGCTGCGGTTCCAGTTGCTCGCCGACGTTTCGGGCAGCCCGGAGGGAGAGCCCCTCGCCGAGCTGACCGCGGCCGTGCCCCCGCCGGGAGCCGTTCTCGCCCGTATGCCGCTGGACCTTGGGGTCGGTGGAAGCTACTGGCTGCGGGCCCGGCTCGAAGACGCGGACGGCGCCCTGCTGGACCAGCGTGACCGCCGGATCCAGGTGTCCCCGCGCGCCGGTGTCCCGCGTGCCGCTTTCGTGTATCGCCGGGGCTTCAATCCGGAGACTCCGGGGCTCCTCCCGTTGGTGCGCGGCGACCAGTACCTGACGCTGTCACGCTTCGAGGACGCGCTTCGCGAGTACGAAGCGGCGGTGGCGTCCGGCAATCCGCAGTTGCCCGCCGCGCGCTGGAAGCTCGCCCATGGGTACATCCAAACGAGCCGGGTGGCGGACGCGGCAGCGCTCCTCGAGCCCATGGTCGAACAGTTCCCCGAGGTCTTCGAGGTGGCCAGCGGGATCGGTTTCGTCCGCTACTTCCAGAACCGCTTCGAGGAGAGCGTGACCCACCTCGAACGCGCCCTTTCGCTGCGCACGCCGGGATTCGGGCTGCTGAACGTGCTCGGCGACGCCTACGCCCAGGTCGGACGCCTCGACGAGGCGCGCGCCACGTTCCAACGCTCGCTGGAGATGAATCCCGAGCAGCCCTTCCTCCGGGAGCGCCTCGCCGAGATCAGCGCGCCGCCTCCTCCCCGTTAAGCCCGAACGGCGCCGCCGGCTTGGAACGCCGGCCTCCGGCCGGCACAGCGGGCCACCGGCCCGCGGCGGCATGACGCCACTCCTCCCAGGACGGGGCGGTACGCCCCGCTCAGAACCGCAGCCGCACCCCCACCCGCGCGACCCGCGGCGGGAGGATGCCCACCACCGCCCCGAACGAATCGTCGCGGGACCCCTCGCCCACCACGTTGTTCAGGTTCAGCGCGTTGAAGACGTCCAGGTAGGTTGAGAACTCGGCGTCTCCGGGAAGTTCCAGCCGGTGATCGAGGCGTAGATCCAGCAGCGGGACGGCTGGCGACCGGGCGGCGCCCGGCGGCTCCACGATGACCTCGGTGCTGCCCTGGGGAAGTCGCTCGCCCCCCAGCGTCTCGGTGAAGATGACGGACCGGTAGTTGGGCCAGCCGGAATGCGCCCGGAAGGAACCCGCCGCCGCGAAGCCCCAGGGCAGGCGATAGCTTCCCGATACCCGGGCAATGAACGGGCGATCCCAGAACGTCGGGCCCTCGTGGAGGTCCCCGTGGTTCGGGTTGTTCAGGAGCGGGCCCGGGAATCCGGTGGCCTCGTCGATCTGGTCGCCCGGACCCGGCAACCAGCCGATCGAACGGCTCACGGTGACCGAGGCCAGCAGTTGCCAGCCCGCCGCGTACCGCTTTCGCGCTTCCAGGATGAGGCCCTGGTAGCTGGACCCGATTCCCGGGTTGTACAACCGGAAGCGGCTCTGCCCGAGCGTCGCGGGATCCTGGAGCCAGAGGTCGATCGGGACGTCGTCCTCACTGCCACGCACGAAGTCGCGCCCCGGATCGAGGTGAGGAACCGGGCGCCAGGCAGTTGCCGGGACCCCGACATCCGTGTCCTCGAGGAGGTTCTTCTCACGGCGCAGGATGCCGGTGAGTCCAAGGGTGATCCCCCAGGGAACCTCGCGATGGATGCCCAGGGTCAGTTCGTCGGTGAAGGGTTGCCGGAGGTCCGGATCCACCTCGTTCCTCACGGGAATGAAGACTCGGAGCGGCCGGGAAAAGTCCACCTCTCCCGCGTCCACCAGGCTGTTGAAGTTCCGGTCGTCGAAGCGGAACCTCGCGGAAGCCCGGGCGTTGGGGTTTCCGTAGCCGGGAACGCTCAGTCCCAACTGGTGGAGGTAACGCCCCGCGCTGAACCGGACCTGCGTGCTGCCGTCCTCGGTGAGCCGGTAGTTGACGCCGAAGCGGGGAGCCACCCCCAGCCAGGACACCAGGGACGGTTCACCGGTCACCTGCCGGGGAATTCCGAAGCCGCGGAACGCCTCATCCCAGGCCCCCGGGGCGTTCTCCTGGTCCGGGTAACCGGCTCCCCACCAATCGGCGCGGAGCCCGAGCTCCAGGACCAGCCGCCCGCGAACGAGGCTGTCCTGGACGAAGAGTCCGACGTTCCGGGTGAAGTTCCGGACCGCTACCGGGTCGTTGTAGAGCGTGACCTCGATGGGGCGAACCCGATCGTGGATGTAGACGATGCCCCCGTGCAGGTCGTGGGTGGTGCGGCCCGGGTTCACGGTGGTCTCGATGCCCAGTTTGAACTCGTTCGTGCCCCCGAAGAGCCCGTCCCGAAAGAGCGAGGCCGTAGCGCTTCCCTGCCAGCGGTCCCGCTCGTAGATGGTGTTCGTCCCCGAACCCCCGTACCAGATGCCGGTGTTCAACTCCCAGCGGGAAATCCCGGGCTCCCGGTCGGGTTGCTGTCCGTAGGGGAAGTAGAGATCCAGACGGCTCGCGCGCGCCTCCACGAGCAGCGACTCGCCGAACACGCCGGACCAGGAGATCTGTCCGAGCGTGGTGGTCGAGTCCTGGTGGAAGGTCGTCTCGGGCCGGGGCCGGAAGAGGCTCGCCCCCCGGTAGGGCCGGTACTTGGCGTTCTGGTAGAAAAAAAGCCCGATCTCGTGTCCGTCGGCCACCCGCACACTGCCGCGGGCCAGCACGTTGTTCAGTTCGGTGAGGTCCACGCCGGGTTCGCCACCCTCGAAGAAGAACCCCGGCAGGAACGGTTCGACCCGGAACCGGGAGACGTTGAGATAGAACCAGGCGCGATCGCGGCGCAGGGGGCCGCCGAGTTCCGCGCTTCCGTCGAGGAGCGACTTGAGGCGGTTGGCCTGTCCCACGCCCCGGGCGCGCAGCGCGTCGTCGAGATTCTGCGCCTGGAAGCGCTCGTGTTCGTAGAAGAAGGCGCCGCTGCCGGCGAACCGGTTCGTGCCTCGCCGGGTGACGATGTTCAGGAAGACGCCCGGAGTCTGGATTTCCGCGCGGTGTCCCGCCGTGGACACTTCGACCTCTTCGAAGCTGTCGAAGGAGTAGTAGGCGATGCTGGCCCCCATCGCCGCGGGGTCCGTCACGTTCACGCCGTTCAGGTAGTACTGGTTCTGCGTCCACGCCGAGCCCGCCGCCGAGAACAGGGACTGCTGGCCGCTCTCGGCCCCGCCCACGTTGATCTTGGACATCATGATTCCCGGCGTCTGCTCCAGCACCGTCCAGAGGTCGCGCGTATTGGGCAGATCCTCGAGGAGCGGCCGGTCGAGGGTTTCCCGAACCCCGCTGCCGCGCAGGTCGAGGAGGCGGCGGGAGACCGCCGCGACGCTCTCGGTGATCCCGGCGAGGGCCAGTTGCAGCCTGATTTCGACGACCGATCCCGCGTCTACCACGACTTCGGCGAGTGGAGAGTCGTCGAAACCGGGATGCGCCGCCGTGATGCTCCAGGCGCCGGGCTCGAGTCCTCGGAACCCGAACCGGCCCGACGGTCCGGCGGTCTGTTCGCGCCGGACCCCGCGTCCCGGAAGCACGAGGGACACCCGGGCGCCCGGCAGCACGCCCCCGGTGGCGTCGAGGACCACGCCGTCCACCCCGCCGGTCGGCTGGGCGGCTCCGGGTGCGGGGAGCGCGGCGACGAACGCGCTCAACACTGCCGCCGCGAGCAGGCGATGCCGCGCCGGCGGCGTGGCGGAGAGGGAGGGATTCGAATGAAACATGGAAGTCATTGGAAATAGGTCCTATAGGAACCAATAGATGGAACTCCGCCCCACGTCTATCCCAACGGGGATCGTTAGCCAAGTCACGACAGTGCCATCCGGCGCGGGTAACCGTTCCCCCGTTCCCCCGTTCCCGTAATCGTTCGTTCGTGGGTGTATGAGGGTCGACTCTATCGGTTGAGGATGGCCTTCCAGTTCCCTCGGAGGGGGTGGAGCCAGATGTTCTTCTTGGGCTTGTCGTAGAGGTTGTTGATGTCGTATCGCCCGCAGCCACGCTCTTCCGACGCGGCTGTCCTGTGGCAAACCCGGATTCGCAGTCCGCACGGGCGGGTTTGGTCGGCCCTACTTCAGCGACGCACGAACCGTTGCCGGCGCAGGAACCCCACCGTCCGCGCCGCGCATTCCACCGGCTTTTCGAGCTGCGCGAGGTGCGTCGTGCCAGGCAGGAATTCGTAGTCCACCGACGCCGCGGCTATCGGGCTACACGGCGGAATGAAATAGTGCTGCAGCGCAGGGTCCGCCCCGATCACCTTGACAGGGATCGGAAGCGCGTCGAGGTCTACCATCCGTGCGAACCCGGGGAGCGCGGCCATAACCGCCGCCTCGTGCTCGCGCGGACAGCGAAGCTCGAATCCGCCCCCGGGAACCGGGCGGAGCGTGGCGCCCGCCATCCAGCGGAGGACGCCGGGAACCACGCGCGAAAGAGCAGGCTGGGGGCGCATCAGCTCGATGAACTCCTCTTCGGTACGGAACCGGGCGGCGCGGATGCGGGTCCGCTGGGCGGCCTGTTGGCAGGCCGCATCAAAGCTCCACTGCGCGGCGGCCGTCGGGTGAAGGGAAGGGTCAAAAAGGACGAGCGCTTCGTAAGAGGTGCCGAGCGACGGTGACAGCAGGCTCGCCAGGCACGACACGGAGTGGAAGATGCCGGCCCGCGGCCGGGCGCCGAAGGCGCGGTCCACCGCCTGCCCGACGGCTTCCAGGTCCCGACAGAACGCAGGGATCGTGTGCCCGGCGATGTCTCCCACCGGGTTCCGGCCATGATTCCGGAGGTCGAACAGGACAAGATCGAAAACTTCCAGCAGGAGTGACCAGAACGGGTAGTAGAGATCGATGGCGAGTCCGTTGCCGTGGCTCAGCAGCAGGCGCGGACCATCCGGTTTTCCAAAGCGCCGCACCGGCGTGGCGACCCCGTCATCCAGCCGGACCTCGATCGTGCACGCCGGCCGCGGCAGCGCTGCCGATGCGAGAGTGTCCATCGGAGATTCGATCGGTACCCGGTGCGGTCCGGGCCGGGCTCCCCCTCCCGGTCGGATCAGGGCGTCAGTTGCTCTTGTCTTCCGGCAAAGCCAAGGCCGCGCAATAGGCACCTAGAGTCATTGACTTCGATCGTTTGTTCTACTCCTTATCGCTTCCTGGTCCCGCACGTCGCCGACGGTCGGTTCCATGGCGGCAGCCTCCGCGCCACTCAACTCCCGAACAGGCGGCGTCTGGCCACGGACAACTGTCCCTGATTGTACGCAAACCCTTTCCGCGTGGGACTGCGGTTAGAAGGCCGTTTCAGCATGCAACGCCAATTCCCCGCGTCCATAGCAACCAGACGCCCATACAACCAGAGTCCAAGTGCGTTGGCTCTCCTGACGCGCGCCGAGGAGGCGAACCGAGAACATGGTGTCACAGTGGCCAAGTGTCTTGGAGAGCGGGCGCATGCTAGGGTTTAGTCACGGTAACTGTTCGGTCGTGGGTGTATGGACATGGAGTTGACCCAGCCCGACCGCGCCATCGGCATTCTGAGAAAACCGACGCAGGCCGACTAGCTAGCTAACGCGCCCTCCACGGCCAGCGCATTCTTCGCCTGCCGGATCGCCGCTAGTTCCTGGCGCCAAAACGTTCTGCGGGGGGCCGGCTCCGCCCATTACAACTCGTCCCCACTACTTTTCTCCGCCGCGCGGGTTCGCACGCCGGCCACCCCGTTGTCGTCCCAATTCCCTCATGACCGAACGGTTATCGGCGAGGGCATGAATCGGCGTGGAGAGCGCGGCACCCGGATAGGCGGCGCACGAATCGAACCATTCCGGCGGCGAGGAACTGGCGAAGATGAGTTCCTCGCGTTGGGTCAGCGCAGCGTGGAAGTCGGCGTCGTCCTTATCCGTCCCCGCGGTGACCAGTTCATGGACCCGCTCCTCCGGTATGCCCGCCAGTCACTCGACCGCAGCGTCGCGAGCGGACCTCCCTTGGTGGCGTGCTCGATGTCGCGCTTCGCCAGCTCGGGATAGGTCCGGTGCTCCCCAGCATAACCTGGGACGATTGACGCGGGGAATCAGCGGCATCGGTGCAGTCCGTTCTGGCCCCCCGCAAAACTTCGATCGGCGCCGCTCACCATTATCCCGAACGGTTCTGACGGGTCGTGCGGCCTATTGTCTGCCCCGCAGCAGGAGAGACCCGTCGTCAACGAGACTGTAGAGCGCCGGGACGATCAGCAGGGTGACGAGGGTGGCGAAGGCGACGCCGAAGGCGAGCGAGGCGGCCATCGGAATCAGGAACTGCGCCTGGACACTGCGCTCGGCCAGCAGCGGCGCCAGCCCCGCGCAGGTGGTCACCGAGGTGAGGATGATGGGACGAAAACGGAGGGGGCCCGCCGCGAGCACCGCCTCCCGGGTGGGCAGTCCGGCGCGGCGCTCGCGGTTGATGAAATCGAGCAGGACCAGCGCGTCGTTCACCACGATCCCGACGAGCGGCACCACCCCGAAGAAGCTGAGGATGGAGAAATCCACCCCCAGGATCAGGTGTCCGAAGATGGCCCCCGCGAGTCCGAAGGGCACCGCCGCCATGATGACGAAGGGGTACGTCCAGGAAGCGAGCGGCACCGCGAGCAGCGCGTAGATGAGGATCAGCGCGAGCAGCACGTGACCCCTGAGGGTCTCGAGCGTTTCCTCCTGATCGCCCGCCACGCCCGCGACCTCGAAACGCAGGTCGGGGAAACTCTCCCGCAGCTCGGGAAGCACCCGCGCCTGGACATCGGCCAGCATCGCGCCGGCCGAGGCGACCGCCGGATCCACGTTGGTGTGGACGGTCACCGCCCGGTCGCCGTCCATCCGGCGGATGGCCGCCAACTTCTCCGCGCTGGCGATCTCGGCGACCTCGCCGATGGGGGCCACGCCGCCGTCGGCGCGGCGAACCACCATCCCGGTCACGTCCTCGGGCGCGGCGCGGCCCGATTGCGGGTAGCGCAGGAGCACCCGGACTTCGTCGCGTCCCCGCTGGATCCGTTGCACTTCCCCGCCGTAGAACGCCTGGCGCAACTGGCGTCCGAACTCGGCGGCGCCGATGCCGACCCCGGCGCCGCTGGAACGGACGCGCGCCACCAGTTCCGGCGCGCTCCCCTCCCAATCGTCCCGGATCGAACTCACCCCGGCGTACTCGCCAAGCCGCGTCTCGAGCGCCGCCGAGCCCTCGCGCAACGTCCCCACCTCGTCTCCGCTGACCCGGAGGGAGATGTCCGCCTCCTCACCGAGGAGCGACGTCAGGACGGTCACCTCGCCGCGGTGCGGCAACGTGGCGGTGAGGCTGCGCAGGCGGTCGCCGAACTCCCGGGGGGTGAAGCCGGTCCGCTGCTGCGCGGGAACCAGTTGGATCACGACTTGGCCGATGGTGGTTCCGGAACCCCCGACCGTCCCTCCGATGGCGCCGCCCGGCCCGAAAGGAAGCCGCTGGCCCACCAGCGCCGCCAGGTTCCGCAGTGGATCCATGCCGTGCTCGGCGCGGATCTCGTCCCGAATCTGGTGAATGGACGCCTCTACCTGCTCGACCACCTCCGCGGTCGCGCTCGCCGAGGAACCGGGCGGGAGCGACACCTGTACGGTGATGACGTCGCTGTCGAAGGGAGGGTTGGCCTCCGTCGGCACCCAACCGCCGCCGAGCAGCCCCAGGGCCAGCGCCAGCGCCAGCACGCCGAGGGCCACCGTCGCCAGTCGGTTCCTGAGCGACCAGCCCAGCGCCGGCCGGTAGAGGATCTCGATGGCTCCGTCGAGAACGCTCTGGAACGCCTTCCGGATCCGGGCCAGCCGGCGGCTCGGCCGCACGCCGAGTCCGCCGTGCGCCATGTGGTGGGGAAGGATCCAGGCGGCGTCGAGGAGCGAGAAGGCGAGCACCGGGATGACGATCCGGGGAAGCGTGCCCATGAGATCGCCCCAGACGCCGGGGAGACCGAGGAGCGGCGCGAATGCCGCCATGGTGGTCAGGACCCCGAAGGAAGCCGGGAAGAGGACCTGGCGCACTCCCCGGACGGCGGCGGCCTCGACACCCGTCTTCGCGAGGGAGACGTGGCGCTGCACGTTCTCCCCCACCACGATGGCGTCGTCCACCACGATGCCGAGGGTCAGGATGAACCCGAACAGGCTGAACATGTTCACGGTGACCCCGAGCCCGGGCATCATCAGGAACGCACCGAAGAAGGCCACCGGAAGACCGGCGGCGGTCCACACCGCCACCCGGCTCGACAGGGTGAAGAAAAGGACCAGGAAGATCAGCGCCAGGCCCTGCAGACCGTTCCTGACCAGGATTTCCATGCGGCCCTCGAAGAGCCGCCAGGCATCGAACCAGGGAGTCACCGAGAGCCCCTCCGGCGCCGCGCGCTGGATCGCGCGGACTTCCTCGTGCACCGCCTCTGCCGCCTCGAGGAGCCGGGCCCCGCTCGCCAGCATCACCTCGAGATGCACCGCCGGTTCCCCGTTCATCCGCGCCGACCGCTCGATGTCCTCGAAGCCGTCCGTCACGACGGCGATGTCCCCGACCGTGACCGTGCCGCCGCCGGGGCGGGCGATCAGCGGAATCCGGGCAAAGTCCGCCGCCGTCACGGCTTCCGCCTCCGTGCTGATCCGCAACTCGCCGGCGGGGAAACGGACCGCGCCCCCGGCGACGTCCGCCGAACCGCGGCGGATGGCCGCCGCCACCTGATCGAAGGTGAGGCCGAAGCGGGTGAGAACGCCTTCCGAGACCTCGATCGAGATCTCGTAGTTCCGCCCGGTGGCGATTTCGACCGTCGCCACGCCGGGGAGGGGGGCGATCCGGTCCCGGATCCAGTGCGCCGCTTCGGTGAGGCTACGTTCGTCGGCGTCCCCGTGGACCGTAACCCGCAGCAGCAGGGGATCGAGGCGCAGCTCCGAGATCACCGGCTCCTCGATATCCACCGGCAGCGTCGTCAGGGCTCCGACCCGTTCCCGGACCTCGTCGCTCACGGTCCGGAAGTCGGCCCACCGCTCCACCTCGACGGTGACCACGCCGAGCCCCTCCGACGCGAGGCTCGCGATCTCCTTCACCCCCGAGAGGTCGTTAAGCGCCTCCTCGATCCCCACCAGGACGCTCTCTTCGATCACCTCCGCCCCGGCGCCGGGAAACACGGTCCGAATGGTCAGGAGCGAGGACCGCGCCTCGGGGATCATCTCCTGCGGGATGCCGCCGATCGTGAGCAGCCCGCCGAGCGAGATCCCGAGCAGCATGAGGTTGGCCGCAACCCGGTTCCTCACGAACCAGGCGAGCACCCCGGACGGCGCTCGCTCGCCGGGCGCCGCGGGGGCGGGATCCATCTCCGTCACTCCCGTCCCTCAGCGCCCGCCGCCGGGCGGCCCGGCGGCCGCGGCGGCGATGAGGTCCCCGGCCCGGATCAGCAGTTCCTCCGGGTGGGCGAGCAGACCATCCAGCGCTTCCGGGTGCGCCGGAAAGGAGATATGAGGATCCGACACCTGCCACGGGCGCCGGGGGGAACAGGCGGGCATGAGGGGGAGCGCACGCATTGTAGGCTGCCTTGCGCCCCGCTCGGCTAGGGTCCGCGGCGGCGTCCGGGTGGGTCTGACCGGAGATTCCTGTGCCATACTTGGGACACGCGGCGCGAGCGAGGTTCCCGATTCCATGAGGGGCAACCCCCGGCATCCGAATCCCATGGCCTGCAAGTTCGTATCTCCGAGTTTCTCCTACGGCGGAGCGCCGCGCCCTTGGCGCCGTCCGGCGCCCGCGGGGCCCGGATTCCGGCGCGCACCAAGCCCCCGTCGGACCCCCACCGTCCCGCTCCCCGGGCTCTCACCGAGGACGCGGCGCTCCGCGGGAGCGTAGCGGGCGGTGCGGCAGTCCGGCGCGCGAGAGAAAGGACGCGAACCACCCCGGGACCTCCCGGGATCGTCGGGCGCCGAGCGCCGGCTGCGGGAGGTTCTCCGTGAGGAGATCGGGCGTGCGCTCGCGCTCCCCGGCCCGGCACCCGCCGATGCCGGCTTCTTCGCGCTCGGGGGCGACTCGGTGCAGGCGGAGAGCCTGCGGACCCGCCTGAACGAGCGGTTCGGCGAGGAGTACCGGGTCTCCCCAACCGCGCTGTTCGACCATCCGAGCGCGGCGTCGCTCGCGCGGTGGCTGGTTCGGGGAGCGGCCGGCCGGCCGCCGGCGCCGGTCGCCGGACCGGCCGATGCGGTGGCGGACGGCGTGGCGGTGGTGGGGATGGGCTGCCGTTTCCCCGGGGGCGAAGGGCTCGAGGGGTTCCGGATGCTGCTCGAAGCCGGCGGCGACGCCGTGGAGGAGGGCGAGCCGGGATCGGGCCGGGGACGCGTGGGGACGCTGTTCCGAGACCGGCGGGCGCCGCCGGACCCCCGGCGTTTCGGGGCGTTCGTGACCCGCATGGATCGCTTCGACGCGGCGTTCTTCGGGATCTCCGACGCGGAAGCGCATCTGCTGGACCCGCAGCACCGGCTGCTGCTGGAGGTGAGCTGGCACGCGCTGGAGGACGCCGGGATCGCGCCGGAGTCCCTCAAGGGCACGCGGACCGGGGTCTTCGCCGGGGTGGGCGCGAGCGGCTACCGGGACCTCGTGCCGCCGGAAATGGCGCCGAGCGTGTACGCGGTCACGGGGAACAGCGCGAGCACCGCGATCGGCCGGATCGCCTTCTGTCTGGGCCTCGAAGGGCCGGCGATGGCGGTGGACACGGCGAGTTCCTCGTCGCTGGTGGCGGTGCATCAGGCGGTCTCGGCGCTGCTCCACGGCGACGCGGAACTGGCGCTCGCCGGAGGGGTCAACGTGATCGCGAGCGGGGCGCGGACCGAGACGTTCGCGGCCGGCGGGATGCTGTCCCCGCGCGGGAGGTGCCGTTCCTACGACGCGGGCGCCGAGGGATACGTGCGCGGCGAAGGCTGCGGCATCGTGGTGTTGAAGCGGCTCTCGGCCGCGGTGGCGGCGGGCGATCGGATCCTGGGGGTGATCCGGGGCTCGGCGGTGAACCAGGACGGCGCGAGTTCGGGACTGACGGCCCCGCGCGGGCCCTCGCAGGAGCGCCTCATCGAAGAGGCCCTCGGGCGGGCGGGCTGGGCCCCGGCGGAGGTGGATTACCTCGAGGGTCACGGTTCGGGGACGCCGCTCGGGGACCCCATCGAGGTGGCGGCCGCGCTCGCCGTCTATGGGCGGGAGCGGGACCCCGCCGAGCCGCTGTTGCTGGGCTCGGTGAAGGGCAACCTGGGCCATCTGGAGGCGGCGGCGGGGATCGCGGGTCTGATCAAGGTGTTGCTGGCCATCGAGGCGGGACGGCTGCCCGCCCAGGTCAACTTCGAGGAGCCGAACCCGCGGATCGCCTGGGACGAACTCCCGGTTCGGGTGGTTACGGAGTCAGCCGCCTGGCCGGAGCGGGGGGTCCCGAGGCGGGCGGGAGTGAGTTCGTTCGGGCTCTCGGGCACGAACGCCCACGTTCTGGTGGAGGGGCCTACTCCGGCGGAAACGGCGGCCGGCGGGAAGACGGCGCCGGAAGGCCGGGCGCTCGTGCTGCCGTTGTCGGCGAAGTCGCCGGCGGCGCTCTCGCGCCTCGCGGGCCGCTACCGGACCTGGGTCGGCGAGCGGACCGAGACGCGCCTCGTGGACCTGGCCTGGACGGCCGCGGCCGGACGCAGCGCGCTTCCGCACCGGGCGGGCGTGGCGTTTCTGGACGAGACGGAGCTGCTCGAGGGGCTCGCGGCCGTGGAGGAGGGCCAGCGAGGCGTCCTCGCGGAGCCCTCTCCGACGCTCGCCTTCGTCTTTCCCGGACAGGGAGGCCAGTGGCCGGGGATGGGGCGGGCGCTCTACCGGAGCGAAGCGGCGGTGCGGGAGGTGTTCGATCGCTGCGATGCGGTGTTCCGGGAGGAGTCCGGGAGTGCCTTGTTGCCGGTGATGTTCGCCGCCCCGGATGCCTCCGGCGATCTGGACGCGACGACCTGGACGCAGCCGGCGCTCTATACGCTCGGATGCGGTCTGGCGACGTTCTGGAGGCATTATGGCGTCCGTCCGGCCGCCGTGCTCGGGCATAGCGCCGGGGAGGTGGCGGCGGCCTGGGCGGCGGGGATGGTCGGCCTGGAGGAGGGGATGCGGTTCGCGATCCGCCGGGGCCGGCTGATGGCGTCGGTGCGTTCGGGGGGAGCGATGGGAGCGGTGTTTCTCACCGCCCCCGAGGCGGCGCGGCGGGTTCCGGAACTCGGCGGCGGAAACGGGGCGGAGGGTCTCGCGGTGGCTTCGGACAACGGCGGCCACCAGGTGCTCAGCGGCCCCCGGCCGCTGCTTGCGGGAGTCCTCGAACGACTGTCGGCCGAGGGAGTGCGGACCGCGATGCTCTCCATCAGCGAGGCGTCGCACTGCGCGCTCATGGACCCGATCCTCGACGGGATCGAGGCGGCCGGGGCGGCGCTCCCGGCGGCGAGCCCGGCGGGCGGTGCGGTCCCCTTCGTGAGCAGCATGACGGGGGAGGTGGTCGGGGAGCCCGGGGAACTGGACGGCGCCTACTGGCGGCGCCAGATCCGGACTTCGGTGCGCTTTGCCGCCGCGGTCGGGACCCTGGCGGACCTGGGGGTGCGGGTGCTGGTGGACCTGGGGCCGCGGGGGCGGACGTCGCTCACGGCGAGCGGCGCCTGGCCGGACGGGACGCCGGGGCCCCTGCTGGTTCCGACGCTCGTGGGCCCGCGGGCGCCCGAGGCGGGTGCGGCGGAGGCGCTCGGGCGGGCGTGGGAGTCGGGGGTCGAGGTTCCGCTCCGGGAGCTGTTCGGGGAGGAGCGCGGGCGCCGGGTGGCGGCCCCGGCCTATCCGTTTGAGGGACGCCGCTACTGGGTGGACGAGCCGGACGAGGATCCGGCGGCCAGCGACCGCGCGGGGGATGCGTTCGCGGCCGGCGATGATCCGGTCCCCGAGCGCGCGCGCCGTATCGAGGCGTTCTTGCGCCGCGAGGTCCAGAGCTTTCTGCGGCTCGAGGAACCGCCCCCGGCGGACGTCGGCTTCCTGGCGCTGGGGATGGAGTCGCTGCAGGTCGTCGAACTGCGAAATCGCCTGAACCGGGCGCTCGGAGAGTCGGTCGAGGTCTCGGAAGCCGAGGTCTTCTCCCATCCGACCGCGGCGCGGCTCGCGGCCCACGTGGCGGCCCGACGGGCGGTCCGGTCCGGGGCGCCGGGGGCGGCGCGTGCATCGGTCGGGCGGAGGCGGGGCGTCCGGAAGCGGGGCCGGGTGGCCGATCCGGTCGCGGTGGTCGGGATGGGCTGCCGGTTTCCCGGCGGCGGGGGTCTCGAGGAGTTCCGTGGCCGGCTGCTCCGGGGCGCGGACCTGGTGACCGGCGGCCGCCCCGGCGGGGGGTTGCCGGGCACCGGCGCCGCCGGGGAGTGGGGGGCGTACGTACCGGGGCTGGATCGGTTCGATGCGGATTTCTTCCGGATCGCGCCGGTGGAGGCGGAGCTGATGGACCCGCAGCAGCGGCTGCTGCTGGAGGTGAGCTGGGCGGCGCTGGAAGAGGCCGGGATCGCCCCCCGGAGCCTTTCGGGGAGTCGGACCGGGGTGTACGCGGGGATGTTCGGGCGCGACTTCGAGGGCCTCGCGGCGCACGCGGCGCCGGGCCTGTACCGCTCGACCGGGTCGAGCTTCTCGGCGGCGATCGGCCGGGTGGCGTACACGCTGGGGCTCGAGGGGCCGGCGGTCGCGGTGGATACGGCGTGTTCGGCCTCGCTGGTGGCGGTGCACCACGCGGTTGCCGCGCTGGAGCGGCGGGAGGTGGACCTGGCGCTTGCGGGAGGGGTGAACGCGGTGCTCAGCGCCGCGCTGACGGAGACCTTCGCGGCGGCCGGAATGCTGGCGCCGGACGGCCGGTGCAAGACCTTCGACGCGGCGGCCGACGGGTTCGTGCGGGGCGAGGGCTGCGGGATGGTGGTGCTCCGGCGGCTGAGCGACGCCGCGGCCGCCGGCGACCGCATCCTCGGGGTGATCCGGGGTTCGGCGGTGAACCAGGACGGGGCGAGTGCGGGGCTGACCGCGCCGAACGGCCTCGCGCAGGAGCGGGTGATCGAGGAGGCGCTCGGCCGGGCGGGGATCGCGCCGTCGTCGGTGGACTACCTGGAGGCCCACGGCACCGGCACCGAGCTCGGGGATCCGGTGGAGCTGGAAGCGGCGGCGGCGGTGTACGGGGCAGGCCGGGAGGCGGAGCGTCCGCTGTTGATCGGCTCCGTGAAGACGAACGTGGGGCATCTGGAGGCGGCGGCGGGGGTCGCGGGGCTGATCAAGGTGCTGCTCGCGATGCGGGCGGGGGTGATCCCGAAACACCTGCACTTCGAGACGCCGAACCCGCGGCTGGACTGGGAGACGCTTCCGGTGCGCGTCACGTCGGAGGCGACGCCCTGGCCGGAGACGGCGGGCCGCCCCCGGCGCGCCGGGGTGAGTTCGTTCGGCTACTCGGGGACGAACGCGCACCTGGTGCTGGAGGGCTACCCGGCGAACGGCGAAGGAGCGCCGGTCTCCGACCGGCATCGCTCGCCGGAGGCGGACGAAACCGCCGCCGCCCTCCGCCCCGAGCGTCTGCTCCCCCTCTCCGC
>JAJDUD010000066.1 GCA_022826825.1 Acidobacteriota bacterium | reverse complement strand
CTCGGCCTCGGCGCGTCACGCCTGCCACCGCGCGCCAGCGGCGCGCGGCCCGTTCCCCGCCGGGGAGCGCCGGCGCTGGGCGGACGGCCCCGCGGCGGCAAACGCGGCGGCGCCGTGAGCGGCCCCGCGGGGAAAGCGCGGCCCCGGAGTCCCGGAACCCGAAACACCGGGGACCGAAACCCCCGCCGCCACCGGTAGAATCGCGCGTTCCCCGCAGCGAGCGGGACGTGGCGACCGGAACCGATTCCGGTCCTGAGCTTGTGGAGGCACGTGCGATGCGCAGGCGACTTTCTTCCTTCCTCTTTGCGGCGTTCGGGACGGCGCTGATGGCCGCGCCCGCGGCCGCCCAGCCCGATCCCGACGTGCTCGGCGCCATGCGCTACCGCATGGTCGGCCCCTCCCGCGGCGGCCGGGTCACCGCGGTGGCGGGACATCGCTCGCAACCGGGGACCTTCTACATGGGCGCCACCGGCGGCGGGGTCTGGAAGACGACCGACTACGGGCACAACTGGCACCCGATCTCGGACGGCTTCTTCAAGAGCCCGTCCATCGGGGCGATCGGCGTGGCCGAGAGCAACCCTGACATCGTCTACGTGACCACCGGCTCGGACGGGCTTCGCAGCAACGTCATCATCGGGAAGGGCGTTTACCGGTCCGACGACGCCGGCAAGACCTGGCGGAACCTCGGGCTTGAGGAAACCGGCAGCTCCGGCGCCGTCCTCATCCACCCCGAAGATCCGGACCGCGTCTGGATCGCCCAGATCGGGAACCCCTTCATCGCCAATCCCGAGCGGGGCGTCTATCGCTCGCAGGACGGCGGCGAGAACTGGGAACTGGTGCTGTTCGTGTCCGAGCAGACGGGAGCCGTGGACCTGGAGTTCAAGCCCGGCGACCCGGACACCATCTACGCCTCCATGTGGGAGGCCGAGCGGAAGCCCTGGACCATCCGTTCGGGCGGCATGGAAGGCGGCGTGCACCGCTCGCGGGACGGCGGCGATACCTGGGAGCAGCTCGAGAACGGGCTGCCGACGGGTCTCCGCGGCAAGTCGGACCTGGCGGTCTCCCCCGCGGATCCCTCGCGGGTCTACGTGCTCATCGAGGCGCCGGGCAGCGACGGCGGCGTCTACCGCTCGGATGACGAGGGCGACACCTGGCGCCAGATCACCGACTTCCAGCCGATCCGGAACCGGCCCTTCTACTACAACAACCTGCACGCCCACCCGACCGACCCCGACACCCTCTGGGGGATGGCCGAGGGCTACTGGAAGTCCACCGACGGCGGCGTCACCTGGGAGCGGAAGTTCACCCCCCACGGCGACAACCATGACCTCTGGATCAACCCCGACCAGCCGAACATCCACATCCAGGCGAACGACGGCGGCGCGAACGTCTCCATCGACGGCGGCGAGACCTGGTCCACCCAGGAGAACCAGCCCACCGCCGAGCTCTACCAGGTGGACGTGAGCGACAACTTCCCCTACCGCCTCTACGCCGGACAGCAGGACAACTCGACCATCTCGGTGCCGAGCTATCCGCCCCATTCGCGTCCGGGCGGACACACCGCGCACTGGGAGGCGATCGGCGGCTGCGAGACGGGTCCGGTGGTTCCGAAGCCGGGCGACCCGGACATCGTCTACGCCAACTGCAAGGGCCGCTTCGGCCTCTACAACATGCGGACCGGGCAGGAAGAGCAGTACTACGTCGGGTTCTGGAACATCTACGGGCACAACCCCAAGGACCTGGAGTACCGCTTCCAGCGCACGGTCCCGATCCACGTCTCGCCGCACAGCCCGAACCGGGTCTTCCACGCCTCGCAGTACGTCCACGTCACCGAGAACGGCGGCCGCACCTGGCGGACCATCTCGCCGGACCTCACCGCCTTCACGCCCGAGACCCAGGTGGTCTCCGGCGACCCGATCACGCTCGACGTCACCGGCGAGGAGCACTTCGCGGTGCTCTACGACGTCCAGGAGTCCCCCCACGAGGAGGGCGTCATCTGGGCGGGCGCGAACGACGGGCCCATCCACGTGACCCGCGACGGCGGCCGGACCTGGAAGGAGGTCACCCCGCCGGCGCTCGGTCCCTACGGCCGGGTGCAGAACATCGAGGTCTCGCCCCATAACCCGGCGAAGGCCTATGCCGCGGTGCTGCGCTACCAGCTCGGCGACTTCACGCCGCACGCCTACAAGACGCTCGACTACGGCGACACCTGGACCCGCATCACCGACGGCGCGAACGGGGTGCCGAACGACCACCCGGTGCGCGTGGTGCGCGAGGACCCGGACCGCGAGGGACTCCTGTACCTCGGCTCCGAGTGGGGGATGTTCCTCTCCTTCGACGACGGCATGACGTGGACCTCCTTCCAGCAGAACCTCCCGGTGACGCCGATCACCGACATCAAGGTCGTGCAGCAGGACCTCGCCATCTCCACGATGGGGCGCAGCTTCTGGATCCTCGACGACGTCACCCCGCTCCACGAAGCGCCGCCGGCCGGCGAGACGCACTTCTTCCAGCCGCGCGACGAGATCCGGCACCGCGCCGGGGGGCGGGGCTTCGGCGCCCCTTCACCGGCGGACCCCGAGTATCCGACCCCGGGTCCCCGGTTCACCTTCCGGCTGGCCGCCGACGTGGACACCGCGCGGATCGACGTGCGTGACGAGAACGGCGACCTGGTCCGCGGCTTCCAGAGCGCGGGTCCCGGAGAGGAGACGGCGATGACCCAGGAAATGCGGGCGCCCGGCATGATGCGGCGAGGCGCGCCGACCGTCCCGACCGGCGCGGGCGTCCACCGCTTCACCTGGGACATGCGGTACGACGGAGCGAAGGACGGCGACGGCAACCCCTCGGGCCGGGGCGTGCTGGCGGCGCCCGGCCGCTACACAGTGGAGCTGACCGCCGGCGACCAGACCATGGCGCGCAGCTTCCGCCTGCGGATGGACCCGCGGACGGTCAAGGAAGGCTGGGTCACCGCGGAACACGTCCGCGAGCAGGTGGCGCTCGCGCTGAAGGCCCGCGACGCGCTCTCCGAGGCGCGGATGGCGGCCGCCCGGCTGGAAGCGGCGATGGAGAACGGCGGCAGCGACGAGCTCCAGGCGATCCACGAGGAGTTGGTCACCCGGCCGGTCCGCTACTCGCAGCCGATGCTGGTGGACCAGCTCAGCTACCTCGCCGGGAATCTCGACACCGCCGACCAGCCGCCGGGCCGGGACGCGGTGAACCGCTACGAGGAACTGCGCGGCCAGCTCGACGACGTCCTGAGGCGTCTGTCGGACGCCGGCGTTGCCGACGAGTAGGGCGATGGGCGGCGCGCCGCTCCGCATCAACGGCGCCCGCCTCCTCGACTCCATCGCCCGGCTCGCCGAAATCGGCGCCACCCCCGAGGGTGGCGCCGAGCGGCTGGCGTTCACTCCCGAGGACGGCGCCGGCCGCGACCTGGTCCGGTCGTGGATGGAGGACGCCGGACTGCAGGTCCGGGTGGACGGGATCGGAAACGTGATCGGCCGCCGGGCAGGGGAGGATCCGGACGCCGCTCCGGTGATGCTCGGTTCGCACACCGACACGGTCGGCAACGGCGGCCGCTACGACGGCAACCTGGGCGTGCTCGCCGCGCTCGAGGTCGCCCGCACGCTCAACGACCGGGACATCTCGACCCGCCGCCCCCTCGAAGTCGCGATCTTCTCGAACGAGGAGGGTTCGCGCTACCACCCGGACATGATGGGGAGCCTGGTCTATACCGGCGGGCTCGACCTCGAGAGCGCCTGGGCGCTCCGGAATCCCGAGGGGACCCGGACCCTGAAGGAGGAACTCGAGGCGATCGGCTATCTCGGGGAAGCGCCCCTCCCCGGCCCGGTTCCGGCGGCATACGTCGAACTCCACATCGAGCAGGGACCGGTGCTCGAGGCGGAGGGCACCGACTTCGGCGCGGTGACCGGGGTGCAGGGCATCCTGTGGGAGGAGATCACCCTCAGCGGGAAGGCCAACCACGCCGGTACCACCCCCATGCGGTTTCGCCACGACGCCGGAGTCGTCGCGGCGGAGGCGGTGCTGCTGGCCCGGAAGCTGACGCGCGAGATTCCGGGCCAGGTGGCGACGGTCGGCCGCCTGTCGTTCGCGCCCGGGCTGACCAACGTGGTTCCCGGCCGGGCGGTCTTCACACTGGACATTCGCAACCCCGACCCGGACCGGCTGCGGCGCGCCGAGGACGGCTTCTTCAGCGGCCTCGAAGCCGCCGCCGACCGCGAGGGCGTCGGGATCGAGCGGCGCGAACTCGCACGCTTCGGCCCCGCGGTCTTCGACGAACGGGTGATCGCGCTGGTCGAGGAAGCGGCGGCGGCGCTCGGCGGCTCCTGCCGCCGGATGCCCTCCGGAGCCGGGCATGACGCCCAGATGATGTCCCGCGTCTGTCCCACCGGGATGGTCTTCGTACCGTCCGTCGGCGGGGTCAGTCACAACCCGACGGAGTTCACGCGGGACGAGGATGTGGCGGCGGGAGCCAACGCGCTCC
Organism: Acidobacteriota bacterium; assembly: GCA_022826825.1. Lineage (GTDB taxonomy): Bacteria > Acidobacteriota > Vicinamibacteria > Marinacidobacterales > Marinacidobacteraceae > Marinacidobacterium. The sequence continues at coordinate 42,348 of JAJDUD010000066.1, read as the reverse complement.
TGGCAGTTGCGTCAAACCTCCTTAAGTCATAGTTGTTACGTAGTGTTACATCTCGCATCGGTTGTAACGCGGCATTCGGGAAACCGTAACGGTGTGATAGCGTTTGTCGCCCCACTTGGGGAGGGGGGAGGAAGGGGACCATGGCAGGCAAGGTAGCGGTTGCCAAGGCGCTCGCCGAGAAACACGGTGGCAGGTACCACCGCGGCAAGGGTCCCGATATCCGTACCGACAAGATCACGATCAACGTCGAGACTTCGCGCACCCTGCGCTCCGCCTGCGGCAGACTCCGCGGATTCCGCGGTCCGGTCTATATCGCCTGTGCGAATGACGCCGACATCGAAACCGCAAAGATCATCCTCGTGGGCAAGACCGTCGGCCTGATGAACAGCAAGGGCCGCATCCTCAAGAGATCAACCCGCGGACGCTGGCCCTAGCGCGGGGCGGGGCCCGGAATGGTGGGCCGGCGCACCGTTCCGGGCCCCGTCCCGCGCGGGGGAACGCCGGCCTCTGACCGGCACCCGCTGCGCGCAGCGCAGCGGAACCGCACCACGCCACCGTCCCTCACAGCAGTAACGGCCCGGAACGCCGGCCAGCCCTCCCGGTGGGGGCCGCCGGTCGGCACGTGGTCGCGGACGACGAGTCGTGATAGCGTGTCTGCCGGGACGGGATCAGGGTGGACGGCGGGGGATCGATCGTGGACGACGTGCGGGGAAGCGGCAGCGCCGTCGCGGACCATCCGGGCCCGTCGCACCCCGGCCCACCCGGCCGGGACCGCGACGTCATTCGGCGGTTGTTCGAGACGGGCGAGTACCCCTACCAGCGGAAACTCGCCCGCAGGCCCTACGAGCGCAGCAAGGCCTCCCTCCAGGTGGAACTGCTGAAGGTGCAGGACTGGGTGAAGGCGACGAACCAGAAGATCGTCGTCCTGTTCGAGGGCAGGGACGCGGCCGGCAAGGGCGGGACCATCAAGCGGTTCACGGAGCATCTCAATCCGCGCGGCGCGCGGGTCGTCGCGCTCGACAAGCCGACCGAAGGCGAGAGGAGCGAGTGGTTCTTCCAGCGCTACATCCGGCATCTGCCGCGGGGTGGCGAGATCGTGCTGTTCGACCGCTCCTGGTACAACCGTGGCGGCGTCGAGCGGGTGATGGGGTTCTGCAACGCCAAGGAGTACCTGGAGTTCATGCGTCAGGCGCCCGAACTGGAACGAATGCTGGTCCGCAGCGGGATCCTGCTCTTCAAGTACTGGTTCTCCGTGACCCGGCAGGAGCAGAGGCGCCGCTTCGAGTCCCGCGAAAAGGACGCTCTGCGGCAGTGGAAACTCTCGCCGGTGGATCGCCAGTCGCTCAACAAGTGGGACGAGTACACCGCGGCCAAGGAGGCGATGTTCTTCTACACGGACACCGCCGACGCGCCGTGGACGATCGTCAAGTCGGACGACAAGAAACGCGCCCGCCTGAACTGCATGCGGCACTTTCTGGCCGCCTTGCCGTACACGAACAAGGATGTCCATGCCGTGGGGCACCCGGACCCGCTCCTCGTGGCCAGCGCCGACATGATCAGCGCGGGGGAGACGGTCCTGGGAAGGTAAGTGGGGCCGCTCGGCAGAGCGGCGCTTCCGACCACTCCTCGACGAGCAATTGGTAGATTCCCGCACTGGCGGGAACCACCTTGACGAGCGATAGCGGGGCGCACGCACGCAGCAGGCTGTGGGTGTTCGGGCCGGTCCGGGACCTGGCGCTGCTGATCGCGACTCCCATCCTGATCCTGCCCCTCGCCTTCGCCCTCGAGGGCCGGGAGACGGCCTATACCGTGGGGCTTCTGGTTGCCGGGTTCGGCGCCCTCGGCCATCACCTCCCCGGGATGATGCGGGCGTACGGCGACCGGGCCCTCTTCCGGCGCTTCCGCACGCGCTTCCTCGTGTCCCCGCTGGTCTTCGCCGCGGCGGCGCTCGGCTTCGCGGCAAACGGCCTGAACGGCGTCTCGCTGATCGTGCTCCTCTGGGGGGTCTGGCACGGCGCCCTCCAGGTCTACGGCTTCCTCCGAATCTACGACGCCCGGGTCGGCGCGACCGGGCGGTTGACGGCGCGGCTCGACTGGTTCCTGTGCATCGGGTGGTTCGCCTTCGGGGTGCTCCACTCCCCGGGCCGGCTCGGGGAACTCCTCGAACTCTGGTACGCGCTCGGCGCGCCGCTGCTCTCACCCAACCTGTTCTTCGGTTTCCGGGACGCCTTCGACCTTGCCCTCTTCGCGCTCACCGCGGTGTTCGTGTTCCGGGCCGGGCGGGACCTCCTGGCCGGGAACGGGCAGCATCCCGTCAAGCTCCTCGCGGCGGCCATGTCCTTCGGGTTCTGGTGGTGGTGTTCGGTCCACGTGCCCTACGCGGTGCTCGGGGTCGCTCTCTTCGAGGTCTTCCACGACGTGCAGTACCTGTCGATCGTCTGGGTGTTCAACCGGAAGCGGGCGCGGGACGACGACGCCGGGTTCTTCACCCGGGTCCTCTTCGGGGGCGGACGGGCGATGCTCTTCGTGTACGTCGGTCTCGTCCTCGGCTACGGCCTCTTCCGGTTCCTTCCCGAGGCGGTCTCGAGCCCGGCGGTGCAGCGCGGCGTCCTCGCGCTGGTGGCCGCCTCGACCATGCTCCACTTCTATTTCGACGGCTTCATCTGGAAGATTCGCGAGACGAAGACGAGCGCGGCTCTCGGGATCCGGCGGGCGGCCGGACCGTCACCCGTGGGACCCGCGGCGAGTCCCTGGCTCACCCCGCACGCCCTCAAGTGGGCCGGCCTCTTCTTCCTCCCGCTGGCGGTGCTCTTCGGCCTCGAGCGCCGGGCGGCCGCCGCGCCGCTCGAGGAGCGCTACGAGAACCTCACCACCCTGGTCCCCGAGAGCGCGGAGTTCCACCACAACCTCGGTTTCGCCTACCGCGAAAACGGCGATCTCGAGGCCGCCGAGGCCCGCTATCGGCGCGCCATCGAAATCGACCCCGAGTACCCGCGCGCCCACGCCAACCTGGGGATCGCGCTGCTTTCGCAGGGGCAATGGGAAGAGGCTGAAGGCGCCCTCCGGCGCGCCCTCCGGCTCGACGACGAGTACGCCGCGGCGCACCACAACCTCGGCTTCATCCAGGAGCGGGTGGGGGTGCGGCTGGAAGCGGAACGCCACTACCGCCGCGCCATCGAGCTCGATCCGGGGCTCGTCGAGCCGCGGCTCGGCCTCGCCCGGATGCTGCTCGCCGCGGACAACGCCGTGGGGGCGGAGCCGGTCCTCGAGGCGGCGCTCGCCGTGGACCCGGGTGTGCCCGAAGCGCACCGGAACCTCGGCCTGATCCTCGCGGGAAGGGGCGAGCACGCCGACGCGGTGGCCCATCTCGACGTCTCGCTCGCCGCGGTTCCCGACGACTTCGTGGCGCTCGAGACGGCCGGCTGGATCCTCGCGGTCTACCCGGACGTCCGCGATCCCGAACGCGCGGTGCGCTACGCCCGGCGGGCTTCCGAGCTGGCGCGGCATCTCAGCGCGTCCGCGGCCGACACGCTCGGGGCGGCCCTCGCCGCCGCCGGGGACTTCGAAGCCGCGCTCACCGCGGCCCGCACCGCGGAGGCGCTGGCGATCGACACGGGGAACCCGGAACTCGCCGGCGAGATTGCCGGCCGGATCGCGCTCTACGAGGAGGGGCGTCCGGTTACGGTGGCCCCGGCCCCGACGCCGCGATGAGGTCCGCGACGCGGTTGGCAGCCGCCGGCGTGCTGGCGGCGCTGGGCTCCGCTTCGGCCGCGGCCCAGGACGCCGTGGCGCCCCGCCATCGCGCCTGGCTCGAGGAAGAGGTCGTCTACATCATCGCGGAGACCGAACGCGAGGCCTTCCTGCGCCTCGAGGGGGAGGACCTCCGGGACGCCTTCATCGAGGCGTTCTGGGAGCGGCGCGATCCGAACCCGACCACCGCGGAGAACGAGTACCGGGAGGAGCACTACGACCGGATCGCCTACGCCAACGAGTTCTACGGCCGCGACACCGGACGGGCCGGCTGGCGCACCGACCGGGGACGTTTCCACATCGTGCTCGGCCCGCCGCGCACGAAGGAGGACTTCTCCCACTCCGGCGCCCTCTATCCGGCCGAACTCTGGTTCTACAACGACCCCGCGCTGCGCGAGCACGGCGTCCCGCCGTTCTTCTACCTGCTCTTCTTCCGGCGCTTCGGGGCCGGGGAAATGCGCCTCTACAGTCCGGTGGAGGACGGCCCCTGGGCGTTGCTGATTCAACCCGAGCCGTTCCTCCAGGGTGATTTTCGGCAGGTGACCGAAGCAGCGTTCGATCTGCTCCACGAGATCAGTCCCGAACTTGCGTCGTCGGCGCTCTCTTTCCGGACCGACGAAGGCACGAACTTCGGGGACGTCCGGGCCTTCGGAACCGTTTCCCTCCTGGACGAGATCTACCGCGCTCCCATCTACGGGATCGACACCGGCTATGCCGAACGCTTCGATTTCGGGACGGTCGAGAGCGACTACCTCTTCAACTACGTACCGAGCGCCGGCTTCCATCACGTGCTCCCCGGACCCGGCGGCTACTACCTGCACTGGGCCATCGAAATCCCGAACGAATCGGTGATCGTGGTGCGCGATCCCGCGATTGGCCGCTACGGGGCGGTCTTCATCGCCTCCATCGAGATCAGCGCCCTCGACGACCCGGAGACGGTGCTCTACGACGACCGCGCCGAGTCGTTCTTCGCGGTCTCCGAGGAAGAGGCGGCGGCGCTGGGGCAGCCCTTCCTCTTCCGCGGCGTGGTGCCGGTCATCCCGGGGTCGCACCACCTCCGGATCATCGTCCGCAACCGGGCCTGTCCCAGCCGGGACGAGGAGGAGTGCCGCCGGGCCTACACGCTGCTCGAGGGCCCGGTCGAGGTACCCGAACTGCAGTTCGAAACGCCGGCGCTGACCGATCCGGTGCTGGCCTACGGCAGCGACCTGCTGGGCGGCGACCCGCTCTACCGCGGCTACCGGTTCGGACGGCGGAGCATTCGCCCCAATCCATCTTCGGTGTTCGCCACCGGGACGACGCTTTACCTGCTCTCGGAACCGTTGAACGCTCCCGAGGATGCCCGGGTGGAGTGGACGGTGGCTCCCGATCCCGCCGCACTGTTCGGGGAGGAGCCTCCGGCTTCGGTGGGCGGGACGGTCGCGGCCCACGGCGACCGGGACGGCCCGCTGGTCCTGAGCCAGCCACTGGCCGGCCTGCCGGGAGGGCGGTACGTCGCCGGGGTGCGCCTGCTGGACGGGGCCGGCAGGGAACTCTCGCGCCGGGAGGTTCCGGTCCAGATCTCCCCGCGAGCGGTGCTGTCGCGGCCGCTCGTGGACGGCGGGCTCGGCGAGATCCGGCCCGAGCTGGCGGGCGCGCCCGAGCTGGTGCGGGCCCGGCAGTGGGAGGCTGCCGGGAATCCGGCGATGGCGCGGGCGTTCGCCGAGGAGGCGGTCCGGGGCGGCCCCAACTACGTCCCGGCGCGCGAACTGCTGGCGAAGTACTTTCTGGAGGGCGACGACCCGGCGGAAGCCGCGACGCTTCTGGGTCCGGTCTTCGAGGCGTACCCCGACCGGTATGACACCGCGGTGCGGCTTGGCGAAGCCAGGGTCCGGACCGGCGACTTCGAGGGCGCCCTCGGGCCACTGAGCCGGGCGCTCGAGCTGCGGGCCCCCGATGCCGAGCTGCTTGTCCTGCTCGCCACCACCCACCTGGTCCTGGGCAACGAGGAGAGCGCGGGCCGATTCCTCGATCAGGCGTACGCGCTCGATCCGGAGAACGAGCAGGTGCTGGCGCTCCGGCGCCGGTAGCGGGAAAGAAAAAAGGGCGGTGGGCTCTTGCGAGCCCACCGCCCTGGCGCGTGGTTCAGATCAGAACTGATAGCGCGCGCCCACCTTGAAGGTGCGCGGCTCCAGGAAGCCGATGACGGACTGGTAGCGGGAGCCGGCCAGGATGACCTGGTTCAGGACCGGGTTCGAGTTCGTGACGTTGAACGCGTCGAAGAACAGCGACAACCGGTCGCGATCCCAGAACGACAGGTTCAGCTCGGCGCGGAGGTCGAGGATGTACACGTCGTCCGAACGCTCCGTCATGTCGGAGAGCGGCACCTGGTTGGTGCCGGCGCCGAACGGAATCCGGATCGGCAGGATCGGGGCGTAGGCCCAGCCGCTTTGCGCCCGGTACTGGAACGAGAACGCCACCGGGAAGTCCGGAACGTCGTAGCGGCCGATCGCCTTGAGATTCCAGTTGGTGTGCTCCTGCTTGGTGCTCACCGCCGAGTTCCAGTTGAGTCCGGCGCCCTGGATGCCGAGCTGCCACGGGTCCGCCTGGGTGTCGGCGCTCCCGCTGCTGCCGCAGCAGACGAGCTCGTTCCGCCACTGGTAGTGGAAGCTGCCCTGCAGGAAGAGGCCGCTCCGGAACCGCCGGCTGAGGCCCATCTCGATGTTGTCGTACTCGTTGGAATCAAGGCCCGCCGGGCCGGTCCGGACCTCGTTGCCGGTCGGGGTGCCCTCGGGAGGCCGGGACAGGGTTGAGATCGTGCCGAATCCGTCCACGGTCGGGCAGGGGAAGATCTCGTCACCGCAGAGGATGGCGTTGTTCAGTAGCGCGTCGAGCAGACCCACCCGGTAGGTGTCGAAGACGTTCCGGTCCATCTTGCGCACGTACGAGAGACGGAGGTTGGTCTCCGGCATGATCTCGCTCTCGACGGAGGCGGTGATCTCGTCGTAGTAGCGCTTCTCGGTGTAGTTCACCGGCACGCCGCCCTCGACCCGGCCCACGGGGAGGCCGGTGCCGGATGACTGGCTCAGCAGCGCCCCGAGTTCGGTCTGGCCGTCGTAGGTGCCGTTCCCGTTGGGATCGAGGAACTCGAAGACGACCTGCTGGCGGGACGCCGGGTTCGCGGCCACGAAACCGTCGGGACCCACGTTGTGGGTGTAGCGGCTCGCGGAGGCCTTGAGCACCGTCCGTCCCTCGCCGGTGACGTCGTAGGTGACGGCGAAGCGCGGATAGAAGTCGGTCCAGGTGAAGATGTCCTTCCTGGGGATGGATACCCCGTTCAGGAAGAACTCGGGATAGTCGGGCGCGAGGTCCGCCTCGTTGTACCAGCCGTACTGGTGGGCGACCCGTATTCCCGCGGTGATCGTCACCCGCGGGTTGATCTGCCAGGTGTCCTGCGCGAAGAAGTGCAGGTTCGCGTCCCGGGTGTCGGACACCGGCGTCGGGGTGTTCACGAAGAGGATCTCGGAAATCCCCATGGGGTTGCCGGCGCTGACGAGACTCGAGCGGTCCCGGTACTGGATGGACCCCGAGGCGTTGTTCGAGAAGAAGAGCCGCGAATCCTCCATGTAGTCCACGCCGAACTTGAGGTCGTGGCTTCCCCCGGCGTCGGGGACGTAGTAGTTCAGGATGCCGACGAACTGGGGCCGCTCCTTGTCGTAGGTGAACGGCCAGACCCCGGCGCCGGTGCGGCGCGAGGTGTCCAGATCCTGCCGTGGCGGGTGGGTGTCCGGCTCGACCGCCGGCACCATCGGCCAGGTCACACCGTAGTACATGGCCTTCATGTTCGAGAAGGCCCGGTCGTTCCAGACCCGCTGCCACTCGGCCTTGTGGACCCAGGTCCAGGAGTCCTGCGCGAGCCGGACGTCGGGCGAGTTGAGCGCGTTGATGCCGCGGTTGGGCCGGTTCTTGAGGCCCCATTGGCTGTAGCCGATGAGCTCGTCCTTCTCGGAGAGGGCCATGTTGACCTTGGCGTAGTAGTTCCGCAGGATGGCCTCTTCCTTGATGACTGCCGGATCGAGGCCGGAGATCGCCCGGTGGGTCAGGTTGTTGTTGTAGGCGAGGAAGAACCAGGCCTTGTCCCTCAGGAGCGGCCCGCCCACGTCGGCGTGCGCCTCCCAGTAGGTGATCATGTGGTTCGTGCCGGCGCCCCGGTTCTCGAGCTCGGAGGTCAGGTTGTCGCCCACGAAACCCTCGCCGAGATAGTCGGCGTAGAGGAGCGCCGAGAGGTCGTTACCGCCGGTCTTGATGTCCATCACGATCGTGTTCCCGGCCCAGGCGTTTTCCACGTCGGCGCCGGCGTTCGAGATGTTGAACTGGTTCACGGTCAGGCTGTCCATGTAGAAGCCGAAACCGCCGGTGCTGAAGTTGGAGTCCACGCCGTCGATGACGATGCGGTTCTGGTTCCGGAGCCCGAAGGCGTCGAAACCGGACTGCTGCGCCTTGTGCGAGCCCGCCACGTCGAAGCCGCGCATCCGGATGCCCGGGGTGAGCGCCAGCATGGCGTGGGGATCGGTGGAGTTCGGCACCTCCAGGATGGCGGTGTCGTCGAACGTCCCGCCGAAGCGGCTGGACTTCACGTCCACCACCGGGGACTCGCCGGTGACGGTCACCGTCTCGGCAACCGCGGCCACCGAGAGCGTCTGGTTCACGGTGAACGTCTGCCCGGTGATCACCGTCACGTCCTCGCGGACCACGGTGGCGAACCCGCCCAGCTCGAAGGTCATGGTGTAGCTGCCCGCCGGCAGCCCCTGGAATCGGAACGAACCGTCGACGTCGGTGACCGCGACGCGGCTCCCGAGCAGGGCGTCCGATTCGAGGGTGACGGTGACCCCCGGAAGAACGAGCCCCTGTTCGTCCTGGGCGGCGCCGTCGAGCCGCCCGGCGGTGATCTGCGCCGCGAGCGACGCCGGAATCAGGAGCAGTGCGGCGACCGTCAGCGATCGCAGCAGGTGTCGTTTCATGGGCAAGGCCCTCCTTGACAAGAGACGATTCGGCTCGGGACTCTATGAGACAGACGAACCGAGGTCGAACCGCAAGTCCCGCACCAGGGACGGATTCTTGGAGAGGAACCATAAATCATTGACAACAGGTCACTCTTCAGTGTCTTCAGGGTTTCGTCGCAGATTTTCTCCAATAACCCGAATCGCGATTCGGGTTCCCGTTCGGAATCTCCTGGGTTTCGGGCGGCGCAAGTCCTCATAATTCGCCGGGTGAAGGACCGCGTCGCCCCGTCCGGCCTCAGGAGCGGTTTCGCCGTTTCTCCCCGGATCGATCCGGAGATTGAAGTGCGGGGCCGGGTGGCTTTCCTGCGGGCGTACCTGGTGGCCAGCCGGCAGCGGAGTCTGTGGCTCGCGGTGTCCGGCGGCGTGGATTCGGCGCTCACCGGGCGGCTCTGTTCCCTGGCCATCACCGCGGCGAACCGGGACGGCGGGGCATTCCGCTTCGTGGCGGTGCGGCTTCCCCACGGCCGGCAGCGGGACGCCGCCGACGCCCAGCGCGTCCTGAAGTGGATCGAGCCGTCGGAAGTCGTGAGCGTGGACATCGCCAGGGCGGTGGGGGCCCTCGAAGCGTCGCTGCCGAGGGACCATCTGGAGGCGGGCTCCGAAACGGCGCGCGACTACGCGCGCGGAAACACGAAGGCCCGGATGCGGATGGCGGTGCAGTACCACCTCGCGAACCTCGAGGGTGGACTCGTGGTGGGGACGGACCACTCCGCGGAGGCGCTCGTCGGGTTCTTCACCAAGTTCGGCGACGGTGCGGCGGACCTGTGCCCGCTCTTCGGGCTCAGCAAGCGCCAGGTGCGCCGGTTGGCGTCCCACCTCGGCGCGCCCGAAGCGATCGTCGCCAAGCAGCCGACCGCCGACCTCGAGGACCTGCGCCCGGGGCTGCCGGACGAGGAGGCGCTGGGGATCAGCTACCAGGCGATCGACGACTACCTGGAGGGTCTGCCGGTTCCCGCGGAGGTCGCGGACCGGATCGACGCGCTGCACCGCGCCACCGAGCACAAGCGCCGTACCCCGGTCGTGCCCCAGGACACCTGGTGGCGGTAGTCGGAGCACCGGCCTCCGGCCGGCATGGCGGTCTTGAGGGCCGCAAGGGCGCAGGGCCGCGCATCAGGATGGCGCGCCGGCTTGGAACGCCGGCCTCCGGCCGGCACGCGGCCCGCAGGGCCGCAAGGGCGCAGGGCTGATCGGGCGAATGGCGCGCTTGCCGCTCTGGAACCCCGGTGCGTAGGTGGCGCCGTACGCGCGCCCTTGTACGATCGGCGGTGTGCGGTTCCGCTGCGCTGGGCGCAGCGGGTGCCGACCGGAGGTCGGCGTTCCAAGCCGGCGCGTCGTCAGGCTTGTTGGAGGAGGTAGGTCGCGAGACCCGCGGCGACCACGCGGTCGTTGTCTTCCACGACCTCGACGCGGCAGGACACGAGCGTCCGTCCCTTGCGCACGACCTCGCCGATGGCCAGCAGGTCGCCCTGGACGACTCCCAGAATGTTCACCTTGTATTCCACGAGACGGATTCCGACCCCGGGAGCCACGGAGGCGGCGGCGAGATGGCCCGCGGCGACGCAGAGCGTGCCGATGATGCCGCCCTCGAGCGGTCCCGGCTCGGTGTTCCGGGTCTCGCCCGGAAGATGGATCCGCGAGACGCCGTTGTCGGCATAGTCCAGCCGGAGCCCGGTCTGTCCCGCCAGGGGAGAGTTGTCGAGTTCCTTCTGCAGGCGCCGGCGGAGCGTCATCCGCTCCCGGCCGTAACCGCTCTCGGTCGGTTCGGATTCGCTCAGCACCACCGGCTCGAACTCGGGGACCGGATCGGGCCCGCTGACCGGCGCTTCGGATTCCACCGCGCCACGGCGCCGCGCGTGGAAGGACTCGGCTGCCGTGCGGGTCCGCCGTGGGGGACTCTCGGCCTGCGTGGCGGGCGCGGTGGCCTCGGAATTGCTCAAGAGATTCCCCTCCTCGGGCAGGGGGCTTGGACCTGCCCGGCGGCGAAACAGGCAGCGGCGAGGCCCAGCAGGACCGGGGAACGAAGTGCAGCCGGCAGCCGGAGCCACCGGTCGGTGGCGAACATCACCTAACCGGCCATATTACCACCCGTATACCGCCCCGACGCGTAACATTCCCGTTTCCCGTCTGGAAGCAATTCATGAATCAGAGCACGAGCGAGGCGTTTGACGTCGTCGTGATCGGGAGCGGACCCGGGGGCTACGTCGCCGCTCTCAAGGCGCAGGCCGCCGGACTCCGCACGGCGATCGTCGAGAAGGACGCGCGCTTCGGCGGAACGTGTCTTCACGTGGGCTGCATTCCCAGCAAGGTTTTTCTGCACACCGCCTCGCTGCTCGACGAAATCCGGGCGGCGAAGAAGATGGGAATCGAGGTGGCTTCCCCGAGCCTCGACTGGGACGGCCTGAAGCGCCGCAGCCGCCGCGTGATCGCCAAGCTCGCCGGGGGTGTTTCCCTGCTCTTGAAGCGGGGCGGGGTGGAGGCCGTTCACGGCTTCGGGAGGCTGGCCGGCCCGGGCCGCGTCGAGGTCGCGGCTCCGGACGGGGCCGAGGGGAGGCGCCTCGACGCCAGGAACGTCATCGTCGCCACCGGTTCCGAGGCCCGCACGCTGCCCTTCCTGCCGCTCGACGGCGACCGGATCGTGACGAACGCGGAAATGTTCTCCCTCGACGAGCTTCCCGCGCGGCTCGGGATCATCGGCGCCGGCGCCGTGGGCGCCGAGTTCGCCTCCATGTTCCGTAGCTACGGCTCCGAGGTGGAGCTCTTCGAGGTGCTGCCCCGGGTTCTGCCGCTCGAAGACGCCGAGGTCTCCGAAGTCGTGGGCAAGGCGTTCCGGAAGCGCCGGATCCGGGTGCGGACCGAAGCGCGGGTGGAGGCCGCCGAGGTCGTGGAGACGGGCGTGCGGGTCCGTTACCGGGCGGGCGAGGAGACCCGGACCGCCGAGTACGACCGGTTGCTGGTGGCGGTGGGGCGTGCGCCCCGTACCACGGACATCGGTCTCGAGACCGTCGGCATCGAACTCGAAAGAGGGGGTTTCATCCCCGTGGACGGGCGGTGCCGGACCGGGGCGCCGGGGGTCTTCGCCATCGGCGACGTGGTCGGGACCGCGCAGCTCGCGCACGTGGCTTCCGCGGAGGCCGACGTGGCCGTGGCGACCATCGCCGGACGCGAGGTCCCGCCGCTCCGCCGGGACCGGATGCCGGCGGCCACCTACTGCGTGCCGGAAGTGGGTTCGGTGGGGCTGACCGAGGAGGCGGCCGCCGCCGCCGGCCACGAACTCCGGGTGGGCCGGTTCCCATTCGCCGCGAACAGCAAGGCGAACATCCTGGGAGATCCGACCGGCTTCGTGAAGGTGGTGGCGGAGGCCGGCTACGGCGAGGTGCTCGGTGTCCACATCGTCGGTCCGCACGCCACCGACCTGATCGCGGAAGCGGTGGTGGCGCTCGACCACGAGGCGACGCTCGAATCGCTCGCGCGCAGCGTCCATCCCCATCCCACGCTCTCCGAAGCGGTGGCGGAAGCGGCGCTCGCGGCCTCCGGCGCACCGCTCCACGCCTGAGCTGCGGTGAAAGCCCGCGCGGGAACCGCGGCGCCGCCGCTCTGGCGGATCGATCTCCGGCCGCTCGCCTATCGGGCCGCCTGGGACTTCCAGCGAGATCTGGTGGAACGCCGCCAGCGGGACGAGATCCCCGATGTCCTCCTGCTCACCGAACACCCGCCGGTCTTCACGCTCGGGAAGAGCGCCCACCGCGAGAACCTCCTGGAACCGCCGGAACGGCTCGCCGGTCGCGGCGCCGAAATCGTCGAGACGGATCGCGGCGGGGATGTGACGTTTCACGGCCCCGGCCAACTGGTCGCCTATCCGATCGTGCATCTGGGCGGTTGGCGAAAGGACGTCCACGCCTATCTGCGGGCGCTGGAGGCGGCCGCCATCGACACGGCGGCGTGGTTCGGCACGCCGGCCAGCCGCCGCGAGGGATTGACCGGGGTCTGGTGCGGCGCCGGTGGAACTCCCCGCAAACTGGCCTCCATCGGGGTGCGGGTCTCCCGCTGGGTGGCGTCTCACGGACTGGCGTTCAACGTGACCACCGATCTGGGCTGGTTCTCGCACATCGTGGCGTGCGGTATCCGGGATTCGGCGGCCACCTCGCTCGAAGCGGAGACCGGCCGCGCCGTGTCGCTGGACGCGGTCGCCGACCGGATGGCGGATTCGTTCGCGGAGATCCTGGGCCGCCGGCTCGTCCCGGCGCCGGACGACCTGCCGGGCAGGATCCCCGCCCCCGCAGGTTTCTGACAGGCCGAGTACCGTGCCGGTCACCTACTTCGAGGCCATTCGCCGGGCCCTTCGCTCGGAGATGGAGCGCGACCCGCGGGTGATCCTGCTCGGTGAGGACATCGGCGTCTACGGGGGGGCGTTCCGCCTGACCGACGGGTTCCTCGATGACTTCGGCCCCGACCGGGTCATGGACACCCCGATCAGCGAGGAGGGATTCACCGGGATGGCCGTGGGGGCGGCGCTTGCCGGCTTTCGTCCGGTGGTGGAGTTCCAGTTCATGGACTTCATCGCGAGCGCCTTCAACATGGTCACGAACTTCGCCGCCAAGAGCCGCTATCGCGCGGGCGCGGCGGTTCCCCTGGTGCTGCGCGGCCCCTCGGGCGCCGGAGTCCGCGCCGGACCCTTCCACTCCCAGAGTCCGGAAGCGCACTTCGCCCACACACCGGGAATCAAGGTCGCGGCTCCGGCGACGGCGCCGGATGCCGCCGGTCTGCTGCGCGCCGCCATCCGCGACGACGATCCGGTGCTCTTCCTGGAACACAAACGTCTCTACCGGAGCCTCAAGGTTCCGGACGGCGAGTTCGCGAGCGCTCCGGAGGTGGTTCCGCTCGGCAGGGCCGCGATCCGGCGGGCAGGGGACGCGCTCACCATCGCCGCCTACGGGGCCGCCGTCTGGGTGGCGATCGAAGCGGCGGAGAGGCTCGCCGCCGAGGAGGTGGAAGCCGAGGTGCTCGACCTGCGCTGCCTGGTTCCGTTCGACCGGGAGGCGCTCTTCGAGTCCGTCCGCCGCACCAGCCGGCTGCTGGTGGTCCACGAGGACAACCTCACCGGCGGTTTCGGCGGCGAGATCGCGGCGCTCGCGGCGGAACACCTCTTCAGCGACCTGGACGCCCCGGTCGCGCGGGTCGCGGCGGCCGATACCCCGGTGCCCTACGCCGCGGAACTCGAGGACGCGGTCCTGCCGAACGCGGACCGCGTGGTGGAGACGGCGCGCCGCCTCCTGCGCTACTGACTCGGAGCGCCGGCCTCACGCCGCAACGCCCCTCCGCGTCAAGTGCGCGCGGCAGCGGAGCGCCGGACTCCGACCGGCATCGGGGCCCGCTGGGCCGCGAAACTCCTGCCGGCACGCCAGACGCGGATTGGCGACAGCGGTTTCGACCACCTCTCGGCGGTCAAGGCCGGCCGGAGGCCGGCGCTCCTGGCGCTCCTACGGGATCTGGTTCGCCGCGTGGTACGAGCTTCTGACCAGCGGCCCCGCCTCCACGTGCCGGAGCCCGATCGCCTTCCCCCGCTCGGCGACCGCCCGGAACTCCTCCGGTGGCACGAACCGCTCGACGGGAAGGTGAGCGGGGGTCGGCTGCAGGTACTGGCCGGCCGTGAGGATGTCCACCGAGTTCCGGACGAGGTCTTCCATCAGCGCGTCCAGCTCGCCGGCGGTCTCCCCGAGCCCGAGCATCACTCCGGTCTTGGTCAGCGCCCCGGGCCGCAGCCCCTTGGCGCGCCGCAGCAGATCGAGCGAGCGCTGATAGCGCGCTCCGGGCCGCACCGCCTTGTAGAGACGCGGGACCGTTTCCACGTTGTGGTTGAGGATCTCGGGTTCCTCCTCCATCACGATGGCGAGCGCCGCCCAGTCGCCCTGAAAGTCCGGGATCAGCACCTCGACGGTGGTATCCGGACAGCGCCGCCGGACGGCCCGGATGGTGTCCGCGAAGATGCCGGCGCCCCCGTCCGCGAGGTCGTCGCGGTTCACCGACGTGATCACCGCGTGGCGGAGATCCATGAGTTCGACGGCGTCGGCGACCCGTTCCGGTTCCTCGAGGTCGAGGCCCACCGGGCGTCCGGTGGTCACCGCGCAGAACCGGCAGGCCCGGGTGCAGATGTCGCCCAGGATCATGAAGGTGGCCGTTCCCTGGCCCCAGCACTCCGCGACGTTGGGACAGCGCGCCTCTTCGCACACCGTGTGGAGGTTCTTCTCGCGCAGGAGGCTCCGCAGCCGTCCCCAGGTGGGTCCGGACGGGACCCGCACCTTGAGCCAGTCCGGCCGCGGACGGCGGGCGGGCCGCGGTGCGATCTCGGGAAAGGGACCCGCCCCCGAGCCGATCACGGGAAGGGGGACCGTGCTCAAGGCTTGAGGTCGCCCTCGGGCCAGTTCTCGAGGCGCGACTTCACTGCGGCCATGAACTGATCCGCGACTGCGCCGTCGATGAGGCGGTGGTCGAACGAAAGGGCCAGGAACACCATGGAACGCACCGCGATGGCGTCGCCGTCCACCACCACCGGCCGCTTGTGGACACCCCCGACGCCGAGAATCGCGACCTGCGGCTGGGCGATGATGGGAGTGCCGAAGAGAGCCCCGAAGGGGCCGGGATTCGTGATGGTGAAGGTGCCGCCCTGGACCTCGTCCGGCGCCAGCGCGCCGGCCCGCGCCCGGGCAGCCAGGTCGGTGATGCCGCGGGCCAGCCCCATGAAGTTCCTCTCGTCCGCACGCTGGAGCACCGGCACGATGAGCCCGTCGGGCAGGGCGACGGCGACGCCGAGGTTCACGCTCCGGTGATACACGACGTGGTCCTCGCCGAGCGAGGCGCCCAGAATCGGAAACTCGCCGAGCGCGTCGATCGCCGCCTGGGCGAAGAAGGGCATCAGGGTGAGCCGGACGCCCGCCCGCTCCTCGAACGCCGGCCCGTTGGCGGCCCGGATGGCGACGACGCGCGACATGTCCACCTCGAACACCGTGGTGACGTGCGCCGAGGTCCGGCGGGACCTCACCATGTGATCGGCGATCGAGCGCCGCATGTGGGTCAGGGGTTCGCTCCGGTCCCCGCCCAGGATCACGGGGGTCGCCGGAGGCGGTTGCGGCGCCGGGGCGGGGGTCTCCGGGACCTCGTCTCCGGTCCGCGCGGCGGCGGGAGCCGGCGGCGGCTCGACCGCTTCCGGTTCCGGAGCTGCCGGCGCCGTCTCGCGGCCGTCCAGGAACGCGAGCATGTCCTGTTTGCTGACCCGGCCGCCTTCGCCGGTCCCGGGGACGTCGGCGAGGTCCACCCCGTGTTCCCGCGCCATGCGCCGCACGAGCGGTGAGCTGCGGGGTTGGCGCCGGACGGGCTTCGGGGGCGCCTCCTCGTCCTCGATCGCGGGTTCGGGGCTCTCGGGCGCGGCCTCGACCGGAGCGGCATCGGTCTCGGTGGTGTCGGCGGGAGCCGGCTCCCCGTCCGATTCCACCGTTTCGGCAGGGGACCAGGCCTCCCCCTCCGCCGCGAGGCGCCCGACGACGGTGTTCACCGTGACCGTTTCCCCCTCGGGGACCAGGATCTCCACGAGCCGCCCGGTCAGCGCGGCGGGCACTTCGGTATCCACCTTGTCGGTGGCGATGTCGAACAGGGGGTCATCCCGTTCGACGGTGTCACCAACGGCGACCCGCCACTTGGTGATGGTCCCCTCGGTGATGCTCTCCCCCATCTGGGGCATGATGATGTCGCTGGGCACGAGCCGGGAATTCTAGTGTGGCCGGCGCTCCAGACCGGCGGCGTTCTCAGTTGACCTGGAGGTGGACGGACAGGAACTCCAGCACTTTCTGGAAGTACGCGTAGTTCGCGCCGCGGTCGGTCTCCCAGCGGAAGACGGACCGGCCGGCGTCGCCGCGGAAGGTGAGTTCCACGAGGGGGTAGTCGGCCCGGGCCCGGAGTTCGGCGAGGAAATCGAGTTTTGCCGCGAGCGGCGCCTCCGGCACCTCCTCGCCGTGGAAGGACAGGAGCGGCGCCCGGATGGCCTCCGCCTCTCCGTTCAGCGACAGCCGCCGGTAGTTCTCGAGATTCCCGCGGACCGGCCCGAGTTCGCCTTCCACGAACGCCCGCCGCTCCGGACCGAGGGTGCGAGCCAGCGTGCGCGGATCCGCGAACCCCATGGCTTCCACCCCGCACGCGAACAGGTCCGGGTGACGGGCCAAGGCCGCGAGGGCAAGGAAGCCGCCGTACTCCACCCCGAAGATGCAGGCCCCGTCCGGCGAAATGTCCGGCAGCTCCTGGGCGGCAAGGGTGAGTGCGACCAGGTCCTCGAGATCGGCGCCCCCCCAGTCGGCGTCGTTGAGCGCGGCGAACGCGGTCCCGCGCCCGCCCGTTCCCCGCACGTTGGGGGCCAGGACCGCGTAACCCTGCGCCGTGAGCAACTGCACGATGGGATTGAACCCGTTCCGCCAGGCGTCCCCGGCTTTTCCCCGCACGTGCACCAGCAGCGGCGCCGGTGCGCCCTCGGGCGGCGACACCGGCCGGTAGAGGAAGGCGCCGACGGTGATGGCGCCCCGCTCCACCTCGATCCGCTCCGGCCGGGAGAAGCTGCGGACGTCGATGTCGGGGAACAGGGTGTCCGTGATCCGTTCGCGTCCTCCGGTGACCGGCCAGGACCAGACGTCGCGCGGGAAGGCGGGCGCCTCGTGCAGCGCAAAGAGCCGCGTCCCGTCCCGGCTCCAGCGGAGGCCGGCCGCCACCCCGGCGCCGCGGGTGACGACCCGGGCCCGGCCCGCGGGGGTCCAGCGTCCGTTCGCGTCGCGCTCGATCCGCGACCGGTGGATGCGCCGGCTGCCGCGGTCGGCCTCGATCCAGGCGATCTCGAGTTCGTCCGCCGCGCTCCCCGCGGGGCGGAACCGGGGCTCGGCGAGGTCCCGTTCGTTGGCCAGCAGCGCATACGGCTCGCCGCTGCCGTCCGCGCCCGCGAAAACCACGGCGTCGAACCCGCCGTCCGGGCACCGGGGGTCGCAGGAAGCGCCGCTCGCCCAGGCCAGTCCGTCCCCGTCCGGGGTCCAGGCGGGAAGCCCTCGTACCGGCTGGTCGCTCCCGGCCGTCAGGACGAGGGGCCCGCCTCCCTCCCCGAGGGCCAGGACTGCCAGATCGCGCCCGGCGCCGGACGCGAAGGTGTAGGCGATGCGGACGCCGTCCGGGGACCAGACCGGCGGTCCCTCGTCTCCCGGATGCCCGGTGAGCCGCTCCGCGTTCCCGCCGCCCGCGGGCACCAGCCAGACGTCCCACCCGGGCCCGGGGTCCGGTTCGTCGCCGGGAGCCCGCCTGCCGAGAAAGGCGATCCGCTCCCCGGCCGCGTCCACGGCGGGGTCGCGCGCCACGAGGTCCGGCTCGGTCAGGGGTTCCGGCTCGCCCCCGAGCTCGAGCCGGAAGAGGCGGCCGGTCTCCTCCTCGTCACCCCGGGGCCGTCGCCCGGAGACGAAGACGACCGACATGGTGTCTCCCACAAACCGGGGCGCCGAGTCCCAGCGCCGCCCCTCGGTGAGCACCCCCGGCCGGGCGCCGGCGGCGGTCAGGAAGAGGGTGGAACGATTCCGGGTAGCCGCCGCGAGCACGACCCGGCGACCGTCCGCCGATACGCCGAAGCCGAGCGCCTGGGGAAGACCGAGAGCCGTCTCGAGGGCGAGCGCCTGGGCGGGCTCGATGAGCTGTCCCGGCTGCCCAGCGGGGACCGCCGTGCCCGGCCCCGGTGCGAGAAACAGCGACGCGGCGATTCCGGCCAGGCCGGCACGTCGGATCGCGGAAGGGCGCATTCGGGAAGCGTAGTCCGGCGTCCGCCGGCTCCGTCCGGGCGCGATAATGCCGGAAGCCCGGTCGCCCGACGTGAGTTCCATTCCCCCACCCATTCGCTTCGAAACGCATCCGTCCCGCTACCGGCACTGGAATCTGGAGGTCGACGGAGAGATCGCCACCCTGACGCTCCAGGTGGACGAGGCCGGCGGCATCCGGCCCGGGTATTCCCTCAAGCTGAACAGCTACGACCTGGGGGTGGACATCGAACTCGCGGACGCCGTGGAACGCCTGCGGTTCGAGCACCCCTGGGTGGGGGCGGTCGTGGTCCGCAGCGCCCTCGACCGCGTCTTCTCGTCGGGGGCCAACATCTTCATGCTGGCCGGTTCCTCCCACGGCTTCAAGGTGAACTTCTGCAAGTACACGAACGAGACCCGGCTCCACATCGAGGAGGCGAGCCTTGGGAGTAACCAGAAGTACCTGGCCGCGCTTTCCGGCACCTGCGCTGGAGGCGGCTACGAACTCGCGCTCGCCTGCGACGAGATCCTGCTGGTGGACGACGGCAGCTCGGCGGTCTCCCTTCCGGAGGTGCCGCTTCTCGGGGTCCTCCCCGGAACCGGGGGATTGACGCGGGTCATCGACAAACGGAGGGTCCGGCGAGACCGCGCCGACGCGTTCTCCACCCTGGCCGAGGGGATCCGGGGTCCCCGGGCGCTCGAGTGGGGCCTCGTGGACAGCCTCGCGCCGCGGAGCCGCTTCGAGGAGCGGGTCCGGGAACGGGCGGCGGCGCTCGCCGCTCCTTCTCCCGGTACCGGTGGCCGCAAGAAGCGCGGGATCGTCCTCGATCCCCTGGAACCGGAAGAGGGCCCCGATTCCGTCCGCTATCGTCACGTCGAGTTGCGCTTCGACCGAAGCGCACGGACCGCGACGCTGACCGTGCACGCTCCCGAGGACCCGTTTCCCGAGGACCGGACGGCGCTGGCGGCGGCGGGGGCGTCGGTCTGGCACCTGCGGATGGCGCGGGAACTCGACGACGCGCTCTGTCGGCTCCGGTTCAACGAGCCGGAACTCGGCGTGGTCCTGCTGCGGACCGCGGGCGATCCCGATGCCGTCAAGGAAGCGGATCGGCGCCTCCTCGGGTGCGGCCTGATCTGGCTTGCTTCCCAGAGCCGCAATCGGGTGGCCCGGACGCTCCGCCGGCTCGATCAGACCGCCCGCAGCTTCTTTGCGGTAGCCGAACCCGGCGAGCGGTTCGTCGGAACGCTCGCCGAGTTGCTGCTCGCGGCGGACCGCTCCTACCTGTGCGACGACCCCGACCGCCCCGCCGGGGTCGAACTGACGGAGCTGAACTACGGTGACTACGTGATGGCGAACGGCCTCTCGCGGCTCGCGACCCGCTTTTACGGAAACCCCGACGGCGCCAAGAGGCTTCGATGGCGGGCCTTCACCGCCGCCGAGGCGGAAAAACGCGGCCTCGCCACCTTCGCGCCCGACGACCTCGACTGGGAGGACGAGCTGCGGGTGGCCATCGAGGAACGGTCCGGGTTCTCGCCGGACGCGCTCACCGGGATGGAGGCGTCGCTCCGCTTCGCCGGTCCCGAGACCATGGAGACCCGGATCTTCGGACGCCTCTCGGCCTGGCAGAACTGGATCTTCCAGCGCCCGAACGCGATCGGGGAGCGTGGCGCCCTGACCACCTACGGCAAGCCCGAACGCCCGGAATTCGACTGGGGAAGAACCTGACATCACACCGAGACATGTCCGAACTTGACTCCCGCATCCCGAACAACGTCGCCCTCTCCCAGGACCCGCGCCTGCAGCGGGCGCTCCTCCGCTGGCAGCCCGCCTTCCTCAACTGGTGGAGCGAAATGGGGCCGGAGGGCTTCCAGGGGGACGACGTGTTCCTCCGCACCGCGATCTCGGTGGAGCCGTCGGGCTGGTCGCACTTCGACTACGTCCGCATGCCCGACTACCGGTGGGGGATCTTCCTGGCGCCGCCGGAAGCGGACCGGCGGATCGGGTTCGGCGATCTGGCCGGCCGGCCGGTGTGGCAGGAGGTGCCCGGCGAGTTCCGGACCGACCTCCGCCGCCTGATCGTCACCCAGGGGGACACGGAGCCGGCCAGCGTCGAGCAGCAGCGCCAATTGGGGAAGACCGCGCCGAGCCTCTACGACCTCAGAAACCTCTTCCAGGTGAACGTGGAGGAGGGGCGGCACCTGTGGGCCATGGTCTACCTGCTGCACTCGCATTTCGGCCGGGACGGGCGCGAGGAGGCGGACGCGCTGCTCGAGCGCCACAGCGGGGACGCCGACCGGCCGCGGATCCTGCAGGCGTTCAACGAACCCTGCGATGACTGGCTGAACTTTTACCTGTTCACCATGTTCACCGACCGGGACGGCAAGTACCAACTCCTCGCCCTGGCCGAGAGCGCCTTCGATCCGCTGTCGCGCACCACCCGCTTCATGCTCACCGAAGAGGCCTTCCACATGTCCGTCGGAGAGACCGGAGTGGGCCGGGTCGTGGAGCGCACCGCGGAGATCATGGCGGCGGGAGAAGACGACCCCCGGGAAGCCGGCGTGTTCGACCTGCCCCTCATCCAGCGCCACATCAACTTCTGGTTCGCCGCGTCCCTCGATCTCTTCGGGGGCGAGGTCTCCTCGAACGCCGCCCACTACTTCGCGAACGGCCTCAAGGGCCGGGCCCGCGAGTCGCGCCGGCAGGACCACGCCGCCCTCGACGGGGTGTACCGGATGGAGCTTCCGGAGGACGGGGCGCTCCGGGAGCGGGACGTTCCCCTGCGGAACGCCATGAACGAGATTCTTCGCGACGACTACATCCGCGACTGCGAGCGGGGACTGGCGCGCTGGAACCGGATTCTGGAGAACGCCGGGCTCGGCGAGCGGCTGACGCTGCCCAGCCGCCGGTTCCACCGGCAGATCGGCGCCTATGCCGGGCATCGGTTCGACCCGGCGGGCAATCCGATCGACGAAGCGACCTGGCAGCGGAAGGGTGGGGAGTGGCTGCCGACCGCGGACGACCGCGAGTACGTGCGCCGGCTCATGGTCCCGGTGTACGAGCCGGGCAAGATGGCCTATTGGATCGCGCCGCCGAAGAGCGGGGTGGACGGCAAGCCCATCGGCTACGAGTACGTGCGGCGCCCGTAACGTGGACATCGTGCTCGCCGGGGCGCGCCGGACCCCGATCGGCCGGTTCGGCGGCGTCCTTTCCCCGCTGACGGCGCCCGAGCTCGGCGCCGCGGCGGCGCGGAGCGCGCTCGATGCGGCGGGAGTCCCGGCCGGGGCGGTGGACCAGGTGGTCTTCGGGAACGCCCGTCAGGCGGGCGTCGGCCCGAACCCCGCGCGCCAGGTCGGGCGGCGCGCCGGACTCGCCGACCGGGTGCCGGCGCGCACCGTGAACCAGGCGTGCGCCTCGGGCCTCCGGGCGATCCTGGACGCGGCCGCCGACATCCGCCTGGGAGACGCGCGGGCGGTGCTTGCCGGTGGCGCCGAGAGCATGAGCAACACCCCGTTCCTGCTCCCGTCGGCCCGCTGGGGACAGCGCTTCGGCGACGGCCCGCTTGACGACGGGATGTACCGGGACGGCTTCCATTGTCCGCTCGCGGATCAGCTCATGGGGGAGACGGCGGAGACGCTGGCCGAGCAGTACGCACTTTCCCGCGCCGAGTGCGACCGCTACGCGGCGGCGAGCCAGAACCGCGCCGAGGCGGCGCGGGCGGCGGGACGCTTCGACGACGAGATTGCGCCGCTCGCGGTCCCGGCGCGGAAGGACGAAATCGAAGTCGCGCGGGACGAACACCCCCGGGACGGGGTGACTGCGGATTCGCTGGCCAAACTTCCGCCGGTTTTCCGGAAGGGCGGCGTGGTGCACGCGGGCAATTCATCGGGCATCACCGACGGCGCCGCCGCGGTGGTGGTGCTCTCCCGGGCCCGGGCCGAGGAACTGGGAGTCCGGCCGATGGCCCGCCTGGTGGACTACACGACGGCCGGCGTCGATCCCCGGGTGATGGGGATCGGACCGGTCCCGGCGGTACGCGGTCTGCTGGCAAGGACGGGTCGGAGCCTCGACGACGTCGCCCTCGTGGAGCTGAACGAGGCGTTCGCGCCGCAGGTGCTCGCCTGTGCCCGCGACCTCGACCTCGATCCGGAGCGGCTCAACGTGAACGGCGGCGCCATCGCCCTCGGCCACCCCATCGGGGCCACCGGCGCCCGGATCGTGGTCACCCTTCTCCACGAGATGGAGCGCCGCGGCGTGCGCTACGGAATCGCCACGCTGTGCGTCAGCGGGGGAATGGGCGTAGCCGCGCTCTTCGAGCGGTAGGGCGGCCTTGGAGCGCCGGTCTCCAGACCGGCATCGCGGCCGCAGGCCGCGAAACTCCCACCGTCCTGCCCAACCATGGCGGAGGTTCAAACGGGGAAGGCTGCTACCGCCGGAAGTACTCCACCTGCCACCTGCGGACCGCGCGGTTGTGGTCGCGCAGGGAGCGGTTGAACTCGTGGGTGCCGTCGTTTCGGGAGACGAAATAGAGGAAGTCGGTCTCCGCCGGAAAGAGGACCGCATCGAGCGCGGCGATCCCGAAGGAGGCGATGGGTCCTGGCGGGATTCCGCCCACCCGGTAGGTGTTGTAGGGCGAATCGATGTCGAGGTCCCGCCTCCGGATGTTGTTCCCGGTGTCTCCCGCCTGCCGCATCGCGAACAGGACGGTCGGATCGGACTGCAGCGGCATCCCGCGCTCGAGCCGGTTCCAGAAGACCGAGGCGATCACGGCGCGTTCATCCGGGCTTCCCGTCTCCTTTTCCACGATGGAGGCCAGGGTGGCGATCTCGCGCAGGGAACGGCCGAGCTCCTCCGCCCGGCGGCGGCGCCGCTCGGTCCAGAGCGCCCGGAACTGGCCCACCAGCACCGCGGTCACCCGTTCGGGGCCTGCCTCCGGCGGCAACCGGTAGGTGCTCGGGAAGAGATAGCCCTCGAGATCCTCCGCCTCGGGGTCCAGATCGCCGATCAGTCGCGCCGCGGCCCCCGGGTCCGAGAAGACGGTGAGGAGCGAGTCCGCGCCCCCGGCTCCCTGCTCGGCAAGCAGGGCGGCCGTGCCCTCCCGGTCGAGCCCCTCGGGGACGGTGACCGGCAACGTCGCGACCTCCCCGTCCACGATCCGGGCAATCACTTCGGTGGGGGTGAGGGCCCCTTCGAAGCGGTAGAGGCCGGCCTGCAGGCGGCTCCCCAACTCCGCCCGGGTGACTCCCCGGAGGAAGACCCGGCGGTCCGCCACGATTCCGGAGGCCTCCAGACGGTTCGCGATCGTCTCCGCGGTCGAGCCCCGCCCCACCCGGAAGAGCACGGTTCCCCGATGCGCCGCGTACGGACGCCCGAGCGCCTCGTCGAGCGGCCTCAGGTAGAAGAACCGGTAGCCCAGCAGCCCGAGGGCCCCGGCGGCCAAACCCCCGAGCAGGACGAGGACCAGCCACCGGCTCGGCCGGGACATGGTTCCTTCCTCTGCGCGCTCCGACGGGTCAGCCGGGGTCGTTCGCCGCCGCCCGGCGCCGCTTCAGGGCCCGGACCGCGAGGTCCAGCTCCGGATCGTCGCCGTCGAGGTCCGTGCGCTCGACATCGAGGTCGGCGGGACCCACGCTGGGGGTCACCCCGACACCCAGGATGTCCTCTCCGTCCGGCCCCCGGATATGAGCGGTCGAGAGCAGGATCGCGTCTCCCTCCGGTAACTCGATGAGTTCCGGGCGCCCGGTGCGGCCGGCGGTGCGCCGTCCGACCAGGTCCACGTTCTCGCGCGACTTGAGGACCGCCGCGAGGACTTCTCCGGGACACACGGTGCCGCGGTTGATCGCCACCGCCAGCGGTCCCTCGAAGAGCGGCTCTCCGGCCGGCGCCTCAACGGGCGTCGCGACCTCCTCACCGTTCTCGTTGCGCCGCACGAGCTGGGCCGGTTCACCTGCCGTGAAGGCGCCCGCGGCTTCGACCCCGGCTTCGCAACCGCCGCTGCCGCGGCTCCCCCGCAGGTCGAGCGCCAGGCTGTCCGCCCCGCTCTCCTCGAGCGACCGGATCGCCGCCGCCAGCTGGGTTGTCGTCCCTTCGTGGAACCGCCGGATCCGGACCAGCCCGATCCCCTCGTCCAGCATGCGGTGCTCCACCGGGGGATCGGCGAGCACGGCGCGCTCCAGCGTGACGGGGCGGGACTCCGCGTCCGTGGCGCCCCGGAGCGACAGTTCCACCGATGTGCCCGGCTCTCCGGCGAGCAGCAGGAGGGCGACGGGAATCCGGAGTTCGCGGGTGTTCCGGCCGTCGATCGCCGTGATCGCGACGCCGCGCTCGATCCCGGCCGCCGCCGCCGGCGAGCCCGGCAGGACGTCGTCCACATGGAGGTAGTACCGCTTCTGGAGGCCCAGTCCGACGCTGGCGGTCAGCGATCCGCGACTCCGGTAGCGGGCGAGTTCATCGGCGCTCAAATAGGCGCTGTCGGCGTCCAGGGCTTCGAAGATGCCCCGCACCGCTCCGTCCATCAGGAACGCCGGGTCCACCGGTTCCAGATACTGGTCCCGGATGAGCATCAGGGCGCCGTTGAACACTTCGAGCGCCTGGTAGGTGGACTCCTGGGCAGCCGTTCCCCCTTCGCGACCGTCTGCGCCCGAAACAGGGACCGAGCCCGCGCCGCCAAGGAAGATGACCGCCATTGCGGCCAACGGCACGCCGACGGCCGTCTTCCCCCGCCGGGCCGGCCGGTCAGGAAGCCGGCCCGACGTGTTTTCCGAGCGTGGGATCAGGATCCGGACACCTGGAACTCGACGACTTCCGTGACCGACGCCCCGCCCACCATGTCCTTCACGGTGATCTCGGCGGTGTAGTCGCCGGCTTCGAAGGGCTCCCGCCGGCCGTCCTGGAAGAGCCGGGCGAGGGGGACGTCCACGATCGCGATCGAGAGTTCCGCCGAGGCGAGGTTGAACGCCGTCGGGTTGTAGCGCAGGTACTGCTCGCCGTCCTTGCTGAAGGTGATCTGCCAGGTCAGGTTCGGCTGGCCGCTCGCGTCGTATCCGTAGGCGTTGAACACCAGGCGCAGCGCGTCGCCCGGCGCGTACACGGTGGAGACCTTCGGAACGAAATGGAATCCCCCCACCAGGAGGGCGCGGCCCGGCTCGGGAGTGAAGTCCTCGACGCGGGAACCGTCGGAAAAGCGCGCCACGGAGGAAAGCATGAGCTCGCCGCTGCCGAAGTTGGGGCTCTCGATTTCGCTGGTGACCGTCCCGTGAGTCTGGGTAGCCGGGTCCAGGATGCCGGCGTAGACCGAGTAGGCGCCCGGCGCCATCTGCATCGGCATCTCGAGAACGGTCGGGCCGCCCGCCGGCCCCTTCCGGATTTCCACCGTGCGCTCGTCGTAACCGATCACGGTGCCGAGCGCGTCCACCACGTTGTAGAACACCGAGACGTTGGCGTTGTCCCCGTTCCAGGTGATGGCGTCGGTATCGAGTTCGAACACCGCGGCGACGTAGGTGTCGCCGACGTTCGAACGGAAGAACGAGTAGGCGGCGTCGATTCCGATGCCGGTGCCCGGCTCACCACCGGCCCGGAGCGCGTTCAGGATCGTCTTGCCGGGGCTGTTGGGGTCGAGGAGCGCCCGCGTCTCGCTGCCGAACAGGTCCTCGACGTCCGGGAGTTCGCCGTCCGCGTTCAAGGTGAAGTTGATCTGGCTGGGCCAGACGATCTGCCGCGCCCGCGCCCGCTCGATCGCCGCCTCGATCGCCTCGTTGCGGATCATGCGCATGCCCAGGTTCGTGGTGCGGAACTCGAGTTCGAGCCCGTCGGGGAGGCCGCGGTCGGGATTGGGGACGTAGGTGAACTTCATCCCGCCGCCCGCGCCGCCCATGCCGCCGCCGCCACCGCCACGGCCGCCGCCACCGCCGCCAACCGCTCCGCTGCTCTCACCGACCGGGTTCTCCCCGGTGGCGCCGGCGGGTGGACGCCCGCCGCCCGGGCCCGACATCCGGCCTCCGGTGCGTTCGCGGTTGTCGGGCGGGCCGAAGAGCAGCATCACGAGCGCCATGTCGGTCCGCGAGCCCTTCCGGCCTCGCGCTCCGAACTGATCGTCGGCCTGCTTCCGCCAGTTGTTGTACTGGTCCTCGGCCCGGTCCGGGTCGTGCGGGTTCTGGCTGCGGCGCGCCCAGAAGTGCTCCTTGAACCGGTTCCGCTGGTTCCGTGGGAGGTTCTCGAACGCCTGCCGCTCCTGCGCGGTCATGATCGGCTCGACCTCTTCAAGCCAGCGCCGGTCGCCCCGGCTCAGGCTGTCCTGGGCCAGCGCGGGAAGCGCGAGCGCGAGCATCGCGATCGCCGCGACACCCGCCATGAGGGGGAAAAAACGGGGGGTAACCCGCGTTGGATCAGGCATGAGGCCTCCTGAAGCTGGAGCGGCCACCAAGCCGGGGCTCCACCCCGGACGCGACACGCAAGCCCATGAAATTGACCTGAAAGAATACGTCCGCGCGGGGTTCCCCGCAAGCATTGAGGACCGCGCTATACTCGATTTCGATGTCTTCTTCAATACCCCGGCTGCCGCGCCGAATTCGCCCGGTCGTCGCCGGCCTTCCCCTTGCCGGGCTGGCGCTGTGGTCCCTGGGCTGCGGAACCGCGCCCAAGCGCTCCTGGACCGTGGAAGAGATCCGCGCGGACCTGAACCACCGGATCACTCCCGACGTACTCGCCCGCGTCGAGATTCCCTTCGAGATCGACGACGAGATCCGCGAACTCGCGTTCCGGGTCACCGAGAACCTCCGCACCGACAAGGAGAAGATGCGGGCCATCATCCGGGCGATCCGGCAACACACCGGCGGGTCGATCTCCTACGACTGGCTCTCCAACAAGACCGCCAAGAGCGTCTTCCGCGAAGGCCGGGGGAACTGTCTGGCCTATACGAACCTCTTCGTCGGGATGTCGCGCGCCGTCGGCGTCGAGGCGGTCTACGTGGACGTCACCACCATCGAAAAGGTCACCAAGGAAGCCGAGGTCATCGTGAACAGCGGCCACATCACCGGCGGCATCAAGGACGGCCCCGACCTGATTTTCGTGGACTTCACCTCGAATCCGGAGCGCGAGTACGCGGGCGCCAAGATCATCGACGACTTCGAGGCCATTTCGAACTTCTACAACAACCAGGGCTTCCTCTACGGTTACTTCGCGGAAGCGCTCGCCGACCAGGGGGGCTTTGACCCGCTGGCCCGGGAGATCGAGATGTACGAGCTGGCGCTCTCGATCCGGCCCAACTTCAATCGCGCCCGGAACAACCTGGGGGTCGCCTACAAGCGGCGCGGCCGGGTGAACGACGCAATCGAGCAGTACCAGTTGGCGCTCGACCTCGAACCGGACTTCACCGAAGCCCGCGCGAACCTCGCGAGCGCCTACTACTCCCGGGGAGAAACGGACCAGGCGATCGCGCAGTTCCGCCTCGCGGCGCGCCACGACGACTCCGACGCCTACGTGGTCTATCACCTCGGGGTCCTGCACTACCACGAGGGAAAATTCCGGCAGGCGGCCGAGTATTTCCGCCAGGCGATTTCGCGTGACCGTCAGATGGCGGACGCCCGGTTCTTTCTTGGCGAGGCGTTGCTGAAGCTCGGCGACGAGGACAAGGCGATGCGGGAATACGAGCGGGCGATCGAGATCGACCCGAACTACATCTCCGCGCGCGCCAAGCTCGATCTGCTGCGGGATGCCCAGCGGGCGCGGTCTCGCGGCGGGGAATCGCCCGGCGACGGGCCGGTCCGCTGACGACTCCGGAGCACTCAACAGCCTGTGGCAAAACCCACGCGGCGTTCGAGCGGCGATGCATCCCGCCTGAACCGCGCCGCTTGGCGGCGCTCGGCGTTGCGTTTCAGTCGGAATACGCCCGGTATTCCTCCCTCACGCGCCTTGTCAGCCGGGCGCCTCGCCGCTCTCGGCGCTCACGTGGGTTTCACCACTGGCTGTTAACAGCGCCCTCCCTTGCGGGTAGAAGGGGAAACCGCGGGCCTCAAGTCCCGCGACCGGAAGGTCCTGGAGCGTCTCAGCCAGCGGCGGCTGCCGCCGGCGGCGCTCCTGACCCGGGAGTTCGCCCGGCAGCTCGCGGCCATTTCCCGCGCGATCCGGCGGCAGGTGGGGGCGCTCGTGGACCGGCGAGGGGCCATTGCCTGGGTCGGGGTGGGAGACGCGCACCGCATCGAACTGCCCGACCTGAAACGCCAGCGGGTCGCGGGGCGTCGCCTGCGCGGGTTGCGGTTCGTCCACACCCACCTCGCCGACGAACCGCTCACCCGTGACGACCTGGCCGATCTGGTTCTTCTCCGACTCGACCTGATCGCGGCCCTGACGGTGCGGGAGGACGGTCTTCCCGGAATCGTTCACGCCGCTCACCTGAGGCCGCCCGGCCGTCCCAACCACGAAGGGTCCGAAGCGGAGACGCCCTGGGAGTTGCTGCCGCCGGTTCCGCCGAGTCAACTGGATCTCGACTGCACCGAACTCCTCTCCGACCTGGAGCGAACGTTCGCCCGATTCGCTCCGGACCGCCCGGGCCGGAGGTATTCGGGACGCGCGATTCTGGTCGGCGTGGGGGAGAAGGCGCTCCCGCTGGGGGACGTGATGGAGGAACTGGCGGAACTGGCGCGGGACGCGGGTCTCGAAGTCGTGGACTCGCTCGTGCAGCGCCGGGCCCGCCTCGATCCCCGGACGCTGGTCGGCCGCGGAAAGCTCGAGGCGCTGGTGATCCGGGCGCTTGACCGTGGCGCCGACCTGATCCTGTTCGCGTGCGACCTGAGTCCTTCCCAGGCGCGGAACATTTCGCAGGCCACCGACCTCAAGGTCCTCGACCGCACCCAGTTGATCCTGGACATCTTCGCCCGCCGGGCGAGGAGCCGCGAGGGAAAGCTGCAGGTCGAGCTCGCGCAGTTGCGCTACCGGTTGCCGCGGCTCGTCCAGCGGGACACGTCGCTCTCACGGCTCGGCGGCGGAATCGGGGGCCGGGGACCGGGCGAGACCCGCCTCGAAGTGGACCGCCGGCGGGTGCGCGAGCGCATTGCCCGGTTGCAGCGCGACCTGGCCCGGGTCGCGGTCAAGCGCGACGTGCGCCGGAAGCGCCGCGAGGTGCGCGGTCTTCCGGTGGTGTCCCTCGTCGGTTACACGAACGCCGGCAAGTCAACGCTGCTCAACCGGTTGACCCGCAGCGAAGTGGCCGCCGGCGACCGCATGTTCGAAACCCTCGATCCGACGAACCGGCGGCTTCGCGTGCCGGTCGAGCGCGAGGTGCTGCTCGCGGACACGGTCGGTTTCATCCACGATCTCCCCGAGGACCTCATCGAGGCCTTTCGCGGCACTCTCGAGGAGATCTCGGCGGCGTCGCTGCTGCTGCAGGTGGTGGATGCCTCGAGTCCCCGTCTCGACTCGCGGGCCGGCGCGGTGGAAGGTCTGCTCGCCGAACTCGGGTTCCTGGAGATTCCGCGGATCGTGCTGCTCAACAAGGTGGACCGGCTTGACGAGGCGGCCCGCGCCGCGCTGCCGCAGCGGCTGGCCGGAGCGGAGACCTGGCACGTCTCCGGGATCAGCGGGGAAGGACTCGAGGAGCTGGTGGGCGAGATCGCGCGGCTCATTCCGGTGAAGCCGCCAGGGTTTGCTTCCGGGCTTCCCGCGCCGACTCGACCGGAGTCGAATCTGCCGCTTCGATGAGGCCGGCGGCCTCGCCGGCGAGGCGGTTCAGGGTCTCGTAGCGGACCGGGTCGGCCTTCCCGGCGGCCACCGCCGCCTGGACCGCACAGTCGGGTTCGGTGCGGTGGGAACAGTCGGGGAAGCGGCAGTCTCCGGCGTAAGCGGCGACGTCGGGATGGGCGGCCCGGATGCGCGCTTCGGTCAGCCCGTCGAGACCCAGCGCCCGGATTCCCGGCGTGTCCACGATCTCACCGCCGCCGGGGAGCCGGATGAGTTCCGCGGCGGTCGTCGTGTGGCGGCCCCGGCCCCGGCGATCGAGCCCGCCGCTCCTCCGTCCGGGCACCCCGAGGGCGGCGAGCAGTTCGGTCTTCCCGACTCCCGAATGGCCAAAGAGCACCGCCCGGCCACCCGCCACACTGGCCCGGAGCGGGTCGAGACCCGCTCCGCTCCGCGTACTCGTGCGATGCACTTCAAGCTCCAGGGCGCGATAGGGCGCGAGGTCCTGATCAAGGGCCGCGAGGTCTTCGCGCGACGCGAGGTCGAGCTTGTTGAAGACCAGGACCGGCGTCACCCCGGCGTCGTAGGCGACCACCAGCGAGCGGTCGAGGAAGCCGGTCCGGTACGGCGGTTCCACAAAGGCCGAGACGATGTAGCAGCGGTCGAGGTTCGCCGCGAAGACGCGCATCTCCCGCCGCTCCGGCGGTCCGACCGCCCGGCGCAGCGCGTTCTTGCGGGGAAGCACCTCGGTGATGCGCCCCCCGGATTTCCCCGGCCGGGAAGACGGGCGTCCGCCTGGCCCGATCTCCTCGACGAGGACCTCGTCTCCCACCACGGCGGTGGTGCCGGCGGGGCGGGCGCCCGCTCGGCCGAACAGGCGTCCCCCGAGGGCGCAGCGGAACAGCGACTCCGGTTCCCCGCGCGGGCCGCGAGAGAGCAGGACGGTCGCCACCTTCCGGCCGATCCGCACCACGGTTCCGGACCGGCTCATCGGCAGGATGCTAGCGGGGCGGGACGGCGGCGTGGGACGCCGTTCGAGGGGCGCCGGTCTTCAGGCCGGCATCGCCCGCGCAGCGGGCGAAACTCCCGACAGGATGCCGCCCCGTAAACCGACCCTGACCGCGGCCCGAGACGGCATGACTCCGGCCCCCGGCGGCCCGGTTCCCCGTGCTACCTTTGTGGAGCCGTGCCGAGAGCGCGGGGAGCCTTGCATCCGTGCCCGCCATCCTGACGCCGACCACCGTGGCCAGGGGCCGGAGTCCAATCTCCGAAGGCCACGGAGCGAGCATCTGCTTCTTCCCCTTCGGCCGGGCCGACACGGGTTTCAGCGTCACCTTGCATCCGCGCCTCGTGACGGTCTCGGAGGTCGGGACGATCGAGGTCAGCCAGTGAACGCGCGGCGGTCAATATCCGCCGCACTGCTGGTCGTGCTGACGGCGGGTCTGGCCGCCGCGGCGCCCCCAACGGCGAGTGCGGACCGAAACCCCGGCGGGTCGGCCGCTACCGGCTCGGACGCCCGTAGGCTCCGCGAGATCCTTCAGAGTCTTCGCGAGGCGGCGGAGCAGGCATCCAGCGCCACGCAGACCGCGCCGACCCGCCAGGGGCCCGTTTTCTCGCAGCCGGGGGATTGGACGCATGCCGAAGCGGCCGTCGTCATCGGCAGCCAACTCGTGGACCAGGACCTCGGGTTCTCCCGGAACATCTTCCAGACGGTGAGCGCCGAGGCCGAAGATGTGGGGTTCGGTCAACATCTCGGCGCCCGCGGGGCTTTCTTCGTGAACCGCTACCTGGGAGCGGAGGCCGGTTTCAGCCGGACCACGACCGATTTCGAGTTCTCGGTGACCGATGAGGAAGCCGGGACCACCGTATTCCCGGAGCCGCTCGAGCAGGTGAGCCAGGAGGCGTCGGTGTCCGCGGTTCTGCAGTGGCCGCGGGCCGCGGTGACTCCTTACGGAGTCGTGGGTTACGCGTGGAGAACGTCCGAGGTCGAAGGAGCCGACCCCTTCGAGTCCGGTGCGGTCGTCGTCGGGATCGGGATCAAGGTGCCTTTCCCGGGGTTTCCGGTTTCGCTGGCGTTCGACTACCGCCACATCGAGTTCCGGGATGAAGAAGGCGACGCGCTGCGGCTCGCGCAGGGTGGAATGGGGAGTCCCACGGTGTCGGCTTTGACCCTGGGGGTCGTCGTCCGTCTCAACGTGAACCGTTGAGCGGTTTCCGAACGGGGCCAGGCGCCAAAAGGAACTCCAGACCTCCACTCCCGAGCAAGTGGGGCCCCGTTCGGAATCCGCCCGGCGCTTCGCAGTGCCGCAAGTGCGGCGAGAGCCGCACGCAGGCCCCGGAGCGGGAGGGGTTGGAGCCGGGGAACCCGGCTTCCAACCGCTCCTGGCTCGGGAATCGAAACTCCCTCGCGCGCTGACGCGCGCTTCGGCGAGTTCCGATTTGTCGTTACTTTCTTGTGAAAGGGGGTAACCCCTGGGGTAACCCCCCTTTCACGCTTTTCCCCGAAAACGCCGGCAGCGAACCTCCGGTTCGCTGCCATTTTGGTTGTTTGCTCGTTTACGGAACCAAACACCGGTACCCCGCTTCGGAGCGCCGGCACGCACGCATCTCGGAACGCCAGCGGTGCGGAGCCTGAGAGATCCGGGCTGACGACACTCAGGAAGCCGGCGGCTGAGCGGACGGGAGGCCTCGGGTGGCGGCCCGAAACAGGAACTTGAGGACCGAATCCCGGCGGGCCGCGACGCTCGTGACGGCAACGACGGCGCCCACGCTGAACCGCGTCAACCGGATGTTCCGGCCCTGCCGGAAGGACGGGGTCCGGTAGATGCGCCGCAGCGCGAGCAGGGCCAGACCGACCGCCCACAGGAGATGCCGCCGGATCCCGGCCTCGTGCGGGGGAATCAGCAGGATGAACCGGAGCGCGTTCGACAGGTGGCCGCGGGTGACCGCCACCAGTTGGGAGAGCCCCTCGTCGAATCCGGGAGCGGCCCGGCCCCTCGAGAGGGAGCCGAGGTCGAAACCGGCGGCGCGGAACACGTCCTCGGGGAGCCAGCAGGCGCCGTTTTCCCAGTCATCCCACAGATCGGTCAGGATGTTGGCCATCTGCAGCCCCTGGGCGTGGGAAACCGCCAGGGCCGTCAGTTCCTTCCGGTGGGCCTCGATCTCGCTCGAGTAATCGCAGAACAGTTCGACGAGCGTCTCGCCAACCACCCCGGCGACGAAATAGCAATAGCGGTCGAGTTGACCGAGGTCCTTCAGGCCGACGGAGCCCGGCTGCCGCTGAAACTCCGTCATGCCCCGTGACATCACCCGGACACAGCGTTCGATGGCGGCTCGCTGCGGGGCGCGAAGCCCGGCGGTCACGCGCACGATGCGGCTCGCGCCCAGGGCGAGTTCCCGCTCCGGCTCCGGCGTAGCCGGCGTCAGCGCTGCCGCCAACTCGCGGCCGAAGGATGCGGCGTCCTGGCGTCCCCCGACGACCTCGTTCAGGCGTTCCCAGAACGCCCGCTTCCGCGCCGGCGACAACCCGGGCTCGTCTTCGATCGTGTCGGTGATGCGGCACAGGAGGTAGGCGTTGCCAACCACGGGCCGGAGACGATCCGGGAGGGCGGGGATGGTGAGGGCGTAGGTGCGCGAGACGGCCTGGAGGATCCTTGCCTGGTAGGCGAGATCGTCATCCCTCCCGCTGCCGGGCGACGTGTTCATCATGTCCCCGCCGATGGCTGCGGAAGGCCCCGGGCGCACAGTCTGAAAAGGAGCCGGAGAGCCAGATTCGAGCGGGCGAAGACACTGGTGATCACCACGACCGCCCAGACGCTGCGGCGGGACACCTTGACCTCGCTCCCGCTCGTGAACGTCGGCGTCCGCCGAATGCGCCGCAGGGTGAGCATCGCCAGCCCCAGGGGCCACAGGCAGAACCGCCGAATGCCGGTCTCCCGCGAGGGAATGATGAGCGTGTAGCGGAGCGCCGCTTCGAGATGCTGGCGGGTGACGGCAACGAGTTCGAGCAGTCCGGCGGCGAATGCCGGATCGGTCCTTCCGGCGGGAAGCGAGTCGAGTTCGAGACCCGCCGCGCGGAACACGTCGCGCGGCAGCCAACAGGCGCCGCGGTGGTGGTCCTCCCAGATGTCCTTGAGGACGTTGATCATCTGGAGCCCCTGGCCGAAGCGAACCGACAGCGCGAGCAGGTCCTCGCGCCGCTCGCGCGTCGCGGCGGAGTACTCGCAGAACAGCGCCGTGAGCGTTTCTCCCACCACCCCCGCAACGTGATAGCAATAGCGGTTGAGGTGCTCGAGGCTCCGGAGGCCGCGGATGGTTGCGCCGCGCTGAAACTCCACCATCCCGCGCGTCATGATGCGCACGCAGCGCTGGATCGCCCCGCGCTGCGCGTCGCTGAACCGGACCGTGATGCGCAGCACCCGCCCCGCATTGGCGATCAGGCCCCGCTCGCTTGCGGTGGTGGCGGCCGACAGCCGCGCCTCCAGGTCGCGGGAGAAGATGGCAGGGTCGCCCCGGCCCGACACCAGCTCGACAAGGCGGCTCGAGAAGGTCTCCTTCTCTTCCGGCGAGAGGGCCGGCTCGTCCTCGATCGTGTCGGCGATCCGGCACAGGAGGTAGAGATTCCCGGTAGCGTCGTAGAGATTTCCGGGCAGGGGGCGGATGGTGAGCGCGAACGTCCGCGCGACCCCTTCGAGAATGTGCCGCTGCCAGGCGAGATCGCCGTCTGCCGGCCGGTGCGGGGGGTCTCTTGTCATGGGCAAGGGGGTTTCCGCGCTTCGCAGTCGCGCCCCGCGCCACCCGGCCGGGGGATCTCCGATTCGAGGCGGCCGGGCCCGGGGGCTCCTCCGCGTTCCGGCGCCGGCCTACAATTGCGAAGGCTAGCCGGTGTAGCTCAGGGGTAGAGCAGCTGATTCGTAATCAGCAGGTCGGTGGTTCAAATCCACTCGCCGGCTCAGCCTTTCGCCGCCGCGGAGTTGCGCCGCGTCCAGATCGCCTGGACGGCGAAGGCCAACCCGAGCGCGGCCAGGATGGGTACTCCGCCCAGGAGCAGGATGCCCGGCGGGCCGAGCAGTCCCCCGAGAACGCTCCCGAGCGCGGAAACCGGCACCGCCGCCGACCAGAACAGGATGGGGATTCGCGGACTCATCCGGAAACGCCGCAAGGTCCAGATCAGGGGCAGGGCGAAGACGCACCCGGCGGCGTAAGCGAAGACCAACCCCGGGATGACCGCGGCCAGGTCCGCGACTGAGAAAGCCCCCGCGTCGTCCATCAACAGGAGGCGTCCCGCGGCGACCACCCCGAAGACGCCGGTGTAGGCGGCTCCGTACGCGAGGCAGGCGCGATAGCTGCGAGGCTCTGGAGGAGGCATCGGCACTTCCGCGGGAAACCCGGACCAGCCCGCCGGACTGTCTGCCTCCGCTCCCGGCCCCTCAGCGGGTTTCCGCCTGGTACTCCTCGATGGACGCCCCCAGCTTTGTCAGATCCTCCCGATCTCCGATGAGCATGAGCTTGTCGCCGCGCCGGATCCGCTGATCGCCCCTTGGCGCGATCGTGAGTTCCTGTCCGTCGCGCCGAATCGCCAGGACGAGGACGTTGGCTTCCCGACCGAGGGCGGAATCGGAGATCGTTCTCCCTGCCAGGTCGGACTCGGGGGTCACGAGGAGCTCGGCGGACCCGAAGCCCGGATGGGTCATCTCGGAAATCCCGTGCAGGAGATGGTGCGTGTCCGAACCGCAGAGATTGCGTAGCACGACGCGGCTGGCGGTGAGGTGCGGCGAGATGACGTCGTGGGTGGCGGCGCCCGCCCGTTCCAGATTCGCGCGGGAACGATCTTCTTCGGACCGGGCGATGACCCGGATTCCGGGGCGAAGCGCCTTGGCGGTCATGGTGATCGACAGGTTGTCGCCGTCGTTCGGCAACAGGGCGACGATGGTCGAAGCCCGCCGGACTCCGGCCCGCTCAAGCGTCTCTTCGGCGGTGGAATCTCCGTGGATCACGCCGACTCCCAGCCGGATCGCCGCTTCGACGCTGTCGGAGGAGTCCTCGATCACGCACACCTCGTTCCCGTGCCGGAGGAGGCCGGCCGTCACCCGCCGGCCCATCCTCCCGAAGCCGCAGACGATGATGTGGTCCTTCATGCGTCGGATTCTCCTTTCCTGTCGCTGCATCGGGGCTTGTGTGACCCACTGCGCCAGAGCCCCGAACGAGTAACCCAGGGTTGCCACTCCGCCGCCAATGAGAAACACCGCGAAGATCCGGCCAGCCGGCGAGAGCGGCTGCACCTCGGCGTAGCCCACCGTCGAGACCGTGATGATCGTCATGTAGAACGCGTCCGCCAGATTCCACGATTCGATCCACATGAACCCGAGCGTGCCGGAGATGACGACCCCGGCGGCCGCCGTAGCGGCGGCGCCGAAGCCGAAGCGCCACCGGGCGCGCAGCCAGGGCCCGAAAACGTTCACGCAATGCTCCGGCCGGGACGTCCTGCTGCGGGAGACTCGGGGCGGTGGCGCGCCTCACGTGGCCGGGCCTGCCCGGGGATCGGAGGGTTCATGGAACCGGATGGGGCCGGACGGGGTGTCTTCGCACCAAGACGGGGCCGCCTGTCCTGCGGCCCGGGCCCAATCCGGTGGCGGGGGCGGGATTTGAACCCGCGACCTTCGGGTTATGAGCCCGACGAGCTGACCAGACTGCTCCACCCCGCGTCCGGATTGTGGGGGACGGGCACTTTACATTCCGGCGGCGGAGTCTGTCAAAGCCGGATTGCCGGCTCCGCGGAGGCCGGATCGCGGGTAAGATGAAAAAAGATCCGGCGGAAACCGGCAGTGTCGTCAGCGATCGTTCCGTCCGCCTACCTGCCTGCTTCGGAGTGCGTCTGTGACCGTCCCCCATCCGGATTCCCTGCTCTCTGCCGAGGAAGTGTCGGAGGCGATCGGGGCGCTCGCGGGCCTCAGCGGGGAACGCGACGTCGAGTCGTGGCGCACGGAACACCTCGGGCGCAAATCACGGCTGGTGCTGTCGCTTCGCGCCCTCGGCGGACTCGATCCCTCCCGGCGGGCCGCGGCCGGCCGGCTGCTGAATGACGCGAAGAACCGGCTCGGGCAGGCGCTGAAGGCGAAACAGGCCGAACTGAAGGCGCGCCGGACCGAGAACCTGGCGTCCCTCGACGTCAGTCTTCCGGGACGTCCACTTCCCGTCGGTGGACTGCATCCGATCACGAGAACGGAGCGGGCCATCGTTGCCGCCTTCGCCACGATGGGGTTCCACGTGATCGAGGGACCCGAGGTGGAACTCGAGTACTACAACTTCGAGGCGCTCCGGATCCCCGCCGATCACCCGGCGCGGGACGCCATGGACACGTTCTACCTGGACGGCCCCGACGGCGCCGCACCGCTCCTGCTGCGCACGCACACCTCACCGAACCAGATCCGCTACATGGAGCGGCACGAGCCCCCGATCCGGCTCATCGCCCCCGGACGCACGTACCGGAACGAGGCCACCGACGCCACTCACGAGTGGATGATCACCCAGACGGAGGTCCTCGCCGTGGACCGCGGCCTCACCCTCGCGCACCTCAAGGGCACCCTCTACGAATTCGCCCGGCATCTCTTCGGGGAGGACC
Organism: Acidobacteriota bacterium; assembly: GCA_022826825.1. Taxonomy (GTDB): domain Bacteria; phylum Acidobacteriota; class Vicinamibacteria; order Marinacidobacterales; family Marinacidobacteraceae; genus Marinacidobacterium. Next base: position 4,464 of record JAJDUD010000066.1, on the reverse strand, counting down.
GGGAGATTCGTTTCCGTTGCGACTACTTCCCGTTCGTGGAGCCCGGGGTCGAGGTCTCGATCAGCAGTCCCGACGGCTGGATCGAGATCCTCGGGGCCGGCATGGTGCATCCCGAGATCCTGGCCAACATGGGGTACGACCCGGAGATCTACACCGGGTTCGCGGCGGGACTCGGCGTCGAGCGGATCGCGATGCTCCGGCACGGGATCCGGGATATCCGCCGCTTCTACGAGAACGACCTGCGCTTCCTGCGCCAGTTCTAGAGGAGTTCGATCAAGGTGCGCGTCCCTCTCCGGTGGCTCGAAACCATGGTGCCGCTCCCGGAGGACATCGAGGCGCTGGCCCACCGGCTGACCCTGGCCGGCCTCGAAGTGACGGACATCGAACGAACGGGGGGCGACTGGGACCGGGTGGTCGTCGGGCGGGTGCTGGATGTGCGGCCCCACCCGGATGCCGACCGCCTCCGGCTGGTTACGGTGGACAAGGGCGGCGAGCGCCAGACGGTCGTCTGCGGCGCCTCGAACGTGGCCGCCGGTCAGGACATCGCGTTCGCCTCGGAGGGGGCGATGCTGACCGACGCCCGCACCGGGAGTCCGCGCAAGCTGAAGAAGTCCCGCATCCGGGGCGTGGTCTCCGGCGGGATGGTGTGTTCGGAAGCGGAACTGGGTCTCTCCGCCGAACACGAGGGGATCCTCGTTCTGGACACCTCCCGGCCGCCGGGAACGCCGCTGCGCGATGTGCTCGGAGACCGGGTCTTCGTGTTCGATCTCACTCCGAACCGGGCGGACGCGCTGTGCGTGCTGGGGGTGGCGCGCGAGGTTGCGGCGCTCACCGGCGCGCCCCTGACTCCGCCGCAGCTCTCGACACCGAGGCCGGGGCCCGCCATCGAGGGACGCGCCTCGGTCGAGATCGCCGATCCCGACCTCTGCCGCCGCTTCACCCTTGCACTGATCGAGGACGTGGAGATCGCCCCTGCGCCCGCCTGGATGCAGGAACGGCTGACGGCCGCCGGCATGCGGCCCATCAACAACCTGGTGGACATCACCAACTACGTGATGCTCGAGCTGGGCCAGCCCGTCCACGCGTTCGACTACGACACCGTGCGCGACGGACGCATCATCGTGCGGCGGGCGGCGTCCGGCGAAACGCTGGCCACCCTGGACGGCAGGACGCGGCAACTCGACCCGGACCGGCTGGTGATCGCCGATCCGGGCGGGGCCATCGCGCTCGCCGGGGTGATGGGGGGTCTCGAGACCGAAATCACCGATTCCACCCGGAACGTCCTGCTGGAGGTCGCGAACTTCGAGCCCACGGGCGTGCGGCGCACGGCCCGGACCTTCGACCTGCTCTCCGACGCCGCCCGGCGCTTCGCGTGGGGCCTGCCGGCGGAGATGCCGGAGGTCGCCTCCGCCCGGGTCTGCCGGCTGCTCGCCGAGTACGCGGGCGGACGCGTCGCCGCGGGCATGGTGGACTCCTGGCCGGTGCGGGAACCGGCAGTCACCATCCGGCTGCGCCGTTCGCGGATTCCCCAGGTCCTCGGCATGGAGATACCGCGGCGGGCGGTGCGGGCGGCGCTGGACGGCCTCGGATTCGAGGTCGAGGAGGACGAGACAGCCCTGACGGTCGGCGTTCCCTACTGGCGCCGGGACGTGCGGGTTCCGGACGACCTGGTGGAGGAGGTCGCGCGGGTCGCGGGCTACGACGACCTGCCGGCGGCGCCGCTGGCCGGCGCCATTCCCCATCATCCGCCGCTCCCAGCCCGCGAACTGCGGGAGCGGGTGCGGGATCTCGCGGCGGAAGCGGCGCTCTACGAGGCGCAGACCTACTCGCTGCTGTCGGATGCGGACCTCGCGGCGGTGACCCCGCCGGAGTTGCGCGACACGCCCCTTCTCAAGGTGCGGAACCCGCTGGGAGAGGCCCGCGACACCCTGCGGACCTCGCTTCGCCCCGGGATCCTGCGCGCGGCCGCCTCGAACGTGGCCCGGGGCGCCAGGACCGTACGGCTGTTCGAAGTCGGAAGGTCCTATCACCCCGCATCCGGCAGCGCCGACGGCCGTCCGGAGGAGCGGGAGCAGGCGGTCGGGCTCGTCGTGGGAGCCGGGTCGGACCGTTTCGGCAGCCCGACCGAAACCGCGCTCGACTTCTTCGACGCCAAGGCCACCCTCGAACACGTCCTCGCCGGGCTGCGCATCTCGGCCGATTTCCGGCCGGCGCGCGGTTTCGGCCTGCTTGACGGCCGGACGGCGGAAGTCTTGGTGGAGGGAAGCGCCGTCGGCGTGCTGGGTCAGGTCCATCCCGAAACCGCGGCGGTCTTCGGGGTCGGCCAGGACGCCTTCCTGTGGGAGCTGGACCTCTCGGCCCTGCTCGAGGCCGCCCCGGGAATGACGGAGCCGCCCACCGCCGTCCCCCTGCCGCGTCATCCGTCGGCCGCCGAGGACTTCGCGCTGCTGGTGGGGCCGGAAGCGCTCGCCCAGGATCTCGTTCGGGAGGCGCTCGGACACCCCCTCGTCGTGGAGGCGCGCGTCTTCGACGACTACCCGCTCGAGGATTCCGGCGCCCCGGGGGAGGCACGAGGGGCGAGGCGGTCCCTCGGCATCTCGGTCCGCTACCAGGCTCGCAACCGGACGCTGAACGAAAACGACATTGCCAAGGTGCGGCGCACCATCTTGAAACGGTTCAAGGCCAACCACGGTGCGGTCGTCCGGGAACGCGCCTGAACCGACGCGTCACCCGGCCGGCCTGGTGGCTGCGTCGGCGGCCATGCGTTCGCTGCTCGAGGAGGCGGCGCGCGTGGCCCGCTTCGACGTGCCGGTGCTGATCGAAGGGGAGACGGGTTCGGGCAAGGAGCTGCTTGCCCGGCATGTGCATGCCCGGAGCCCGCGGCGGGACCGTCCGCTGGTGGCCGTGAACTGCGGCGCGCTGCCCGACGGGCTGCTGGAGGCGGAGTTCTTCGGCCACGCCCGGGGCGCGTTCACCGGCGCGGAGTCGGCCCGCCCGGGGCTTCTGGAGGCGGCCGACGGGGGCACCCTGTTTCTGGACGAGGTGGGCGAGCTCTCGCCGCACGGACAGGCGACCCTGCTCCGGGTGCTTCAGGAGCGGGAGTTCCGGCGGGTCGGAGAGGTTCGGGTCCGGCGATCCGACTTCCGCCTGATCGCGGCCACGCACCGGCCGCTTGCCGAGCTCGCCGCCGCGCAGGAGTTCCGCCGAGACCTCTTCTATCGGCTGCGGGTCGTCCGGCTGCGCCTGCCGCCGCTCCGGGAACGGCGGCCGGAGATTCCCGAGCTCGCCGCCGCCCTCCTGACGCGGCTCGCCCGCCGGTATCGTCTCGCGCCCGCCCGGCTATCGGCGGACGCCCTCGAGGCGCTCGTCCGCCGCGACTGGCCGGGGAACGTCCGCGAACTGGAATCGGTCCTGGCCGAGGCGCTGATGCGGCAGCCGGGGGCCAGGGTCATCGGCCCCGAGATGGTGGCCGGAGAGGGCCCCGAGACGTCCGGTCCAGCGTCCGCCATGCTCGATCCGCTCGACGCGGTGATGGAGATCCGCAGGCTGGCGCTGGCCCGGGCGGCCTTCGAGCGGCTCGTCCTGCTGCGGGCGCTGCGCCGCGCCGCCGGGAGCCGGGTCCGCGCTGCGCGGGAGCTGGGCATCTCGCGGCAGAGCCTCTGGCAGAAGCTCCGCCGTCACGGGATCGCGTAGAGCGCAGAGGAGCGCCGATCTTCAGAGCGGCATCACGGCCGGAGGTCGCGAGACCCCCACCGCCAAGCGCGCCGATCGACTGGACCAGACCGGGGACGCCGTTGCGCCATCCCCGTGGTGCGCCGCGCCGGTCGCGGGATAGCGTCGGGAGTTTCGCCTGCTGCGCGGGCGATGCCGGCGTGAACGCCGGCGCTCCTGGCGAGCGGCGCTCCTGATCGTTCCCGTACGCTACCCGGCCCATCCGCCGGGAGAGTCCGAATGATCCACCGCGCCCTTCTCTTGTTTGCTTCCAGTCTCGTCCTGCTGGCGGTGCCGGGGGGCGGGCCCGGACGGGGGAGGCGGGCGAGCACGCGGCACCCGAGGATCTCGGGCTCGGTGATCGCCGACCGGAGCGCGGAGAAGTAGCGTCCGACCCGCGGGGAGTTGTGCACGAGGAGGACGCGGCGCACCCTCACTCCGGCGCTTCGTGCGGACCGGCTCCCGCGTAGATTGCTTGCGTTCCCGAATCCCCGTACCCTGAGGCGGTTGCGGGCCGGCTGCGATTCCCAATCAACGGAGGTTCCATCATGTCTCGGACAACACTCATCCTGGCGGCGGCGTTCCTTGCCACCTGCCTCGCCGCCCCCGGAGCGGTCGCGCAGACGGGCGGGATGGCGGACGATGGCCCGGTCTTCGAGATGCGGACCTACACGGCGCATCCCGGGAGGCTCGACGCGCTCATGCGGCGCTTCCGGGACCACACGACCCGGATCTTCGAGAAGCACGGGATGG
>JAJDUD010000017.1 GCA_022826825.1 Acidobacteriota bacterium | reverse complement strand
ACGAACGCGACCCGGAAGAAGGCGACGCGGAAGAAGGCGACCCGGAAGAAGGCGACCCGGAAGAAGGCGACTCGCAAGAAGGCGACGCGGAAGAAGGCGACCCGGAAGAAGGCGACTCGCAAGAAGGCGACTCGCAAGAAGGCCACCCGGAAGAAGACGACCCGGAAGAAAGCCACCCGGAAGAAGGCAACGCGGAAGAAGGCGACCCGGAAGAAGGCGACCCGGAAGAAGGCCACCCGGAAGAAGGCCACCCGGAAGAAGGCCACCCGGAAGAAGGCCACCCGGAAGAAGGCGACGCGGAAGAAGGCGACGCGGAAGAAGGCGACCCGGAAGAAGGCGACCCGGAAGAAGGCCACCCGGAAGAAGGCGACCCGCAAGAAGGCGACCCGGAAGAAAGCCACCCGGAAGAAGGCCACCCGGAAGAAGGCGACCCGCAAGAAGGCCACCCGCTCTGCGGCGGAACCGGCCCAGCCGCCAGCGGTGACCTCGCCTTCCGCACCGGAGCCGGCCGCGTCGTCCTGACGGACTCGCGGCCAGGCGAGCCGGCGGGCCGCGCTGCGCCGCCAGGATGCGGGGCTTCGTCCCCGGGCGGAATCGCGGTCGGCGCTGCCGGTCTCGGGGTCGTTTCGAGGCCGGTCCCTATGCTAAATTCTCCGGCCCGTTACCCGCGATTCCCACAACTTCCACTGCTTCGGGGAGGAGAGTTCCGCCGTGCGTTTCCACTGTCCGCCATCCACCAAAGGCGCCAGCCGCTGGCGTCGCAGCATCGTCGTAGCCGGACTCTGCCTGGCTCTCACCGCCAGCGCCTGTGGCGGGCCGGACATCGGTGTCAGCGGCGAGGAGATCAAACTGGGCAGCTTTGCTCCTCTGACGGGCCCCTACGCGGCGCTTGGCAACGTCGGCCGCTCGATGGCTGCCTACTTCGAGTGGCTCAACGAACAGGGGGGCATCCACGGCCGCATGGTCCGTCTGAGCCTCAAGGACGATCAGGGAGATCCGGCACAGACTCCCGCTCTCGTAGAGGAGCTGCTGCGGGAGGAGCAGGTCTTCGCGATGGTGGGCGGAATGAGCAGCGCCAACACCCTCGCGGTCCGGGAAGCGGTGGGGTTGCGGCTGGTGCCCTGGGTGAATCCCGGTTCCAGCGCGCGGGAATGGACAGACCCGCTCGACGCCTACATCTTCTCCATTCTGCCCACCTCCGTTACCGCGGCGAAGGTTCTGGCCCGCTATGCGATGAGTGAACTCGGGGTGAATCGGATCGGCTCGCTGGCGGAAGACACTCCCTTCGGAATCCAGGGGCAGGAGGGCTACCGGCTCGGCGTCCGGCGTTTCTACGAGCAGGTGGCCGCCGCGCTTCCGGACGGCGTGGAGGTGCGCTACGCGCGGATCTCCAGCCGTCCCCGGCGCCCGCGGACCGATGACCCCACCAGCGAGGGATGGCACGAGTACCCGACCGGAGGCGAGGGCGTCCTGTGGCGCGTACAGCGGGCTGATGGCGGCCGTTGGGGCCGGCCCGAGGCGGCTCCCGAAGACGTCGGAATGCGGCGCAGTCCCAAGGAAGGAGGCGGTCTGGAAGCCGCCCTCGCCGAGTTCAAGGAGAAACAGGCGGACGCCATTCTCATTTGGGGCGTCGCCGAGTACGGAGCCGAGGTCGTGAAGGCGATCGCCGCCGATCCGGACTGGAACCCGATCCTGCTGGGTGGGTTCGCGATGGCCGATACGGCGATGATCGATCTCGCGGGCGAGGCGTTCGAGGGAGCGATCGTGGCCTCGACCACTCCCGACCTCTCGGTGGATTCGGACTCCATCCGCCTGGTGAAGCAGATTCTCGCCGACTACGCGCCCGACGTGCCGTTCGGGGACTACGCCATGCTGGGAATGGCCTGGGCGCAACTGGCTCACGAGGGCATGGAACGGGCTGGAGAGGACCTCAGGCGAATCAACCTCATTCGCGCGCTCGAAACCATTGACAACTGGCAGGGCCTGTTGGGTCATCCCGTGACGTTCTCCGACGAGAGTCACCTTGGTTTCGACGCGGTGACGCTGAAGCGCGTCGAGAACGGCGAGTTCGTCGCCATCACCGGCTGGCTCTCGGAATAGTCCGGAGCGCCGGGCTCCGGCCGGCATCGCGCGTTAGCGCGAAACCTGCCCGGATGGCGGCGGCAGCGGAGCGCCGGCCTCCGGCCGGCATCGACCGCCGAAAGGCGGTCGAAACCGCACACCCGAGGCGAAGGCGGCTGCTACCCCCCCGGGGATCCGGCGCCTGCCGTTCGTCCGAGATACGCGCGGCGCACCTCGGGATCGTCGAGCAGTTCTTCTCCGCTTCCCTGGCGAACGATCCTGCCGCCTTCGAGGACGTAGGCGCGTTCCGCGATCTCGAGGGCGCGCACCACGTTCTGCTCGACAAGCAGCACCGCCACCCCGTCCTTGCGGATTTCCTGGATGGTGTCGAACACGGTGTCCACCACCCGGGGCGACAGCCCCAGTGACGGTTCGTCCATGAGCAGGAGCTTCGGCGAGGCCATGAGCGCCCGGCCGATCGCCGCCATCTGACGTTCTCCTCCGGAAAGGGTGCCCGCCAGTTGTCCGGCGCGCTCGGCGAGCCGCGGCAGGAGTTCGAAGACAGCGTCCAGTCGCTGGGCCGGAGAGCCCTTTCGGCGGACGGCATAGGCGCCCAGCCTCAGATTCTCGACCACGGTCATATCGGGCCAGATCCGGCTCCCTTCGGGCACGTGCGCAATGCCGGCCTCGACGACCCGCGTCGATGAGGCGCCCACGATGGAGCGTCCGTCGAACCGGATCTCACCGGATTCCGGCGTGGACAGGTCGCTGATCGCGCGCAGCGTCGTCGTCTTGCCGGCGCCGTTCGCTCCGAGCAGGGCCACCACTTCCCGGCGGTCCACCTCGAAGCTGACCCCGCGGAGCGCCGGTACGCCCCCGCGGCGGACCTTCAGATCGTGAACCTCGAGCAGACTCATCGGTGCAGGCTCCTAAGGTCCGGCAGACCGGCCCAGATATGCCTCGATCACCGCGGGATCCCGGGTCACCTCCCCGGGAGTGCCGATGGCGATGGTGGCGCCGTGGTCGAGCACGTGGACGCGGTGGGAGATGTCCATGACCGCTTCCATGACGTGTTCGACGTAGATGATGCCGACTCCACTCGCGTGAACCTCCCTCAGGATCCCGACCGTTTCACGCACTTCCGTGGGGTTGAGCCCGGCGGCCACCTCGTCGACCAGCAAGACCCTGGGCCTGGTGGCGAGAGCCCGAGCGAGGTCCAGCCGCTTTCGTTCGGCCAGGTTCAGCGAATGCACCGGCGCGTTGCGGCGGGGCTCGAGCCGGGTCAGGGCGACGCACCGTTCGGCGGTGTCCGAAGCGGAGGTCCCGGGGACCCGCCGGCCGAACTGGGCGCCCACGAGGACGCTCTCGAACGCCGTCATGGCCAGGAAGGGACGCGGAACCTGGAAGGTGCGGGCGAGCCCCAGCCGGCAGATCCGGTGGGAGGGGAGATGGTGGATTTCCCGCCCCTCCAGGAGGATCTTCCCGGAGTCGGGAGCGAACTGGCCGCTGAGGAGGTTGAAGAGCGTGGTCTTGCCGGCGCCGTTCGGCCCGATGAGGCCGAGTATCTCCCCTTCCCAAAGCGTCAGATCGAGGCGGTGCACCGCCGTGAGGCCGCCGAAGCGCTTGACGACCCCGCGCGCTTCCACCAGGGCCGATCCGGGGGCCGGCCCGCTCATCCGACCCTCCTTCGTATCAGCCTCACGAACTGGGCGAGACGCGGCGCCGCCCCCCGCGGTTCCAGCAGGATGATGAAGATCAGCAGGGCCCCGAAGGCCGCGAGATGGATGTCCGCGAGGCTGGCAAGCACGAACTGCTCGAGGAACAGGTAGATCCCGGCGCCCAGCACCGGGCCCATGACCGTGCCGATGCCTCCCACCAGCACCATGAGCACGAGGCTGATCGATAGATCGAAACCGAAGACCTTCTCCGGGACGATGTAGAGAGTGAACACCGCGTAGTAGCTGCCGGCGAGTCCCGTCAGCGCGGCGGTGATGGCGAAGACCGTGACCTGTTGGCGGGCGACGTTCACGCCGGAGGCGGCAGCCGCCTGCGCGTCCTCACGGAGCGCGATCAATCCGAGCCCCAGGCGCGAACGCCTCACCGCGGCGCTGACGAGTACGGCTGCCACCGCGAGGACGGCGCCGAGCGCGTAGAGCAGCACGGGTCCCAGGTCCTGCTCGAGCGGCAGCGTGAGGCCCGAAGCGCCTCCGGCCGCCTCGATGTGGTTCGCCACGATCCGCGTCGCCTCCGCCACGCCGATCGTGGCGATCGCGAAATAGGGCCCCCGGAGCCGTAGACAGGGCCATCCCCAGGCCACGCCGTAGAGGGCCGCGAGGACAGCGGCCGCCGGCATCGTGAGAAACGGATGAAAGCCGGCCAGCCACAGCATGGAGGTGGCGTAGGCGCCCACCCCGAAGAGCGATGCGTTGCCGAACGAGATCTGCCCGGCGAAGCCTCCCACCAGGTTCCAGGCGCTGGCCAGCAGAATGTTCAGGAACAGGAGCTGGGCGAGCCGCGAGCTGTAGGGATTGGCGAGCAGCAGGGGGGCGATCAGCGCCAGTCCGGCAATCGCCCCCAACCCGAGGAGGAGTTGGCGCCGGGCGAAAGACGACATCGCGGGTCAGTCCGAATCGGCCCGCCGCATGACGAGCGCGGCGGTCAGGACCAGGAAACTCACGACGTCCCGGTAGCCCGTGTGGATGTAGAAGGCGGTCAGGTCCTCGGCGATGCCGAGCCCGATGCCGGCGACGAGGATCCCGCCGATATTGGTGAGTCCGCCCAGCACGACGACGCAGAAGCTCTTCAGCAGGAATCGGGCGCCGAACTCGGGAGTGACCGAGTAGAACAGCGACATCAGGCTTCCGGCGGACATGGCCAGCGCGGAACCGATTCCGAAGGCGACGGCCCACACCCGGTTCACCGGCACTCCGGACAGGGCCGCCGCTTCGCGGTCCTGCGCCACGGCGCGCAGCGCGAGCCCCGACCAGGTCCGCTTCAGCATGAGGGCCAGCACCACGAAGCCGAGCAGCGAGAAGGCGGACACGATCAGCCGCGGGATGCTCAGCGTCAGCGGTCCGACCGCCAGGGACTCGAGCGAGTAGGACGTCAGGAGCGACCGGTCGGCTCCGCCGAAGATCAGATACAACGCGTTGCGGACGATCAGCCACACGCCGAACAGCAGGAGCAGGGTGGTGACCGGCGGGCTGTCCCGGAGGCGGAACACCAGGGTCCGCTCCACGGTGGCCCCCAGCGCGAAGCCCAGGGGAACGGTGATCAGGATCGACACGAGCGGGTCCATCCCGAACGTCGCGTTGAGCCACCAGGTCACGTACACGCCGAGGGTCAGGAAGGCCCCGTGAGCGAGGTTGACGACCCGCAGGACGCCGTAGATCAGGCCGAGCCCGTAGGCCATGTAGGCGTAGACCGTGCCCACCAGGATCCCGGACGCCAGGACGGAAAGGAGGTCAACCACGGTGCGGGTTCGTCAGTTGGCGTTCCTGGCTCCGGCGATGTCCCGCCCCGACCGCCGGCGGGCGGTCTTCGCAGCGACGCTCCATGAAGGTCCGATCCGGAGCGCCGATGCTGCCTACTCCGCGCACAAACCCTGATTCACGGTCTTTCGCATCGGGCTGTGCGGGACGTCGCCGTCTCAGCTTCCCAGGTAGGCGGGTCCCTCTGCCGCATCCGGCGGGAAGACGATTCGGACGCCTCCCTCCGGCTGGTTCTGAACGATGACGCAGCGGTTCTCGATCTGGAAGCGGCTCTCTTCCGGGAAATAAAGCCGTCCCCCCGGAAGCAGGGAGTCGTCCAGCTCAAGGTTCTGGAGGGCGTCCCGGATCGCCTCCGCATCCGTGGAACCCGCGTTTCCGATCGCGGCGATCAGCGCTCGGGCCGCTTCGTAAGCGACCGCCGGGTAGTACTCGGTGACCGGCCCTCCGAACTGCGCCTCGTACCGTTCGACGAAGTGCCGTGACTGCGCGTAGGGCAGCGCCCGGGTCCACCACTGCGCCGAAACCAGGTGGGAAACCGCTTCGCCGAGGCCCTCGCGGACCGAGCGCTCCGGGCCGCGCGCTCCGTAGCTCACCGCGACGTGCCCGAGTCCCTGTTCCACGTAGGCGCGGTGCTGCAGCAGGAAGTCCGGTTCGTGGGCGTCCGACAGGAACACGTCCGCCTCGACCGAGCGCACCTTCACGATCAGCGAGGTGTGGTCGCTCGAGAGGTGTTCGAAGGATTCGTCGAGGACGAGCTCGAACCGGTCCGTCTGCCCCTCGATGACCTGGTGAACGCCGGTCCGGTATTCGCGGCCGTGGTCCGTGTTCTGCCACACCATCGCCACCCGCAGCGGTTTGGGAAGGCGCTCCTGGTCCTGTTCCCACATGAGCCACTCGAGCGTCGTGCTCGCGAGCGACTCCACCGGGCTGAGCGCGCCGAAGACCCACTGGTTGCCTTCGCGGAAGATCGACTTCGACGCTCCCCCGGCATTCATGAAGGGAATCCCGCGGCGCATCGGCACAATGACCTGGGCCTGGACCAGCGGAGTGGAATACCCCGAGAGGAGGGCGACGGCGCCGTCAACGGCGATCAGCCGCTCGAGGAGGCTCGGCGAGATGGAGGCGTCGCTCTTGTCGTCGTAGATCCGCAGTTCGATCGGCCGGCGGACCCCGTCGATCTCCACGCCGCCCTGCGCGTTCGCCTCCTCGACGGCGAGCTGGTAGCCGTCGCGGAAGAACCCGCCGACGTTCGCGTGCTTGCCGCTCAGCGGGAGCGCGGCTCCGATCCGGATCGAGTCCGTGTCGCCTCCCGAGCAGGCCGGAAGTCCCACAGAGAGCGCAAGACCGAGAACGGGAAACCAGCGAGAGCGGGAATCGGGAGACATGGCCGGAAGTCGCACGGGGGAACCAGAAATTCTACCAACACCGGGTTCGGCCGGCGCAGTCATCTGTCGCCTCCCTCCCGTCGTTGCCTGCGGGTCGGACCGTTCGACTGCCCGACCCCGACTCTACAATCGCGCCCCACCATGTCCAGCCCCCGCAGGCAACACCGCGAGGCCGGGATTCCGGCGATGGAGGTCCTGCGGATCCGGGACATCCGGCTGCACGAGGAAGTGGACCTCGCCCGGGTAGCGGCGCTGATCGAACGGCTGAGTTCCGACGGGATCCTTCGGAATCCTCCCATCGTCGCGCGCCTGGCCGACGGCCGCCGGTTGCTCCTCGACGGAGCGAACCGGATCGAAGCCCTGCGGCGCATGGGAATGCGGCATGCCCTCGTGCAGACCGAGACCTTCGAGGATGAAACGCTGGGGCTGACGCACTGGAACCACGTGATCCGCGGCCGGGAGGCGGCTCTGGTCCTCGAGGATCCCCCAGCGGCCACCCGGTTCGAGCGCCCGGGGGAGTCGCGCGGTCCCGAGGGCCAGCCCCTGTGCCGCCTCTGGTCCCCTGCTGGTGAGGCGACGGTGCTCGTGGGCCCTCCCGGTCCGGCGGAGCGGGCGGCGGCGCTCCGCGAGCTCTGCACGCGCTACACGCATCCTCGCGCCCGGCTCGCCCGTATCGCGCACCGGGACCTCGATGAGGTCCGATCCGCCTACCCGGAGTTCGGCGGACTGCTGGAGTACGCCGACATTTCGAAGGAGCAGGTGCTCGCCACGACCGATGCCGGCGAGCGGCTGCCGTCCGGGATCACCCGGTTCCTGGTTCCCCGGCGGGTGCTGGGTTTCAATCTTCCCCTGTCGTTCCTGGAAACGAACCTCCCGCTGGACGAGAAGCGCCGCCGCCTCGAGGATCTGGTAGCCGATCGCTTCGAAACCGGGCGCGTCCGCTACTACGCGGAGCCCGCCTTCGTATTCGACGACTAGCCGCCGGCCGGACGGGCGGGACCACGCCCTCGCGGGGCGTCGGACGCCGGGGTGATCGCTCCGGCTTGGGTTACGATTTTTCCGCCGCAGGTCACCAGGAGAAATCGCTCGTTGTCGGGACACAGCAAATGGCACTCGATCCGCCACAAGAAGGCGATCGTGGATGCGAAGCGCGGCAAGGCGTTCACCCGGCTGCTCAAGGAGGTCACCATGGCCGCCCGCCTCGGCGGGGGCGACCAGCAGTTCAACCCCCGGTTGCGGCTCGCGGTGGAGAAGGCCAAGGCCGGGAACGTCCCCCGCGACAACATTGACCGCGCCGTCAAGAAGGGCACCGGCGATCTCCCCGGTTTCCGGCTGGAGGACACCAGCTACGAGGGCTATGCGGCAGGCGGGGTCGCCGTGTTCGTGCAGGCGGCGACCGACAACCGGAACCGCACCGTCAGCGACGTCCGCCACCTGTTCTCCAAGTACGGAGGCAACCTCGGCGAGAGCGGATCCGTCAACTGGATGTTCGAAAAGGCCGGCCAGTTCCTGGTGCCCAAGGACCAGGCCTCCGAAGACGACCTGATCGACCTGGTCCTCTCGAGCGGTGGCAGCGACGTGCTCGAGGACGGCGAGCACTGGGACCTGCGTTGTCCGCCCGAGGCGTTCGGGGCCGTCAGGGACGCGCTCGGGTCCAGCGGGATCCATTGCGACAGCGAGGAGATCGCCATGCTCGCGACCCAGCACGTGCGGGTCGCCGGCGGCGAAGCCCAGCGGGTGCTCAGGCTCATGGAGGCGCTCGAAGATCACGAGGACGTGACCGGCGTGTGGGCAAACTTCGACATGGACGACGAAGAGCTGGACGTCGCGTCCTGACCGAGCAGCCTCCTTGAATCCGTCGAAGGCCGCCGGTGATTCCGGGATTCGACCCGGGATCCGCGTCGTCGGCCTCGACCCCGGTTCACGGATCGCCGGCTGGGGCGCCGTGGACGAAACCGAGGGCCGGCTGCGCGTCGTGGACTTCGGGGTCGTGCGGTGTCCGCCCCGTGACCCGCTCGTGCGGCGCCTCCAGAGGCTTCATCGGGAGATCGGCGAAGTCATCCAGCGCCTTCACCCCGACGAGATCGCGGTGGAGTCGGTCTTCAGCGCGGCGAGCGCCGGCGCGGCCCTCACCCTCGGGCACGCTCGCGGCGCCGTGCTGGCGGCGGCCGCGGACCTTCCCGTCGCCGAGTACAGCCCGCGCAGCGTCAAGCAGGCGCTCACCGGCTATGGGGCGGCCGGAAAGGGCTCCGTCGCCGGCATGGTGGCCCGGCGGCTCGGGATGGCCGAGCCGCCGGACGCGGAGGATGCGGCGGACGCGCTGGCCGTCGCGATCTGTCATCTGGATGCCCGGCGAGCCGCCGCCCGCCTGGACCGCGCCGTTCGGAGCCGGCCGCGGTGATCGAGCGCCTGGCCGGCCGGCTCCTGGAAACGGGCGAGGGAGACGTGCTGATCGACGTCGGCGGGATCGGCTTCCGGCTCCAGGTGTCCTCCGGCACCGCGTCGCGGCTGCCGGCGCCCGGGGACGAGGTCCGCCTCACCGTGCGCATGCTGCTGCACCGCGAGGAAACGGTGCAGCTCTACGGTTTCGGCGGCCGGGAGGAGGCGCGCCTCTTCGATCAGCTCCGCGGCGTCAACGGCGTCGGCCCCTCGGTGGCGCTGAATCTCCTTTCGCTCTCCGTTTCCCGGCTTCGCCAGGCGATCCGGGACAAGGAAGTGAAGTTTCTCCAGGGAGCGCCCGGAGTCGGCGCGAAGCTGGCGCGCCGCCTCATCACGGAACTCGCGGAAGCGCTCCCCGACGACGAGAGTGACGCGCCGCCGCCGGCGACACGCGATCCGGTCCACGAACAACTGGTCACCGCCTTCGCGAACCTGCAGTTCACCGACCGGCGCCGCATCGAAGAGGTCGTGCGATCCGTCCGCGCCGAGAGGCCCGACGCGGACCTGCAGGACGTCTTCAAAGCAGCGCTCAGTCGTCTCACCTCGCGAGGATCCGCATGACCGCGCCCTCTCCCTCGCCGGCCGACACCAACGAGTTCTGGGGCCGGGCCCAGGAACGGCTGACGGAAGCCTCCCGTCTGCTCACCCGCGTCCGGCGCGTTTCGACGGCGCGCCTGGCGGTGGTCCTGGTGGCGCTCGCCCTGGCGCTCGGCGCCGGCGACGTCGGGTTCTGGTCCCCGTGGTGGGTCGTTGTCCCAATCGTCTTGTTCGTCTGGCTGGCCTTCGTGCATGAACGCCTCCTGACCAGGGCGCGGGGCGTCCACCACATCGCCCAGCTCCATCACCGGGCCGCGCTCCGGGTCGATCGCGACACGGAGGGAGAGGCCGGCAGCCCCGGCACTCCGGCGGCCGCCATCCGGCGGGGCGGGACGCCCGCCCACCGCAACACGGTCGACGAGGACCATCGTCTCGCGGACCGGCGCCACCGGGTCTCGGACCTCGGGGAGAGTCACCTCGGCGACCACCTGGATCTCTTCGGAACGGGAGGACTCTTCGAACGGCTCGCGGACTGGCGGACCGACACGGGAGGCGAGACGCTCGCGGGATGGCTGCTGCAGTCCGCGACGCCGGAGGAGGTCGCCGGCCGCCAGCTCGCCGTTCGCGAACTCGGCGCCCGGATCGAAATCCAGGAGACGCTCGCGGCGACGGGCTGTCTCGAGCCGTGGCCGAGCACCCGATCCTCGGTGGTGCTCGATTGGCTGGGACCTCAGGGCGAGACCGGGGACGGGGCCGGCTCGCCGCCGGAGGCCCCCTCCGCCGCGCCTGCGGACCGAAAACCCGAAGTGCTGCTCGGGGTGCTGGCGGTGCTGCTGAGCGCGACTATGCTGGGGGGGCTGCTGCAGTGGATCACGGCGGGGGAGGCGTCCTGGTTCCTGGCCGCCGTGTCGCTCTCGGCGGCCTGGGGCCTCTGGCTCCGGTCGCAGGTGCGGGAACAGGAAACCGTCCTGCGGCTGATGGAATCGGAGATCGCCGGCATCCGGCAGATTGCGCTGTCCGTCACCTCCGAAGGATTCGAGTCGCCCCGGCTACGCGGACTTGCCGAGCGCCTGGAGCGCGCCGAGGTCGCGCTTACCAGGCTGGAACGGCTGCAGGTACGCCTGTCCGCGCGGCGCAATCTCCTCTTTGCGCCGATCGCCGCCATGTTGTTCTGGGGCACGCATCACCGGTGGGCCATCGAGCGCTGGCGCCGCCGCTACCAGCGCGAGGCGCGGGAATGGGTGCGGGCCGCCGGGGAGTTCGACGCCCTCCTGGCGCTCGCGCAGTACTGCATCGAGCGCCCGGGGCATGTCTTCCCCGAGTTCGACGACGCGCCGGGCTTCGAAGCGCGGGGTCTCGGTCATCCGCTGATCCCGGAAGCGCGCCTGCAGCGGAACGACGTTCGCCTGGGCCGCGGGGAAGCCGACGTGCTCATCGTCACCGGCTCCAACATGTCGGGGAAGAGCACCCTGCTGCGGACGATCGGCGTCAATTTCGTCCTGGCCCGGATGGGTGCGCCGACCGCCGCGACCACGTTCCGCCTCGGGCCGCTCGCCCTCGGGGCCTCGATCGCCGTTCACGATTCGCTTCAGGACGGGGTATCCCGTTTCCTGGCGGAACTGCTGGCGCTCAAGGCGGTGCTGAACACCGGCTCGAAGGAGGAACCGCTGCTCTTCCTGCTGGACGAGGTCCTGCAGGGGACGAACTCGGACGACCGCCGCGCCGCGGTCGCCGCGCTCCTGCGCGAGCTGGGCCGGCGCTCCGCGGTCGGCGTGATGACGACGCACGACCTGTCGCTCACCGAGCTCGCTCACGAACTGCCCGGCCGCGTGCGCAACATGCACTTCACCGAGCGGGTGGTGGACGGCGCCATGGAGTTCGACTATCAGCTCCGGGACGGAGTCCTCGCGCGCGGCAACGCGCTCGATCTCATGCGCATCCTCGACCTGCCGGCGCCCCAGGGGGAGGTGGCCGACTTCACCTCGCTTCCCGCCCCCGGACCCGGCCGGGAAAACTGACCGGAGCGCTGCATGAGTGCGCAAGACCCTCCGCCCGGCCGCCGGGACGAGGAGTTCCACCAGACCCTCCGCCCGCGGGACTTCGGGGAGTACGTGGGCCAGGCCGCGGTCCTCGAACAGCTCGAAATCAGCGTCGGCGCGGCGCGGGGCCGGGGCGAAGCCCTCGATCACGTGCTCCTTCACGGCCCGCCCGGCCTCGGCAAGACCTCGCTCGCCGCGGTGCTGGCCCGGGAGCTCGAGGTGCCCATGCACACCTCCGCGGGGCCGCTCGTGCCGCGCACCGGCGACATGGTGGCGCTGCTGAACGCCCTGGCGCGCAACGAGATCCTGTTCATCGACGAGATCCACCGCCTCGCCCCCGCCGTCGCGGAAGTCCTCTATCCGGCCATGGAGGACCACTACGTGGACATCATGGTCGGCGAGAAGCTGGGCGCCCACAGCCTCCGCATCGACCTGCCGCCCTTCACGCTGGTGGGCGCGACGACGCGCGCCGATCTGCTGACCGGCCCGTTGCGGGACCGGTTCCCGCTCGTCCACCAGCTCGAGTTCTATTCCGTCGAGGAAGTGGAGCGGGTCCTCGAGCGCGCCGCGCGGGTGCTGGGGGTGCACCTCGAGCCGGATGCCGGGCGGGAGATCGCCTCGCGGGCCCGCGGAACGCCGCGGGTCGCCAACAACCTGCTGCGCCGGGTGCGCGACTACGCCCAGGTGAAGGGCGACGGCACGATCCGCCGGGAGACGGCGCTCGCGCTGCTCGAGATCGCCCAGGTGGACGAACAGGGGCTCGACCGCTTCGACCGCAAGATCCTCGAGAGCCTGCTCGACAACTTCTCCGGCGGTCCGGTGGGGGTGGCCAACCTCGCCGCCACCCTCGGGATGGACAACCGCACGCTCGAAGAGGTCCACGAGCCGTACCTCATCTACCGCGGCTTCCTGCGGCGGACGGCAAAGGGACGCATGATCACCGACCGGGGCGCCCGTCATCTGGGGCGCGCGGCCTCGGGGACGCTGTTTCCGGGTCCCCCCGCCGGCCAGCCGGGCTGACCGGCGGGCTGGTAGCTGGAGGTGCGGACCTCCGACTTCACGTTCGAACTCCCCGAAGAACTCATCGCCCAGCGCCCGCCGGCGGCGCGGAGCGACGCCCGTCTGCTCCATCTCGGACCCGGCGGCCGGACGGCGCACCTGGGCTTCCCGGACCTCCCGTCGCTGCTCCGGCCGGAGGATCTGCTGGTCCGGAACGTCACCCGGGTGATTCCCGCTCGCGTGCCGGCCCGGAAGGAGGTGGGCGGCGGGCGCGTCGAGGTGTTCCTCCTCCCGGAGGGCGAGGGGCCGGGGGGGCTCTTCCGGGCGCTCACCCGGCCCGCCCTTCGACCGGGGGTGCGGCTGCTCGCCGGAGAGGGGGACGCCGTCCGTCTGGAGGCGGGAGAAGACCTCGGCGGGGGACAGCGCGAGATCCGGATCCTCTCCGGCGCGGCGGGGACTTTCGATCTTGCCGAGCGGGCGGGCAGGACGCCCCTGCCGCCCTACATCCGCCGCGATCCCGCGGTACCGGAAGGGCCGGACGGCGTGGACCGGGAGCGGTATCAGACGGTCTACGCCCGTTTCCCCGGCTCGGTGGCGGCTCCGACCGCCGGACTCCACTTCGAACCCGAGATGTTCGGCCGGCTGCGCGAGCGCGGCATCCGGATCGTGGACCTCGTCCTTCACGTCGGCTACGGGACCTTCGCCCCGGTGCGGGTCGAGGACCCGCGCGACCACGAACTGGCGGCCGAGCGGTTCCGGGTTCCCGATGCGACCCGGAGGGCGGTCCTCGCCCAGTTGGCCGAGGGCCGCCGGGTGGTGGCGGTCGGGACGACCACCGTCCGGGTGCTGGAGACTCCCGGGATCCTGGAAGGCGACGGGATCGCCGGATCGACCTCGCTGCTGATCCTTCCGGGCCACCGCTTCCGGGTCGTCTCCGCGATGCTGACCAACTTCCACCTGCCCGGGAGTTCGCTCCTCATGCTGGTCGCGGCCCTCGGGGGGACGCAGGCGGTGCTCGCCGCCTATCGCGAAGCGGTGCGGCGGCGGTACCGCTTCTACTCCTACGGCGACGCCATGTTCGTGGAGAAAAGCGACGAAGCTACCTCGCCGTGATGGCGCCGCCGGCCGGGAACGCCGGCCTCCGGCCGGCACAGCAGCGCGGAGCGCTGCGGGCGGTTCATCGCTCGTGGCTCTCGGGGGACGGGTAGAAGGGACCGCCGGCGGGTGAGGCTCCTACAATCCGCCACCCATGAACCGCCGACACATCGGAAGCGGAGTCCCCTGGGAAACCGAATTCGGCTACTCCCGAGCCACCCGGATCGGCGATCGCATCCTGGTCTCCGGCACGACCGCAACCGGACCGGATGGCCCGGTGGCCCTCGGCGATCCCGGCGCACAGACGCGTTACGCGATCGAGAAGATCCGGAGCGCGATCGAGTCCCTCGGCGGCACCCTGGAGGACGTCGTCCGCACCCGGATTCACGTGAAGCCCGGGACCGACTGGGAGCCGGTGGCGCGGGTCCACGGGGAGTTCTTCTCCGCCGTCCGCCCCGCCTGCACGCTGACCTACGCGGATCTCATCGGCGAGGAGTACCTCGTCGAAATCGAGGTCGAGGCGGTCCTCGGGTCGGCGGTTGCGGGGGACGCATGAAGATCCACGCCTCGCTGACGCGCGCCTTGGTCCTGCTCGTTGCCCCGGTCGTGCCGGCTATGGGTCAGGGACCGGTCGAGCGCGCGGTGGTGCCTGACGGATTCGAGGTGCCCGCCCAGGTCCTCGAGGACATTGATTTCCGCATGGTGGGACCGTCGCGCGGCGGGCGGGTGACCACGGTGACCGGCATTCCCGACCAGCCGTATGTGTTCTACATGGGTTCGACCGGGGGCGGCGTCTGGAAGACCGAAAACGCCGGAGTCTCCTGGACGAATCTGAGCGACGACGCGTTCGCCGTCGGCTCCATCGGCGCCGTGGCCGTCGCTCCCTCGGACCCGAACGTCGTCTACGTGGGGACGGGTTCCGCCGCCCCGCGCGGCAACATCTCCGTGGGCAACGGCGTCTACCGCAGCACCGACGCCGGACGGTCCTGGACCCACGTGGGCCTCGAGGCCGCCGGCCTGATCGGCCGGATCGTGGTGGATCCGGGCGACCCGGATCGCGCCTTCGTGGCGGTCCTCGGTCAGATCTTCGGCCGCTCGCCCGAGCGGGGCGTTTACCTGACGGAGGACGGAGGCAGCACCTGGACGGCGGTGCTCCAGATCTCCGACGCGACCGGAGCCGTGGGGCTCGCGATGAACCCGGCGAACCCCCGCGAACTCTTCGCCGCCATGTGGCAGGCGGAGCGGAAACCCTGGACGCTCATCGACGGCGGTTCGGAGGGTGGTCTCTACCGGACCCGGGACGGCGGGGAGTCGTGGGAACTGGTCGGGGGCGGGCTACCCGAAGCCTCCGAGGAGAACCCGGTCGGAAAGATCGGCGTGTCCATCGCCGCATCGCACCCGAGCCGCGTGTACGCGTTCGTGACCGCCGCCGAGGAGCGGGGCGGCCTCTATCGCAGCGATGACGGCGGAGACACCTGGACGCGGGTGAACGGTGAGCGCCGGCTGCGCGCCCGCGGCTGGTACTACAGCTATGTGATCGCCGATCCCACCGATCCGGACACCGTGTACGTCCTGAACGCACCCTTCTTCAAGTCGGTGGACGGGGGCAAGTCCTTCCAGACCGTCCGGGTCCCCCACGGAGACAATCACGACCTGTGGATCAACCCGAACGACTCCCGGATCATGGTGGAGGCGAACGACGGGGGAGCCACCGTGACCCTCGACGGGGGAGCCAACTGGTCGTCCATCCACAACCAGCCCACCGCCGAGTTCTACCGGCTCACCGTGGACGAGGAGTTTCCCCGGCGGCTCTACGGCGCGCAGCAGGACAACTCGACGATCAGCGTGCCGTCCTGGACCGACAGCGGCCTCTCACCCGAAGCCCACTGGTGGGACGTGGCGGGCGGCGAGAGCGGACACATCGCCGTGACCCCCGGCCGGCCCGAACTCACCTACGCGGGCAACTACATCGGCCAGATCGACCGGCAGGACCGCGACGAGGCGGGGGCGCGCAACGTGATCGTCTATCCGGAGATGGCGGACGGGGTGGCGCCGCGGGACCTCACCTACCGCTTCCAGTGGAACGCTCCCATCGTCGTCTCCCGGCACGACCCGGAGGTCGTGTTCCACACCTCCAACTACGTCCACCGGACCACCGACGGCGGCCTCTCGTGGGTGACCATCTCGCCCGACCTGACCGTGGGCGATCCCGAAAAGGGCGCCCGGCCGGGCGGGCCGGTGCAGCACGACCACACCGGCGTCGAGGTCTACGGAACGATTTTCGCGCTCGGGGAATCGCCGCGAATGTCCGGCGTCATCTGGGCCGGCACCGACGACGGCCTGGTCCACCTGACGCGGGACGGCGGCGCCTCCTGGACCGAGGTGACCCCGCCGGACATGCCGGCGGGCGGCACCGTGAACAGCCTGGACGTCTCCGCACATCACGACGGAGGGGTCCTCCTCGCCGTGCAGCGCTACCGCGAGAACGACTTCGAGCCGTACGTGTTCCGCAGCACGGACTTCGGAGCGACCTGGGCGAGTCTCGGGAGCGGCGGGGGGATTCCGGCCGGCCATCCCGTGCGGGTGGTCCGGGAAGATCCCGAGGACGGGAACGTCCTCTATCTGGGGACCGAGTTCGGGCTCTTCCTGAGCCTCGACGGCGGCGAGCGTTTCGTGCCCTTCGGGGATCTGCCGGCCACCCCGATCACCGATCTGCAGGTGGCCGGAGACGAGTTGCTCGTCGCCACGCAGGGGCGTTCCTTCTGGGTCCTCGACGACCTCACCCCGGTCCGGGCGCTGGCGGGGCGCTCCTGGGATGCGCCGGCGCTCCTGCCGGCGGGAACCGCGGTACGGCTGGCAACCGGCGGGAGCCGGCCGTTCCGGGGTCCGGGGGCGCCGGAGAACCGTCCGGCCGGGGCTCTCCTCCATTACTTCCTGCCGAACGACCTCGAGGAGGGGGACGAACTGCGGATCACCGTTCGCGACGCGGGCGGCGCGGTGATCCGGGAGTTCGTCCGGAAACCGGCGCCCGGCGCGGTGCCCGAAGAGTCCGAGGACGAGCGCCCGAACCCCGACGCGGTGCTGGAAACCGAGGCCGGGCTCCAGCGGCTTGCGTGGGACCTGAAGTACCGGCGTCCCGAACTCCTGAAGGGCTCCGTGATGTCCATCTCCTATACCGGCGGAGCGTTCGTGATGCCGGGGTCCTACAGCGCCTCGCTGTCCTTCCGGAAGGAGGGTGGGGAGGAAGTCCACGGCGATCCCGTCCGGTTCGAGGTGGTCAAGGACCCCCGGGTGAGCGCCAGCGACGACGATCTCCGACAGCAGCACGATCTCGTGCGGCAGGCGCAGTCGCTTCTCGAGCGGATGCACGAACGGATCGGCGCGCTCCGGGACGCGCGCGGCCAGCTCGAGGCGGTCGAGAAGCGGGCGCGGGAGGCGGAGCGGTGGAGCGACGAACTGGAAGCGCAGGCCGAGGCGCTCGGCAAGGGGCTTACCGAGGTCGAGGAGGAACTGATCCAGCCGAAGAACGAGTCCAGTCAGGACCCCATCAACTTCCCCCCGCAGATCGACAACCAGATCGCCTATCTCTATGGCCACGTCGCCCAGAACTACGGCCGCCCCACCGGCGGCTCCTTCCAGCGCTTCCGGGACCTGGAGGAGGAAGCCGCTCCGCTATTGGAGAAGCTGGCGTCGCTCCTAGGCGCCGGGGTCGCGGACCTGAATCGGGCGCTTCAGGAAGCGGGAGTCACGGGGGCGGTTCTGGTCGCGAGGTAGGAGCGCGGGGGTTCACACCGGCACTGCCCGCGCAGCGGGCGAAACTCCTGTGCTCCGCTCGCTCATGGTGTGCGGAAGCGGGCTCTCACCGGGAGAAACCGCCATGATCAAGTCCTCCTGCCCACCCCGCCCGTCATGAAAATGGCGGAAACGGCTTGGAACGCCGACCTCCGGTCGGCACAGCGGGCCGAAGGCCCGCGGGCGGCGCGCCGCTATCCGCCTTGGGCGACAGAGGTCCGGCAGCGACCCCTCCGCCCAGTCGCACCGAGAGAGCGAACCATCCCGCCGGTGGGCGCGGCGCCGTGCTGCGCGGTCGCGCAGCGCGATGCCGACCAGAGGTCGGCGTTCCAAGCCGGTAGCGCCATCACGGCGCTTGGTCGATCCGCCGGACGGCATTTCTCACAGTAACTGGCGGCTCTCCTGGGCGGGTCTGGAAACCGGCAGTACCCTGCTGGTGGGTCACTCGTCCGTTGGTCCCGGCAGATCCTCCAGTAGCCCCTCCCGATACGGGAACAGCGCCGGCGTGCCTCCGGTGTGGAGGAAGACCACCACGTCAGCATCGGTGAAGTGGCCGGTGCGGATCAGGCCCTGCAGGCCGTTCATTGCCTTTCCGGTATAGACCGGATCGAGCAGGATGCCCTCGGTGCGGGCGGTCAGCGCAATGGCCTCCACGACATCCGCGTTCAGGACTCCGTATGCCTCGCCGAAGTATTCGTCGAGGAACACCACGTCCGCGGGTTCGATCTCAAGGTCGAGTCCCATCGCCTCGACGGTCTCCCGGGCGATCCCGAGCACGTTGGCCTCGCCCGCCGCCTTGCTGCCGCCGGTGCTGATCCCGATGATCCTGACTTCGGGGGCGAGCATCTTCGCCGCGACCACGAGCCCGGCCTGCGTGCTGCCGGAGCCGGAGGCGTGGACCACGTGGGTGATCGTCACGCCCGCCTCACGCGCCTGTCCGAGCAGTTCCCGAAATCCGTTCGCGTAGGCCACCGCACCCAGCGGGAGCACCATGTCGCCGCCGGTCCGGGAGCCCCCGACCGCGACCACGTACGGGGTGCGTCCTGATGCACGCTCGGCGGCGGCGATCTCGTCGACTGTCGCCTCCCGGTCGCCAT
Source organism: Acidobacteriota bacterium (assembly GCA_022826825.1). Taxonomy (GTDB): domain Bacteria; phylum Acidobacteriota; class Vicinamibacteria; order Marinacidobacterales; family Marinacidobacteraceae; genus Marinacidobacterium. The sequence goes on along the minus strand of JAJDUD010000017.1, from coordinate 34,563 downwards.
CCGGTTCGATGATCCGCACGTCGGCGCCGAGGATCCGGTCGAGCAGCAGGTTGCCGTCGGCCGGCGCCACCGACTGGTCCTCCCGGCGCTGCAGGACGAGGATCGGGTCCATGCCGAGCCGCCGCGAACCGGCGGCGGTCATCCGTGCCCAGTTGGATTGCACGCCCGCCCAGGTAACGACGCTGTCGCTGCCCTTCGCGACCGCGTCGGCGAGGATGAAGTCGAGCTTCCTGGCCTTGTTGCCGCCGAAGGCGAGGCCGGTCTGGTCGTCGCGCTTGACGAACAGGCGGGGTCCCCCGAGTTCCGCGGCGAGCGTGGGCATCTCCTCGAACGGCGTCGGGAGGTGGGCGAGGGGGGCCTGTTCGAAGCGGCCGACGGCCTCATCGAAGATGGTCATGGGGTCAGTGGCGTCTCCTTCCAGATCTCCGGTGCCGGCGCCGCCGCACGCGGCGAGGGCGGCGATGGCAAGTCCGAAACCGGCAACGAGTGCGAAAGAGCGAAGCGCGTGCATGGGCGATCCTCCAGAACGGGCGAGTTTATGCACGGAGGCGCGAGAGGATCCCGCCGGTTGCGCCCGTGGTGTGGAATCTGGTCGCTGAGGTGGAATGCAGGTTCGGGCCGGAAGGGTGGCGGACGCGGGTAGGATGGTCGTAATGACCGAGCGGCTGGAAGGAGCGATTGCGAAGCTACGGACGTTGCCCGCTGATCGTCAGGATGAGGCCGCACGGATTTTGTTGCGTTGGGTGGACGGGCCGCCCGCCGTCCAGCTCACCACGGAACAGGCTCAGGAAGTTACCCGGCGCCTCGATCTGCCGACTCCTCGATGGGCCGACCACGCGGAGGTCGCTGCCTTCTTTGGTCACGAGCGCATGGGATGAGTCTCCGGTGGCGGTTGTCCGCCATCAGTGACCTCCCGCTCAGAGATGCGCCGCCCGGCGTGTCAGCCTATGGACTGCCATCCCGCCGGATCCGAGCTTGGGGCGATAGCGGAGCCGGCGGGCTCGAGCCTGGGGCGATGACGAGCCGGCGCGCTTGAGCTTGGGGCGATACCGGAGTCGGCGGGTTCAAGCTTGGGGCGATACGGGAGCCGGCGTGTTCAAGCCTGGGGCGATACGGGAGCCGGTGGACCCGAGCTTGGGGCGATACGGGAGCCGGCGGGCTCAAGCTTGGGGCGATATGGGCGCCGGCCGGCCCGAGCCTGGGGCGATACGGGAGCCGGCGTGTTCAAGCCTGGGGCGATACGGGAGTCGGTGGGTTCAAGCCTGGGGCGATAAGGGAGTCGGCGAGCCCGAGCCTGGGGCGATACGGGCACCGGCGTGCTCAAGCCTGGGGCGATACGGAAGCCGGCGGGTCCGAGCCTGGGGCGATAGCGGAGTCGGCGTGTCATGCGCGTGGGGGATTGATGTGGCGCCATTGCCTATGGCGGGGGCGCCATGCGGGACGAAAACGTTTGTGAGTTTCGCCCGCTGCGCGGGCGATGCCGGTCGGAGACCGGCGCTCCGCTGCCGCACGCGCTCCAGCCCCATGACGGGGCCCGACCAGTTCTCCCGGTGTGGAGCGCCGTGGGTGCCGGTCTGGAGACCGGCGGTCCCGGGCCCCTCACTAGAATCACGCCGCGTCAGGAAGTACTGTTTGGCCCGGCTCAAGTCCCACATCGCGACGGACTCCGACGAGTTCCGGGCCAACGAGGCGCATAACCGCGCGCTCTGCGAGACGCTGCAGGAGCGGCTGGCCGAGGCCCGCCGGGGGGGCGGGGCGCGGGCGCGGGCCCGCCACGCCGAGCAGGGGAAGCTCCTCGTCCGGGAGCGGATCCAGCGTCTCGCCGATCCGGGTTCGCCGTTCCTGGAAGTCGGCCCGCTCGCCGCCCACGACTGCTACGACGCCCCCACGCCGGCCGCCGGCCTGGTCACCGGGGTGGCCTCGGTTTCGGGGCGGCTGGTCATGGTGGTGGCGAACGACGCCACCGTGAAGGGCGGGACCTACTACCCGCTGACCGTCAGGAAACACCTCCGCGCCCAGGAGATCGCGGCCCGCTGCGAACTCCCCTGCGTGTACCTGGTGGACAGCGGGGGAGCGTTCCTGCCGCTCCAGGCCGAGGTCTTCCCCGACCGCGACCACTTCGGCCGGATCTTCCGGAACCAGGCGGTCATGAGCGCCCGCGGCATCCCGCAACTGGCGGCGGTGATGGGGATGTGCACGGCCGGCGGCGCCTACGTCCCGGCGATGAGCGACGAGGCGGTGATCGTCGCCGGCACCGGCACCATCTACCTCGGAGGGCCCCCGCTCGTGAAGGCGGCGACCGGTGAGGAGGTGAGCCCCGAGGAACTCGGCGGCGCGCGGGTCCACACGGAGCGTTCCGGGGTGGCCGACCACCTCGCCGAGGACGACGACGCGGCGATCCGGATTCTCCGCGAATCGGTCGGACGGCTTCCCGCCGGAGACCAGAGACCCATCCGCGACGCCGATCCCGAACCGCCCGACTACCCGGAGGACGAGATCCTCGGCATCTGGCCGCGGGACCGCCGGGTCCGGGTGGACATCCGCGAGACGCTCGCCCGGCTCCTCGACGGGAGCCGGCTGGACGAGTTCAAGGCGCGCTACGGGACCACGCTGGTGACGGGCTTCGGCCGCATCGAGGGGATCACGGTGGGGATCGTGGCCAGCAACGGGGTCCTCTTCAGCGAGAGCGGGCTGAAGGGCGCCCACTTCGTCCAGCTCTGCGCCCGCGAGGGTCTGCCGCTGCTCTTCGTCCAGGACATCACCGGGTTCATGGTCGGCGCGCGCTACGAGCAGGGCGGGATCGCGAAGGACGGGGCCAAGATGGTGAACGCGGTGGCGACCGCGGAGGTGCCCAAGATCACCCTGATCGCGGGCGGCAGCTTCGGCGCCGGCAACTACGCCATGTGCGGGCGGGCCTACGATCCGGCCTTCGTCTGGTCGTGGCCGGCGAGCCGCATTTCGGTGATGGGCGGCGAACAGGCCGCTTCCGTCCTGGTCCAGGTCAAGCGCGATCAGCGCGAGCGCGCCGGCGAGGAGCTGAGCGGCGCCGAGGCCGACGAGATCGCGACGCCCGTACGCGAGAAGTACGAACGCGAGGGGAGCCCCTACTACGCGACCGCGCGCCTTTGGGACGACGGGATCGTGGACATGCGGAACACGCGCCGGACGCTCGCCCTGAGCCTGGCGGCCGCCGCGAACGCTCCCGTTCGGGACTCCGGGCACGGCATCTTCCGGATGTAGGGATCCGGGAGCGCCGCATCGTGAAGCGAACCGTCCGGGTCGGAAACGCGGGCGGCTACTGGGGAGACGACCCGCGAGCGCTCCGGTCCCAGGTGCTGGGGCCGGAGCCGCCCGAGTTCGTGACCGCGGACTTCCTGGCCGAGATCACGATGAGCATCCTGCAAAAGCAGCGCGCCCGCGATCCCGAGGCCGGCTACGCCCGCGACTTCGTGAGCCAGGTCGCGCCGCTCCTCGGCGCCATCCGGGAACGCGGGATCACCGTGATCACGAACGCGGGCGGGGTGAATCCCGGGGGCTGCGCCCGCGCCGTGCTTCGCGCGGCGACGGAAGCCGGAGTCGAACTGACGGTCGCGGTGGTGGACGGCGACGACCTGATGGGCCGGCTCGACGAGCTCCTGGAGGACGGAGTCGGTTTCGACAACCTGGAAACCGGCGATCCGTTCGGGCCCCGGCGGGCCGATGTCCTGTCGGCGAACGCCTACTTCGGCGCCGAGCCGATCGTCCGGGCGCTGGCGCACCGGCCGGACGTGGTCGTCACCGGGCGGGTCACGGACACCGGGATCACCCTCGCCCCCATCCGGCACGCCCACGGCTGGGCCCCCGACGACTGGCAGCGGATCGCGGGCGGCATCGTGGCCGGACACCTGATCGAGTGCGGGGTGCAGGCCACCGGCGGGAACTTCACCGACTGGGAGCGGGTCCCGGGACTCGGCAACGAGGGCTTCCCGGTCGTCGAGGTCGAGGAGGACGGGGCCTTCGTGCTGACGAAGCAGCCGGGCACGGGCGGTCTCGTCTCGCCCGCGGTCGTCCGGGAACAACTGCTCTACGAGATGGGCGACCCGGAGCGCTACCTCTGCCCGGACGCGACCGTGGACTTCTCCGGTCTCACCGTGGCGGCGGCCGGAGAAGATCGGGTGCTGGTCCGGGGGGCGCGGGGAGGGCCGCCTCCCGGAGACCTCAAGGTGAGCGCGTCGGTCCGGGGCGGGTTCAGCGCGCGCGGGAGCCTGGTGGTCGGAGGCCCGGATGTCCGGGGAAAGACGGCGGCGCTCGAAACCGCGTTCCGGGATCGGCTGCGGGCCGACTGCGAGGCCGCGGGGGTTCCTTTCCCCGCCGAGTTCCGGGTGGACCTCGTGGGCGCGGACGCCGCGCAGCGCGGGCTCGCCGACGCCGCGCACCTCGATCCCTCCGAGGGCCTCGTCCGCTTCGCCGCCTGGAGCCCGACCCGGGGACCGCTGCAGGTCTTCCGCAAGCTGCTCCCCAGCTTCATCCTCAGCGGTCCCGCCGGACTCGCGGTCACCGGGGGTGCGCCGGCGATCTCCGAGGTGGTCGGCTACTGGCCGGCGCTCGTGCCCCGGGAACGGGTTGCAGCGTCCATGCGGGTGATCCGGGTCTCCGCAGGCGGAGCCGAAACGGTGGTGGCCGAAGAGGACGTCCGTTTCGAGGGACCGGCCGCTCCGGCGGACGCGCCCTCGCGGGCCGCCGGGCGGTCCCCGCGATCCGGCGTTCCCGCACCGTCCCCCCTGATCGAGGCGCCCCTCGGCGCCGTGGCGCACGCCCGCAGCGGCGACAAGGGGGACGCGGCCAACATCGGGATCGTCGGCAGGAGCGCCGCCTGCTACGAGTGGCTCCGCGAGCATCTGACCACGGCGCTCGTCGGCGCGTGGGTGCGGGACGTTGCCGGGGGCCCGATCGTCCGCTACGAGGTGCCCGGACTCTGGGCCCTCAACTTCATCCTGGAGCGGGCGCTCGGCGGCGGCGGCACCCGCAGCCTGCTCCTCGACCCGCAGGGCAAGACGCTGGCGCAGGGCATTCTCCGGCAGAGCGTTCGGGTTCCGGCCGCTCTTCTTGCCACGATCCCGTCCGAAAACCGCCCGCGCTCCCCGGCGTTCGCCGCTCCTTGCTCCGCCTCATGAGTTCTCCCCACCTTCATCTCCATTTCGCCGCGGACGGTGTCGTCCGCCTGAGTCTCCGGCGTCCGGAGGCGAGGAACGCGCTGACCCCGGAGATGGTCGCGGGGATCCCGCGGCTCCTGGAGGAGCTTCGAGCACTGCCGCCGGAAGAGTGCCGGCTCGTGGTGCTGCGGGGGGAGGGAAAGGTCTTCTGCGCCGGGGCTGATCTGAAGGCGATGCGCACATCGGGGCGGGCGAGCGAGACGGAGAACCGCGAGGACGCCCGGCGCTTCGCGACCCTCTTCCGGTCGGTCGCCGCCTTTCCGGCCCCGGTGGTCGCCGCGGTTCAGGGGGCGGCGCTCGGCGGCGGCTTCGGGCTCGCCGTGTGCGCCGACCACGTCATCGCGGAGGACACCGCCCGCTTCGGCACGCCCGAGGCGCGGCTCGGGCTCGTCCCGGCGGTCATCTCCCCCTACGTGGTGCGGCGCCTCGGGCCGGGCCGCGCCGGCCCGTTCCTGCTGGGCGGCGCCGTCGCCCGGGGACTTCCCGCACTCGCCGCCGGCATTGCGCACGAGCTGACCCCGGTGGGAGGTCTGGAAGACGTACTCGGGCAGACGGTCGAGCGCTTTCTCGGCAGCGCGCCGCGCGCGGTGCGCCAGGCCAAGGCGCTCATGTTGCGGGAGGCTCCGCTCCCGCCGCCGGACATCGAGGAGTTGACGATCCGCGCCATCGCCGAGGCGCGGGCCTCCGAGGAGGGGCAGGCGGGCACGGCGGCGTTCTTCGCGAAGGTCCCACCGCCCTGGGCGCCGTCAGGTTCCGGGTAGCGGCTCACGGTGTCCACCGCCCCGCGGCTGCTGATCGCGAACCGCGGCGAGATTGCGCGCCGGATTCTTCGCACCGCCCGCGCGCGCGGCTGCCGGGTGGCCGTCGTCTCGACCGCCGCCGATCGCGGGGCCCCGGTGCGGGACGAGGCCGATCGGGTCTTCGAGGTTCCGGGTTTCCTGGACGGTGACGCCATCGTCGCCGCCGCCGCCGGCTGGGACGCCGGGCTGCTGCATCCCGGATACGGGTTCCTGTCGGAGAGCGCGTCGTTCGCGGCCGCGGTCGAGGTCGCCGGGATTGCCTTCGTCGGCCCCACCGCGGAGAGCATGCGCCTGCTCGGCGACAAGGAGGCGGCCCGCCGGACCGCGGTGGCGGCCGGCGTTCCGGTACTGCCTTCGGTCGGGGTGGACGAACTGGCCTCCGAACCGGATCCGGCGGCGGGCGTGGAGCGGGCCGGGGTGGGTTTCCCGTGCGCCGTGAAGGCGGCGGCGGGGGGCGGCGGCATCGGCATCCGCGTGGTCCGCCGTCCGGAAGCGCTGGCGGAGGCGCTCTCGGGAGCCGCCTCCGAGGCGCGGGCGGCGTTCGGAGACGGCCGCGTCTACGTCGAACGCTGGCTCGACCGCCCGCGTCACGTGGAAGTCCAGGTCCTCGGCGATGGGCACAGCGGAGGAGTCCACCTCGGCGAGCGCGAGTGTTCCGTCCAGCGCCGCCGCCAGAAGCTCCTCGAATGGGCGCCGGGATTCGGGATCTCGGCCGACCTGCGGGCCCGGATGGGGGAAGCCGCGCTGCGGCTGGTGATCGCGACCCGCTACCGGGGCGCCGGGACGGTCGAGTTCCTGCTCGAAGCGGACGGAACCTTCCACTTCCTGGAGGTGAACACCCGGCTCCAGGTGAACACCCGGTCACCGAGGAGATCTACGGAGTGGATCTGGTGGATGCGCAACTGGAGATCGCCGCCGGCCGCTGGCCGGAGACGCTGCCGGATCCGGTTTCCCGGGCAGAGGCGTTCGAACCGCTCTCACCCCGCGGGGCGGCGTTCGAAGCGCGGGTCGTCGCCGAATCGCCGCGGAACGGATTCGCCCCCAGTCCCGGACGCCTCCGCCGCTACCGCGAGCCCTCGGGAGACGGGCTGCGGGTCGATTCCGGGGTCGTCGAGGGGAGCCCGGTACCTCCCGGCTTCGACTCCCTGCTGGCGAAGGTCATCGCGTCCGGCGACTCGCACGCCGCCGCGGCGGCGCGGCTCGCGTCCGCGCTCGAGGGGACGGTGATCCACGGAGTGGAGACGAACGCGTCGCTCATGGTCTCCGTGCTGCGGCATCCGGACCTTCTCGGCGAGCGCGTTCACGCCGGCTGGCTGGAGGGGCGCATCGAGGAGATCGCCGCCTGCCGGCTGGCGCCGGACGTGACGGCGCTCCTGGAACGTGAAGGGGTGGCCGACGCGGTGGCGGCGGCCGCCTCGCGCCGCCGGACGACCGCGGGAGCGGAGGTCTTCGGGTCGCTCGGTCAGGCGGACGGGTTTCCCCGGGTGGAGCCGGGACGGCGAGCGGGCGAGGTGGTGCTCTCGGGTCCCCCGGTCCGTGACGCGGGGGCCGGCGAGACGCTGACCGTCACGGCCACCCCGCTCGCCGGCGGGCGCGAACTGGCGGTCACGGTGGCGGGCGAGACCCTGGCGCTGCCGCTCTCCGCAGAAGGGGAGCGGATCGCCCGCGGGCAGGACTCCGGGGAGGTGCGGGCCCCGCTCGCCGGCCAGGTCATCCGCATCCTCCAAGAAGGGGGCAGCGTCGAGGAAGGGGATGTGGTCGCCGTGATCGAGTCCATGAAGATGCACTGGGAGATCCGGGCGCCGGCGAGTGGAGCTCTCGAAGGCGTGGCTGTCGAACGCGGGCAGGCGGTGGCTGCCGGGGCGCTGTTGCTCCGGGTCGCCGCTCCGACCGGCTGATGGCGGTGTTGATCTCGGCATACAAATCCTAGCGGTGTTAGTATCTGCTCAAACAAGAGATGCCGCCATGACACCCGTCGAGCGCTACCTGACCTCCCGGGGCCTCCGGGAAACGGACCCGCAGGTCCTGAACAGCGCTCTCGCGGCGGTCCTGGACGGCATCGAACCGTTGGCGTACGGCGATGCGCCGAGTGGTCTGCCGGCGGCCGAGCAGGCCGTCCTGCGTGCGGGTGGCCTGCAATTGGAGCCGCAGCCTGGCCCCGATCCGCTGGCGATGACTGCCGTCAGATACGCCGCCATCGTCGAGGGGAGCTTGACTGCGCGGGAGGTTGCCGAACGGTCGGGCCTCACCGGCGGCCGGGTGCGTCAGTTGATCGCGGATCGGTCGTTCTACAGCTTCCTGATGGGGAGCCGCCGCCTGATCCCGAGATTCCAGTTTCGGCCCGATGGCGGGCTGGTACCGAACATTGCTGTTGTCAACCGGGCGCTGAACCCCCGGCTGCATCCCGTGGAGGTCTTCAACTGGCTTCACGCCAGTAACGCCGATCTCTTCCGGGACGAAGACCTGGATGCCACCGTATCGCCGCTTGACTGGCTCAAGGCGGGATACGAGGCCGCCCGGGTTGCCCTGCTGGCCCGTCGCCTGTAGGGCGCGGTGCCCAAACTACCGAACCGGCCCGATCCCGCCCGACTGCGGGATCGCGCGCCCCACCTGGTCTCGCTGCCTGCCGGCTCGACGCTCCACCGGGTGTATCGCCGGGGCGGCCCGTACCCCACGCTCTGGAACGCGTTGCGTTTCTTCGGTCCTACTTCGGCGCGGTTCGATCACCACCTGCCGGACGGTTCCGGTGACCCGCGTGAACAGGAGCGCGGCGTGTTGTACGCGGCGGCAGACATCGTCACGGCATTGGCCGAGGCCTTTCAGCAGCGACGCACCGTGAACCGGCGGGTGGATCGTCCGTGGCTGGTTTCGTTTGCGCTGTCCCGCGCACTGACGTTGCTCGACCTGACGGGAACCTTCCCGGTGAGTGTGGGCGGTTCCATGAAACTCGTGACCGGTCCGGCGCTCTACTCGCAGAACTGGTCTCGCGGCTTCTACGATGCGTACCCGCAAATCGAGGGGCTCTACTACCCCGGTTCCCTGACCCATCGTCCGGTCGTCGCGCTCTACGAACGGGCGCTGCGCCCGAGCCCGTTGCCGATGACCGCGACTGTCCATCGAGCGCTGGACGACCCGCTGCTCATCGAACCGCTCCGCAACGCCTGCCGCACCCTCGGCTACGGCCTGCTCTGACGGTCGTCTTGGACACGCGACGATGGTTGGAGCGCCATGGGCGCGACAGGATTTACGCTTCATAGAGCGTTACGCTATATTTGACGTATGCGCGTCGTTCTGGATACCAACGTCGTGATTGCCGCGCTGCGGTCTCGGAACGGGGCCAGCAATGCCCTGCTGATTGATCTGCTTCGGGGAGCTGGAGTCTGGCTCTGTTCCGTTCCGCTGTTTCTTGAGTACGAGGCCGTGATGATGCGTCCGGACTTCCTCCTGGCTACGGGGTACCCGCGGACGGACCTGACCGGGTTCCTGAGAGACGTCGCCACGGTGATCAAGCCCGTCGAACTCCATTTCGTGTGGCGGCCTCAACTGGCGGACGCGAAAGATGAGATGGTTCTCGAGACCGCAGTGAACGGCGGAGCTGACGCACTAGTGACTCATAACACCCGTGATTTCCTGCAGGCTGCTGGGCGATTCGGGATCCCGGTGGCGCGGCCGAGCGACCCATTGGAGGCAAAACACCAATGACGACAACGATGAAGGCGCGGGTTTCGTTGAACCTGCCCGCGTCGCTCAAAGGCGCGGCCGAGCGGTATGCACGGCGCGACGGCGTTTCGCTGAACCAGTTCATTGCGACGGCGCTCGCCGAGAAGGTCGGAGCTCAGGGTGCCGCCGCGTTTTTCGAGGAACGCGCGCGCGGGGGCGCGGCGGGAGCAGCCGTCGCTTTCCTGCGCGCCGCGCCCGACGTTCCGCCGGACGATCAGGACGCGTTGCCTTCCTGAACGGGGTGGGCGGCGGCGGTGAGGCGGGTTTCGCGCTACCGCGCGATGCCGGCCGGAGACCGGCGCTCCGCTGCCGCACGTCGTGACGCTCGTCGGTGGTGCGCCGCTTCTTCAGGGCAAGCTGGCCGGGGTCCGACGTTCCCGGCCGGGCCGTCGCCTGATGGGGTAGGCTCGGTTCCGGAGTCGGAATGAACGAGAGGATCACCAGTGGCATCCGCGCGTTCATGGCGCGTGACTGGCAGCGGGTGCGCGATTTCAAGGACGCCCACTGGGCCGAGCGCATCGAGCGTCTCGGGCCGTTAGAGGGACTGCGCATCGCTGACGAGCTGCGCCGACAGGCGATCCTCGAGAACCCGGACTGGCCGGATGCCGAGAGCCGCCGTGAAGACCTGGCCTCCCACGTCCGCCTGGCCGATCTGTTCGCGCGCGCCGATGCAGCCCGCCGGCCGTGATCTGCTGGCCGCCCTGGCGGCGGTCCTGAACCGATGGGGGCGCTGGTATCTGTTCGGCGCCCAGGCGGTCGTCGCGTATGGCGTGCCCCGTATGAGCGCTGATGTCGATGTCACGCTGCGACTCGTTCCCGACGAACCGGATCGTTTCGTCCGCGACATGGAGGCCGCCGGGTTCGCTCTGGCAATCCAGGATCCGGACTTCGTTCGGGAGACGCGCGTGATGCCGTTCGTCCACACCGCCACCGGGATGCCGCTTGATGTCGTGTTCGCCGGATCCGGCCTTGAGGAGGAGTTCCTCGAGCGGGCGAAGACGACGGACATCGGCGGCGTCGAGGTCCCGTTGATTGATGTCGCCGATCTCGTGATCGCCAAGATCCTCGCGGGCCGCCCCAAGGACATCGAGGACGTGCGGAGCCTCTGGCGTCTGCACGGATCCGCTGTGGACCACCGCCGAATCCGGCGTTTGCTGCGGTCCCTCGAAGCGGCCCTCGACCGGAGCGATCTGGTATCCGGCTTCGAGGCCATGCGGCGGGCCGTCCAACCGCGCTGATCGAGCCGGGCGCCTCGCCCCGCCCGCGAAGACTGGCCGCGCTCGGGGCGTTGCGTGCGAAGTCCCCGGCTGACGGGAAACCGTTCGCCATACCCTTGTGCGATGGGAGCCCAGGCGACGGAGCGGCCGGCGGACGTCGGTCGCGGGCTCGACATCTACATCGTCCTGTCCGCGCTGATCGCGGTCGCGGCGCTCCTCACCTGGATCATCCCGGCGGGCCGTTACGAGCGGACGGTCCTTCCCGATGGCCGCGAGGCGGTGGTTCCGGGGTCGTACCAGGTCATCGAGCGGTCGCCGGCGGGTTTCTGGGAGGTGGTGACCGCGATCCCGGACGGGCTGACCGACGCGGCGAGCGTGGTCTTCCTCGTCTTCCTGTGCGCGGGCTCGGTGGGGGTGATGCGCCGGGCGGGGATCCTGGACCTCGGGGTGAACCGGCTGACCGCGGCCACCGGGCGGCGGGTCGAACTGCTGATCCCGGCGCTCATGTTCGGCTTCGCCGCGGTTTCGGGTGTGGTGGGGATGCCCGAGCTCTCGATCGCCTACCTGCCGATCGTGACGCCGATGCTCGGGAGGCTGGGCTGCGGGCGAACGACGGCGACCGCGGTCGCCCTCCTCCCCACGACGCTCGGCGCGGCGTTCGGCGTGACGGTGCCTGCGACCGTGGGTATCGGGCACATGCTGGCGGGGTTGCCGATGTTCTCCGGCGCCTCCTACCGGTTCGTGTTCTTCCTGATCGTGCAGACCGCGGCGGCCGTCTTCGTGGTGCGGCGGGCCCGGCGGGAGATCGCGCGGCGCCACGAGCCCTCGGACCCCCGGGAGACCATTGCCGCGTCGGCCGAAGAAACCACGCCGGCCGCCTTCCGCGGGCGCCAGAAGGCGGCGGGCGTGGTGGCGCTCGTGCTGTTCGCCGTCTTCGTGGTTTCGGTGCTTGCGCTGGGTCTCGGGTTCGAGGAGATCGGGGGCGCCTTCGTCGCGATGGCGGTGGTCGTTTCGCTGGTGGCGGGGCGGGGGCTGAACCAGATCTGCACGGACTTCAACGACGCGTTCCGCGAGATCCTGGTGGGCGCCCTGGTGTGCGGGGTGGCCCGCGGCGTCTCGGTGGTGATGACCGAGGGGATGGTCATGGACACCGTCGTCTACGGCGCCGCGCTGCTCGTCTCCTCACTCCCGCCGGCGCTGACCGCCGTCGGCGTGCTGTTCGGGCAGACGGTCTTCAACTTCCTCGTCCCCTCCGGGAGCGGGCAGGCCCTCATCACGCTGCCCATCCTGGTGCCGGTGGCCGACCTCGCGGGGGTCACCCGGCAGGTGGTGGTGCTCGCCACCCAGTGGGGCGACGGAATCACGAACGTGATCTTTCCGACGTCCGGCTACTTCATGGCGACGCTCGTGATGGCGCGCGTCGGACTCCTGCAGTGGATCCGCTACTACCTGCCGCTCTTCGGAATCATCCTCCTGGTCGCGACCGGCGGGCTGGTGGTCGCGCAGCACATCCAGCTCGGCCCGTTCTGAGGTGACCATGCGCATCGTCAAACTGCCCGTCGAGCCCATGACCGCCGAGTCCTTCGCTCCCTTCGGCGAGGTCATGGAGGCCCGGGAACGCCCCGCGGACGCTCGGCGGTTCTTCCCCATCGATTTCCGGATCGACGGGCGGACCACCGTGGACGTGATCTGGCAGCCGACCGGGGGAAAGCGGTTCCGCATGCTCGAGCGCCACTTCGCGGTCACCCAGGCGTTCATCCCTTTGGAAGGCGCCCCGGCGGTCGTGGCGGTCGCTCCGCCCACCGACCTGGATGACGCCGATGCCGTTCCGAAACCGGAGGAGGTGCGCGCCTTCCTCATCGACCCGGGGAAGGGATACGCCTACAAGACCGGGACCTGGCATTCGCTCGACCGCTTTCTGCTCGGGCCGCCGGGCGCCAGCTTCATCATCCTGAACGTGGACCCGAACCCGACCCAGTTCGTGGACTACGGCGAGCGGTTCGGGGTGGAGTTCGAGGTGGACGGATAGGGGGTGCGGGGCCGCGCGTACTCCGTGCTGGTTGTCGGGACGCGGTCCGCGCGCCTGCGGCCCGCTGTGCCGACCGGAGGTCGGCGTTCCAAGCCGTGTCCGTGGCTTGTCTCGCTCAGCGAAGGACTCGTCGTTCGGCGGCGAGGGCGTCGAGTTCCCGGTTCAGCTCTTCCTGTTCGGCCCGCAGGCGGTTCGCGTCCAGCGGGCTCTGGAAGCGGTTTGGATCACGCTGTGCGTACGGGAGACCGCTGATCCCGATCGCAGTCAGCGAGGCCTCGATATCGAGCAGGCGCTCCCGGATCGCGGCTTCCCGCTCAGCGATCACGCGCAGCCTGGCGTCGATGGCCGCCTGAACGTCATCCGCACCGGAGTCAACCGTGTCCTCGCCGGGGTCCGCGTCCGGAAGGTCTGCGCTGGTGACCGGAGAGTCGCGGAGGGCGGCCGTCTCGAGGGGAGCCGGCGGCCGGTCCGGCGCTGGAGTGCGCGCGCCGGGGAGATCGGCGTCGGTGAAGCGCGGCGCCGGGCCGTGGCGCTCCCGGCTCGCCGCGACGCGGGCGCGGTTTCGCCGCGCGACCTCCGTGAGCGACGGCTGATCCTCCTGAACCGACGGCGAGGGAGCGGCGCTCCCGGCCGTCGCGATCAGGAGCCCGAGGGCGAAGGCCGCGGCCGAAACCGCGGCGGGCCGCTCAGGCGTTGACTGGATTGCCGAAGCGGTCGCGCAGGACGTACGGCGGCAGGCGATATTCCTCGCGGAACATCTGGGTACGGACAGAACCCGTGACATGGGACGCGATGTCTCTCCCGGTGAGCAGATAGACGACAGTGGGGCAAAGGTCGCGCCGCATCACCTGCTCGGGAAACACCGCGCCCCGCCGGAAGTCGGGGCCGACCCCGAGCGTCCAGACGTTGTGGGCGTAGTAGTTCCCCTGCGAGTGATGGAGCTGTCCGTACACGTTGACCTCGTCGTCGCGCCCGCATTCGGGACGCAGCAGGATCGAGGTGGTGTCACGCAGGTACGGATCGTTCTGGATGAAATCGTGGAGGTTGCCGATGAGCTCGTCGGTGGCCGCGATGTGCCGCCGGTACTGCTCGTAGTCGGTGTCGTAGTCCCAAAAGCCCGCGTCGGCGTGGGCGTCGTCGAGCGCGAGCATCTGGATGGTGATCAGCTTCGGCCGGAAATCCCGGAGCAGGTGCTTCGCGATTTCGAAGCACTGCCCGTCGCCGAGCGGGACTTCCCGGTCCACGAGCGAGGTCTTCGTGGACGCCGGGACGTCGGTCCGCCGGGAAACGGCGTCGGCGAGCCAGTCCTCGAGGTCCTTGAGGGTCTGGCGCGTGTGCCCGAGCCCCGGCTCGACGTTGGCTTTCACCAGTTCCGCCGCTGACCGCTGCTGATCGTCGTGGAACAGCTTGTTCATGGTCAGCGAATTGGCGCCGAACGGGAGTCCCCCGTCCGGGTGGGCGCTCCAGTGCTTCCGGTCGAAGACCCACGACCGGTAGTAGCTGACTCCCTGCAGCATCCAGTAGTCGTTGGGCGAGCCGCCGAGCTCCTTCCGCACGGTCTCGGTCCAGGTCGGATAGAGCGGATGCTCCGAGACCGTTTCCCGCCCGGTCAGCATCTCGGTGTACATGTAGCCGTGGAGGTTCGCGGTCTCGCCGAAGTCCTCGGTGAACACGCTCCCGGCGTCCATCATCCGCGCCATGTGCGGGGCGTGCGCCCGGTCCTCGACGGTGTCCTTCTTCCGGCAGCCGTTGCCGTAGAGGATGACCACCAGGTGCTTCGTCTTCAGGCTCGCGTCGGGAAGGGTGGCGGCGCGCTCCGGCGTGGCGGCCAGCAGCCGGCTGGCGCCCGGGCCCAGGCCGAGGGCCGCCGCGCCGGCGGCGCCGAGGAAGTGACGGCGATTCATGACCCTTCCTGCCGCGGTTTCTTCGCCGTGGTCCGGTCCGGTTTCGTTTCGGGCAGGAACACGACTTCCAGGCCGCGGATCTCCTCGTCGCGGACCGGATTCAGGTTCCGGTAGTTCTGGGCCCGATCCGAAATGTTCACCCGGGACACCGTGTAGGCGCCCCGTTCCCGCCACTCCTCGATCTTCAGGACGCCCCGAAAGACATTGGGTTGCGGCACCAGCGAGGGGCGGTTGAGCGGGGGGTTCCTGCTCTCGAGCTCGACGCGTACCAGGTCGGCGCCGCTCGGGCTCCGGAAGGAGACGTAGACCTTGTCCACGCCGCTCCGGTTGTCTTCCACGAGGGCGGCCACGGGGATGGACTCGCTGGCGAGGGCCTCCCGCTGCGGCAGCTCCACGGCGAGCAGCACCGGCGCCTCGTCGTCGCGCTTTTCGGGATTCTCCTGCACCAGCACGCCCGCGTCGGCGAGCACCGGCGCGGTGGCGGCGAAGATCAGGGCGCTGTTCCGCGCCGCGTCGTAGAGCTCCACCTTCTGGACCGTCCAGCGGCCGCCCTCGTACCACTCGGGAATGGAGAAGGCCCCGAGGAAACGGCCCCGGTTCCGGGCGTCGCCGATCAGGTCCGCCCGGACCGTGCGGCGTCCGGACGGGCTTGCGAACACGGCCCGCGCCTGGGTCGGACCGGCCAGGTTGTCTTCCGCGAAAACCTCGACGCGGATGGTTTCCCCGGCGCCCACTTCCGGGGTCAGGATCTCGAGGGAACGCAGCGTCGGCGGGGTCACGTCGGCCGCGGGGTTCTCCGCAACCACGAAGTAGGCGGGGCTGCCGTCCGGCGCCCGCATCACCGGGTTGAACTCGGTGGAATACGCCTTCTTGTGCCCGTGCTCGTCGGTGATCATGGTCGAGCCGACGTTGTAGCGGCCGCCCGGGTGGTGGCGGTCCACCTTGCCGCGCCCGAGATAGAGGTTCTTGTCCTTCTCGTGCGGTTTGAAGTTCACGTAGATGACCGACGCCCGGCCGTACTCCTGGCTCCAGAACTCCGCCACGAAACGCCGGCCCTTCTCGAAGGCCGGCTCCACCTTCGCGATCGCCCGCACGGTGTCCCCGGGGTCCACCTCCAGGTCGAGGACGCGGAACTCGGTCAGCGCCGTCGAACGGTGTTCCCCGCTCAGTTCGCGCTGGGCCGGCTGGGTGCCCCTCCGGCGGTACTGGAAGACCTCGGGGATGTAGTCCTCGTCGGCGACGCCGAGCTGGCCGGTCACGTCGGCGCTCGCCGGTTCCGTGCCCTGGGTGACGTCGTCGACGATCGCGAAGGGATACTCGGCGGCCTTCGCGTTCCGATCTTCTTTCTCGTCGGCGTTGTCCGGGGGCCGGGGTTCGCGCGGTTGGGCAAATGCCACCGACGCGCCGAACAGCGCGGCGAGCACCACAAAACGCACCATCATCAAGGGGAAACCGAGCCGATCAGCCAATATATCATCCGCCCCCCGGCGCTTCGGCCCCGTCACGGGGGCCCTGTTTTCCCGGCGCCCTCCAGAAAAAACATGCCTCTATTCGCCCGGCGTTTCGGCCACCTGGGTACCGAAAACGCCTTCAAGATCGGGGAGGACATGGCCCGCGCCCGCGCCCGCGGCGTGGATGTCATTCCCTTCACCATCGGGGAACCCGACTTCGACAGCGCGCCCCACATCAACGAGGCGGGGATCGCCGCGATCCGCGCCGGAGACACCCACTACACGGACCCCGCCGGGATCGCGCCGCTGCGGGAAGCGCTCGCCGCCTACGTGTCGCGGACGCGGGGCATCGAGGTAACCGCGGACCGGATCATCATCCTCCCGGGAGCGAAGCCCGCGATCGGCTACACGATGATGGCCTACGTGGATCCGGGCGACGAGGTGATCTACCCGAGTCCCGGGTTCCCGATCTACGAGTCGTGGGTCACCTATCTCGGGGGCGTGCCGAAGCCGCTCGTGCTGCGGGAGGAGCGGGGGTTTTCCTTCACGGTGGAGGACCTGGACCGGTTGCTCACCGACCGGACGAAGGTCCTGATGCTCTGTTCGCCTTCGAACCCGACCGGCGGGGTGCTGCCGAAGAGCCTGCTCGAGGAGGTCGCCGCGCTGGTGAGGGAGCGGGGCCGCCCGGACATCCGCATCTACTCGGACGAGATCTACGAGCACATCACCTTCGACGGTTTCGAGCACACCTCGATGGCTTCCCTGCCGGGCATGGACCGCCACACGATCATCGCGAGCGGGCACTCCAAGGGTTACGCGATGACCGGCTGGAGGCTCGGCTGGTGCGTGCTTCCCACCGCGGAAGAGGCCCTCCGGTT
This sequence comes from Acidobacteriota bacterium, assembly GCA_022826825.1. GTDB lineage: Bacteria > Acidobacteriota > Vicinamibacteria > Marinacidobacterales > Marinacidobacteraceae > Marinacidobacterium. The sequence goes on along the minus strand of JAJDUD010000017.1, from coordinate 17,372 downwards.
CAAGCAGATCAACATCAACACGGTGAGCTGCGTTCCTCCCTTCATCCAGCAGGCGGCCCGCGAGGCGCTGGAGAACCCGAAGACCTGGGAGGTCGTGGGTTCGATGGTGGCCGAGTTCAGGCGGCGGCGCGACTACGTCGTGCCGGCGCTGAACGCCATTCCCGGAATCCGCTGCGCGAACCCGCTGGGGGCCTTCTACGTCTTCCCGAACATCACGGGGGTCTGCGACTCGCTCGGCGCCACCGCGCACTACGAGTCGCTGCCCGATTCCCTGAAGGCGAGCACCAGCCCGGCGACCCTGATCTCCCGGTTCCTCCTCTACTACCACGGGGTCGCCCTGGTGGACCGCCGCAGCTTCGGCGTGATCGGCAGCGAGGGCCAGAACTTCCTGCGCCTTTCCTACGCGGCGGACATGGACTCGATCCGCGAAGGGATCCGGCGGATCGCCGCCGGCGTGGCCGATCACGACGGGTTCGCCCGTTTCCTCAACGACCAGACAGCTTTGGGACTCGCCGCATGAGCCGCATCTTCGTTACCCGACCCATCCCGGAAGCCGGCCTCGCCATCCTGCGCGCCGCGGCCGAGGTGGACGTGGCCCCCACCGCCGACGGCGACTCGACCCCCCGCGACCAGGTGCTCGCCGGCGCCCGGAGCGCGGACGTGCACGTCTCGCTGCTGACCGAGGCGGTGGACCGGGAGCTCATGGAGGCCGCCCCGCAGTTGCTCGGCGTCGCCAACTACGCCGTCGGCTTCAACAACGTGGACGTGGACACGGCGACGGAGCTCGGTCTCCCGATCACGAACACCCCCGGCGTCCTCACCGATACGACCGCGGATCTGGCGTGGACGCTGCTGATGTCCGTGGCGCGGCGGGTGGTTCCGGCGGACGCCTACATGCGCGCCGGCCAGTACAAGATCTGGGGGCCGTCGCTGATGCTCGGCGCCGACGTGAGCCCCGGCGGCGACGAGCGCCGGAAGGTGCTCGGAGTCGTCGGCTTCGGGCGCATCGGGCAGGCGATGCACAGGCGGGCGCAGGGATTCGACATGGACGTGCTGGCCTTCGATCCTCCCATGAAGGCGATCATCGAGGCCCGTCCGGACGTGGAATACGCCGAGTTCGACGACCTGCTCGCCCGCAGCGATTTCGTCACGATCCACACCGATCTGAATCCCTCGACGCACCACCTCTTCGACGCGGCCGCATTCGCGAAGATGAAGCGGTCCGCGATCCTCATCAACAGCGCGCGGGGCCCGATCGTCCATGAAGCGGCCCTCGTCGATGCCCTCAAGTCCGGTGAGATCGGGGGGGCGGGGCTCGACGTGTTCGAGCACGAGCCGGCGTTCCACCCGGGACTCGCCGAGTGCGACAACGTGGTGATGCTCCCCCACATCGCGAGCGGCAGCGTGGCGACCCGGGACCGCATGGCCACCATGTGCGCCGAGAACGCGGTGGCCCACCTGCACCGGCAGCGCGCGCCGAACTGCGTGAACCCGGAGGTCTACGAGACCGAGGCGTACCGGCAGCGAACCTCCCGCTGACCGCCCGGCACCCCTTCGCCGCCATCACGCCGATGACTGGGAACGGGGGATGAGCCAGACCTTCGTCATCGTCGCCGTCTGCGTCTATCTGGCGGGGCTCCTGTTCCTCGGGGCGGTCGCCTCCACCAGGATCCGGAACGCCACCGATTTCGTGGTCGCGGGCCGCCGGCTCGGCCTCGGGCTCTGCACGTTCACGCTCTTTGCGACCTGGTTCGGAGGCGGCACGCTGATCGGGGCGGCGGGCGCTTCCTACGCCGGCGGCCTGAACGCGGTGGTGGCCGATCCCTTCGGCGCGGCGCTCTGCCTGCTGCTCGCCGGCGCGTTCTACGTGCGGCTGCTCCGTCGTCTGCGACTCCTGACGGTTCCGGATTTCTTCCGCCGCCGGTTCGGCAGGCCGGCCGAGATCCTGTCCGCGCTCTCGATCCTGCCGGCCTACATCGGCTGGGTGGGATCGCAGTTGCTGGCGGTGGGGACGGTGCTTTCCGCGATGGCGGGTCTGCCGTTCGTGGCCAGCATCCTCATCGCCGCCGCCATCGTCCTCGTCTACACGGTGCTCGGGGGCATGTGGGGCGTGACCCTCACCGATTTCTTCCAGGCGCTGGTCCTGATCGCGGCGATCTGCGTGTTGCTGCCAATCGTCCTCGGAGCGGCCGGCGGGGTCTCGGGCGTGCTCGATTCCCTGCCGGAGGGACGGACCCGGTTCCTGCCGACCGGCGGCCTGCTCGAATGGCTCTTCTTCGTGCAGGCCTGGTTGCTGATCGGCCTCGGCAACCTTCCCGGTCAGGACCTCATGCAGCGGGCGCTCAGTTCCAAGAGTGAACGGGTCGCGCAGTGGGCCGCTTACTTCGGGGGTTCGCTCTACCTGGTGGTGGGCCTGATCCCGGTGGCTCTGGGAATGATCGGTTCGGTGCTGATGCCGGGGCTTCAGAACCCGGAAGAGATCGTGCCGCGGCTCGCCATGGAGTACCTGCCGCCGGTGGGGCTCGCCCTTTTCCTCGGAGCGCTCTTCTCGGCGCTCATGAGTTCGGCGGACAGCGGGCTGCTGGCCCCGGCGAGCGTCTTCGGGCAGAACATCGTCCGGAACCTCGCTCCCGACCTGAAGCCGAAGGAGATCCTGGTCGCCGTGCGGGTGGGGGTCGTCATCTTCTGCGGGCTGGCGCTTGCGGTGGCGCTCTGGTTCCAGAGCGTCTATTCGCTCATGGTCGAGTCCTGGACGGTGATGATGGTGGGCCTCTTCGGCCCGCTCACCCTCGGGATGTACTGGAAGCGGACGAACGGTCCGGGCTGCGTGAGCGGTATCCTTGCCGGACTGGTCGTGTGGCTCGGGCTCATCGGGGCCGAGCTCGTCTCGGGGGCGGTCTCGCCCGACAGCGTGACGGAGCTGCCGAACGCCCTGATCGCGACGCCGGTCTCGCTGCTGGTGACGGTCGGCGTGTCCCTGCTGACCGCGAAGAGCCACCCGCCGCGGGAGCTGACCGACCCCTCGGGGGCGCCGATCGAGGCGAAGGGCCGGCTCGGCGTCCTCGCGCTCCGGCCCCCCCGGGCGGGGTAGGGCCTCTTTGGCCCCGCCCGCGGGGGCCGGCTGGACGGTCGCGCCGACCTCGCCGGACCACGCGGACGCGCTCGCCGAACTCCAGCGGATCGTGTTTCCGACGCTCGATCCGTCGGAACGCTTCGGCGCCGATCACTACCGGCGCCATGTGGAGATCTTTCCGGAGGGCCAGTTCGTCGCGCTGACAAGCGGTGAGAGGCCCATCGCGACGACCACCACGCTGCGCCTGAACCTCGATCTCAGCCGTCCGCAGCACCGCTTCCCCGAGTTCCTCGGGGGGCTGTTCCTCACCGCTCACGATCCGGAGGGCGAGTGGCTCTACGGCGCCGACCTCGGAGTCCACCCGGACTGGCGCCGGCGGGGGATTGCCCGGGCGCTTTACGCCTCCCGGCACGCGACCGCCGGGCGGCTCGGCCTGCGCGGCCAGCTCACCGTCGGCATGTTGAACGGCTACGGGGCGGTCGCGGACCGGATGAGCGCCAAGGACTACTACGAACAACTCGTGGCGGGCGATATCAGGGATCCGACCGTCTCCGCGCAGATGCGGATCGGATTCCGCCCGGGGGGCCTGATCCCCGACTACGTGCAGGACCCCCGCTGCGGCGGCTACGGCGTCCTGCTGACCCTTCCGGCCGACCAGCCGATCTCGTAATCGACCGGAACGGTCCCGCGCGCAAGACTCGTGGTGCTCTTCCCGGAGACGCCCGCGGCAGGAGCGCCGGTGTTCACACCGGCATCGCGGTCGTAGGCCGCGAAGCTCCCGTGGTTGGTCTGCCGTATGGCGCAACGCCATGCCTGGTCGCGTTACGCCATACAGGGGACGGGCGATGGGAGTTTCGTCCCCCGGTGGGGGACGATGCCGGTTTGATCTGATGACCGGCGCTCCTCAAACGCCCGGGGCTTGATCTGCAGATTCTTGACATCGGTATCAGAATAGTCTATAAAACAGACTACTCTGAAGGGAGATGTCAACCATGGACACATCCACCGCACGCAACGACCTGGCGCTGGTCGACCGGATTCTCCGGTCGGCCGACCGCTCGCTCAACGTCGCGCCGCTCATCTTTCTCACCTGGGGGCTGTTCGCTGCGATCGTCAACGGAGTAGCGCAGGCCCGGGCCGCCGGCCTCCCGGTACCGTCCGACGGGTCCTTCCAACTGCCGCTGATGCTGCTCGCGATCGGCGTCAGCGTGTGGGCCGCGCACCGTCATGACACCGGACGCGAAACGCAGATCGACAGCCAGGCGGGAATCACGTTCGGGGTGGCGTTCGGCGTGTTGTTGCTGCTGAATCTCACTGCCCAGCACCGGGTGATTCCCGGCGATGGGATGTCGCTGTTCTGGGCCGGGGGGATGAGCATCGCGCTGCTGGTCGTCGGTCTCCAGGCGAGCCGGCCGCTGCTCATGGGCGGCATCGCGCTGCTCGCCGCCGCGGCGCTCGCCAGTTTCGTTCCCGGCTGGTTCCACGGCACGCTGGTCCTCGGCTGGGTGGCGGGGCTCGTGGTCCCCGCCATCGTGCTCTGGGTGCGACGCGGTCGTGGATGAACTCCTGCTGTCCAGGGTCCGCCTGGCCGTCATCGCGGAGCTGGTCGCGGTGGAGTGGGCCACCTTCACCGACCTCCAGAAGACGATCAACGCCACGAACGGGAACCTGAGCGCGCACCTCGGCAAGCTGATCGCGGGTGGTTACGTCGTCGAGCGCAAACGCTTCGTGCGCCGCCGCCCGCAGACCCGCTACCGCCTGACCGAGGCCGGCCGCGCCGCCCTCCTGCAACACGTCGAGCAACTGCAGGCGCTGGTCGCGCCGGAGCGGTGATTTCGGTCGTGCCCTCTGTAAGATTCGCGCCCCGCGAACGTAGCGAAGACGAGTCCCCTTCTGGCCTGTCGCGCGGAACCTCGGGCTTCCGCACCATGCCGGGAACCTTTCCCGCCCACGCCTCGTAGGCTCCTGATTCAAGAACATGAATCCCCCGAAACCCGCTGACCGGCTCGCCGAACTCAAGATCGGCGAGGAGCAGCGCGGTTCGCGGCCCTTCGCGCTGGTGACCGCGATCATCGGCGCGCTCCTCGTGATCGGAGGCGGCGTTGCGGCCGTCTTCCTGCTGGGTTCGGAGCCGGAGGTGCTCGCGGTCCGCACGGCGCGGGTGCGCTCGATCTCGGTGGACGCCGGGACCACGGTGCTGAACGCGAGCGGTTACGTCACGGCGCGCCGCCAGGCCACCGTCTCGTCCAAGACCGCGGGACAGATCACCGAGATCGCCATCGAGGAGGGCATGGAGGTGGGCGCGGGCCAGGTGCTCGCCCGTCTCGACTCCTCGAACCTCGAGCGGACCCTCCGCCTCGCGGAGGCGCAGACCGCGGCGGCCGGAAAGGCGGTCCTCGAGGTGGAGGCCCAGCTCGCCGAGGCGCGGCTCCGTCAGGAACGGACCGGGCGGCTCGTGGCGCAGCAGGTTGCCGGGCAGGCGGACCTCGACCAGGTGAACGGCGAGGTCGCCACTCTCGAAGCGCGCATCGAGCGCCAGCGCGAGGACATTCGCGTCTCGGAGCGGCAGGGGGAGGTCATCCGACAGCAGATCGAGGACATGGTGATCCGGGCGCCGTTCGACGGGGTCATCACCGCCAAGAACGCCCAGCCCGGCGAGATGATGTCCCCCATCGCGGGCGGCGCCGGATTCACCCGGACCGGGATCGGCACCATCGTGGACATGACCTCGCTGGAGATCGAGGTGGACGTCAACGAGGCGTACATCAACCGGGTCTCTCCGGAGCAGCCGGTGGACGCCGTCCTCGACTCCTACGACGACTGGACGATCCCCGCCCGGGTGATCGCGATCATCCCGACCGCCGACCGCGACCGGGCCACGGTGCGGGTCCGGATCGGTTTCGAGGAACTCGATTCCCGGATCCTCCCGGACATGGGCGTCAAGGTGAGTTTCCGGTCCGCCGAAGCGGAACCCGAGGAGGCTCCCGAGGGTCTCCTGGTGGACGCGGCGGCGGTGTTCCCGGACACCGGCCGGGACCTCGTCTACCTGGTCCGCGACGGCCGGGTCCAGCGCCGCGCCGTGCGGCTCGGAGACCGCCGCGGATCCGATGTGTTCGTCCTCTCCGGACTGGTGGAGGGGGACCGCGTCGTCGTGGAGGGCCTCGAGGGCCTCGAGGACGGCGCCGAAGTCATGGAAGCGGCCGCCGCGCCGTGAACGCCTGGGAGAGAAAGTCCGATGAGTGAAGCAGATCCTGCCGGAACGGCGGCGGGCAACGGCGCCGCAGCGGAAGCCATGGTGGACGTGCGCGGCGTCAGCCGGACGTTCCACCGGGGCCGCACCCCGGTTCCGGTGTTGAGGGACCTCAGCCTCCGGATGGAGAAGGGGGAGTTCCTGGCGCTGATGGGACCCTCGGGCTCCGGGAAGTCGACGCTGCTCAACCTGATCGCCGGGCTCGACCGGCCGACCGGCGGCGAGGTGATCGTGGGTGGTTCGGCGATCCACCGCCTTTCCGAGCGGAAGCTCGCCGGCTGGCGGGCGCGCAACGTCGGCTTCGTGTTCCAGTTCTCGAACCTGCTGGGAGCCCTGAGCGCCGAGCGGAACGTGGCGGTACCGCTGCTGCTGACCTCGTTCTCGGCCCGGGAGCGGCGCCGGCGGGTCGACATCGCGCTCGAGATCGTGGGGCTCTCGGCTCGCGGCAAGCACCGTCCCCGGGAACTCTCGGGCGGCGAGCAGCAACGGGTCGGCATCGCCCGCGCGCTGGTGAACGATCCGGCCCTGCTCGTTTGCGACGAGCCGACCGGCGACCTCGACCGGACGACCAGCGCGGAGATTCTGGACCTGCTGGTCGCCCTCAACCGTGACCACGGCAAGACCATCCTGATGGTGACCCACGATCCGGTGGCGGCCGAGCGGGCGTCGCGCACCCTGCATCTCGAGGACGGGCGGCTCGCGGAATGCGGGCACGACGGGACGATCGAGGTGCCGGTCCACGAACCGGCCGGAGCGGCGGTGTGAGTTCCTTCACCCTGATCAGCGCGGCGCTCCGGCGCAAGAAGACGCGGACCTTCCTGACGTTCTCCTCGGTGGTCTTCGCGTTCCTCATCTTCGGGGTGCTCTCGATGCTCCAGACGGCCTTCTCCATGGGAGCCGAGATCGCCAACGAGGACCGGCTGGTGGTGCGCCACCGGGTCTCGCTCTTCCAGCTCCTGCCGCAGTCCTACGAGGCCGACATGGAGGAGATCCCCGGCGTCGTGGACGCCATGCACATGACCTGGTTCGGCGGGGTGTACCAGGACCCGTCCAACTTCTTCATGCAGTCCCCGGTCGAGCCGGCGGAGTACCTCGACATGTATCCGGAGATCCTGGTGCCCGAGGAGGCGAAGCTCCGCTGGATCGAGACCCGCAACGGGGCGATCGCGGGCCGCGCGCTCGTCGAACGCCTGGGCTGGGAGGTCGGCGACCGGATCCCGATCCAGCCGACGATCTGGCGCCAGCAGGGGCGTGGCGACGACGCCTGGGAGTTCGAACTGGTCGGCGTCTACGACGCGGACGTGGAAGGCTTCGATCAGACCCAGTTCCTCTTCCGCTACGACTTCTTCGACGAAGCCCGTTCCTTCGGCCGCGGGCAGGTCGGCTGGTTCATGGTGCGGATCGCCGACCCGGACCGCGCCCCCGAGATCGCCGCCGCCATCGACGACACCTTCCGGAACTCCGCCGCCGAAACGAAGAGCGAGTCCGAGGGAGCGTTCGCCGCGGGGTTCGCGAATCAGGTCGGCAACCTGGGGTTGATCGTGACCTCGATCCTCGGGGCCGTCTTCTTCACCATCCTGCTGGTCGCCGGCAACACCATGGCGCAGTCGGTGCGGGAGCGGATCGGCGAGATCGGCCTGCTGAAGGCCCTGGGTTTCACCTCCAGCCGCGTGCAGCGGCTCGTGCTCATGGAGTCGGTGACCCTGGTGACCACCGCCGGATTCCTGGGAATGGTGCTGGCCGTGGGGCTGGAGCGCGTGCTCCGTCCTGCCCTGGCCGCCTACTTCCCGGGCCTCTTCCTGCGGCCCGAGGACCTGTTGCTGGGGCTCGGCCTCGCGGTCGTCACCGGCCTGGTGGTCGGCATCTTCCCGGCGCGGCGGGCGATGCGCCTCGAGACGGCGCTGGCCCTGCGGCGGTTGTAGGAGAACCGGGACGATGCGCCTTGGATCCTTCATCCGCCAGTGCCAGGCGGTGACCCGCTACAACCTGGAAACGATCTGGGAGCGCCGCGCCGTTTCCGTGGTCGCGATCTTCGGGATCGCCGGAGTCGTCGGCGTCATGGTCGCCGTCCTGTCGATGGCCGCCGGTTTCCGCGCGGTGGTGACCGGGCAGGCCCGCGACGACGTGGCGGTGGTGCTGCGGAGCGGCGCCACCGGCGCCTCGGACAGCATCCTGAACCACCAGGACATCCAGGTGCTCTGGGAGGCGCCGGGCGTGGCGCGCGGCCCGGACGGCCCGCTCGTTTCGCCGGAGCTCTTCGTCATCATCGACCGCAAGAAGATCGGCGCCGGCACCGACGCCAACGTCCCGCTCCGGGGCGTCGAAGCGGCCGGTTTCGCGTTGCGGGAGCAGTTCGAGATCGTCGAGGGCCGGAACTTCGAGCCCGGCCGGAACGAGGTGATCGTCGGCGACGGGGCGGCCGGCGCCTTCGAGGGCTTGCAGGTCGGCGACCGGATCGACGTGGGCCGCGCCTCCTGGGAGGTGGTGGGGCGGTTCACCACCGGCGGCGGGGTCGCCGAATCGGAGATCTGGACCGACAACCGCATCCTCCAGCAGATGTACCAGCGCGGCAATTCCTGGAACGTCGCCCTGGTGCGGCTGCGGGACGCCGAGGCGTTCGAAGGTTTCGAGGCGGCGCTCACCGACGATCCGCGGGTCAGCCTCGGCGCCCAGCGGCAGACGACCCACATGGCGGCCCAGTCGGAGCCGATCGAGGTCTTCATTTCGGTGGTCGGCTGGATCATCGTGGTCATGATGTCGGCGGGTGCGGTGTTCGCGGCGCTGAACACCATGTACGCGGCGGTGTCCTCCCGCTCGCGCGAGATCGCCACCCTGCGAGCACTCGGGTTTTCCCGGCTGCCGGTGGTCGTCTCGGTGATGATCGAGTCGCTTGTCTTCGGGCTGATCGGCGCGGCGGCCGGCGGCGCGGCGTCGTGGTTCCTGTTCGACGGGTTCCGGGCGGCGACGATCAACTGGGCCTCGTTCAGCCAGGTGGCTTTCGCCTTCCAGGTGACGCCGGAGCTGCTCGTCCAGGGGACCACCCTCGCCCTCGTCATCGGGGCGATCGGCGGCTTCCTCCCGGCGGTGGGCGCCGCCCGCCGCAGCGTGGTCGGGGCGCTCAGGGAGCAGTAGGAGGCTCTCCGCGGCGCCGCGGGGCCTTAGTTCAGGCCGCGGCGCCGGAGTAGCGGCTCCACCTCCGGGTCTCGCCCGCGGAAGGTGCGGAAGAGGTCCATGGCCTCGATGCTGCCTCCCTTCGAGAGCAGGGTCTCCCGGAAGTGGTCGCCGTTTTCGCGGCTGAGGCCGTCGTTTTCCCGGAACCACTCCACGGAGTCGGCGTCCAGCACTTCGCTCCAGATGTACGAGTAATAGCCGGCCGAGTAGCCGCTGCTCCAGATGTGGGAGAAGTAGGTAGTGCGGTAGCGCGGCGGCACCGGCGCGAAGGCGATGCCGGCCTCCTCGAGCGCGGCTTCCTCGAACGCGAGCACCCCATCCGCATCGGGGGTCTCGCCGACGCCGAGCTGATGCCAGGCGAGGTCGAGCAGGGTGGCGGCCAGGTACTCGGTGGTGGCGAAGCCCTGGTTGAAGGTGCGCGCCGAGAGCACCCGGTCGAGGAGGTCGCCCGGGATCGGCTCGCCGGTCTCGTGGTGGACGGCGTAGTTCCGGAGCACCTCCGGCCAGGTTGCCCACATCTCGTTCACCTGCGAGGGGTACTCCACGAAGTCGCGGGGGACCGAGGTCCCGGCGAAGTAGGGATAGCGGACGTTCGAGAAGAGGCCGTGCAGGGCGTGCCCGAACTCGTGGAACAGGGTGATGACCTCGTCGAAGGTCAGCAGGGTGGGTTCGCCCTCCGGGGGCTTGGGGACGTTCAGGTGGTTCGCGACCACCGGCTGCGTCCCGAGCAGGCCGGACTGGGAGACGTAGGCGTTCATCCAGGCGCCGCCCCGCTTCGAGGGCCGGGCGTAGAAGTCGCCGAGGAAGAGCCCGAGCGGGGCGCCGTCCTCCTCGAACACTTCCCAGACGCGGACGTCCGGGTGATAGACGGGCAGTTCGGGCCGTTCCTCGAAGGTCAGCCCGAAGAGCTGGGTGGCCGCGAAGAAGACCCCGTTCACCAGCACGCCGTCCATCTCGAAGTAGGGCCGGAGCTCGGAGGCGTCGAAGGAAAACCGCTCGGCTCTCAGCTTCTCGGTGTAGTAGGACCAGTCCCAGGCCGCGATTTCGAGGTCGGCGCCCTCGGAGCGGGCCAGTTCCGCCAGGTCCTCGGCTTCACGGCGGGCGTTGGCCACGGCCCTCGGGGTGAGCCCCGAAAGCCGTCCGTCGACCGCCTCGATGGTCTGCGCCGTCTGTTCCTCGAGGATGTAGGCGGCGTGGTGCGGGTAGCCGAGCAGTGCGGCGCGCTCGGCGCGGAGGGCGGCGATCCGAACCACCGCCTCCCGGTTGTCGTGCTCCCCACCCCGGCTGCCCCGCGCGAGCGAGGTCTTCATGATCCGCTCGCGGAGCGCGCGGTCCTCGAGCGATGACAGCGCCGGCTGACCGCTGGTGTTGAGGAGCGCGATCACGTACTTGCCTTCGAGGTCGCGGGCCTTCGCGGCCTCGGCCGCCGCGGCGATCTCGCCTTCGGAGAGGCCCGCGAGTTCGTCCGCCGAATCCACCACCACCGCCGAGGCGTTGACCTCGTCCAGGGTGTTCTCGCTGAAGGCCGCCGAGAGCGAAGCGAGTTCGGCGTTGATCTCCCGCATCCGCTCCTTTTCGGACTCGGAGAGCAGCGCTCCGGCGCGGGTGAAGTCCCGCCGGTACTGCTCCACCAGGCGTACCTCCTCGGGCGAGAGGTCCAGGTCGTTCCGGGACTCGTGGAGCGTCTCGACGCGGATGAAGAGATCGGCGTTCAGGAGGATCCGGTCGGAGTGGGCCGCCAGCTTCGGCGCCATCTCGGCGCGGATGGCGTTGATCGCGTCGTTCGTGTCGGCGGAGGACAGGCTGAAGAAGACCCGCGCCACCCGGTCGAGCAGCCGGCCCGACCGCTCGATGGGCACCAGGGTGTTCTCGAAGGTGGCCGGCTCCCGAGACGAAGCGATGGCCTCGATCTCCTCGATCTGTTCAGCCATGCCGCGTTCGAACGCCGCCCGGTAGTGGCCGTCCTCGATGAGATCGAAATGGGGCAGGCCGTAGGGCAGCGTGCTCCCGGTGAAGAACGGGTTATCGCCCATCTCGGTCTCGGGCGCACCGTTGCACCCGGCGGTCAGGATCAGGGCCGCTCCGGCGGCGGCGGCGGTCTTGTTCTTCATCGTTCTTGCTCCTGAGGTCCTGCTCCCCGCCGCCGTACGGCGGCCGAAGCTCTCCGGGATGTCCCGTCCCCCTGTCGGCGGCGGGGTTCCTCACGTGGTTTCCCACGGGTTGATGACGCGGACTCCGCACTCACGAAAGTCGCGGGTGTCCCGAGTGGCGAGAGTTGCGCCGTGGCATGCGGCGATGGCTGCGATCTGGGCGTCGCCCATGGACATCCGATGTCCGGCGCGGCGCCGATCGGCGGCGAGTACCGCAAATCGCTGCGCCGCTTGACTGTCGAAGGGGAGGATCCGGCCGCGCAGGAAACCACCGAAAACCCGGTCGGCCGCGCGTCGCAGGTCCTCACTCCGCCGGCCGGCCGGCAGCGTGGCGATGCCGAAAAGGATCTCCGCCTCGCAGGTCGCCGCCGTGAAGAGTTCCGTCACCGGTTGCCGATCCATCCAGTTGAGGACAGCGGGCTCCGGGTGCTCGCGCATCACTTCAGAGAGTACGTTGGAATCGAGGACGAACACGGTGCGCGGGTCCGCCTAACCGAATTCGGGAGGATCCGGAATCGGTTCCCGGGGCAGGGGCTCCAGATCTGCGCCCCCGTGTGGTGCGAACAGGGCGTGGATCGCGGATCCGAGCCCTCGATCCGTGGGGGCGGGATTCTCCAGCCGGGAACTCAGTATGGCGCGCGCTTCGGCCTCCATCGATCTCCCGTTCTCCGCGGCACGGATACGGAGACGTTTCTTGGTGTTCTCGTCAAGGTTGCGGATGGAAAGGCTGGCCATGGGATCCCTCCTCGGAACGTCGGAACCTTAACGCAGGCAATGACTGCATTGCATGAAATGAGAGCGTCCAACGGATCAGGGGGGATGGCCGCGAGTTTCAATAGCCGGGATTCTCGACGTCCACCGCGATCGTCCGGTTCCGCCTCGGGTTGTGGCGCTCGTGGCCGTAACCGCGCGGATTGGCGACGAACCAGATGTCCCGGCCGAGCGACCGGTCCCGGAAGAACGCCGGGTGGTGGGTGTGCCCGAAGCACCAGACTCGCACCTTGTCGAGGAGTCCGCCGCCCGCGTCCTTCGCCTCGTTGAAGAGCCCGTTGTAGAAGGCGCCGCTGGACGCCGGCTCGTACCCGTCGACGAGGCCGCCGGGATGGGGCACCGAGTGCGTCAGGACGACGACGTGCTCGACGGCGGCATCGTCGCGGGCGGTTTCGAGCTGGCGGAAGAGCGTCCGCTTCGATTCCTCCCAGCGGTCCAGCGCCTGCCGGGGATCGCCTCCGGGAAAGACGAGCCGCGCGTCGTTCGAACGGCCGCTCCACCACCCGGACTGCGCCCGGAACGACCCGCCGCCCGGCGCCCGGAAGTGATACCAGCCGTTCGCGCCGGCGAACGCGGTGTGGCCGACCCGGAAGGGGCCTTCGCGGTCGAGGTAGTGGACGCCTTCGGGGAAGGCCTCGGCAAGCTGGTCGCGGGTGCGGTCGAGCGCCCCGAACGAGGAGTAGAACTCGTGGTTGCCGTCGACGAACACCACGTCGCGGTACTTCCCGGCGAGGTCGGCCACCACGGCCGCGGTCACCCCGACCCGGTTCCCCACGTCCCCCGGGAGGACCAGCGTGTCGCATTCCCCGGTCTCCAGCGGGCGGCCGCGCCAACCGATGTCCTGGTGAACGTCGGATACCAGATCGAACCGCATGGCCGCTCCGGTCGGTGTCTTTCCGCGCTCTACCGCCGGTAGGACCGGGCGCGGCGGACCTCGCGTTCCGCCTCGGCGGTGCGGCCCTGCCGGTTGTAGACGTCGGCCAGTACGAAGTGGCCGAGGGGGGCCATCTCGGGGTCGGGATCGAGCGCGAGACCCCGAAGGGCCGTCTCCTCCGCCGCGGCGAGTTCTCCCTTGTCGAGCAGCACCTTGGACAGGTAGAGGTAGCCGATCCCGAACTCCTCGTTGTGCTCGACGGCGGCGCGGAACGACGCCTCCATGCGGACCGGATCTCCCATCGCCCCGTAGAGCTTCGCGACGTTGAAGTGGGACCGGTAGTCCCTCGGCGCCATCTCGAGACGGGTCTCGTAGGCCTCGATGGCCCCGGAGCCGTCGCCGCGCTCTTCGAAGAGCAGGGCCAGGTTGTACCAGGCGTCCGAGAGCTGGTCGTCCATCTCCAGCGCGAGGCGGAGTTCGGCCTCGGCTTCGTCGAGGCGGCCCAGGCTCAACAGGCACTCGCCCTTCAGGTTCCGGGCCGGGGCCCGCTCCTCGCCGGTGGCCTCGAGTCCGGCAAGCACCTCGAGCGCCTCTTCGTAGGCTCCCTGCGCCGCGTGGATTTCGGCCAGGTGGTAGTGGGCCTTGTTGTCGTTCGGGTCCAGTTCCAGAAGCCGCCGATACCCGGCCGCGGCCTCGTCATACCGCTCCGCCAGCCGGTAGGCGTCCGCGAGACCCAGGATCGCGGACTTGTATTCGGGGTCGAGCGCGAGCGCCTCCCGGTAGGCGCCGATGGCCCCGTTCCAGTCTTCGAGCTTGACGTGGAGGTTGCCGAGGATCAGGTGCGCCTCCAGGATGCCGGGGTCCTCGGCGAGCACGCGCCGCACCTTGGCCATCGCGTCCTCGATCCGGTCCTCGGTGGAGTCGGTGCCGGCCTCCTTCAGCAGGTTGTAGAGGACGATCTTGTCCTTGGGGTCGGCGAGTTCCTCGCCTTCTTCCACCCGGACCCGCGAGGAGCCGCCCAGGTAGCCGAGCGCGGCGAGCTGGGCGCGGGTCTCCTCGTCCAGGGTCTCGGGGGCCTGTTCGTCGGCGCCCTCCTGCTCGAACTCGACCACCAGTTGGTCGAGCCGCGCCTGGAGCTGGCGGACCTGACCGGGCCGTTCGGGGGCGAGATTCCGCGTCTCGCCCGGGTCGTCGAGCACCTCGAAGAGTTCCGGGCGCGGCGCCGAGATGAAGTGGAGCAGCCCGTTGCGGAGGGCGCGGAGCGGAGACCAGCCGTAGTGGTTCCGCGGATAGAAGCTCTCGGAGTACGCCCAGAGCCCCAGGTCGGTCTCGGTGCCGTCCGCGAGCGGCACGAGGCTCGCCCCCTGCACGTCCCCGGGGACGGGAACGCCCACCAGATCGAGGACGGTGGGCATCAGGTCGATCCCGCGCACCTGGGCGGGGACGCGCAGGCCGCGGCCGATCTGGCGGTAGGGCGCCCGGAGGAGGAAGGGCACCTGCATCGCGGCGTCGTAGATGAAGAAGCCGTGCGCCCCCTCCCGGTGCCGGCCGAGGCTCTCGCCGTGGTCCCCCATCAGGACCAGTAGCGTGTCGTCCGCGAGTTCGTTCTCGTCCAGCCAGTCGAGCAACTGCCCGACCAGGGAATCGGTGAACAGCACCTCCGCGTCGTAGGAGGCTTCCGGGTAGCCGCTGACCCGTGACGCCCACGGTTCGGGCGCCTCGTAGGGCCAGTGCGGGTCGTAGAGGTGGATCCAGGAGAAGAACCGTTCCTCCTTCACCCCGTCCATCCAGTCGAGCGCCGCCTCGAGCACCTCGTCCCCGGGCCGCTGCACGCTGTCGAGGCTGATGCGCTCGAACTCGCGGAAGTTGAAGTCGTCGTGGTAACGGTCGAAGCCCTGATCGAGCCCCCAGCGGGAGTCGACGACGAACGCCGCAACGAACGCGCCGGTCCGGTATCCCGCCGCGCTCAGCGCTTCGGCGAGGGTGTCGGAGTCCTCCCGGACGTAGTAGCCGCCGTTGTCGCGCACCCCGTTGAACATCGGGTAGGTCCCGGTGAACATGGAGGTGTGGGAGGGTAGGGTGAGCGGCACGGTGGCGGTCGCCTGCTCGAAGAGGACGCCCTCCGCCGCCATCCTGCCGAAGGCGGGGGTTTCGATCCGGTCGTTCCCGTACTGGGTCAGATGCCGCGCCGAGAGGGTGTCGAGGGTCACCACCACCACGTTCAGGGGCCGGACCGCGTCGCTTCCCCCCGGCAGCCCCGCGCATCCCGGTATCGCAGTGATTGCGGCGGCGGCCAGCGCGGAGATGCCCCCGGTGAACAGGAGCCACCAGGTGGTGCGCCGGAACATGCGAGCCAGATTATCGCTCCACGTCACACCGCGACCGGTGTGGACTATCGGCAATCATATGGACGAATATCCACATATTCCTATGGTAATCTGCCACCATGAAAGCGGTACAGATCAACTTCTCCGAGGATCTGCTGGCGCGTCTCGATGCCGACGAGATCGTGCGCGAGCTCGGTCGTTCCGAAGTCGTCCGGCGGATGGTGGAGGGCTATCTCCGCCGCCGGGAATCCCAGTGCATCGATGAGTCACTGATCCGCGGCTACGGGCCGGAATTCCCGCCCATCGAGGAAGAGCTCGAAGGCTGGACGGAGGCGGCGGCGGCGTGGCGCGAACCGTAAGGCGCGGAGATCTCTGGCTCTACGAATTCCGTTCCCCGGACCGGCGGCGTCCGGTTCTGGTGCTGACGCGGGAGGTCATGGTGAATCGGCTCCACACCGTCACCGTGGCGCCGATCACTTCGACGATTCGCGGGACCGCGACCGAAGTGCGCGTGGGGACGTTCGAGGGCCTCAAAGACGAATCCGTGGTGAACCTCGACCACGTCCAGACGGTCCCGCGGGCGGATCTGCGCCAGTGGATCGGAAGGCTCGGACCCGGCCGGATGTTCGAGGTCTGTCAGGCGCTGAACGCCGCTTTCGGTTGCGAGGCGACGATGGTTCGCGAGCCGGACCTCGTGTTTTGAGGTGGCTCGCAGGTCGAGGCCCATATGGCCCATAGCAACTGATATGGGTAATATGGCTCCATGAAGACAACCGTCGAGATCCACGACGCTCTGCTGCTCCGGGCAAAGCGACACGCCAGGAAGAACGGAACCACGCTTCGGTCGGTCATCGAAGACGGACTTCGGCGGACCCTCGACGAGCCGGAGGCGCAGAAGCCGTACGAGTGGCCGGATCTGAGCGTGGGAGATCCGTCGGATCCCTGGCCGCTGGACGACTATTCCTGGCCGGAACTACGAGAGCTGATCTACGGGGACCGTGGCTAGCCGTGATCGCGGTGGACACGAACCTCCTGGTGTACGCACACCGGAAGGCCGCGCCCATGCATGGCGCGGCCCGCACGGCCCTCGGCTCGCTGATCGAGGGCCAGGCCGCCTGGGCGGTTCCGTGGCCCTGCTGTCATGAGTTCCTGAGCGTCATGACGAACCGCCGGCTCTGGAAGGACGGGGCGGTGACCATCGAAGAGGCGTGGGCGCAGGTGGAAGCGTGGGCTGCGTCGCCTTCGAGCCGGCTGATCGGCGAAACGGACGACCACCTGGCGCTGCTCGGCGACCTTGTACGGCGGCCTCGCGTTTGGGGACCCGTCGTCCACGACGCCCGGATCGCGGCGATCTGCATCGCCCACGGGGTGGATGTCCTGTTCACCTGCGACCGGGATTTCTCGTTCTTCCCGGAACTCCGCACCCACAATCCGCTCCGGGGGTAGGGGCGCGGCCGCATGCCGAGACCCTCGAAGAGCGATGTCGGCAGGGACCGCCGGCCCCCACCGGGAGAAACGCCCATGCGCGCGTCCTCCTGCGCACCCCGCTTGCCATGAAAATGGCGTAAACGGCTTGGAACGCCGACCTCTGGTCGGCACAGCGGGCCGAAGGCCCGCGGACGACGTGCGGCTATTTGCCCTGGGCGACAAAGACCCGGGCGCGTCCTTTCCGCCCGGTTGCACCACGCGAGAGAACCATCACGCAGCTTGGCGCCGTGCCGTGCGCTGCGCGGTCGCGCAGCGCGGTGCCGACCGG